>NZ_CP107924.1:3961682-5282243 GCF_036014235.1 Streptomyces sp. NBC_00435
TCTCCTGGCCGCGGTAGCAGCCCTTCTGCAGGTGCACGGCGGTACCGATCCAGCCCAGCTCGTGCGGGATGGTGCGGTGGTCGGTCTCCAGGCCGAGCCGCGGCCGGTGCGCCTCGACGCGCAGGGCCTCGTACGCGAGCAGGCCGGCGGCCGGGCCGTGGGCGGCGGCGAAGGCCTCCAGTTCCGCGCGGGGCAGGAACACGTCGCGGCCGTAGGAGGTCTCCCGTACGGCGTGTTCCTTGGCGATCTCGGCGACGGAGCCGGCCGGCAGGTGGACGACGGCGAACTCGGCGGTCCGGTCGGCGACTTCGACGCGGTAGAAGAACTTCATCGACTCCAGGTAGGCGATCAGCGCCTCCTGGGTGCCGGGCTCCACGTGCATCCAGGTCGTCTCCCCGTCGTCGACGAGGTAGAGCGCGTGCTCGATGTGGCCGTTCGCGGAGAGGATCAGGGCCTCGGTGGCCTCGCCGGCCGGGAGCGCGGTGACGTGCTGAGTGATCAGCAGGTGCAGCCAGCTCAGCCGCTCCGGGCCGGTGACGGTGACGACACCGCGGTGGGAGAGGTCGACGAAACCGCGGCCGTCCGCGAGGGTGCGCTGTTCTCCGTACAGCTCTCCGTAGTGGGCGGCGACGCCCTCGTCGCGGTCTTCGGCCTGTACGGCGCCGGGGAGATGGAGCAAGGGGCTGCTGGTCATGGCACCAGCCTACGACCCCGCACGGAGCAGTCCTAGGCCCGGCCGCCGGGCTCGTCGTGGCGCTTGGCGGCGCACTTCTTGCAGCGGCCGAAGATCGCGAAGTGCTTCATGTCGGTTTCGAAGCCGAAGGTGGCGCGGAGCTTGGACGTGAACTCGGCGGCGACGTCCACGTCCGCCTCGATGACGTCGCCGCAGTCGCGGCAGACCAGGTGGATGTGGTGGTGCCGGTCGGCGAGGTGGTAGGTGGGCGCACCATGGCCGAGGTGGGCGTGCGAAACCAGCTTGAGCTCCTCCAGGAGCTCCAGCGTGCGGTAGACCGTGGAGATGTTGACCCCGGAGGCCGTCTTGCGCACCTCGGCCAGGATCTCGTCCGGGGTCGCGTGCTCCAGGGCGTCGACAGCCTCCAGCACCAGCTGGCGCTGCGGGGTCAGGCGGTATCCGCGCTGGCGCAGGTCGCTCTTCCAGTCGCCACCGCCAGCGGCGGCGATGCTCTCGGTGCTGTCGGTGGTCACCACCCGGCCAGTGTAGGCCTCGGGCCAGCGCGGGGGCAGCGGGGAGGCGGAACCGGGCGGCACCGGCAGGTACGCGTTCGGGAGCCCCCGGCGCCCAGGGCTGCCGGGGGCTCCCGCACGGTACGGCGGCGGATCAGCGGAAGAAGGCGATGCCGTCGTCCGGCATGTCCGGGAGATTGCGCGCCATCTCGGCGACCTCCTCGGGCGTGACGACCTTCTTCAGCTGGGCCGACATGTACGGGCGCAGCTCCACGTCGGGGGTGGTCTTCTCCCCGACCCACATCAGGTCGCCCTTGACGTAGCCGTAGAGCCGCTTTCCGCCGGTGTGCGGACGGGCGGTCGCGGTACGCGCCACGGCGTCGGTGACCAGGTCGATCTGCGGCTTCTGGTCGGCGAGGTCGCCGTACCAGATCTCCACGACGCCCTGGTCGCGGACCATGACGATCTCGACCTTGCGCTGGGCGTCGATGCGCCAGTAGCCGGACTCGGACTCGAGCGGCCGCACCTTGTTTCCCTCGGCGTCGAGGACCCAGCTGTGCGAGTGGTACTCCAGGAAGTCCCGGCCGTCGTGGCTGAAGACGACTTCCTGGCCGAAGTTGCACTTCTCCTCACCGGGGAAGTCGAAGACGCCTGCGCCCTCCCAGTTGCCGAGGAGGAAGGCGAGGGGAACGAGACCCGGGTTCAGGTCGGACGGGATCTGGATCATGGATGGGTGCTCAGGCGATCTGTGGGGAGGGGTTCCGGTATCCGGGGCGGGCAGCGGGAGATCTGCGGGAGATCAGCGCTGGCCCTGGTACAGCTTCTTCACGGCCAGTCCGGAGAAGGCGAGAACGCCGACGCAGACCAGGACCAGCAGGGAGGTGAAGACTGCCTCAAGCACGGGGTGCTCCTCGGAGTGTTAAAGGGTGGCGTTACGGGGCCGGTCCCCAAGCCTACTGGCCTGGGGACCGGTGCACTCGGTGAGGTAGCCCGTACGACGGGTCCCGTGCTAGCCGAGCAGCTGGTGCTGGAGGATCACCGTCTGGTGGAACGGGACGGCCGCCACCTCGCCCTTGCGGGTCTGGAGGATGACGGCCACGAGGTCACCGGAGCGGATGCAGCCGATCTTGGCCTGCTCGTCGCCGACCGGGTCCGACTCCGCGTAGAGCGAGACGCCGGTGAGGGACGGCGTGGACTGGCCGCCCTTGGCCTTGGTCCAGTCCACGTCCACGATCGTCCGGGTGCCCTTCAGCTGCATGTTCAGGTTGCAGCCCTTGAAGGTGCCGGCGAAACCGGAGGAGTGGAACCGCAGCAGGTAGACACGGGTGCGGGTGCCGTCCGGCGTGGTCCAGCCACGGCCGACGATCTGGCGCAGACCCTCGTCGGCGAAGTCCGTCTTCAGGCCCTCGCGCGCGGCGTCCTCGTACTCCGTCAGGAAGTTGTCCGCCGTCACCGCCTCGTCCTTCTCCAGCTTCATCGTGGAGTCGGGGGTGGAGCCACTGGGCGGTGGCAGGAGCAGCTGGGTGAGACCGGCGTAGTGGATGCCGTCCTCGTTGTCCTTCGCGAACGGCAGGGCGGCGCCCGCCGGCAGTGTCGGCCTGGCCAGCGCCGGGTACGTCCAGCGGCCGTCGGCCTTGGTGGACAGGCCCGGGATGTCGGTGCGCTCGGGCTGGGTGACGCCGTACGCGACACCCGTGCCGACGGCGCCGAAGACCAGGACGGCGGCGGTCCAGCGCAGCGCGGCGAACAGCCTGCGGCGGTCCCTGGGCGCGGCCGGGACGTCGGGGGCCGCGAAGGGGTTGGCCGCGAGCGGGTCGGCGGCGAACGCCTCGGCCCGCGCCGTTCCGTCCGCGGGGACGAGAGCGGGGGCGGCCGGGGCCGCGCCCTGCGCGGGCACGGTGGCCTCGAGAGCGGTGTCGGTGACCACGGAGGACTGCGGCACGGCGTCCTGCGTGGGCGCCGGGACGGCTCCGGTGGTGTTCTGCTCGGTCACACGGACTCCCCGGGGGACTTCAGGTGGCTCATCTGGTTCTTGAAGAACGCGACGGCGTCGGAGGTGGAGAAGGGCTTGGGACCGTAGGCCCGGAAGGTGACGGCCACGTCGCCCTGCACGGCCGTGCAGTCGATCGAGTCGATCTTTTCCTTGTTCTCCTCGCCGATCGCCAGCAGCGCGCACTTGGCATCCGGGAACCCGTCCACCTTCGGTGCCTCCCGCTTGTCGCCGGCGAGCTCGAGGAGCTTCTTGGTGACCTCGGAGAGGTTGCCCACGGCCTTGGGGTCGGCCTGCATGATGCGGACCTCCGCGACCCAGGCGCCCGCGCCCTTCACGTAGGTACGGCCGGCCAGACCCTTGAGCTTCAGCTCGGCCAGCGTCTCCTCGCGCTTCTTGCGCTGAGAGGTGGACAGGCCGCTGCGGGACTCGTTGAAGCCCTCGATCGCCTTCTCGCCGGAGACGAAGAAGTTGTTGCCGTCCGACCCCATGTCCGGTCCGAGCTTGAAGCCGGTCGGGACCGGAAGCAGCTTGCCGGACAGGGCGTTCGGCGGCACGGGACCCGCCTCCGCGGGCTGCTCCACGCGATCGCCGACCGGGACCCAGTAGGCGGTGGGCGCGTCCCGGTCGGCATCCGCGATCGCGGAGGACGCCCAGACGCCACCGCCCACGAGGGCGGCCACGGCCACGACACCCACGACCAGGGCGAACGCCTTGCGGTTGAACGTGCGCACGGGCCGCACCGGCACGACGGGGTACGGGTCCGGGTAGGTCGCCCCGGGAGCCGCGGCCGCCCCGGGCGCCGGCTGGGCCTCGGCCGAAACCTCGGCGGGGACCGGGGTCACGTCGTTCTGCGGCTCGGTCACAGTCGCTCCAGCTGTCGCTTGGCCAGGTCCACGACATCGCCTTCGGCGATCTTGCCCCGGTTGTTCACATAGTGGATTTCGATCACGATGTCCCCGCGGCGGGCTATGGCCCGGGCGGTACGCATCGGGAGGTAGCCCGGCTTCTCGTCGGCCTCCGAGTACACCCAGACGTGCCCCAGCTTCGAGGGGGTGCCCGGAATGTCCACACCGTCATTGCCCGCGTACTTCTTGTCGGGCATGTACGAGGACTGTTCGCGCACGTAGTCGTCCGCCCCGTCACGGTCGGAGAACTGCAGCAGGTCGACGTCGACGAAATTCCTGTCGTCCTCCGACCAGCTCACCGAGGCGATCCGGCGGGTCCCGTCACCGGCGAATCCGCGCAGCGCGCGGTCGGGGAACTCGAAGCCCAGCGCGAGGAAGTCGAGGCTGTTGTAGCCCGAACCCTCCTTCTTCGCACCGCCCGGCGCCTCGATCAGCAGCTTGGTGAGGTCGTCGTCCGTCTTGTGCCAGCGGTTGGCGTTGATCGTCTTGTTCGTCGTGGCGTCATCGGGCGCGATCGCCTTCGGCGAGACCAGTCCCGCCTGCGCCAGCGGTGCCAGCGGCGTCGGTTCGCGGTCGTACTGGATCGCGTAACCGGTGACCGTACCCGCGAGGACGCCGAGGAGGACCGCGCCGGCGATCAGGAGGACCGTGCGGCCTCCGCGGCGGCGGGGACCGGCCTGAACAGCGTCGGGAGTGCCCTGTTCCGGGTCGTTCTCCTCCTCTTTCCGCTGCTCGGGAAGGGTCTGTTCGTGTTCCAAGAGAAGTCCCCCGCAAGGCCTGGAGTCGCGAGTCGATTGATCGCGTACAGAGAGGACACGCTGCCCTGCGGAGATGTTGTACTCATGCTTATTACGGTTTTATCTCGACGGGTTTCAGTCCTCGTGCCGCCGCTTTCCGTCCAGTTCGTCCCACCACTCGTCGGACTTGGGATCGCCCGAGGGGTCGTTCCACCAGCGGTCGTCCGGT
The DNA here is from genome assembly GCF_036014235.1 of Streptomyces sp. NBC_00435. Taxonomy (GTDB): domain Bacteria; phylum Actinomycetota; class Actinomycetes; order Streptomycetales; family Streptomycetaceae; genus Streptomyces. The sequence goes on from NZ_CP107924.1 coordinate 3,966,732, forward strand.
CCGCGCCGGTTGGCGGCCATCGCGGCGACGGGCGGGATGACCATGGCGACCACGCACATGGCCACGGCCGCGGGAACGGACCACAGGCGCACGAAGGACCAGGCGGAGACGAAGAGGAACAGGCATCCGCCCATGAGCAGGAAGTAGGCGCGCCGGCGCCGGGCGTACATGCCTCCAGAGTAGAGCCGCGGCCCGGCCCCCGCGAAGGCCCGCGCAGGGCCTCCCGGAACAGCGCGAAGGGCCGCACCCCGATCCAGTGGCGTCCAACCCCCGGGGGTGCGGCCCTTCGGCCGGTCGTACGGTCACACAGGTGCGGTGCTCAGACCGCGATCGCCACGTCCGTCACGCCACCGGTCTCGGCGACGACCACGGCGCGGTCCGCCTGGGCGCCGGGCACGAGCGCCCGCAGCGTCCAGGAACCCTCGGCCGCGTAGAAGCGGAACTGGCCGGTCGCCGAGGTCGGGACCTCGGCGGTGAACTCGCCGGTCGAGTCCAGCAGCCGGACGTAACCGCTGACGGGCTCGCCGTCCTTGGTCACCTGACCCTGGATGGCGGTCTCACCGGGCTTGAGCGTGGCGAGGTCGGGCCCGCCGATCTGTGCTCCACACATGTTCTCTGTCCTGTCCTAGAGAGGTATTTCTACGGGGCGTCGCGTGCCCGGAATTACTTGTTGGCGCCGAGCTCGATCGGCACGCCGACCAGGGAGCCGTACTCGGTCCACGAACCGTCGTAGTTCTTGACGTTCTCCTGGCCCAGGAGCTCGTGCAGGACGAACCAGGTGAGCGCGGAGCGCTCACCGATGCGGCAGTAGGCGATGGTGTCCTTCGCCAGGTCGACCTGCTCGGCCGCGTAGAGGGCGGTGAGCTCCTCGTCGGACTTGAAGGTGCCGTCGTCGTTGGCGTTCTTCGACCACGGGATGTTGCGGGCGCTCGGGATGTGACCCGGACGCTGCGACTGCTCCTGCGGGAGGTGGGCCGGCGCGAGCAGCTTGCCCGAGAACTCGTCGGGCGAGCGGACGTCGACCAGGTTCTTCGTGCCGATCGCGGCGACCGCGTCGTCACGGAAGGCGCGGATCGAGGTGTCCTGGGCCTTGGCCTTGTACGCGGTGGCCGGGCGGCTGGGGACCTCGGTGCCGTCGACCAGGTCGCGGGAGTCGAGCTCCCACTTCTTGCGGCCGCCGTCGAGCAGGCGGACGTCCTGGTGGCCGTAGAGCTTGAAGTACCAGTAGGCGTAGGACGCGAACCAGTTGTTGTTGCCGCCGTAGAGGACGACGGTGTCGTCGTTCGAGATGCCCTTGGCGGAGAGGAGCTTCTCGAAGCCCTCCTGGTCCACGAAGTCACGGCGGACCGGGTCCTGGAGGTCGCTCTTCCAGTCGATCCGCACGGCGTTGGTGATGTGGTTCTTGTCGTACGCGGACGTGTCCTCGTCCACCTCGACGATGACGACGTTCGCGTCGTTCAGGTGGGCCTCGACCCAGTCGGCGTCTACGAGGACGTCGCTGCGGCTCATGATGTTCTCCTCCGGGGCAGTGTGCGGCGGGGTGGTGCTGGTGGTGCGGGGAGCGTGTTTCCGGGTGGTCCCCCAGCTGTCGCTGGGAGGTGCCCCCGGCGGATCCTGTTGCGGGGAGGCTTCAGGAGGGCGGGAGGCAGAGCTGGTCACACGGGAAAGCGGAAGGCCGTCGTCCGGCTATGGAGCGGGATGCGCTCACACGTCACATGGATCGACAGAGCATGGCGGCGACGCGACACAGGTCTACTGCCCGTCGCTTCGTGAGGTCCGCCTGCTGATGCTTCATAGCCATGGATCGTAGGGACGAATCGACCGCCCTGTCACCGCCGTGTCATATTTCGAGACAGGATCGTCCGCATAGTGGGACTGGATCACCCCGGACGATCTCCCCGCGCACCGCGGGACCCCTGCTGCGGCCCGGCCATCTGCGGGTCGGACCACCTCGTCTCACTATTCGGCCAGCGCCAGATCCGTACCGCCCAGCGCGAGGTGCACACCGGCCTCGTCGGAGGTCAGCGCGGTCAGCTGGACACCCGACGGCAGACCGCCGTCGAGCCGGCGGTCGAAGTCGGTCTTCTTGCGGACCACGGCCTCGATCCCGGGGAGACCCTCACCCGGCACCTCGTCGGCGCGCACCCGGACGATCTTGGCCCCGGCGGCGTCCTTGGCGTCGACCAGGGAGATCGTCGAGACCACGCTGCGGCTGAGCGTCCTGCCGAGGAACTCCACGCTCGCGGTGACCTTCAGCTTGCCCGGCGCCCCGCCGTAGGCGACCGTCACCCCGGGCTGGGCGGCCGCGGTCAGATCGGCGTACGTGACCAGGGTGGACCCCTCGGCGCTCTGGGCGGTGCCACCGCTGTAGTCGCCGTTCACCTTCACCCCGTGGAAGGCGACGCGCAGTTGGGACAGGTGCGTCCGGTGGCCGTCGGTGGTCGCCACGTCCAGACCGGCCACCTTCATGTCGACCCGGTCGAGGTCGTGTGAGAGCGCCTGGGTCAGGAAGGGGAACCCGTGGATGTCCACCTCCACGCCCCCGCTCAGTCCCTGGCGGGACTGGATCCGGTCGGCCAGCCGGTTCTCGGCGTAGCCGACCGCCCAGCGGTCCAGCCCGACGAACACGCCGCCGAGGACCACTCCGATGATGACTACGACACGCAGGACACGCACGTGCCCACCCCCCAGAGGATCGCTTCGAGCTGCCTAGTGGACCATGAACGGCCGTCAGGGCGCCGTGAACATGCCATCGGGGGGTGGGTGGCGGTGGTGCCGCCGGGCGCGGGGTCGGGCCTCAGCCCACCACCCGGCCGATCAGGTAGACCGCCGGAGCCGCCACGGCCAGCGGCAGCGCGACACCCGCCGTCATGTGGACGAACTTCGACGGGTAGTCGTACGCCGCCACGCGCAGCCCGATCAGCGCGCACACCCCGGCCGCCAGTCCGATCAGCGCACCGCCCGCTCCGACGGACGTCAGCCCGCCCACGGCGATGCCCGCACCGGCCGCCGCGGCCAGCGAGACGCCGACCGAGGCAGCGGTGGGCAGCGGGAGCGCCCGGGCGAAGACGGCCACCGCGACGGCGGCGGCGCCCACGCTCGCGGCGGCCGACCCGGCCGCCAGGAACCCGGCGCAGACGATGGCCAGCGCCGCCGAGGCCACGGAGGCCATCAGCCCGTACATACGCTCGTCCGGCTCCGCGCGGCTGCGCAGCTGGAGGACCAGCGTCAGCAGCACCCAGGCGCCGAGCGTGCCGATGATCGCGCCGGGCCCGTACGCCTCGTCCACCGCGAGCACCGCCACATCGGCGACGACGGCTCCGGCGAAGGCCAGGACGATGCCCTGACGGGCCGGCCACATGCCGTTGAGCCGGAACCAGCCGGCCGCGGTGAGCCCCTGCAGGACGATCAGGGGCGCGAGCAGCGCGAGCGCGCCGAACGGGGCGGCGGCCGCGAGGAGCAGCCCGAGGGCGGCGGTCAGTACGGCCGCCTGCGGACCGGGGTCGATGATCGGCGAGCGGCCTTCGGCGCGGGCCTGGGCCGGATCCACGGCGCGCAGGGTGTTGCCGGCCAGGGTGGGCGGTGACCAGGCGGGCTCCTCCTCCGCGACGGGCTCGCCGGCCACCGCGGCCGGGGCGGGCGCCGGGGCGGGGTCCGGGAACTCCGCCGCCTGCTGCGGGAGGTACGCGGCCGGCTCCGCCCACTCCTGGCCGGGAGCCGGGGCCGGGGCCGGGTGCTGGTCCTGGAGCGGGTCGGCCGGCCCGGGGTACGGAGGCAGATGGGCGGTCTCGCCCCACTGCTGCGGCGCCGGCTCGGGCCGCGGCGCGGGCCGGGCCTGCGGCTCGTCGCGGAACCAGTGGTCCGGGGCGGAGACCTGCGGACGGGCCGGAGCGGTATAGGCGTCCGTGTAGGGCTGCGCGTACGGCTCCGCGTAGGGATCCGCGTACGGCTGCTGCGCCCACTCCTGGCCGGGGACGGCCCCGGGGACGGAACCCTGCGGCTGCTGCTCCTCACGGAACCAGCCCTCCGGAGCCGGGGCCGCCGGGTGCTCACCGGGGTGCTCGACCGGATACTGCGCCGGTACGCCGTCCAGCGGGGCCTGGACCGGCTGGTACTGGGTGTCCCACGTCGGGGACTGCCAGGTCTGGGTCCCGTAGGGATCCGGCTGCTCCTGCTGCTGGCGCTGCCGCTCTTGCCGCTGCTGTTCCTCGGGCGTGCTCATCGGACTCCGCTCACCCGCCCGCGAACGGCGGGAGCACCTCGACGGTGCCCCCCTCGGTCAGCTCGACGGAATCGTGCGGGCGCAGGCCCACGGGTTCTTCGTTCACGAGGAAGGAGCAGCGCAGCAGGACCCGGGTCAGCTCCCCGGGGTGGCGTTCCCGCACGGCGTCGAGCGCCTCGGCCAGTGTCCGCGCCGAGTACGGCTCCTCCGCCGTCCTGGCCGCGGCCTTCGCCGCCGCCCAGTAGCGGATGGTTCCGGTTGCCACTGCACGCTCCTCTCGTCGGCGCTCTGCCGTCGGCCTCCATCATGACCCCTCGCGCCCCCGATCCCGGCGTGCCCCCGCGCACCCCTCATGCGCCCAGGCGGCCCGTACCAGGTCCACCGATCCGGTGAAACCGGGGCACGAGCGGGGCCGGGAGGTGGTGGGAACCACAGAAGAGGGCACCTCCGAAGCCTCGGCCCCGCCCGGCAAGGTGGGCTATTCTGCTGGCGAGAGGATCCGGGCAACGTAGCCCCCGGGTCCTTTTGTGCTTTCAGCACGTTGAACGGACCGAGAACAGTGGTGTCCCTCCGGACCTCAGGGCGCGGGGACCGGGCGGACACCAGGCAAGTCGTACGAAGCAGTGCCGCGAAAGTCCTCGACGGGACCGAGGAGGAACCGACGTGATGGACCAGCGAACCGTGCACGCGCATCCGCGCGCACCCCACCGCCCGACCCGGGCAGGTGGTCGGGCATGAGCTCACTCCTGCTCCTGACCAATGCCCTGCAGCCGTCCACCGAGGTGCTGCCCGCCCTCGGCCTGCTGCTCCACACCGTCCGGGTGGCGCCCGCCGAGGGCCCCGCCCTCGTGGACACCCCGGGCGCCGACGTGATCCTCGTCGACGGCCGCCGCGACCTGCCGCAGGTGCGGTCGCTTTGCCAGCTGCTCCGCTCCACGGGCCCCGGCTGTCCGCTGATCCTCGTCGTCACCGAGGGCGGCCTCGCGGCCGTCACCGCCGACTGGGGCATCGACGACGTCCTCCTCGACACCGCGGGACCGGCCGAGGTCGAAGCACGACTGCGGCTCGCCACCGGCCGGCAGCAGCTCGGCTCGGACGACTCCCCGATGGAGATCCGCAACGGCGACCTGTCGGTCGACGAGGCGACGTACTCCGCGAAACTGAAGGGACGGGTCCTGGACCTCACCTTCAAGGAGTTCGAGCTGCTCAAGTACCTCGCGCAGCACCCCGGCCGGGTCTTCACCCGCGCCCAGCTGCTGCAGGAGGTCTGGGGGTACGACTACTTCGGCGGCACCCGGACCGTGGACGTGCACGTACGGCGTCTGCGCGCGAAACTCGGGCCCGAGCACGAGTCCCTGATCGGTACCGTCCGCAACGTCGGGTACCGCTTCGTCACCCCGGAGAAGGTGGAACGGGCGGCGGCGGAAGCGGCGGCGCAGGCGGCCTCGAAGGCCGCCGCGGAGACGGCTGCCCAGGCCGCCCGGGAGGCTGCCGCGGCGCTCACCCGGATGGACTAGGAAGGCTGTGGGAACGACCTCCTCCGGACGCCCTGCCCAGAGGTAGGTCACCCCGCGTAGACTTCCGCGCGTGGCCAAGGTGACGCGGGATGACGTGGCACGACTTGCGGGTACTTCTACCGCCGTCGTGAGTTACGTCATCAACAACGGACCCAGGCCGGTTGCCCCGGCCACGCGCGAGCGTGTCCTCGCCGCGATCAAGGACTTGGGCTACCGCCCGGACCGGGTCGCGCAGGCGATGGCCTCACGGCGCACCGACCTCATAGGCATGATCGTCCCCGATGCCCGCCAGCCGTTCTTCGCGGAGATGGCGCACGCGGTCGAACAGGCCGCCGCCGAGCGCGGAAAGATGGTGCTGGTCGGGAACTCCGACTACCGCGACGAGCGCGAGGTCCACTACCTGCGGGCCTTCCTCGGCATGCGGGTCTCCGGGCTGATCCTGGTCAGCCAGGGCATGAGCGAGCGCGCGGCCACGGAGATCGAGGCGTGGGACGCGCGCGTCGTCCTCCTCCACGAGCGCCCGGAGGCGATCGACGACGTCGCCGTCGTCACGGACGACATCGGCGGCGCCCAGCTCGCCACCCGGCACCTGCTCGAGCACGGGCACCCGTACGTCGCCTGCCTGGGCGGCGTCGAGAACACTCCCGAGGTCGGCGACCCGGTGGCCGATCACGTCGAGGGCTGGCGGCGGGCGATGCTCGAGTCCGGCCGCTCGGTGGAGGGCCGGCTCTTCCAGGCCCCGTACAACCGCTACGACGCCTACAAGGTCGCCCTGGAGGTCCTGGCCGGCCCGGACCGGCCCCCGGCGATCTTCTGCGCGACGGACGACCAGGCCATCGGCGTACTGCGGGCGGCGCGCGAGCTGCGCATCGACGTGCCGGGCGAGCTGGCCGTGGCCGGCTTCGACGACGTGAAGGAGGCGGCCCTGACGGACCCGCCGCTCACGACGATCGCCTCGGACCGCCCGGCGATGGCCCGCGCGGCGGTGGACCTGGTCCTGGACGACTCCCTGCGGGTGGCCGGCTCCCGTCGCGAACGCCTGAAGCAGTTCCCCTCGGCCCTGGTGGTCCGCCGCTCCTGCGGCTGCCGCTAGGCCGTCCCTTTCGGATCTTGCCGGGCGGGACGGCAGGGGCCGCACCGCGACCTCAACCGCGCGGAACTTATATCGGGCATACACGGTTCTGTCGGGCTTCTCAGCGGGGACTCAGGAAGCTCTCATGATCCGCGGACACAGTCGTATCCATGACCGAGAACTTCCGCCGCGAAGGCGAGTACCCCCAGGAGAACCGCTCCGAGCAGCCCGCCCCCTGGGGTGGGGACTGGCAGCGCGGTCGTGACCGGCTCGCACAGGAAGCCGCCTACCCCCCGCCGCCCGCCTACCCCCCGGCAGCCCCGGCCCCGGCCCCCGGCTGGCACGAGGCGCACCAGCCCCCCGTCATCCAGGGTGAGACCGTCCCCCAGGCCGTCACCCAGGCCGTCCCCCAGGCCGGCGACGGGAGCGGCGGCGCCGGCAACGGCGGCAACGGCAACGGCGGCTGGGCCTCCTGGGGCGACGCCCCGGCGGCCCCCGCCCCCGCCGCCCCGCAGGGCCACGCCCGGGCCAAGCGCCCCGTCGCCCTCCTCGCCGCCGTGGCACTCGCGGCCGCGGTGGTCGGTGGCGGAACGGCGGCCGCCGTCCAGCAGATGCTGAACAAGTCCAGCGGCGGCGGCACCGGCATCAACGGCAGCACCATCTCCCAGTCGAACACCGGCACCGTCTCCGGCGTCGCCGAGAACGTCAGCCCCTCCGTCGTCCGCATCGACACCCGAACCTCGTCCGGCCAGGGCACCGGCTCCGGCGTCGTGATCACCGCCGACGGCGAGATCGTCACCAACAACCACGTGGTCGACGGCGCCGCCCAGATCCAGGTGACGATGAGCGACGGCAAGAAGTACAACGCGAAGATCGTCGGCACGGACCCCGACAAGGACCTCGCCCTCATCAAGCTGGAGGGCGCGAGCGGCCTCAAGCCGGCCAGCCTCGGCAACTCCGACAACCTCAAGGTCGGTGACAACGTCGTCGCGATTGGCTCCCCCGACCGCCTCACCGGCACGGTCACCAGCGGCATCGTCTCCGCGCTGGACCGCGAGGTGAACGTCCCCAAGTCGGAGAAGCAGCAGTCCCCCCAGGGCGGATACCCGTTCTCCTACGGAGGCCAGCAGTTCAACGGGGACACCGGCTCGGACACCACCTCGTACAAGGCCATCCAGACGGACGCCTCCCTGAACCCCGGCAACTCCGGCGGCGCCCTCGTCAACATGAACGGCGAGATCGTGGGCATGCCCTCCGCGATCTACTCCCCCTCCAGCGGCAGCGGCTCCGCCGGCAGCGTGGGCCTCGGCTTCGCCATCCCGGTCAACACGATCAAGGCCGACCTGCCCTCCCTCCGCAAGGGCGGCCCCGGCGGCACGGGCAGCGGCGACAACGACAGCGGCAGCGCCTCCAACGGTTTCGGGACTTCCTTCTAGCCCGCCCGTGCGAGCCTGGTAGGAGACCGACCACCACCACTGGGGGACCCGTATGACCGCCGAAGGCGACCAGCAGCGCATCCTCGTCGTCGACGACGAACCGGCCGTACGCGAGGCCCTGCGCCGCAGCCTGGCCTTCGAGGGGTACGGCACACAGACCGCCGTCGACGGGCTCGACGCCCTCGACAAGGCGGCCTCGTACGCCCCCGACCTGATCATCCTGGACATCCAGATGCCCCGGATGGACGGTCTGACGGCTGCCCGCAGGCTGCGCGCCGCGGGCAGCACCACGCCGGTCCTGATGCTGACGGCCCGCGACACGGTCGGCGACCGGGTCACCGGCCTCGACGCCGGCGCCGACGACTACCTGGTCAAACCGTTCGAGCTGGACGAGCTCTTCGCCCGCGTCCGCGCCCTCCTGCGCCGCAGCTCCTACGCCGCCCCCACCGCCGGTGACGGCCACCCCGAGGACGCACTGACCTTCGGCGACCTGCGCATGGACCTCGCCACCCGCGAGGTGACCCGCGCCGGGCGCCCGGTGGAGCTGACCCGTACCGAGTTCACCCTGCTCGAGATGTTCCTCGCGCACCCGCGCCAGGTCCTGACACGCGAGCAGATCCTCAAGACCGTGTGGGGCTTCGACTTCGAGCCCAGCTCCAACTCCCTGGACGTGTACGTGATGTACCTGCGCCGCAAGACCGAGGCCGGGGGCGAGCCCCGCCTGGTCCACACCGTGCGCGGGGTGGGCTACGTACTGCGCGCGGGCGAGGGCGGGCCCGAGTGAGTCCCGCCGCCAGATTCCGCGGGCTCCCGCTCCGCTCCCGCCTGGCCCTGCTCGTCACGGTCGCGGTGGCGCTCGCCGTCGCGGCAGTCGCCAGCGTCAGCTGGTTCATGGTCCGCACGCAGCTGAACGAACAGCTGAACAGCTCGCTGCGCTCCACCAACGCCAGGGCGCAGGCCAGCCAGACGCTGAACCGGCTCGGCTGCCAGGAGAAGGTGCCGGGCCCCTTCGAGAACAACCTGAGCGCGCAGGTGCAGATCGTGCTGTCCACGGGCGGGCGCTGCTGGGTGGACGGCAAGAACACCCTCCCGGTCTCCGACTACGACCTCGAAGTGGCCAAGGGCCTGCGCGGGGCGAGCCTGTACGACGGCAGGACCACGGACGGCACCCCCGTACGCATCTACACCCAGCCCGTGGAGCTGTCCTCCGGGCCGGGCGTCCAGAACGCCGCGATCTCGGTCGCCAAACCCCTCTCGGACATCACAGAACCGCTGTCCACCCTGGCCTGGGTCCTGCTCTTCGTCTGCGGCGTCGGCGTGCTCGGCGCGGGCGCGGCCGGCCTGTGGGTGGCCCGTACGGGGCTGCGTCCGGTCGACGAACTGACCGGCGCCGTCGAGCACATCGCCCGCACCGAGGACCTGACCGTCCGGATCCCCGACAAGGGCGACGACGAGATCGCCCGCCTGTCGCGCTCCTTCAACTCGATGACGGCCGCGCTCGCCTCCTCCCAGGAGCGCCAGGCCCAGCTGATCGCGGACGCCGGCCACGAGCTGCGCACCCCGCTCACCTCGCTGCGCACCAACATCGAGCTGCTGGCGCGCAGCGAGCAGACCGGCCGGGCCATCCCGCCCGAGGACCGCAAGGAGCTGCTGGCCTCGGTCAAGGCGCAGATGACGGAACTGGCCTCGCTCATCGGTGACCTGCAGGAACTGTCCCGTCCGGACGCGGCCGCTCCCGGCCCGCTGGGGGTGGTGGCCCTGCACGACATCGCGGGCGCCGCGCTGTCGCGGGCCCGGCTGCGCGGTCCGGAGCTGGAGTTCGACTCGGACCTGGCGCCCTGGTACGTACGGGGCGAGGCGGCGGCCCTGGAGCGGGCGGTGGTCAACGTCCTGGACAACGCGGTGAAGTTCAGCCCGCCGGGCGGCGCGGTCACCGTCTCGCTGCGCGCGGGGGAGCTGACCGTACGGGACCGCGGGCCCGGCATCCCGGCCGACGACCTCCCGCACGTCTTCGAGCGCTTCTGGCGTTCCCCGTCCGCCCGCGCCCTGCCCGGCAGCGGCCTCGGGCTGTCCATCGTGGCCCGTACGGTGCTGCGCGCGGGCGGCACCGCCGAGCTGCGGGCGCCGCGCGACGGCGGGCCGGGCGCGGAGGCGGTGCTCCGCATCCCAGGAGCCCCGGCTCCGCCGCCGGCGCAGCCGTCAGTTGTGCCGGATCAGTGAGGCGACCAGGCCGGAGCGGGTGTTGGGGAAGTCCATGGGGACGATCCCGAGCCCGGTCCGGCCGGCCAGCTCCGAGCCGTCGACGAAGGCGTGGACCTGCGGGTTGAGCCGGTCGGAGTTCCAGCGGGGCGGCAGGGCCGCGGCCGTGCTCGTGTAGTTCATGAAGAACTTGCCGGGCTGCTGGGCGGCCTTGCGGAACTGGTTCTCGATCTTCCCGCGCTTGCCGAAGGGCTCGGCCATGTAGTCGTCCTGGATGTCGAAGACATTGCCGTCGCCGTAGCGCAGACCGCCGGGCAGACCGCCGTTGTCGGGGAGCAGCAGGACCTTGCCGCGCACCTGCCCGAGGGTGGGCACGGAGCTCGCGGTCCTGAACAGCGGGGCCCAGCCGCGGTTGTTCAGGTAGTCGTCGAAGACAGCGCGGAAGGTGGCGTCGCTCTCCTCGGAGTACTCCTGCTTGAGCCGCATCAGCACCGTCTCGGAGGGGTGCGCGGCGAGGAAGTTCCAGCAGGCGACGAGTACGTCGCCGAACATCAGGTTCTGGTAGTACGCGCCGTGGTGGATCGCGAACGAGCCGCCGGTCACCCGGCAGCGGACGTCGAGGAAGCGGATCCCGGAGTCGAGCTGTTCGGCGATGGAGGTGTTCTGGCAGGCGACGTAGAGCCCGCCCTGGCGGGCGCCGGAGTCGTGGGTGCCGGGGATGGTCATCCGCTGCAGGGCGGTGGAGTCACCGATCCCGGCCATCCAGTCCTGGGTGCCGAGGGTTCTCGCGGTGGTGGCGGTGGCCCCGGTGGCGGCCGAGGCCGTCCCGGCGCCCGCGCCGAGCAGGGCCGCACCGCCCAGGGCCGCCGCCGCCAGGAAGCCGCGCCGCCGCAGCCCCGCGCCCGTACCCGTACCCGCGCCGGCATCCATGCCCACGCCCATGCCCACGCCCACGCCCACGCCCACGCCCATGCCCACGCCCATGCCCGTGCCCACGCCCATGCCCGCCCCTTTGCCGACCCAGTGGTGGCCCGGATTATGGCGTGCGGGAGCCAGCCATCGCTACCCACGGGTAGGCATCAGCTTTCGAGCAACTCCGCCATCGTGCGCAGCCCTTGGGCGATGGACCGGCCGTCCGGCGCGTGCTCCGGGTCGGTCAGGGACTGCACCATGACCCCGGCCAGCAGCGCGAGGTGCACCGACCCGAGACTCCGTACGTCCTCCTCCGTGACCGCCTCCTCCGGCACTCCGCGCAGCTGCGCGGCCACCATGCGGCGGTTGCGGCGCTGCCCCTCGGCCAGGATCGCGAGCAGTTCCGGCGAGGACTGCGCGTGCACGAAGGCCTCGACGGAGGCGATCCACAGCCACCGCATGTCGCCGAAGTCCTGGATCTTCCGGTCCCACGTGTCGGCGTAGCGCTCCCGGACGGTGTCGCCCTGACCGGCGAGCCGGCCGGAGCCCGCGGCCCACTCATCCATGGCCGCGAACAGCGCCTCGTTGAGCAGCACCTCGCGGGACCCGAAGTGGTAGCCGATCGCGGCCATGCTCACCTGCGACGCCGAGGCGATGTCGCGCACGGTCGTGCGGAGGTAGCCCTTCTCCTCCAGGCAGCGCCGGGCTCCGGCCAGCAGGTCTTCGCGATTTCCCATGCCGGGATCGTATCCGCGCCCAGGTTTTGGGCAACCGCCCTACACGAGCGTATTGCGCACCTGCCCAATTCCTGGCAGGCTGATCACCGAAGCAGCGACCGGAACACAGGGGAGAACAACGCCATGCGCCACGAGCTGAAGATCGACGACCGCACGCTGTCCTACCTGGACTTCGGCGGGGCCGGCCGCCCGCTGCTCGCCCTGCACGGCGGACTCTCCGAGGGCGCGCACTTCACCGCCCTGGCCGCCGCCCTCGCGGACGAGTGGCGCGTCATCGCCCCCGACCAGCGCGGCCACGGCGATTCCGGCCTGGCCCCCGAGTACAGCCGTGAGGGCTACGTGGCCGACGCCGCCGCCCTGCTGGAGCACCTCGCCCCCGGCGGCCCGGTGCCCGTGCTCGGCTTCTCCCTCGGCGGGATCAACGCCTACCACCTGGCCGCCGCCCGGCCCGACCTGGTCTCCGCCCTCGTCAACGTCGACGCCCCGGTGGAGAGCCCGCGCCAGGACGGCCCGTCCTTCTGGGACTTCCTGCACGCCCTGCCGTACACCGCGCCGACCCGTGAGGAGCTGGTGGCCGCGCTCGGCCCGCTCGGCGAGGGCATCGGCCCCTTCCTGCGCCCACTGGACGACGGCGCCGGCTGGCGGCTGCCGTTCCACCCCGGGGCCACCCTGGCCACCCTCGCCGAGGGCGACGGCTCGCGCTGGGACGTCTGGCTCGCGAGCAGCTGCCCGGCACTGCTGATCCACGGACTGCGCAGCGACGTGCTCCCGCGGGAGCTGGCCGACGCGATGGTCGCCCGGCGGCCCGGGACCTCGTACGTCGGCCTCGACACCGAGCACTTCGTGCCCTTCCAGGACCCGGAGGGCTTCGAGAAGGCCGTCCGCACCTTCCTGGCCGACCTCGCGTAGAAGCCCGCACGCCGAAGGGGCGGCGGGCCGACGGCCCGCCGCCCCTCCAGGGGTTGCCGGTGTTACTTGATGACCGTGATCCGGTCCGCGGCCGGCGGGGCCAGCGGCGCGGCGGCCGAGGAGTGCCCGGCCAGGTAGGCGTTGAAGCAGTCCAGGTCGGAGGCACCGACCAGCTTGTTCTTGTGGTCCTTCAGGACCGTGAAGCCGTCACCGCCGCCCGCGAGGAACTCGTTCATCGCGACCCGGTAGGTCTTGGCGGGGTCGATCGCCGCGCCGTTGAGCTTCACGGAGTCCACGACGATGCGGTCCACGCCCGCCTTGGTGGTGTCCAGGGTGTAGGTCAGACCCTTGGAGATCTGCAGGATCTTCGGGTTCGGGCCGTTGACCGGGCCGCTGACCTGCTGCTGGAGCGCGGTGATCAGCTGGGCGCCGGTCAGGTCCACGACGTTCATCATGTTGGTGAACGGCTGGACCGTGTACGACTCTCCGTAGGTCACGACCCCGTCGCCCTCGGCGCCCGCCGCCTTGTAGGCGAGGTCGGCGCGGATGCCCCCCGGGTTCATGATGGCGAGCTGGGCGCCGCCCTTGGCAGCCGGGGCCAGGGCCTCCAGCTGCGCGTCCGCGATCACGTCGCCGAGCGGCTTCTCGTACGCCTCCGAGCCGCGGCCCGGGATGTCGCCCGCGATCCAGCCCATCGGACGGTTCGCGATCGGCGCGGCCAGCGCGTTCCAGCGCTGGATCAGCGCGGTCAGGTCCGGAGCCTTGGGCTGGTCGCGGTTGACGACCTTCTGGACCGGCTTCGGGGAGCTGACCGGCGTACGGACGATGTCCTTGGTCTTCAGGTCGTACGTGAGGCTGGTGTCCGTGAACAGCCGGCCGTACGAGGCGGCCGAGGTGACCGTGCGCGGGTTGCCCGCCGGGTCGGGGATGTTGCACGCGTACGCCTGGTGCGTGTGGCCGGTGACCAGGGCGTCGACCTTCGGCGAGACGTTCTTCGCGATGTCGACGATGGCACCGGAGATCCCGGCGCCGGCTCCCGGCGCGTCGCAGTCGTAGTTGTACGCGCCGCTCGCGGGCAGGCCGCCCTCGTGGATCAGCGCCACGATCGACTTCACGCCCTGCTTGTTCAGCTCTTCGGCGTACTTGTTGATCGTCTCGACCTCGTCGCCGAACTTGAGGCCCTTGACCCCGTCGGCGGTCACGACGTCGGGCGTGCCCTCCAGGGTGACGCCGATGAAGCCGATCTTCACGTCCCCCTTCTTCCAGACGAAGGTGGGGCTCATCAGCGGGCGCTTCGTCTTGTCCTCGACGACGTTCGCCGCGAGGTACTTGAAGTCCGCGCCCCCGAAGGTCTTGCCGTACTCGAAGCAGCCCTCGACCGGGTGGCAGCCGCCGTACTGCATGCGGCGCAGCTCGGTCTTGCCCTCGTCGAACTCGTGGTTGCCGACGCTGGTGACGTCCAGCTTCAGGTCGTTGAGCGCCTCGATGGTCGGCTCGTCGTGGAAGAGGCCGGACACCATCGGGCTCGCGCCGATCATGTCTCCGGCCGCCGCGGTGACGGAGTACGGGTGGCCCTTGCGGGCCTCGCGCAGACCGGTCGCCAGGTACTCGGCGCCGCCCGCGGGTATGGCCTTGGTGGTGCCGTCGGCCTGACGTTCGGTCACGGTGCCCGACGAGCCCTGCGGGGGCTCCAGCGTGCCGTGGAGGTCGTTGAACGACAGCATCTGGACGTCGACGGTGCGGCCGTGGTCCTGGCCGTCACCCCCACCACTCGCGGCTCCGGCCGGGAGGGCGGCGGCGACCATCGCACCGGCGGCCGTCGTGACGGCGAGGGCGGTGAGGGTCAACCGGCGGGCTCGGCGGTGCCGTTGTGGCGTCGCTGACATTTAGTCCCCTTTGTGGACAGCGGTACAGATTGGGAGGTCTGCCGCAGCCTAAGGTCAACGCGCGTAGCTCGACAGGGGGTACTGGGTATCGAGCTGGTTACGTGCAGAAGACGTACCCGACCGGCCACCCGGGCCGCACCCCGCCAGGTCCGCACCGTGGTCGTAGGCTCGGCTCCATGACTGACGACACAGCAGTGGTCCTGGAGCCGGGACGGCAGATCCAGACCCTCGACGAACTGACGGATGAGCAGGCCGACGCCGTCCTCGCCCTGATCGAGGACGCGGCCCGCACCGACGGCACCACCGCCGTGTCCGAGCAGGGCCGGCTCCAGCTGCGCGGCGGAGCGCGCGAGGGGATCCGGCACTTCCTGCTCACCGAGCAGGGCCGGCTCGCCGGATACGGGCAACTGGAGGACACGGACCCGGTGGAGGCCCCCGCCGCCGAGCTCGTCGTACACCCCGCGCTGCGCGGGCGCGGCCACGGCCGGGCCCTGGGCACCGCCCTGCTGGCGGCCTCCGGCAAGCGGATCCGGGTGTGGGCGCACGGCGGCAAGTCCGCGGCGCGCCACCTCGCGCAGGTGCTCGGCCTGACCCTCTTCCGCGAGCTGCGCCAGCTGCGCCGCCCGCTGGGCCAGGGCGCGGACCCGCTGCCGGAAGCCGTCCTGCCGTCCGGCGTGACGGTACGCACCTTCGTGCCCGGCTCCGACGACGCCGCCTGGCTGGCCGTGAACGCGGCGGCCTTCGCCCACCACCCGGAGCAGGGCTCGCTCACCCAGCGGGACCTCAACGACCGCATCGCGCAGCCCTGGTTCGACGCCAAGGGCTTCTTCCTCGCGGAGCGCGACGGCGAACTGATCGGCTTCCACTGGACGAAGGTCCACGCCGAACAGCGGCTCGGCGAGGTCTACGTCCTCGGCGTACGCCCCGGCGCGCAGGGCGGCGGCCTCGGCAAGGCCCTCACCGCGACCGGCCTGCGCCACCTGGCGGCCGCCGGCCTCCCCACCGCGATGCTCTACGTGGACGCCGACAATCCGGCGGCCCTGGCCGTCTACGAGGGCCTCGGCTTCACCACCCACGAGGTGGACCTGATGTACCGCACGGAGAGCTGAGACCCCGGAGGGGCCGGGGACCGGCCCCGGCAGCCCGTCCCCAGCCCCTCCGGGTCGCACGCGCGCAGGCCGGCCCCGGCCGGATCCGGCCCCGCCGGCGTTCGAGCCGCGGGGTCCGGGGCAGAGCCCCCGGAGCCCCGGGCGCAGCCCCGTACCCACCCCGCCCCGCGGCGCGGCCACCCGCACGGCGCAGCCTCCCGCCCGGCCCCCGGAAGCCACACGCCATTAACCGGGCATTAATGCACGCTCGCGAAGCTGACCCCATGCAGCCCCGACTCCGACTGACGGCCGACACTTCCGACGCGCCTGTCCTGCCGCGTGCGCGGAACAATGGAGTCATGAGCCACCAGCCCAGCGCAGCCCCCTCCGAGGTTCCCTCCCAGCAGCCGCCGCACAAGTTCGCGTCCCCGTCCGCGCCCACGGCAGCGGACGTCTCCGCGCGCGCGGCCGCCGCCGCCGCCTCCCCCGAGGCCGTCGCCGCGCGCGCGGCCACAGGCGCCCACGCCCGCCTGGGCTCCATAGCCGCCCACCGCCCGCACGTCGATCTCGAACCGGATCTCGACGCGGACCTGGACGCCTACGAGGACAAGGAATCCGGTGAGCTGCCCCCGGGCCGCTTCCTCGACCGGGAGCGCAGCTGGCTCGCCTTCAACGAGCGGGTGCTGGAACTCGCCGAGGACCCGGCCACCCCGCTCCTGGAGCGCGCGAACTTCCTGGCGATCTTCGCGAGCAACCTCGACGAGTTCTTCATGGTCCGCGTCGCCGGCCTCAAGCGCCGCATCGCGACCGGCGTCGCCACCCGTTCGGCCTCGGGCCTGCAGCCCCGTGAGGTCCTCGACCTGATCTGGACCCGCTCCCGCGAGCTCATGGCCCGCCACGCCGCCTGCTTCCAGCAGGACATCTCCCCGCAGCTCGCCGAGGAGGGCGTCCACCTCATCCGGTGGCCCGACCTCACCGAGAAGGAGCAGGCGCGCCTCTTCACCCTGTTCCGCAACCAGATCTTCCCGGTGCTCACCCCGCTGGCCGTGGACCCCGCGCACCCGTTCCCGTACATCTCCGGCCTCTCCCTGAACCTGGCCGTGGTCGTACGCAATCCCGTCAGCGGCCACCGCCACTTCGCCCGCGTCAAGGTCCCGCCGCTCCTCTCCCGCTTCCTGGAGGCCTCCCCGCAGCGCTACGTCCCGCTGGAGGACGTCATAGCCGCGCACCTGGAGGAGCTGTTCCCGGGCATGGAGGTGCTCGCGCACCACATGTTCCGCGTGACCCGCAACGAGGACCTGGAGGTCGAGGAGGACGACGCCGAGAACCTCCTGCAGGCCCTGGAGAAGGAGCTCATGCGGCGCCGCTTCGGCCCGCCGGTGCGCCTGGAGGTCGAGGAGTCCATCGACCCCGGCGTCCTGGACCTCCTCGTGCAGGAGCTGAAGGTCAACCCCTCCGAGGTGTACCCGCTGCCCGGTCCGCTGGACCTGACCGCGCTCTTCGGGATCGCCTCGCTGGACCGGCCCGAGCTGAAGTTCCCGAAGTTCGTCGCCGGCACGCACCGCGACCTCGCCGAGGTCGAGTCCGCCTCGGCGCCCGACATCTTCGCCGCGCTGCGCGAACGGGACGTGCTGCTGCACCACCCGTACGACTCCTTCTCCACCTCGGTGCAGGCCTTCCTGGAGCAGGCCGCCGCCGACCCGGACGTCCTCGCCATCAAGCAGACGCTGTACCGCACCTCCGGTGACTCCCCGATCGTGGACGCCCTGATCGACGCCGCCGAATCCGGCAAGCAGGTCCTCGTACTCGTCGAGATCAAGGCCCGCTTCGACGAGCAGGCCAACATCAAGTGGGCGCGCAAGCTGGAGGAGTCCGGCTGCCACGTGGTCTACGGGCTCGTCGGCCTCAAGACCCACTGCAAGCTGTCGCTCGTCGTCCGCCAGGAGGGCGACACGCTGCGCCGCTACTCCCACGTCGGCACCGGCAACTACCACCCCAAGACGGCACGGCTCTACGAGGACCTCGGCCTGCTCACCGCCGACCCGCAGGTCGGCGCGGACCTCTCCGACCTCTTCAACCGGCTGTCCGGCTACTCGCGCCGCGAGACGTACCGCCGGCTGCTGGTGGCTCCACGCTCACTGCGCGACGGCCTGGTCTCCCGGATCGACAAGGAGGCCGCCCACCACCGGGCCGGCCGCCCCGCCTACGTGCGCCTCAAGATGAACTCGATCGTCGACGAGGCGCTCATCGACTCCCTCTACCGGGCCTCGCAGGCCGGTGTGCCCATCGACATCTGGGTCCGCGGCATCTGCGCGATCCGCCCCGGGGTCCCCGGGCTCTCGGAGAACATCCGGGTCCGCTCGATCCTCGGCCGCTTCCTGGAGCACTCCCGGGTCTTCGCCTTCGGCAACGGCGGCGAACCCGAGGTGTACATCGGCAGCGCCGACATGATGCACCGCAACCTCGACCGCCGTATCGAGGCACTGGTCAGGGTCGCCGACCCGGCCCACAGGGCGGCGCTGGACCGGCTGCTGGCGACCGGGATGTCCGATTCCACCACCTCCTGGCACCTGGGCCCGGACGGCGAATGGACCCGGCACAGCACCGACGGCGAGGGCCAGCCCCTGCAACACGTTCAGGAGATGCTCATTGACGCCCGGAGGCGCCGGCGTGGCTCAGCCAAACCATGACCTGACCGCGACGGCGGCAGGCACCGTACTCGGTACGTACCTGCGGTCGCAGGCCACCGCCTTCCTCCGCGGGCTGCGCCTGCACGAGGAAGGCGCGGCGAACGGGACCGCCGAGGGCAGCGAGGCGGCGCGCGGCCTGCGGGGCGCCGCGCGCCGCATCTCCTCCTCGCTGTCCACGTTCAGGGCGGTGGCCGACTCCTCCTGGGCGGATTCGCTGCGCACGGAGCTGGTCTGGCTCTCGGCGACGCTGGCCGACGAGCACGCGTACGCCGCCCGGCTGGCGCGGCTGATGGACGCGCTGCACCGGCTGTCGGGGAGCCCCGAGGTGCCGGCCCCCCGCGGTACGGCGGGGCAGCTGACGGTGGGCTCGGCGCGGGCGGGCGCGCTGCTGGAGCGCCAGCTGACGCTGGCCCGTACGCGGGCGCACTCCGCGACCCTGCAGGCGCTGGGCTCCTCCCGCTTCCACGCGGTCGCGGACGCGGTGGCGGTACTGGCCTCCGAGGTGCCGCTGGATCCCGTCGCGGCCCGGGGCCGGGTGGACGACGTACTGGTCCCACTGGCGGAGGTGGCTCATTCCCGCCTGTTCACGGCGGTCGCCTCCCTGCCCGAACCCTCGCCCTCGCACCCGTACGACGCGGACCACGACGGCTCGTGGAACGAGGTGCGCCGTCTCCTGCGGGTCCACCGGTACGCACGGGAGGCGCTGGGCGACGACGTGGCCCGGCTGACGGCCGCGGGCGAGGCCCTGACCCGCCACCGCGACGCCGCGGAGGCCGCCGCCGCCTCGGCCACGGCCGCCCGCACCCCTCGCATCGCCCCGGCCACCGCCTACGCCCTGGGGGTGCTGCACGCGGACCAGCGGCACGAGGTGGAGGCCTCCCGGCTCACCTTCCAGCACATCTGGCAGCTGGCTGATTCCAGCCGGGCCGCCGCGTGAGCCGCGTCGGTCACGTTGCGGTAACGGTGGGATAACAGGAGATGACGTGCGACGGTGAACCCGTCCGGACGCACCGCCCCGCCCGCCACGGTTCACCATCCGTTCACTTACCCCGGTCGGCCGCTTCACCTGATCTGCCTAACTTCGTAGACGCAGGGAGTGAGTCGCCGCCCAGGCGAGCGGTTCCTTCCGGCACCAAGACGTAGTCCTCTTCGCACGCCGCCCCGATACAGAAAGCGGCCGGCGGCTTCTGGAAGGAACACCCGAACAGTGAAGCTTCAGCGCAAGAACATGCTTCGTGCCTCCGCCCTCGGCGCGCTCGTCGTGTCCGGCGCCCTGGTCCTCACGGCGTGCGGCTCGGACGACAACACCAAGGCCGACGGTGGCGCCTCGGGCAAGCCTTCCGCCGCCGCCGCGGGCGACATCAAGTGTGACGACGCCAAGGGCAAGCTGCTGGCCTCCGGCTCCTCCGCGCAGAAGAACGCGGTCGACCTGTGGATCAAGAACTACATGGCGGCCTGCTCCGGCGTCGAGGTCAACTACAAGTCCTCCTCCTCCGGTGAGGGCGTCGTCGCCTTCAACCAGGGCACGGTCGGCTTCGCCGGTTCGGACTCCGCGCTGAAGCCCGACGCCGTCGAGGAGTCGAAGAAGATCTGCACCGGCGGCCAGGGCATCGACCTGCCGATGGTCGGCGGCCCGATCGCCATCGGCTTCAACGTCGCCGGCGTGGACAAGCTGACGCTGGACGCCCCCACGATCGCCGCGATCTTCAACGACAAGATCAAGAAGTGGGACGACGAGGCGATCAAGAAGCTGAACCCCGGCGTCACGCTTCCGTCCACCGCCATCCAGGCCTTCCACCGCTCCGAGGACTCGGGCACCACCGAGAACCTCGGCAAGTACCTCAAGGCCGCCGCTCCCGAGGGCTGGACGTACGAAGCCGCGAAGAAGTGGCCGGCCCCGGGTGGCCAGGCCGCCTCCGGCTCCGCCGGTGTCGCCTCGCAGGTCAAGGCCATCGACGGCGCGATCGGCTACTTCGAGCTCTCCTACGCCTCCTCGCAGAGCATCAAGACCGTGGACGTGAACACGGGCGCCACCGCCCCGGTCAAGGCCACCGGCGAGAACGCCTCCAAGGCCATCGCCGCCGCCAAGATCTCCGGCACCGGTTCCGACCTGGCGCTCAAGCTCGACTACGCCACCAAGACCGAGGGTGCCTACCCGATCGTCCTGGTGACCTACGAGGTCGTCTGCGACAAGGGCAACAAGGCCGAGACGCTCCCGACCCTGAAGTCCTTCCTGAACTACACCGCGTCCGACGCGGGCCAGAAGGTCCTCACCGAGAACGGCTACGCCCCGATCCCGGCCGAGATCAACACCAAGGTCCGCGAGATCATCAAGACCCTCAGCTGAACCTGACCCCCCGGACCACCGGTCCGCTCCCCCCGTCCGGGGAGCGGACCGGCCCGGGGACCCTCCCCTCCACCCAGGGGATCCGGTGCACCGCCGCCCGGGGGGCCTGCCCCCCATCCAGACCGGAAAGACCATGGCTTCCACCACACCCACCCAGATAGACACGGCTCCGCCTGTCCCCCAGAGCGCAAGGTCCACCGGCCGCGCCGGTGACAAGATCTTCGCCGGGCTCTCCAAGGGCTCCGGCATCCTGCTCCTGGTGATCATGGCGTCGATAGCCGTCTTCCTCACCTACCGCGCCTCCATCGCACTGGCCGACAACGAGGGCAACTTCCTCACCACGTTCGACTGGAACGCGTCGGCCAAGCCCCCCGTCTTCGGCATCGCCGTCCTGCTCTTCGGCACCGTCGTCAGCTCGATCATCGCGATGGCCATCGCGGTTCCGATCGCCGTCGGCATCGCCCTCTTCATCTCGCACTACGCGCCGCGCAAGCTGGCCGCCCCCCTCGCCTACGTGGTCGACCTGCTGGCCGCAGTGCCGTCGATCATCTACGGCATCTGGGGCGCGCTCTTCCTCGTCCCGTACCTCGGCGGCCTCAACATGTGGCTCGACGAGTACATGGGCTGGACCTACGTCTTCGACAAGACCCAGGTCGGCGTCGCGCGCTCGCTCTTCACCGTCGGCATCCTGCTCGCGATCATGATCCTCCCGATCGTGACCAGCGTCAGCCGCGAGGTCTTCCTGCAGGTCCCGCGCATGAACGAGGAAGCCGCACTGGCCCTCGGCGCGACCCGCTGGGAGGTCATCCGGATGTCGGTCCTGCCCTTCGGCCGCTCCGGTGTCATCTCCGCCTCGATGCTCGGCCTCGGTCGCGCGCTCGGCGAGACCATGGCCGTCGCCACCGTCCTCTCCCCGAGCTTCCTGATCTCCGGCCACATCCTGGACCCGGGCGGCGGCACGTTCGCGCAGAACATCGCCGCGAAGTTCGACGAGGCCAACGAGTTCGGCCGCGACGCACTGATCGCCTCCGGCCTCGTGCTCTTCCTGCTCACCCTGCTGGTCAACGGCGCCGCCCGGATGATCATCGCCCGTCGCAAGGACTTCTCGGGGGCGAACGCCTGATGAGCCACGCACTCCAGGACCAGCGCCCCTCCCGGGCCCGCAAGTCCGTCGCCCCGACCAGCCTGACGCAGGGCAACCTGCCCCGCTGGGCCCCGGCCGCCATCACGGTCCTCGCCGTCGCCCTCGGCTGCGGCCTCGGCGCCCTCCTCGGCCTGCAGAGCCGGATCCAGTGGGGCCTGCTCGCCGCCGCCCTCTTCGTGGTCATCACGTACACGGCCAGCTCGCTGATCGAGAACCGGCGCCAGGCCAAGGACCGCGTCGCGACCTCCGTCGTCTGGGTCTGCTTCGTCCTCGCCCTCGTCCCGCTGCTCTCGCTGCTGTGGACGACGATCAGCCGCGGCATGAAGGTCCTCGACGGGGACTTCCTCGGCCACTCGATGAACGGCGTGACCAGCTTCGAGGCCGGCGGCGGCGTCTACCACGCCCTCCTCGGCACCATCGAGCAGGTCGCCCTGGCCACCGCGATCGCGGCCCCCGTCGGCCTGCTGACCGCCGTCTACCTGGTCGAGTACGGCCGGGGCGCGCTGGCCAAGGCCGTGACCTTCTTCGTGGACGTCATGACCGGCATCCCCTCCATCGTCGCGGGTCTGTTCATCCTGACGACCTGGAACCTGATGCTCGGCTTCGGCCCGTCCGGCTTCGCCGGCGCGATGGCCCTGTCGATCCTGATGATGCCCGTCGTGGTCCGCTCCACCGAGGAGATGCTCAAGCTCGTCCCGAACGAGCTGCGCGAGGCCGCCCTGGCCCTCGGCGTGCCGAAGTGGCGCGTGATCCTCAAGGTCGTGCTCCCCACCGCCATCGGTGGCATCTCCACCGGCGTGATGCTGGCCGTCGCCCGCATCGCGGGCGAGACCGCCCCGATCATGCTGCTGGTCTTCGGCTCCCAGCTGATCAACAACAACCCCTTCGAAGGCCCTCAGTCCTCGCTCCCCCTCTACATTTGGGAGCAGTACAAGGTCGGCAGTGAAGCCTCCTACGACCGGGCATGGGCCGCAGCGCTCGTCCTGATCGCCTTCGTCATGATCCTCAATCTGGTGGCCCGCGGCATCGCCCGCTGGAAGGCCCCCAAGACCGGTCGCTAAAAGCGAGTCCATTAGCGGCTCCGCCGCGGTGACCACACGAAAGCGAAGTAACCCCTCATGGCCAAGCGAATCGACGTCAGCGGACTGTCCGCCTTCTACGGCACCCACAAGGCCATCGACGACATCTCGATGACCGTGGAACCCCGCTCCGTGACGGCCTTCATCGGCCCCTCCGGCTGCGGCAAGTCCACCTTCCTGCGCACCCTGAACCGCATGCACGAGGTCACCCCCGGCGGCCGCGTCGAGGGCAAGGTGCTCCTGGACGACGAGAACCTGTACGGCCCCGGCGTGGACCCGGTCGCGGTCCGCCGCACGGTCGGCATGGTCTTCCAGCGCCCCAACCCCTTCCCCACCATGTCGATCTTCGACAACGTGGCGGCGGGCCTGCGCCTGAACGGCTCCTTCAAGAAGTCCGAGCTCACGGACATCGTCGAGAAGTCCCTGCAGGGCGCCAACCTCTGGAACGAGGTCAAGGACCGCCTGAACAAGCCGGGCTCCGGCCTCTCCGGCGGCCAGCAGCAGCGCCTGTGCATCGCCCGCGCCATCGCGGTCGAGCCCCAGGTCCTCCTGATGGACGAGCCCTGCTCGGCCCTCGACCCGATCTCCACCCTCGCCATCGAGGACCTGATCGGCGAGCTCAAGGAGCGCTTCACGATCGTCATCGTGACGCACAACATGCAGCAGGCCGCGCGCGTCTCCGACCGCACCGCCTTCTTCAACCTCTCCGCGGTCGGCCAGCCCGGAAAGCTGGTCGAGATCGACGACACGGACCGGATCTTCTCCAACCCGTCCGTGCAGGCGACCGAGGACTACATCTCGGGCCGCTTCGGCTAAACCGGGATGTGAAGACGTCCTGCGGTGCTGCATGGCGGTGCCACCGCAAGGCGGAAGAAAGAAAAGGGCCGGCTCCCCCTGGGTGGGGGGAGCCGGCCCGCTTCTTTGCCGTTCGGCCGTCTCAGCCGACGGCCAGGTTCACGACCCAGAAGCTGACCGCGGCGACCAGGGCCGCGGCCGGCATGGTGATGAACCATCCCAGGATGATGTTCTTGGCGACGCCCCAGCGGACCGCGTTGACCCGCTTGGTGGCGCCCACACCCATGATCGCCGAGGTGATCACGTGGGTGGTGGAGATCGGCGCCTGGTAGAGGTAGGAAGCCGTGTACATGATCGAGGCACCCGTCGTCTCGGCGGCGAAACCCTGCGGCGGGTCGAGCTCGATGATCTTGCGGCCCAGGGTGCGCATGATGCGCCAGCCGCCCGCGTACGTACCGAGCGAGAGCATCACGGCACAGGCGATCTTGACCCAGACCGGGATCGGGTCACCGTCGCCCTGGACGTCGGCGATGACCAGGGCCATCACCACGATGCCCATCGTCTTCTGCGCGTCCTGCAGACCGTGACCGAGGGCCATGGCGGCCGCCGAGACGGTCTGGGCGATCCGGAAACCGCGCTTGGCCTTGTGCGGGTTGGACCTGCGGAACATCCACATGATCGCGACCATCACCAGGTAGCCCGCGATCAGGCCGACGACGGGCGAGAGGAACATCGGGATGACGACCTTCTCCAGCACCCCGTGCCAGATGACGCCGATCCCGCCGGCCAGCGCCGCACCCACCATGCCGCCGAACAGCGCGTGCGAGGAGGACGAGGGCAGGCCGAAGTACCAGGTGACCAGGTTCCAGACGATCGCGCCGACCAGCGCGGAGAAGAGGATCCACATCCCCCTGTCACCGTGCGGGGTCTCGATGAGCCCCTTACTGACCGTCTTGGCGACCCCGCTGCCCAGGAAGGCACCGGCCAGGTTCATCACCGCGGCCATCGCGAGCGCGGCGCGCGGGGTCAGCGCGCGGGTCGAGACCGAGGTCGCGATCGCGTTCGCCGAGTCGTGGAAACCGTTGGTGTACGTGAAACCGAGCGCGACACCGATGGTCACGATCAGAGCGAAGGTGTCCACGAGGTTCAGGACTCCTTGACCGCGATGGTCTCCACCGTGTTCGCGACGTGCTCGAACGCGTCGGCCGCCTCTTCGAGCACGTCGACGATCTGCTTGAGCTTCAGCACCTCGATGGCGTCGTACTTGCCGTTGAAGAGCTGGGCGAGCAGCTTGCGGTGGATCTGGTCGGCCTGGTTCTCGAGGCGGTTGACCTCGATCCAGTACTCGGTCAGATTGGTCATGGTCCGCAGGTGCGGCATGGCCTCGGCGGTCAGCTCGGCCGCGCGCGCCAGTACCTCGATCTGCTGCTCGACTCCCTTGGGGAGCTCCTCCACGTTGTAGAGGACGACCAGGTCGACCGCCTCCTCCATGAAGTCCATGATGTCGTCGAGGCAGGACGCCAGGTTGTAGATGTCCTCGCGGTCGAACGGCGTGATGAAGGAGGAGTTGAGCTGGTGGAAGATCGCGTGGGTCGCGTCATCCCCCGCGTGCTCCGCCGCCCGCATCCGCTCCGCGATCTCGGCTCGGGCGGAGGAGTCCGCTCCGAGCAGTTCCATCAGGAGCTTCGAGCCCGTGACGATGTTGTCCGCGGATGCGGCGAACATGTCGTAGAAGCTCGTCTCCCTGGGGGTCAGACGAAATCGCACGTGAGGTCCTCGGGGTGCATTGGATTCGGTCAGGCTGATGCTAGGCGCATCCCCCGGCCACGGCTAACCGGCAGTTCCCCAGTGTCCTCCATCAGGCAGAGTGAGGACCACGGTCCCCCCGTTCCCGCGGCCGGGGGCCGGTACCCTATACCCATGAGGGGTATGCACTCCTCATTCCGGACCACGGGAGGACGCATGACTGCCATCCAGGCGGAGGGCTCCGGAGCCGAAACGGGCGCCACCCCGGGCACCGCAGCGGGCACGGGCACCACCACGGGCGCGGTGCACGGCTACCACCACCAGAAGGACGAGCACCTCAAGCGACTGCGCCGGATCGAGGGCCAGATCCGGGGCCTCCAGCGCCTGGTCGACGAGGACGTCTACTGCATCGACATACTCACCCAGGTCTCGGCGAGCACGAAGGCACTGCAGTCCTTCGCGCTCCAGCTGCTGGAGGAGCACCTGCGGCACTGCGTCGCGGACGCGGCCGTCAAGGGCGGGGCCGAGATCGACGCCAAGGTCGAGGAAGCGACGAAGGCGATCGCCCGACTGCTGCGCACGTGATCGGGGGGCGGGGGCGCCCCGGGCCACCGGCCCCTCGGATCTCTCGAACCGTCGAACCGTCGAACCGTCGAACCGTCGGGACTCAACGCCCCATCAGAACCTCATCGATACGGTCCTGACTGAGCCGGTCCTCGTTCGCGGCCGAGGCCGCGATGATCAGCTCCCCGCACAGCTCGATCTCCGCGAGAGCCACGAGGTCCTGCACCGTCGAACCGCCTGCGGGAGTCACGCGTGTCACCTCTCTCTGCCGTCGTCCGGTCGCCGGCGCTCGGTTTCTCAGCGTAGGGAGCGTGCGGCACGGCGCACATGACACGGATGGACCATTTCCGGATACCCGGCCATGGCCCGATCGCGCCGCCCTCACGGGTCCGGCCGACTAGTCGGCGATCTTCCCCGCGTAAATGTCCGCTTCCGGCGGCAATACGACGGTGACCGGGGTCCCGAAGCCGTAGAGCAGCGTGGTGGAGGACACATCGATCACGCCATTGTTGACGTAGGTGAAACGGTGACAGACCTTCCGCAGCCGGCCCTCGGCGTCCAGGTACGCGTCGAACGGCACCGCACCCTTGCTGAACCCTTTCGCCGCCGCCTCCAGCGCCCCCTTCACCGCCGGGGACGCCTCCGCCGCGGCCCGCGCGATGTCGGTCGTACCCCGGTAGTGCCGCACCTTGGTCCCGGCCACCTCGGTCTCGCCCACGTACGTCACCGCTTGCGCGCCGCGCAGCAACTCGGCGGCGGCCATCGGGTCGGTGGCCCCGCCCGTGACGAGGTTCCCGTCGGCGAGGGCCGTCGTGTCGACCCGTACCCACTTGTCGTCGGGGACGCCCGCACCGCGGTTCTTCATGTAGAGGGCCCCGGGGACCAGCAGCTCGGTGATGGGCCGGTGTTCGGCCTGGCCCTTGGCGTCGTCGGGGAGCATGACCAGGAGCTGGCTCATCCGGCTCTTGAAGTCGACCCCGCCCTCGCCCCGGATCGTGACCCGGGTGCCGCCGGTCGCCATTTCCATGGCGGTACGGGCCTGCGCGCTCCCGGTCGCGGCCAGCGTGTCGGCGGCTGCGCGGACCGTCGCCGCCGGGTCACCGGAGGGGCGGGCGTCATCGCCGGCGACCGCGTCGCCGCCGCATCCGCTCAACGCCGCAACCGTCAGGGCCAGACCGGCCGCGACCGTCGCCCGACCCGCGCGTCCCAGCGTCCACCTGTGCTGGTGCACCACCATCGCCTGCCAACCCCCAACGCGTGACCGCTGTCTGCCGAGGCCCTCACCCACTCCGCTTAACGACTCCCCGCCCCTCCCGTCACGGCCCACCCCCCGCCCCGCACCCCAACGGGACAGCCCCGAGCCCCTTGTCCCACAACGCCGACGGGGGCGCGCGGCGGGGGCGCAGCCTGCGGGGGCCGGGGGCGCAGCCCTGGTTTCGGGAAGGGGTGGGTAGGGGAGGAACAGCCCCGCAGGGCCCCGCCGTCCAGCCACCCGCACGGGCAGGATTCCGCTCCCGCGAGGCGAGGTGGCACCCGCAAGGCAGTCCCCCGCCCCACCCAGGCCCGGTACCGTGGTGCCGTGGAACCGCACACCGAAGCGACTCTTGTCCCTCCGTTTGCCGCCGTGCCGCTGCCCCGCGACCCCGCGGGACCGGCCTCGGCCCAGCCGTCCACCGGTCACGCCACGAGCACCTCCGACCGAGGGGCGTTCTGCCTGGCCCTCTGCACCTGCGGCTGGCGCGGCCCGGCCCGCCGCTCCCGCGACCTGGCCCGCAAGGACGCCACCCGCCACGCCTCGGAGTAGCCCCGGCCTCCCGTTCCCCCGATCGGACGGCCCGGCTGGCCGACCCGCCCGGGAGCGGATGCCCTTGACTCATGCCCGGACCCGCGCCCCGACTCGCCGCCCTCCTCTGGGCCCTGCTGATCGCGTTCGCCCCGGCCACAGAGGCCTCGGCCGCCCCCGCCCGGGCCAGCCCCGTGGGCACGGCCGACGGACCCGGCGACGTCGCCCTGGCCATCGGTGTCACCACCGCCGCGGCCACCGCGACCGGCCTGTGGCTGCGCTCCCGCTACCGTCGCTCCGACGCGGATCCGGACGGTACCGAGGGCGGCGGCGACCCATGACCCCGCCACCGCGCCCCCGCACCCGCCCGGCCGCGATCCGCCTCTGCTTCGGAGCCGCGGCACTGTGCCTGCTGGCAGCCGTAGCGCTGACCGTCTGGGACTCGTACGGCATCGGATGAACACCGCGCCGGCCGCGCCGCAGCCCGCACGCCGGCCCCGCCCAGCACACCTTCAGGCGGCGAGGTCGCTCTCGTGCCCCCGCCCAGGCGGCGGAGTCGCGGCGGCGGCCGCCGCGAGGTCCACCGGCCGGGCCGTCACACGGCCCCGCGCCCGCACCAGTACGCCCAGCCGCGCGGACCGGCCCACCGCCCGCACCAAGGGGGTCAGCAGCGCCATCGCGAGCGGTGCGAGCAGCAGTACCACCGCGGTGCCCAGCGCGAGCCCCCCGATGACGTCGGTCGGATAGTGGAGGCCCATGAAGACCCGGGTGAAGCCCTCCACCAGGGCCAGCCCGATCCCGATGTAGCCGAGCCGGCGGTGGGCGACGAACAGCCCCACCCCCAGCGCCATCGCGAGCGTGGCGTGATCGCTGACGAACGAGAAGGCGCTGTGGCCCGCCCCGATGCCGGGATCCAGCACCTCGACCCCGCCGTGCTGCGCGGCCGGCCGCGGCCGGCCCACGAACTCCCGCAGCGGGACGTTCAGAAGCAGCGCGGCCCCGGCGGCGAGCGGCGCCCACACGAGCGCGGCCAGGGACTCGACGGCGGCGGCCTCGTCCTGCCGGCGCGCCCCGCGCCAGCACCAGAGCATCAGGAGCGCGAGGGCGAGCAGGATCCCGTACTCGCCGACGACGGACACCGCCCGGTCCAGCCAGCTCGGGGCTCGCCCGGCCAGTCCGTTGATCTCGTACAGCAGGCTTACATCCACGTTCGGCCCACCCGTTGTGAGTCCAGCCATGGTGATGCGGCCCCTTGCCCTTGCCTCGGTCCCCCTGCGGCCGCACCCCTGCGTGCGGCCCTTCGCCCCCCGGTGATCAGTCCGGTGTTTCCGATGATTCCGTCCCTGTGCCCCATGGAACGCCCGTTCTGGCGGCTACGTTCCACTCTCCACCGAATGATCACCCCAACGTTACCGAAGAGTGACTCATCGTCGCAGCTCAGGGCCTTTGCTTCACACTGTGTTGCCGACGGTTTCGCGCCTCGGCAGCGCCTCCGCACCGTCCTTCGTCACCCGGGTCGCACCGAAGTAGTCGGGCGTGTCGATCTTGTCGAAGCGGATCACCGCGCCGGTGTACGGGGCGTTGATCATGTACCCGCCGCCCACGTAGAGCCCGACGTGCCGGATCTCCCGGGAGTTCGTCAGGTCGTCGGAGAAGAAGACCAGGTCCCCCGGCAGCAGTTCCGCCCGCGAGGGATGCGGGCCGGCGTTGTACTGGTCGTTCGCGACCCGGGGCAGATCGATCCCCACCGACTCGTACGCGGCCTTCGTCAGACCCGAGCAGTCGAACCGGCCGTCCTGGTCGGGCGTCCCGTTCCCGCCCCACAGGTACGGGGTCCCCAGCTGCTTCTGTGCGAAGTAGATCGCCCCGGCGGCCTGCTGCGAGGGCGCCACGCGTCCGACGGGGGCCTCGAAGCTCTTGGCGAGGGTGGTGATGGTCTTCACGTACCCCTCGGTCTCCCGGAACGGCGGGACGCCCTGATACTGCGTCACCGCGCCGGGACCGGCGTTGTAAGCGGCCAGCATGTTCCGGACGGGGTCCCCGGGCACCTTGCCCACGTAGCGCGCCAGCTCGCAGTCGTACGAGGCCGCCGACGGGATCGCGTCGTTCGGATCCCAGATGTCGCGGTCCCCGTCACCGTCCCCGTCGATGCCGTGCGTCGCCCAGGTCCCGGGGATGAACTGCGCGATGCCCCGCGCGTCCGCCGGACTCACCGCGCTCGGGTTCCACCCGCTCTCGGAGTACAGCTGGGCCGCCAACACCGCCGGACTGAGCGTGGGGCAGAGGTTGCCCCACTTCTGCACGAGGGACTGGTACTTCCCCGGCACGGCCCCCTTCGCGAGCCCCAGGGCGCGGCCGCCGGCGCCGCTCGCGATGCCCGCGGCCGCCGAGTACGTACCGATCACGAGCAGGGCGAGAAAGCACAGGCATGCCCCGAAGCTGATTCCACCGACCACCCAGAGTCTGCGCACCCGCCAACCTTCCCCCATCGAACGGCTTTTCCCGGGGTTCCCGCCACCCCGTGTCGAATCATCCCGTCCGGGGGCCACCACAGAAACCGTTGCAGGGCGAGGAGTTGGGGCACGAGTCCGGCAAATGGCCGAACTCATAGGAAGATACGAATACTCCCACGCCCGGGGGATCCCTGTCCCCGCGCCTGCCCCACGCCTATCCCCGCGGCGCCACGAAGAGACTCTGCGCGCTCCGCCCGATGGGGCCCTTCTCGTCGTGCAGCCGGGCGTCCGCCAGGCCGATCCCGGCCGCGTCCACGCTCGTACGGGCCTCCACGCACACCCACTCGCCGACCGGATGGCGGTGCAGGTGCACGGTCAGGTCGCCGTTGACGAACACGTACTTCCCGAAGTCCATGACGGAGCTGATGCCGTTGCCCGAGTCCGCCGCGACCAGTACGCGGTCCAGCGGCCTGGGCTCCTCCCCCGCCACCAGCGGCACCCTCATCCGCATCCAGCAGGTACCGGGTCCCAGTTCGACGAACGCGCCCCGCGTGAACCGGGTCTCCATCGCCGAGTGGTAGCCCTTCTCCCACGGCACCGGGAAGAAGGGCGTCACCCCCACCTCCCCGGGCGGCGGCAACTCCGGCCCGGGCACCACGGCCGGTACGGACTCCCGCGCCATCCGGATCCGCAGCGCCCGCGCCAGCATCACGGGCGCGGCCCCGGCGGGGGCGAGCGCGGCCTCGACCACCTCGGTGCCCCGGCCGGCCCGGAGCACACTGGTGGTCAGCTCCAGCGGACCGATCGGCACCGGGCGCAGGATCTCGTACGTGATCCGGGCGATCCGCATGTCCTCCCGCCCGCCCGGCCGTTCCTCGACGGCCCGCCCGAGCAGCGCGGCCGGCGGACCGGCGTGCTGCGAGCCGGGATCCCACGGCCCGCGCGTGTAGCCGGTCGCCAGGAACCGCCCCGTGTCGATCCGCTCGTAGAACCCCTCGGCGGCACTCTCGACGGAACCTCCGGCGGCACTTCCAGCAGCGCTCCCGACACCCATGGCCGCCACGCTACCGACAGGTAACCCGCACCACCAGCCCCACGGCTCCCCCGCCCGCCCCTCGGACCCCCTCCGGAAACCCCTCGCGCGCCCTCCCGCGCACCGCGCCCGCGCACACCCGCTCAGCGGGCGAAGCCCAGCCCCACCCCGAGCCCGACGAGCACCGAGCCGATGGCCCGGTTCAGCGCCTTCTGCGCCTTCAGCATCCGGTCGCGCAAGCGGGAGTTGGAGAAGAACAGTGCCACCACCGAGAACCAGCCCAGGTGCGCCGCCGACATGAACAGCCCGTACCCGGCCTGCTGCCACACCGCGGTACCCGGCCCGACCACCTGGGTGAAGGTGGACACGACGAACAGCGTGGTCTTCGGGTTCAGCACATTGGTCAGGAAGCCGGTGCGCAGCGCCCCGAACGGCGACAGCCCGCTCCCCTCCTCCAGGTCCACGGTCACCTCGGCCCGCGCACGGAAGGTCCGTATCCCGATCCACACCAGGTACGCGGCGCCCGCGAGCTTGATCACCGTGAACAACCCGGTGGAGGAGGCGATCAGCAGACCGACCCCGAGCATCGTGTAGGAGACGTGGACCAGCACCCCGGCCGCGACACCGGCGGCCGCGAACAGGCCGGTGGGGCGACCGTAGAGGTAGCTGTTGCGAACGACCATGGCGAAATCCGCGCCGGGACTGATCACGGCGAGGAAGGTGATGACGGCGACTGCGATCACTTCTGTCATGCGGCGATGCTCGCCGCACCGGCCGCCCGTGATCAAGACCGTCCCGCATCCCAGCACTCCCGGGCAGCTCCCACCACGGCCCGCCCGAGCCCGCACCCCACCACCGGCCCGCCCACGCGGACACCCCATCTCCCCCACCGGGAGACACGGGGGACAATTGCGGACGTGCCCAAGCCTCCCCCTTCGCAGCCCGCCTCCGCGCCCCAGTCCGCGTCCCCCTCCGCGCTCCCCGCGCCGCTCCCCCTCCTGCGGGCGGACTGCGCCAACTGCTTCGCGCTCTGCTGCGTAGCCCTGCCCTTCGCCAAGTCCACCGACTTCGCCGTGAACAAGCCCGCCGGCACTCCCTGCAAGAACCTCCAGCAGGACTTCCGCTGCGGCATCCACACCCGGCTGCGCGACAAGGGCTTCCCGGGCTGCACCGTCTTCGACTGCTTCGGCGCGGGCCAGCGGGTCTCCCAGGTCACCTTCGGCGGTCGCGACTGGCGTACCCATCCGGGCACGGCCGGCGTGATGTTCGAGGTCTTCCCGGTGATGCGGCACCTGCACGAGCTGCTCTTCTACGTCTCCGAAGCCCTCACCCTGCCCGCCGCCCGCCCGGTCCACGCGGACCTGCGCACCGCCCTGGCCGACATCACCCGGTGGACCGAGGCGGCCCCGGAGACCCTCGCGGACTTCGACGTCACCCCGCTGCGCCAGCAGGTCAACGCCCTCCTCCTGAAGACCAGCGAGCTCGTACGGGCCAAAGCGGCGGGCCGGCGGAAGAACCACCGCGGCGCCGACCTGATGGGCGCCCGCCTCTCCGGCGCCGACCTGCGCGGAGCCAACCTGCGCGGCGCCTACCTGATCGCGGCCGACCTCAGCGGCGCCGACCTGCGCACGGCCGACCTGATCGGCGCGGACCTCCGCGACACCGATCTGGGGGACGCCGACCTGCGGGACGCCCTCTTCCTCACCCAGGCCCAGCTCAGCGCGGCCCGCGGCAACCCCGCGACGCGCATCCCGGACTCCCTGACCCGCCCCGCGCACTGGCTCGCGTAACGGGCCTCGTCGCGCCCGCCCGCCCGCCCGCCGAACGGCGCACGCCGGACAGGTGTGCGCCCCTCGCGCATCCGCACGCCCCACACCCAGCGTGACGGTACGCGATTGACCCAATACGGTGAGCCACGCAACCGGAAGATGATCGTCATCGGACGGCTCCACTGGAGGTTCCCCAGCATGCGACGACCGACCACCACCCTCGGCACCCTCGCGGCCGCCGCCACCCTCGTCATCGGCCTCGGCGGCTCCGCGCACGCGTCCTCGGGCGACCTGGTCATCAACGGCTACCCGATCCACGAGCCGTCCGGCTGCATCCTGCACAACGGCCCCGCCGCCGTCACCAACCACACCGACGCCCCCGTCTTCATCACCAGCGGCCGCTGGTGCACCGGACCGGTCGTCGCCGTCATCCACTCCGGCGAAACCCAGTTCGCCCCGTTCGCCTCGAACATCTACGCCCCGTAACCCCACCCCACTCCCCCGCCCCCCTGGCGGCCCGCTTCCCCACGAGTGCCGCGCCCGGCTCGTGCCCCGGGCGCGGCACCGGCGGGGAAGCCGGCCGTCACGGCTTGGCGACGGACTGCCAGCCGAGCGGGCAGAAGACGCCCATCGCCGAGTAGTCGCAGAAGATCTCCGAGACGTCCCCACCGTTCGTCAGCACCTTCACGTACGCCCGGTCATCGGTGTAGGTGATGGACACCGCGCACGCGTCCCGCGGGAAACCGGGATTCGCCCGCGTCGTGAGGTCCTTCCAGTAGTACGGGCCGACCGTCGTCCCGGACACGCTCCGCCGACCGATGTACGCCTTCCCCTTGCTCAGCGCGGCACTGAGTTCCTGGTCGTTCCGCGCCTTGACCGAGTCCAGGTCGGAACACGGACCGGTCGGCCCCCGATCACCCTTCGGCCCGCGCTCACCCTTCGAACCCCGATCGCCCTTCGGCCCGCGCTCACCCTTCGGACCACGCGGTCCCGGACACCCGACACCGCCCCCCGGCGCCGCCCTCACGTCGTCGTCCCCGCGCGGCACCGCACACGTACCGCCATGGGGACCACCACCGGCGGCCACCGCGACCGGGACCGAAACCCCCGTGAACACGAGTGCCAGCGGCACCGCCAACCCACCGGCCAACCACGCCGCCCGCCGTCCAGCCCTGCCCAAGCGACCCATCCGTCACCCACTCCTCATGTCTGCGTATACCGAGCCACTTGGAGCATCACCCGCAACCCTGCGTGCGGATGGACAGACTGACGGAATGTCGGACAAACATCATCGGGATGGTCGAACGAAACACCCGCCCATTGCGCCGAACGGCGCCCCCTGAGCAGGCGCCCCGTACGCCGGGACGACAATCATTGCCCGGGGTCACCCCTCGTGATACACAGAGTGACCATACGTTCTTTCCCCCACACGCCGCCCGACCCCAGGTCAGGACGCACGGACGGCGCCCGGGGCGACAGATCGGGTAAAGAGAGCAGTCAAGTCGACATCCGACGGCGGTTTCATCAGGGAAGATAGTGCGTGACCCCTGCCGTCCGGGCACGGGGCACCGGAACTACCCATACAGGGGCGGTGAGTTACATGATCCTGGCAGCCGAAAAAGGCGACATCACCACCATCATCGGCGGAATCGCCCCGAACTGGGGGCCGTTCGGCAGTCTCGGCAACGAGGCGAAGGTCATGGTCGAGGTGGTCATGGCCGTCGCGATCCTGCTGTGCCTGGGCATCGCCATCTGGGGCGCCGCCAAACAGCGCATCGGCGCGACCGCCCTGCGCGACACCTTCAGCGCGGAACAGGGCAAGGGCCTCATCGTGGCCGGCCTGACCGGGGTCTTCATCATCGGCTCCCTCGGCACCCTCTTCACGATCGTCTACGGAATGGCCGTCTAGCCAGAGCCCTGATGAGGACTCACCACGCCGCGCCTGCGCGGATACCAGCGCTACCGTCGTACGACGCGGAGGGGGCGAACACCGAATGAGCACCGACGACCAGTACGGTGGCGGCGGCGCGGGCCACGGCGAGGTCGGCGGCACCGGCCAGACCCGTACCCGCTTCCCGGAGTCCTCGGACCCTTACGGCCCTCCCCGCCGCACCCCCCGCGCCTCCAGAGGCCTGATCACGGTCGTCGGCGTAGCGGTCCTCCTCATCGCAGCCATCGCCTTCGCGAACCAGTCCCACACCCCGGAACCCCCTCCAGCCTCCGACAAACCCCCGGCCACCAACCCGACGGCGGCCACGGGCGTCCCGCCGGTGGGGAGCAAGTCGTCCGGGCTACCTTCAGGTTTCCCGCAGGACCAGCAGGGTGCCCAGTCCGCTGCGTCGAACTATGCCGTCGCGCTGGGCTCTGACGGCATGTTCAATCCCGCGCGCAGACACACCATCGTCGACGCCGTCGCAGACGACAGCACCCGGACGAAGCTGCAGAGCGGATTCGATGCGGACTACTCCGCCGGCCTGCTCTCCCAGATCGGTCTGACCAAGGACGGCCTCGCCCCAACGGGATCCACGTTCGTCAACCGGACCGTACCTGCCGGCGCCAAGGTCACAAACTTCTCCGGCGGTTCCGCCTCGGTCGACGTCTGGTGCATCGGCATGTTCGGCCTGACAGGTGAGAAGTCCACCCGCCCTGTCACCAGCGGCTGGTTCACCATCTCCCTGACCCTCAAATGGAACGGGTCCGACTGGAAAGTCGTCGAAACCGCCCAGAAGGACGGCCCCACCCCGGTGACCGGTGACAACCCGGTATCAACCTCCGACGAGATCGGCCGCGCCGTCACCGAATTCGGAGGCTTCACCTATGCCCGGTAGCCGCAAGCTCCCGCTCCGCGGCATCGGTGCCACGGCCGCAGCTGTCCAGAGCGCCGTCATCCTCCTCGCCGCCCGCGCGACAGCCGCACCCTCACCCACGCCGACACCGTCGCCGTCGCCGTCGGCGAGTACAAGCAATGACCCCTGCTCGCTGATCGCGGGGCCGGCTCGCGAATACTGCGAACGCGGCAGCGCCACCACCGGCGGAGCCCCCCGCACAGGCCTCACCCCCGCAGACCCCGCAGACGCCCTCAACCCCCTCTCCTCCCTGGCAAAGGGCTGCGCCGACGCCGCCGCCTGGATCGTCGGCGAACTCAGCAAGGCGGTCAACGGCACCGCCAACGTCGACTTCACCAACGGCGCCTTCCTCAAGCAGTACGCCATCGTCTTCGCCGCCTCCACCATCCTCACCCTCGTCCTCTGGCTCTTCGCCGTCGCCAAACGAGCCATCCGCGGCGTCCCCTTCACCACCGCCATGTCCGAAGCCATCGGCTTCCTCTGGCTCACCGTCCTCGCCTCCGCCTTCACCCCCCTCATCCTCTACACCGTCGTCTCCGCCACCGACGGCGTCACCGAAGTCATCGCCTCCGCCACCGGCGGCCAGACCGACGTCTTCTTCGGCTCCTTCGCCGAGGCCCTCAAGAAGGGCGAGGACATCGGCGGCGGCCCGATCATGCTGATCGTCGTCGCCCTCGTCACCGTCCTCGCCGCCGGCATCCTCTGCCTCGAGCTCGTGATCCGCGCCGCGCTCCTCTACGTCGGCGCCCTGCTCGGCACCGTCGTCTACGCCGGCCTCGTCGACCGCAACCTCTGGGGCCACGTCCGCCGCTGGGCGGGCATCATGATCGCCGTCATCCTCGTGAAGCCGGTCATCGTCATCGTCCTCGGCCTCGCCGGGGCCCTGGCCGGCGAGAAGGGCCCCAACGCCTTCTCCGCCGTCGTCTCCGGCCTCGCCATCATCCTCCTGGCGATCTTCGCCTCGGCGATGATCTACCGCTTCGTCCCCGGCTTCGGCGACGAGATCGCCTCTGCCCGCACCAACCGCAGCAAGGCCACCGACGGCGCCCAGGCGGCCGCCGTCATCAGCTCCCCGGCCTCCCTCGTCTCCCAGGGCATCAAGACCCACAGCAGCCGCGGCGGCGGCAGCGGAGGTGGCGGCGGCGGTGCCCACCGCGCGGGCGGCGGCGCCAACCAGATCTCCGGAGGCATGGCCGCACACAGCAGCCGCGGCTCCGGCGGCGGAAGCGGCGCGGCCGGCCCCGCCGCCGCACCCCCGCCCCGTACGGGCTCCAGCACGAGGAAAACAGGAGGTGACGGGCGGTGACGACCCAGTCCCACCAGATCCACCCGGTCGCGCCCCGCCGCACGTATCTGATCGGCCGGGCCCGGCCGAACGCGATCGTCGGCAAGAACCGCGAGACCGGCGAGATCGCCCTGATCATCGCCGGGGCGTTCCTCGGCATGATGAGCGGACTGCTCGTCCCCGCCCTCACCCTGCGCATCGTCACCCTCGCCGGCTTCCCGATGCTCGCCCTCGCCGCCGTCTACGTCCCCTACCGCGGCCGCACCTTCTACCGCTGGTTCGAGATCAACCGCAGCTACAAGCGCACCCTGCGCCGCGGCACGACGTTCCGCTCCGGCACCATGGAAGCCGGCATCCGCGCCGCCGACGGCCGCGAGGTCGAGGTCGGCCCGCCCCCGGGCATCGGCCGCATCAACTGGCTCGCCGCACCCTTCGGCCCCGACGAGATCGCCGTCCTCCTCCACGCGGACCGCAGAACCGTCACCGCCGCCATCGAGATCGAAGGCCCCGGCGTCGGCCTGCGCGACAGCGAGGACCAGGAGGCCCTCGTGGACCGCTTCGGCACCCTCCTCAAGCACGTGGCCAACGGCGACGGCTTCGTCACCCGTCTCCAGATGCTCGTACGCACCCTGCCGGCCGACCCGGAGGCCCACGACAAGGACGTGGCCGCCCGCGGCAACACCAACGCCCCCGTCTGGCTGCGCGATTCGTACGACCAGCTCCAGTCGATGGTGTCCACCTCCTCCGAGCAGCACCGCGCGTACCTCGTCGCCTGCATCCACTTCACCCGCGAACTCGCCGCCGAGGCCCACACCATCGCCCGCGCCGCCACCCCCCACAAGGGCCGCAAGCTCGACCGCGACGCCGGTCTCGCCATCGTCATGGCCCGCGAACTCACCGACATCTGCGCCCGCCTCGCCGAAGCCGACATCCGGGTCCGCCAGCCGCTCGGCCAGGGCCGCCTCTCCTCGCTCGTGCACTCCATGTACGACCCGGACCACCCCATCGACCACATCCAGGCGATGACCAAGCGCAACGCCTGGCCGGCCGAACTCGACGCCGTCGAGCCCACCTACCTCCAGGCCAAGACCCGCGAGTCCTCCACCCGCGCCCCCTGGTGCCACGCCACGGCCTGGGTGAAGGAATGGCCGATGACCCCGGTCGGCGTGAACTTCCTCGCCCCGCTCCTCGTCCACACCCCCGACGTGATCCGCACGGTCGCCGTCACCATGGACCTGGAACCGACCGAGATCGCCATCGAGCGGATGCTCACGGAGAAGACCAACGACGAGGCCGACGCGAGCCGCGCCGCCAAGATGAACCGCACCGTCGACCCCCGCGACATCGCCGCCCACGGCCGGCTCGACCAGCGTGGCGAAGACCTCGCGAGCGGCGCCGCCGGGGTCAACTTGGTCGGGTACATCACGGTCTCCTCGCGCTCCCCCGAAGCCCTCGCCCGCGACAAGCGCACCATCCGCGCCTCGGCGGGCAAGTCGTACCTGAAGCTCGAATGGTGTGACCGCGAGCACCACCGCGCCTTCGTCAACACCCTGCCGTTCGCCACCGGCATCCGACGCTAGCTGGAGGGAATGGCCGCCCATGCGAGATCCCATGTCCGCCCTGACGGACGCCTTCACCAGCTTCCTGTTCGGCAAGGTAGAAACCACGCGCCTGCCCGTCCGCACCTCCACCGGCCAGGCGCAGGCCGTCTACCTGCCCACCGCCGCCCCCGGACTCGGCGACTCCGGCGTCATCATCGGCCGTGAGGTCTACAGCGGCAAGGGCTACATCTACGACCCCTTCCAGCTGTACGGCCAGCAGCTCCCGGCCCCGCACTGGCTGGTCCTCGGCGAGTCGGGCAACGGCAAATCAGCTCTGGAGAAGACCTACGTCCTACGCCAACTCCGTTTCCGGGACCGCCAGGTCGTCGTACTGGACGCCCAGGGCGAGGACGGCGTCGGCGAGTGGAACCTCATCGCCCAGCAGCTGGGAATAACCCCCATCCGCCTGGATCCCATCGCCGCCAACGACGACGGGATCCGCCTCAACCCCCTGGACCCGGCGATCACCGCGACCGGTCAGCTCGCGCTGCTCCGGACCATCATCGAAGTAGCCATGGGCCACGGCCTGGACGAACGCTCGGGCTTCGCCCTGAAGGTCGCCCACGCCTACGTCGTCGACACGATCCGCGACCGCCAACCGGTCCTGATGGACATCGTGGAACAACTGCGGCACCCGGAAGCCGAATCGGCCCAGTCGATGAACGTGGCCATAGACGACGTCCGGGCCTGGGGCCTCGACGTCGCGCTCGTCATCGACCGCCTCGTCGACGGCGACCTCCGCGGCATGTTCGACGGCCCGACCACCGTCGGCATCGACCTCGACGCCCCCCTGATCGTCTTCGACCTCTCCCACATCGACCGCAACTCCATCGCGATGCCGATCCTGATGGCGATCGTCGGCGTCTGGCTGGAACACACCTGGATCCGCCCGGACCGCAAGAAGCGCATCTTCCTGGTCGAAGAGGCCTGGCACATCATCAACAGCCCCTTCGTGGCGCAGCTGTTCCAGCGGCTCCTGAAGTTCGGCCGCCGCCTCGGCCTGTCCTTCGTAGCCGTCGTCCACCACCTCTCGGACGTGGTCGACGGCGCTGCCGCCCGCGAGGCGGCGGCCATCCTCAAGATGGCTTCAACACGCACGATCTACGCCCAGAAGGCGGACGAGGCCCGCGCCACGGGC
This sequence comes from Streptomyces sp. NBC_00435, assembly GCF_036014235.1. Taxonomy (GTDB): domain Bacteria; phylum Actinomycetota; class Actinomycetes; order Streptomycetales; family Streptomycetaceae; genus Streptomyces. Next base: position 4,006,983 of record NZ_CP107924.1, read on the forward strand.
CGGGTCCTGGGCCTACCCCGCTGGGCGGTCGAAATCATCCCGACGCTCACCCCGGGCATCGCGGTCTGGGACGTGAACGGCAACGTCCAAGTCGTGAAACACCTGATCACCGAAGCCGAACGCCCCCTGGTCTTCACGGACCGCGCCATGACCGAGTCCTCCGCCCAGCACCGTCTCCCCGACGACCTCCTCGCCGCCGAGCTGGAGACAGAGGAACGCGCCATCCTGATGGAACGCCACCGCAACGGCGGTGGCTCGGCAACAACGGTGGCCTGACATGCCCGACCCCACGGACCGCCGCCCCCCGGGCGGCATCCCAGACGGCCTCCTCGTCGGCCTCCTGGCCTTCCTCCTCAGCCTGGCCGTCCTCACCTGGACGGCCACCGGCCTCGCCGCGCTCTTCACGAAGGGCTCCTGGCCGTCCACGGTCACCTTCACCCGCACCCCGACCGCGGTCCGCTCACTGATAGCCCAACCCCACGACATCCCGGCGGCCTGGCCCGACACACCCCCCGAGGCCCTCTCGAACTGGGGCCTGTTCTGGGGCCTGTTCATCAGCCAGCTCCTGATCCTCCTGGTCCTGGCCATCTTCGTCCTGGGCATCATCGCCCGCACCAGATCCCACCGAAGAAACCCCTCCCCCAAGGCCCAGTCCCCCCTGCCGACACAGCCCGCCCCAGCCCCACCGGCCTCGGCCCCACAGCCCCTCACCACCTCACCCCCTTCAACCCCGCCGGCGTTTGAGGCGCGGGGGCCTGGTGGCAGGGCCCCCGGCGACGGCGCCGCACCCCCCTCCACGGACGAGGCGTACCGCTACGGCTTCGGCTACGCCCCCGCACCGAACCCGCCACCGGCACCGGTGCCGGCACCGCCACCGGCCCACACCCCCCACCGCATCGCGTACGCCCCACCGCCCGCCCGTCACACCGCCGCCACAGAAGCCATCGCGGCAGCGACCGGCCCGATCCTCGTCATCACGTCCTCCCCCGCCCTCTGGGCGGAGACGAAGGACGCCCGCGCCAAACTGGGACCCGTCCTCCTCTACGACCCCTCCCACCTCTGCGACACCCCGGCCCGCATCCACTGGAGCCCCACAGAAGGCTGCGCGGACCGCGCCACCGCCGCCGCCCGCGCCATCGCCCTACTCGCCCCGGTCCGGCCCCAGGCCCGCATGGACACCGCCCTCGCCGACACCGCGGAAACGCTCCTTCGAAGCTGGCTCCAGGCCGCGGCCCTGGACAACCGCCCCTTCAAGCAGCTCCACCGCTGGGCCCAGGGCACGAACGCCCAGGAACCGGTCCGCATCCTGCGCACCCACCCCCAGGCGGCAACGGCGGCCCCCGGCGCGGCCGGCGAGCTCGAGAGCGCCCTCACCGCCCACTCCGAACGCCGCGAACTCGCCCAACACCTCACGGCCCGCGCCCTGAACGCCCTGACCTCGATCCACATCCGGGAATCCTGCACCCCGAACCGAACCGACTCCCTCGCCCTGGCATCGTTCGTCTCCGAAGGGGGCACCCTCTACGTGGTGGGCGAACCCTTGGAAGACCCCCGTACCCACCCGGGTGCGATGCCGCTGCTGACCGCACTCGCCTCCAGCGTGGTCGAGCACGGCCGCCGCATGGCCGCACGGTCATCCGACGGTCGGCTCGACCCACCACTGGCCCTGGTCTTCGACGACGTCGCCGCGGTGGCCCCGATCCCGCAGCTCCCCCAGCTCCTCCAGGACCGGACGCTCCCCCTGCTCGCCCTGTGCCGCAGCCGCGAACAGGCCCGCTCCCGCTGGCCGGAAGCCGACCTCCCCGTCGCCGTCCGCTAAGCGGGTCGCGTGAACACGTACTCCAGCTCCTTCGCGGACGGATCGGTCGGCATCGGCACGACCTTCCCGCTCGCCACGAACCCGAAGCGCCGGTAGAACGCCCCGGCCCTCGCGTTGTCCTCGTGCACGAAGAGCCGTACGCGTTCCAGTACCGGCTCCTCCAGCGACCAGATCCACTCCAGCGCGGCCGTGAACAGGGCTTCGGTCAGCCCGCTCCCCCGCTGCCCGGGCCGCACGAACACGCCCACGAGGTGCCCCTGGGTGCACTCGATCGCCCCATCGAAGATGTCGGTCGTCCCGGCGTCCTCGACGATCACGCTCACCGACCCGTCCCATTCCCCGTCGGGCGCCTCGGCCACGAACTGCCGGACCCGCCGCCCCGTCGAGGCCCCGGCGGCCCGCTCCTGCCAGAACTCGTCGGTCCTGCCCTCAGCTTGCTCAAGCGTCTCAAGGAACGCCACCGGCGCCGCCGGATCCCGCAGGGCTGCGATCCGCAGCTCCTTCACTTTCGCCCACTCATCGGCCCGAACCGGCCGGATCACGTACTGGTTCATACCTCGGGATCCTAACCAGCCGGCCGCCCCAGGCTCATCCGCATTTCTCCCAGACCCCTGAACGCAGAAAAGCCCCGTACCAGTTACCTGGTACGGGGCTTCCCCATAAAATTTGTTCGGCGGCGTCCTACTCTCCCACAGGGTCCCCCCTGCAGTACCATCGGCGCTGAAAGGCTTAGCTTCCGGGTTCGGAATGTAAACCGGGCGTTTCCCTAACGCTATGACCACCGAAACACTATGAAGTTAACCAACCGGATATGACACAGTTCGTTACTTCAGAACTAACACAGTGGACGCGAGCAACTGAGGACAAGCCCTCGGCCTATTAGTACCAGTCAGCTCCACCCGTTACCGGGCTTCCACATCTGGCCTATCAACCCAGTCGTCTACTGGGAGCCTTACCCTCTCAAGGAGGTGGGAATACTCATCTTGAAGCAGGCTTCCCGCTTAGATGCTTTCAGCGGTTATCCCTCCCGAACGTAGCCAACCAGCCATGCCCTTGGCAGGACAACTGGCACACCAGAGGTTCGTCCGTCCCGGTCCTCTCGTACTAGGGACAGCCCTTCTCAATATTCCTACGCGCACAGCGGATAGGGACCGAACTGTCTCACGACGTTCTAAACCCAGCTCGCGTACCGCTTTAATGGGCGAACAGCCCAACCCTTGGGACCGACTCCAGCCCCAGGATGCGACGAGCCGACATCGAGGTGCCAAACCATCCCGTCGATATGGACTCTTGGGGAAGATCAGCCTGTTATCCCCGGGGTACCTTTTATCCGTTGAGCGACGGCGCTTCCACAAGCCACCGCCGGATCACTAGTCCCGACTTTCGTCCCTGCTCGACCCGTCGGTCTCACAGTCAAGCTCCCTTGTGCACTTACACTCAACACCTGATTGCCAACCAGGCTGAGGGAACCTTTGGGCGCCTCCGTTACTTTTTGGGAGGCAACCGCCCCAGTTAAACTACCCATCAGACACTGTCCCTGATCCGGATCACGGACCGAGGTTAGACATCCAGCACGACCAGAGTGGTATTTCAACGACGACTCCACCCCAACTGGCGTCGGGGCTTCAAAGTCTCCCACCTATCCTACACAAGCCGAACCGAACACCAATATCAAACTATAGTAAAGGTCCCGGGGTCTTTCCGTCCTGCTGCGCGAAACGAGCATCTTTACTCGTAGTGCAATTTCACCGGGCCTATGGTTGAGACAGTCGAGAAGTCGTTACGCCATTCGTGCAGGTCGGAACTTACCCGACAAGGAATTTCGCTACCTTAGGATGGTTATAGTTACCACCGCCGTTTACTGGCGCTTAAGTTCTCAGCTTCGCCACACCGAAATGTGACTAACCGGTCCCCTTAACGTTCCAGCACCGGGCAGGCGTCAGTCCGTATACATCGCCTTACGGCTTCGCACGGACCTGTGTTTTTAGTAAACAGTCGCTTCTCGCTGGTCTCTGCGGCCACCCCCAGCTCACGGAGTAAATCCGATCACCAGTGATGGCCCCCCTTCTCCCGAAGTTACGGGGGCATTTTGCCGAGTTCCTTAACCATAGTTCACCCGAACGCCTCGGTATTCTCTACCTGACCACCTGAGTCGGTTTAGGGTACGGGCCGCCATGAAACTCGCTAGAGGCTTTTCTCGACAGCATAGGATCATCCACTTCACCACAATCGGCTCGGCATCAGGTCTCAGCCTTATATGAGGGACGGATTTGCCTACCCCTCGGCCTACACCCTTACCCCGGGACTACCACCGCCCGGGCTGGACTACCTTCCTGCGTCACCCCATCGCTTACCTACTACAAGTCTGGTCCGCCGGCTCCACCACTTTCCTTTCCCCGAAGGGTCCGGAACGGCTTCACGGGCTTAGCATCGCCTGATTCGATATTGGGCGTTTCAAAGCGGGTACCGGAATATCAACCGGTTGTCCATCGACTACGCCTGTCGGCCTCGCCTTAGGTCCCGACTTACCCTGGGCAGATCAGCTTGACCCAGGAACCCTTAGTCAATCGGCGCACACGTTTCTCACGTGTGTATCGCTACTCATGCCTGCATTCTCACTCGTGAACCGTCCACAACTAGCTTCCGCTGCTGCTTCACCCGGCACACGACGCTCCCCTACCCATCACAGCGGGCGTTGGCCCTATAGCTGCAATGACACGACTTCGGCGGTACGCTTGAGCCCCGCTACATTGTCGGCGCGGAATCACTTGACCAGTGAGCTATTACGCACTCTTTCAAGGGTGGCTGCTTCTAAGCCAACCTCCTGGTTGTCTCTGCGACTCCACATCCTTTCCCACTTAGCGTACGCTTAGGGGCCTTAGTCGATGCTCTGGGCTGTTTCCCTCTCGACCATGGAGCTTATCCCCCACAGTCTCACTGCCACGCTCTCACTTACCGGCATTCGGAGTTTGGCTAAGGTCAGTAACCCGGTAGGGCCCATCGCCTATCCAGTGCTCTACCTCCGGCAAGAAACACGTGACGCTGCACCTAAATGCATTTCGGGGAGAACCAGCTATCACGGAGTTTGATTGGCCTTTCACCCCTAACCACAGGTCATCCCCCAGGTTTTCAACCCTGGTGGGTTCGGTCCTCCACGAAGTCTTACCTCCGCTTCAACCTGCCCATGGCTAGATCACTCCGCTTCGGGTCTAGAGCGTGCAACTCAATCGCCCTATTCGGACTCGCTTTCGCTACGGCTTCCCCACACGGGTTAACCTCGCTACACACCGCTAACTCGCAGGCTCATTCTTCAAAAGGCACGCAGTCACGACCGTTATTCCGAAGAATAACGGCGACGCTCCCACGGCTTGTAGGCACACGGTTTCAGGTACTATTTCACTCCGCTCCCGCGGTACTTTTCACCATTCCCTCACGGTACTATCCGCTATCGGTCACCAGGGAATATTTAGGCTTAGCGGGTGGTCCCGCCAGATTCACACGGGATTTCTCGGGCCCCGTGCTACTTGGGAGATTCTTAAGCAAGCCGCTGATGTTTCGTCTACGGGGGTCTTACCCTCTACGCCGGACCTTTCGCATGTCCTTCGACTACATCAACGGTTTCTGACTCGCCGACCGGCCGGCAGACCGATCAAAAGAATTCCCACAACCCCGCATGCGCAACCCCTGCCGGGTATCACACGCATACGGTTTGGCCTCATCCGGTTTCGCTCGCCACTACTCCCGGAATCACGGTTGTTTTCTCTTCCTGCGGGTACTGAGATGTTTCACTTCCCCGCGTTCCCTCCACACTGCCTATGTGTTCAGCAGTGGGTGACAGCCCATGACGACTGCCGGGTTTCCCCATTCGGACACCCCCGGATCAAAGCTCAGTTGGCAGCTCCCCGGGGCCTATCGCGGCCTCTCACGTCCTTCATCGGTTCCTGGTGCCAAGGCATCCACCGTGCGCCCTTAAAAACTTGGCCTACAGATGCTCGCGTCCACTGTGTAGTTCTCAAGCAACGACCAGCCACCCATCACCCCCATCCGAAGATGAAGTTCACTGGGGCCGGCATCGCAGAAGGACAGCCTTTCGGCCGTACCCTCAGATACCCAACAACGTGCCAAGCACGATCCCCGCCACTATCACTGTTTTCCACGCCGAAGCAGTACTTACAGGATGTTTTGGAAACCGTGCCAACTAATCAACGTTCCACCCATGAGCTGACCGTGCAGAACATTTGTCTGCAATCGGTACTGTGCTCCTTAGAAAGGAGGTGATCCAGCCGCACCTTCCGGTACGGCTACCTTGTTACGACTTCGTCCCAATCGCCAGTCCCACCTTCGACAGCTCCCTCCCTTACGGGTTGGGCCACCGGCTTCGGGTGTTACCGACTTTCGTGACGTGACGGGCGGTGTGTACAAGGCCCGGGAACGTATTCACCGCAGCAATGCTGATCTGCGATTACTAGCAACTCCGACTTCATGGGGTCGAGTTGCAGACCCCAATCCGAACTGAGACCGGCTTTTTGAGATTCGCTCCACCTCACGGTATCGCAGCTCATTGTACCGGCCATTGTAGCACGTGTGCAGCCCAAGACATAAGGGGCATGATGACTTGACGTCGTCCCCACCTTCCTCCGAGTTGACCCCGGCGGTCTCCTGTGAGTCCCCATCACCCCGAAGGGCATGCTGGCAACACAGGACAAGGGTTGCGCTCGTTGCGGGACTTAACCCAACATCTCACGACACGAGCTGACGACAGCCATGCACCACCTGTATACCGACCACAAGGGGGGCACTATCTCTAATGCTTTCCGGTATATGTCAAGCCTTGGTAAGGTTCTTCGCGTTGCGTCGAATTAAGCCACATGCTCCGCTGCTTGTGCGGGCCCCCGTCAATTCCTTTGAGTTTTAGCCTTGCGGCCGTACTCCCCAGGCGGGGAACTTAATGCGTTAGCTGCGGCACCGACGACGTGGAATGTCGCCAACACCTAGTTCCCAACGTTTACGGCGTGGACTACCAGGGTATCTAATCCTGTTCGCTCCCCACGCTTTCGCTCCTCAGCGTCAGTAATGGCCCAGAGATCCGCCTTCGCCACCGGTGTTCCTCCTGATATCTGCGCATTTCACCGCTACACCAGGAATTCCGATCTCCCCTACCACACTCTAGCTAGCCCGTATCGAATGCAGACCCGAGGTTAAGCCTCGGGCTTTCACATCCGACGTGACAAGCCGCCTACGAGCTCTTTACGCCCAATAATTCCGGACAACGCTTGCGCCCTACGTATTACCGCGGCTGCTGGCACGTAGTTAGCCGGCGCTTCTTCTGCAGGTACCGTCACTTTCGCTTCTTCCCTGCTGAAAGAGGTTTACAACCCGAAGGCCGTCATCCCTCACGCGGCGTCGCTGCATCAGGCTTTCGCCCATTGTGCAATATTCCCCACTGCTGCCTCCCGTAGGAGTCTGGGCCGTGTCTCAGTCCCAGTGTGGCCGGTCGCCCTCTCAGGCCGGCTACCCGTCGTCGCCTTGGTGGGCCATTACCCCACCAACAAGCTGATAGGCCGCGGGCTCATCCTTCACCGCCGGAGCTTTTAACCCCCGCCCATGCAGGCAGGAGTGTTATCCGGTATTAGACCCCGTTTCCAGGGCTTGTCCCAGAGTGAAGGGCAGATTGCCCACGTGTTACTCACCCGTTCGCCACTAATCCACCCCGAAGGGCTTCATCGTTCGACTTGCATGTGTTAAGCACGCCGCCAGCGTTCGTCCTGAGCCAGGATCAAACTCTCCATGAATGTTTACCCGTAATCGGGTGCACACGCACTTAGAGCGGGACAGTCATGTCGGAATAAGACCGACCGTCCACTGCATCCTCGCTGTGTAATTGCCTGCAAGCATCACAACCGAAGCCGTGACCCCACAGGTCTTTTTCAAAGGAACCTCATCCACCGAAATGGACGGGGTATCAACTTTTGGCGTTGATTTTTGGCACGCTGTTGAGTTCTCAAGGAACGGACGCTTCCTTTGTACTCACCCTCTCGGGCTTTCCTCCGGGCGCTTCCTTCGTTCTTGTGTCTCCGACTCTATCAGACTCTTTCGTGTCCGATTCCCGGTCGAAGCGGGTTTCGCTTTCCAGTTCTTCGCTTTCGCGTTTCCCTTTCCGGCGAGTCCGACTCTATCAGAAGTTTTCCACCGGATTTCCCGGCTTCGGATTCCTGGATGAGGAGTCGAGGGTGCCCACTCTGAATTGCTTCTTTGGGGGCTGGCTGCCGAACTGTCCAGTTCCAGGCAACCGTTTGACTCTACATGACGCCCCCTGCAGGGTCAAAATCAGCACGCCACACCCACGTTCCTCCCCTCCCCCAGCAGCCGCTCCCGTCACGGCGCTGCCATGGACAAGCCCCTGGCCCAGGGCTCCGCCAGTCAGCAGCAGCTGCAGGAAGGAGCCTTAAGAGCAACGCCGGTCCGTGCGATCAGCACGCGGCGGACGCCGTACAGGGCTCCGGTACTCGCTGCGCGATGCGATACCTGTCGACGGTCCCGTATTCCGGTTCTGCCAGATATCTAGCGAATGGGCGGGGTCATCACGCTTCGTGCGGGGTGTCCGACGAGGCGGGGCCGTTGTTGCCGGTCGCGGTGTTGGGCCGGCCGTCGTGTGTCGGCGGCGGTTGATCGACGGGATCCGCTGGCGGGTGCGGGCTGGAGCCCCGTGGTGTGATCTGCCGACGGAATACGGGCCGTGGCAGACGGTCTACGGGCTTTCCCGTCGCTGGCAACGCGATGGTGCCTGGTCGGCGGTACCGACCGGGCTGCAGGCCCGGGCGGACGAAGCCGGGCTGATCACTTGGGGGGTGAACGTCGACTCCACGATCTGCCGGGCCTATGAGCACGCGGCCGGTGCCGGGCGCGACGGCCCAACCCAGAAGGAACCACCGGGCGGCCGCCAGGCCGAACCCGACGATCACGCCCTGGGCCGTTCCCGCGGCGGTTGGACCACGAAGTGGGGAGACAGCCCGCAGTTCGGAGCCGTCTTGGAAGCCATCCAGGTCCCTCGCCTCGGCCCGGGCCGGCCACTGGTTCGTCCGTTGCGGGTCCGTGGTGACAAGGCGTATTCATCGACCTGCCGGGAGTGTCGGTCCCGCGCGTCATTCTGGCCGCGATCAGGTCAGCGGGTTGAGGGGACACAGGGCCGATGGGGGCTGCGTACTACCGGGCCGAGAGCGAGAGCGGCGACCACATCGAGGACCCGTCCGAGGACGCCCTGTTCATGCTGATCGACGACCTCAACGGCTCGGACAACACCTTCGTCGTCATCCAGCCCGACGAGGACGACCCGGCCTGGTTCGCCTCGGTCGCGGTCCTGGACGAAGGCGGCTACGAGGTCGTCCGCCGCGACACCACCCGCCGCGAACACGAGGTCACCACCGAGACCGGCATCGACCAGATCGCCCGTGACCTCACCATCTGGATGGCCACCCGCGACTTCCCCGGACGACCCACCCAGTACAACAGCAACTTCTAAAACACGCCCTAGCTGTGCGCCGCTTCAAATGTTGAGCAGCCGGTGTCCGGCCATCACGTTCTCCGCGCGCATCGAGGGGCTGACCGGGCCGCACACCCGGCAGACGCAAGCTGCTGCGGTCGTTGATCGCCTCGATCACTCTGCCTGGCGGGCCGTCCCGGCGCCCGCCAGGCAGCGCACTTGGGTATCCGTAGCGCCGAGGTCGCGCTGCCGGCCCTGACCCGCCCGGTTCCACTCGGTTGCCCAGCCGCCAGTTGGCGCCGTCGGATTCCTGGGAGTGGACGACTTCGCTCTGCGCAAGTGGCGACTGCTACGCGACGACCTGGTTGATCTGGAAGCCCGCCGACCGGTCGGCGTCCCGCCTGGCCGGCACACCGAGCCGCTGGGCACGTGGCTTCGCCGCCACCCTGAAGTGAGGCGATCTGCCGGGACCGGGCCGGCGCCTGGTCGGAAGGGGCCCGAAACGGTGCCCGCAGGCGATGCACGTCGCCGATGCCTGGCCTCCGTGGCGGAACGTCGTGGAGGCGGTGGAGAGCACAGTCGGGTCTCACCACGGTTGCATCCAAGCCGCGTTCGCGGCGGCCACAGTCGTGGCGGAGGCAATCGCGAGGGACCTGGTCACGCCAGAGTCGTCCAGGCCGCTGCCCATGCCGTTCGGCCCGCCGGACGGCACGCTCGACGTCAGCGGCCAGCCCCAGCGTCCGGTGGCCCGCACGACGGAGAGATACGCGGCGGTCCAGGCCCTGCTGGCCAAGGGGAAGTCCCTGGCACTGATCGGCCGGACACTGCGGCTGGACCACTCCGCCGTCCGCGGTTACGCCCGCGCCGTGAGCCTCGACGAACTCCAATCCAAAGCCACTGGCCGACGTCCGTGCTGGACGAGCAACAAGCCCCACCTCCATGCCCGCTGGATGGAGGGCTGTCACGACATTCCCCGGCTTCACCGGGTGCTTCCCGTGCCTCCGCCGCTACTACCGGCGCCTTCAGACCTCCCCGCCAACCAGGACGGAAGCGGCAGCCGGCCTCCCGGCCGCAGCCCAGACCAGCCCCGGAGCGCCGCCGCGTCGCCCTGCACACCCTGGTCAACGGCCTACGACGCGACCTCGATGATCACCTCGTCCTGCGTGCGCACCAGCTCCCGTTGGAGAGACCCCCTGCCCACATCTGCTCCTCACCGAAGGGCTGGCACGGCCATCCTTCACTCGAGGGCGAGGCCAGCCGACTGCCTAGTGCTGTGACCGGGAAGGTTCGCCGGGTTGGCGGGTCGTCACTCCTGCTCGGAGGCAGCGGCGAGGTGGCGGCGGCAGAGGTCGGCAGTCGTGAGGTGAGGCTTGTGCAGCGCATCGCTGTAGAGCCGCATCTCACGAGCTGCTCGGTCCATGTGCTGCCAGAAGCTGAGCGGCAGATCGAGGTCGTCACCGAGATCGGCCAGGCAGTCGAAGGCAAGTCCCAGCTCGTTGTGTTCCAGGAATTCCAGTGTCGCTGAGAGATCGATGTTCGGCAGGCTCGTGAGATGGGCCCGGGCGGCGTCGAGATGGCCGCGGGTCTGGTTCCAGTCGGCCTGAAGAGCCTCACGTTCAACGGTCATGGCGCCAGTGTTGCCGGTGCCGTAAGTACGGTCACGCGACTTTTATCTGGCGTCCGCCCCAGCGGATGCCTTTCTCGCTGCGGATGCGCGCGCGTTCGCGTCGTTGGGCGGCCAGGACGTCGGGGTGGCGGGCGTTCTGGTTGCGCCAGCGCAGGTAGGCATGGAGGGCCCGCGTCTGGACGGTGTGGTTGGGGTGGTTCGAGTTGGCCAGTGTGAACTGCCGTAGCGGTCCGAAGTGCGCCTCGATGGGGTTGGCCCAGGACGCATAGGTCGGCGTGAAGCACAGCTCGACCTTGTTGCGGGCCGCCCACCTGCGGATTCTCCAGTTGAGGTGGGCCGAGAGGTTGTCCCGGATCACGTAGATCGGGGCGCCGTCCGGGCGGGCCGCGCGGATCGTTCTCAGCGCGGCCCAGGTGTGGTCGATGCCTTTGCGGCGCCGGTTGGTCCCCCACATCTGGTCGTCGCCGATGGAGTAGCAGCCATGGACGTAGGTGATGCCGTGGGTGCGCCGGTAGGTGGCCGGCAGGCGGTCAGGCCAGGCCCGTTGGGCCCAGCAAGAGCCGGCGGTGGGGCGGATTCCCAAGGGTCCGAACTCGTCGAACGCGAAGGTGCGGTCCGGCCGCTCGTTGATCGCGTACTCGATCCAAGCCAGCTTGGCGTCGAAGTCCGGATCCGGGGACTCCTTCCAGGTCTTCGTGCGCTGGAAGGAGATCCCGCGGCGGGCCAGTAAGCACCGCAGGGCCTCCCGGCCGATCAGGACGGGGCGGGCACGGTTGCGCCGCAGGTGATCGACAAGCTTGCGGATCGACCAGCGGGTGAACGGCTTGCCCAGCACGGTCGGGCGAGTGGTGGCCGTCTGGACGACGAAGTCCTCGTCGTCACGATCGAGAAGGCGGGGACGGCCTCCCGCCCAGCGAGGGTCCAGGCATGCGAGCCCGATCTCGTTGAACTTGTGGATCACATCGCGGACGGTGCCCTCGTCAGCCTGGACCAGCCGGGCTATGACCGGGACCGTGCTGCCGCCGGCCGAAGCCAGCAGCATCATCGCCCGCCGGAACCGCACCGAACTCGTACTGCCCCGCCGGACGATGTGCTGGAGTTTCTGGCCCTCATGCTCCGTCAGCCCGCGAACCCGGACCGGTTTCGCCATCCCGCCTCCCCACGCTGGTCGGAGAACTCATTTCCAACCAGCACAACGAGCAACCCGGCGAACCCTCCCGGTCACCGCACTAGCCACAGGGGGAAAACACTGTTCCGTATCCAGGGCATCACACCGGGCGACTGCCGAGTTCAACCGCCCAGCATCACGGGGAGCGTCCAGTGCCACCGCCGCTGCGCTTCCGCCCCGGCAAGCGGGGCGGAAGCGGCAACCCATCTCGCAGCCGCAGCCCAGGCCGGCGCCGCGGAACTGATAGAGATCCGTGGCTGCGCGACATCGCAGGATCTGCGACAGAGCCGAAGGGCGTGAACGTCCACAACACCGTTTAGATGTGGGATCAGATGTGGGAAGTGATGCCGGCGGCAGGGTCATGGGAGATCAACGTCAGCATCCCCGGGTAATACCGGACGGTCTCGCCGGTCAGCAGGGCCTGTCGTTGACTGGCCGTCGCGACCTCGACCAGGAACCGCAGCAGGGCAGCCACCCCCGCCCCGTCAAGGACGTCCTCGGGCCAGACGGAGAACTCGACCTCTTCTTCCCACAAGGGCAGGGCGAAGAACCACACGGCACCGAAGCGGGCCCGGAAGGCGAAACTCGTCCCCTCGCCCTCGGGTTCGTCTGCCCAGACGCGGAAGAGGTCGGTGATGGCGGGATGCACTGGATCGAGCTGGGGGTAAGGGTGCTCCACCTCCGTCTCGTCGGCTACGGCACGCAGGCGTTCGAGGACGGCGATCCACTCGACGCGGGTCGTGTCGAGGACCCGAATGTCCCTCAGGCTGCCGTCGAGATGGAAGACATCGCACATCCACGTCTCCGGCAGGCACCGCGCGCGGGTACCTCGCTCACCCGCATGGAGGCCCTGGTGCGTCAACTCGACCCACCCCCTCGCGTGCCCTCGCCCATGGCGCCAGGGTACGAGGCCGCCACCGTACGGATGATGGCGCTCCTTGGAATTGAAGGACCGCCGTCATGGCAGGATCTGCCCGGCCGGTTCAGGGGTGGGTGATCCCGCATTCCGGGTCCACTGGGGGCCGGGGAGATGAGCTTCCGCCCGGAGTCCGGGCAATGGGTGGTAGCTGAGGTGAGTAACCAGTCGACCGGATTCTGCCCGGACATCAGCTCGTGCTCTGCCGTCATGAAGGCTCTGGACGCAGCCGGGATCGAGCGCCCTTCCGGCTTCACCCACGAGGTGGTGTTCCGGCGCTGTCCCTCCCGCAAGCAGCTGAACATCGTTCGGGAGGAGGACTTCGTCTGCGTCTTCGGCGACGAGGACCTGCCGCGGGATTGGAACGTGGACCGGGCTGGGCGTTAGCGGACCGGGGGCCTGGGCCACGTGTGTCTTTCCGACCCCCACCGGCCCGAAGAAGATGTCCGACCCGCCCGCATCGAGCCAGCGGAGGACTCCGAGGTCGCGGATCCGAGCGGGTGGGAGCTTCGAGGAGACGGTGAAGACGAACTCCTCCAAGGTGACCTGCTGCTCGAACCTCGCCCGCGCCAGATGCCGCTGGGAAACGGCGATCTCACGGCGGGTGATCTCGTCCTGGCCGAAGAACTGCAGGAAGTCCACGCCCCCGAGCTCGCCGCCACAGGCCAGGCCGAGGAGGTCCGTACGCAGGTGCGGTGCACCAGGGTGGCCAGCATCGGGTCGGTGAAGACCGGGTCGCGCTGGGACCGGCACCGGCCAACTCCTCGGCCAGATCACCGAGATGTGATCGGGAGATACCGGTGAAGGCAGGATGCGCCAAGGCGGACGTACCGGCCCATGCGGACGACGCGATCCACGAACATCCCCCAATCCTCCTCACGTTCCGAGGGCGCCTGGACCTGGCTGTCGCACCATGTAGACGTCGATCGGGTCCTGGACCTCCACGGCGAACCCGTGCCGCTCGTACAGCCGCCGGGCGGCGCTGCCCTGCAGCACATTCAGGCGAACGGGCACGCCGCCGGCATCGATCCGTTCCAACAGTCTTCGCAGCACAGCCGATCCGAACCCCCGGCCCTGGAAGGCCGGAGCGAGATAGAAGTGCTCCAGCCACCACCCGTCCTCGGCCGGTCGCACAGTGACGCAGCCCGCGAAGGCGCCATCGGCCACGATGACCGACGTGTGCTGCGGGGAGAAGGAATCCCGCAGGCGCTGCCGGACCCGATGCTCGTCGAACCGTCCCAGCCGCTCCAGGTCCGGGCGCATCACCGTTGCCCGCAGCTCTGCGATCGCCTCGACATCCGCCGGCACTGCCGAACGCAGCGCCCATTCCATGGGACGACCCGGCCGTATCCCGTCCGCCCCCGCACTCGTATCCACACTCGTCTCCATGGGCCGAAGCATCTCGATCACCTCCTACCGCGCACCACGTCGTAAGCGCCTCCAGGTGGACAGCCCGCTCGTACGAGGGCGGGGTGTGCAGTCGCCGCCCACCGCTCCGCACGGCTCCCTCAGAGGTTGACGCGCTTCAGGTAGACGCGGCTGCGGTGGGGGATCGTCTGGTACCAGATCAATCAGGTGCTCGTCCTCGTACGTACCCAGCCGCACCGGGACGGGCCCGAGAAGCGGTTCCGGTACGCGGAGAAAACCCCTGAACGCAGAAAAGCCCCGTACCAGTTACCTGGTACGGGGCTTCCCCATAAAATTTGTTCGGCGGCGTCCTACTCTCCCACAGGGTCCCCCCTGCAGTACCATCGGCGCTGAAAGGCTTAGCTTCCGGGTTCGGAATGTAAACCGGGCGTTTCCCTAACGCTATGACCACCGAAACACTATGAAGTTAACCAACCGGATATGACACAGTTCGTTACTTCAGAACTAACACAGTGGACGCGAGCAACTGAGGACAAGCCCTCGGCCTATTAGTACCAGTCAGCTCCACCCGTTACCGGGCTTCCACATCTGGCCTATCAACCCAGTCGTCTACTGGGAGCCTTACCCTCTCAAGGAGGTGGGAATACTCATCTTGAAGCAGGCTTCCCGCTTAGATGCTTTCAGCGGTTATCCCTCCCGAACGTAGCCAACCAGCCATGCCCTTGGCAGGACAACTGGCACACCAGAGGTTCGTCCGTCCCGGTCCTCTCGTACTAGGGACAGCCCTTCTCAATATTCCTACGCGCACAGCGGATAGGGACCGAACTGTCTCACGACGTTCTAAACCCAGCTCGCGTACCGCTTTAATGGGCGAACAGCCCAACCCTTGGGACCGACTCCAGCCCCAGGATGCGACGAGCCGACATCGAGGTGCCAAACCATCCCGTCGATATGGACTCTTGGGGAAGATCAGCCTGTTATCCCCGGGGTACCTTTTATCCGTTGAGCGACGGCGCTTCCACAAGCCACCGCCGGATCACTAGTCCCGACTTTCGTCCCTGCTCGACCCGTCGGTCTCACAGTCAAGCTCCCTTGTGCACTTACACTCAACACCTGATTGCCAACCAGGCTGAGGGAACCTTTGGGCGCCTCCGTTACTTTTTGGGAGGCAACCGCCCCAGTTAAACTACCCATCAGACACTGTCCCTGATCCGGATCACGGACCGAGGTTAGACATCCAGCACGACCAGAGTGGTATTTCAACGACGACTCCACCCCAACTGGCGTCGGGGCTTCAAAGTCTCCCACCTATCCTACACAAGCCGAACCGAACACCAATATCAAACTATAGTAAAGGTCCCGGGGTCTTTCCGTCCTGCTGCGCGAAACGAGCATCTTTACTCGTAGTGCAATTTCACCGGGCCTATGGTTGAGACAGTCGAGAAGTCGTTACGCCATTCGTGCAGGTCGGAACTTACCCGACAAGGAATTTCGCTACCTTAGGATGGTTATAGTTACCACCGCCGTTTACTGGCGCTTAAGTTCTCAGCTTCGCCACACCGAAATGTGACTAACCGGTCCCCTTAACGTTCCAGCACCGGGCAGGCGTCAGTCCGTATACATCGCCTTACGGCTTCGCACGGACCTGTGTTTTTAGTAAACAGTCGCTTCTCGCTGGTCTCTGCGGCCACCCCCAGCTCACGGAGTAAATCCGATCACCAGTGATGGCCCCCCTTCTCCCGAAGTTACGGGGGCATTTTGCCGAGTTCCTTAACCATAGTTCACCCGAACGCCTCGGTATTCTCTACCTGACCACCTGAGTCGGTTTAGGGTACGGGCCGCCATGAAACTCGCTAGAGGCTTTTCTCGACAGCATAGGATCATCCACTTCACCACAATCGGCTCGGCATCAGGTCTCAGCCTTATATGAGGGACGGATTTGCCTACCCCTCGGCCTACACCCTTACCCCGGGACTACCACCGCCCGGGCTGGACTACCTTCCTGCGTCACCCCATCGCTTACCTACTACAAGTCTGGTCCGCCGGCTCCACCACTTTCCTTTCCCCGAAGGGTCCGGAACGGCTTCACGGGCTTAGCATCGCCTGATTCGATATTGGGCGTTTCAAAGCGGGTACCGGAATATCAACCGGTTGTCCATCGACTACGCCTGTCGGCCTCGCCTTAGGTCCCGACTTACCCTGGGCAGATCAGCTTGACCCAGGAACCCTTAGTCAATCGGCGCACACGTTTCTCACGTGTGTATCGCTACTCATGCCTGCATTCTCACTCGTGAACCGTCCACAACTAGCTTCCGCTGCTGCTTCACCCGGCACACGACGCTCCCCTACCCATCACAGCGGGCGTTGGCCCTATAGCTGCAATGACACGACTTCGGCGGTACGCTTGAGCCCCGCTACATTGTCGGCGCGGAATCACTTGACCAGTGAGCTATTACGCACTCTTTCAAGGGTGGCTGCTTCTAAGCCAACCTCCTGGTTGTCTCTGCGACTCCACATCCTTTCCCACTTAGCGTACGCTTAGGGGCCTTAGTCGATGCTCTGGGCTGTTTCCCTCTCGACCATGGAGCTTATCCCCCACAGTCTCACTGCCACGCTCTCACTTACCGGCATTCGGAGTTTGGCTAAGGTCAGTAACCCGGTAGGGCCCATCGCCTATCCAGTGCTCTACCTCCGGCAAGAAACACGTGACGCTGCACCTAAATGCATTTCGGGGAGAACCAGCTATCACGGAGTTTGATTGGCCTTTCACCCCTAACCACAGGTCATCCCCCAGGTTTTCAACCCTGGTGGGTTCGGTCCTCCACGAAGTCTTACCTCCGCTTCAACCTGCCCATGGCTAGATCACTCCGCTTCGGGTCTAGAGCGTGCAACTCAATCGCCCTATTCGGACTCGCTTTCGCTACGGCTTCCCCACACGGGTTAACCTCGCTACACACCGCTAACTCGCAGGCTCATTCTTCAAAAGGCACGCAGTCACGACCGTTATTCCGAAGAATAACGGCGACGCTCCCACGGCTTGTAGGCACACGGTTTCAGGTACTATTTCACTCCGCTCCCGCGGTACTTTTCACCATTCCCTCACGGTACTATCCGCTATCGGTCACCAGGGAATATTTAGGCTTAGCGGGTGGTCCCGCCAGATTCACACGGGATTTCTCGGGCCCCGTGCTACTTGGGAGATTCTTAAGCAAGCCGCTGATGTTTCGTCTACGGGGGTCTTACCCTCTACGCCGGACCTTTCGCATGTCCTTCGACTACATCAACGGTTTCTGACTCGCCGACCGGCCGGCAGACCGATCAAAAGAATTCCCACAACCCCGCATGCGCAACCCCTGCCGGGTATCACACGCATACGGTTTGGCCTCATCCGGTTTCGCTCGCCACTACTCCCGGAATCACGGTTGTTTTCTCTTCCTGCGGGTACTGAGATGTTTCACTTCCCCGCGTTCCCTCCACACTGCCTATGTGTTCAGCAGTGGGTGACAGCCCATGACGACTGCCGGGTTTCCCCATTCGGACACCCCCGGATCAAAGCTCAGTTGGCAGCTCCCCGGGGCCTATCGCGGCCTCTCACGTCCTTCATCGGTTCCTGGTGCCAAGGCATCCACCGTGCGCCCTTAAAAACTTGGCCTACAGATGCTCGCGTCCACTGTGTAGTTCTCAAGCAACGACCAGCCACCCATCACCCCCATCCGAAGATGAAGTTCACTGGGGCCGGCATCGCAGAAGGACAGCCTTTCGGCCGTACCCTCAGATACCCAACAACGTGCCAAGCACGATCCCCCATCAGTGAGTCACTTTCCACGCCGAAGCAGTACTTGTGATCCATCAAGGAAACCGTGCCAACTAATCAACGTTCCACCCATGAGCTGACCGTGCAGAACATTTGTCTGCAATCGGTACTGTGCTCCTTAGAAAGGAGGTGATCCAGCCGCACCTTCCGGTACGGCTACCTTGTTACGACTTCGTCCCAATCGCCAGTCCCACCTTCGACAGCTCCCTCCCTTACGGGTTGGGCCACCGGCTTCGGGTGTTACCGACTTTCGTGACGTGACGGGCGGTGTGTACAAGGCCCGGGAACGTATTCACCGCAGCAATGCTGATCTGCGATTACTAGCAACTCCGACTTCATGGGGTCGAGTTGCAGACCCCAATCCGAACTGAGACCGGCTTTTTGAGATTCGCTCCACCTCACGGTATCGCAGCTCATTGTACCGGCCATTGTAGCACGTGTGCAGCCCAAGACATAAGGGGCATGATGACTTGACGTCGTCCCCACCTTCCTCCGAGTTGACCCCGGCGGTCTCCTGTGAGTCCCCATCACCCCGAAGGGCATGCTGGCAACACAGGACAAGGGTTGCGCTCGTTGCGGGACTTAACCCAACATCTCACGACACGAGCTGACGACAGCCATGCACCACCTGTATACCGACCACAAGGGGGGCACTATCTCTAATGCTTTCCGGTATATGTCAAGCCTTGGTAAGGTTCTTCGCGTTGCGTCGAATTAAGCCACATGCTCCGCTGCTTGTGCGGGCCCCCGTCAATTCCTTTGAGTTTTAGCCTTGCGGCCGTACTCCCCAGGCGGGGAACTTAATGCGTTAGCTGCGGCACCGACGACGTGGAATGTCGCCAACACCTAGTTCCCAACGTTTACGGCGTGGACTACCAGGGTATCTAATCCTGTTCGCTCCCCACGCTTTCGCTCCTCAGCGTCAGTAATGGCCCAGAGATCCGCCTTCGCCACCGGTGTTCCTCCTGATATCTGCGCATTTCACCGCTACACCAGGAATTCCGATCTCCCCTACCACACTCTAGCTAGCCCGTATCGAATGCAGACCCGAGGTTAAGCCTCGGGCTTTCACATCCGACGTGACAAGCCGCCTACGAGCTCTTTACGCCCAATAATTCCGGACAACGCTTGCGCCCTACGTATTACCGCGGCTGCTGGCACGTAGTTAGCCGGCGCTTCTTCTGCAGGTACCGTCACTTTCGCTTCTTCCCTGCTGAAAGAGGTTTACAACCCGAAGGCCGTCATCCCTCACGCGGCGTCGCTGCATCAGGCTTTCGCCCATTGTGCAATATTCCCCACTGCTGCCTCCCGTAGGAGTCTGGGCCGTGTCTCAGTCCCAGTGTGGCCGGTCGCCCTCTCAGGCCGGCTACCCGTCGTCGCCTTGGTGGGCCATTACCCCACCAACAAGCTGATAGGCCGCGGGCTCATCCTTCACCGCCGGAGCTTTTAACCCCCACCCATGCAGGCAGGAGTGTTATCCGGTATTAGACCCCGTTTCCAGGGCTTGTCCCAGAGTGAAGGGCAGATTGCCCACGTGTTACTCACCCGTTCGCCACTAATCCACCCCGAAGGGCTTCATCGTTCGACTTGCATGTGTTAAGCACGCCGCCAGCGTTCGTCCTGAGCCAGGATCAAACTCTCCATGAATGTTTACCCGTAATCGGGTGCACACGCACTTAGAGCGGGACAGTCATGTCGGAATAAGACCGACCGTCCACTGCATCCTCGCTGTGTAATTGCCTGCAAGCATCACAGCCGAAGCCGCGACCCCACAGGTCTTTTTCAAAGGAACCTCATCCACCGAAATGGACGGGGTATCAACTTTTGGCGTTGATTTTTGGCACGCTGTTGAGTTCTCAAGGAACGGACGCTTCCTTTGTACTCACCCTCTCGGGCTTTCCTCCGGGCGCTTCCTTCGTTCTTGTGTCTCCGACTCTATCAGACTCTTTCGGGCCTGACTCCCAGTCAGCGGGGTTTGTCTTCCGGGCTGTTGGGCCCTTCCGACTCCCGAACTCTAGTGGATTTCCCGGGCGATTCATAATCGGCCTTCGGAAATGAATTCGGGCATGCCGAATACGTTCCCGGTGGGAGATCGTGCTGAGTTGGGTGCCGCAACGAGGCGGCGGGATTCGTTGTCACCGAAACCTTTCGGCTCAGGGACAACTCGAAGAACCTTACGGATCCGCGAGTCCTGTGTCAACCCGGGACCCGTACCGGGCTCAGTGCGGGGACTGGAGGTCCTCTACGCGGTCCAGGAGGCGGGTGAGCATGTCGCCCAGTACCCCGCGCTCCGCCGTGGAGAGGTCCTGGAGGAGCTCCTCCTCGAAGACCGTCGCCGCGCGCATCGCGTCCAGCCACTTGCTGCGGCCCTCCGCGGTGAGCTCCACGATCACACGGACGCGGTTGTTCTCGTCCCGCTCGCGCGTGACCAGCGCTTCCGCCGTCATGCGGTCGATCCGGTGGGTCATCGCCGCCGGCGTGAGGCCCAGCTGCTTCGCGAGCTCGCTGGGGCCCATCCGGTACGGGGCTCCGGAGAGCACGAGGGCCTTGAGGACCTCCCACTCCGCGTTGCTGATGCCCAGGGCGGCGGTCTGGCGGCCGTACGCGACGTTCATCCGGCGGTTCAGGCGGCTCAGGGCCGAGACGACCTTCTCGACCTGGGGGTCGAGGTCCTGGAACTCGCGCTGATAGACGGCGATCTGTTCGTCGAGGCTCGGCTCGTGGACGGGCGCAGTGCCGTCGGGGGTATCACCCATGGTCCGAAGTATGGCACGAGCCCGTTGGCATCTAACTCCTTCGGTGTGTAGAGTTAAGGATCGAACTTTAGGTATGAAGTCTTCAAGCTTCAGCAATCAAGGTGGTGAGAAGTGACCAAGGTGATGGGCGCTGCGATGCGGAGGATCCAGGCCGGGAACGCGTTGACCGCGTTCGGTATCGGCTTCACGGTTCCGTTCCTCTACGTCTACGCGGCGAAGGTGCGAGAGCTGGACCCCATGTGGGCGACGGGAACGTTCATGACGTTCGCACTCGGTGCGCTTCTCGCGCTGCCCTTCACCGGGCGGGTGATCGACCGGCGCGGCCCGGTCCCCGTCGTCATCGGCGCGGCCGTCGTCGCGTCGCTCGGGGCTCTGTCGCTCGGGCTCTCCACGGGCGTGGTCGCGATCCTGCTCTCCGCGCTCGCGCTGGGCGCCGGTCAGGCCGTCATGCAGCCGGCGCTGGCCACGATGATCGTGCGGTGCTCCACGCCCGCCACCCGGACCCGCGCCTTCGCCCTCCAGTTCTTCATGCAGAACCTGGGCCTGGGCATCGGTGGTCTCATCGGCGGGCTCATCGTCGACGAGAGCCGTCCCGGCAGCTTCACCCTGCTCTTCGGCATCGAGGCAGTGATGTTCCTGGTCCTGGCCGGGGTCATCGCCACCGTGCGGATGCCGCAGGTGCCGGCCATCAGCAGTGCGCTGGCCAAGGACGCGGCGCAGCGGGGCGGCGGCTGGAAGCGGCTGATGGAGCACAAGGCCATGGTGCAGTTCTGCGTGCTCGGCTTCGTCCTCTTCTTCGCCTGTTACGGACAGTTCGAGTCGGGTCTGGCCGCCTTCGGTACCGAGGCCGCCGGGATCTCGCCCTCCACCCTCGGTTTCGCGCTCGCCGCCAACACCGGCGCGATCGTGCTGGCCCAGTTCGTCGTGCTGCGGCTCGTCGAGAACCACCGCCGGTCCCGGGTGATCGCGCTCGTCGGCCTGATCTGGACCGGCGCGTGGATCATCGCCGCCTTCTCCGGGCTGGGACACGGCAGCGCGGTCATGGCCGCGGCCGCGTTCGTCACCACGTACGCGCTCTTCGGCATCGGCGAGGCCATGCTGTCGCCGACCCTGGCGCCGCTGGTGGCCGATCTGGCGCCGGAGGGTTCCGTGGGCCAGTACAACTCGGCCTTCGCCCTGGTCAAGCAGATGGCTCTGGCGCTCGGGCCGCTCGGTGTGCCGCTGGCCGCGGGGCTGCCGATGCTCTACATCGGTGTCTTCGTCGTGGTCTCGCTGGGCATCGCCGGACTGGCGCTGCGTCTCGGCAAGCAGCTGACGCCGCTGCAGGACAACCCGTCACTGGCCCGGAGCACGGTTGTGGCCGGGTCGGCGGGGCCGGCGGAGCCCGCGAAGGTCTCCGCGCCCGTGCCCGCGTAGGTGTGCGCGTAGGTATAGAGGTGCAGGCGTAAGTCAGAAGGCCCCGGTCCTGTGGACCGGGGCCTTCCGCGCGTCCGGACTACTTGTCCTTGTCCGGGAGGGCGAACTCGCACCAGACGGCCTTTCCGCCGCCCGGGGTGCGGCGGGAGCCCCAGGCCGAGGCGATCGTGGCGACGATGGAGATGCCGCGGCCGGTCTCGTCGGCCGGTTCGGCGCGGCGGCGGCGTGGGAGGTGGTCGTCCCCGTCGGTGACCTCGATGATCAGGCGGCGGTCGGTGCGGCGCAGGCGCAGGCGCATGGGCGGGGTGCCGTGCTGGAGGGAGTTGGCGACGAGCTCGCTCGCGGCCAGGACCCCCAGGTCGCACAGCTCCACCGGGAAGCGCCAGGAGGCGAGGACGCCTTGGGCGAAGGCGCGGGCGCGCGGGGCTGCTTCGACGCCGCCGAGGAGTTCGAGGGCGGCGTTGTGGAAGAGCTCGGCGTCGGATCCGGTGCGGGCGGGCTGCTGGAGGACCATCACGGCGACGTCGTCGTCGTGGTCGGCGTCGACCCCGAGGGCGCGCATCAGGCGGTCGCAGATCACGGCGGGGGTGCCCTGGGCGCCGGAGAGGGCGCGTTCCAGGGCGGCGACGCCTTCGTCGATGTCCTCGCCGCGACGTTCGACCAGGCCGTCGGTGTAGAGGACGGCGGTGGAGCCGGGACCCAGTGCGATGGTGCCCGAGGTGTGGAGCCAGCCGCCGGTGCCGAGCGGCGGGCCGGTGGGGTCGGCGGCGCGGCGGACGGTGCCGTCCTCGTCACGGACCAGGATCGGGAGGTGGCCGGCGGAGGCGTACGCGAGGAGGCCTTCGTTGGGGTCGTGGACGGCGTAGACGCAGGTGGCGATCTGGCTGGCGTCGATCTCGGCGGCCAGTCCGTCGAGGAGCTGCAGGACCTCGTGGGGCGGCAGGTCCAGGCGGGCGTACGCGCGGACGGCGGTGCGGAGCTGGCCCATGACGGCGGCGGCGCGGACCCCGCGGCCCATGACGTCGCCGATGACGAGGGCGGTGCGGCCGGCGCCGAGGGTGATGACGTCGTACCAGTCGCCGCCGACCGCGGCCTCGGTGCCGCCGGGCTGGTAGGTCGCGGCGACGCGCAGGTCGTCGGGCTGCTCCAGTTCCTGCGGGAGGAGGGAGCGCTGGAGGGTGACGGCGGCCTCGCGCTGGCGGCGCTCGCTCGCCCGCAGCCGCTCCACGGCCTCGGCGTGGTCGGTGACGTCGGCGAGGTGGATCAGGACCCCGGTGTGGATCTCCGCTTCGTGCGCGGCTTCCGTCTTGGGGAACTCGACCGGGGTGCAGGTGACCGTGTACGAGCTGGTGCCGCCGGGCGCGCTGCGGTTCTTGGCGGTACGGGGCTTGCCGCTGCGCTGGACCTGGTCGAGGAGAGGGAGCAGGCCGAGCTCGCCGAGCTCGGGGAGGGCCACGTGCGCGGGGGCGCCCGGGGGGCGCGCGCCGAAGCCGGAGGTGTAGGCGTCGTTGACGTAGGCGACGCGGTGCTCGGGGCCGTGCACGAGGGCGACGAGGGCCGGGAGGCGGCCGAGGACCTCGCGTACGGAGAGTTCGTCGAGGGAGGGGACGGGCGCCGCGGGGCCTCCCGTACCGCGCGCGGCGGCGGTCGCGGCCGTGACGGTGGCGGTGGCGGTGGCCGTGGCCGAGCCGGTGCCGGTGCCGCGGACCGTGGGGTCGGCGGGGCCGCCGTCCTGGCAGGTCGCGGAATGGCCGACGGCGCCGCGGGCCGCCGGGACCGAGCCCTCGCCCCGTTTGGCCTGGGCGGCGGCGTGTTCGGACCGGGCGGCGGCGCGACGCTGCGTTCCGGGAAACCGGGCGCTCCAGCGCGTGAAGTTCACTGCGTTCAAGCCTCGTGGTGTCGCTCGTGGTCGCTGTGTCACTCGGTGGCGATCGGGTGGCACTCGGATGTCACGCTGATGTCACTCTGTGCAGGTGTGAGCCCACCTATGGTCACACGTCCAGTGTGGCGGACGGCACTGACAGCATCAGCCTCAGCTCTTCTTCGGAGGGTCCTTGGGGTCTCCACCCGCGGCGAGTTCGAATTCTGCTCTGGGGTGTTCGAGGGATCCCAGGGAGACGATCTCGCGTTTGAAGAGACCGGAGAGCGTCCACTCGGCGAGCACGCGCGTCTTCCGGTTGAGGGTGGGGACGCGGCTGAGGTGGTAGGCGCGGTGCATGAGCCAGGCCGGGTAGCCCTTGAGCTTGCGGCCGTAGACGTGCGCGACGCCCTTGTGGAGGCCGAGGGAGGCGACGGATCCGGCGTACTTGTGGGCGTACTCGGTGAGGAGTCCGCCGCGCAGGGACGATACGAGGTTGTCGGCGAGCACCTTGGCCTGGCGGACGGCGTGCTGGGCGTTGGGGGCGCAGGCGACCCCCTTCTCCGGGGCCGTGATGTCGGGGACGGAGGCCGCGTCCCCGGCGGCCCAGGCGTGTTCGACGCCCTCGACCGTGAGGAAGGAGGTGCAGGCCAGCCGGCCGCGGTCGGTCTTGGGCAGGTCGCTGGCGGCGAGGATCGGGTGCGGTTTGACGCCGGCGGTCCACACGACCGTGCGGGTGGGGAAGCGGGAGCCGTCGCTGAGGACGGCGACGCGGTTCTCGCAGGATTCGAGCCGGGTCTCCAGGCGCAGGTCGATGCCGCGGCGGCGCAGTTCGCGGATCGTGTAGGTGCCCATCTCGGGGCCGACCTCGGGGAGGATCCGGTCGCTGGCCTCGACCAGCACCCACTTCATGTCCTCGGGCTTGACGTTGTGGTAGTAGCGGGCGGCGTAGCGCGCCATGTCCTCCAGCTCGCCGAGGGCCTCGACGCCTGCGTAGCCGCCGCCGACGAAGACGAAGGTGAGGGCGGCGTCGCGCAGGGCGGGATCGCGGGTGGAGGAGGCGATGTCCATCTGCTCGATGACGTGGTTGCGCAGGCCGATGGCCTCTTCCACGGTCTTGAATCCGATGGCGTAGTCCGCGAGTCCCGGGATGGGGAGGGTGCGGGAGACGGAACCGGGGGCGAGGACGAGTTCGTCGTACTCGATCTCGACGGGGGTCCCGCCTTCCTCGGAGGTGGCGAGGGTGGAGACCGTCGCCGTCCGTTTCGCGTGGTCGATGTGTCTCGCCTCGCCGATGACGATGCGGCACTTCGCGAGGACGCGGCGGAGCGGGACCACCACGTGCCGCGGGGAAATGGAGCCGGCCGCCGCCTCGGGGAGGAAGGGCTGATACGTCATGTAGGGCTCGGGAGTGACCACCGTGACCTCGGCCTCGCCGGCTCTCAGCTTTCGCTGGAGTCGGAGCGCCGTGTACATGCCTACGTAGCCGCCGCCGACGATCAGGATCCGCGTGCGGGGCGGGGTACCGGGGGCCGTGCCCCGGGAGTTAGCAGCCTTCACCATCCCATGACGCAACGTGGCCGGGAGTTTGTCCACAGCCCCGACAAATTGTGTGACCGGAGATGTCGGCGGGTCGGGGTTGTCCCGGGGTGCTGATGGAGGTGAAGGTACGCAGGTCAGGCCGTGCGGAGTGGGTGATTCCGGGGGCTTGGAACGGAAAAGTGGGGGTGAATGCTCCGATCGGGCGGTGGTCCGTCCGGGGCTGCCTCTTCTGAATTGACTCTGGCTCAACTATGTTCGTATCTCGTCGAGAGTAGGACCAGGGCCCACATGACCGTGGCCCCACTCGACACGAAGGCGGGGAGTGTCTCCGGGGGGAGACAAATGATTACCGGGGGAAACATATGCACATTTCCGATTTCCATGCTTCTGCCACCGCTCTGTCGTCGGCCGCGGCCGCGACGGACAGCCACGGCCGACTGATGGCGGGCGGCGCAACCACGCACGGCGTGGGCCGCTCCACGCCGCTGCGCGTCGACGCACAGCGCAACCTCGAACACGTACTGCGCGCGGCCCGCGAGGTCTTCGGGGAGCTCGGCTACGGGGCTCCGATGGAGGACGTCGCACGGCGCGCACGGGTCGGCGTCGGCACCGTCTACCGGCGGTTCCCGAGCAAGGACGTCCTGGTCCGCCGGATAGCCGAGGAGGAGACCTCCCGGCTGACGGAACAGGCCCGTACCGCGCTCGGCCAGGAGGAGGAGCCCTGGCAGGCGCTGTCGTGCTTCCTGCGCACCTCCGTGGCCTCCGGCGCCGGACGGCTGCTGCCGCCGCAGGTGCTGCGGGTGGGCGGGCCCGGCGAGGACGGGGCCGACGAGGAGGCCGCGCGGGTTCCGCACCAGCGTCAGGCCGTCGCGTCCGGCGGGGCGCCCGACCTGCGGGTCGTCGGTACCGCGCGGACCGGGCTGGAGGACGAGCCCTCGGACGACGCGGGCGCCGGTGAGCTGCTGGAGGTCGTCGGCCGCCTGGTGGACCGGGCGCGGGAGGCCGGTGAGCTGCGCACGGATGTCACGGTGGCCGATGTGCTGCTGGTGATAGCCACGGCCGCGCCCGCGCTGCCGGACGCGGCGCAGCAGGCGGCGGCTTCCGCCCGGCTGCTGGACATCCTGCTCGAGGGTCTGCGGTCCCGGACCGCGTAGCCCGGGTCGGTGCGGCTCGCGGGCCTCTGGGTTCGCGGGCGGCACGGCCTGGGGTGTGCGCGCCGGGTGCGCCGGCCGGGTGGTGCCGGCCGGGTGGTGCCGGCTCGGCGGCGGTGGTGCCGGCCCGGCGGCGGCGCGGGACGGCTGGTGTGGTCGCGGGCGTCAACCGGGTCGCTCTCATGACCGATCGCTCGAACGGGTGAGGCTGCGTACGGCGATTCGCCTGGTCTTGCACGGATGAGTGGATGGTGTGGAGAGCGGTCCACCGCGTATCCGCCGTGTGACACGCTGGATCGGTGTACCGGTTCGAGTGTGTCCTGCGGGGGCTTCCGCGATGAGCGTTGACGGGCGGGAAGAGCCGCACGGTGGCACCGGCGCCGAGGTCGAGTCGGGCAGCCTGCCCGCGCGGCAGGTACCGGCGCAGCGCGAACCGGGCGGGCGCCACGCCGCCGGTTCGAGCGGCGAACTGCCACCGTCCGACGGTGACTTGATCGCCCGGATGCGCGGTGGCGACGACGGCGCCTACGCGGAGCTGTTCCGCCGGCACGCCGACGCCGTGCGCCGCTACGCCCGCACCTGCTGCCGCGACGGGCACACCGCCGACGATCTGACGGCCGAGGTGTTCGCGCGGACCCTCCAGGCCGTACGGGGCGGGGCGGGTCCGGACCAGTCGGTGCGCGCCTACCTGCTGACCACCGTGCGCCGCGTCGCCGCCGCCTGGACGAAAACAGCGAAGCGGGAGCATCTGGTCGAGGACTTCGCGCTGTTCGCGGAGCAGGCGGTCGGAGCCGGCGACAGCGCGGTCGGGCTGACCGGGGACGACACCCTGGAACTCGGCGCCGATGTGCGGGCGATGCACGAGGCGGAGCAGACCCTCGCCATGCAGGCCTTCCGGAGCCTGCCCGAGCGGTGGCAGGCCGTGCTCTGGCACACCACCGTCGAGGAGGCTTCGCCGAGCGCGATCGCCCCGCTCTTCGGGCTGAGCGCCAACGCCACCGCGGTACTGGCCAGCCGGGCCCGCGAAGGCCTCAAGCAGGCATACCTCCAGGCTCATGTGAGCACCGCGCTGAGTTCGGGCGGCGACTGCGCCCGGTACGCCGACCGGCTGGGGGCGTACGCCCGCGGGGGTCTGCGGATGCGGGCCGAGCGGGGGCTGCGCAAGCACCTGGAGGAGTGCGCCCAGTGCCGGCTCGCCGCCGGGGAACTCAAGGACGTCAACGCGGGCATTCCCGCGCTGCTGCCGGTCGCCGTCATCGGGTGGTTCGCCGCCGGGTACGCGGCCAAGGCGGCCGGAGTGGTGGCCGGCGGTGCCGTCGCGGCGGGCGGTGCCGGGGCGGCCGCGGCCGCCGTGGGCGGGTCGACAGCTGGAGCCGGAGCTGGAGCTGGAGCCGCTGGTGGTGCCGCTGGTGGGGCCGGGTCCGGTGGGGTCGGCGGAGCCGTGGCTTCGGAGGGGCTGGGGCTGCCTGCCAAGGCCGCCATCGCCGCCGGGGTCGTGGTCGCCGCGGCCGCCGGGGTGGTGTTCGCGCTGGCCGGTGACGACGCCGACCCGCCCGCCCGGGCGAACCCCGCGCCGAGCATGGCCGCGCCGGTCGCACCGGTGCCGCGCCGGTCGGCCCCCGCCGCGCAGGAGCCGAGCCCGTCGCAGGCGCAGCCGCCGCCCGCGCGGGGATCCGTACCGCCCCCGAGGGGGACGACGACCCCGTCGGCGCCGGCCGCCGCGCCGGCCGTGCCGGAGCCCTCACGGAGCCGGGAGCGGCCTTCGTCCGCGCCGAGTCCGAAGCCGGCTCCGAGGCCGACCCCCACCCCGGAGCCGACGCCGAAGCCCCCCGTGCCGCCGCGGGACCCGCAGGGGTTCCGGCTGTCCTCCCTGGGCCACTCCGTCTACGGGGACCACGACGGCCCCGAGATCGAGACCTGGCGGAGCACTTGGGTGTGGCAGCGGTGGGGGCTGAAGGTCGGCGACCAGCGCTTCTCGCAGGGGATCACCGTCAACTCCCGTTCCTCCGTGGAGATCACCCTCAACCGGCAGTGCGTGAACTTCTCCGCGCGGGCCGGGGTGGACGGGCTGTCGCTGTACACGGACGGCGAGGTGCGCTTCTCCGTGTACGCGGACGGTCAGCGCCTGTGGCAGTCGGGGGCCCTGGGCTTCGGGGACCCGGCGGCGAGCGTGTCCGTCCCCCTCACCGGGCACAGGACGCTGCGCCTGGTCGTGGAGCGCGCCGGGGACGGCCGGCTGCCGACCCTGGCGAGCTGGGCCGACGCCGTCATCAGCTGCCGCTGAGGGTGGCGGTGCCGGTGGCGGGTCTCGTCACGGCCCTCGGTGATGCCGAGGATTCGGTACAGCACGGGGCCAATTCTGCCGGGTGCGGGGTGGCTCCGCCGGGCTGTGGTGTTCCCGCCCCGGGGTCCTGGATGCCCTGAGCGCCAGTCAGCCGGGCCCGGACGCGGGGCGCCGGCGTGGTCGCCGGGGGCTCGTTGGTGCGGGGCTGATGGCGGGACCGGCTCGTACGGGCCAGGAGCCGGGGAGCTCGCGGCCCGGGAACAAGGGGGCCTGGAGACCCGGCAGCGGGCCCGGGGAACCGACGAACCGAGAAGCCGCGGACCGGGCTACGGGCTACGGATGAACGGAATCCGGGAACCGCAGACCAGGCGGCCAAGGCACCCGGCTGGCCGGACTCGGGCCGAGCAGGCCGAGTTCAGATGGACGACGCCCGGCCCGGCGGGGGACCCGGCCCCCGCCGCCCCCGCCTCAGGACAGAGCCGGCCTTCGGAGGGGGACGCCCGTGGGGACCGCTCGGCGGCGGGGGGTGGAGGTGCCGGTCCAGCAAGTGCCCCGGCGGGCCAGGAGGCGGCCGAGCCACAGTTCCATCGAGACGAGTTCGGCCAGGCCGTCCAGCGGGACCGGGCGGCCGTCCGCCGCGTCGAGGAGGGCCTGGCGGACGACCCGGGCCTCGATCAGGCCCGCGTCCGCGAGGAGGGGGGCGGAGAAGAGCGCGAGGAGGTCGGGGAGGGCCGTGCGCAGGCCCAGGCGGGTCGCCGACTCGTTCGGGGCGTGGGCCGAGGCGCCCCACCCCGGGGGGAGTTCGCGGACGCCGGCCGAGGACAGGACGCTGCGCAGGATCGCCGCCCGCGCGCCGGGCTGCACGCGCAGGGACTCGGGCAGGGCGCGGGCGGCCCGTACGACCTGGTTGTCCAGGAACGGGGCGTGCAGGCGCTGGCTGCGGACCTCCACGGCCTGCTCGAAGACCCGGTGGTCGGCGGCGTGGCGGGCCAGGACGGCGCGGGCCCGGGCCTCCCCCGGGCGCAGGGAGAGGGGAGGGCGGCCCGCGGCGGCGGTGAGGCGGATCGATACCTCGGCCAGGGCTTCGCCCGTCAGCCAGGCCGCCGCCGGGCCCGGCCGGGACCAGGTCAGGGCCGCGAGCGAGGCGTCGACGGGGGAGGAGGGGCCGGTGACGGCTCCGCCCTCGCGCAGCCGGGCCGCCGCCGCCTCCATGCCCGCGCGGTACGGCGTACGGGCCAGGCGGCGGGCGGCCGCGTACACGGTGAGCGGGACCAGCAGGGAATCACCGGGGGAGGAGCGGGCCAGGGCGGCGACCGGGCGCAGCAGGTGGCGCCGGCGCCGGTCGAGCAGGAGGTCGGCGAGCCGGGCGGGGTGGGCGTCGAGGACCTGGCGGGCTCCGTGGCCGGTGAAGTGGTCGGCCGAGCCGGCCGAGAGGCGGCGCCGCTCGCGGGCGGCGGAGATGAGGGAGGGGCCGGGTTCGTCGGTCAGGGGTCCGTCGAGGTCCGCGTAGGGGAGGGCTTCCTCGGCGGCGGCCACGACCACGTGGTGCAGGCGGGGGTTGGCGGCGATGGAGTGGGCGCGTTCCAGTTCGCCCTCGCGGCCCTCGGGGGTGGCGAGGTCGTTGAAGGTGACGGCGAGGAGGCGTTCGCCGGTGCGGCCGAGGAGCGCGCCCGGCGCCCCGGGGAGTCCGGCGGCCAGCAGGGCGAGGGTCGCGGAGGCGCTGCCTCCGGAGAGGTCGGCGCCGACTCCGGGGACGGGTGCGGGGGCGCCGCGTGCCGCGCGCCGGTCGGCGGGGCCCATCCCGGGGACGGGCCCGGGGTCGTAGGGCAGTGTCTCGGGGGCATGGCGGGGAGCCGTGAGCCGGGCGCGCACCGCGTCGACCAACGCTTCCCGTACGCCCTCCACCGCGCGCTCGGGGTCGGCCGCCGGGGCGGCCACCGCGAGGGAGGCCACCGGCTCGTACCCGGTGATCTCCCGCGAGCCCTCGCGCAGGATCAGCGCGTGGCCGGGCGGGATACGGCGTACGCCGACGTACGGTGTGCCGTCGCCCAGCGCCTCCGGGCTGTCGGGGCAGGCCAGCAGGGCGGCGAGATGGCCGATGTCGAGCTGCGCCTCGATCAGGTCGGCGAGCGGGAGGGCGGCGGTGGCGTAGGCGGTCCCGCTGGCCCAGGGCGTGTAGAAGACGGGCCGGGCACCCGCGAGATCGCCGACGACGGTGATGCGGCGGCCGGCCTGGACGACGGCCGTGTAGCTGCCGGGCCACTGGGTGAGGTGGCGCAGCGCGCCGCCGCGGGCGGCGTAGAGGGCGCGGCGCAGTTCCTCGTCGGTGGCGCCGCAGCAGCCGAGGACGGCGAGCCGGGTGAAGGGGTCGGCGGGGTCGGCGGTGAGGGTGCGGATCTCGTCCGGGCGCCAGTCGCCGACGGCCCAGAGGGGGTCGGGGTCGCCCCACAGGAGCTGGGCGCCCACGGGGACGACGGTGCGGTCGGCCTCGGGGGCGGCCGGGTCGTCGGGGTGGGTGGCGTCGGCGAGGCCGCCGCGGACCGGGCCGTCGCCCCACCCGTCGGGGCCGGAGCCGTGGCCGGAGCCGTATCCGGAACCGCTGCCGCTGCCGTACGCCTGGCCGTTGCCCGAGGCGTAGGCGCCCTGGTGGGAGGCGTGCGCGGCGGCTTGGCCCGCGACCCGTCCGGCCGTGCCGAAGCTCGCGGCGATACTGCTCCAACCCACCAACCAGCGCACCGCCGCCTCCACAGCCTGTGGGCACATGACCGGGGCACGAACGGCACGGTCAGCGCTCTGGGCGCGACCGGCGGGACCCCGGGTGGCTCGGGGTCCATGCTGCCACGAGACAGGCGTGCGAGAGGGGTTAAGGGGGGCGCACGTATAAACGAACACGCCCCGACCATGCGGTATTTGGCGTTCCGTTCCGACCGCCCCATAGGTCGGTTTCGGCCATTCTTCGGCCGTACTGGGGCCCGCGCGGTGGAGCGCGGCCCGGGAGGCGGGATCCACCCCCCGGACCGTTCCGCCACCCGCGGGGATTGAGGCAGCGGCATCCCCCGGCCCGCCGGATCCACGCAGCGGGCCGACCCACGCACCGCACATCGAATCGCCGGGCACCCGGGGCGGCCAGAGCGCACGGGCGGGCGCACGGCCACACGGGCGGAGCACGCGCTGACACGTGCGCCCCGGCCCCGGGCCCCTGCCCGACTGTGCATACGGACAACAATCCCGCCATACGGAACAGGGGGCCTTAACGCTTGGGAGGCGGGGAACTACGCTGGGTTTACGAAATGCCGGGCGCCTATGCCCCGGCGGCGTATGCGTTCCGCGTGTGACGAGGGGTGGCGCATGTCCAGGGAGCTCCGCGAGCCCAATGAGAAGCTCGGCGCCGTCCTCGCCCTCGCGGGCATCAGCAACGCCGGGCTGGCCCGCCGGGTCAACGACCTCGGTGCGCAGCGCGGTCTGACGCTTCGGTACGACAAGACCTCGGTGGCCCGGTGGGTGTCGAAGGGGATGGTGCCGCAGGGCGCCGCGCCGCACCTGATCGCGGCCGCCATCGGCGCGAAGCTCGGCCGGCCCGTGCCGCTGCACGAGATCGGCCTCGCGGACGCGGATCCGGCGCCCGAGGTGGGACTGGCCTTCCCGCGCGACGTGGGCGCCGCCGTGCGCTCGGCCACCGACCTCTACCGGCTCGACCTGGCCGGGCGGCGCGGCGGTGGCGGGATCTGGCAGTCGCTCGCCGGCTCCTTCTCCGTGTCCGCGTACGCGACGCCGGCCTCGCGCTGGCTGATATCTCCCGCCGACAGCTCCGTGGCACGCGAGCCGGGGCAGTCGTACGGGCCGGGGCAGGGGCAGGCTCACGGGTCGGGGCAGACGAAGAGCGGCGGCGGGCCGGTCCCGCGCCATGGAACGCCGTCCCACGCGACCCCGGGATCACGTGAACCGGTACCGGGCGCGGCCCCGCCGGAAGGCCTTCCGGCACCGCCCGGCGCCCTCGTCGGGGGTGTGCCCGCCCAGCCTCCGGGCGAAACGCCCGCTCCGGCCGCGCCCGACGCCGGCCCGCAGCGCGTGGGCCACAGCGATGTGACCAAGCTGCGCGAGGCCGCCGAGGACGCCCGCCGCTGGGACTCCAAGTACGGGGGCGGCGACTGGCGTTCGTCGATGGTCCCGGAGTGCCTGCGGGTGGACGCGGCGCCGCTGCTGCTCGGCTCCTACACCGACGAGGTGGGCCGCGCGCTCTTCGGCGCGACCGCCGAACTGACCCGCCTGGCAGGCTGGATGGCCTTCGACACCGGTCAGCAGGAAGCGGCCCAGCGCTACTACATCCAGGCGCTGCGCCTGGCCCGCGCCGCCGCCGACGTACCGCTCGGCGGGTACGTGCTGGCGTCGATGTCGCTGCAGGCGACCTACCGGGACTTCCCGGACGAGGGCGTGGACCTCGCGCAGGCCGCCGTGGAGCGCAACCGGGGCCTGGCCACCGCCCGCACCATGAGCTTCTTCCGCCTCGTCGAGGCCCGGGCCCACGCGAAGGCGGGCGATTCGGTGGCGGCCGGGGCCGCGCTGCGGGCCTCCGAGGGCTGGCTGGAGCGGTCCCGGGACGGCGACGCCGATCCGACCTGGCTGGGCTTCTACTCGTACGACCGCTTCGCGGCGGACGCGGCCGAGTGCTACCGCGACCTCAAACTCCCGCGCCAGGTAAGGCGTTTCACGGAACAGGCACTGTCCCGTCCGACGGAGGAGTACGTACGATCGCACGGGCTGCGGCTCGTGGTGAGCGCGGTGGCCGAGCTGGAGTCCGGGAACCTCGACGCGGCGTGCGCGGCCGGGACCCGGGCGGTGGAGGTCGCGGGGCGGATCTCGTCGGCGCGGACGACCGAATACGTACGGGACCTCCTGCACCGGCTGGAACCGTACGGGGACGAACCGCGCGTCGCCGAACTGCGCGAGCGGGCGAGGCCTCTGCTGGTGACCCCGGCATAGGCCCCGCGTGGCCTCGTTGTCAGTGGCGGGGTGCACTATGCAGGGGTGGGAGGTGTCAGTGTGGGCGGCGTAAGCAGCATGGGCAGGGTGGACTGCGACGTGCTGGTGATCGGCGGCGGAATCGTCGGCCTGTCGACGGCGCATGCCCTGGCCGGGCTCGCTCCGGGGACCCGTGTGGTCGTCCTGGAGAAGGAGGCCGGCCCGGCGCGGCACCAGACGGGCCGCAACAGCGGCGTGATCCACAGCGGCATCTACTACAAGCCGGGCTCGCTCAAGGCGCGCTTCGCGGTGCGCGGTGCGGCCGAGATGGTCAAGTTCTGCGCGGAGCACGGCATCCCGCACGAGGTCACGGGCAAGCTCATCGTCGCCACCGGGCGGGACGAGCTGCCGCGTCTGCACGCGCTCGTGCAGCGGGGCCGGGAGAACGGCATTCCGGTGCGGGAGCTCGGGCCGACGCAGATCTCGGAGTACGAGCCGGAGGTGCGCGGGCTCGCGGCGATCCACGTGGGGACCACCGGGATCGTGGACTACGGGCTGGTCGCGCGGCAGCTGGCGGAGTCCTCCGGGGCGGAGATCGTCTACGGCGGGGCGGTGGACCTGATCTCGCGGCGCCCGTCCGCGGTGGCGGTGCGCACGAGCACCGGCCTGGTGGTGCGCGCCCGGGTGCTGGTGAACTGTGCGGGGCTGCAGTGCGACCGGATCGCGCGGCTGGCCGGCGACGACCCGGGGATGCGGATCCTGCCGTTCCGGGGTGAGTACTACGACCTGGCCCGGCCCGGCCTGGTGCGCGGACTGGTCTACCCGGTGCCGGACCCGGCGTTCCCCTTCCTCGGCGTGCACCTGACGCGGGGCATCGGGGGCGGGGTCCACGTCGGGCCGAACGCGGTGCCGGCGCTGGCGCGCGAGGGGTACGGGTGGGGCGTGGTCCGGCCGCGGGACCTCGCGGACGAGCTGGCCTGGCCGGGATCCTGGCGGATGGCCGCGCGGCACTGGCGGTACGGAGCGGGCGAGGTGCGGCGGTCGCTGTCGAAGGGGGCGTTCGTCGAGGCGGTGCGGCGGCTGCTGCCGGCGGTGTCGGCGGAGGATCTGGTGCCCGCGGCGGCCGGTGTCCGGGCGCAGGCGGTGCTGCGGGACGGGACGCTGGTGGACGACTTCCTGATCCGGGAGGGGGAGCGGGCGGTGCACGTGCTGAACGCGCCGTCGCCCGCGGCCACCGCTTCGCTGCCGATCGGGCGGGAGATCGCTGCCCGCGCCCTCAAGGCGCTCCGGGCGGCGTAGGCCTCCGGGGTCCGGCTCCGGGTCCGGGGTCCGGCTCCGGCTCCGGGTCCGGCTCCGGCTCCGGCTCCGGAACGCCGGACGGGCTGAACCGCTCCTGCGGCTCCGCCCCGGCCCCTGGCAACGGCGCCGCAGGGCTTACCCGGCGCGCGCCCGGTGCCACCGGGCGGCCGCGCGTAGAATCCGGGGATTGTGTCTGAGTCACTGAGCCCCCAGAATCCCGCCGCCGAGCCCGCGCCCGAGCCCGCGCCGGAGGCGACCTCCACCTACGTGCCCCCGAAGTGGCGTACCGAGCCGCGGTTCCCCGACGGGCCCGCACCCGATCCGGCCGGGTCGCACCACGAGCGGCGGATCCGGAGCTTCCAGCCCCGGCGCAGCCGGGTGACCACCGGGCAGGGCGAGGCTCTGAAGCGGCTGTGGGGGACTTGGGGTCTCGACATCGACGGGCACGACGTCATCGACCTGAAGAAGATGTTCGACGGGCTTCCCGTCGTGCTGGAGATCGGCTTCGGCATGGGCGAGGCCACCGCGCAGATGGCCGCCGCCGACCCGGGGACGGGCATCCTCGCCGCCGACGTGCACACCCCCGGGCAGGGCAACCTGCTCGCCCTCGCCGAGCGCAACGGACTGGGCAACGTCCGCGTCGCGAACGGCGATGCCATCATCCTGCTCCGCGAGATGCTGCCCCCGGACTCCCTCGCCGGAATCCGCGTGTACTTCCCAGACCCCTGGCCCAAGGCCCGGCACAACAAGCGGCGGCTCATCCAGCCCGAGTTCCTCGCGCTGGCCGCCACCCGCATGGCACCCGGGGCGATCCTGCACTGCGCGACCGACTGGGAGCCGTACGCCGAGCAGATGCTCGAAGTACTCACCGCCCAGCCCGAGTTCGAGAACACGCAGGCGGACGGCGGGTACGCGCCCCGGCCCGACTTCCGGCCGCTCACCCGTTTCGAGGGGCAGGGCCTCGACAAGGGACACGTCGTACACGACCTCTTGTTCCGGCGCACGGGTAACGCGGAGAACTGACAACGTCACTCCCCGTGTCGGGTCCGCTCGGTAGAGTCATCGCGTGTCCCGAGCGCCCCGGCCGTCCCGTCTGCGGCAAACGTTCCGTGTGCCCTCTCCGTCCAGCGCGCGCACGTACGCACTCGTCGCACTGCTCGTCGGCTGCGGCGCCGCGATCCTGGAGCTGGTACGCGAACAGACCGGCACGCCGGGGTTCTTCGTCGGCCTCGGCCTGGCCCTGCTGCCGGTGGCGCCCCTCGTCACGGCGTTCCGGTGGGTGGGCCGGGCCGCGCCTCATCCGTGGGCGCAGCTGCTGTTCTGCTTCGGCTGGGGGGCGTGCGCCGCGGCGCTGATCGCCATACTGGCCAACAGTTTCGCCACGCAGTGGATAGCCGCGGCCACCGCCGACCCCTCCGACGCGGACCAGCTCGGGTCGGTGGCGATCGCGCCGGTGGTCGAGGAGAGCGCCAAGGCGGCCGCCCTGCTGCTGGTCTTCCTGTTCCGGAGACGGCAGTTCACCGGCCCCGCCGACGGTCTCGTGGTGGCCGGTTTCACCGCCACCGGCTTCGCCTTCACCGAGAACATCCTCTATCTCGGCAACGCCTTCGACGAGGACGCCGCGAACGGCACCGCGGTACTGAACTCCGTGACGGCGGCGACCTTCTTCGTCCGGGGCATCATGTCCCCCTTCGCGCATCCGCTGTTCACCGTCGTCACCGGCCTGGGTTTCGGCGCGGCCGCCCTCGCCGCGCGCCGTACCCGCCGGATCGCACTGCCGCTGCTCGCCCTGGTGTCGGCCATAGGGCTGCACGCACTGTGGAACAGCTCCTCGGATCTGGGCGAGTCCGGCTTCTACGTGGTCTACGGCTGCGTGATGGTCCCGCTGTTCGGACTGCTGGCCTGGCTGGCCGTGTGGATGCGGCGCCGCCGCCTGCGGGCCGTCGCCGGGGAGCTCGCGGTGTACGCGGCCGCCGGCTGGCTGGGCCCCGCCGAGGTGCCCGCGCTGGTGTCGATGCCGGCGCGCTCGCTGGCCCGCGCCCTGGCGCGGAGCACGGGGGGCCGTGCCGCGGGACGGGCGGTCGCCCTGTACGAGGCCGACGCGATGGCTCTGGCTCTGCTACGTCACCGGGCGCGCGGCACCGGCCCGACCTGCGAGCCGGACTTCGCGGGCCGGGAACGGGAGTTGCTGCACCGGCTCTGGCTGCGCCGCGCGACGGCGGGACCGGCGCTGTCCCGGGCGGCGGTACTGGAGGAGCTGCTCCCGCCCTGGTTCGACCCCCTGGACCGGACGCCCTTGCTGGCCGGCCTGCCGGCTCCGCGAAGGTCCGCGTCCGCCGCGCCGGGTGCTAGACGTTCAGACCCCGTGCCGTCAGCCAGGTCAGCGGGTCCACCGTAGAGCCGCCTTCGCGCACTTCCAGGTGGAGGTGGGGGCCGGTGACGTTGCCGGTCGCGCCGACCCGGCCGATGGTGTCGCCCGCCGCGACCGAGCCGCCGGTCACGGACATCGAGGAGAGGTGGCAGTACCAGATCTCGGTCCCGTCGGGGAGTTCCAGCACGATCCGGTAGCCGTACGCCCCGGACCAGCCGGCCGAGGTGATCCTGCCGTTGGCGACGGCCTTGACGGGGGTGCCGGTCGGGGCGGCGAAGTCGAGGCCGGTGTGGTGCCCGGAGGACCACATCGAGCCGGCGTCGCCGTAGTGCGAGGTCAGGGTGTAGGCCGAGGTGGGAAGGGCGAAGCCGCCGGCGGACTTGGCGATGCTCTCCGCCTTCGCCTTGGCCTCGGCCGCCTCCTTGGCCTCCTTGGCCTCGCGCTCCTGCTTGGCCGCCGCCTCGGCCGCCGCCGCCTCGGCCGCCTTGCGCGCGGTCTCCTGGGCCTCGTGCGCCTCCTTGGCCGCGGCCTCCTGCGCCGCCCGCTCCGCTCCGGCCCGCTCCTGGGCCGCGGCGGCGTCCTGCTGGGACTCGGCCTGCTGGAGGATGCGGCTGCGCAGCAGCTCCCCGGCGTCGGAGCGCCGGTCGGCCTGCTGCGGGAAGATCCCGGTCCGCGCCGTCTCCGCGGTCCGCGCCGCGCCGGAGTGCTCCCCGGCCGGGCCCGAGCCCCCCAGTGCCTCCGGGAGGTCCGGCAACTCCGGCAGGGAGGGCAGGGTGATGGCGACCTGGGGGCGGTCCTGCGCGGTGGCGATGCCGCCCGCGCCGACCGCCGCTATGACGCCGACGCCGAGGACGGTGGAGGAGCGGGCCAGTCCTCCGCGCTGCTTGAGCACGCGGTGCTTGCCGCGCGGCGGGCGCGCCGAGTCCTCGGTGGGGTTCCACTCGCCCCAGGCTCCGGCGGTGGGCTGCTCCTGGACTTCGGTGCCTTCAGGCGCAGGCGAGTTGGTGGCCACCGGGGCACACTCCTCATGGGCGAGCACGCGCACGGCGCCGTCTCTTGCGACGGCTGGGACAACCGCTCTGCGTTATCGAACGGTAATAGAAGAGGGGGAGTGATTCCAAGCAGTTGCGATTGATCGTTAACAACAATCAGCCACCCAACGCGCATCTCTGGCCAGGACTTTTCCCCATGGTCACGGATTAACCCGGGCAAAAACCGGCCGACTCCTCCGCCCCTCACGCCACATCTTCACATTGACGGATCGTCAGCCATCTCGCTGAGCGCGCCTCTTCGGTTACGCTCCGTCCCCTTTCGGGACCACCGGCACCGTCCGCCGCCGCTCGGGCTGCCGCTCCCCCGGCCTCGCCACCGCCAGCAGGGCCATGTCGTCCGTCGCCGCACCGCCCGTGTGGCGGCGCACATCGCTGCCGAGCGCGCTCAGCAGCTCGTCGGGCCCCGGGAAGACCCGCCCGCGCAGCCGTTCCGCCGGATCGTAGAAGGCTCCCGTCCCGTCCCGGCCCTCGGTCAGCCCGTCCGTGTACAGGAGCAGCGTGGCCCCCGGCGGGAAGTGCCACTCCTGCGCCCGGTCCGGCCAGCTGCCCAGGTCCCCCATCCCGAGCGGCAGCGCCGGCTCGACGGGGGCCAGCACCGCGAGGCCCCCGTCCGCGTACAGCAGCAGCGGCTCGGGGTGGCCCCGGTTGACGAGCCGCAGCAGGCCCGCGCCCGGCGGGATCTCCCCGAGCACGCAGGTGGTGAAGCCCTCCACCGCGTCCAGGCTGTCGCGCCGGTTGCCCTCACGGGCCAGCGCCCGCTCCAGCCGCCGCGCCACACCCTCCAGCGTGGGCTCGCTCTCCGCCGCCTCCCGGAACGCCCCCAGGACCACGGCGACGGCCTCCACCGCCCCGAGCCCCTTCCCGCGCACGTCACCCACCGCGAGGCGCACCCCGTACGGGGTGTCCTGGACGGCGTAGAGGTCGCCCCCGATGAACGCGTCCGCCTGCGCGGCCTCGTACGAGGCGGAGACGTGCAGGCCCCCGATGCGCTCGGCGGGCGTCGGCAGCACGGCGCGCTGCGCCGCCTCGGCGATCCCGCGCGCCGAGGCGAGCTGCTCCGTACCGCGCCGCACGACGATGTTGATCAGCGTGGCCAGCCCGGAGACGGTCAGGACGGTGGCCAGCTCGGTCAGCGCCTCCACCTTCAAGGTGGTGCCGTTGTAGATGTGCAGCAGGATCACGGCGAGGGTGGCCACGCCCCCGGTCAGGACGGTGCCCCGGAGCGTGAACAGCGGGGCGGCGATGAGCGGGGCGGCGGAGAAGAAGGGGGAGCCGGTGAAGCTCGGCGGGGTCAGCACGTCGAAGAGGAACCCGAGGACGATCAGGGTGCCGGGGAGCATCTTGACGATCCGTCGGACCACGGAGCTGCCGGCGACCGCGCCGAACGCGCGCTCGCCCCTGCCCTGCCGGCCCAGCCCCGCCACGCTGCTCTCCTGCCGCCCGGTCCCTCGCACGGGTGCGGGCCGCCGCCTCGCCCCCCAAGGCTGGCCGCAGTAGGCCCCGTACGGCGACCCGGACGGGACCGTTCGGGTGACGGGACACGGAACACGGGCGTACGACGAAGGCCCGGCTCCCCAAGGGGAACCGGGCCTTCGTACTGAGTAGCGGGGGCAGGATTTGAACCTACGACCTCTGGGTTATGAGCCCAGCGAGCTACCGAGCTGCTCCACCCCGCGTCGGTAAACCCAACTCTACGCCATCCGGGGGGAGGCCTCCGCCAATTAACGTCCGCGCCACCCCTGATCCGCACATAACCGCAGGTCAGACACCTGAAACAGGGCCGGCGGACGGCCTGTCCCGGGCTCCGGCACCGAGCGGCCAGGCACCGTCGACCGCATACCTGACGTGCCGTCACCACGCGAAGCGCCCCACCCGGCGGACCGGATGGGGCGCTGTGAGCGGTAGGCCATGTCGGACTCGAACCGACAACCAACGGATTAAAAGTCCGCTGCTCTGCCAATTGAGCTAATGGCCCTCGGCTTGCTCACCCCAGAGCATAGCCCGAGAGGGCCGGACAGCCGATCGGGTATCGGCTATCCGGCCCGTGTCATCAGCTCGGGGTCATCAGGGCGGGGTCATCAGGGCGGGGTCACCAGCCCGGGTCCTCAGCTGAGCGTCGCGTACGCGCCCCAGCCGTCGCCGATCCTGGCGGCCTTGTCGAACTTGCCGTTGCCCCGGCCGTTGTAGCGCCACAGGACGCCCGCCTTGTCGCGCGCCACCAGATCGGCCCTGCCGTCACCGGTGATGTCACCGACGCCGACGAGGGAGTCGAAGACCTGCCAGCCCCCGCCGATCTCGACGCGGGGTGCCAGCTTGCCGTCGGACTGCCCCGCGTAGAACCACAGCTTGCCGGCGGGGTCGCGGCCCACCATGTCGCCGCGGCCGTCGCCGTTCAGGTCGCGCGCACCGGCCAGCAGGTATCCCTGCAGGCCCTCGGCGACGAGCTTCTTGGGCAGCAGGGCAGTGCCCTTGAGCTCGTACGAGTACAGCTGTCCCGTGGTGTTGTTCCTCGCCAGCAGGTCCGGCCGGCCGTCCCCCGTGAGGTCTCCCGGGGAGACGAGCGTGTCGTACGCGTTCCAGCCGCCGCTCCCGATCACCGAGTACGGCGAGGCGGGCGTCAGCGGCTTCCCGCAGCCGGGGCGGTAGGCCCGGAGCGCGCCGGCCTTCGTCCGCGCGAGCACGTCGTTGCAGCCGTCGCCGTCCACGTCGGCGAACGGGACCACCGCGGTGATCGCGTTCTCGCCGGTCCAGCCGCTGCCCGGGACGGCGGCACCGAAGGCGCCCCCGCCACCGGGACGGAACTCGGCCGTCCCGTCGGCCTTGAACCCGAGCAGGT
This sequence comes from Streptomyces sp. NBC_00435, assembly GCF_036014235.1. Lineage (GTDB taxonomy): Bacteria > Actinomycetota > Actinomycetes > Streptomycetales > Streptomycetaceae > Streptomyces. The sequence goes on from NZ_CP107924.1 coordinate 4,048,699, forward strand.
CCCCGAACCCGTCCCCGACGTGGTCCCGCGGCCGGGCCGCGCCCCCGGAGAGCGTGACGGCCCCGGAGACGGTGAGGTCGGCGCCCTGCCCGTCGGCCGGCTTGGCGGTGAGCGTCCAGTCGTACGCGCCGCTGTACAGGAGCTTGCCGGTGGCGTCCTTGCCGTCCCAGACAGGGGCGATGAGTCCGCGCGCGTCGGCGCCGCTCCGCACCGGGGTCGTCGCGCCCGAGGTCCTGTCCCGGACCGTCAGCTGCCACGACGCGGCGGGCTTGGACAGCCACCACTTCCCGGTCCACGGCTGCGCGGGCTTCGCCGCGAGGTCCAGTGCGGCGGCGGGCTCCACCGAGTCGATCCGCGCCAGCTGCGAGGCCGTCACACCGGTCGGCACGATGTGCACGCGCTCCGCGTCGTCCACGTAGGCGACGTGGCCGCCGAAGCGGTCGACCGTCCAGCCGGTGCGGCGGCCCAGGGAGACACCGAGATCGGCCTTGGTCACCAGCACCCGGGTGGGCAGCGCCGTACCGGCGGCCGGCACCCCGCCGCTCAAATCGGTCAGTTCGAGCCCCTTGGACTCCGTACGGCGTACCAGGTAGCCGTCACCGAGGAGCGCGGGATCGGCGGGGACCGCCACCGCCTTGCCGGAGGTCTGGTCGAAGAGGCCGGCCGCGGCCGGCTTGCCCCAGTCCTTCGGGCAGGCCCAGTAGACCCAGCGGCCCACGGCCTGGAGCTCGTTCGGCACGCAGTTGTCGAGCGTCTTGAAGACGCTCTGCGCGGCGCCCTGGGGCAGGTTCTGCCGGCTGATCGTGCCGTCCGCCGCGGCACCGCTCCAGAGGGTCGAGCCCCAGACCGCGGAGGCCACCCGCTCGCGCTTGATCAGCGTGGCTCCGGAATCGGGCTCCTTGAACTCCGTCACGTACTGCTTCGTGGAGGAAAGTCCTTCGACGATGCCGAAGCGTCCCGACAGGTCGGTGAGCGCGGGGCTGCTCTCCCCGGTGGTGACCCGGGGGCCCCAGCCGGTGGAGCCGGACGGGTAGAGGACCGTACCGTCCTGCTCGGTGGGCCTGCGGCGGCCGTGGTTGCCGTCTCCGGCGGAGAACATCTCCAGGCAGCGCTTGCTCTCCCAGTTCGAGCAGTCCGCGTCCCGGCCGCCGGTGGACCGGTCGACCGTCCGGGAGACGACCGCGGGCGTACCGGGGCCGGTGCTCAGGCGCGTGGTCCGGAAGGTCCCGATGATCGTGGCCGGCGCGTACGCGGTGCTGTTGTCCGAGGAGTTCAGGATGCCGCTGCCGAGGGCCAGGCCGTAGACCGAGGCCGCTACCGGCTCGACCGTGGCGACCCGCTTGACCTCGGTGGCACCGGCCGCCGACCGGGTGAGCCGGTGGACGGCCCAGTCGACATCGCCGTTGCTGGTGCTCGACTCCGCGACGGAGCCCACGGTGACGACCGAGCCGTCGGGAGCGGCGACCAGCTGGCGCGCGGACCCCAGTACCACCTGACGGTCCTCGGTGCCCTGCGTGAAGCTCCAGAGGATGGAGCCGGTCCGGTCGTTGTTGCCGATGCTCATCGGGTCCACGCCCAGCAGGCTCTCACCGCCGAGCAGCGCGAACTCCGGCTGGCCGAGGACCGAGGTGTCCAGCGTGCGCAGGGGAGCCGCGTCGGGGTTCGCCCGGTCCAGCAGATCCACCAGGGCGCGGCTGCCGTGGATCCGCAGGAGCCCCTGCGGCGCGAGCCGGAAGTCGGTGATCTCGTACGGGTCGTTGGGGTCGGGCCGGTCCGGCAGGCCCTTGGCCTGACCGGTGGCGAGGTCGATCACCGTCCAGCGGGCAACGGTCCCGGAGGGGATCGGCAGGGTGTGGCGCACGATCACGGACTTCGCGTCACCGTCCACCACCACACTGGACTCGGTTCCGTCCGGGACCGCCCCGGGCACCGGGGTGTCGGTCGCCGGGTCGCCGGCGGCCCCCGCCTTGAGCAGGTGGTAGCCGGTGGGCGCGTTCGGGTCTCCGGTGACGGTGACCACGGTGTCCCCGAAGGTGCCCTTGTACGTCTGGCCGGGCGGCAGGGCGATGTCCGCGAAGGCGGCCCCCGCACCCTTGCGGAGGCTCACGTGCGGTGCCGGGGTCGCGGCGTACAGGGCCACCGTGTCGGAGCCCCTGCCGTAGTACCCGGGCTCGAAGCTGAACGGGGCCTGCGTGAAGTAGCCGTTGTCCACGTCGTACACGGGCTTGGACGCGAGACGCGTCGCCAGCGCGGTCCGGGTGCCCGTCGCGTAGTCGATCCAGAACAGCCGGTCGTCGCCCTCCTGGGCGAGGAGCAGGCCCGTCGCCCCCGCGTCGAGGACGCGGGTGCCGCGCGGAATGCGCCGCTGGGCCGCCGGCAGTACGGTCTCGGCCGCCGCGGCCTGCGCCTGCGCCGCTCCCCCTTGAGCCGTCGCCGTCGCCGTCGCCGGTACGGTGCCCAGCCCGGCGATCGTGCCGGTCAGCGCGAGCGCTGCCAGCGCGCGCACGTGTGTGCGTTTCATGATGTATCCCCCCGGAACACGGGGGCATCACGGCACCGGTGTCACCGGCTTTGCCGTGCCCCCCACTGCAAAGTTCCGCGAGCCTAGCAAGAACGCGACAGGGCCCCTGCGACGGGTGTCGCAGGGGCCCTGTCAGGCACTCAGCTCAGCGGCTGGTGGCCGGTGTCAGTCGTTGCGCTTCCAGCGCGGCTTGTCGTCGCGGCGGCCGAAGGAGGAGCCACCGGTCGAACCGGATCCGGAGGGGCGGTTGTCGTCGCGGCGGCCGTACGGGCGGTCGCCGCCCGAGGGACGGTCGTCGCGGCGGAAGCCACCACCGGTGGGACGGTCACCGCCGGAGCGGAAGCCACCACCGGTCGGACGGTCGCCACCGGAGCGGAAGCCACCACCGGTCGGACGGTCACCGCCGGAGCGGAACCCACCGGACGGACGGTCGTCGCGGCGGAAGCCACCACGCTCGCCACCGCGGTCGTCACGGTTGAAACCACCGGAGGGACGGTCGTCGCGGCGGAAGCCGCCACGCTCGCCACCGCGGTCGTCACGGTTGAAACCGCCCGAGGGACGGTCGCCACCGGAGCGGAAGCCACCACCGGAGGGACGGTCACCGCCGGAGCGGAACCCACCACCGGACGGACGGTCACCGCCGGAGCGGAACCCACCGGACGGACGGTCGTCGCGGCGGAAGCCACCACGCTCGCCACCGCGGTCGTCACGGTTGAAACCGCCCGAGGGACGGTCGCCACCGGAGCGGAAGCCACCACCGGAGGGACGGTCACCGCCGGAGCGGAAGCCACCACCGGACGGACGGTCGCCACCGGAGCGGAAACCACCGCGGTCGCCACCGCGGTCGCCGCGGTCGTCACGGCGGAAGCCGCCGCGGTCGCCGCCACGGTCACCACGGTCGTCGCGACGGTTGTCGCGGCGCTCGTAGTTGCCACGGTCGTCACGGCTCTGGAACGCGGGGCGCTCCTCGGCGACCGGGGCGGCTGCGGCGGCAGCCGCGACCTCGGCCTCGGCGGCCTCGGCCACCTCGGCGACAGCGGCCTCCGGGTCCTCGCCGCGCTCACGCGCGGAGCGGGCGACCAGGCGGTCGGCCTCCTCGCGCAGCTCGACGGCACGGCGCGACAGGCGCTCCAGCTGCTTGGTGAGGTCGGCGACCTCGCGCTCGGCCTGCTTCGCGGCGTTGTTCGCGGAGTCGGCCTGGACCTGCGTCAGCGAACGGGCACCGGTGATCTCGGCGACCTCGGGGTCGAAGGCGCCGACGCCCTGGACGATGTGGCGCGAGGCGTCGACGCCCGCGTCCTCCATCAGGCGGAAGATCTGGCGGCGCTGGTGCGGCAGGGCCAGCGAGACCACGACACCGGACTTGCCGGCGCGGGCGGTACGGCCCGAGCGGTGCAGGTAGTCCTTGTGGTCGCCGGCCGGGTCCACGTTCAGGACCAGGTCGATGCCGTCCACGTGGATGCCTCGGGCGGCGACGTCGGTGGCGACGAGCGCGTTGACGTAGCCGTCCTTGAAGTCCGCGAGGACGCGGGTACGGGCGCCCTGCGTCATACCGCCGTGCAGCGCGTCGGCCTTCACGCCGGCCTCGATGAGCTGCTCGGCGATGCGGTCGGCGCCCAGCTGGGTGCGGACGAAGATGATGGTGCGGCCCTTGCGGGCGGCGATGGCGGCCGTGACCGGCGCCTTGTCCTTCGGCTTCACGACGAGGACGTGGTGCGTCATGGTCGTGACGTTGCCCTGCGCGCTGTCGACCTCGTGCGTGACGGGGTTCGTCAGGTAGCGCTTGACCAGGGTGCCGATCTCGTTCTCCATGGTGGCGGAGAAGAGCATGCGCTGGCCGCCGCCGGGGATCTGGTCGAGCAGCTCGGTGACCTCGGGCAGGAAGCCCAGGTCGGCCATCTGGTCGGCCTCGTCGAGGACCGCGACCTGGACGTTCGCCAGGGAGCAGGCTCCACGGTTGATGATGTCGCGCAGACGGCCCGGGGTGGCGACGAGGACGTCGACACCGCGCTCCAGAGCGAAGATCTGGTTGCTCATGGAGGTACCGCCGCAGACGACCTTCATCTTGAGGCCGAGCACGTCGCCGTAGGGCTGGAGGGCGTCCGCGACCTGCATCGCGAGCTCACGCGTCGGCGTCAGGATGATCGCGCGGGGCTTCTTCTTCTCGGTGTGGCCACCGGCCAGCGAGGCCAGGGTCGGCAGACCGAAGGAGAGGGTCTTGCCGGAGCCGGTGCGGCCGCGGCCGAGGATGTCCTTGCCGGCCAGGGCGTCCGGGATGGTCGCCGCCTGGATCGGGAAGGGCGCGGTGACGCCGTTCTGGGCGAGCTTGCGCACGATCCCGTCCGGCAGACCGAGGTCGCCGAAGGTCAGGGTGGGCTCGGCGTCGGCGTCGTCCGCCTCGGCGGCGTCGTCGTCGAAGGCGTGGGTGGAGTCCTCGAGGGACTCGCCGGTCGTCACATCGGCCTCGAGGGCCTCGATGATCTCGTCGGCGACTACGGCCTCAAGGGCCTCGGTGACCGCGAGGGTCTCGGCGTCGACGATCTCGTTGGAGTCGTTCTCGGGCATGACGGAACGGTCAGAACTGGAAATGGACATGCGAAATGCGAAACCTTCCGGAGTCTCGGCACGCGCCCAAACTCCGTGAATCGCAAATCGACCGCCTCAATGCGGTCAGCCACGGTTGGGGAGAGTACGCGCCACGCGGCGCTCTTCGGAGTCGGCGCCGGGCAATGGGATCAAACGATCTATAACCATACGCACCCTCCCCGGGGTCTGGCAAGTCCGTCCCCCGAAGAAGGCTCTGATCAGCGGAAATGCCATTCCCTCAGGAAAGCTGGGCACGCCCCGCGGTCTACCGAACGGCCTACCCCATGGCCTGCGGCAGGCCCCCGGACCCGCTGCTCGGCTCCGCCGGCGAGGGCACCGGGCTGGGTGTGGGTTCCGTCACTGGTGACGGCGAGGCCGGCGGGGCCGGAGGCGACGGGAGGGGGGTCGGGGAGCCGGGCTGTCCGCCCCCGGAGCCGCCCGGGCCCGATCCGGGACCGGAACCTCCCGTCGGGGGCTGCTGGGGACCCTGGCCGCCCGCGCCGCCCCCCGGGCCGGCCGACGGCGAGGGAGCTCCGGGCGGACCCGCCGGGGCCCCCGGGCTGGGGGAGGCGCCGGTCGCGCCGGAGGCGTTCCCGGTCCCTCCGGCCTTGCCGTCCTGGTTCCCCGTACCGTCCTTCGCGCCGCGGCCGCCGCCGTGCGCCCCGGTGCCCTTGCCGGCCGAGGAGCCGCCGCCGGACTTCCCGCCCTGGACCCCCACCGACGAGGAGGGCCCGGGCTTCGCGGCGTCCTCCCCGATGCTCATGCAGCCCGCCGTCGCCGCCACCGCGAGCGTGGCGACCACCAGTCGCAGGGGGCGAAGAGAGCCGAGGGGACGGAGGGAAGCGGTCAACTGGCGCACGGGGCACCTCCGGAACACAGGCAAAGGTCCGCGGTGAGCGGGTCAATGTGCCCAACTCCCTTTGCCCCGTAAGAGACACGCTCCAGGGGGAGAAGGCCTCCACTCGGTCCGCCGGCATCCACCGGTCCGTCAGGCGAACAGCTGCCGCGCCACCTGCAACCCGAGCGTGACCCCGCCCAGCCCGACCAGCACCGAGCCCGCCACGTTCGCCGCCGCGAGGAACTTCCAGCCCCGCTCCGCCAGTCGCAGCGTCTCGTAGGAGAACGTCGAGTACGTGCTGAGCGCCCCACACAGCCCCGTCCCGAGCAGCAGGCTCAGCCGCGAGGAGGCCGCGCCGTCCAGCACCGCCCCGGTCAGGGCTCCCAGCACGAGGCAGGCGGCCGCGTTCACCACGAAGGTCCCCCACGGGAAGACCGAATCGTGCCGGACCTGCACCGCGCGGTCGGTCAGGTAGCGCAGCGGCGCCCCCACGGCCCCGCCCAGGATCACCACGAGCCAGTTCACCGGCCCGCCCCCGCCGCACCGTCGCCGACCGCGTCGCCGACCGCGCGGCGCGTCAGCCGGGCGGCCGCCCACACCGCGCCGAGCGCGGCCGCCACCGTGAGCCCGGCGTACGCCAGCGCGGTCCCCGCCTCACCGGCGTCCAGCAGCCGCGCGAAGTCCACGGCGTAGGTGGAGAAAGTGGTGAATCCGCCGAGCACCCCGACCCCCAGAAAGGGCCGTACGAGCGGATGCGCCGACCGGCCGCCCTCGCCGACCAGCACCATGAGGACGCCGATGAGCGCGCAGCCCGCCACGTTGACCCAGAAGGTCCCCCACGGGAAGGACCCCGGCGCGGCCGGCCACAGCAGCGCGACCCCGTACCGCGCCGCGGCGCCCGCGGCTCCGCCGGCCGCCACGGCCGCGAGCACCGGGGGCCGCGGTTCGGCGCGCTGCGCCGGTACGTGCAGGTCGACGTCCGGGTCGATGGGCTCCGCGCCCTCCATCGGCCGGGTCATCCGCGCCCCGCCCGGCCCGCCGCGGCCGTCACCACTTCCGGACTTCCAGCACTGTCAGCACCGGGCCATTCTCGCGCGCCGCGTCCCGGCCCGCCCGGATCGGCTCGATCGGCCGCGGACACGGGAGAATGGCCTCGTGCTGGAGATGACGCGAGACGCGTTCGAAGAGCTGGTTGCCGAGGCGCTGGACTCGATCCCCGAGGAGCTGACCCGGGTCATGGACAACGTGGCCGTCTTCGTGGAGGACGAGCCCGCCGCCGACGATCCCGAACTGCTGGGCCTCTACGAGGGCACCCCGCTCACCGAACGCGGGGAGTGGTACGCCGGGGTGCTGCCCGACCGGATCTCGATCTACATGGGCCCGACCCTGCGGATGTGCGGGAGCACGGAGGAAGTGGTGCGCGAGGTCGCCGTGACGGTCGTCCACGAGATCGCCCACCACTTCGGGATCGACGACGAACGGCTCCACGAACTCGGCTGGGGCTGACCCCGCGGATCACCGCGCCGAAACCGTTTTGGCGATCGCCGCCGGGATCCCATATGCTTCTCACGTCCCCGACGCGCTGGAAAGTGCCCGGCGGGCCTTTAGCCCTCATCGTCTAGTGGCCCAGGACGCCGCCCTTTCAAGGCGGTAGCACGGGTTCGAATCCCGTTGGGGGTACGCATTACCGTGTGCGAGACTCGTCTCGCACATTGCAAGGACCTGTGGAGCAGTTGGTTAGCTCGCCACCCTGTCAAGGTGGAGGTCGCGGGTTCAAGTCCCGTCAGGTTCGCTGAAGCCGGAAACGGTTTCGTGGCTGGGTAGCTCAGTTGGTACGAGCGATCGCCTGAAAAGCGATAGGTCGCCGGTTCGACCCCGGCCCCAGCCACTGGATAAAGAGAAGGCCCCGTCCATCGGACGGGGCCTTCTCCGTCATTCCCCTGCGGCCCGCGCCGCCCGCGCCCGGCGGCGCCACTGCGCCAGCCCGACGCCCACCGCCACCAGGGCGACCAGCCCGAGCAGCGCCCAGTCGGGGACCGCGTCCGCCACGGCCTGGACCCGTGACTCCACCGCGAACGAGTCGTCCACGTCCAGCAGCCCCGGCAGCGCGCTCGCCCCGTCGTAGATCAGGAACAGCGCGCCGAGCACGATGAAGAACAGACCCGAGGCGAGCGTCGTCGTGTGCAGTTCGAAGCGGCCGGCCGAGAGGGCGCGCCCGCGCAGCCAGCGCCGCCGTCCCAGGTCGAAGCGCTCCCAGAGCAGGGCCAGGACGAACAGCGGCACCGCCATGCCCAGCGCGTACACCGCCAGCAGCAGGCCCCCGTAGACGGGGCTGCCGCTGACCGCCGCCACCGTCAGGACGCTGCCGAGGATGGGCCCGGCGCAGAACCCGGCCAGGCCGTAGACCGCGCCCAGGGCGTACACCGACAGGGCGGTGGTCGGCCGGATCCGCCCCGACAGCTCCGAGATCCGCTTGGGGGCGAAGCCCAGGCCCAGGATCTGGGCGAGCCCGAGCGCGATGATCAGCCAGCCTCCGAACAGCACGAGCCCGTCGCGGTTGCCGTGGAAGAACCGCCCGGCGTACGAACCGGCCGCTCCCAGCGGTACGAGGGTGCTCGCGAGGCCCGCGTAGAAGATCCCGGTGCGCGCCAGCAGCCGCGAGGTGGAGTCGATCGAGTAGGCGAAGAAGGCGGGCAGGAGCAGCGCACTGCACGGGCTGAGCAGTGCGAGGAGGCCGCCCAGCAGGGCGGCCAGGTAGCCGACGTCGGTCACTTCGCGGCCGCCTGCGCCTGGGCCCTGGCCTGCGCGATGGCCTCGGTGAAGGCGTCGAGGGGCTGGGCTCCGGCCACGGGCCGGCCGTTGAGCAGGAAGGACGGGGTGGAGGTGACGCCGATGCGGTAGCCCTCCTCCTGGTCCTTGTGGAGCGCGGCGGTGGCCTGCTCCCCCGCCATGTCCTTCGCGAAGCGCTCCAGGTCCGGGACCCCGGCCTGGCGTGCCAGCTCGGTCAGCCGGTCCGTTCCGAAGCCCTTCTCCTTGGAGCCCTCGGCGTACGCGGCCGCGTGGAACTGCGCGAAACGGTCCTGCTGCCCCGCCGCCCAGGCTGCCTTGGCGGCGGCCTCGGATTCGGCACCGAAGATCGGGAAGTTGCGCCACTCGATGCGCAGGGTGCCGTCCTGCACGTACTTCCTCACCAGCTCGGGCTCGGTGTCGCGGGCGAACTTCCCGCAGTAGCCGCACTTGAAGTCGGAGTACTCGATCAGGACGACGGGCGCGTCGGCGCGGCCCGCGGCGAGCTTGTCGCCGGGCTCGCGGCGGGCCAGCGCCTTCAGCTGCGCGGCCGGGTCCGCGGAGGATCCGGCCTCGGGCGCGGAGACGGAGGCGGACCGGGCGGGGCTCTTCCCGGGTGCGGTGGCCTGCCAGGAGACGAGGCCGAGGGTGACGGCGGCGACGGCGACGCCGGCGCAGATCAGCAGGGGCTTGAGGTTCGAGGGCTTGCGGTTCGGGGACCGGGAAGCGGATGAGGACATACGGGGGCTCCAGAGCTGTGCGTACGGGAAGGGGGCGGGGCGGACCGGGCGGATGCGGCCGGTCCTCCTAGACCCGCATCACGGACAGCTCCAGCGGGGACGGCGCCGGCTGACCGGGACCGGGTACGGGAACCCGTACGGGTATCACCTGCGGCCGGGCCGCCGCCCCGGACGGCGACCCCGCGGGCGGGGCCTGCGCCTGGTCGGACCCGGTACGCCCCGGCAGGGCGGGGACGCCGTCGTGACCGGGGGAGCCGGGGGCGCAGGCGGGCCCGGGGGAGCCGGCGCGCGCGAAACCGGCGGAGGCCGGCTCCACGGGGCCGGCCGCGGTGACCGCCGCGGCCGTGGCGCCCGCTCCGGACACCCGGGCCTGCGCCGGGGCGGGAGTCGGCAGCGCTGTCCCGGCCGCTGGGGCCCGTACGGGGCCCTGCCCGGTGGACGGCTGCGCGGCGGCCCCGCCCGTGAAGGCCCCGGTCAGTAGCGCCCAGCCCAGCAGCACCGCGAACACGCAGCGGAGGCGGCGGGGGCGGGACATCGCGGGCGGCCTCTCACTGGGAGTTCTCGGGGTGACGGTTCCGGTGACGGTCCGGGTGACAGTTCGGGGGCACTTCAGGGACCACCCGGGCGGACCCGGGGGACTCGTCCCGAAATGGTACGGGTCCGCCCCACAAATGCGTTCGCCACCCGGCGCCTACGGGTGAGATCCTCGACCAGGTATGTCTACTTCCTTCGCCGCCCTGCAGACGCTTCTCGGTGAGATCTCGCTCCGTGACGCGCACCGCCTCGGCCGCCGCCTCGAAGGCGCCCGCCGCATCCGCAAGCCCGAGGCCAAGCAGGCCGTTCTCGACGAGATCGCCGCGGAGGCCGAAAAGGCCGCCGCGCGACTGGCCGGGCGCGCCTCGCGGATGCCGGAGGTCACGTATCCCGAGAACCTGCCCGTCAGCCAGAAGAAGGACGAGATCGCCGAGGCGATACGCGACCACCAGGTCGTGATCGTCGCGGGCGAGACCGGCTCCGGCAAGACCACGCAGATCCCCAAGATCTGCATGGAGCTGGGGCGCGGGGTCCGGGGCATGATCGGGCACACCCAGCCCCGCCGGATCGCGGCCCGCACGGTCGCGGAGCGCATCGCCGAGGAGCTGAAGTCCGAGATCGGTCAGACCGTCGGCTGGAAGGTCCGGTTCACCGACCAGGTGGACCAGGACGCCACCTTCGTGAAGCTGATGACGGACGGCATCCTGCTCGCCGAGATCCAGACGGACCGCGAGCTGCGCGCGTACGACACGATCATCATCGACGAGGCCCACGAGCGGTCCCTGAACATCGACTTCCTGCTCGGCTACCTCGCCACGCTGCTGCCCAAGCGCCCCGACCTCAAGGTGATCATCACCTCGGCGACGATCGACCCGCAGCGCTTCTCCCGGCACTTCGGCGATGCCCCGGTCGTCGAGGTCAGCGGCCGGACGTATCCCGTCGAGGTCCGCTACCGCCCGCTCCTGGAGGAGGAGGGCGACGACAGCGACCGCGACCAGATCACCGCGATCTGCGAGGCCGTGGACGAGCTCCAGGCGGAGGGGCCGGGCGACATCCTGGTCTTCCTTTCCGGCGAGCGCGAGATCCGCGACACCGCCGACGCCCTCAACAAGCGCAACCTCCGCTTCACCGAGGTGCTCCCGCTCTACGCCCGCCTCTCGCACGCCGAGCAGCACCGCGTCTTCCAGCAGCACACGGGACGGCGGATCGTCCTCGCGACCAACGTCGCCGAGACGTCGCTGACCGTCCCGGGCATCAAGTACGTGATCGACCCGGGCACCGCCCGCATCTCGCGCTACAGCCACCGCACCAAGGTCCAGCGCCTGCCCATCGAGCGGATCTCGCAGGCCAGCGCCAATCAGCGCAAGGGCCGTTGCGGCCGTACCTCGGACGGCATCTGCGTCCGCCTCTACTCCGAGGACGACTTCACCACCCGTCCGGAGTTCACGGACGCCGAGATCCTGCGCACGAACCTCGCCTCCGTCATCCTCCAGATGACCGCGGCCGGCCTCGGCGAGATCGAGAAGTTCCCCTTCATCGACCCGCCGGACCACCGCAACATCCGCGACGGCGTCCAGCTCCTCCAGGAGCTCGGCGCGCTGGACCCGGCCGAGAAGGATCACAAAAAGCGGCTGACCCCGATGGGCCGCCAGCTCTCCCAGCTGCCCGTGGACCCCCGGCTGGCCCGCATGGTGGTGGAGGCGGACAAGAACAACTGCGTCCGCGAGGTCATGGTCATCGCGGCGGCCCTGTCCATCCAGGACCCGCGCGAGCGGCCCTCGGACAAGCAGACACAGGCCGACCAGAACCACGCCCGCTTCAAGGACGAGACCAGCGACTTCCTCTCGTTCCTGAACATGTGGCGCTACGTCCGCGAGCAGCAGAAGGAACGCGGCTCGTCCTCCTTCCGCCGGATGTGCAAGCAGGAGTACCTGAACTTCCTGCGGATCCGCGAGTGGCAGGACATCTATTCGCAGCTGCGTACGGTCGCCAAGACCATGGGCATCCACGTCAACGAGGCCGACGCCCCCGAGACGAGCGTGCACATCTCCCTGCTCGCCGGCCTGCTGTCGCACATCGGGCTCAAGGACACCGACAAGAACGAGTACCTGGGGGCCCGGTCCGCCAAGTTCGCGATCTTCCCGGGCTCCTCGCTGTTCAAGAAGCAGCCGAAGTTCCTGATGTCGGCCGAGCTGGTGGAGACCTCGCGGCTGTGGGCCCGGGTGAACGCCAAGGTGGAGCCGGAGTGGGTGGAGCCGCTCGCCCAGCACCTGATCAAGCGCACGTACAGCGAGCCGCACTGGGAGAAGGACCAGGCGGCCGTGATGGCCTTCGAGAAGGTCACACTGTACGGCGTACCGATCGTCGCCCAGCGGAAGATCAACTACGGCCGGATCGACGCCGAGGTCTCGCGCGACCTGTTCATCCGCAACGCTCTGGTCGAGGGCGACTGGCGGACCCACCACAAGTTCTACGCCGACAACCGCAAGCTCCTCACCGAGGTGGAGGAGCTGGAGAACCGGGCCCGGCGCCGCGACATCGTGGTCGACGACGAGACCCTCTTCGACTTCTACGACCAGCGGATCCCCGAGCACGTCGTCTCGGGGGCGCACTTCGACTCGTGGTGGAAGCACAAGAAGCGCGACGAGCCCGAACTGCTCGACTTCGAGCGCGAGATGCTGCTGACGGAAAAGGCGGCCGGGGTCACCAAGGCCGACTATCCGGACTCCTGGCTCCAGGGTCGGCTGAAGTTCCGGGTGACCTACCAGTTCGAACCGGGCGCGGACGCGGACGGCGTGACCGTCCACATCCCGCTCCAGGTGCTGAACCAGGTCACCGACGAGGGCTTCGACTGGCAGATCCCGGGTCTGCGCGAGGAGGTGGTCACGGAGCTGATCCGGTCCCTCCCGAAGCCGATCCGCCGGCACTACGTGCCCGCGCCGAACTTCGCGACCCGGTTCCTGGCCACCGCGCACCCGCTGCGGGAACCCCTGCACGTGACGCTGGCCCGGGAGCTCCACCGGATGGTCGGGGTCCCGGTCACCGCCGAGGACTTCGACCTCACCCGCATCCCCGACCATCTGAAGATCACCTTCCGGATCGTCGACGAGCGCCGCAAGAACCTCGCCGAGGCCAAGGACCTGGAGGCCCTGCGGCTCCAGCTCAAGCCCAAGGCCCGCCAGGCCCTCTCCCAGGCCGCGGCGGCCAGTGCCGAGCGCGAGGGCGGGGAGTCGGTGGAGAAGACCGGGCTGACGGACTGGACGATCGGCGCGCTGACCCAGGTCTTCGAGACCCGGCGGGCGGGCCAGCCCGTGAAGGCGTACCCGGCGCTCGTGGACGCCGGTACGAGCGTCTCCGTACGCCTCTTCGACACCGAGGCCGAGCAGCGGCAGGCGATGCGGCTCGGCACCCGGCGGCTGATCCTGCTGAACATCCCGGTGAACCCGGCGAAGTTCGCCTCGGACCACCTCAGCAACCAGCAGAAGCTGGCGCTGTCGCGCAATCCGCACGGCTCGATCCAGGCGCTGTTCGACGACTGCGCGACCGCGGCGGCCGACAAGCTGATCGCGGACCACGGCGGCCCGGCGTGGGACGAGGCGGGCTTCCGCAAGCTCTACGAGGCCGTGCGCACCGACCTGGTGGACACGACCGTACGGACGATCACGCAGGTGCAGCAGGTCCTGGCGGCCTGGCAGGCCTGCGAGCGACGGCTGAAGGCCACCGGCAGCCTGGCTCTGATGGCCAACGTCCAGGACGTGCGCGACCAGCTGGCGGCCCTCGTGCCGGCCGGGTTCGTCACGCTCGCCGGACTGCGCCGGCTGCCGGACCTGATGCGCTACCTGGTGGCGGCCGACCGGCGGCTCCAGCAGATGCCCACAGGTGTCCAGCGCGACACCACGCGCATGGAGAAGGTCCACGAGATGCGGGACGAGTACCTGTGGCTGCTGGAGCAGTTGCCGAAGGGACGCCCGGTCCCGGCGGAGGTCACCGAGATCCGCTGGATGATCGAGGAACTGCGGGTCAGCTACTTCGCGCACGCCCTCGGAACGGCCTATCCGATCTCCGACAAGCGCATCGTGAAGGCCGTGGACGCGGCCGCCCCGGGACCCGCTCGGTGATCGGGTTCGACTGCACCCCCTGAGCTGCGGTACAGTCTGATTCGCAGCCGCCCAGCGGGTGCAAGTCAAGGACCTGTGGAGCAGTTGGTTAGCTCGCCACCCTGTCAAGGTGGAGGTCGCGGGTTCAAGTCCCGTCAGGTTCGCAAGATCGTCAGGGCCCGCATCCTCAGGGATGCGGGCCCTGACGCGTTTCCGGCTCCAGGGCACGTCGAGGACAGCCTCGGGTCCGAGATCCTCAGCGGGCCACAGGTCCGGCCACGAGCACAGGTCCGGCCACGAGCCCGCCCCACAGCCTCGATTGGGCTCGGAATCCACCAGAACCCCACCCGACGCGCGACAGCGCCTCCAGGGGCCGCCTGAGGGCCCGTCGGGACCTCGCGGGGCCGTCCCGGGCCCGATCCGGGCTCCGCCCGATAAATCGCCCGTTCGCATGATGCGCTCTGCGGGACACGTCCCTCTATGGGGTGCATTGCCTGATCCACAAGAGTGATCATCTGTGACGGGAGTCACCACATGTGTTTTTGAGACGCACCCTTTTATCGCACCCCTACGCACCCTCAATTTAATATGTGCAATTGCACCCTCCCTCGACCCACCCCGCACACCAGTCCGACAGAGCCCTGACCAGGCATAAAAAAGATCGCGCTGGACCCGGCGGAGTCCAGCGCGATCGAACGACTGATGAACCTGTTGGGGCAGGTCCAGTCGTTTGAAGCTATGTGGGGCTCATCGGATTGGGGGACCCGATATAGACCCGTCAATAAGTAGTGCTGCGGAACCTCAGGCCTCGCTGCGCTGCTGCGGAATTCCCGCAAGCAGTGCGCGGACCTCAGCCTCGCGGTAACGGCGGTGTCCACCCAGGGTGCGGATGGACGTGAGCTTGCCAGCCTTGGCCCAGCGGGTGACCGTCTTCGGGTCCACGCGGAACATCGTGGCAACCTCAGCCGGGGTCAGCAGCGGCTCGGCATCAGGGGTGCGAGCGGTCATGAGCGGCCTCCTCGGGAGAACCGAACCATCTCGGTTCTTTCCTCTAAATTCTGCACCTTGGCCCACGTTGCCCGAAATGGACATACGCGGGCCGAGTCGGTTATAGGACGAACGGCTTGTCCTCGGCACTACAACTACACCATCCGTCCAGCCTCGACGGCCAAACCGATGGAATTGCCCTCCGAGGTGTTCATCAGCGGCGGAAGCCGATGGACCGTCCCATAACGGACAGTCACCCCACTGTGACGATCAGTCACAGAGCGATCAGGAGTCGTCAGACCCCCCGTAGAGTGCAATACCGAGCAATCCGCCCTTAGTTGGGCGGAAGGAACCCTCCCCGGACTCCTTGTCCTATTTTGGCACGAGGGTAGGGGAAGGGCGCAAGGGTGTAGATAGTGCGGTCCGTCACGCTTGGGCCAATGGCCCGTATCGGGACGTAGGTCCCGGAACAAAGACCCAAAAGAGGGCATCACGGCCTTGAGCTGGCCGTTCCCGTCCGCGCTCGGTCGATCGGCGGATGGACAGCGGCCTCCGGAGCCGCTACCCACCCTCCTGACCGGATCCGGCTAATTCGCGAAGAGTCGCTCCCGGACCGCCCGCCACCGGTCCGCCAGGACCCCGTACGTCTGCGCCGCACCCTCCCGGTCGCCGGACCGCAGCGCCGAGAGCCCCGCCGCGAGGTCCCCGGCCGAGCGGTCGGCCTCCAGCCGCTCCGCCGGCAGCGCGTGCAGCAGCCCGCCGTAGTCCAGCTCCACCATCGAGCGGGGGTGGAACTCCTCCAGCCAGCTCCCGACCTCCACCAGCCCCTCGGCGAGCATCCCGTACCCCTCCGCCTCGCGCAGGGTCCGCAGCGCCCGCGCGAGCCGGCGCCGGGCCTGCACCATCGGCGTCCGGTAGCGCAGCCGCTCACCCGCCACGTACTCCCGCTCCTCGTCGGCCACCAGGACGAACCAGCGCAGCGGCACCTGCCAGACCCCGGTACGGATCCAGGGCCGCGCGTCGGGATTGCGCCCGCGCCAGGCCTCGTACTCCTCGGCCGCCCGCCGCCGGGCCTCCGCGGGCAGGGCGGCGTCGAGTACCGGCAGCGGGAACTCGGCCACCAGCTCCTGGAGCGCCAGCCAGCCGCGCAGCCTGGTGCGCCACGGGCAGACCAGCAGCACCCCGTCCACCTCGGCGGTGAAGGCGTCGGCGCTCTCGAGCGCCGGGACCCCGACCACGGGGACCCGGACCAGGTCCACGAGCGACCGACGCAGTTCGTCCTGGGCGGTCGGCACCGCCCCGCGCCGGGCATAGTCGGCCCAGTGGGTGCGCTCCGGCTCCGGGAAGGCGGCCAGCGGTTCGTAGACGCGCAGGTAGGAGGCGTACGGGACGGTGGGCATCGAGCGGGCGGAGGGCAGCCGGGGATCGGGGGATTCGCTCACGCTCTCGTACTCCCCCGCACCGGCCGGGGCTACTCCGACGGCGCCGCGCCCGGCCGGCTCCTCACCCCTGGGCGTCCCGATCTCCGGACAGAGCGGAACCACCGGGCCCCACAGGTCTTACGCTGCTCCCAGCACGCCCTCCCCCACCCGCAGGGCGGGCGTCTTTCCCGCCGCATCTCTTCCATGGGAGTCACCACCGTGACCGAAATGACCGACGGCGTCCTGCACACCCTGTTCCGCAGTGAACAGGGCGGCCACGAGCAAGTCGTGCTGTGCCAGGACCGTGCCTCAGGCCTCAAGGCCGTCATCGCGATCCACTCCACCGCCCTGGGCCCGGCCCTCGGCGGCACCCGCTTCCACGCGTACGCCTCGGACGAGGAAGCCGTCCTCGACGCGCTGAACCTCGCGCGCGGCATGTCGTACAAGAACGCGCTGGCCGGGCTCGACCTCGGCGGCGGCAAGGCCGTCATCATCGGCGAGCCCGACGTCCTGAAGTCCGAGGAACTGCTGCTGGCCTACGGCCGGTTCGTGGAGTCGCTCGGCGGCCGCTACGTGACCGCCTGCGACGTCGGCACCTACGTGGCCGACATGGACGTCGTGGCCCGCGAGACCCGCTGGGCGACCGGCCGCTCCCCCGAGAACGGCGGCGCCGGCGATTCCTCGGTCCTCACCGCCTTCGGCGTCTTCCAGGGCATGCGCGCCAGCGCCCAGCACCTGTGGGGCGACCCGACCCTGCGCGGCCGCAAGATCGGCGTCGCGGGCGTCGGCAAGGTCGGCCGCCACCTGGTCGAGCACCTGCTCGAGGACGGCGCCGAGGTCGTGATCACGGACGTCCGCGCGGAGTCCGTCGAGCAGATCCTCGAGAAGCACAGCCTGGACAAGTACGCCGGCAGGGTGAGCGCCGTCGCCGACACCGAGGCGCTGATCCGCGTGGAGGGCCTGGACATCTACGCCCCCTGCGCGCTCGGCGGGGCCCTGAACGACGCGTCCGTACCGGTCCTGACCGCGAAGGTGGTGTGCGGGGCGGCGAACAACCAGCTCGCGCACCCGGGCGTGGAGAAGGACCTCGCGGACCGCGGGATCCTCTACGCGCCGGACTACGTGGTCAACGCCGGCGGGGTCATCCAGGTCGCCGACGAGCTGCGCGGCTTCGACTTCGACCGCTGCAAGGCCAAGGCCACGAAGATCTTCGACACCACGCTGGAAATCTTCGCACGTGCGAAGACGGACGGTATCCCGCCGGCCGCGGCCGCCGACCGTATCGCCGAGCAGCGCATGGCGGACGCCCGCACCGCGCGCACGGTCTGACCCCTCAGCTCGATCCTGACGGGGCCCTGGTCGGGGCTTCTGGACGGGCCCGCCGGGGCGCGGCGAGACGGAACTCACTGCGCTTCGGCGGGTCGTCCGTCAGGAAAGGGCTAAAATCGCAGCTGACCAGCGAGGACGGGGCGCCTTGCTGGTACTGCACCGGGGCGCGTCATGCGGGCGGCGTACCGTATGGCGCCGGAAGCAGGTACCGTTAAACCCCTACGGACGGTCTCTCCACGGAGAGCCCGCTCCGAACCATGAACGCGTGTCAGACTCTGGGGCCGTCGAGCCCCGTCACCGAGGGGGTCGAGCCATGGGGCGCGGCCGGGCAAAGGCCAAGCAGACGAAGGTCGCCCGCCAGCTGAAGTACAGCAGCGGCGGGACTGACTTGTCGCGTCTGGCCAATGAGCTGGGCGCATCGCCGACGGATCCGCCGCTGCCTGTCAGCGTGCCGGTCGAAGTCGATGACGATGACGATCAAGATGAAGACGACCCGTACGCCAAGTACGCGGCTCTTTACAACGACGATGACGACGAGGACGAGGACGAGGAGTCCGGTCCGTCGGCCCATCGTCGCGGCGCTTGACGCTCTAGCGGTGTCTGCACGCCAGGCATGAAGCACGGAAACCCGGTCCAGGGCATCGCCCCGGGCCGGGTTTCCGTGCTGCTCGCGTATCGCTGTGGTCCGGCGGTCAGGCCGTGCGGATCGTGTGGTCCGCGCGGACCTCACGATCCGCGCGGACCTCACGGACCGGTTCAGTTCGCGTAGTCCCCGGTCAGCGTCGCGCCTTCCGCGTGCTCGCCGCGGTCCAGGATCTCGCCGGCGACCCAGGCGTCGACGCCCCGGTCGGACAGCGCGGTCAGGGCAACCTCCACCGACTCCTGCGGGACCACGGCCATCATGCCGACGCCCATGTTCAGGGTCTTCTCCAGCTCCAGGCGCTCCACCTGCCCGGCCTTGCCGACCAGGTCGAAGATGGCTCCGGGGGCCCAGGTCGAGCGGTCGACCGCGGCGTGCAGGTGGTCCGGGATCACCCGGGCGAGATTGGCCGCGAGGCCGCCGCCCGTGATGTGGGAGTAGGCGTGGACCTCGGCCGTGCGGGTGAGGGCCATGCAGTCCAGCGAATAGATCTTGGTGGGCTCCAGCAGCTCCTCGCCGAGGGTCCGGCCGAGCTCCTCGACGTGCGCCTCCAGGGACATTCCGGCCCGGTCGAAGAGGACGTGACGGACCAGCGAGTACCCGTTCGAGTGAAGGCCGGAGGAGGCCATCGCGATCACGGCGTCGCCCGTACGGATACGGTCCGCGCCCAGCAGCTGGTCGTACTCGACGACACCGGTGCCGGCACCCGCCACGTCGAAGTCGTCCGGACCCAGCAGACCCGGGTGCTCGGCGGTCTCGCCGCCGACCAGGGCGCAGCCGGCCAGGACGCAGCCCTCGGCGATGCCCTTGACGATGGCCGCGACCCGCTCGGGGTGGACCTTGCCGACGCAGATGTAGTCGGTCATGAAGAGCGGCTCGGCACCGCAGACGACGATGTCGTCCATGACCATCGCGACGAGGTCGTGGCCGATGGTGTCGTACACGCCCAGGCGGCGGGCGATGTCCACCTTGGTGCCGACCCCGTCGGTGGCGGAGGCGAGCAGGGGGCGCTCGTAGCGCTTGAGGGCGGAGGCGTCGAAGAGGCCGGCGAAACCGCCGAGGCCGCCGAGGACCTCGGGGCGCTGCGTCTTCTTCACCCACTCCTTCATCAGCTCGACGGCGCGGTCTCCCGCGTCGATGTCCACGCCCGCGGCTGCGTAGCTGGCACCGGTGGTCTTCTCTGTCATGACAGGAGAGAGCTTTCGTGTCGTTGCTGCGTGTGGTGCGGGGACCCGGGAAAAGCCTGAAAGACAGGCCCCCGCGCAGATTGAGCAGGATGAGCGGACGGGGCGGACCGGGCGGATCGCCCCGGTGAGCGGGGCCTGCGGGTCCGCGGGCTCGGGCGAGCCCGCGGACCGTGCAGAGCCTCGGACCCTAGGGGCGCCGGAGCGCGTCGGCGGCGTCGCTGCCGCCGGCCAGCTCGGTCTCCAGGAGCTGCTTGCCCAGGAGCTGCGGGTCGGGCAGCTCCATGGGGTACACGCCGTCGAAGCAGGCACGGCAGAGGTTGGGCTTCTGGATGGTGGTCGCCTCGACCATCGCGTCGAGCGAGATGTACGAGAGCGAGTCCGCGCCCAGCGACGTGGCGATCTCGTCGACCGTCATGCCGTTGGCGATCAGCTCGGCCCGGGTGGCGAAGTCGATGCCGAAGAAGCACGGCCACTTCACCGGCGGTGAGGAGATCCGGATGTGGACCTCCGCCGCGCCGGCCTCACGGAGCATCTTGACCAGGGCGCGCTGGGTGTTGCCGCGGACGATCGAGTCGTCCACGACCACCAGGCGCTTGCCCCGGATGACTTCCTTGAGGGGGTTGAGCTTGAGGCGGATGCCGAGCTGGCGGATCGTCTGCGAGGGCTGGATGAAGGTCCGGCCCACGTAGGCGTTCTTGACCAGGCCGATGCCGTACGGAATCCCGCTGGCTTCGGCGTATCCGACGGCGGCGGGCGTGCCGGATTCCGGCGTCGATATCACCAGGTCGGCGTCGGCCGGGGCTTCCTTCGCCAGGCGCCGGCCCATCTCGACACGCGAGAGGTAGACGTTGCGGCCGGCGATGTCGGTGTCCGGGCGCGCCAGGTAGACGTACTCGAAGACACAGCCCTTGGGCTTCGCTTCCGCGAATCGAGAGGTCCGCAGACCGTTCTCGTCGATCGCGATCAGCTCGCCCGGCTCGACCTCGCGGACGAAGCTGGCTCCGCAGATGTCCAGGGCGGCGGTCTCACTCGCCACCACCCAGCCGCGCTCGAGGCGGCCGAGGACCAGCGGGCGGATGCCCTGCGGGTCACGGGCGGTGTAGAGCGTTCCCTCGTCCATGAAGACGAGCGAGAAGGCGCCCTTCACCTTCGGGAGGACCTTGGTGGCCGACTCCTCGATGGTCAGGGGCTTGCCGTCGTCGTCCGTCTGGCCGGCCAGCAGGGCGGTGACCAGGTCGGTGTCATTGGTGGCCGCCACCTGGGTGGCGCGGCCGTCCTGACGGGGGAGGTCGGCGACCATCTCGGCCAACTCGGCGGTGTTCACCAGGTTGCCGTTGTGACCCAGGGCAATGGAGCCGTGGGCGGTCGCGCGGAAGGTGGGCTGCGCGTTCTCCCAGACGGAGGCCCCGGTGGTCGAGTAGCGGGCGTGACCGACCGCGATATGACCTTGGAGCGAGCCGAGAGAGGTTTCGTCGAAGACCTGGGAAACGAGTCCCATGTCCTTGAAGACGAGGATCTGGGAACCGTTGCTCACAGCGATGCCCGCGGACTCTTGTCCGCGGTGCTGCAATGCATACAGTCCGAAGTAGGTGAGCTTGGCGACCTCTTCACCCGGAGCCCAGACACCGAAGACGCCGCAAGCGTCCTGGGGGCCCTTTTCGCCGGGGAGCAGGTCGTGGTTGAGTCGTCCATCACCACGAGGCACGCCCCCGAGTGTAGGCGAGATCGACCACCGGTCCGAATTGGGGATGGCCGGGAAATGTCACAGCACGCAGGGTGACGGAACCTGTTCGTCTCAATATCCGGATTGCCCTGGTTGACAGTCACCTGTCGTTTCGTACAAGCTCCGGCCCATGCAGCCTCTCGGTGACCGCACCGTCACCCTCGTCGCGCGCCGACACGTGGACCTCGTCCGTGTCGCCAGCGCCATCTGTCGCTGTTCCGCGTAGCCCGCGCCGCTTTTCCCTTTCCTTTTCTGCTTTTCCTGACCCCTCCCGTCCGAGCCGCTCCGCCGTGCCGTGCGCCGTCCCGCGCCGCCCCGGAGCCGGCCGGCGGGCCGTGCCTTGGAGTACCTGTGACCTCGAACGAACCCAACCTGTCCCGGCGCGCCTTCGGCGGCGCCGTCGGCGTGACCGCGGCCGCCGCCGCGGTGGGGCTGGGAGCCGCCGCCCCGGCCCAGGCGGCGCCCGCCGAAGCCCAGCACGCGGGCGACGGGGAACGGGAGTTCCGGGCCGACCGGGGGCGCCGCTCCCGCCGCCCGAACATCCTGTTCATCCTCGGGGACGACCTCGGCTGGGCCGACCTGTCCTCCTACGGCTCCCCGAACATCAAGACCCCGAACCTGGACCGGCTCGCCCGCCAGGGCGTCCGCTTCACCGACGCCTACTCGGGCTCCGCCACCTGCTCCCCGACCCGCTTCAGCCTGTACACCGGCCGCTACCCGGGGCGCACCAAGGGCGGCCTCGCCGAGCCCATCGCCGACAAGTCGGCGGGCCTGGAGCCGACCCACCCGACACTGGCCTCGCTGCTGCGCGGTTCCGGCTACGCGACCGCGCTGATAGGCAAGTGGCACTGCGGCTACCTGCCCGACTACAGCCCGACCAAGTCCGGCTGGGACGAGTTCTTCGGCAACTTCGGCGGGGCGCTGGAGTACTACTCCAAGCTCGGTCTGGGCGGCGAGTACGACCTCTACGAGGGCGACGCCGAGTACAAGGACCTGCGCTACTACACGCGGATCCTGACCGAGCGCGCCTCCGAGTACGTCTCCCGCGACCACGGCGACAAGCCCTGGCTGCTCAACCTCAACTTCACCACCCCGCACTGGCCGTGGATCGCCGACGGGGACACCAAGGAGAGCGCCGAGGTCGAGCGACGGATCAGGGCCGGCGACGGGCGCGCGCTGTGGCACCAGGACGGCGGCTCGATCGAGAAGTACAAGCAGATGGTGGAGGACCTCGACCGCTCGGTCGGCGAGGTGCTGAAGGCGCTCAAGCGTTCCGGTCAGGAGGAGGACACCCTGGTGTTCTTCTCCAGCGACAACGGCGGCGAGCGCTTCTCCCACAACTGGCCGCTCTCCGGCAACAAGGCCTCTCTCCAGGAGGGCGGGATCCGCGTACCCAACATCGTGCGCTGGCCAGCCCGGCTCGACGGCGGCCAGGTCAGCCACGTCCCGGTCTTCACCCCGGACTGGACGGCGACCCTGCTGGAGCTGGCGGGCACCCGCGCGAACCCGGCGTACCCGCTGGACGGGGTGAGCCTGGCCGGATACCTGCTGCGCGGGGAGAAGGTCGCCGAGCGCGGCCTCTTCTGGCGGGTTCGCGGGGAGCGGGCCCTGCGCCGCGGGGACTGGAAGTACTACCGCGGCAAGGCCGGCGCCGACCAGCTGTTCAACCTGGCCGGGGACATCCGCGAGCAGGCCGACAAGGCGGCCCTGGAGCCGGCCCGGCTGGCAGAGCTGCGGGCGGCCTGGGAGAGGACGAACGCGGGGCTGCTGCCGTACCCGGGCTGAGCCCATGGCCTGGTCCACAGCCTGTGGAAGGTTGTGGACCAGGAGCGATGCGATACCCGAACCCAGTGCGTACGTAAGGACCTTGCCGATCGGCGAGCGGATCCCCTTCCCGGCCGACGGCATCCCGTTCTGGGCGATCTTCCCCTACGAGGGGCGCTCCGGATCAAGGTGCTGGAGCCGCCGGTCCTGCCCGAACCGCCGCGCTCTGGGCGGGATCGGCCGGGTGCACGTGAACAAGTGGGGCGGCGGGACCGCGGACGTCTGAGCCCGGGAGGTCACTCGACGGCGGAGGCCGCCTTCGCGGTGATCCCGGCGCCCGAACCGGCCGAGGTGAGGGTGAGGGCGTCGCCCTGGATCCGCCATTGGAGCGGGCCGCCGCCGAACAGTCCGGTCAGCGCCCGCTCGACCTCGCCCTCCGGGCCCAGGCAGGCCATCCGGGTGGTGGTGAGCGGTCCGAAGGTGACCGAGCCGCCTTCCACGGCGGCCTTGGCGTTGAACCGGTTGCAGCCGAGGTTGCCGCTCGCGGATCCGTCGGCGGCGAGGGTGAAGCGAGCCCTGCCCCCGGCACCGGCGGGCAGGGAGCTCGCGGTGGCCCCGTCGAGCAGGGAGTCCACCGTCCACACGGTGGCGACGAGCGGCGCGTCGGGGGTACGCGGCTTGGTGCTCAGGTTGATCATGTCCCCCTCGGCGGTCTTCAGGGTGACGGTGTCCGGCGTTTCCCGGACGGCCAGCCGGCCCTGGAACAGCTTGGCGAAGGCCGTCTCGAACCGCATGTTCTCGCAGGCCATGTCGGTGGAGGAGCCGGGCCGCACGGTCATGTCCGTATCCGATGCGAAGACGACCCGGGCTGTGAAGCCGTTGCAGCCGTAGTTGCCCGTGGCCTCGGCCTCGTGGCCCCCCTCGGCGGGCCCGAGGGTCAGCTCGGCGGGCTTCGGCGCGGTCATCGTCTGGCCGTCCACGGTCAGGCTCACCACGGACCAGGTCCCGGTGAAGCCCCGGTCCGGACGCGGCGCGCCACCGCTCGCGCCGTCGTCACCGCAAGCGGTGGCGGTGGCGGACAGCGCCAGGAAGGCGACCAGGGCGGCGGGCAGCAGCGGCATCGTACGCATGCCGGTGGGACGCGGCGCGCGCCCGGGCGGTTCCAGATCAGCTCATCAGGGGGAGCAGGGCCGACAGGTCGGCGCGCTCCCCGCTGGCCCGGACCTGGGCCCCGTCCAGCGCGTCGGTCCAGCCCGTACGGCCGGTGGCGAGCCGGATCCAGGTCAGCGGGTCGGTCTCCACCACGTTCGGCGGGGTGCCCCGGGTGTGCCGGGGCCCCTCGACGCACTGGACCACCGCGAACGGCGGGACGCGGAACTCCACCGCGCCGCCCGGCGCCTTCAGCGCGAGGGCGTCGGACAGCAGCCGGGTGCAGGCCGCCAGGGCCTGGCGGTCGAACGGGACGTCCAGGCCGGTGGCGCGGCGCAGGTCGTCGGTGTGGACGACGAGCTCGACGGTACGGGTGACCAGGAAGTCGGCCAGGGTCATCGCCCCGATCCACAGGTCCAGCACCCGCCCGCCGGGGTTCGCTTCGAGCGCCTCGGCCAGGCGGGCGCCGGCCCGGTCGTAGAGCTCGGGGAGCGGGGCCCCCTCCAGGGTCTCCCTGGCCGCCTCGGCGATCTTCCCGGCGAGCGAGGCGGTCGCGAAGGGCCATTCGGCGGCGGACAGTTCGGCGACGGCGGCCGGCGGCCGGGCGAGGCCGCTCGCCAGCGAATCGGCGATCCAGGCGATGTGCGCGGCGAGTTCGGCGACGGACCAGTCACCGACCCCGCTGGGCCGGGCGAGCTGATCGGGGTCCAACCCCCCTACAGCGTCCCGGACATGACCGAACTGCGCGAGGACGGCCGCGCGGGTGCGGGCGTGGTCGTACGTGCGCGGCTTCTTCTTGGCGGGCGGCATGGGGCCGACCCTACTTCGCCCGGCAGCTCGGGGTCCGGAGGCGGTCAGTACTTCGGAGCCGCGGGCAGGGTGGTCCCGCAGCCCGCCTTCGCCGCCGCGCGCAGGGCCGCCTCGCGGGCCAGCCCCGACAGGAATCCGGGTTCACCGCGGCCCCCGCCGTCGCCCTCGGTGGCGGCGGTCACCCGCAGGGAGGTCACTCCGGCGGACGCGGCCGGGTCGGCGCACTTCGCGATCGCCGTGACGCCGCGGTCGCCGTACTCGAACCGGCTCCCGCCCGGTCCGGCGTCCTTGGCGGCCACCACCGTGAGGGAGACGAACTCCCGCATCTCCTCCTGGCCCTCGAACATGACCGCATGCCGCAGCACGCACACGGCGTCCCCCGCGGGGGCGGCGTCCACCCTGCGCGAGCCGAACCCCATCACCGCAGCCGGATCGACCAGCCCCTGACAGGCCTCGGTGATCTCCGCCCGGCTCTCCGCGCGGAGACCGTAGCGGTCGTAGAGGAACCAGCCGCCCACCCCCACGGCGGCCACGATCACCGGCATCCCGACTCTGAGGAGCCATCGGCCCCAACTCTGTGACATCCGCGCCCCGTTCCCCCGCCGGCCCCACCGCCGACGTCGGCGCGGGCTCCTTGCCGGAACGGACGAGCCCCCGCCCGGAACGGTTCCGGACGGGGGCTCGGAAAACTGCTGCTCAGGCGAGCAGCGCCGGGATCGTCCCCTCGTGGGCGGTACGGAGCTCGGCCAGCGGGAGCGTGAACTCGCCCTGGACCTCGATCTCCTCGCCGTCCACCACACCGATCCGGGTGGCCGGCAGGCCCCGTGCGCCGCACATGTCGGTGAAGCGCAGTTCCTCGCTCCGCGGGACAGCCACGATGGCCCGGCCCGCGGACTCGGAGAACAGGAACGTGAACGCGTCCAGCGCTTCGGGCACCACGATCCGCGCACCGTTGCCGCCGCGCAGGCAGGACTCGGTGAGCGCCTGGATCACGCCGCCGTCGGACAGGTCGTGCGCGGCGTCGATCATGCCGTCGCGCGAGGCCGAGATCAGGATCTCGCCGAGCAGCTTCTCGCGGCCCAGGTCCACCTTGGGCGGCATGCCGCCCAGGTGCTGGTGGACGACCTCGGACCAGGCGGAGCCGCCGAACTCCTCGGCGGTGTCGCCGAGCAGGTACAGCAGCTGGCCGGCCTCCGCGAACGCCATCGGCGTACGGCGGTTGACGTCGTCGATCACACCGAGGACCGCCACGACCGGGGTCGGGTGGATCGCGATGTCACCGGTCTGGTTGTAGAGCGAGACGTTGCCGCCGGTCACCGGGGTGCCCAGCTCGAAGCAGCCGTCGGCCAGACCGCGGGTGGCCTCGGCGAACTGCCACATGACGTCCGGGTCCTCGGGGGAGCCGAAGTTCAGGCAGTCGGAGATGGCGAGCGGCTTCGCACCGGTAGCGGCGACGTTGCGGTACGCCTCGGCCAGCGCCAGCTGCGCGCCCGTGTAGGGGTCGAGCTTGGCGAAGCGGCCGTTGCCGTCCGTGGCCATGGCGACGCCGAGGTTGGTCTCCTCGTCGATGCGGACCATGCCGGCGTCCTCGGGCTGCGAGAGCACCGTGTTGCCCTGCACGAAGCGGTCGTACTGGTCGGTGATCCAGGACTTCGAGGCCTGGTTCGGGGAGGAGACCAGGGCCAGGACCTGCGCGCGCAGTTCCTCGGAGGTCTGCGGCCGCGGCAGCTTGCCCGCGTCGTCCGCCTGGAGCGCGTCCTGCCAGGAGGGGCGCGCGTACGGGCGGTGGTAGGTCGGGCCCTCGTGGGCGACGGTGCCCGGGGGCACGTCCACGATGAGCTCGCCGTGCCAGAAGATCTCCAGCTGCTCGCCCTCGGTCACCTCACCGATGACGGTGGCGATGACGTCCCACTTCTCGCAGATCTCCATGAAGCGGTCCACGTACCGCGGTTCGACGATCGCGCACATGCGCTCCTGCGACTCGCTCATGAGGATTTCCTCGGGCGAGAGGGTCGCGTCGCGCAGCGGGACGGTGTCCAGCTCCACGCGCATGCCGCCGGAACCGGCGGAGGCCAGCTCGGAGGTGGCACAGGAGAGCCCGGCGCCGCCGAGGTCCTGGATGCCCGCGACCAGCTTCTCCTTGAAGATCTCCAGGGTGCACTCGATGAGGAGCTTCTCCTGGAAGGGGTCGCCGACCTGGACCGCCGGACGCTTGGTCGGCTTCGAGTCGTCGAAGGTCTCCGAGGCCAGCACGGACACGCCGCCGATGCCGTCGCCGCCCGTGCGGGCGCCGTAGAGGATGACCTTGTTGCCCGGGCCGGAGGCCTTGGCGAGGTGGATGTCCTCGTGCTTCATCACGCCGATGCAGCCGGCGTTGACCAGCGGGTTGCCCTGGTAGCAGGCGTCGAAGACGACCTCGCCGCCGATGTTCGGCAGGCCCAGGCAGTTGCCGTAGCCGCCGATGCCCGCGACGACGCCCGGCAGGACGCGCTTGGTGTCGGGGTGGTCGGCCGCGCCGAAGCGCAGCGGGTCCACGACGGCGACCGGGCGGGCGCCCATGGCGAGGATGTCGCGGACGATGCCACCGATGCCCGTCGCCGCGCCCTGGTAGGGCTCGATGTACGAGGGGTGGTTGTGCGACTCGACCTTGAAGGTGACCGCGTAGCCCTGGCCCACGTCGACGACGCCGGCGTTCTCGCCGATGCCGACGAGCATCGCGTCGTTCTGGGGGACCTTCTCGCCGAACTGCTTCAGGTGGACCTTGCTGCTCTTGTACGAGCAGTGCTCGGACCACATGACCGAGTACATGGCGAGCTCGGCGCCGGTGGGGCGGCGGCCGAGGATCTCCCGGATCCGGGCGTACTCGTCCTCCTTGAGGCCGAGTTCCTTCCAGGGCTGGGAGGCGTCCGGGGTTTCGGTGGCGTTCTTGACGGTGTCGAGGCTCATGCGCTGACCAGCTTCTTCAGGACCGAGGTGAAGAACGGGAGGCCGTCGGTGCGGCCCGTCCCGATCAGCGGTTCGACCGCGTGCTCGGGGTGCGGCATGAGGCCGACGACGTTGCCCGCGGCGTTGGTGATGCCCGCGATGTCGCGCAGCGAGCCGTTCGGGTTGACGTCCACGTACCGGAAGGCCACTCGGCCTTCGGCCTCCAGTTCGTCCAGTACCCGCTCGTCGGCCACGTAGCGGCCGTCCATGTTCTTCAGCGGTACGGAGATCTCCTGGCCGGCGGTGTAGTCGCCGGTCCACGCGGTCTCCGCGTTCTCCACGCGCAGCTTCTGGTCGCGGCAGATGAAGTGCAGGTGGTTGTTGCGGAGCATCGCTCCCGGCAGCAGGTGGGCCTCGGTGAGGATCTGGAAGCCGTTGCAGATGCCGAGGACGGGCATGCCGCCCCTGGCCTGCTCGATGATCGTCTCCATCACCGGCGAGAATCGGGAGATGGCCCCGGCGCGCAGGTAGTCCCCATAGGAGAAGCCTCCCGCGAGGACGACGGCGTCGACCTGGTGGAGGTCCTTGTCGCGGTGCCAGAGAGAGACCGGCTCCGCTCCCGCGAGGCGCACGGCGCGCAGCGAGTCACGGTCGTCGAGCGTTCCGGGGAACGTGACGACTCCGATGCGAGTGGTCACCGTCAGGCCTCGACCTTCACGGTGAAGTCTTCGATGACGGTGTTGGCGAGGAAGGTTTCGGCCATCTTGTGGATGCGGTCGAGGGCGGCCTGGTCGACCGGGCCCTCCACCTCCAGTTCGAAGCGCTTCCCCTGGCGGACGTCGGCGATCCCTTCGAAGCCCAGGCGCGGCAGTGCACGCTGCACCGCCTGGCCCTGGGGGTCGAGGATCTCCGGCTTGAGCATGACGTCGACTACGACGCGTGCCACTGGCACTCCCGATGAGGTGGTTGGTGCGAAGGCGGTTCCCTCAGCGTACCCGGCCGAAATTTCTACGCGGGTAGATAACCCCTCCGGGTCGCTGCCGAGCGGTTTCGGCTTCACCAACGCTTCGCAAAATCCGCAGGAAAACCACGCGCCCAGGATTGCGGCGGGACACGCGGAGAGAATTAACTGGGCTTCGCAATGCAATGAGAATCGGGGTACAAAGGATTCCTCCGATGCGCCGGCATTTTCGGCTGCGCGGCGGGGGCAGAAAGATGCATTCTTCCGAAACATCCACACAGGCGACATCACTGCTCCGTCCGTGCAAGTCAGCGGGGAGCGGCGTCGCACGAAGGGACCGATATCCGTGGCGCAGCGCGTAGTAGTCACGATCTCCGACGACATCGATGGCGGAGAAGCAGCGGAAACGGTCGTCTTCGGGCTGGACGGTAAGTCGTACGAGATCGACCTCAATCTGGCCAACGCAAAGAAGCTGAGGAAGAGCCTCGCCCCGTTCGTGGCGGCCGGCCGCCGCCAGGCCCGCTCCGGGAAGACGTTCAAGCACACCGCCATCGCCCCCGACCCGGCGGTCGTCCGGGCCTGGGCCCGCTCCAACCAGCTCGACGTCCCGCCGCGCGGCCGGATCCCCAAGAAGGTCTACGAGGAGTACAACGCCGCTCACTGAGAGCCGATTTGCCATCCACCCCTACCGATCCGCTAGTGTGTGGATCACGCCAAGGGGCGAGGCCGCAGGTCAGACCCCGAAGTCGTGCGGGTGTAGTTCAGTAGCAGAACATCCTCCTTCCAGGGGGAAGGCGCAGTGTGCGATCCCTGTCACCCGCTCTGCACGCTTTACCGATCACGGTTGTGGATCAGGTAGAGTGATGCACGCATCGCACGGCAGTTTTGTCGTGGGAAGCATGCGGACGTAGCTCAGTTGGTAGAGCACCACCTTGCCAAGGTGGATGTCGCGCGTTCGAGTCGCGTCGTCCGCTCAGCGTATGAAGGCCCCGATCCTTTGATCGGGGCCTTCTTCGTATCCCCGGATCCGGGGATACGAAGAAGGCCCCCTATCCCCCGTATCTCCCGGCGCACCCGGTATCCCCTGATATCCCAGGTCGATGACAAGTGTCATGGCCGGCCCGGCCCGGCGGCCGCGAGACTGGGGCCATGAAACTCACCGGCTGGTGGAAGAACCGCAGCAGCGCGGGGAAGGTCGAGCTGTACACGCGCTGGTCGTTCCACTTCTTCGTGGTCATCGAGATCGTGTCGATCGGACTGGCCGCGCTGGGCACCATGGCCGGCGAGACCTCTCCGGCCATCGCGGTCCCGCTCTTCCTGGTGGTGTGCGCGCACGCCGTACTCGTCGGCTTCCTCTCCTCCCGGGCCCTCGACTGGATCCTGGGCCGGCGCGAACGGCCCGTACGGCTCGCGGTCGTCACCACCGCCCTGACCGGCGCCGCCGCACTGGGCGTCCTCGCCCTGCGCGCCACCGGCCACGCGGGTGAACCGTCGGTGGCCGCACCCCTGGCCGTGGGCATGACCTGCTTCACCGGCGGCACCCTCGTCCTGTGTCTGCGCGAGCTCCGGCAGATGCGCTACGTGCCCCCGGTCTCGGCCGCCTTCGTCGGTCTGGCGGCGCTCGTCTCCGGTGTCCCGGCCGGCGAGTGCGTCGCACTGACCGTCGGGCTGCTGCTGACCAGCGCCCTGCTCTGCGCGGCCTGCGGGTTCTCCGGATGGCTCCTCGACACCGTCTACGAGCTGGACCGGGCCCGCGAGGTCCAGGCACAGCTCGCGGTGGCCGAGGAGCGGCTGCGCTTCGGCCGGGACCTGCACGACGTGATGGGCCGCAACCTCGCGGTGATCGCGCTCAAGAGCGAGCTGGCGGTCCAGCTCGCCCGGCGCGGACGCCCCGAAGCCGTGGACCAGATGACCGAGGTGCAGCGGATCGCCCGGGAGTCCCAGAAGGAGGTCCGCGACGTGGTCCGCGGCTACCGGGAGGCGAACCTCTCGGTGGAGTTGGAAGGCGCGCGCGGAGTGCTGCGCGCCGCCGGGATGGACTGCCTGGTCGAGTACGAGAAGGCCCGCGAACTGCCCGCCGAGGCCCAGTCGGCGCTCGGCTGGGTGGTGCGCGAGGCGACGACGAACGTACTGCGGCACGGCGACGCCCGCAGCTGCGTGATCCGGCTGACGGCGGAGCCCTCGGGCGCGCTCACGCTGGTGGTGGAGAACGACGGGGCCCCCAGGGTCCCGGCCGGGCCGCCGGGCTCGGGGCTCGCGGGCCTGCGGGAACGGCTCGCGGTGCTGGACGGCACGCTGGAGGCCGGCCCGGTGGACGGCGGCCGGTTCAGGCTGCGCGCCGAGATCCCCGGCCCGGCGGCCGGGCCGGTCCGAGAACTGGAGGCACGGGCATGACCCCCGTACGCGTACTGCTGGCCGACGACGAGCACCTGATCCGGGGCGCGCTGGCCGCGCTGCTGGGCCTGGAGGACGATCTGCTGGTCGTCGCCGAGGCGGCCTCGGGGCCGGAGGCGCTCGCCATGGCGCGGGCCCACCGGCCTGACGTGGCCGTACTGGACCTGCAGATGCCGGGGGCCGACGGTGTGAGCGTGGCCACATCCCTGCGGGCCGAACTCCCCGACTGCAAGACCATGATCGTGACCAGTCACGGGCGCCCGGGGCACCTGAAGCGGGCCCTCGCCGCCGGTGTGCGCGCCTTCGCGCCGAAAACCGTCTCGGCGCAGCGGCTGGCCGAGCTGATCCGGACCGTGCACGCCGGGGGCCGCTACGTCGACCCCGAGTTGGCGGCCGACGCGATCAGCGCGGGGGACTCCCCGCTGACCGCCCGCGAGGCCGAGGTACTGGAACTGGCCGGGGACGGAGCTCCGATCGCGGAGATCGCGGAACGGGCCTCGCTGTCGCCGGGGACGGTACGGAACTACCTGTCCTCGGCCGCCTCGAAACTGGGTGCCGAGAACAGGCACACGGCAGTGCGTCTCGCACGCGAGCGAGGTTGGGTATAGTAGTTCTCGCGCTACGGCGCATGCGGACATAGCTCAGTTGGTAGAGCACCACCTTGCCAAGGTGGATGTCGCGCGTTCGAGTCGCGTTGTCCGCTCAGCAGTGAAGAAGCCCCGGTCCTCGGACCGGGGCTTCTCTCGTTCTCGGGACGGGCCCAGGGGCCCGGCCGCGGGGGCCGGGCCCGCGGCCGGGGGCCTCAGGACCAGGAGTGGCCGGTGAGCCGCTCGTAGGCCTCGACGTACTTGGCCCGGGTCCGGTCCACGACCTCTTGCGGGAGGGCCGGCGGCGGGAGTTCGCCCTTGGGGTCCCAGCCGGAGGCCGGGGAGTTCAGCCAGTCGCGGACGTACTGCTTGTCGAAGGAGGCCTGCGTGCGGCCCGGCTCCCACAGGTCGGCCGGCCAGAAGCGGGAGGAGTCCGGGGTGAGGACCTCGTCGGCGGCGACCAGGCTGCCGTCCTTGTCGAATCCGAACTCGAACTTGGTGTCCGCGAGGATGATGCCGCGCTCGCGGGCGATGTCACGGGCGCGCCCGTACACGGCCAGGGTGGCCTGGCGCAGCAGCGCGGCCGTCTCGGGACCGGCCGTGCGCGCGACCTCCTCGTAGGAGACGTTCTCGTCGTGCTCGCCGACCGCGGCCTTGGCGGCCGGGGTGAAGATCGGGGCGGGCAGCTCGGAGCCGTCGACGAGGCCCTCGGGGAGGGCGAGGCCGCAGACCGTACGGGTCCGCTCGTACTCGGCGAGCCCGGAGCCGGTGAGGTAGCCGCGGGCCACGCACTCGACGGGGACCATGTCGAGGTTCTGGCAGATCAGCGTGCGGCCGGCCCAGGCGGCGGGAGCGCCCGCGGGCAGCTCGGTACTGATCACGTGGTTCGGGACGAGGTCCTGGAGCTGGTCGAACCACCACAGCGACAGCTGGGTGAGGACGCGGCCCTTGTCCGGGATCGCGGTGGGCAGGACCCAGTCGAAGGCGGACATCCGGTCGCTGGCGACCATGACCAGCCGGCCGTCCTCGTCGCGGTAGAGGTCGCGCACCTTGCCGGTGTGGAGGTGGACGAGGCCGGGCACCTGGACCGGCTCGGGCTTTTCGACGAATCCGGACACGGGGTCTCCCTGTGGTTCTGTACGAGCGCAGGGCCATTCTCCCGTACCCGCCCGCGAACCCGGACAACGGGTCCGGGTCAGTCCCTCTTGCAGATCCGGTCGAGGAGGTTGGCGGTGGCCCGCTGGACCCGCTCGTCCACATGGCCGGGGCGGTCGAGGGCGGGGGACCAGGCGAAGGTGCCGGAGGCGAAGACGAGCGCCCCGCTGGGGGCCCGGTAGAGCGAGGTCTCCTGGTGGCGGAGGTGGCCTTCGCCGTCCTCGTACGGGGAGTGCGCGAGCAGGATCCGGCTCTGGTGCTCGGGGAGCTGCGTGCGCGGGAAGTACCGGTCCGCCTCGCCCGCGACCAGGCCGGGCAGTTCGTCGTTCTCGGAGGCTCCGGTGGAGTCCCAGAGCCAGTGCGTGGCGTTGCGCACGACCAGGGGCGCGGGCTCGGGGACCCGTCCCGCGTACTGGATGCCGAGGAGCTGCTGCTCCGGGCGGTCGACTTCGCGCCAGAGGCTGGGGCGGCCGGGGCCGCGGCGTTTTCGGCACGTGAGGAGGCGGTCGTCGACCCCGGAGGGCGAGGGCGAGAGCTCGACCTGCCAGTACATGGTGTTCGCGGAGAGGAAGACGAGCGAGGTTCCGTGGTCGCGGGCGCGCTCGACGGTGCGGCGCATGGGGGCCGACCAGTACTCGTCGTGGCCGGGGAAGACCAGGCCGCGGTAACGGGTGGGATCGACGCGGCCGGCGTGCAGGTCGCGGGCGTCGGCGTAGGCGAGGTCGTAGCCGTAGCGCTCTGCCCAGCGGATGAAGTCGTAGGCGTGACCGACATGCAGGGGCAGGCCCGCGCCGGCGTAGGGGCGGTCGAAGGAGACGGTGATCGCGGCGTCGCGTTCGCCGAGCAGCCGTCCCTCCTCGTCCCAGGCGTGGTAGAGGCTCGCGCCCGTGCGGCCGTCCTCGGGGTAGAGGTTGTAGGCCTGCCAGGTGATGTCGGGCAGCAGGAGCAGCAGATCCGCCGGGTGGTCGTCCCGCACCGTGAAGGGGATGTGCGAGCGGTAGCCGTCGGCGGTCGTCAGGACCGCCACATAGGCGCCGACGCTCCAGTAGGAAGGGACCTGGAGCCGCCAGGACAGCCACCAGTGGTGGCAGGAGACGGTGCGGTCGGCGGCCAGGGGCGCGGGCTGGACGATGCCGGAGAGCCGGGGGCTGGTGGTGATCTTGGAGGCGCCGTCGCCGCCGTAGTGGCCGATGCGGTAGACGTCGACCGAGAACTGCTGCGGCGGGTCCACGGTGATGTGGAAGTCGATGGCCTCACCGGGCGCCACGGCTCCGGTGGAGGTGAACCCCTTGATCTGCCGGTGCACGTCGTCGGCGGTTCGGGGGCCGCCATTGCCGCGGGCGCGGGGGATCTGACCGGCGGCGACGGCCGGATCCACGTACCAGGGCACGACCTGGCCGCTGTCGTCGTAGTAGAGCTCGCTCCCCCGGAACCACGGCAGCGGGCCCTGCCCGAAGGGGTCGGTCACCGCGTGCGCCAGCGCACCTGACTCCCAGCGCCGGATCTGCTCCGCACCCATACCGTTCCCCTCCCTCGCTCCCCCGAACGCCACGACCGGTCCCAGCACATCACATAACGCACGCAGTCCGTCACCGTTCGTCGCGAATATTTCAACCGGTGCCCCCGGGCGGCGGGCTGTGCCCCTGCCCGGGGAGCCATCACCCAGGCAGCCATCGGGAGCTACACGAGCCGGACCGGCTTCTCGGGGCGTACGCCGACCTCCGCGAGCCAGTCGCGCAGCGGCCCGGAGTCCCCGTCCTCCACCAGCGAGAGCACCCGCCCCGCGAGATCGGCCCGCCGGACCCCGGCGACCAGCAGCACGGGCCCGTCCAGCCAGTCCAGCCCGGGCTCACCGCCGGCGGAGTCGACCGCCGCGCAGCACACCAGGGCCACCACGTGATCGGCCAGCAGGTCCCGCCCGCTGCGCGGGGCCTCCAGCGGGAACAGCGGCAGTGCGTCGGCCCCCCTGGCACCGGCCGGGGCCGCGGCGGGCGCGGCATCCCTCGCCAGGTCACCGCTCAGCCGGCCGGACAGGGCGTCGGCGTCGGCGTCCGTGAGGTACGTCAGCACCCGCTCCACCGTGGAGGCGGCGGGCACCGACACCGCGGACAGCGCGTCCAGCGCGGTCAGCAGCCGCGCGGCCTCCGTCCGCCACTTGCGGTCGACGACCTCCTCCGGATACGCCGCCCAGTCCACCGGGGACCAGTCCGGCCCGGCCTCGGCCGGTCCGCCGTGGAACAGCCGCGCGGCCAGCAGCGAGGCGGCCTCGTCCACCGCCCCCGGCTGCTCCAGCAGATCGCACGCCGGGCGCTCGCCGAGCCGCGAGGTGAACCCGTCGGCCAGCCGGTCGCGCCGGGACAGCTCGGTCAGCGCGGACACCACGCCCGCGTCGAGGTGCGTGGGCCAGCGGCCCATCCGCCAGGCGGGCAGCGCGACACGGGTCAGCAGCCGGTCCCAGCCGGCGTACGCCAGCCCGACCTGCTCCTGGGCCACGATGCGCAGCCCGTAGTCCACACCCTGTGCACGGTCCGACGCGGCGGCGGCGACCCCGCGCTCCATCTCGGCGGCGTCGACCCGGCACAGCCGCAGCAGCAGCCGGGCGGGGGCGGCGATCCAGCCGAGGAAGCGCCGGTTGCCCACGTCCACGGCGGCGTCGAGGCCCCGTACGAATCCGCGCGCGTCGGCTATGTCCGGATGCGCGGAGGGACCCGTACCGGCGACCACCGGGGCGAGCACCGCGCGCAGCTCCGCCACGCGCATCCACCACAGGAACGGCGAGCCGATCACCAGCACCGGGGCGGCGCCCGGCTCGGACTCGGGGGCGGCGCAGGCCGCGGCCCCACCGACCCCACCGGATATACCCGTGCGCGTACGGGCGCGGCGGTGGGCCGCGTGGGTGCGGTCCTCCAGCCAGCTGTCGCAGTCGGGCGTCAGGGCTATCGCGGAGGGCGCCGGGACGTCCATCCGGTCCGCCAGGTCCCGCACGAGCCGGTAGAGATCGGGGGCGGCGGCCTCCGACAGCGGCACGGTCGGGGTCATGGCGGGGCTCGCCCGCAGGACGACGGCGGCGAAGATCCCGCCGACGAGGAGAACGAGCGCGGCGAAGGCGCACACGGCGAGGGTCACGACCGGCCAGGGGTCACCGGCGAGCCGGCCCGTCGTCCGGGCGCTCACCAGCACCACGGCGAGGGCGGCGGGCAGCAGCCCGACGGCCAGTGCCCTGCTGCGCACGCGCAGCACGGCCAAGGCTCGGGAACGCGCGGACGGCGTGCCCACTTCAGCGATCGAACCGGTTCCGGACACGACCGGACCTCACCCCCTCTGCCCTGCGGCGGCGTTGCTCACTCCCCCACTGTGACACCAGCCACTGACATCGCAATGCCGGTGGGCCATGTGCCGGAACGAGCACCGGAATGCTTGCGCCGCACCATAGTTGGGGCGAGGGCGGACGTCAGGCAGACCGGGTGACGATCACCCGATGGAATGGCTTTGGGTAAAGGTGGGTGCGTTCGAACGCGGCTGGATGCACTCGCACGCGGGCATGCGCGCGGGCCCGGCCGCACCGAGTGCGCACCGGGCCCGCTTCCGTGCAATCCCGCTGCTCAGCGGCCCTCCGCGGCCTTCGCCGCGATGTCCGTGCGGTACTGCGAGCCGTCGAGCCCGATCCGGGAGACGGCCTTATACGCCCTTGTCCGGGCCTCCGCCAGATCGGAACCGGTCGCCGTCACCGACAGCACGCGACCGCCCGCGCTGACCACCGCGTCGCCCTCGCGCCGGGTTCCGGCGTGCAGCACGTAGGCGTGCGGGGCGTCCTGCCCGGCCACCTCGGCGAGGCCCGTGATGGGGTCCCCGGTGCGCGGGGTCTCCGGGTAGTTGTGGGAGGCGATGACGACGGTCACGGCCGCGTCCTCGCGCCAGCGGAGCGGGGGCTCGGCGTCCAGGGTGCCGTTGGCCGAGTTCAGCAGCACGCTCGCGAGCGGGGTGCGCAGCCGGGCCAGGACCACCTGGGTCTCGGGGTCGCCGAAGCGGGCGTTGAACTCGATGACCCGTACCCCGCGCGAGGTGATCGCGAGGCCCGCGTAGAGCAGCCCGGAGAAGGGGGTGCCGCGGTGGCGCAGCTCGTCCACGGTCGGCTGCAGGACGCTCGCCATGACCTCGTCGACGAGCTTCGGGTCGGCCCAGGGGAGCGGCGAGTACGCGCCCATGCCGCCGGTGTTGGGGCCCTCGTCGCCGTCGAGCGCGCGCTTGAAGTCCTGCGCGGGCTGGAGCGGCAGCACGGTGACGCCGTCGGTGATGGCGAAGAGGGAGACCTCGGGGCCGTCGAGGAACTCCTCGATGACGACGCGGTCGCAGCCGAGCGCG
Source organism: Streptomyces sp. NBC_00435 (assembly GCF_036014235.1). Lineage (GTDB taxonomy): Bacteria > Actinomycetota > Actinomycetes > Streptomycetales > Streptomycetaceae > Streptomyces. Next base: position 4,086,196 of record NZ_CP107924.1, read on the forward strand.
TGGGCGCGGGCGGCGGCGCGGTCGGCGGTGACCACGACGCCCTTGCCGGCGGCCAGGCCGTCGTCCTTGACCACGTAGGGGGCGCCGAAGGCGTCGAGGGCCTCGTCCACCTCTTCCGGGGTGGTGCACACGTAGCTGCGGGCCGTCGGGACGCCGGCCGCGGCCATCACGTCCTTGGCGAAGGCCTTGGAGCCTTCCAGCTGGGCCGCTTCGCCGGACGGGCCGAAGACGGGGATGCCGGCCGCGCGCACGGCGTCGGCGACGCCCGCTACCAGCGGGGCCTCCGGGCCGACGACGACCAGGTCGGCGCGGAGTTCGGTGGCGAGGCGGGCGACGGCTTCGCCGTCGAGGGCGTCGACGGGGCGGAGCTCGGCCACCTCGGCGATGCCGGCGTTGCCTGGAGCGCAGTACAGCGCGTTGACGTCGGGATCGAGGGACAGAGAGCGGCACAGGGCATGTTCGCGGGCGCCGCCGCCGATGACGAGGACCTTCACGCCATGAAGACTAGCCCGGGTTCCCCGGTGGGCTTCGTGCGGGCACCCAAGTCGGGCCCCCTAGTCGTTCGTGTATTCCTCCACAACGGTGGCTCCGAGCTCGCGCACGATCAGGTCGTGTCCGCTCAGCGCGGTGTCGACCAGGTCGGGGTCGTCGTCCTCCGGTACGTCGTCCTCGGGGGCGACCGGCGGGGGCGCCTGGTGGACGGGCGGCGGGGGCTGCTGCTGGTACGACTGCTGCGGCTGCTGGGGCTGTTGGGATTGCTGGGGCTGCTGCTGGTACGGCGCCTGCGACTGCTGCTGCGGGGCCGGGGCCTGCTGCGGCGGCGGGTTGTGGGCGGGCGCGGGCGGAGCCCCGTAGGAGGACGCGGAGACGGGGGACAGCGGCTGGGCGCCGCCTCCGAGCACGGCCTCGATCTTCCAGTTGACCTGGAACTGCTCGGCGAGGACCGCCTTGAGGACGTCCTCGCTGCCGCTGCTCGCGAAGTTGTCGCGGGCTCCGGCGTTCGGGAAGCCGAGCTGGAGGGTGGTCCCGTCGAAGCCGGCGACCTGGGCGTTCTGGCTGAGCAGGATCCAGGTGAAGCGGCGGCGGTTCTTGACAGCCTCCAGGACGGCCGGCCACATCGCCTGGACCTGCCCGGCGCCGGCGGCCATGCCGGGGGACGGGGCGGCGGGCGCGGCCGGGGCCGGGGCCTGCGCGGGGGCCGCCTGCGGAGCCGGGGCGGAGCCCGGAGCCGTGGCACTGGGCCAGGCACCGGCGGCGGGGGCCGCGGGAGCCTGTGCCGCGGGGGCGGCCGGGGCGGCCGGGGTCTGGGCTGCGGGGGCGCCGGGGACGGCAGCTCCCGGCCAGGCACCGGGGGCGCCGCCGCCGGGCTGCGCGGCGCCGGGCCAGGCACCGGGCGCCGCGGCGGGGGGCACGGCAGCGGGCGCCGGCTGGGCCGCGGGAACGGGGACGGGAGCGGCGGCCACCGGCTCGGGCGGAGCCACCGGCGCCGGGGCGGGGGCCTGCGCCGCGGGGGCCCGTACGACCGCGGGGGCCATGGCGTGGGCCTCCGGCCCGGGGGCGTAACCCATGGCCGGGGCGGGTGCGAAGGCGGCGGCCTGGGCGACTCCGCTGCGCTCCAGCCGGTCGAGCCGCGCCTGCACGGACCGCTCGTCGTCGAAGGCGGCGGGCAGCAGCACGCGGGCGCAGATCAGCTCCAGCTGCAGCCGGGGCGAGGTCGCTCCGCGCATCTCCGTGAGCCCCGTGTTGACCAGGTCGGCGGCCCGGGACAGCTCGGCGGCGCCGAACACGGAGGCCTGGGCCTGCATCCGCTCGACCACGTCGGCCGGGGCGTCGATGAGCCCCTTCTCCCTGGCTTCGGGCACGGCGGCCAGGATCACCAGGTCGCGCAGCCGCTCCAGCAGGTCGGCGACGAAACGGCGCGGGTCGTTGCCGCCCTCGACCACCCGGTCGACGATCTCGAACGCGGCGGCCCCGTCGCCGGCGGCGAAGGCGTCCACGACGGCGTCCAGCAGGGTCCCGTCGGTGTACCCGAGGAGCGAGGTGGCCATGGCGTACGTCACACCCTGGTCGGCGGCGCCGGCCAGCAGCTGGTCCATGACGGACATGGAGTCGCGGACGGACCCGGCCCCGGCGCGCACGACGAGCGGCAGCACCCCGTCCTCCACGTGGGCGCCCTCGCGGCCGCAGACCTCGCCGAGGTAGTCGCGCAGGGTGCCGGGAGGCACGAGCCGGAAGGGGTAGTGGTGCGTCCTGGACCGGATGGTCCCGATGACCTTCTCGGGCTCGGTCGTGGCGAAGATGAACTTGAGGTGCTCCGGAGGCTCCTCGACCACCTTCAGCAGGGCGTTGAAGCCCGCCGGGGTGACCATGTGCGCCTCGTCGATGATGTAGATCTTGTACCGGCTGGAGGCGGGCCCGAAGAAGGCCTTCTCCCGCAGGTCACGGGCGTCGTCCACACCACCGTGGGAGGCGGCGTCGATCTCGATGACGTCGATCGATCCCGGCCCGTTGCGCGCGAGGTCCTTGCATGACTGGCACTCCCCGCACGGGGTCGGCGTGGGGCCCTGCTCACAGTTGAGGCACCGGGCGAGGATGCGCGCGCTGGTGGTCTTGCCGCAGCCTCGCGGACCACTGAACAGGTACGCGTGATTGACCCGGTTGTTGCGCAGGGCCTGCATCAGCGGGGCAGTGACATGCTCCTGCCCGATGACCTCGGCGAACGACTCGGGGCGGTAGCGGCGGTACAGCGCAAGGGACGACACGTCTACGAGGTTATCCGGGCCCACCGACAACGGCGGCCCTGTCCTGCCCGCGACGTCTGCCCGCGACCCGCCCCGGAACGCAAAGCGCCCCCCACGCACCCACCAGAGCCCACTTACCCTTGCTGCCTTCCGGCCCTGGGGGAGTTGGGTGAGATAGCGCCACGTGAGGGGCTGGCCCCACCCTAGCGGATGGAGGGCCCCGGAATCGAGCCGGCCCCCGGGCGGAGCGCGAGCAGACCCCGGGCCGGGCCCTGCCCGACCCCGACCAGGACGGCAGCCGACGATCACGTTCGCGAGCACCCCTCAACGTCTTGTATTGTTTGCCGCGGAGGATTCGCCTAGTGGCCTAGGGCGCACGCTTGGAAAGCGTGTTGGGGGCAACCCCTCACGAGTTCGAATCTCGTATCCTCCGCCATTGCTCTCACCGGGCAATACGTTGAAGAGCCCCACCGCTTGCGGTGGGGCTCTTCGCGTTCCCGATGTTCTCTCGCGCGTTCTCATGCGTTCTCGTGCGCGGCGCTGCACATGCGGTGGGACATACCCGCACATAACGTTTCCTGAGGTGGCCGAGCCGAGCCGAGGCGGCCGCGCGGGCGGGAAGCGGGTGAGTGCCGGTGGGGGCGTTGACGGACTGGCTCAGGACGGAGATCTTCCGGCCCTACCCCGAGCTCCTGATCTTCCTGACCATCGCCGTCGGCTTCCTCCTCGGCCGCGTCCGGTACAAGTCCATCGCCCTCGGCGCCGTCACCGGCTGCCTCGTGGCCGGTCTGGTCATCGGCTCCCAGGCCAAGGTCGAGATCGACGGGCCGATCAAGTCCGTCTTCTTCCTGATGTTCCTCTTCGCCCTCGGCTACGACGTCGGCCCGCAGTTCTTCCGCGCCCTGCGCAAGGACGGACTCCCCCAGGTCCTCCTCGCCCTCATCGTCTGCGTCACCGGGCTGGCCTCCGCCTGGGCCTTCGCCGCCCTCGCCGGCTACGGCCCCGGCCTCTCCGCCGGGCTGCTCGGCGGCGGCCTCACCCAGTCGGCCGTCATCGGCGTCGGCTCCGACGCCATCTCCCACCTGCCCGGCGTCAGTGCCGCCGAGGCGCGCGACCAGTCCCATCTCATCGCCGTCGCCTACGCGGTCACGTACCCCCTCGGCACGGTCGTCCCCGCCCTGCTCCTCGCCGGGATCCTGCCCCGCCTCCTGCGCCGGGACCTCGCGGCCGAGAGCGCCGTACTGGCGGCCGACCTCGAGGCCGCCGAGGACAACCCCGATGCCGGGGAGGGCTACTACAAGCACGTGCTGCGCGCGTACGCCGTCGACGTGGCGGCCTTCGCCGGGCGCACGATCGGGGACTTCGAGGCGGAGCAGAAGGCCGCCGGGCGGCGCCTCTACATCACCCGGCTGCGGCGGGCCGGGGAGATTCTGGAGCACACCGCGGACACCCGGATCGAGCTCGGTGACGTCCTGGCCGTCAGCGCGGTCCGCGGCGACCTCGTCGCGTACGACGCGCGGACGCACATCGGGATGGAGACGGACGACTTCGAACTCCTCGCCTACCGCACGGAGTCGCTGCACGTCGTCATCACCGACCGGAACCTCGGCGGCCGTACCGTCCGCACCCTGCGCCACGAGGAGTTCATGCCGGGGGTCTTCGTCGAGGAGCACTGGCGGGGCGGGGCCGACCTGCGGGTGCGGCTCGACAACACCGTGGAGCGCGGCGACACCCTGGTCCTCACCGGGCCGCGCAAGCGGGTCGAGCGGGCCGCGGCGGAGCTGGGCAAGCCGGTGCCGACCAGCTTCGCCACGGACATGGTGTGGATCGCGCTCGGACTCTTCCTCGGCGGCTGCCTCGGCATCCCGGCCCTGCACGCGGCCGGCGCCCCGCTGTCGCTGTCCACCTCCACCGGAGCCCTGCTGATGGGGCTGGTCTTCGGGTGGATCCGGAGCAAGTACCCCACCTACGGCAACCTGCCGTCGGCGGCGCAGTGGCTGATGGGCACGCTCGGGCTGTGCGTGTTCGTCACCGTCGTCGGCCTGAACGCCGGCCCGAGCTTCGTGCCCGGCCTGCGCGAGGCCGGCTGGCCGCTGCTGCTCTGGGGCGCGGCCGTGACGAGCGTGCCGCTGCTCGCCGGATTCGCCTACGGGCACTTCGTGCAGCGCCTCCCCCTCCCGATCCTCCTCGGCGCCCTGGCCGGCGCCCAGACCACGACGGCCGCCCTCGGCGCCCTGACGGAACGCGCGCGCAGCCAGATCCCGGCCCTGGGCACGACGGTCCCGTACGCCTTGGGCAACGTCCTGCTGACCATGTGGGGCTCGGTGATCGTCCTCCTGCGGCGGTAGGGGACCGCTATCCGTGCGGGACCAGGGCCACCGGGCCGCGGGCGTAGTGGGCCACCGCGTGGTCGGTGGGGCCCATGCCGTGGAGGGGCCGGTGGTGGCGGCGGCCGACGACCAGGAGGTCGGCCGTGGCGGACTCGTCGACCAGGACGTGCGCGGCGTCGCCCGGGCGGCTGACGCACTCGGTCGGCACCTGCGGATGGCGCGCGGCGGCCCCGGTCACCGCGGCCTCGAGCGGCGCCTGCCCCGGTGGTCCCGCGTGCACCGCGCGCAGCGGCAGCCCGTGCGCCGCCGCCCAGGCGTAGCCGAAGTCGAGCACGTCGCCGTAGTCGCCCGCCGGGTCCACCCCGACGACGACCCCGCGCCCGGGCAGCGCCTGCCCGGCGGACTCCCGGACCAGGACGACGGGGACCTCGGCGCGCCCCGCGACGTGCAGCGCGGTGGAGCCGAGCAGCGGGACCAGGTGGGGGCGGTGGCCGCTCGCGCCGAGGACGATCAGGCCGGCGCCGGTCCGCAGGGCCGCACGCGGGATCTCGTTGCCGGCTCCGCCCTCGGCCGTGGCCGTCTCGACGGTCAGCCCCTCGTACGTGGTGCGGAGTTCCTCGGCGACCGCCGACAGTACGGCCACGGCCGCGAGCTCGCTCTCGCCGAGCACGGGCTGGAACTCGGGGGAGATGGGCTGGAACGTCGGCCAGGCCTGGCCGACGTGGAGGAGCCGGAGCGGAGCGCCCGTCGCCGAGGCCTCACGGGCCGCCCAGCGGGTGGCGGCGAGACTGCGGGCGGACCCGTCGAACCCGACGAGGAGCGCGAGGGCCGGCCGGGAGGAGCCGGCGGTCCCCGAGGAGCCGGAGGGCTGGAGGGGCTGAGCAGGCGGGACGGACATCGGCGGCACCCTTCTTCCACAGGCCGCGGCCATTTCCTGGTCGCTCCTACGACGCTACGCCCACTGACCCTTTTGTCGGATTGGTCAGGCTTCCGTAGGACTTTCGGAGCCTGCCGGAGGAGTGGGCCGCGACGGGTCGGGGCCCCGCGGCACGGCCGCCGGGTCGCCTAGGCTGCGGACGTGCCGTCGTACTCCATCGGGCAGGCCGCCGTCCTGCTGTGCGTGAGCCCCGAGACCGTCCGCCGCTGGACCGACGGAGGACGGCTGCCCGCGCACCGCTCCCCCGACGGGGTGCGGACCGTCGACGGGGCCGTCCTGGCCACCTTCGCCAAGGAGCGGGCCACCGGGCTGCATCCGGTGCCGCGGACGGCCACGGCCACCTCCGTGCGGAACTCCTTCGCGGGGATCGTCACCGCCGTCCGGCTCGACGACGTGGCCGCCCAGGTCGAGATCCAGTCGGGCCCGCACCACCTCGTCTCCGTGGTGACCCGGGAGTCCGTCGAGGAGCTCGGCATCGCCGTCGGTGTCACCGTGACGGCCCGGGTGAAGTCCACGGACGTGCACATCGACCTCGCCTTCTGACCGACCCCTCCGGGCGCCCGGCGGCCACCTTCCAGCGGCCCGGCGGTCAGCGGCCCGGCCGTCAGCCGCACGGCCGTCAGCCACCGGGGGGCCGCCCGTCAGCACCGCAGCGCCGCGTACAGGTCCAGCTTGTGGTCCAGCCGCGACAGGTCGCGGCCGGTCAGTGCCTCCACCCGCTCGATCCGGTAGTGCACCGTGTTCACGTGCAGGTGCAGCGCCTCCGCCGTCCGTGTCCACGAGCAGTTGTTCGCGAGGAACACCTCCAGCGTCTCGCGCAGCATCCCGTCCCCGAGGGCCCCCAGCGTCCGCGTCCCGAACACCCCGCGCACCTCCGGCGGAACCCCCGCCAGCAGTTCGGACAGGGTGTCCAGCTGCTCGACCCCGCGCACCGGAACCTCCCCGTCCGCCGCCGTCAGCGCGAAGTTCGCCTGGCAGAGTGACGCGCGTAGCCCCTCCGCCGAAGCCGCCCGCGCGCCCACGCCGAGCCGCAGGACGGCCTCCGGGGCGCCGCACGCCTGGAGCAGCGGCCACACGGCGCGCAGCCGGTCGGCCACGTCCGCGGCGGTGGCGTCGGCGGTGTCGGGGCCCGGTCCCTCGCACAGCACGGCCCCCGTCGGCCCGGCCGCCCAGCGCACCCCCTCCAGGTGCCCCAGCGCCTCCGCCAGCGCGTCCCCGTCGGTCGCCGTCACCACCCGGTACGGACCCCGCGCGGGCAGTCCGGCCGCCTGCAGGGCCGCGCCGAGGAGCTCCGTCTCGGCGTCCGCGGCCACCAGCGCGAGCAGTTCCCGCCCGGCGGCCCGGCCCGCGGCCCCGCGCCGGGCCTCCCCGTCGCGGTACTGGGCGAAGATCTCGGCGATCTCGTGGAGCACCCTCGGCGGTGCCGCGTCCGCGTCCGGGACGTACAGCCGCCAGGCGTCGTACGGGGAGCTCTCGGCCTCCACGCCCAGGGAGACCCCGCCCTTCGCGGCCGAGCCGACGCGCTGCGCGGGGAGCTCGGGCGCGGACGGCGTACGGGCCACCGTGCGGCCGCTCGCGGTCAGCAGGTAGCAGGGCACCCGGCCCAGGTGCGCGCACGCCCGGTCCAGCAGTTCCGCGGGCCCGGCCCCGCCCTCCAGGAGCCGGCTGAGCTCGCCGCGCACGTTCTCGGGGAGCGCGAAGTGCCGGGTCGGGCGCCGGCTGAGGTCGCCCCACTGGCGCAGGTACACCGCCTCGGTCACGGCCCTGAAGCTGGTCTGCGCGGGCACGGCCACCAGGGGCATCCGGTGCGCCCGGCAGGCGGCGACGAGCTCCTCGGGCACCCCACCGTGGGTCTCCTCGCCCGCCAGCAGCGCCCGCGCCCCGGCGTCCGCGAGGGCGGCGACGAAGCGGTCGGTCTTGGCGGCGGCCGCGGCCCCCGGGCTCCACCACACGAGGCCGCTCAGCACCAGCTCCCCCGGGCCCAGGAAGCGGCCCGGGTCCTCCAGGTCGGTGGCGGTCACCCCGCTGACCTCCTGGCCGAGAAGGGACTCCTCGCCCCACAGGAGGGTGAGGCCGAGGCTGTCGGACTGGAGCAGGTCGAGGACGTGCATGACGGGGACTCCTTGCGGCGGGTGGCAGCCCACAATCGCGAGGCGAATATGAGGGTTGCCATGGTAAATGCAAGGACAACTCCGCGAACAGCCTTTTGGATGATCAACCAGTGCCACCCCGGCGGCCCTCGTGCTTTTCCGTGCCCGGGACCAGTCGTGCCCGCCCCCGCCCCGTTGTTTCACTGACGGGAGGACGACACGAGGATGGAGAGGGTGGCGGGAAATGGACCTCAATACGGTGCTCGACGTGCGCGATGCCCGCCGCCGCGAACCATGGCGTCCCGGAGACGCCTGGCTCGGCGGCGGCACCTACCTCTTCTCCGAGCCCCAGCCCCACATCCGCCGGCTCGTCGACCTCTCCCGCATGGGCTGGCCGCCCCTGTCCTGGCAGCCCGACGGCTCCCTCGACATCGCCGCCACCTGCACCATCACGGAGCTGTCCCGTTTCGCCCGGACCCTGCCGACCACGGCCGCGCCGCTCTTCGAGCAGTGCTGCCGGGCCTTCCTCGCCAGCTTCAAGATCTGGAACATGGCGACCGTCGGCGGCAACCTCTGCAACGGACTCCCCGCCGGCCCGATGATCTCCCTCGCCGCCGCCCTCGACGGCACCGTCCTCCTCCAGGGCCAGGACGGCGCCACCCGCCGGATGCCCGTCTGCGAGTTCATCCTCGGAGCGGGGGTCAAGGACCTCCGCGACGGCGAGCTGCTCCGCTCGGTCCGCCTGCCCGCCCGCGCCCTGGACTCCCGTACGGCCTTCCGCCAGGCCTCCCTGTACGGACTCGGCCGCTCCGGCGCCCTTGTCATCGGCGCCGCCGACCCCCAGGACGGCTCGCTCGCCGTCACGGTCACGGCCGCCACCACCCGCCCCTTCCGCTTCTGGTTCGCACTGCCGCCCACCGCCGCCGAACTGCGGGCGGTGATCGACTCCGGCGTCGGCCCCGAGGAGTGGTTCGACGACATCCACGGCCTGCCGGCCTGGCGGCGCCACATGGGGCTGCGCCTGGCGGAGGAGGTCCGCCGCGAGCTCGCCCCGCAGGACGGCGACCGGGACCTCGACAGGGATCTCGGCAGAGACCTCGGCGGCGGCCTCGGCGGAAACCTCGACGGCGGCCCGGACGCACACCCGGCGCCGGACTCGGAAGGATCCTGATGACCTACGAGATCGACATCAACAAGCAGCGCTTCACCGAGGAGCCCCGCGCCGGCCAGTGCCTGCGCACCTACCTCCGCGAGCGCGGCTGGTTCGGCGTGAAGAAGGGCTGCGACCAGGGCGACTGCGGAGCCTGCACGGTCCACGTGGACGGGCAGCCGGTCCACAGCTGCCTCTACCCGGCGGTCCGCGCCGAGGGCCGCGCCGTCACCACGGTCGAGGGCCTGTGCTCTCCCGGCGGGGAACTGCACCCGGTCCAGCAGAAGTTCCTCGACGCCCAGGGCTTCCAGTGCGGCTTCTGCACCGCCGGGTTCCTGATGACCACCTCCGCCCTCCAGGCCGAGCAGGGCACCGCCCACGACGACGGCAAGCTCGAGGACCTGCCCCGCGCCTTCAAGGGCAACATCTGCCGCTGCACGGGCTACCGCGCCATCGAGGACGCCGTGCGCGGCGTGAAGCACACCGAGACCCCCGGGGCGGGCCAGGCCGTCGGCCGGAGCCTCGGCGCGCCCGCCGGCCCCCAGGTCGTCACCGGCACCGCCCGCTACACCTTCGACGTCGAGGTGCCCGGGCTGCTGCACATGAAGCTGCTGCGCTCCCCGCACCCGCACGCCCGGATCCTCTCCATCGACACCACCGACGCCCTCCAGGTCCCGGGCGTGCACGCGGTCCTCACCCACCACGACGCCCCCGAGCGCCTCTACTCCAGCGCCCGCCACGAGCACCCCACCGAGGACCCGATGGACACCCGTGTCCTGGACGACGTGGTCCGCTTCGTCGGCCAGCGCGTGGCCGCCGTGGTCGCCGACAGCGAGCAGGCCGCCGAGGAGGGCTGCCGCCGTGTGGTCGTCACGTACGAGGAACTCCCGTACGTCATCGACCCGGAGGAGGCCATGCTCCCGGGCGCCCCCGTCCTCCACCCCAAGGGCCCCGAGTCGGGGATCTTCCGCGCCGGGAACAACGTGTGCGGCGAGGTCCACAACACCCTCGGTGACATGGCGAAGGGGTATGCCGAGGCGGACGTCGTCCACGAGGAGACCTTCCAGACCCAGCGCGTGCAGCACGCCAGCCTGGAGACCCACGGCAGCGTCGCGTACTTCGAGCCCAAGGAGGAGGGCGACGGGGAACGCATCACCGTCCGCTCCTCCACCCAGGCGCCGTTCCTGACCCGGCGGGCGCTGTGCGCCCTCTACGACCTGAACGAGGACGAGGTCCGCGTCGTCGCGGGCCGCGTGGGCGGCGGGTTCGGCGGCAAGCAGGAAATGCTGACCGAGGACATCGTGGTCCTCGCCGCCCTGAAGCTGCGGCGCCCGGTGAAGCTCGAGTTCACCCGGGCCGAGCAGTTCTACGGGGCCACCACCCGCCACCCCTTCAAGATCACCATCAAGATCGGCGCCAAGGCCGACGGCACCCTCACCGCGCTGCGCATCCGCGTGCTGTCCAACACCGGCGCCTACGGCAACCACGGCCCGGCGGTCATGTTCCACAGCGTCGGCGAGTCCTTCGCCGTCTACAAGGCTCCGAACAAGGAGGTCGAGGCCTACTCCGTCTACACCAACGGCGTCCCGGCCGGCGCCTTCCGCGGCTACGGCCTGGGCCAGGTCCTCTTCGCCCTCGAATCGGTGATGGACGAGCTCGCCATCAAGCTGGGCATGGACCCGCTCGCACTGCGCGAGAAGAACGTCATCGGCGCCGGCGACCACATGGTGACCCCGATCGGCCACGAGGAGGACCTCTTCATCGCCTCGTACGGGATGAAGCAGTGCATGGACGTCGTCCGCAGGGCCATCGCCGAGGACCGCAGCCACGAGGACGTGCCCGAGGGCTGGCTCACCGGCACGGGCTCGGCGGTCGCGATGATCGCGACCGGCCCACCGGGCGGCCACTTCGCCGACGCACGGGTCAGCCTGCTGCGCGACGGCACGTACGACATCGCGGTGGGTACGGCGGAGTTCGGCAACGGCACCACCACCGTCCACAAGCAGATCACCGCCGGTGCGCTGAACACCACGGTCGACCGGATCGCGGTCCGCCAGTCCGATACCGATGTCGTGCGCCACGACACCGGCGCGTTCGGCTCGGCCGGCACGGTGGTGGCGGGCAAGGCCGTACTGCTGGCCGCCAATTCGCTCGCGGAACGCCTCCTGACCTTCGCGGCCCGGCACACGGGCGTCGCCCGCCACCTGTGCAGGCTGGAGGCCGAGGCCTTCGACTGCGCGGGCCGGGTCGTCACCCTGAAGGAGCTGTACGAGGCCGCGTACGACAAGGGCGGGCTGGAGGAGGTCGCGGCGGACGGGCACTGGGGCGGCTCGCCGCGGTCGGTGGCCTTCAACGCCCAGTGGTTCCGGCTCGCCGTGGACCCGGACACGGGTGAGATGAAGATCCTGCGCAGCGTCCACGCGGCGGACGCGGGCAAGGTCATGAACCCGCTCCAGTGCCGCGGCCAGGTCGAGGGCGGAGTCGCCCAGGCACTGGGCGCCACCCTCTTCGAGACCGTACGGGTGGACGAGCGCGGGGAGGTGACCACGGCGGCCTTCCGCCGCTACCGGCTCCCGCAGTACGCCGATGTCCCGCGTACCGAGGTCCACTTCATGGAGACCTCGGACGGGATCGGCCCGCTCGGCGCCAAGTCGATGAGCGAGAGCCCCTTCAATCCGGTGGGCCCGGCGTTCGCGAACGCGCTGCGGGACGCGACGGGCGTCCGCTTCACGGAGCTGCCGGTCACGCGGGACGTCGTCTGGCAGCGGATCCAGGAGGCCGCCGGGCACTGAGGTCGCAAGGCGGCGGACGCCAGGCGGAAACGACCATTACCCATACAGGTGCGGCTCATATCAAGCTCTCAACCTTGCACATGAGGTTCCGGAAAGCGTGCCGCCGGGCATGAGTGACCCATGGCCAAACTCATGCTGCACGGCGACCTGGACCACCCGGCGACGCTCAGCGTCGCGGACCTGCGGGACTGGGCACCGCGCCGGGCCGCGGTCACGTTCGACTGCGCGACGAACGGTCCGCAGCACCACGTGTTCGAGGGCGCGTTGCTCCGCGAGGTCGTCGCGGACGCCGGTCCCGCCTTCGACGTCCGCCGCCGCAAGGACCGTTCGCGCTTCCTGCTCGCGGTCAGCGGCGGGGACGGGCACCATTCGGTACTGTCCTGGGCCGAGTTGGACGCCGATTTCGGCGGGAGCCCGGTCCTGCTGGCGACCCGCCTCGACGGGGAGGACCTCGACGAGACGGGCGCACAGCTGGTGGTCCCGAACGACCGGTGCGGGGCGCGCTACGTCAGTGCGGTCACCCACGTGTGGTTCGGCGCACTGTCGCCGCCGATCCTGGGCCTGTAGGACGCCGGGAGGCCGGCCGATGCGCCGGAAAAAGAATTCTCGGGGCTCCGGTCACACTCGTGAGGTGGCGCGGGTCATGGGGGTGAGGAAAGAAAAACCGCCCGCACCGCCCCCGAGGAGCCATTCATGAACATCGCCGCCACCGTCGTCACCGTCCTCGCCGCCGCCATGTCGGGCTTCTCGGGGTATTCGCTGCTGGCCCGTGCCCCGTTCGTCGTGCAGGCCATGGAGCAGTACGAGGTACCCGAGACCTGGTGGACCCCGCTCGGCGTGGCGAAGGCCGCCGGGGCCCTGGGCCTGCTCATCGGCCTCTTCGTCCCGGCCGTCGGCATCGCCGCCGGCATCGGCCTGGTCCTCTACTACGCCGGCGCCGTGATCACCGTGGTCCGGGCCCGCGCGTACGCGCACGTGCCGTTCCCGGCGCTCTACATGGCCCCGGTCGTCGCGGCCTTCGCGCTCGGCTTCGCCGCGTAGCGGCGGCGGGGCTCCGGGAGCGTATCCCGGAGCCCTGCCGCCGCCCGGCCGGGCTCCCGTCAGGCGAACTTCGGCATCTCGCCGACCGTCTTCGCCCTGTCGATCACGGCGAAGGCCGCCCCCTGCGGGTCGGCCACCGCCGCGAAACGGCCGAAGGGGCTGTCCATCGGGCCGAAGTGGAGCTTGCCGCCGTGGGCCTGGGTCTTCGCCACCGCCTCGTCGCAGTCGGGGACGGCGAAGTAGACCTGGACGTACGAGGGGACCTCCGGCGGGAAGTCGGTGCCCATGTTCATCCGGCCCAGCACCGGGTTCTCGTGACTGCCCAGGCTGAAGACCTTGAAGTCCATCCCGGACACCTCCGGGGAGTCACCGAGGTCCATCTGCTGGACGCCGTACGGGAAGACCTTCGAGAGGAACGCGTCAGCCTTGGCCACGTCGCGCGAGAAGAACTCGGCCCACGCGTACGAACCCTGCTCGCCGAGCTTCTCGAAGCCCTTGTGCTCGCCCGGCTGCCACACGCCGAAGACCGCGCCGCTCGGCTCCTTCGCGATGGCCATCGTGCCGAAGTCGCCGACCTGCATCGGCTCCATCAGCAACTCGCCGCCGGCCGTCTTGATCTTCCCGGCGGTGGCCTCCGCGTCGTGCGAGGCGAGGTACAGACACCACTGCGAATGGCCCTCCTGCCCCGGCATCGGCGGGACGACGGCCGCGACGGCCTTGCCGTCGGAGTAGGCCTGCGTGTAGTTGCCGTACTCGCTGCTGGCCTCGCCGAAGGTCCAGCCCAGCACGTCGGAGTAGAAGGTCTTCGCGCCCTCCAGGTCGGAGAACATCGCGTCCACCCAGCAGGGTGCGCCTTCCGGGAACTCAGCCATGGTCGATCGACTCCTGTGTCGCCGTATCTGTCGGTCCCACGCTAGGCGCGGGGTCTGACAACCGCGCGGGGAGCGCCGCCACGCGGGACCCTGGATCCCATGGACACCGACGACACAGACACCGACGGCGGGGTCACCATCCGCCTCGCCCAGCGGCCGGAGGCCGACGAGCTGCTCGGCCGCAGCCCGCTCGCCGCACTGGTCGGGATGCTGCTGGACCAGCAGGTACCCATGGAGTGGGCCTTCTCGGGGCCCTACACGATCGCCCGGCGGCTCGGCTCCGACGACCTCGACGCGCATGTGATCGCCGCCTACGACCCGGAGGCCTTCGCCGCGCTGCTCTCGGCGAAACCGGCCGTGCACCGCTACCCGGGGTCGATGGCGAAGCGGGTGCAGCAGCTGTGCGCGTACCTGGTGGAGCACTACGAAGGGGACGCGGCGGCGGTGTGGGCCGGCGTGGGCACGGGTGCCGAGCTGCTGGAGCGGCTGCGGGCGCTGCCCGGCTTCGGGGAGCAGAAGGCCCAGATCTTCCTGGCGCTGCTGGGCAAGCGGTTCGGGGTGCGCCCGCGCGGCTGGCGGGAGGCGGCGGGCGGGTACGGGCCGGCGAACGTCTACCGGTCGGCCGCCGACATCACCGGGCCGGAGTCGCTGGCGAAGGTGCGCGCGCACAAGCAGGAGGCGAAGGCCGCCGCCAAAGCGGCCAAGGCCACGTAGACCCGGAAGGCGGCGAAGACGTCGAAGACGGTCCGGAGGCCGCCCCGGGCCGCCGGAAAGGGCCCAAGGAGGCTCCCGCTCAACGGAATTGACCCTTCAGGCATAAATCCCACGCAGTGTCAGACCCTGCCCATATGATCGCGATCATGAACGAGAACCTGACCCGCGGCGCCACCGCCGAGACCATTTCCGACGGCCCCGGCAGCTTCATCACGCTGCTCACCGACACCTCCGAGCTCACCTGCAACACGGCGAGCTTCGAGGTCGGTGCGGCCGGGGCCCCGGTGCACTTCCACACCAAGGCCACCGAGTTCTTCCACGTCACGGAAGGGCGGCTCGACGTCCTGGTCGGCGAGGAGATACACACCCTCGTCAAGGGAGATTTCCTCGCCGTCCCGCCCGGTGTGAAGCACGCCTTCGCCCCCGCGGCCGACAGCACCGCCGAGGTCTTCGTCGGCTTCACCCCGGGCATGGGCCGTTTCGACTACTACCGGCTCCTCGGCCGGGTCCGGGCCGGCGAGGCCACGGTGCAGGACATCATCGACAGCCAGCCGGTCTACGACAACCACTACGCGGAGAGCGACGCCTGGGCCGGCCGCCTGAAGCGCAGCGCCGAAGCGTAGATCTCGTCGGCGTCGAGCCTGCGCAGTTCCTCCGCGATGAGCTCGGCACTGCTGCGGATCTTCAGGGCCACCTTGCGGTCGGGGCTGCCCGGCAGGAGCAGGGTGGCCAGCACCCCGTCCGGGCGGTCCACCCGGATCTCCCCGCCCGTGGTCGTCAGCCGGACCCGGGTGATGACCGGGCCCGCGGTGGCCACCCGCGCCACCGGCACCCCGAGCCGGTCCTCCAGCCAGCGGGCCAGCAGCTCGGCGCTCGCGTTGCCGGGCTCGCTCTCCACCGCCGCGCCCGTCACCGGGAGGGGCTTCTGGTCCAGGGCCGCGGCCAGGAGCGAGCGCCACGGGGTGAGCCGGGTCCAGGCCAGATCGGTGTCACCGGGCTCGTAGGCGCGGGACCGTACGTCCAGCACGGCGACCGGATCGGCGGCCGCCTCGGCGTCCGTGATCCGGCGCTGCGCGAGGGCGCCCACCGGGTCCCGGCCGGGCGCGTCCGGGGCGTCGGCGGGCCACCAGGCCACCACCGGCGCGTCCGGCACCAGCAGCGGGAGCACCACGGAGCCCGCGTGCTCGTTCAGGGTCCCGTGCAGCCGCAGCAGCACGATCTCCCCGGACCCGGCGTCGGAACCGACGCGCAGCTCGGCGTCGAGCCGGTTGGGCCGGAGCCGGTTCGAGCCGCGCGCGGTGCGGCGTATGACCGCGATGATCCGGCAGGGGTGCTCCCGGGAGGCCTCGGAGGCCGCGCGGACGGCGTCGTACGCGTTCTCCTCGTCGGTGGCGACGAGGAGGTTGAGCACGAGCCCCATGGTGGGGCTGCCGACGGCCCGTCGCGCGTCGAGCAGGGCCCGGTTGACCTTGCTGGAAGTGGTATCGGTGAGTTCGGTCCGCATACCCCGAGTCTCGCAGCCGATCGGGCCCGGCCGGAACGGTTTCGGCGCTCCCCAGCGGCGCCCGCGCTCCCTCAGTCGCGACGCCGGCCCCTCAGCGGCGCCGCCGGGCCGTGCCGAAGATGGAGCGGGAGATCTCGCGGCCCAGCTGCGTACCGATCGACCTGGCCAGGGAGCGGAACAGCCCGCTGCCCACCACTTGCTCCGCCAGCGAGGGGTCCGGCTTCGGCGCCGCCTTCGCCGCGGCCTTCGCCTGCTTCTCGGCCTCCGCCGCGGCCGCCGCCGCCTCCGCTTCGGCCTCGGCCGCCGCCTGCTCGGCGCTGATCTTCTCGTACGCGGACTCGCGGTCGACCGGCTCCGCGTAGCGCGAGTAGAGCAGCGAGGACTTCACCGCCTGGTCGAGCGCGGCCGCGTCGACCGGCCCCATCAGCGACTGCGGAGCCCGCAGCCGGGTCGCCGCCACCGGCGTCGGCGCACCGTTCTCGCTGAGCACCGTGATCACCGCCTCGCCCGTACCCAGCCGGGTCAGCAGCTCCTCCAGGTCGTACGGGGAGTTCGGGAACGTCTTCACCGTCGCCTTCAGCGCCTTCGCGTCGTCCGGGGTGAAGGCGCGCAGCGCGTGCTGCACCCGGTTGCCGAGCTGCGCCAGCACGTCGGCCGGTACGTCCTTGGGGGTCTGGGTCACGAAGAAGACGCCGATGCCCTTGGAGCGGATCAGCCGGACCGTCTGCGTGATGGATTCGAGGAAGGCCTTGGAGGCCCCGTTGAACAGCAGGTGCGCCTCGTCGAAGAAGAAGACCAGTTTGGGCTTCTCCAGATCGCCGACTTCCGGCAGATCGGTGTACAGGTCGGCCAGCAGCCACATGAGGAAGGTGGAGAAGAGCTGCGGTTTGTCCTGCACCGCAGGGAGCTCCAGTACGGACACCAGTCCGCGCCCGTCCGCCGCGGTCCGCAGGAATTCACTGGTGTCGAATTCGGGCTCGCCGAAGAATTCGGCGGCGCCCTGCTGTTCGAAGGCGGTGAGCGCCCGCAGGATGACTCCGGCGGTGACCGTGGACAGTCCGCCGATGCCCTTGAGCTCGGGCTTCCCCTTGTCGGAGACGAGGAACGCGACGACGGCCCGCAGGTCCTTGAGGTCGATCAGTTCCAGGCCCTTGGTATCGGCGTAGTGGAAGATCAGCCCCAGCGACTGTTCCTGCGTCTGGTTCAGCTGGAGCACCTTGGACATCAGGACGGGACCGAAGCTGGTGACGGTGGACCGGAGCGGGATCCCGGGGCCGATCCCGCCGAGCGAGTAGAACTCGCTGGGAAATCCGGCGCCCTCCCACTCCTGGGCCACGTCCCCGGCCCGTTGAGTGATCTTCTCGTTCGCCGTACCGGGCGCGGAGATGCCCGAGACGTCGCCCTTGATGTCCGCGAGGAAGACCGGGACGCCGTTGGCGGACAGCTGCTCGGCGATGAGCTGGAGCGTCTTGGTCTTGCCGGTGCCGGTGGCTCCCGCGACCAGTCCGTGGCGGTTGAGCATCGACAGCGGGATGCGGATCTGGAGGTCCGGCAGACAGGCCCCGTCCCAGAGCAGGGCCCCCAGGTCGAGCGCGGGTCCGGTGAAGGCGTACCCCGCGGCGATCTGGCCGGCCGGGGACGCGGGGTCGGTGCTCTCGCTCATTTATCACTCCCGAAATAGCGCTATTCGCCACCTTTGCACCGTCATCGCAAGGCTGCGCCCGCAGGCACCGGCCCGGTAGGCTTTCCGTGTGATCTTCAAGCGCATCGGAAACAGGCGGCCATATCCCGACCACGGCAGGGAAACCACCCGGCAGTGGGCGGATGTCGCCCCGCGCCCGGTCCGACTCGACCAGCTTGTGACGACCAAGGGCCAGCTCGACCTCGAAACCCTGCTCGCCGAGGACTCGACCTTCTACGGCGACCTCTTCGCCCACGTCGTGAAGTGGCAGGGCGACCTGTACCTGGAGGACGGTCTGCACCGCGCCGTCCGCGCCGCGCTCCAGCAGCGCCAGGTCCTGCACGCACGCGTCCTCGAACTGGGCTGATCCGCCCGGCACACCGCCGCCGGGACGGCACGAGCCCGCAGCGGTCGATTCGGGGTGCCGGTTACGTCCCGGTTGCGCCTTTCGGGTCACCCTTGCCCTATGAACAGATGATTCAGTGGGCATCCGCGACGGTCGGCATTACGCTGCGCACATGAGCATGCTCACCCCCCCTGGCATGGGCGGAAAGTACCGCGTCACGGGAGCGGCTTTCCCCCGCATGTCCCGCCCGCGACGCCGCCGCCGGATCGTCCTTCTCGCGCTCGGAGTGATCCTCGGGCTCGCCCTGGTCGGTTACGGGACGCTCCAGCTCATCGACGTCTTCGACGACGACGCGGACAAACCGAAATCCGCCGCCGCGGCCAAGGACTGCCCCACTCCGGCCCCCAAGGCGGGCAGTGCCGCGGCACCCTCCGCCGCGCCGCAGGCCGCGCTCCCACCGCCCGGCCAGATCACGGTCAACGTCTACAACGCGACCGCGCGCGCGGGCCTCGCCAAGGCCGTCGGGGACGAGCTCAAGAAGCGCGGATACATCGTCGGCAAGGTCGGCAACGCCCCCGCCGACTTCGACAAGAAGGTCCCGGGCGCCGGGATACTGGTCGGCTCCCCGCAGACGGACAAGGCCGTCTTCTCCGTGCTGGGCACCAGCCTGACCGGCGCCACCCAGCAGACCGACACCCGCGGGACCGCGGACATCGACCTGATCCTGGGCGACGCCTTCAAGGAGCTCGCGCCGAAGGCCGACGCGGACAAGGCGCTGGCCGCCCTGGCCAACCCCCAGCCCGCGCCCGCGTCCAAGTGCTGAACCCGTAGCGGGACCGCAGCGGGACCCGTACGCCTCGGACCCGTAGCCCCTGGCCCGCAGAGGTCAGGGGCTACTCGGCCGAGCCGTACATGCGGTCGCCCGCGTCGCCCAGCCCCGGCACGATGTAGCCGTGCTCGTTGAGCCGCTCGTCCACCGCGGCCGTCACCACCGTCACCGGCGTGCCCGCCAGCTCGCGCTCCATGACCTCGACGCCCTCGGGCGCTGCCAGCAGCACCACGGCGGTCACGTCGTCCGCGCCGCGCTTGATGAGCTCCTTGATCGCCGCGACGAGCGTGCCGCCGGTGGCGAGCATCGGGTCCACCACGTAGACCTGACGGCCCGAGAGGTCCTCCGGCATCCGCGTCGCGTACGTGGAGGCCTCCAGGGTCTCCTCGTTGCGGACCATGCCGAGGAAGCCCACCTCGGCCGTCGGGAGGAGGCGCACCATGCCGTCGAGCATCCCGAGACCGGCGCGCAGGATCGGTACGACCAGCGGGCGCGGATGGGAGAGCTTCACGCCGGTGGTCGGGCCGACCGGGGTGACGATGTCCGCCTGCTCGGTGCGCACGTCCCGGGTGGCCTCGTAGGCGAGCAGGGTCACCAGCTCGTCGGCGAGGCGCCGGAAGGTGGGGGAGTCGGTGCGCTTGTCGCGCAGCGTGGTGAGTTTGTGCGCCACCAAGGGGTGATCCACGACCTGCAAACGCACAACATCCTCCAAGACTCAGCTGACTCAGCTGCCGGGCTTCACCTACGACCAGCGACGCCGCTACCTGCGAAAATGGTCGCAAACACGCGACCCTCACCCAAAAGGCTACGCGCTGTGCCCGCCCCTTCGCGCCCGAAGCGGCGGGCACGCCCGGAAAGGCCTGGAGATGCGGCCCGCCCGGACCCCCAGCACGCTTGGACGATGACCAACGCAATGGTGATCGCTGCCGTCGACGGATCCGAACACAGCCTCAAGGCCCTGGAGTGGGCAAGGGCCGCAGCGGTGCGCCACGGCACGGGGCTCGTCGTCGCCCACGTGCTGTCCGACAGTGCCCAGCTGTACGCCGCACGCCGTTCGTCCTTGCAGGACAGCACCGAGCCGGAGCACTTCGAGGACCCCGTCAGCGACCGCATACGGGCCCTCCTGACCGCCGCGGGCCCGCTGCCCTCCGAAGTCCGCTACGAGTCCCTGGAGGGCTCCGTCCCGGAGGCGCTGCGGGAGGCCGGCGAGGGGGCCCGGATGCTGGTGATGGGCTCCCGGGGCCGCGGCGGCTTCGCCGCGCTGCTGCTCGGGTCGAACAGCCGCGCCGTGGCCACCAGCGCGGCGTGCCCGGTCGTCGTGGTCGCGCACGAGGCGCGCGGCGTGGCCGCCGCCTCCCAGCCCTCGGCGGGCCGGGTGGTGCTCGGGCTGCACGCCGCGGAGACCGCCGACAACGTCGTGGAGTTCGCGTTCGCCGAGGCCCTCGCGCGGGCGACGACCCTCCAGGTGGTCTCGGCGTACAGCGTCCCGCCGGTACCGACCATGGTGATCGACAGCCCGTTCGCGGTGATCCCGCCGGAGGCGCTGGTGGGGGAGGACGAGAACGCGGTGCCGGCCGAGCGCGAGATGCTGCGCTCCCAGACGGAGCGGCTCGCGCCGTTCCGCGCGAGGTACCCCGGGGTGTCCGTCGAGCAGGCCGCGGTGCCCGGGGACGCGGCCGGCCGGCTGGTCGACACCTCGAACTCGGCGGCCCTGGTCGTGGTCGGCCGCCACCACCCGCGCAGGCACATCCGGTCCCTGATGATCGGCTCGGTCGCGAACGCCGTACTGCAGCACGCGCACGGTCCGGTGGCGGTCGTCCCGACCCTGACGGAGCCGTCGGAATTGTCAGCCTCTGCCGGAATCTGACCGAATTCGCACCGCGTCACGTCGGAAACTGGCATCAAACGGCCGGTCCGAGGGAAGGTGGGGATGCGGGGGGACGGACCGGACCGGACCAGCCAGGGGCGGTGACCCATGCCCGATGACGACCGCGAGCCACTGGAGACGACCGCGCAGCGAAGAGCACGCCGCGCCCAGTTCCTCCGTGACCTGAACGAGGCCCGGGAACTGCGCGATCGTGTGCAGCCCAGACGCGCCCGCGCCGCCCGGATGCGCCAGCAGATGCGCATGCGCACCTTCCGCTGGTGAGCCGTCCGGGGACCCCGCCCGGCCCCCGCGCGGCCCCCGGCAGGAGCCCCCGTACAACACGCGCGGCCAGCGCCACGGCGCGGAAGACCTCTCGCAATGGCTCCGTTTCTGCCACGATGCCGATTGGGAGGGGTGAGAAACGGCGAGCACGACGGCCGTTCCGGATCCCGCCCACCTCCGGCCGGGGGGAACTCCAACCGGCACGCCTATGACCAGTGGGAGAGTCACGGTGTACTTCGCCGCACTGCTCGCGCGCACCGAAGACGGGTGGGAAGCGAGCGACATGGAACTCGACGACGTCGAGTCTCTGAGTGATCTGATCGATCTCGCCCGCTCCGCCGCTGTCGACGACGACACGGTGGTAGCCCTCATCGAACAGGAGGACACCTGGTTCGGGGTCGTCCGCGTGGACGGCGAGGAGGACCCGCGCTACTACGTGTCCAACGCCGCCGCCGCCTCTCGCAGCTCCTACGGCTCGATGCTGACCGACGAGCTGCTCGGCAAGGACGAAGAGGACGACGAACTCGACGAGCTGGACCTCGACGGAACCGAGGACGGCGAGGACGAAGCCATCGCCTCCTACTCGGACGACGACGACACCGAGGAGGACGAGGACGAGGACGTGGACGAAGGCGTCCGCGCCGGCGCCGAACCGGCGCCCTCCGGCCCGCTCGGCGACCCCCGGCTGCTCGACGACCTCGGGGTGAGCCACAAACAACTGATGACCCTGGACGGGGACGCGCTCTCGGAGATCGCCGACTCGCTCGGCGCCACCGAAGTGCTGGAGGCCGTCCGCTAGTGGTTCCCGCGCACCACCACACCCCGCACGACACCACCACGCACGACCCCGCGTACGCACCCGATCCCGTACGGGACCCGTGGCGGGACTCCATGCGCCTGGCGCTGCAGGAAGCCGCCCGGGCGGTGCCGGCCGGCGACGTGCCGGTCGGCGCCGTCGTGCTCGGCCCGGACGGGGAGATCCTCGCCACCGGGTACAACGAGCGCGAGGCGACCGGCGACCCGACGGCGCACGCCGAGGTACTGGCGCTGCGCCGGGCGGCCGCCGCACGCGGGGAGTGGCGGCTTCCGGGGTGCACCCTCGTGGTGACGCTGGAGCCGTGCGTCATGTGCGCGGGCGCACTCGTGCAGTCACGGGTGGCCCGGGTCGTCTACGGGGCGTCCGACGAGAAGGCGGGCGCGGCCGGGTCGCTGTGGGACCTCGTACGGGACCGCAGGCTCAACCACCGGCCCGAGGTGATCGGTGGCGTACTCGCGGGGGAGTGCGCCCGGCAGCTGACGAACTTCTTCCGCGACCTCTGACGCCCGGCCGAGGGTATGGATTTCAGAGCACGGGTCACCTTGGGCTAAGCTCTCTCTCGGTAGCGTGTCCGAGCGGCCGAAGGAGCACGCCTCGAAAGCGTGTGATGGTGCAAGCTATCCGTGGGTTCAAATCCCACCGCTACCGCTCTGATCGAGAGCCCCGCCCCGTAAGGGTCGGGGCTCTCGTCGTTTCCGGACCCGGCCCGGGCTCCCGGCGTTCGACCCCGGCGTGCGGCGTTCGGACCCGGCCCGGCGCTCCCACTTCCGGCTTCCGGGGGACACCCGCGTGACCGCCCGCCCTTTCGGCCGTTGTCACGGCATGACCAAGACCCAGCGCATCCTCGCCGCCTTCGCCCTCGCGGGGGCCGCCGCGGGCCTCGCGGCACCCGCCGCCTCCGCCGCACCGATCTCCCCGCTCACTCTCCCGGACCTGCCGTCGGCGGCCCCGGGCATGCCGCAGGGGGCCACTCCGGCCTCGGTGCAGGAGATCGGCGGGCAGGTCGGCGGCGGGCTGAACCAGCTCAACCAGCTGATGGAGCTGCCGAACCAGCTGGCGCCCGTGATCGCCCCGGTCCAGCCGATCACCGACCTGGCCGGCGGCCTGGAGTAGCACCGCCGGAGCGGACTGCGTCCGGCGGACAACACGAAGAAGGCCCCGACCGGAGTCGGGACCTTCGACGGTTGGGACGGGGGAAGTGGCATCGGGGGGACAAGCCACTTCCCCCGATGAGGACGGAACCTGCCAGTCCAAGCCGCAGTCAGGGGGGAAGCTTGCGGCTCGGACCCCGCAGTGAGGTCCTGTCCCTCGCTCACCGATTTCCTGCCAGAACCGGTGGGCTCGTGTTCAATCCTGCGCCCTCCGGGGCCGCTGCCACACCGGCAAAGGGCCTGGACCCCCGGGTCATTGGTCCCTAAAGGACAGGTGAGTGTTCGAACACGACGGGCTAGACTCTCCCGACCTTGCAGAACCGGTTGGGGAGGCCGACAGCGCACGTGGAAACCAAGAAGCTGATCTCGGGCGCCCTCGTCGTCTTCGTCCTCTTCGTCATCATCACTCAGCCCAAAAAAGCCGCCGATATGGTGCAAATAGGCTTCCAGGGGATCTCGGATGCCGCAACGGCGATCGGCGAGTTCATGACCGAACTGGTGCGCTGAACCCGTACGCTGAAGCGGTTTCCGGACTTCCCGGCCCCCCACTCCGACGGGTGGGGGGCTTTTTGCGTTCCCGCACACGGGGCATGATGTCCCGTTATGCCCAACTTGCCCTCAACACGGCGTTATACGGTGCTTGCACACAGTGCACATGTGTTGTGATGCTATGACCGCTTTTGACGGATAGTTGATGACGTGACGTGAAGGGGTGGCGTGACCGTGCCGGCCAGTACTGCGCCTGAGGTACCACCCCAGCAGGACCCGCAGCAGGAGCACCCGCAGGAACCGCACCGTGATGCGCACAGGGACGCGCACCGGGACCCGCAGCAGGCCCTGCTCCAGACCCCTCAGCAGGCCTCGCAGCCGACCTCGCCACAGGTCGCACAGCAGGTCGCACAGCAGCCCCCGCCGCAGCCCCCGCAGCCGGAGTCCCACGTACCGCCGCAGCAGGAGGCCCCGGAAGAGCCCCCGGCACCCCCTAGGCCGCCGAGCCGGGGAGCCGATACCCGGGCCCTCACCCAGGTCCTGTTCGGACAGCTGAAGGACCTCCAGCCGGGCACCAGCGAGCACACCCGGGTCCGCAGCGCCCTCATCGAGGCCAACATCCCGCTCGTCCGGTACGCGGCCGCCCGCTTCCGCAGCCGCAACGAGCCGATGGAGGACGTGATCCAGGTCGGCACGATCGGGCTGATCAACGCGATCGACCGGTTCGACCCCGAGCGCGGGGTGCAGTTCCCGACCTTCGCGATGCCGACCGTCGTGGGCGAGATCAAGCGATACTTCCGCGACAACGTCCGCACCGTCCACGTACCGCGCCGCCTCCACGAGCTGTGGGTCCAGGTCAACGCCGCCACCGAGGACCTCACCACCCTCCACGGCCGTACCCCGACCACCCCCGAGATCGCCGAACGGCTGCGCATCGGCGAGGACGAGGTCCTCTCCTGCATCGAGGCGGGCCGCAGCTACCACGCGACCTCCCTGGAGGCCGCCCAGGAGGGCGACGGACTCCCCGGGCTGCTCGACCGCCTCGGCTACGAGGACCCCGAGCTGGCCGGGGTCGAGCACCGCGACCTGGTCCGCCACCTTCTCGTACAACTGCCCGAGCGCGAGCAGCGGATCCTCCTCCTGCGGTACTACAACAATCTGACGCAGTCGCAGATCAGCGCCGAGCTCGGTGTCTCCCAGATGCACGTCTCCCGACTCCTCGCCCGCAGTTTCGCCCGGCTGCGATCCGCAAACAGGATCGAGGCTTAGCCGGATCGAGTGGAGATCAATCTCCGCTTTTCCTGACAGAACGGCACTTTCCCGCCCTAGAGCAGGCCTATCGTGTTCTGTCGCTGGAGATACATGTCGACATGGCGCTACAGCGTGTTGCCGACATGTGACATTCTGCTGGAACCGCGTTTGCCGCAGCCCCGCCTCCGGTATTCAGGTGGAGGCTGCGTTCCTCCGACGGGCGCGCAGAGAAGCGCGACCGTCCGCGACCTCAAGGGGGTGGCATGTCCGTAGACCAGGGCAGCTCACAGGTGCTCACGCTCGTAAAGCAGCGCGAAGTGCCGGCAGTGTCCCACCGCTCGGAAGCCATCGACACCCGGATCGACACCCGCACCCTCTCCCGCTCCCTCTTCCACCGGCTCGCCGGCCTCGACGCGGACAGTCCCGAGCGGACGTACGTACGCGACACCCTGATCGAGCTGAACCTCCCCCTCGTGCGCTACGCCGCGGCCCGCTTCCGCAGCCGCAACGAGCCCATGGAGGACATCGTCCAGGTCGGCACGATCGGGCTGATCAAGGCCATCGACCGGTTCGACTGCGAGCGCGGCGTGGAGTTCCCGACCTTCGCCATGCCGACGGTCGTCGGTGAGATCAAACGGTTCTTCCGGGACACCTCCTGGTCCGTGCGCGTCCCGCGCCGGCTCCAGGAGCTGCGCCTGGCCCTCACCAAGGCCAGCGACGAGCTCGCCCAGAAGCTCGACCGCTCGCCGACCGTGCCGGAGCTCGCCGCCGTGCTCGGGGTCTCGGAGGAGGACGTGGTCGACGGTCTCGCCGTCGGCAACGCCTACACCGCCTCCTCGCTCGACTCCCCCTCTCCCGAGGACGAGGGCGGCGAGGGCTCCCTCGCGGACCGGCTCGGGTACGAGGACACCGCGCTGGAGGGCGTCGAGTACCGCGAGTCGCTCAAGCCACTGCTGGCCAAACTCCCGCCCCGGGAACGGCAGATCATCATGCTGCGGTTCTTCGCGAACATGACGCAGTCGCAGATCGGCGAGGAGGTCGGCATCTCCCAGATGCATGTCTCCCGGCTGCTCACGCGCACGCTCGCGCAGCTCCGGGTCGGCCTGATCGGCGAGTAGCCGGCGTCTCGGCCCGTCGCGGGACGCTGCGGCAATCCTCCGCACCGGCTTCCCAATTGACGATGCGTCAGGAAAACTGCCGGGATGCGAAAGGCATCCCAGTCAGCCGTCCTCCTCGTCCTGTGCGCCACGGCTGCCGCCGCCGCCCTGACCGGCTGCGGCGGCCCGGCACGCGAGGGTTACGTGGCCCTGGGCGCGGCCGCCCCGGGCCCGGAGCGGGGCGCCGGCGACAACGTGGCCCCGAAGGGCGGGGTCGAGTTCCAGCCGCTCCCGCGGCCGGCGGCCGGGTCCTCCGCGTCCGCGGAGTCCGAGGTGTCCGTAGGGTCCGAGGTGTCCGTAGGGTCCGCCAGCCCCTCGACCGGTACGCCGCCCAGCACCCCGGGGTACCGGCCCCCCGGCGACACCGGCACGGGCGGAGGCGGCGGCGTGCCGCCCCAGGGCTCCGGCAGCGGCGGCCCCGGCACCGCACCCGGTGCGACGCCCCCCACCACCCCGGGCACGACCCCCGGGACCCCGGCGAGCCCGCCCGCGAAGCCGGGTACCACCCCGCCCGCACCACCTCCGGCCACGGCGGCGAAGCTGAGCATCGGCGCGCCCGTCCGTACCGCCGCGGCGGAGCGCTGGTGCGAGCAGGTCACGGTGGCGTTCACCAATAGCGGCGGCACCCCGGTCCGTTCGGGCACGGTCGGCTTCGCGACGCACATCATCGGCGCCCTCGGCGTCGACTGGGCCACGATCACCTCGACCCAGCCGTTGCCGGCCCCGATCGCGGGCAACACGACGCGGACGCAGACCTACCGGGTCTGCGTCGAGTCCTGGCGCGTCCCCCTGGGCATGCGTGTGGAGACCCGGAAGGTCACGGCCACCTGGAACTGACGCGCGTCAGAGCGCGAGCCAGGCCACCACGCCGATGAGGACGACCGCGGCGAGGCCGAGGCCGATCCACAGGCCCGCGCCCGGTCCGGACTTGCGCGCGGCGCGGTTCTGCATCCGCGAGCCCGGGACAGCGGGAGCCGGTACGGGCTCGTCGACGAACGCCCGGAACATCTGAGTGCTGCCCGCGGGGTCGTAGTCGCCCTCGGGGGCCGGTGAGTTGTGGTTCGAGTCGTGATTCGCAGCCATGCGCAGGACCCTAGCGGGTTTTCCCATTCCTTT
Source organism: Streptomyces sp. NBC_00435 (assembly GCF_036014235.1). Classification (GTDB taxonomy): domain Bacteria; phylum Actinomycetota; class Actinomycetes; order Streptomycetales; family Streptomycetaceae; genus Streptomyces. The sequence continues at coordinate 4,113,353 of NZ_CP107924.1, forward strand.
ACCGCCCCACCCCCCGATTCATTTGCCTGTAACAACCATCTGCTTATATGGTTGCCCGAAGCAACGACATTCGGAGGGGAGGCCACCGGTGACCGCACCACCCGTGCCCACCGCACCCGCCACGCGCTACGCGGAACTGGCCCGCCAGCTCACCGGCATCGGCGCCGTCAAGCGCGACCTCGCCCGCACCCTGCCCCCCGACTGCCCGCCCGGCTCGGCCGCCGTCCTCACGGTGCTCGACCGCCACGGCGAGATGCGGCTCAGCCGTCTCTCCGAGCTCATGGCCGTCGACATCTCCGTGACCAGCCGGCACGTCGCGCACACCGCCGACCGCGGCTGGATCACCCGCGACACCGACCCGGGCGACGCCCGCTGCCGGATCCTGCGCCTGACCCCGGCGGGCCACACGCTCCTCACCGAGCTCGGCGCCCGCCACACCGGCGCACTGGAGAAGGCCCTCGCCGGCTGGTCCGACACGGACATCGACCACCTCAACACCCTGCTGGCCCGACTCCGATCGAGCTTCTAGCAACAGAAGGAATCACATGGCTACGACCACACCCACCGGTGTGCGGGGAGACGGCCGGTCGGAGACCGGGTCCGACAGCGCGCCCATGACCCACGCACAGATCATGAAGGCGCTCTCCGGCCTGATGCTCGGCATGTTCGTGGCGATCCTGTCCTCCACGATCGTCTCCAACGCCCTGCCCCAGATCATCAGCGACCTCGGCGGCACACAGTCCTCGTACACCTGGGTGGTCACGGCGGCCCTGCTCTCGATGACGGCGGCGACCCCGCTGTGGGGCAAGCTCTCCGACCTCTTCAGCAAGAAGCTGCTGGTCCAGATATCCCTGGTGATCTACGTCCTCGGCTCGATGGTCGCGGGCATGTCCCAGAACACCGGCATGCTCATCGCCTGCCGCGTGGTCCAGGGCATCGGCGTCGGCGGCCTCTCCGCCCTCGCGCAGATCGTGATGGCCGCGATGATCTCCCCGCGCGAGCGCGGCCGCTACAGCGGCTACCTCGGCGCCGTCTTCGCCGTCGCCACGGTCGGCGGCCCGCTACTCGGCGGGGTCATCACCGACACCAGCTGGCTCGGCTGGCGCTGGTGCTTCTACGTCGGCGTGCCCTTCGCGATCATCGCCCTGATCGTGCTCCAGCGCACCCTGCACCTGCCCGTCGTCCGCCGCGACGTCAGGGTCGACTGGCTCGGCGCCTTCCTGATCAGCGGCGCCGTCTCGCTCCTGCTGATCTGGGTGACCCAGGCCGGCAGCTCCTACGACTGGATCTCCTGGCAGACCTGGGCGATGACCGGCGGCGCACTCGCCCTCGGCCTGCTCTTCGTACTCGTCGAGTCCAGGGCCAGTGACCCGATCATTCCGCTGCGGCTCTTCCGCAACAAGACCATCAGCCTGGCCTCGGGCGCCTCGCTCTTCGTCGGCATCGCGATGTTCTCGGGCACGGTGTTTTTCAGCCAGTTCTTCCAGTTGGCCCGTGGCGAGTCCCCCACGATGTCCGGAATCCTCACGATTCCGATGATCGGCGGACTCTTCGTCTCCTCCACCGTTTCCGGTCAGGTGATCACCAAGACCGGCAAGTGGAAGGCCTGGCTCGTCTCCGGCGGCGTGCTCCTGACCTCCGGCCTCGGCCTGCTGGGCACCTTGCGGTACGACACCGCGTACTGGCACATCGCGATCTTCATGGCGCTGACCGGCCTGGGTCTCGGCATGATGATGCAGAACCTCGTCCTGGCCGCCCAGAACCAGGTGGCCCCCGAGGACCTGGGCGCCGCCAGCTCCGTCGTCACCTTCTTCCGCTCGCTGGGCGGCGCGATGGGCGTCTCCGCCCTCGGCGCGGTCATGGCCAACCGGGTGACCCACTACGTCCAGGACGGGCTGGCCGCCCTCGGCCCGAAGGCCGCGGCCATGGGCCACGGCGGCACCGGTGGGGGCGGAATCCCCGACCTGGACAAGCTGCCCGCCCCGTTCCGCGCGGTCATCGAGTCGGCGTACGGACACGGCGTCGGCGACGTCTTCCTCTACGCCGCCCCCACCGCGCTGCTCGCCCTGGTGCTGGTGGTGTTCATCAAGGAGGTCGCCCTGAGGTCGAAGCCGGCCGCACACGACCCGGCAGCAGCCTCCTCCGCAGGCACGGGCACGGCCACGGGCACGGGCACGGCCCAGGCCGTGGCCCCGGCTCCGGCGCCCGCTCCGGCGGAGTAGCGGACGGTCCGGACGGACGGACCGGTCGGACGGACCGGTCGGACGGACCGGTCGGGCGGACCGGTCGGGCGGACCGGTCGGGCGGTCCGGTGCTACGGGGCTGCGGGCGCCGTGCGCCCGGCGGGGGCCGCGTGGGCCTCGATCCCGGCGATCAGGACGTCGAGCGCGAGGCAGAACTCCCCGTCGGGCGGCCGCCGGACCGAGCCGCCACAACCGTGCAGGAACTGCGAGACGGCCAGCTGGGCTCCGGTCCGGGCCACGTCCGTCAGACCGGTGGTGTCCAGCAGCCGGTGCAGGGCGGAGTCGAAGGCCCGCGCGTGCGGGCCGATGTTCGGGTACGCCGCGGTCAGCGGGGCCACCCACGGGTGCTTCACGATCAGCCGGCGGTAACCGCGGGCCAACGACCGGAGCCGGCCGGGCCAGCCCTCCACGGGCGGCCCGGCCGGCTCTTCGAGCTCACCCAGGGCACTGTCCAGGGCGAGTTCGAGCAGATCGTGTTTGGTGTCCACGTACCAGTACAGGGACATCGCGGTGACCCCGAGCCCGGCGGCGAGCCTGCGCATGGAGAACCGCGTCAGCCCCTCCGCGTCGAGCAGCCGCACCGCGGCCGCCGTGATCCGGTCCCGGTCGAGACCGGAGGGAGCCTCACTGCGCCGCCTGACGGGTGCGGCGGGCCGTGCGGCCAGCCAGACGCTGGTCCGGTCCGTACCGGGATCGGCCGAGCTGGCCATGGAGGCATCCTCCTCACGAGAGCAGGACCAGCCCGTTATGCCCGGTCCGCCCCCTTGATGCTAGGGCCTGTCGTCAACCTCCCGTCGTCGCCCGAAGGGCGGCCGCGCGGCTGACGGGAGGGTGACGACAGGCCCTGGGGGCGGGCTCGGGGTTCGGCGGGTTTCAGGACGTCGTGGATGCCTGGGCCGCAGGCGCCGTGAGGTCGTAGAAGGTGGCTCCGCCGATCGTGGACTGCGTGAACGTGGCCTTGACCCAGCTCTCGATCGCGCTGCTGGTGCCCCCTCCGGGGCCGCCACCGCCCCGGGCCGCGGTACCGGTCTCCTGGTCCGCGCCACCCGCGCCACCGGCGCCCGTACTGCTCTGGCCGATGAAGTAGTGGATCTTCCCGGCCTTCACGTACTCCTTGAACTGCTCCAGCGTGGGCGACGGGTCGCTGCCGTTGAAGCCGCCGATCGCCATCACCGGCTCCTGCGAAGCCAGCTGGTAACTGGCCGCGTTCTGCGAGCCGATGGCCGCCGCCGCCCACGTGTACCGGTCCGCGTCGCGGCGCAGGGCGGCCGTGGCCTCCGCGCTGGTCCTCGTGCCGCCGAGGAGACCGCCCATGCCGCCTCCCATGCCGCCGCCCGTCCCGCCGGGGCGCCCGGTCCGGCCGCCGTCGGCACGCTGGCCGGCGCCGGGGGCCTGGCCGGCCTGTGCCTGACCGCCGGGGGCCTGACCGCCGGGAGCCTGGCCGCCGGGGGCCTGGCCGCCCGGGGCGCCTCCGCCCTGGGGCATGCCCTGCGGTGCGCCGCCGCCACCCGGCATCCCGGCCCCGCCGGGCATCTCGAAGCCGCGCATCCCGCCGCCGGGGCCGCCCCGGCCGCCCGCGACCGCGGGACCCGCCGTGACGATCGAGCCCGCGTGGGCGGTGGTCACCGTGGTCAGGCAGTACGCGAGGGGCCCGGCCAGGGCCGCTCCCAGGCCGACTGCCGCCACACCGAGTGCGGCGCGGCGGCCCAGCCGCGCGGCGAACGGCAGCAGCACAGCCGTGCCGAGTCCGACAGCGAGCACCAGCCAGCGCAACCACGGCACGTACTCCGCGGCGCGGCCGAGCAGCACGAAGGCCCAGTACGCCGTCAGAGCGAGGGTCCCGGCCAGGGTGAACGACGCGGCACGGTTGCCGCGCTCCTCCCAGAGGACGGCGATGCCCATGCCGACGAGGGCGGCGACATAGGGCGCCAGGGCGACGGTGTAGTACTCGTGGAAGATGCCCTGCATGTAGCTGAAGACCAGACCGGTGATCAGCAGGGACCCGCCCCAGGCGAGGAAGGCCGCGCGGGCCGTTCCCTCCAGCGAGTCGGTGGCCCGGCGGGCCCGCCAGGTGACCACCAGGCCCGCGACGAGCAGGATCAGGGCGGCGGGCAGCAGCCAGGCGATCTGGCCGCCGATGTTGGACGAGAAGAGCCGGTCGATGCCGGTCTCTCCCCAGCTCATCCCGCCGCCACCGCCGCCGCCGGGACCGCCCGCGCCCATGCCCTCGACGGCCGCGCGGCCGCCTCCGCCCACGCTGCCGGTCTCCTCGCCGTTGATCCGGCCGAGGCCGTTGTAGCCGAGGGTCAGTTCCAGGAAGGAATTGGTCTGCGAGCCTCCGATGTACGGGCGGGAGGCGGCGGGCCACAGTTCGACGATGGCCACCCACCAGCCGGCGGACACCACCATCGCGAGCCCGGAGAGCAGCAGCTGCCCCAGACGCCTGCGCAGCCGGGTCGGCGCGCAGACCGCGTACAACAGGGCCAGCGGCGGCAGGATGACGAACGCCTGCAGGGTCTTGGTCAGGAACGCGAAGCCGACCGCGACACCCGCCCAGAGGAGCCACTTGGTGCGCGCCCCGTCGAGGGCCCGGAGCACGCAGTACACCGTCACGGTCATCAGCAGGGTCAGCAGCGCGTCGGGGTTGTTGAAGCGGAACATCAGCGCGGCGACGGGCGTGAGCGCGAAGACGGCTCCGCTGATCAGCGCGGCCGCCGGACCGAAGTGACGGCGCACGGAGGCGTAGAGCACCGCGGTGGTGGCGACGCCCATGAGTGCCTGGGGCACGAGGATCTGCCAGGCACCGAGCCCGAAGAGCCGGACGGACAGCATCATCGGCCACAGGGCCGCCGGGGGCTTGTCGACGGTGATGGAGTTTCCGGCGTCGGAGGAGCCGAAGAAGAAGGCCTTCCAGCTCTCGCTGCCCGCCTGGACGGCCGCGGAGTAGAAGGAGTTGGCGTAACCGGAGGCGCCCAGGTCCCACAGCAGCAGGACCGCGGTGGCGAGCAGCAGGACGGCGAGGGCCGGGCGTTCCCAGCCGGGCCGCCCGGTGCGTGCCCCGGCCACCGAGGCGGGCGGCGGGGGCGGGACGGGCGGATGGAGCGGTAGTGCTGCCGTGGTCATCGGGGATCGTCCTTCGCGGAAGTGGTGCGCCGTTCGGGGAAGACCCAGGCGCGGAAGAGCAGGAACCGCAGCACGGTGGCGGCGAGGTTGGCGGTGACCAGGACGGCCAGTTCGGTGCTGTGCCCCGGCCTGGCGTTCGCGGCCCCGAGGGCGGCGAGCGATCCGCTGGTCAGGGCCAGACCGATGGCGAACACCACGAGCCCCTGGGCCTGGTGGCGCACCGCACGGACCGGGCCCCGGACGCCGAAGGTGAGCCGGCGGTTGGCGGCGGTGTTGGCGACCGCGGAGAACAGCAGAGCGACGGCATTGGCGAGCTGGGGACCGGCGGCGCTCCGGGCGGCGGAGTAGAGGAGCAGGTAGAGGAGGGTGGACAGGACCCCGACCACGCAGAAGCCCAGGAGCTGGCGGGCCAGGCCGCGCGGCACCCCCGGCAGGGCGGTGCGGTCGCGCGGGTCGTCCCCGAAGGGGCGGGCGAGCCGGTCCAGCGGGAGCGCGCCGACGGCCAGCGCCCGGCCCACCCGCCAGACGCCCTTGATGTCCTCGGCGGCGGTGCGGGCGATGTGGACGGTGGAGTCCGGGTCGTCGACCCAGTCCACCGGCACCTCGTGGATCCGCAGCCCGGCCCGCTCGGCGAGGACCAGCAGTTCGGTGTCGAAGAACCAGCCGGAGTCCTCCACGAGCGGCAGCAGCCGGGTCGCGACCTCGCGGCGGATGGCCTTGAAGCCGCACTGGGCGTCGCTGAAGCGGGCGGACAGCGAGGAGCGCAGGAGCAGGTTGTAGGCGCGGGAGATGAACTCCCGCTTCGCTCCCCGGACCACCCGCGAGGAGCGGTCGAGACGCGTGCCGATGGCGAGGTCGGAGTGGCCGGAGATCAGCGGGGCGACCAGCGGCAGCAGGGCGTTGAGGTCGGTGGAGAGATCCACGTCCATGTATGCGAGGACGGGAGCGTCGGATTCCCCCCACACCGTGCGCAGGGCCCGGCCGCGGCCCTTCTCCTCCAGCCGGGTGCTGCGTACCCCGGCGACGGAGGCCGCGAGGGCGGCCGCGACCTCGGGGGTGCGGTCGGTGCTCGCGTTGTCCGCGATGGTGATACGGAAGGGGTACGGGAAGGTCCGGGTGAGGTGCTCGTGCAGCCTGCGCACGCAGGGGCCGAGGTCCGCCTCCTCGTTGAAGACCGGGATCACCACGTCGAGGACGGGTTCACCCGGTACGGGCGCGAGGGGCGCCCGTACCGGGAGCGCTCCGGGAGAGGTGTCGGTTGGCATGCTCCGACTCTCCCGGGCCGGGCTGTCACCGCTGTGTGGTGACCCTGTGGCCCGTCTGTGAGTCCGGCCGCGCGGTGGCGGCCGCGGCCGCTGCCCCCGCCGTCACCGCCGGCTCCGTCGTCCCCGTCTCCTCCGCCTTCGTCCCCGTCTTCGTCGCCGTCTTCGTCACAGTCTTCGTCGCAGTCCGGGCCATCGGGGGCACGGTGTCTGCGAGGGGGAGCAGGACCTCGAAGGAGGTGTGGCCGGGGGTACTGCTCACGCCGACGCGGCCGCCGTGGGCCGAGACCACGGCCTGCACGATGGCCAGTCCGAGGCCCGTGGAGCCGGCCGACCGCGAGCGGGAGGCATCGCCGCGGGCGAAGCGCTCGAAGACGTGGGGCAGCAGCTCGGGCGGAATGCCCGGGCCGTCGTCCTCGATCCGGAGCCGGACGGCGGATGTTTCACGTGAAACACGCGCCGTGACGGTGGTGCCGGGTGGGGTGTGGGTGCGGGCGTTGGCCAGCAGGTTGACCAGCACCTGCTGGATCCGGGCCGGGTCGGCGTGGACGGGCGCGGGCTCGTCGGGGAGGTCCAGACGCCAGTGGTGGTCGTGACCGGCGGCCCGGGCGTCACTGACGGCGTCCACGACGAGCGGGGCCAGGTCGGTGTCGCAGCTGGACAGCGGGCGGCCCGCGTCGAGCCGGGCCAGCAGCAGCAGGTCCTCCACCAGACCTGTCATCCGGGTGGCTTCGGACTCGATCCGGCCCAGCGCGTGCCGGGTGTCGGGGCCCGGCTCCTCCCGGCCCCGGCGGGTCAGTTCGGCGTAGCCGCGGATCGAGGCCAGCGGGGTGCGGAGCTCGTGGCTCGCGTCGGCGACGAACTGCCGGACCCGGGTCTCGCTCTGCTGGCGTGCGGTCAGAGCCGAGGAGACGTGGCCGAGCATCCGGTTGATGGCGGCGCCGACCTGGCCGACCTCGGTACGTGGATCGGCCTCGGCGTCGGGTACCCGCTCGTGGAGGGCCGGCTCCCCGCTGTGCAGCGGCAGTTCGGAGACGCGGGTGGCGGTGGCAGCGACCCGGCTCAGCGGACGCAGGGCCACGCCGACCAAGGCCTGTCCGGCGAGGGAGGCCGCGATCAGTCCGGCGAGGGTCACGCAGACCTCCACCGCGATCAGGGTGTGCACGGTGGAGTCGACCTCGGTGAGCGGGAAGCCGAGGACGATGGTCCCGCCGGGCGCGGTCAGCACCCGGTAGCTCCCGAGCCGGGGCAGGTACAGCTCGACCGGGCTGCCGGGACGCCCGTCGGCGGCCTTGCGGGCGGCCCCGGCGAGGGCGGCGGCCTGGTCCTCGGTCAGCGGCGGGTGGCCTCCGGGTCCGGACCCGCCGACGGCGGCGCTGCGGTCGCTGCGCACACTGTCGAGGACCTTCCCCGCGGGGTCGAGGCGAACTCCGGCGGACCCCAACGGGGATCCGGGGGACAGGACGACGCCGAGGTAGTTCTCCCGGCCGGGCTTGCTCGCGCCGGGGCGGCTGGCCATCTCCACGGCGACCCGCAGCTGTTCGTCGACCTTGTCGACGAGGTACGAGCGCAGCGCGAGGGTGGTGACGGTACTGATGGCCGCGCCCACGACGGCGATGAGGGCCACCGCCGAGACGACGAGCCGGGTCCGCAGCGACCAGGGCCGCCGGCTCCGGCGGGGGCGCCGGGGACCGGCCGGTCGCCCGGGGCGGCCGGGCCGGCGGGGGCGGCGGGAGAGCGCGGGCCCTCGTACGCCCGGGTCCGCGGTCTCCCGCGCACGGTGGGACGGCGGCGGGGGCGACCCGGACAACCCGGACGACCGGGACGACCGGGACGAGAGGGACGACCGGAGCGACGGGAACGTCCGGGACGAGCCGAGCACCACTAGTCGGCCGGCTTGATCAGGTAGCCGGCGCCCCGCCGGGTGTGGATCATAGGCGGGAGGCCGGTACCGCCCTCCAGCTTGCGCCGCAGGTAGGAGATGTACAGCTCCACGACGTTGGCCTGGCCGCCGAAGTCGTACGACCACACGCGGTCCAGGATCTGCGCCTTGCTCAGCACCCGGCGCGGGTTGCGCATCAGGTAGCGCAGCAGCTCGAACTCGGTCGCGGTGAGATGGACCTCCTGGCCGCCCCGGATCACCTCGTGGCTGTCCTCGTCGAGCCGCAGGTCGCCGACCTCCAGCACCGAGCCGCCGCGCGCGGCCTGCGCCGCGCCGGAGCGCCGGACCAGACCGCGCAGCCGGGCCACGACCTCCTCCAGGCTGAAGGGCTTGGTGACGTAGTCGTCGCCGCCCGCCGTCAGCCCCGCGATGCGGTCCTCGACCGAGTCCTTCGCGGTCAGGAACAGCACCGGGACCTGCGGGAGCTCCCGGCGCAGGCGGCCGAGGACGGCCAGCCCGTCCATGTCGGGCAGCATGATGTCGAGGAGGACGACGTCCGGCCGGAACTCCCGTGCCGCGCGGACCGCGCCCGCCCCGTCGCCCGCACTGCGGACTTCGCAGCCTTCGTAGCGCAGGGCCATGGAGAGCAGCTCGGAGAGGGCGGCCTCGTCGTCCACGACGAGGACCCGGCACGGACCCCCGTCGGGACGGACGAGAGCCGTGGGGCTGCTGGTGGACGTGGACGCGTGGGAGGTGGTCGTCGCAGTCATGCGTACACGCTGGCCGCCGCCCGTGAGAGCGATCTTGCCTGAACCTGTGAATTGCCTGAGAAACCCCACCCGTGGAGGACGGCCCTCTCCTCAGTCCAGGTGGAACAGCCGAGCCCCGTTGTCGTGGCAGACGGCGCGCAGCCAAGCGTCGCCGAGGCCGAGCCGTTCGAGGGCGTCGAGCTGGTGCTCGTAGGGGTAGGGGATGTTCGGGAAATCGGTGCCCAGCAGGATCCGGTCCCCGAGGGCGGCGAGCCGGCCCCGGTCGCCGGGAGGGAACCGGCACAGCCTCTCGGAGAAGTCGGTGAAGGCCATGGTGGTGTCGAGGCGGACCTCGCTGTAGCGGTCGGCGAGGTCGAGGAAGTCGGCGTACTCGGGCATCCCCATGTGCGCGACGATCAGCGGCAGCCGGGGGTGGCGGGCCAGCAGCCGGGCGATCGGCTCGGGTCCGGTGTGCTTGCCCGGAACCGGGCCCGAACCGCAGTGGACGACCGTCGGGATCCCGGCCTCCGCCAGCAGCCCCCAGACCGGGTCGAGCCGGTCGTCGGTGGGGTCGTACCCGCCCACCTGGAGGTGTGCCTTGAAGACGCGGGCCCCCGACTCGACGGCCTGGCGGACGTACCGCGTCACCCCGTCCTCCGGGAAGAACGTCGCGGTGTGCAGGCAGTCGGGGGTACGGGCGGCGAACTCCGCCGACCAGGAGTTGAGCCAGGCGGCCATGTCCGGCTTGTGCGGGTAGAGCATGGAGGTGAAGGCCCGAACCCCGAACTCCCGCAGCAGCGCGACCCGCTGCTCCTCCTCGTGCCGGTAGGTGATGGGCCACTCGACGCCGGTCAGCGGGCCGAACGCGTCGAAGTAGTCCCACACCTTGTCCAGGACCCGCCCGGGCATGAAGTGGGTGTGTACGTCGACCAGCCCGGGCAGGCCGAGCCGTTCCCGGAAGGCGCGGACGGCCTCAGGCGTCGTCGCGGACAAAGCCGTGGCTCCGCTCGACCGTCGCGACGTGCAGGGTGTAGCTCTCGTACCAGTCGGTGCGGCCCTGTTTCATGGCCGCCTGGTGCTCCAGGTCCTTGCGCCAGAGGGCCATGGACTCGTGGTCGCGGAAGTAGGCCACGGTGATGCCGAGTCCGCCGGGGGTGCGCGCGGACTCGTAGCCGAGGAAGCCCGGGTTGGCGCCGACGAGCTCGGTCATCCGCTCGAGGGTCTCGGGGTATCCGTCGTCCTCGGCGGTCCGGACACTGGTGAAAACACTCATCACATAAGGCGGTTCGAAGGCCCGCACGGGCTGAATGGTCATGCCCACCACCCTCTGCGGCCCGGCCCCGGCATGTCCATGGGAAATGGGCCCGGGCGGCCAAAGGGATCCAAGTTTTGACCTTGGTCCCGCCCGTCCCCCACCGCCCTGCCCGCAGGGTCAGAACAACCCGTCCTGAGCTGCGGGGCCCGTCTGCCCGACGGGCGGGATCACGGCCACGGGCACGTCGGTAGCGCCGCCCTCCCCGGGCGCCACCAGCTCCCATCCCGCGAGCAGCCGGGTGTCGACGACCAGCCCGTCGGCGAAGTGCAGATCGGGTCCGGCCGCCCCTGCCAGCCGCCCCGCGACGCTACCGCCGGGCACCATCTCGGTGACCACCCGGGCAGGACCGGGCAGCGCCCCGAGCCCGAACGCCCCTGCGTGGTCGGTCACCTCGCACGCCAGCCGCGCCAGCGACTCCGGCCACCCCTCCAGCGCGGACGCCCGCGCGTGCAGGGCCGCGACCTCCGCCGCCCGCTCGGACGCCGCCGGCAGATCGGCCCGCACGGACCGCTTGCGGGCGTAGGCGATCCGGTCGGGCACGGCGAGCGCGGACCGCAGCAGCTCCTCCGTCCGGCGGGTCGCCATCAGCGGCCCGCGCCCCAGCCAGGCCCACGCCACCGCCCCCTGCTCCAGCAGCCGGGCGGACCCGCGCTCCTCGGCGGTGATCCCGACCTTGACCAGCCCGGGCCCGAACCAGGCGAGGTACACCCGATAGGTGCGCGGATCAGCGGCGTTGGTGTCGGCGGCCACCGAGAAGGAACGATCCAGCCGTGCGCACTCGGGGCACTGGGCGTTCCCGGCCCGGCCGGGCACGGTCCGCTCCGTCGGGCACGGCGTCCACCGCCCGGCCCGCCGGACGCCGAGGCAGCGCCGCTCCCCCCGCGCGGAGAAGGCCAGCATCTGCCCGTACTCGAGGGGACTGCTGCGCTCCCCCCGTCCCGCTCCCCGCCCGTACCAGCCCATGGCGGGGCGGCCGTCGATCCACCGGATGCCGGTGCACCACCAGGTCACAAGGGGAGGGGTCGCTCGAAGAAGGTCTCCAGCACGACGGTGGCCTGCGTTCCGCTGACACCGTCGATGGCGTAGAGCCGGCGCAGGACGTCCTGCAGCTGCTCGGTGGTGCCCGTGCGGACCTTGACCATGAGGGAGGCGCTGCCGGCGATGATGTGCGCCTCCTGGATCTCGGCGATCCCCTCGAACGCGGCCCGGGAGTCACCCATCCAGGCGGAGGAGTCGACCATCACGTAAGCCAGCACCCCGCTGCCGACGGCCGCCGGATCCACCTCGACCGTGGTCCGCCGGATGACGCCGCGCTCGCGCAGTTTGCGTACGCGCTCGTGGGTGGCTCCCGCCGAGAGCCCGACGGCGGCGGCCAGCGCCGCGTACGGCTGACTCGCGTCCTCCTGGAGGCGCCGGATCAGCGCCCGGTCGATGTCGTCCACACGAACTTCCTTCACGTCCCTGAAACCCTCGGGAGCACGTCCCTGAAAACCTCGGGAGACGGTACCTGATCTGGGGATTCCACCCCTCAGCCGAACAGGGTTCGGATCCCTCGATCCAGTCGGTTACCGGGCGACGAACTGCGTCAGGATCGCCTGCACCTCGTAGATGTCGACACCCTTGGTGAAGGTCTTCGATATCGGCTCCGAGCTCCCGGAGAGCCATATCTTCAGCTCCGCGTCGAGGTCGAAGTGGCCGGCGGTCTCCACCGAGAAGTGCGTGATGCTCCGGTACGGGATCGAGTGGTACTCCACCTTCTTCCCCGTGAGCCCCTGCTTGTCGACGAGCACGAGCCGCCGGTCGGTGAACAGGATCGTGTCCCGGATCAGCAGATAGGCGGCGTGCACCTGCTCCCCCTGTCCCAGCAGCCGCGCGTACTCGCGGTGTGCCGACGCCGGATCGACGGCGTGCGCGTTCCCGAACAGTCCCATGAGAGTCCCCCTGCTTCCCCGGCGAGCCGGTCCTTGACGAGCCGGTCTCTGTTGAGTCGATCCCGTCGAATCGACCTCCGTTGAGTCGATCTCCAAGAACCGTATCGGGGCCGTTCCCCGCCCCGCGTCCCTCCGTGGAGCCATCTCCCCCCGTAGCTCCCCGGAGCCAGACCTCATCACTGAGGAGGACAACGCAAGAGGCCCCCCGGTGAACCGGGGGGCCTCTTGGGCTGTGCACTCGGCAGGATTCGAACCTGCAACCTTCTGATCCGTAGTCAGATGCTCTATCCGTTAAGCTACGAGTGCTTGGCTGGCCGGGGTTTTGCGCCCCGTTGGCCTTGCGAGAACAACAATACATGGACCTCGCCGGGACGCGAAATCCATTAGCCCCACCCGGCCTGACCTGCGAAAATGACCTGGAAGAAGATCATCCAGTTGAGTCCGTGACACGCGTGGCTGAGCCCGTGACACGGGCAGTCGAGCCCGGAGCACCACCCGCCGGGACCCCGAACGCACCGAAGCCCCGGTCCGCAAGGACCGGGGCTTCGTGAAGTGCGGAGGCGGAGGGATTTGAACCCTCGATGGGGGGTAAGCCCCAAACCGCATTAGCAGTGCGGCGCCATAGACCGGACTAGGCGACGCCTCCAGCACACCCCCGCGTACGAAGGTGCGTGCAGATGATGACACAGGCCAGGGGCCGGTCACCAATCCGCTCCCACGGTACAAGGAGGGCGGCCCGCAGAGCAAAGCCTTAAGCCCTCTTCGCGCGGAACGTCGGAGTCGGCCCGTCGTTGGTCTGTCGTACGACGTACGGACGACCTGGAGTGCCCCATGCTGCGTCTCGCCGCTTTCGCCGTCACCTCCGCGCTGGCCGCAGCGGTGGCGGGCCCCCTGCCCCCGCTGCCGCCCCTGGGACGGCTGCTGGCTGCTCCCGACCGGCTCACCATCGCCGTCTCCGGCACCGGTAACCCCCGGGCCGACGGCGAGTACCGGCTGGAGTGCGCCCCGGTCGGCGGTAACCACCCTCGTGCCGAGGACGCCTGCGACCGCCTCGACGCCCTCGCGCGCGAGGGAAAGGACCCCTTCGCTCCCCTCGCCAAGGACGAGCTGTGCACCATGCAGGACGGTGGCCGGGCCACCGCCCGGATCACCGGAACCTGGCACGGCCACAGGGTCGAGTCGGAGTTCCGCCGGACGAACGGATGTGAGATCCACCGTTGGAACAAGTTGGAACCTGTCCTTCCAGGTGGGCGTCCCTGACCTGGGAGGATGCGCCGCCGGGACGGTATCGACGGAACATCCGCCCCCTCGCCGGGAGCCTGTGCCCTTAGACTCCTCCCGTGACATGCCGGTAGTTGTGGTCAGGGAGGAAGCTCGTCGTGAGCAGCAGGCCATCCCGAGGCGCTGCTCGCCTCGCAGCAATACTCGACGCACTTCCGGACGCGCTGTTGCTCGTCAACGCCAACGGCACGGTCGTCAACGCGAATTCGATCGCCCTCGAGGTCATGGAGAGTCCCGGTACCGGGCTCGTCGGCCGCGGCGTGCTCGACCTCCTGCCCGACTTCGACTCCAAGCTGATCCCCGGCTCCATGCGCCGGCCCGGCGAGGACGAGGGCGGCCGTGCCCGTCCCAAGCGGATGGTCGCGCGCCGCACCGACGGCAGCGAGTTCCCCGTGGAGGTCACCGCCGCCCATCTGGACGGCCGTGACGCCTACCGCGAGCCGCAGCCCTCGTACACCGGTGACGAGCTGCTGATGCTCGTCGTGCGGGACCTCTCGCAGACGGTGGACACCGAGGCCGAGCTGGCCCGCTCCCAGCGCCAGACCGAGATGATCCTGCGGGCCGCCGCCGAGGGCGTCGTCGGCACGGACACCGACGGCCGGGTCGTGCTGGTCAATCCGGCCGCCGCCCAGATCCTCGGCTACCGCGCCACCGACCTCGGCAACCGCGAACTGCACGGACTGGTCCAGCACTCGCGCGCCGACGGTTCGCCGTTCCCCTTCGAGGAGTCCCCGCTCGCCGACACCCTGCGCAGCGGACGCAAGCACCGGGTCCGCGGCCAGGTGCTGTGGAACAAGGCCGGGCAGCCGGTCGCCGTGGACCTGACCACCTCGCCCGTCCGGGACGGGGAGCAGCTCGTCGGCGCCGTCATGACCTTCACGGACCGGCGCTCCTACGACGCGCTGGCCGCACGCCACGCCCAGCTGCTGTCCGTACTCGGCGACTCGCTGCGCGGACCGCTGGAGGAGCTGCGCGGGGAGCTGGCCACGCTGGCCGCCGACGACGCGGGACAGCTGTGGCCCGAGGCCAACCAGCTCCTGCACCACCTGGCCGCCGGCTACTCCCGCATGACCACGCTGGTCGACAACGTGCTCGGTTTCCAGCGCCTCGACGCGGGGAGCGACAAGCTCCGCAAGAAGAAGGTGCTGATCGACGGGGTCGTCGCGGCCGGCGTCGACGGCGCCGTGGAGCTGATCGGCCCCGGACGCGCGCAGTTCGCCGTGCACGCCCCCACCATCGAGGCGGAGGTGGACGCGGAGCGGATCGCGACCGCCCTCGCCCACCTGGTCGCGGACGTCGCCGGGGTGGACGCCACCGGCAAGACCCGCCAGGGCAGCGGGTACATGGACTCGACGATCGTGGTCGCCGCCGCGCAGCGCGGCGAGGTCGTACGGATCGAGGTGCGCGGGCCGTACGAGGGCGGCAACCCGGTGCACGAGCCGATCGTGCGGGGCATCGTGGCCGCGCACGGCGGTGTGCTGCAGACGGTGGAGGTACCGGGCGCGCCCGGTGGGGCCTACGTGCTGGAGCTGCCGCTGGGCGCGGGAGCCGGGACGGTCACCCTGCCGGAGCCCGAGCCGGCTCCCCCGGCGGAGCCCGGGGCCGAGGGCGGCCCGGGGCAGGTCTCCGGTGGCCGGCGGGCCCGGCGCGGCGTGGACGCGTTCCTCGACGACTCCGACCAGGGCTCCGGGCCCAGCTCCGGGCAGGGCTCCGACGGCACGGCGAAGGGTGCGGGCCCGGCCGCCGACGACGGGGGCGCGCTCGCGCTGCCGTCCGGGCGCCGCCGCGGCGGCGAGGCCCTGGCCGTCGCCGGGCAGCGGCCCGGCGACGGCGCTCCCGCGGCGCTCGCCCAGTCCCCGGTGAACCCGGCGGGCCTGGGAGGAAGCGGCACCGGGCGGCGCCGCGGTCAGAACGGCGACGGCAGTAACAGCGGGGACACCGACGACGGCGGCGGCCAGGGCGGCCCCGGGCGGCCCGTGCCCCCGCAGGGGACCGCGCTGCCCGCGCTGCCGCCCATGCCGGTGGGTCCCATGCCGGTGCCCCCGGCCCCCGTGCTCCCCGTCGCCGTGCCCCCCGTCGCCGTGCCCCCCGTGCCGCTGACCGAGCATCCCGCCGGGCGGAGGCGCGCACTCGGCACCGCGGGACCGGCGCAGCCCGGTGGCCCGGTGCCGGCGACCGGGCTCGCGGCTCCCGCCGCGACACGGCCCGTCGCCCCTGAGGGCGGCTTCGCACTGCCCCCGGGGCCGACCGCGGCCGCGCAGCCCCCGCAGGCCTCCGTCATGGCCGGTTCCGCCGGCACTCCCGCCGAGGTCGACTCCGAAGCCGCGGGCGGGCGGCGCGGGCGCCGGGTGCTGGGTGCGCCCCTCGCCGACCCCGAAGCCGGTGCCGGGCGGCCGGGCGGGGGCGCGCAGGGCTCCGTAGCCTCCGAGACGCATCCGACCGGGCGGCGGCACGCGCTGCCCGCCACCCCGGCCTGGCCCGTTCCGGCGGCCCGTACCGCCCCCGAGGACGAGGACACCTCTGGTCAGATCGCCCTGCCCGGGGCGCGCCAGCCGCAGGACACCCCGGCGGAGGGCGCCGGAGCGCCGATCAGCGTCCGGGCGCTGGGGACCCTCGGCCGGGGCATCTCCACCGACACCACCGACACCAACGGCTCCGGCCGGCGCCGCCGGCTCGCGGAGCCCGCGCCCCAGGGCCGCGCCTTCGCCATAGGAGCCCCCGAAGCGGGCTCCGACGAGGGCCCCGAGCCGCTGGACGGCCCCGGTGGCGCCGTCGAGGTGGTCAACCGGACCGTGCCGCGTCCCGTGGACGACGAGCTGCCGCCGGAGCCGCTGGACAACCCGCGCCGGCTCCTGGTGTGGCCCGCCCCCGACGCGCAGACCCAGGCGGCCCTCAGCGACCGCGGCTACCGCCCGGTGATCGTCCACTCCCGCGAGGAGGTCGACGCACAGATCGCCGCGTTCCCCGCCGCGCTGTTCGTGGACCCGCTGACCGGGCCGATCACCCGGACCGCCCTGCAGTCCCTGCGCCAGGCCGCGGTGGCCGCCGAGGTCCCCGTACTGGTGACGGCCGGGCTGGGGCACGCCACGCGCGAAGCCGCGTACGGCGCCGATCCGGCCGTCCTGCTCAAGGCGCTCGCGCCGCGCGACAGCGAGCAGCACCCTTCCCGGGTCCTGCTGATCGAGGAGCACGACGAGATCGCGACCGCCCTGACCGCCGCCCTGGAGCGGCGCGGCATGCAGGTCGCGCGGGCCGACGCCGATACGGACGCGGTGGAGCTGGCGTCGCGGATGCGGCCGAACCTGGTGGTGATGGACCTGATGCAGGTACGCCGCCGCCGGGCCGGGATCGTGGACTGGCTCCGTGCCAACGGAGCGCTGAACCACACCCCGCTGGTCGTCTACACGGCCACCGGGATCGACGAGGCCGAACTGCCGCGGCTGGCCTCGGGCGAGAGCGTGCTGTTCCTCGCGGAGCGGTCCACCACGGCCGACGTGCAGGGCCGCATCGTGGACCTACTGGCCAAGATCGGCACCAACTAGTCATCCTGGCCGCATGGCCATCACCGACACGAGCGAGCAGACCGTCCCCGCCGACAACGGGGAGGTCAGCCTGCTCATAGCCCGGCAGGTGGATCCTGGCCACGAGGAGAACTTCGAGGCCTGGGCCCACGGGATCCTGGAGACTGCCTCGGCCTTCCCCGACCACCTCGGGTATGGGCTGTTCCGCCCGGCCGTGGAGGGCGGGCCGTGGTTCCTGGTGCACCGGTTCCGCAACCAGGCGGCCTTCCAGCGGTGGCAGGACTCCGCCGAGCGGGCCGCGTGGTTCTCGAACTGCCTGGGCCACCACCACAGCGAGATAGCCCGGCGCGAACTGCACGGCATGGAGACCTGGTTCGCGAAGCCGGGTACGGCCCGGCCCGCGCCGCCGCGGTGGAAGATGGCGATCAGCTCGGGGCTGGCCATCTTCCCGATCTCGCTCGCGGGCAACGCGGTGCTCGGGCCGTACCTCGTGAACCTGCACTTCGTGCTGCGGACGGCCGCCTTCGCCGTCGTCTTCAGCACCCTGATGACCTACGCGGCCATGCCGGCGGTCAGCAAGCTGCTGCGGCCCTGGCTCACGCGGAACCAGTAGCCGCTGCGAGCCACCGCGGAAGTCAGTCGAGCTTCGTGACGTCGAGGGTGTCCTCCGCGTACTGCTTGCGGATCACCTTCTTGTCGAACTTGCCGACGCTCGTCTTCGGCACCGCGTCGATGAACGCCCAGCGCTCGGGCAGCTGCCACTTGGCGATCGACTGGCCGAGGAAGGCGCGCAGTCCCGCGTAGTCCACGGTGGCACCCTCCTTGAGGACGACGGTGGCCAGCGGGCGCTCTCCCCACTTGTCGTCGGGGACGGCGACGACAGCCGCCTCGGCGACCTCGGGGTGGGCCATCAGCGCGTTCTCCAGCTCCACGCTGGAGATCCACTCGCCGCCCGACTTGATGACGTCCTTGGCCCGGTCGGTGAGGGTGAGGTAGCCGTCGGGGCTGATCACGCCGACGTCGCCGGTCTTGAGCCAACCGTCCGCGCTGAACTTGTCCTCGGGCCGCAGCGGTTCGCCGGACACGCCGTTGTAGTAGGCGCCCGCGATCCAGCCGCCGCGAACCTCGAGCTCACCCGCCGACTCGCCGTCCCAGGGCAGCACCTCGCCCGCCGGGCCGACCAGGCGCGGCTCGACGCCCGCCGGGAACCGGCCCTGGGTGAGGCGGTACGGCCACTCCTCCTCGGCGCTCAGCCCGGCCGGCGGGTGCGCCATGGTGCCCAGCGGGGAGGTCTCGGTCATGCCCCAGGCATGGCAGACCCGGACGCCCAGCTTGTCGTACGCCTCCATGAGGGAGGGCGGACAGGCGGAGCCGCCGATGGTGACCTGCTTCATCGAGCTGATGTCGCGCGGGTTAGCGGTGACCTCGGCGAGCAGTCCCTGCCAGATGGTGGGGACGGCGGCGGCGTGCGAGGGCCTCTCCCGCTCGATCATCTCGGCGAGCGGGGCGGGCTGCAGGAAGCGGTCCGGCATCAGCATGTTGATGCCGGTCATGAAGGTGGCGTGCGGCAGGCCCCAGGCGTTGACGTGGAACTGCGGGACGACGACGAGGCTGGTGTCCTTGTCGGTCAGGCCCATCGACTCGGTCATGTTGACCTGCATGGAGTGCAGGTAGATCGAGCGGTGGGAGTAGATGACGCCCTTGGGGTCTCCGGTGGTTCCGGAGGTGTAGCACATGGCCGCGGCCTGGCGTTCGTCCAGCTCGGGCCAGGCGTAGGTGTCCGGGCGGCCCGCCAGGAGCTCCTCGTACTCGTGCACGCGTACGTCCAGGCCGGCCAGCGCGGAGCGGTCACCGATGCCCGCGACCACTACGTGCTCGATCGTGGGCAGGTGCGGCAGCAGCGGGACGAGCAGCGGCAGCAGGGTGCCGTTGACCAGGACGACCCGGTCGGCGGCGTGGTTGACGACGAAGACCAGCTGCTCGGGAGGGAGCCGGAGGTTCAGTGTGTGCAGGACAGCGCCCATGGAGGGGATCGCGAAGTACGCCTCGACGTGCTCGGCGTTGTTCCACATGAGGGTGGCGACACGGTCGTCCTGCTGCACCCCGAGCTCGTCGCGCAGTGCGTTGGCCAGGCGGGTGGCGCGGAGGCCTATCTCGGCGAAGCTCCGGCGGTGCGGCTCGGCCTCCCCGGTCCAGGTCGTGACCTGGGACTTCCCGTGGATCGTCATCCCGTGCTGCAGTATGCGGGTGACGAGGAGTGGTACGTCCTGCATGGTGCTCAGCAAAGCGTCCTCCCGGTGAGCGCTGCGGCGCTGCGGCGGCTACGGATGCTGCCGATTCTGCGCACGTACCGGTCGGCATGTCACTACCCAGCGGTAGAAACCGCGGGAGAAAACCTCTCGATGTTTCACGTGAAACATCGCTCGGAGGGCACCCGGCTCAGCGGACCGGGGTCAGTTCCGGGTCCTCGCGGAGCTTGCCCAGCGCCCGGGAGACGGCGCTCTTGACGGTACCGACGGAGACGCCGAGCAGCTCGGCGGTCTGGGCCTCACTCATGTCCTCGTAGTAGCGCAGGACGACCATCGCCCGCTGCCGGTCGGGCAGCCGGGTCACCGCACGCCACATCGCGTCGCGCAGCGCCTGTGCCTCGGCGGGGTCGGCGGCCGGTGGCTCGTCGGCCTCGGGGAGCTCGTCGCAGGCGAACTCGTCGACCTTGCGCTTGCGCCACTGGCTGGTGCGCGTGTTGACCAGGGCCCGGCGGACATAGCCGTCCAGGGCGCGGTGGTCCTCTATGCGGTCCCACGCGACGTAGGTCTTGGTCAGGGCGGTCTGGAGGAGGTCCTCGGCGTCGCAGGGGTTGGCGGTGAGCGAGCGCGCGGTCCGCATCAGGACCGTGCCGCGGGTCCGGACGAACGCCGAGAACGACGGGTACGGCGTCGGATTCGAGGCGAGCGTGCACACAGGCGTGGTCATGGCTCCACGCTAGGAGCGGCGCGGCCCCGTGGGATCGGCCGCAAGTCCCGAAGAGGGATCCCCCTCAGGTTGTAGGGGTGGGGCTCGCCCCACCTCCTGAAGGTGGAGGAGGCGGGGCTTCCCCTCACCGGTGCGTCAGCCGTCCGCGCCGAGGACCAGACCTGAGGTCGGGACCCCGGTACCGGCTGTGACCAGGGCGTGCGCAGCGCCCGGGACCTGGTTGACGGAGGTTCCGCGCAGCTGGCGGACGGCCTCGGCGATGCCGTTCATGCCGTGCAGGTACGCCTCCCCGAGCTGGCCGCCGTGGGTGTTCAGCGGCAGCGCGTCCGCGGCGACGAAATCGGCCGCCTCCCCCGGCGCGCAGAAGCCGAACTCCTCCAGCTGCATCAGCACGAACGGCGTGAAGTGGTCGTAGAGGATGCCGACGTCGATGTCCGAGGGGCGCAGTCCGCTGGTCCTCCACAGCTGGCGGGCGACCACGTCCATCTCCGGCAGCCCGGCGAGGCCGTCGCGGTAGAAGGAGGTCATGGCCTCCTGGCGGCGGCCCGCGCCCTGGGCGGCCGCCGTGATCAGGGCGGGCTTCTGCCGCAGGTCGCGGGCCCGCTCGGCGGTGGTGACGACGATGGCCTGGCCACCGTCCGTCTCCTGGCAGCAGTCCAGGAGACGCAGCGGCTCGACGATCCAGCGCGACGCGGCGTGCTCGGCCAGGGTGATGGGCTTGCCGTAGAAGTAGGCGGCCGGATTGTTCGCGGCGTGCCGACGGTCGGTGACCGCGACGTGGCCGAAGGCCTCCGGGGTCAGGTTGTAGGTGTGCAGGTAGCGCTGGGCGGTCATGGCCACCCAGGAGGCCGGGGTGAGCAGGCCCCACGGCAGCGACCAGCCGAGTGCCGCGCCCTCCGCCGAGGGTTCGCGCTGCTGGACGCCGGAGCCGAAGCGGCGGCCGGAGCGCTCGTTGAAGGCGCGGTAGCAGACCACGACCTCCGCGACCCCGGTGGCGACGGCGAGGGCGGCCTGCTGGACGGTGGCGCAGGCGGCGCCGCCGCCGTAGTGGATGCGGGAGAAGAAGGAGAGGTCCCCGATGCCGGCCGCCTGGGCGACGGTGATCTCGGGACTGGTGTCCATCGTGAAGGTGACCATGCCGTCGACGTCGGCGGGGGTGAGCCCGGCGTCGTCGAGGGCCGCGTGCACGGCCTCGACCGCCAGCTTGAGCTCGCTGCGGCCCGAGTCCTTGGAGAACTCGGTCGCGCCGATGCCGGCGATGGCGGCGCGGGAGCCGAGCTCGTCACGGGTACGGACGCTCATGGCGTGCCCTCCGGGCTGTCGGGGGTGGTGTCGGGCACGGTGCCGGAGCCCGAGCTCTCCGGTGCGGTGTCCAGCGTGACGGTGACGGTGCCCGTGACGTGGTGGCCGATGCCGTTGGCGCCGACCACGCGGATCTCGGCGGTGTTTCCGGCGAGGGCGGTGACGGTGCCGGTGAGCGTCATGGTGTCGCCGGGGTAGTTGGGCGCGCCGAGGCGGATCGCGACCTTGCGCAGGACCGCGCCCGGGCCGAGGCGGTCGGTGATGTACCGGCCGACCAGCCCGTTGGTCGTCAGGATGTTCATGAAGATGTCCGGGGAGCCCTTCGCCCGGGCGAGCTCCGCGTCGTGGTGCACGTCCTGGTAGTCCCGGGAGGCGATCGCCCCCGAGACGATCAGCGTGCGGCTCACCGGTATCTCCAGCGGCGCCAGCGTGTCGCCGATGTTCATGCGTCGTCCCCCTCGGGCGCGTCTTCGGACAGGAGCGCGCCCAGCTCGGCCAGCAGTTCACTGCCGCAGCCCAGGTACGCGTCGAGCTGGCGCCCCCACAGGAAGTGCCGGTGGACGGGGTGGTCGAGGTCAGCGCCCATCCCGCCGTGCAGGTGCTGGCCCGCGTGGACGACCCGCTTTCCCGCTTCCGAGGCCCACCAGGCTGCCGTCAGGGCGTGCTCGCCGACCGGGAACCCCTCGTCGACGCGCCAGGCCGCCTCGTAGGTGGTGACCCGTATCGCCTCGGTGTCCATGTACGCGTCGGCCGCGCGCAGCATGACCCCCTGGTTCGTGGAGAGCGGCCGGCCGAACTGCTCGCGGGTGGAGGTGTACTCCACGGCGCGGGCCAGCGAGCCCGCGCAGACGCCCGCCTGGAGACCCGCGAAGGCCGTCCGGGCGATGGCCAGCACGTCCGCGTAGGTGCCCTCCGCGCCGACCCGTTCCGCCTCGGCGCCGGTCAGCGTCAGGCTCCCGGCCGACCAGGGCGCGGTGGTCTCCACCGCCGGGGTGCGCACTCCGGGCGCGTCCGTCCGTACGAGCCACAGCGCTCCCGCCGCGTCCGGCACGAGCACGTGCGTGGCCTCGCGCAGCCAGGGCACCGCGGGTGCCACGCCGGTCAGGCGGCCGTCCGGCGAGGCGGTGATCCGGCCGCGGTCCGGGAAGGCTCCCGTGGCCACCGCGTCGCCCGAGCCCAGCGCCGGCAGCAGTCTGGCGCGCTGCTCGGCGCTGCCGTGCCGGGCCAGGGCGAGGATCCCGTACACGCACGTGGCGGCGTACGGGACCTGGGCGGTCGTACGGCCCTGTTCCTCCAGCAGGAGCACCAGCCCGAGCAGGCCGACGTCCTCGACGGCGGCGGTCAGTCCGGCGGCGGTGAGGGCCTTCCACAGTTCGGCGTCGGAGCCGGTGCCGGCGGCGGCGAGGCGGTCGTGGGTGGCGAGGTCCCGGAAGATCTGGGCGGCGAGGCCGGCCGCGGCGGCCTGTTCCTCGGTGGGGTGGAAGTCCATCAGCCCTCACTCCCCCGGAAGACGGGCAGTTCCAGTTCCTCGTCCACGCGCAGGAACTCCAGTCGCACCGGCAGTCCGATGCGGACCTTGTCGTACGGGACCCCGGTGATGTTGCTGACCATGCGGACGCCCTCGGCGAGCTCGACCAGGGCCACCGCGTAGGGCGGGGCGAAGGCCGGGAAGGCCGGGTGGTGCATGACGACGTAGCTGAAGACCGTGCCGTCGCCGGACGCCTCGACGGTGTCCCAGTCCGGGCTCGCGCAGGCGTTGCAGCCGGGGAGCCAGGGGAAGCGGAGCGTCGCGCAGGCGGTGCAGCGCTGGATCAGCAGCCTGTGCTCGCGCACGCCGTCCCAGAAGCCCTGGTTGTCGCGGTTGATCACGGGGCGGGGGCGCCGGGCGGGCTGGGCGGGTTTCGCGGGCCGGGCGGGTTCCGCGGGCTTGGAGGGTTTCCTCGCCGCGGGGAGGTACTTGAGGATCCGGAATCGGTGGGTCCCGGCGAGTTCGCCGTTCGCGTGGACGTCCATGCGGGTGGTCACGAAGTGGCCGGTGCCCAGCTTGGTGGTCTTCCGCGCCGACACCGACTCGATGAGGGCGTCGAAGGTGATCGCGTCGCCGGGGCGCAGCGGCCGCAGGTACTCCTGCTCGCAGTCGGTGGCGACCACGGAGGTGCAGCCGGCTCCGTCGAGCAGGGCGAGGAGGTCGTCGTAGGCCGAGGAGCGGTCGCCGTGCCCGGAGAGACCGCCCATCGTCCAGGCCTGGAGCATGGTGGGCGGGGCGATGGGATCCAGTCCGGTGTAGGCCGGGTTGGTATCGCCCATCGCCTCGCACCAGTGGCGGATCATCGGCTCGTTGACCGCGTCCTTGCCCTGTGCGGCGGTGGCGGCCGGCTGGCCTTCGAAGGCCTTGAGCAGCTCGTGAAAGCGAACGGCTTCGGCCTCCGCCCCGGCGTCCGTCCCGGCCTCTGCCCCGGGCTCCGCTGCAGCTCCGGTTTCGCCCCTGTCGGCCGTGGCGGTCATCGCTTCCTCCCCTTCATGCCGAGCCGCATCATGGCGACGATCTCCCGTTGGACCTCGCTGACGCCGCCCCCGAAGGTGTTGATCTGGGCGGCCCGGTTCATCCGCTCCAGCTCGCCGCCCGCGAAGAACCCGGGCCCGGATCCCCGGACCAGAGCCTCCTCACCCACCACTTCCTGGCAGATCCGGTACACCTCGACGGTGGACTCGGTGCCCAGGAACTTCACGCCGCTCGCGTCGCCCGGGGCCAGGGTGCCGGCGCCGACGTCCTGGACGAGGCGCCAGTTGAGGAGGCGTACTGCGGCGAGGCGCGCGTGTGCCTCGGCTAGCCGCGCCCGCACCCAGGGCTGGTCGGCGGGGCGCTCGCCGGTGACCGGGTCGGGAGTGCGGGCGTGGTCGAGGGCTCCCTGGTAGAAGTCCTCGGCCTGCATGCCGATGGCGGCGAGGGCGACGCGTTCGTGGTTGAGCTGGTTGGTGATCAGGCCCCAGCCGCCGTGCTCGGGGCCGACGAGGTTGCCGGCGGGCACGCGGATGGAGTCGTAGTACGTGGCGGTCGTGGTCAGGCCGCCGACGGTGTCGATCGGGGTCCAGGCGAAGCCGGGATCGTCGGTGGGCACCAGGATGATCGAGATGCCCTTGTGCTTGGGGGCCTCCGGGTCGGTGCGGCAGGCGAGCCAGATCCAGTCGGCGTTCTGGGCGTTGGAGGTGAAGATCTTCTGCCCGTCGATCAGCCAGTCCCCGGGACCGTCCGTGCCGTCGGGCGCGGCGGCCGTGGCAGTCGCGGTGGCGGCGCCGGCCTCGAGACCGGTCTTGCAGCCGGTCTTGCCGCCGGTCTCACCGCCGGTCTCGCGGGCGACTCGTACGGCCCTCGTCCGCAGGGAGGCGAGGTCGGTGCCGGCCTCGGGCTCGGAGTAGCCGATGGCGAAGACGATCTCGCCCTTGAGGATCCGGGGCAGGAAGTAGTCCTTCTGCTCCTGCGTCCCGTACTTCATCAGGGTCGGGCCGACGGTGTTGAGGGTGACCATGGAGACGGGGGCCCCGGCCCGGTAGGCCTCGTCGAAGAACACGAACTGTTCGTCGGGACCGCGTCCCTGGCCGCCGTACTCGACGGGCCAGCCAAGGCCCAGGAGTCCGTCGGCGCCTATCCGGCGCAGTAGAGCACGCTGCTCGGCGGGGTCCTCGGGCACCCCGTCCGGCAGCAGGTTTCCGAAGTACTCCCGCAGTTCGGCGCGGAGCCGCAACTGGCCTTCGGTCGGGGCGAGGTGCACGGCGCTGGCCTCCCGGCATCACATCATCGAGTGAACCTGACTGTCCGTCAGATTCCACGTGGATGTCAAGGCCGGAGCGGCGGCGGGGGTCGGGCCTACGGCGCGGAACGCCCGAGGGCGCCCGCGCTACCGGACCCCAGCCGGTCCGGTCGCACAGGCGCCCTCAACAGTCAGCGCGGCTCAGGCCGCATCTACCACCAGGGGTAGAAGTTCACCGCGACAGTGGAGTTGTGCTGCTCGATCGCAGTGAAGGCCGAGCCGTTGACCTGCGCGGTGTTGTTCTGGTTGGACGCGCCGGATCCGGTGGCCACCTGCTGCGAGGTGGAGGAGTTGCCGTGGTTGTTACCACCCACGCCGCTGCCGATGATGCTGGCGACGCTCGCATTCGATCCGTCATTCGCGAAGGAGCCGTTGTCGGCCGACGCCACACCGCCGAAGAGGGCGACGGCGAGGGGGAGAGCGGCGACGGCGGCGATGACGCGGGCGGTACGGATGCTTGCCATGTCTGAATCCTCCAGAAAACCGAAGTGGGGTTTACTCCAAGGCAGTTGGCCGACCGCCTCAGTCGTTCCGTGTGGTGACGACGTCGCGACACCAGAGTTGCCCACCGAATCCCCGGCGAACCACCCCGGAGTCCCCGATTCCCCCGCAAGCATGACCAACATCGGATAAACCTCATTCACGCCCCCGGCGTCCCAGGTCAGGGCCACGAGAACCACTGAAACCCCCGCCGCGCAAGGGGCGAAGCGTTCCGCCAAACCACCGCACCCCGGGCATGCCGAAAAGGGCCGCGCCGTCCGGGAACCCCACCGTCTCCCGGGCCTGCGACCCTGCCCTGCCAAGCTTCACGCCCCCTGAGCGCCCCCGGCGTCCGCCGGGGCATTCCCGCTGCGCCCCGCTCCGGGGCACCCTCACGGCGCGATCCGCGGTCGCGGCCTGCTCACACCGACCGACCGGGCTCCAACGCCTGCTGACTCACTCGTACGTGGCGCGCACAGCCTGCCGCGCCTATCGCCTACTGCCTACCGCTTGCTGACCACTGCTTGCCGACTACGGCCCGCCGCTTGCTGCCTGCCGCTTCTGCCTGCCGCTTCCGCCTGACACCTACGGCCCGCCGCCTGCTGCTCGTCGCGTGCCGTCTCCTGCGTACCGACTGCCTTCTCCTGCTTGCTGACCGACCGCGTCTCCTGCGTTCCGCGTGCCGTGTGCCGCGGCTGTCCGCCCGTATCCCGTACGGCGGTCCCGGCTACGCGGCGAGCGCCAGCCCCCGGCGAGCGGCTCCGACACGGACCGCCGCGGTGATCGCGGCCGTACGGACACTGTCGTCGACGCCGGGCTCGTCATGGGCGGCGGAGGCGGAGCCGGCGGCGAGGGCGGTGGTCGAGCGGCGGACGGACGGGGTCTTGCCGTGGGCCTCGGCGCGGATCCGCTGCTTGATGGTGGGCGGGAGCGAGCCACCCCGCATCATCGCCCGCCAGGTCCGCCGGGCCATGAGGGCCGGCCGGTGCGCCGCGGTGCCGGCCGCGGGGACGGCGGCGGGGGAGGAGAGCGGGGCGGCGGCGGCCGGGGAGGCCTTGCCACCGAAACCGAGGGAGGCGAAGAGGGCCACGAGCGCTGCGAGGACGGTGGTCCAGATCGACGTGATGGTGCTGCGGTGAGCCATGACGGTTCCCTCGTTCCGTGAATGTTCCGACGGGCGGATCTGAATACATTCGTCATGATGCGAGCGCAACCGGAGCGCCGCGACGCCCCGCGCCGATCTTCCGACAAACACCACTCAAAGGGGCTAATCACACGATTCGCGCCCGCGGAATCAGCGGCCTCGGCCTGGTCGAGCGCCTGCCGGAAGATCCCCATCTACCCATCTCTGGCCGGACGTTGACATTCCGGGGTGCCGCGCTAGACGTGGTCGCCCGTGCCGGGTCCCTCGACTCCGTCCGCGCCCAGCGGGCCGACGTCCAGGGCGGCTCCATCGTCACCGTGGCGGGCAAGCGGGTGGCGACGCTGGACGGCCCTGCGCACGGCCCTGACCTGCAGCACGGCCAAAAACACCGGCGCGAAAGCGATGTTCCTCTTCGCCTGGGGCCCGCTGGAGTACGACCGCCACGGCCTCTCGCAGCAGAGGAAGCTGCTGGCGGACGCGTACGCAGGTGGGTCCTGGGAGGTCCAAGGGCCGCACAGCCCTGGTCGGCGACTCCGCGTACTGCGCCTCGCCCGCCTCCGGGCCGAGCACGGGCCTGGCCCTGGTCGGCGCGTACGTCCTCGCGGGGGAGCTCGCCGCAGCCGGCGGCGACCACCCGACCGGCTTCGCGGGCTACGAGCACGAGATGCGCCACTTCGCGGAGCAGAACCGGAAGCTCGGCCCCTCGAACATCAAGCACATGGTCATGCGGACCAAGCGCCAGATCTCGATCCGGCTGGCCATCCTCTCCGTCCTGGGCCGCCTGCCCGGCAAGGAGCGGATGATGGCCAAGGTCATGGAGCCGATCCAGAAGGCCGCGAACTCGATCACCCTCCAGGACTACTGACCCGGCCGGCTCCACCGGAGGGACGCCGTGCCCGACGCCGAATGCGGAAGGGGTGCCACCTGATCGGTGACACCCCTTCCGAGCCGGGCCTCAGCCCGGCCCACTGCGGTGGGTGTGGGATTTGAACCCACGGTGACTCGCGCCACGACGGTTTTCAAGACCGTTCCCTTAGGCCGCTCGGGCAACCCACCTGGCGGGTACAGAGTACCGGGCGGTGGGGGTGAGTGGCGCTGGGGATTCCAGGTGGGTCAGGCCGTCTGGGCCTTGTCGTAGGCGGCCTTCGCCTCATTGCCGAAGTACGGGCCGAACATCCGGTTCGGCAGGAAGTTGTAGCCGAAGCTGTTCACCGAGACCTGCGTGCCCAGACCCGTCGCCTCGTTGAAGTCCTGGAACCAGGGGCCGCCGCTGGACCCACCGGTCATGTTGCACGGCAGGCTGTGGTCCTTGGTCAGCAGGAAGTCCTTGCCGGTGTTGCCGCTGCAGTAGACGAGCCTGGTGCCGTCGTACGGGGCCGCCGCCGGGAAGCCGAAGGCGTACATCTTCTTGTTGTAGCCACCGTTGAAGACGATGCCCTGCGCGCCGACGGTCTGGCTGAGCGTGCGGCCGTTCAGCGGAGCCACGACCGCGAGGCCGACGTCCATGTTCATGTCCTCGCTCGCCACCCACTGGTCGGTCGCGAAGGTCTTGGTGGCCGCCCACTGCCCGTAGGGCGCGTTCCCGTTCTCGTACCCGGGGACGAAGATCCAATTGGTGTGCCAGGCGCCCTGGTACTTCACGCAGTGGCCGGCGGTGATCACCGTGCTGCCGTTGGCGCTGGTGATCGAGTCACCGGAGCAGGAGGCGTTCCTCCCGTCGAAGGTGAAGAAGACGCGGCCCGAGGTTTTGACCACCGCGCCGCCCGTCGTCCAGGGGCCGCCCGGCTGCGGGAATGCCGTGGGTGCGGCCGCCGGGGCGACCGGCGCCGTCGGGGTGATCGTCGTGGGGCGGAGGGTGGTGCTGGGTGCCGTGCGGGCGGCGGCGCCCGGGGCGGCCGTGATGTCGAGCGGGGTGGCGGCCCGCATCCGCTCGGCCGACCAGAAGCCCTGGGCGGGACGCTCCGCCGCGACCGAGGGGGATGCCGCCGTCAGGGCGCCCACGAGCAGGGCCCCCGCCGCGAGTAAGACCGGTATGGCTGTCCGATGACGATTCACGCATGACTCCTTCTGCCGTGCCCGGATGAAGAGTTGTCGGTGCGGATCCGGGGCAGAGTGGCACGCCGGGGACGAGATGTCAGGCACCAGTCGGAACGTTCGGTCGGTTCCGGCCAGGAAATGGCCAACTCCGGCTAGCTGGTGAGGAGGACGCCCGCGTACGAGACCCCGGCCACCACCAGCCAGGCCGCGAGCCCGAGGAGTGCGGCCCGGCCGCCGGTGCGGGACAGGGTGGGCAGGTGAACCGCGCTGCCCAGGCCGAACAGCGCGGCCGCCAGCAGTAGTTCCTGGGCGGTGTGCGCCCCTTCCAGCGCTACGTCGGGCAGCACTCCGGTGGCGCGCAGCGCGGCCGCCGCGAGGAACCCGGCGACGAACAGCGGCACCGGAGCGGGCCGGCGGCCCGAGGGCGTGCGCACCCCGCGCTTGCGGGCCCGCGCCGAGAAGGCCACCGCCGCCACCAGCGGTGCCAGCATCGCCACACGCATCAGCTTGACCAGTACCGCGTCGCCGAGCGCACCGGGGCCGGCCGTCTGGGCCGTCGCCACCACCTGGCCGACGTCGTGGACGCTCGCGCCCACCCAGCGGCCGAAGTCCGGATCGGAGAGTCCCAACGGCGCCTGGAGCAGCGGGAGTACGGCAATGGCCAGGGTGCCGCAGAGGGTGACCAGGGCCACCGAGGAGGCGACGTCCTCCTCGTCGCTGCCGGACACCTGGCTGACTGCGCCGATGGCCGAGGCCCCGCAGATCGAGTACCCGGTGGCGATCAGTAGGGGTTGGTCACCGGGGAGTCCTAGCCTGCGACCGAGCCAGAGGGTGCCGAAGAAGGTGGCCGCCACCACCGCGGCAACCATCGCCACCGTGGCCCAGCCCAGCCGGAGCACCTGGTCCAGACCCAGCGCCAGGCCCAGCAGGACGATGCCGATCCGCATCAGGCGCCGCCCGGCCAGGGAGAGACCCGGGCGCGCGGGGCCCCGTACGAAGCCCCGTAGGCCGGGGAGGTGCGCCGACGTGATGCCGAGCACCACCGACACCGTCAGCATCGGCGCCCAAGGTGCCAGCCGGTGCACCGACCAGGCGACGATCACTCCTGCCGCCGCGAGGCCCAACCCGGGCCATGACGACGATGTTTCACGTGAAACATCGGCTCGTCCCAGTGATCCCGCCCCACTCACCGGGCGGTTCAGCAGGGCCATCAGTCGGTCGGAAGCGTGTAGACGCGGCGGACGCTGCTGCCCAGGCGGACGACATCGGCTCCGTAGACGTGAAGGGATATCGCCTTCGTCGAACAGGAGTTGCGGACCTTGTGGATGTCCCCGGGCGGAGCGAAGCCGCAGACGTCGCCAACCCCGTTGACCACGTGCTCGGTCGCCACCAGACGGGCGCCCTCGGTCGCCGTGGCAGGGGCCAGGCGGTAGCGGAGCTCGCTCTCCTCGCCCTCGTGCACCCCGGCCACGCACCAGGAGACGTGGTCGTGGATGGCGGTCTCCTGACCCGGCAGCCACACCAGGGCCACGACGGAGAAGCTGCCGTCCGGCTCGGCGTGCAGGACGTGCTGCCGGTAGCGGTCGGGGTGCCCCTCACGCTGCTCGGCGGTGAGCAGACCGGGCGCCCCCAGGTGCGGGGCGAGGCGTTCACCAACCAGATAGGCGGTCAGATCGGGGGCCAGCCCCCGGTCCACGACCGTGCGGATCTCACTGACGAGGGCGGCCGTCCTCGCGGTCGTGCGGGCCGGCGTGGTGGTGGTCATAGGGGGAGCGTCGAGGAGCTCACCCATCACGTCCAACGACAGTTCTGAGCTGAAATCCCAAGCCCTGCTTATGGATTGGCAGGCTGAGCGGGGTCAGCGGAGTGGATCGGCGAACGGCCTCCCGCCGGAGCGGTTCAGCAGCCGATCCGATTCGAGGCCGCCTGCTTCAGGGCCTCCAGCACCACCGCCGTCGCCGGAACCCGCAGATGGTCCCGGTACACGTGCGCGGCGATGTGACGGCGGGCGGCCGGCTGCAGGGCCCGCCCGCAGACCTTACTCAGCGAGAGGGAGGGCAGCACCAGCGCGGGCATCATGGCCACGCCCAGGCCCTGGGCGACGAGGCTCTGCACCACCAAGTTGTCATCGGTGGCGAACCGGATGTCGGGGACGAAGCCCAGCCCCGCGCATTCGTGCAGGAGGTTCGCCCGGCAGCGCGGGCAGCCCGCGATCCACCGGTCCTCGGAGAGGTCCGCCAGGTGCACGGCCCGCCTCCGGGCCAGCGGGTGACCGGTCGGCAGCAGGACCGTCAGCTGGTCCTCCATCAGCCTGACCTCGGCGACCTCTTCCGGGACCTCCTCGTGCAGGCCGGGATAGGTGAAGGCCAGGGTGATGTCGCACTCGCCCCGTTCCAGACGGCGCAGGGAGTCCGGGGGCTCGCCCTCCAGCAGCTCGACCTGGATGCCCGGGTGTGCCTTGGCCAGGGAGCTCAGGGCTTCCGGTACGAGGGTGACGTTGGCGCTGGGGAAGCCGCACAGCCGGACGCGGCCGGTCCGCAGCCGGGCGTACGCCTTCAGCTGGGCTTCCGCGGCGGAGAGACTGCCGAGGATGGACTCGGCGTGCCGGGCCATGGACTCCCCGGCCTCGGTGAGCTGCATACGGCGTCCGACGCGGGTGAACAGCGGGGTGCCGACGGCGCGTTCGAGCGCCTTCATCTGCTGGGTGATCGCGGGCTGGGTGTACCCGAGGACGCGCGCGGCGGCCGAGTAGGACCCCGAGGCGACCACCTCGTGGAACGTCCGTATGTGCCGCGAATCGAACACGCACGAAGCATAAGCGGACGTTGGGAGGGGCCGCAGGCACAATCGCGCCTACGGCCCCTCACCATCAGGCCAGCCGTGTCTACTTGTCGCCGACCCGCGAGCCGAGCGTGATGTCCACCGTGGTCGGCTTGCCACCGCGCAGGTAGGTCAGCTTCACCGTGTCACCCGGCTTGTACGTCCAGATCTCGCTGATGAGGGTCGGGCCGCTGTCGATCGGCTTGCCGCCGAGCTCGGTGATGATGTCACCGGGCTTCAGACCCGCCTTGCCCGCCGGGCCGTTCGGGTCGACCAGTTCGTTGGCCGATGCGCCCGAGTCGGAGATCTTGGCGCCGTCGGTCTTGGCCGCGAGGTCCACCGAGACCGAGATCACCGGGTAGACCGGCTTGCCGGTCTTGATCAGCGACTCGGCTACGTTCTTCGCCTGGTTGATCGGGATGGCGAACCCGAGGCCGATGGACCCGGCCTGGCCGCCGCCGAAGCCGCCGTTGCCCGCCGACTGGATCGCGGAGTTGATGCCGATCACCGCGCCGCGGCCGTCGAGCAGCGGACCACCGGAGTTGCCCGGGTTGATCGAGGCGTCCGTCTGCAGCGCGCTCATGTACGAGTTCTTGCCGCCGGAGCCGTCACCGGAGGCGACCGGGCGGTTCTTGGCGCTGACGATGCCGGTGGTGACCGTGTTGGACAGGCCGAACGGGGCGCCGATCGCGATGGTCGAGTCGCCGACGGCGACCTTGTCCGAGTCGCCGAGCGGCAGCGGCTTGAGGCCGGACGGCGGGTTCTTGAGCTTGAGCACGGCGACGTCGTACCCCTGGGCACGGCCGATGACCTCGGCCTCGTACTTCTTGCCGTCGGAGAACGTCGCGCTGAGCTTGCCACCGTTGGCCGCGGACGCGACCACGTGGTTGTTGGTGAGGATGTGGCCCTGCTGGTCGTAGACGAAGCCGGTGCCGGTGCCGCCCTCGCCGTCGCCGGCCGAGGCCTCGATGGTGACGACGCTGGGCAGCGCGCCGGCGGCCAGGCCCGCCACGGAGCCCGAGTCCCGCTTGAGGTCCTTGGGGGTGTTGCCGGCGCTGACCGTGGTCGAGCCGGAACCGTGGCCACTGCGGTCCGCGGCCCAGTAGCCGACGCCGCCACCGACGCCACCGGCGAGGAGCGCCGCCGCCAGAACGCCCGCGATCAGGCCGCCCTTGCCCTTCGGCTTGGGCTGCGGTGCGCCGTCGGCGGCCAGGGGCGCACCCCAGCCGCCATAGCCCTGACCGCCGCCGGCCCCGTACGCGGGGGCAGCGGGCGGCGCGGGAGGCCAGCCCTCGGCGCCCGTCGCCTGCGGGGCGGGAGCGGGGCCATCGGCGTAGGCCGGGGTGACCGGCGGGACCGGGTTCTCGGTGTACGCCGGAGCGGGAGCCACGGGCTCGGCAGCCGGGGTCCGGGGGAGCTGCTGGGTCGGCTCGGCGCCGGGCGTCGGCGGCAGCTGCTGGGTCGCCGGCTCCAGGGGCGCCGACGCACCGTGCGCTGCCGGCGCGGCGTCGAATGGCGCGGCCACCGGGGGTACGGGCGGAGCCGCGGGGGGTGTCGGGGCCGCGGTGCCCTCGTTCTCGGTGCTCACAGCGCTCTCTCCTCGTCACACACGGCTTCAGAAATACGGGCGATATCGGTCCGGCTGAACGTTCGACGTGCCGTACAAGTTCCTGGGCAAAGCCTTTCCCATGACCCGTCAGAGCACTGTAAGCCGGACCTGTGAGTCTCCCCCATCCTTTATCTACGACATTTCCGGCGCATCCCCAGAAGCACGCACCGGACTCTCCCCGACATCCTGGGCCCTCTCGGTGGCACCATGAGCCGGTGACCCACGCAATGCCGCGCCCCATCCAGGTCGTCGCCCACCGAGGCGCCTCGGAGGATGCTCCCGAGCACACCCTGGCCGCCTACCGCAAGGCCATCGAGGACGGTGCGGACGCACTCGAATGCGATGTCCGGCTCACGGCCGACGGACATCTGGTGCTGGTCCACGACCGGCGGGTGAACCGCACCTCCAACGGCCGCGGCGCCGTCTCCGCCCTGGAGCTCGCCGATCTGGCCGCCCTTGACTTCGGCTCGTGGAAGGACCGCGAGGAGTCCCCCGACTGGGACGCGGACCCCGAGCGGACCTCCGTGCTCACCCTGGAACGGCTGCTGGAGCTGGTCGCGGACGCCGGGCGACCGGTGCAGCTGGCGATCGAGACGAAGCATCCGACCCGCTGGGCCGGACAGGTGGAGGACCGCCTCCTCTTCCTCCTCAAGCGCTTCGGACTGGACGCCCCACCCGCCGATGGACCGCACCCGGTCCGGGTGATGAGCTTCTCCGCGCGCTCCCTGCACCGCATGCGGGCCGCCGCGCCGACGGTCCCGACCGTGTACCTGATGCAGTTCATCTCGCCCCGGATGCGGGACGGGCGGCTGCCGGACGGGGTAAGGATCGCCGGGCCGGGCATGCGAATCGTGCGCGGCCATCCGGGTTTCATCCGCAAACTTCAGGCCGCCGGGCACTCCGTACACGTATGGACTGTGAACGATCCGGAAGATGTTCAGCTCTGCGCTGATCTGGGCGTGGAAGCGATCATCACGAACAGACCCCGACAGGTTCTGTCACAGCTGGGGCGCTGACGTCCCGTTTTGCGCACCCGCCCCACACGAACCACCCGTTACGGGGTGTGCCCCGGCGCATCCGCTCCGCGTTCGGTCGCCATGAATGCGTCAGAGGGCCCCGCTCCGGCGGTTTCCGGTCCAGGCCATTGGGGCATCCAGATCATGCGTGGGGCTAAGGAGGTTCCGGGGGTGGCGTTGATGGTGGCACAAGAAGTGCCCACGTCGTCGTGCATGGACGTGTCCCATGGTCCTGCGGGCGTGGGCGAGGCGAGACACCGGATGCGCGAGCAATTGCGCATCAGTGGAGTGTCCGAATCGATCGTGGATGACGCAGTACTGATCCTTTCCGAACTTCTCAGCAATGCCTGCCGGCACGGCAGGCCGCTGGGCTCGCGGGAGATCGGCGACGGTGGGATACGCGCGTCGTGGCGCGTCGACAAGGCGGGGCGGCTGACGGTCGAGGTCACGGACGGCGGCGGGCCCACCCGCCCGATCCCGTCCAAGCCGTCGGTCACCGCGCGGGGTGGACGGGGGCTGAACATCATCAGCGCCCTGGCCCAGGACTGGGGTGTCCGGGACGGAGCGGCGGGCGAGGTCACCGTCTGGGTGATCGTGGCCTGTGGGCCCCGGCACGAGGATTTCGCTACGCGCGTCGCGCCCCCGGCGATCGACTTCAGTACGGCCTTCGACGATCTGGACACCTGATCGTCCGTCGTCGATCACCGATCATTGGCCTCCGGTCCCTGGTCACCGATCACCGATATCGATCCCCGATCACCGATCCCTGATCACGATTCCCGACCGCGCGAAGGCAGATGGCGGCCGTCCGGGAGCGCACGCCGACCGTGCTCCCGGCCGCACCCCACCGGCCGCGGCGGTACGAACGGCTAGGCTCGCGCCCAGACCGACGCCGTACCGCCGCAACCGGGAGACACCCACGATGGCCAAGAAGCGCCCCGCCGCGAAGTCCGCAAAGCCGCAGCTCAACAGCGGCGAGATCCCGGTGGTGGGCGCTCGCGAGCCCTGCCCCTGCGGATCCGGGCGCCGGTACAAGGCCTGTCACGGCGCTGCCGCGGCGCACGCCGTCACCGAGCACGTGGCCCGCCCGTTCGAGGGACTGCCCGGCGAGTGCGACTGGGTCGCGCTGCGCGAGCTCGTTCCCGCCGCCACCGTCCCGCTCACCCTCAAGGGCGGACTGCCCGAGGGCGTCCCCTCCGTCACGCTGGTGACCGTACTCCCGCTGGCCTCGCCGGCACTGCGCCGCGAGGACGGCTCCGTCCTGCTCGGCCTGCAGAACGACTCGACCACCGGTGACCTCGCCCGGGACATGGCCGACACCCTGGAGCGTGCGCTCGCCGCCGAACCGGGCACCGTCGTCCCCGCCCGCCGGGTTCCGGCCGAGGGTCCGCGACTTCAGGATCTCCTGTCCGCCGACGACGGTTTCGAGCCGGTTGTGCACAGCGGGTTCGAATTCTGGATTCCGGACACGGAGAGCGCCCAGAACGCCTCACCGGAGATCTCCGCCTCCCTGGAGCGCGCCAACGCTGCCGCCATCCCGACCGTCAAGCTGACCGGCGTGGACGCCGCCTACTGGTGCGAGACCCCGGACAAGAACCACCTGCGCTGGGTCATGCCGCACCCCGAGGAGAAGCTGCTCGACGCGCTCGCGCGGCTGCACGCGGCGGGCACGTCCTCGCTCGGCGAGGGCACCAAGCTCGTCGGATCCTTCCGTGCGCACGGCCTGATGGTCCCCGTCTGGGACCTGCCCACCGGGGTAACCGCGGAGGACGTGGAGAAGCCCGCCGCCGAGCTCGCGGAGCGGCTGGCCACGGCGCTCGCGACGGACGCGCCGCTGACCACGGAGGAGCGCCGGGCCCGCGGCGGTCTCACCAACCGCCAGGTGACGCTCAGCTGACACGCGCCCCGGGGCCCGTTCGCGGGCCCGCTGGGGTGGGTCACCGGTGGCCTGTCACCGGTGACCAGTGTCACAACTCCCGCTAATCGCCTGCAAATCGGTGTCCGAATATCAGAGATCGAATTTGCGAACACGCGATCTCTTGTTACGGTTCTTGTAGCCCGGTCGCTGGTGCATCCCCCGTCGCCAGCGACCGGGCCCTTGTTTTTCCGGTGACACTCAACGGTCACCCGGTACCGGTGAGTTGCTCCCGGACCGCAGCAGCAGTGCCCCTTCATCATCCGGAACTGCAAATTCCGATACTGCCGAGTATCCGTCCGGCGTCCCCGCCGATGCGTCGGCCGGCGTCTCGCACAGTCCCGGCTCGTCGCCCGCCCCGACCGCGCAGCGGATCTGCACCGTCCGCCCCGCCGGACCCATCACCGTGAGCACCGCTTCCAGCGCGCGACCGCTGGTGTTGCGGTAGTAGCTGCGCCCCCATGTCCGGCCCTCACCGGACAGGACGCAGGTCTGCGCCTCCACCCCCTGCGGGGAGGACAGTTCGGGCCCGCAACGCGCGTCCGTGCGGGGCTGCTCTGCCGGAGCCTGGTGGGCAGACGCCCCGGCCGGCGCCCCGGCCGGCGCCCCGGCGGATGCCGGCGTACGGGACCCGCCGGAGCCGGAACTCCCTCCCGAACCAACGGAGTCGGAAGTGCGGGAAGAGCCCGGGGATCCCGAGGGGTCCGGAGAGCCGGCGGAGGAGCGGCTCAGGCCGAAGGTGGAGAGCAGACCGCCGCCCTTCCCATCGCTCTGACCGGCGAAATCCGGCCCGGCGATCGCTCCGGCCAGCGGGAGCGACAAGATGATCAGCACACCGGCGCCGATACCGATCAGGCGGAGATTCATTCGCCGAACATAGCGACGCGGGAATGGGGCACGGAGATCCCCGCGCCCAATTCCCTTGGAAACCCGTCTCGCTGGCACCCGTACGAGTGATCTGCCAGTGCGTGAGGGTCGTCAGTACGTGAGGGTCGTCGGGTACGTAAGAGCCATCAGTACGCGAGCCGGCTGCCGCCGCCGGGCGCCCCGCTGCTCGCCTCCACCAGTGCGTCCACGACCGCCTCCACCTCCGGCAGCCAGATGTCCCCGGTCGCCGACGGCTCGCGCTCCCACCGCACCTGGCCGCCGCCGATCGCGGCGGAGGGCGGCAGCAGCAAGTACCCGCCCTCGCCGTGGAACCGCAGCGAGGAGGGCACGTGGTCCTTGGCGTAGAGGAGTTCGCCGAGCCGCTCCAGCGAGTACGGCGCCACCAGCAGCGACCACCGCGTGGGCGTGGCCACGACCGGACCGAGCCGCAGCCCCTGCGCGTCCAGCCGTACGACGGCACGCGCGGCCGCCGCGGCGGGCAGGCTCACCGCGCAGGGCGCGGTCCCGCCGGTGGCCAGCAGGACCGGGGCAGCCGCCCGGTTGGTCCACCACCAGGCCACCATCCGCGGGTCGGTGGTGGCCGCGAGCAGCCCGGGGTCGAAGGGGTGCGCGCCGGGCACGACGCAGTCGGGGTCGGGGCAGGCGCACCGGGCGCTGTCGGCGTGGGAACGCCCGACGCCCGGCAGAACGGGCCAGCGCCAGGTGGTGGCGCAGGTGAGCGCCGCGTCGAGGAGAGCCTGCGCATCGCCCTGCGGCGGGGCGGGACGCAGGGATTGCAAGCGATTGCGGAGCCGCTGGAGACGCCTTCCGAGGATCTCGCGCATGAGCGCTCGTTCCTTTCCGTTGAACGCCGAGGGCCACATCACACCATGTAAGCGGTGTTTCACCACACGTACACGTTTCGCGTCACTGTCCGCCTGAAGCAGGTTCACACGGTTCGTGCAGTTTTCTTACGGGTCCATGAAACGTCCGGCGAGGGCGCTACGCGGCCCGGGACCGCGAGTGGGACGGCTGTCGTCGATGGGGACGACAGGCCGTGCCGGGCGGTTCCCGACGGATGCCGGGCTGCCCCAACTGTCCCCGGGTGCAACCGATTACGTACCCGGACCGGCTGGCGGACTCGCCCAGTCGACCGCAAAAACCGTCCGCTTCCCGCTTTTTCCGGCCAAGTTCTAGCCCTGACCGAACAGTGAGTTGCCGTCCCACGGACACCAGGATTCCCACCTGGGCAATGCTGGACATCGCTCCTTGTGTGCGTGTAGATGTGGATTCATTGATAGCGGCGCAGCATGATCTGGGGGTTTGCGATGCTATATGGCGAATCGCACCAGCTGGAAAGGCGGACGCCATGAGCGCCCCGCATCTGCCGAAAGTGGCTGGAATCGATCCAGCTGTCACAGCGTCCCCGCACACTGTGGCGCCCACAACGGTGCCCACGGCCACACCCGCACGCCCGGCCCACGCCCCGGCGCAGGCCCCCGCCGCGAGCTCGGTCATCCAGGACCGCCTCGCGGGCATGGTCTCCGAC
Source organism: Streptomyces sp. NBC_00435 (assembly GCF_036014235.1). Taxonomy (GTDB): domain Bacteria; phylum Actinomycetota; class Actinomycetes; order Streptomycetales; family Streptomycetaceae; genus Streptomyces. The sequence goes on from NZ_CP107924.1 coordinate 4,152,181, forward strand.
CTCACGACCCTCCACGAACTCACCGAGCGGCTCGCCCGCGCCAGGGACCTGACCGCCTCCCTCCGGGAATTCCTGCGCGCCGGAGCCTCCCTCGTCGGCGCGCGGCGCGGCCTGATCGTCCTGGAGCCCTCCGACGGGCTCGGTCCCACCACCACGATCGGGCTCGGCCTCGGCCACGCCGACCTGGGCCACATCGAGACGGTGCCGCGCAGCGCCACCTCGTACGGCCGCATCCTCGACGGACTGCCCGACGCCCACGGCGGCTCCGAGGTGCTCCCCGAACCCGGCACGGCCGCCGGCTCCAGTGGGTACGCCACCCCCGTCGACCCCCGCCACCGGGAGGTCGCCGCCCGGCTCGGCTACGCCGCCAGCTACGCGCTGCCGCTGACCGCCGAGGCCACCGGCCGGCTCGGCGCGGCCGTCTGGCTCTACGACGAGCAGGCCGAGCCCAGCGACCGCCAGCGCGACCTGGTCGGGCTGTACGTCCGGCACGCCGCCGAGTACCTGGCCCGGATGCTGGAGGTGGAGCGCTCGCGCTCCAGCCTGGCCACCGTCGCCGAGGAACTGCTGCCCAGCCGGCTCCCCCGGATCTCCGGGGTCCAGCTCGCCGCCCGGCACCACACCGGGCCGCACGGCGGCGGCGACTGGTACGACGCGCTGCCGCTGCCGGAGGGCGCCCTCGGGCTGGCCGTCGGCTCCGTCACGGGCTCCGGCCCCAGCGCCGTCGCCGCGATGGGGCGGCTGCGGGCCTCGCTGCGCGCGTACGCCGTCATGGAGGGCGAGGACCCCGTCGCCGTCCTGTCCGACCTGGAGCTGCTGCTGCGCCTGACCGAGCCCGCGCGCTCGGCGACCGCGCTCTTCGCCTACTGCGAACCCGTCGGGGGCTCGGGCGGCCCGGGACGGAAGATCATCCTGGCCGGGGCGGGGCACACCCCGCCACTGCTGATCGGCGAACGGCGCACCGAGTACGTGGAGACCACCCTCTCCGCGCCGCTGGGAATGCTGTCCTGCTGGGAGGCGCCGAGCGTGGAGATCGAGCCCGCGCCCGGAGAAACGGTGCTGCTCTACACGGACGGCCTGCTCCGGCGCACCGGGGACCCGATGGACCGGGCGTACGCGCGGCTGCACGCCGCCGCCGCGGGGGTCCCCCGTAGCGCCCGCGAGGACCCGGCCGCCATCTGCGACCACATCCTGCGGACGGTGCTGCCCGAGGGCGACGGGGCCTGCGCGGCCTCGCGCGCGGAAGCCTCCGAGGACATCGTGCTGCTCGCGGCGCGGTTCGAATGACGGCGCGGCCCATGAACGGCACGGTGCGAACGGCACGGGCCGGGTGACCCGGTTCGGCGCATTTGTCACACGACCCGCCGCCGGGGCGCGTCCGCTCACACATACGATGGATGAGGTCCGTACCCGGTCCGTGTCCGTCGTACTGAGGAGAAGACGTGGCTGACGAGCTCACCCCGGAGACCCCGGAAGAAGAGCAGCCCAAGAAGAAGCACAAGCAGCGCAAGAACGGGCTGTACCCGGGTGTCAGCGAAGAGCTCGCCGAGAGCATGCGCACCGGCTGGGCCGACACCGAGCTGCACGGACTGGAGCCGATCGCCCAGGCCGCGCACACCGCCGCGCGCCGCTCCGCGCTGTCCAGGCGCTTCCCCGGCGAACGCCTCGTCGTCCCCGCCGGCCGGCTGAAGACCCGCTCGAACGACACTGAGTACCCCTTCCGCGCCTCGACCGAGTACGCCTACCTCACCGGTGACCAGACCGAGAACGGCGTCCTCGTCCTGGAGCCCGCGGGGGAGACCGGCCACACCGCCACCGTCTACCTGCTGCCCCGCTCCGACCGCGAGAACGGCGAGTTCTGGCTCTCCGGCAGCGGCGAGCTGTGGGTCGGCCGCCGCCACTCCCTCGCCGAGGCCGAGCAGCTGCTGGGCCTGCCCGCCAAGGACGTGCGCAAGCTCGCCGAGGAGCTGGCCGATGCCGAGGGGCCGGTCCGGCACGTCCGCGGTCACGACTCCGTCATCGAGAGCGCCCTGACCGACAAGGTCACCAAGGAGCGCGACGAGGAACTGCGCGTCTATCTCTCCGAGGCTCGCGCCGTGAAGGACGCCTTCGAGATCGGCGAGCTGCAGAAGGCCGTCGACTCCACCGTCCGCGGCTTCGAGGACGTAGTGAAGGTGCTCGACAAGGCCGAGGCCACCTCCGAGCGCTACATCGAGGGCACCTTCTTCCTGCGCGCCCGCGTCGAGGGCAACGACGTCGGCTACGGCTCCATCTGCGCCGCCGGCCCGCACGCCTGCACCCTGCACTGGGTCCGCAACGACGGCGACGTCCGCTCCGGCGACCTGCTGCTGCTCGACGCCGGTGTGGAGACGCACTCCCTCTACACCGCCGACGTCACGCGCACGCTGCCGATCAGCGGCACGTACACCGACATCCAGCGCAAGATCTACGACGCGGTGTACGAGTCCCAGGAAGCCGGCATCGCCGCCGTCAAGCCGGGCGCGAAGTTCCGGGACTTCCACGACGCCTCGCAGCACGTGCTCGCCGAGAAGCTCGTCGAGTGGGGCCTGCTGGAAGGCCCGGTCGAGCGCGTCCTGGAGCTCGGCCTGCAGCGCCGCTGGACCCTGCACGGCACCGGCCACATGCTCGGCATGGACGTCCACGACTGCGCCGCCGCGCGCACCGAGGCGTACGTCGACGGCACGCTGGAGCCGGGCGTGTGCCTCACCGTCGAGCCCGGTCTGTACTTCCAGGCCGACGACCTGACCGTGCCGCAGGAGTACCGCGGCATCGGGGTCCGGATCGAGGACGACATCCTGGTCACCGAGGACGGCAACCGGAACCTGTCGGCCGGGCTGCCCCGCACCTCGGACGACGTCGAGGCGTGGATGGCGCGCCTCAAGGGCTGAGGCGAGCCTCAAGGGCTGTTGGCCCGCCTCAAGGGCTGACGGCGCCGCTGATACCCCCGCTCGCTGACGCCGATGGGCGGAACCCTCCACGGGTTCCGCCCATCGGTGCGTCTACGAGACCTTCAGCAGCGAGTCGTCCCGCCACTTCAGCATCTTGTCGAAGCTGACCACGGCTCCCCGGCCCGGCCGGTTGCGGAAGCGGACGTGATCGGCGAGCTCCTCGATCAGGTGCAGGCCCCGGCCGTGCTCGGCCAGGGACGGTCTGCGGCGGGCCACCGTCGCGGGCGGGAACCCGGGACCCGAGTCGCTCACCTCGATGCGGCAGCGGTCGCCGTCGAGATAGGCCGTGACGTGGTACGCCCCGGTCCCTTCCGGAGCTCCTCCGTCCGGGACTCCGACGCGCGGGAGGGCCTCGCAGCCGCCGTGTTCCACCGCGTTCGCGCACGCCTCGCTCAGCGCCACCGACAGGTCGAAGGAGATGTCAGGGTCCACCCCCGCGGTCTCCATCGTTCCCAGCAGCAGCCGCCTGGCGAGGGGCACACTCGCTGCTTCGCGCCTCAAGTGGAGAGACCACCAGATGCTCATACGGTTACCTATTGCCGCTCGTGGCGGTGAGTAAGCCCCCGAGAGCCCACAGAGCCCTCATTCGGCCGATGCGGCACTCCCGGGCGGGGGTGTATGCGGCCATCCGGGCACCACGCGCGGGCGGTCCGTTCGCGGCGGCGCCCGGTCACCGGCCGCGGCGCCCGTCCGGCACCGGTGCGTCATGCGGTGGCCTGCGTGCCGCTGCCGTGCCGTATGCGTCCGGCATCCGTGCGGCACGCCTGCGGCATCCGTGCGCGGGAACGCAAAGCGTCTGTCGCACCTGCCGTATGAGCCGTCCAAGCCCAGTGCGATGATGGGCCGGCCATGACTGCCCCCCACGCGACGCAGGCCGGATCCGGCCTCAGGCTGATCCGGGCCGCGGTGTTCACCGCGGTCTGTGTCGTGCTGTCCGCGGCCGGGCACGCACTGGCCTCCTGCGCGACGGTGCCCTGGTGGTCGCTCTGCGCCGGATTCCTCGCCGTCTTCGCGGTCGCGGCCCCCCTCGCGGGACGCCGCCGCTCGCTGCCCGGCATCGTCGCCTCGCTGGCGGGCGGACAGTTCGCCCTGCACACGCTGTTCGGCCTCGGCCAGCACACCGCCCCGGCGGGCGGCGGCGCCTCCTCGGACACCTCGCTCGCGGCGCTGGCCGCCCAGCTGGTGTGCGGGGGCAACTCCGTTCCACCCGGTCCGGCGGATGCCCGGCGGATTCTGGAGAGCGCCGGCCTGGACCCGGACACCATGGCCGCGCGGGCCGGGACGTCGGGGCATCCGCTCCACGCCCACATGGGGCAGGGCCTCGTGGAGCCGGCCGGCGGGCTGGTCGGCCTGTTCACCCCCGCCATGCTCATCGGGCACCTGCTGGCCGCGCTCGCCGCCGGCTGGCTGCTCGGTCGCGGGGACGCCGCGCTGTTCCGTCTCCTCGAACTGTCCAGGCTCTCCGCCGGAGCCGGCCCGGTACGCCCGCTGCGTGCCGCGCTGGCCTACGTACGGACCCTCGGCGCGGGTCTGCCGCGCACGCCGGCCCGTACCGCACGAGCGGCCAGGCACTCCGCCGGCTCCGCCGTCTCCACGGGCCGGGACGCGCTCCAGCACACGGTGATCAGGCGCGGGCCGCCCATGGGGTTGGCCCTCGCAGCCTGAAGCGGCACCTCTCCTCCCCGGGACACCCGACGGGAGCACCGGTGCCGCGAACTCCGTGCGCGCCGCGCGCGGAGCCACCGTCACCACAGCTTCCGTGGAGTTTCTGCCATGAAGACCTCTCGCGTCTCCTTCGCCGCCGCCCTCGCCGCCGGTTCCGTCCTCCTCCTCTCCGGCACCGCCTTCGCCCACGTCGGCGTGCAGCCCGGCGAGGCCGCCAAGGGCGGCTACGCGACGATCAACTTCAAGGTCCCCAACGAGCGCGACGCCGCCTCGACCACCCAGCTCGAGGTCAACTTCCCGGTCGACCAGCCGCTGTCCTCCGTCATGCCGCAGGACGTCCCCGGCTGGACCGTGAACGTCGAGAAGACCAAGCTCGACAAGCCGCTCACCGTGCACGGCAAGCAGATCAACGAGGCCGTGACCAAGGTGACCTGGTCGGGCGGCAAGATCGAGCCCGGCAAGTTCCAGCAGTTCCCGCTCTCCCTCGGCAAGCTGCCGGACAACGCCGACAAGATGGTCTTCAAGGCGATCCAGACCTACGACAACGGCGAGGTCGTCCGCTGGATCGAAGAGTCCAAGGAAGGCGCCGCGGAGCCGCAGAACCCGGCGCCCGTCCTGAAGCTGACCGCCGCCCCGGCCGCGGGTGACGACCACCACGACGACGCGAAGAAGACGGACGGCGACAAGAACGGGGCCGCCGCCGGCCACGAGGGCAGCCACGACGAGGCCGCCAAGAGCGGTTCCGACACGACCGCGCGCGCCCTGGGCATCGCCGGCATCGTCATCGGACTCGGTGGCGTGGCCTTCGGCATCGCCTCGCGCCGTCGCACTTCCTGACCTGCCGATCCCGCGCGTCCGGCCGGCCGTTGCGGCCCGGCCGGGGCCGCGGATCCACCCGTACCACCCCCGAACTCAGGGACATTCCCATGCGCACCACACGTGTGACGCTCGCCGCCCTCGTGACGGCGGGCGCGCTCGCTCTCACCGCCTGCGGCGGTGAGACGGCCAACACCGGCAAGGTCACTCAGATCAGCGAGAGCCAGGTCAAAGTCGGCTCCGCGACCGTGCTCGACCGCCCCTTCGACAAGCCGGACGTCGTCCTCACGGACACCACCGGCAAGCCGTGGAACCTGCGGGAGCAGACCAAGGGCAAGCCGACGCTCATCTACTTCGGCTACACCCACTGCCCCGACGTGTGCCCCCTGACGATGAGCAACATCGCCGTCGCCAAGAAGGCACTCCCCAAGGCCGACCAGGACAAGCTCCAGGTCGTCTTCATCACCACCGACCCAGAACGGGACACTCCCGAATCCCTCGGCGCGTGGCTCAAGGCCCAGGACCCGGCATTCACCGGGCTGACCGGGGACTTCGCCACCATCCAGGCCGCCGCGCGCACGCTCGGCATCGGTATCGAGGCCGCCACGACGGATGCCAACGGCAACGTCGTCTCCATGCACGGCGCCCAGGTCATCGCTTTCTCGCCCAAGACCGACGAGGGATACCTCCTCTACGGCGAGAGCACCACCGTCGATGACTACACCAAGGACCTGCCGAAGATCGTCAAGGGAGCGAACCCGTGACCGCCCGCACCACCCGCGCCCTCGCCGCCGCCCTCTCCCTGACGGCCACGCTCGCCATATCCGGCTGTTCCTCGGACTCCAAGGACTCCGGCACCGACGCGGTCGGCGCCAAGCCGGAACTGACGGTCAGCGGCGGCTACATGCCGCAGCCCGTGAACGCCGAGATGGCCGGCGCGTTCATGGTCATCAAGAACGGCTCCAAGACCCCCGACAAGCTGACCGGTGTCACGAGCCCGCTCTCCGACGATCTGCAGATCCACGAGACCAAGGATCAGAAGATGCAGCAGGTGCATTCCATGGACGTGCCCGCTAAGGGCGATCTCAAGCTGGAACGCGGCGGCAGCCACGTGATGTTCATGGGGCTCAAGAACACCCCCAAGGTCGGCGACAAGGTCACCGTCGAGCTGCGCTTCGAGAAGTCCGGCCCGATCAAGGTCGAGCTGGACGTCAAGGAGCGGACGTACAAGGCCGACAACTCCACCGCCCGCTGACGGACCGAGGGACTGACACGCCATGACGGCCACCGCCCCGACCCCATCCACGGACCGCGTCCGCGCCACGGCACTGCTGCCGCGGCTCACGCTGGTCCTCGCGGCCCTGCTGGCAGCCTTCTTCGCCACGGCCACCCCGGCCTCGGCGCACGCCGCGCTCACCGCGAGCGACCCGGTGGACGGGGCGGTGGTCGCCACGGCGCCCGCCCAGGTCTCGCTCTCCTTCTCCGAGGGGGTCGCCATGAACGGCGACTCCATCCGCGTCCTGGACCCCCGGGGCAAGCGCGTCGACACCGGTGAACTGCGCGACCTCTGCAGCGGGAACACCATCCGCTACGGCACCGCACTGCGCCCGGGGCTGCCCGACGGCACTTACACGGTCGCCTGGCAGGCCATATCCGCCGACAGCCACCCGGTCTCCGGCGCCTTCACCTTCTCGGTCGGAGCCCCCTCGGAGACTGCCGTCTCGCTGCCCTCGCGGGCCGCGGGCGACGGCCCCGTCGCCATCGCCTACGGCATCGCGCGCTACGTGGCCTACGCCGGGTTCGCGGTGCTGGTCGGCGCCTCCGCGTTCATCCTGCTGTGCTGGCGCCGGGGCGCCGCCGAGCGACCGATGCAGACGCTGGTCGTACGGGCCTGGGTCGCGCTCACCGTGGCCACCCTCGCGATGCTGATGCTCCGCACCCCGTACACCGGGTCCGGGAACTTCGCCGACGCCTTCGACCTCTCCGGGCTGAAGAGCGTCCTGGAGACCAAGTCCGGCGCCTCGCTCGTCTCCCGGCTGCTCCTGCTCGGCGCCGCCGCGCTGTTCATCACCGTCCTGTTCGGCTCCTACGCCCGGCGCCACCGGAGCGCGGAGGAATCGGAGGCCTCGGTCTCTGGGGACGCTGCGGGCTTTGGGGACGCTGCGGGCTCCGCGGGCTCTCCGGATGGGGACGCCAAGGAGGAGAGCGACCTCGTCTTCGGGCTCGGCATCGGCGGGGCCGTCGTAGCCGCCGGTATCGCCGCCACCTGGGCCCTGTCGGAGCACGCCTCCACCGGAATCCAGCCGGCCATCGCCATGCCCGTGGACATCCTGCACCTGCTGGCCGTCGCCACCTGGCTCGGCGGACTCACCGCACTGCTGGTCGCGCTGCACAAGGTTCCCGGGATCGAGCGTGAGGCCATCCGGCGCTTCTCCGCCGTCGCGTTCACCAGCGTTGTCGTACTGGCGGCCACCGGCACCTACCAGTCCTGGCGCCAGGTCGGCAGCTGGTCCGCCCTGACCGGGACCGACTACGGGCGGCTCCTGCTCCTGAAGATCGGCCTCGTCGGGGTAGTCGTCGCCATCGCCTACGTCTCCCGCAAGTGGACCTCCCGCCTCGCCGGGTCGGGCCAGGACGCGAAGACCGCGGCGAGTGCGGACGACTCCGATGTTTCACGTGAAACATCGCCCGCGTCCACCGCCAACGGCACCACCACCGCCGTCTACGGGAGCGGAGCCGAGGCCACCGACCCCCGGCGCGCGGCGCAGCTCGCCCGCCAGAGCGCCGCCCGGCGCACCGCGCGGGAGAAGCAGGCGCGCGACGCGGACCCGGACCGCGCGGGCCTGCGCCGGTCCGTACTCGCCGAGGCGGGTGTGGCCGTGGTCCTGCTGGCCGTCACCACGATCCTCACGAGCACGGAGCCCGGACGCGCCGCGGAGCTGGAGGCCAGCCGCGGCTCCAACGCCGCCGCCGTTCCCGATCGCGCGGTCAAGATCACGCTGCCCTTCGACACCGGCGGTCAGAACGGCAAGGGCCTGATCCGGCTCCAGCTGGATCCGGGCCGGGTCGGCGCGAACAACCTCCACGTGTGGGCCGAGACCCCTGACGGGAGTCCCTTCGACCTCCCCGAGATCAAGATCTCGTTCACCCTGGAGGCGAAGGAGATCGGCCCGCTCCCGGTCGTGCCCGAGTACGCCACTCGCGGGCACTGGACCGCGTCGGGCGTCCAGCTCCCGCTGTCCGGCGACTGGCGGATCGATGTGACCGTCCGCACCTCCGACATCGACCAGACGACCGTCCAGAAGAACGTGAAGATCGGCTGACCAGCGTGACCCAGAACAACGAGACCACCGACACCGCCGGGAGCCCCACGGGCCACCCCCGCGTCGAGATCTCCCGGCGCCGGCTGCTCGGCACCGTCGGTGCCGCGGGCGCCACCGGGCTCGCCCTCGGCGCCACCGGCGGCGCCCTGGTGCACTCCGCGGTGTCCGGCTCCGGGACGCCCGGTTCCGCCGGTGCCCCGGCCGGCATCGGCGCCACACGGGTCGCCTTCCACGGGGAGCACCAGGGCGGGATCACCACGCCCCTCCAGGCCAAGGGCCACGTCCTCGCCTTCGACCTGGCGCCCGGTGCGGGACGGACCGAGGCCGCCGCCCTGATGCGCCGCTGGTCCGACACGGCCCGGCGGCTCACGGCCGGCGAGACCGCGCCGGTCGCCGACAGCGGGATCGCCCTCGATGCCGGGCCGTCGTCCCTCACCGTCACCTTCGGGTTCGGCCACTCCTTCTTCGAACGCACCGGACTCACCGCCCGCCGTCCCGCGGCCCTCGACCCGCTGCCGGATTTCTCCTCCGACCGGCTGGACCCCCAGCGCAGCAACGGCGACCTGTGGGTCCAGATCGGCTCCGACGACGCTTTGGTCGCCTTCCACGCGCTGCGCGCCCTGCAGAAGGACGCCGGGGAGGCGGCGAAGCTCCGCTGGCAGATGAACGGCTTCAACAGGTCTCCCGGTGCCACCGCCGCTCCCGTCACCGCCCGCAACCTCATGGGGCAGGTCGACGGCACCAACAACCCGAAGCCCGCCGAAGCCGACTTCGACAAGCGGATCTTCGTCCCGGGCACGGTGCCCCCGGAGCACGCCTGGATGGTCGGGGGCTCGTACGCCGTCGTCCGCCGCATCCGCATGCTCCTCGACCACTGGGACCAGCAGTCGCTCGCCCAGCAGGAGCAGGTCATCGGCCGTACGAAGGCCACCGGCGCCCCGCTGACCGGCGGTGACGAGACCACCGCCATGGCCCTCGACAGGATCGGCGCCGACGGCAAGCCGGTCATCCCCTCCAACGCCCACGCCCGGATCTCCGCGCCCGCGCAGAACGGCGGGGCCGCCATGCTCCGGCGCCCCTTCTCCTTCCACGACGGGATCTCGGGCGACGGAACCCCCGACGCGGGGCTCCTCTTCATCTGCTGGCAGGCCGATCCGGCGCGCGGTTTCGTCCCCGTCCAGCGCAAGCTCGACCGCGGCGACGCCCTGTCGGAATTCATCCGGCACGAGTCCAGCGGCCTGTACGCGGTGCCGCCCGGTGCGCGGGCCGGGGAGTACGTGGGGCAGCGGCTGCTCGAAGGATGAACAGCTCAGGTGGCCTCAGGGCCCCGGCATTAGGCTGATCGCATGTCGGCCACCCGCTTCACCTATCTCGGTCCCGAGGGCACGTTCACCGAAGCCGCCCTCCGCACACTGCCCGAAGCCGCCACCCGGGAGCTCGTCCCGATGGTCTCGGTCCCGGCCGCCCTGGATGCCGTGCGCAACGGCGAGGCCGCGGCCGCCCTGGTCCCGATCGAGAACTCGGTGGAGGGCGGGGTCACCTCCACCCTCGACGAGCTGGCTTCCGGCGTACCGCTGATGATCTACCGCGAGGTACTGCTGCCGATCGCGTTCGCGCTGCTGGTGCGGCCCGGGACCGCGCTGTCGGATGTCAAGACCGTCACCGGGCACCCGGTCGCGCAGCCGCAGGTACGCAACTGGCTGCGGGCGAACCTGCCCGACGCCTTGTGGGAGTCGGCCGCCTCCAACGCCGACGGGGCCCGGCTGGTCCAGGAGGGCCGCTTCGACGCCGCGTTCGCGGGCGAGTTCGCGGCCGCCACCTACGGGCTGGTCCCGCTGGTCACCGAGATCCACGACGCGCAGAACGCGGAGACCCGCTTCGTGCTCGTCGGCCGGCCCGCCCGGCCGGCCGCGCCCACCGGGGCCGACAAGACTTCCGTCGTGCTGTGGCTCGGCGACGACCGTCCCGGAGCGCTGCTGGAGCTGCTCCAGGAGTTCGCCGTCCGCGGGGTGAACCTCATGCTGATCCAGTCCCGGCCGACGGGCGAGGGGATCGGCAACTACTGCTTCGCCGTGGACGCCGAGGGACACATCTCCGACCGCCGGGTGGGCGAGGCACTCATGGGCCTCAAGCGCACCTGCCCCCAGGTCCGGTTCCTCGGCTCGTACCCGCGCGCCGGTATCGCTCAGGGTGACGTCCAGGCCGAACGGCCCGGTACCTCGGACGGCGACTTCACGGCGGCCTCGGACTGGCTGACGCGCTGCCTGGACGGGCGTCCGTAACGCTCCGTCCGCTGTCCACAGAGTTATCCACAGGTGCAGATGCAGACCTGGGGACAAGTCGACAGAGCAACATGACAAGGTCGACAAATCGGTCGGGTGGCACAGGTTTCGCGCTGGCGAGCGGGGGGTGAACGGCGTCACCCCCGCATCACCGATCAACCCTTTGGGACGAGCCATTCCCACCCGAATGAGTGTGTGAGGGTGGTTTGAACCCTGATTGAGCCCGCTCGCTCCATAGTCGGGATTGATCTATTCCTGTGTCCACAGATGCGGCGCACAGCCTGTGGATAAGCCGGTACGGCCAGCAATTCCTGTGGACAAGGAAGGCCCCTCCAGCCCTGCTCAGGGGCTGCCCGATCGCTGGGGGTGTGCCCCTTTTCGGGGAATGGGACCGCTTTTATCGACCCTTGCGGAAGCGTCAGTTCCAGCCGCCCGCCGACAGTTTTCCATTCGCGGCAATTGGGACAAAGTGACACGCAGCGTGATATCGGTGCGCTCCCGGGAAGCCCGGCCCGGTAGCCTGGAGGGGTGATTGACCTCCGGCTGCTCCGTGAAGACCCTGACCGTGTCCGCGCCTCGCAGCGCGCCCGTGGAGAGGACGTCGCCCTCGTCGACGCGCTGCTCTCCGCCGACGAGCGCCGCAGGTCCTCCGGTATGCGATTCGACGAACTCCGCAACGAGCAGAAGTCGCTCGGCAAGCTCATCCCCAAGGCCTCTCCGGAGGAGCGGACGGAGCTGCTGAAGAAGGCCGATCAGCTCAAGCAGGACGTCAAGGCAGCCGAGGCCGAGCAGAACGAGGCGGACGAAGCCGCCAAGCAGCTGCTCCTGCGGCTCGGCAACATCGTCCACACCGACGTACCCGTCGGTGGCGAGGAGGACTTCGTCGTCCTCGAGACGCACGGCACCATCCGCGACTTCGGCGCCGAGGGCTTCGAGCCCAAGGACCACCTGGAGCTCGGCGAATCCCTGGGCGCCATCGACGTCGAACGCGGCGCCAAGGTGTCCGGCTCGCGCTTCTACTACCTCACCGGTGTAGGCGCCCTGCTGGAGCTCGCGCTCGTCAACGCGGCCATCGCGCAGGCCACCGAGGCCGGCTTCATCCCGATGCTCACCCCCGCGCTGGTCCGCCCGCGTGCCATGGAGGGCACCGGCTTCCTCGGCCAGGCCGCGGAGAACGTGTACCACCTGGAGAAGGACGACTACTACCTGGTCGGCACCTCCGAGGTCCCGCTCGCCGCGTACCACATGGACGAGATCATCGACGCGGACAAACTGCCGCTGCGCTACGCCGGCTTCTCCCCGTGCTTCCGCCGCGAGGCCGGCACGTACGGCAAGGACACCCGCGGCATCTTCCGCGTCCACCAGTTCGACAAGGTCGAGATGTTCTCCTACGTCGCACCGGAGGAGGCCGAGGCCGAGCACCAGCGGCTCCTGGACTGGGAGAAGCAGTGGCTGACCAGCCTGGAGCTGCCGTTCCAGGTGATCGACGTCGCCACCGGTGACCTGGGCTCCTCCGCCTCCCGCAAGTTCGACTGCGAGGCGTGGATCCCCACCCAGGGCAAGTACCGCGAGCTGACCTCCGCCTCGAACTGCGACGGATTCCAGGCCCGCCGCCTGTCGATCCGCTACCGCGACGGCAAGAAGACCGCGCCCCTGTCCACCCTGAACGGAACGCTGTGCGCCGTGCCGCGCACGATCGTCGCGATCCTGGAGAACCACCAGCAGGCCGACGGTACGGTCCGGGTGCCCCCGGTGCTCCGGCCCTACCTGGGCGGTCGCGAAATCCTGGAGCCGATCACCAAGTGAGCACGGCCCCGTTCCCGTACAAGCTCGTCGCGACCGATCTCGACGGGACGCTGCTGCGCGGCGACGACACCGTCTCGGAACGCACCCGTGAGGCACTCGCCGCCGCCACCGCGGCGGGTGCCGCGCACATCATCGTCACCGGCCGCGCCGTGCCGTGGACCCGGAACGTCCTCGACGACCTCGGCTACGAGGGCATCGCGGTCTGCGGGCAGGGCGCACAGGTCTACGACGCGGGCGCGCACCGGCTGCTGACCTCGGTGACCCTGGACCGGAAGCTGGCCGCGCTGGCACTGGAGAAGATCGAGGCCGAGGTGGGTCCGCTGGCGCTGGCCGCCAGCCGGGACGGAGTCGAGGGCGAGGTGCTCTTCGGCCCCGGCTACCAGGTCCAGGAAGGGCTTCCGGCGCTCTACCTGGAGGACACCTCCGAGGTGTGGACGGCTCCGCTGAACAAGCTGTACATCCAGCACCCCGAGCTGGACGAGGACGCCCTCGTCCAGGTGGCGCAGCAGACCGTGGGCAGTCTGGTCGGCGTCGTCATGGCCGGTCCGGGCATCGTGGAGATCCTGCCGCTGGGGCTGAGCAAGGCCACCGGCCTCTCGCTGGCCGCGCGTCGGCTGGGGGTGAAGGCGGCCGAGACGATCGCCTTCGGCGACATGCCCAACGACATCCCGATGTTCGGCTGGGCCGCACACGGGGTGGCCATGGCCAACGCCCACGTGGAGCTCAAGGCGGTGGCCGACGAGGTGACCACCTCCAACGAGGAGGACGGCATCGCCGTGGTCCTGGAGCGTCTGCTGGGCGCCGCGTAGCCGGAAGCACCGTACAGGGAAGGTCCGGAACGGCCCGCGCCGTGAAGCGCGCTCGAAGTGGCTGTTCCGGACCTTCTTGTTTCTCCCCGCACGGCTCACTCTGCCCCCCGCCGCACGCCTCTTACCAGTGATTTTCCGTGCGGCGGCCGTGGCTTCGGCGGCCGCGGGTGCCTGGGGTGGGGATGACGGGTCAGCGGCCAGGCGAGCAGACCGACGGCGAGCGCGATGGCGTGACCGAGGTCGGTGAAGGTGCCGCCGGTGATGAGCGGAAGCCCGAAGAAGGCCAGGGACCCAGCGAGGTAGAGCCAGCGCCAGGGGCCGTGGAGGCGGTAGGTGAGCACCCCGACGGCGGCCGCCAGGCCGTAGCTGACCCCGATGTCGACGACGTGGACCATGCTGCGCGGGGCGCGGTTGTCCTGGATGGCCATCAGGACCGCCTTCTGGCTGACCAGGGTGGCCGTGATGTGGCCGGTCGCGACGATCACCAGCCAGCGCAGTGTCCCCAGCCAGCGTTCGACGTTGGCGTGGAAGACCTCGAAGAGCACCGCGTACAGGGCGAGCGAGGCCGGATCCACGATCCAGAAGGCGCTGCTGAGCAGTGCCCGTACGGGGTGCCGCGCGAGCTCGTGGATATTGCTGCTGTTGCGGTGGAGCAGGACGTGTTCGAGGTGGTCGGGCACGATCACGACCACGATGCTGGTGACGGCGATGATCAGCAACCAGATGTGCGTGCCGGGCGCGGACCGTATCCAGGACCGTACCGGCCTGGACGGCTCGGGCTCGAGGTGCTCGATCATGCCCCGATGATCCCGCGCGAAGCTGTGCCCCGCCTGGCCGGTGGGCCGGGCGGGGCACTGTTTCACGTGAAACATCCCGTGGGGACACCGTGGCACGGGATCTGCCACGGGGGCCGCCGCGAGGTCTACTCCTCGCCCGCCAGGGTGAGCCGGCGGAGCTTCTGGCCGGCGTAGAAGGTGGCGCCCACGGTGACGGCGACGAGCAGGACCACAGCGGTGGGCAGCCCGACGGTGGCATCCACGTAGCCCTCACCGGCGACCTTCTGCGCGAGGGCCAGTGCCCACTGCTGGACGCTGAGGGTCTTGGCCCCGTCGACCAGGCTGCCGAACAGCGACTCCCAGATCAGCGCGTAGACCAGGCCGAAGACCACCGCGTGGCGGCTGACGGTGCCCAGCAGCAGGAACAGCGCGCTGTAGGCGACCGAGGCGATGAGGGCGGCGACGGTGTAGGCGACGGCGATCTGCTGGCCGTTGCCGTTGAGGATGTAGCCCGCGATCAGGGTGGGGATCGCGGAGAAGACCATGGTGACGGCGATCGCGACGATCAGCTTCGTCATGATGATCGTCGGGCGCTTCACCGGCTTGGAGAGCAGGTAGACGATCGAGCCGTCGTCGATCTCCGGGCCGATGGCGCCGGTGCCGGCGATGACCCCGATCAGCGGGACCATCGTGGCCAGGGCGAAACCACCGAGGAGATCGGCGGCGACCCGGTCGTCCAGGCCCGTGAAGGCGCGGACGACGATGGAGATGACGATCAGCAGGGCGGGCAGCGCGAAGAGGATCAGCGCGCGGCGGCGGCCGAGCAGGGCCCGGTAGGTGAGCCGGGCAACGGTGGGGTTGTACATGGGTGCCAGCTCCTTCAGGCCGTGACGAGGTAGGAGAAGACCGACTCGAGGGACTCGTCGGAGGGCGAGACCGTCAGCAGCCGGATGCCGTGCTGGCGGGCGACCCGCGGCAGCAGCTCTGTGAAGCGCCCGAAGTCGACGGCCTGGACGCGCAGAGCACCTTCCTTCAGGTCGACCTCGATCCCGGCCGTGGACGGGTCGGCGATCAGGGCCGCGGCGAGGACCCGGTCGTCGGAGGAGCGGACGAGGTAGCGGTGCGGGCGGTCCGTCATCAGGCGGCGGATCTTGCGGAAGTCGCCGGAGGCGGCGTGCCGGCCGGCGACGACCACCTCGATGTGGGAGGCGAGCTGTTCGACTTCCTCCAGGATGTGCGAGGAGAACAGCACGGTTCGACCGTCGTCGCCCATGCGCCGCAGCAGGTCCATGAGCTGCATGCGCTGGCGCGGGTCCATGCCGTTGAACGGCTCGTCGAGCAGGAGCACCGACGGGTCGTGGACCAGTGCGGAGGCCATCTTCACGCGCTGGCGCATGCCCTTGGAGTACGTGGAGATCTTGCGGTCCTGCGCGTACTCCATCTCGACCGTGGCCAGGGCCCGCTGGGCGGCCACGTCGTCGAGCCCGTGCAGTTCGGCGTTGGCCACGACGAACTCGCGTCCGGTGAGGAAGTCGTACATGGCCTCGCGCTCGGGCACGACGCCGATCTGCTTGTAGACCTGCTCGTTGCGCCAGATCGCCGTGCCGTCGAGGGTGACGGTGCCCGTGGACGGGGCGAGGAAGCCGCCCATCATGTTGATGAGCGTGGACTTGCCCGCGCCGTTGGGGCCCAGGAGGCCGGTGACCCCGGGACCGATGCGCATGGTCACGTCGTTGACGGCGACGACGTTCCCGAACCAGCGGGAAGTGTGGTCGATGTCGATGATGGTCACAGCCCGGCCTTCCGGTAGCGGGCCATCAGGGCGGCGTAGGAGCCGGCGATGAGGCCGAGGATGACGAGCAGGTAGAGGACGGCGGCGGCGCCCGAGGGGGCCTCCTGGCCGGGGAAGGCGGAGGTGGCGCCGAGGAAGGCGGCCTGGAACCCGTCGATGAGCGTGATCGGGGAGAACAGCCCCAGCCACTCGACGACGCCGGGGGAACCGGTGCTGTTGGCGATGCCCTGGACGGCCGTCACCGCGCCGAACGGGATCAGGAGCACGGCGATGATGGCGGCGACGCCGAAGCCGCGGCGCGGGGTGAGCGCGGCCATGACCAGGCCGAGGCCGGAGAAGAGGAGTGACAGTACAAGTACCGACACGAGTGCCTGCCCGAATCCCTTGGTCTGGTCGCCGAAGTCGAACTTCGCCAGCAGCGAGCCGATGTACATGATCACCAGCGGGCTCGCGGTGAGGATGAACAGCGCCGAGGCCATCGCCGCGAACTTGGCGAGCACGTAGTCGACGCGCTCGATCGGCCGCGAGAAGTACAGCGGCACCGTCTTGAAGCGCAGGTCGCGGGAGACCGACTGGGGTGCCTGGGAGGCGAGGTAGAGGCCGATGATCACCTGAGTGGTCAGGGCGTACGTCGTGTACTTGATCGGCAGCTCGGTGGAGCCGGGCACGGCGATCGCGACCGCGACGAGGATCAGCGCTGGCACGCACATCACCGCGAAGAGCAGCATCGGCAGCACCTTGGACTTGGCCGAGCGGCCCAGTCCGTAGGCGCCGCGCAGGGACTGCGAGAACAGCGACTTGCGGGCGTAGGAGCGGCCGAGCCGGAGGCCGTCGTAGGACCGGTAGCCGATGTTGTGAATCTGGGTCGAGGTGTCAGGCGCCATCGGAACCGGCTCCCTTCTGCTGGGTGGCGTACTGGGCTGCGGCCTCGGCGGCCGCGTTGTCGCTGTCGCGGAACACCTCCGCGATGTGGTGGCGTCGCTGCTCCATGCGGACCAGGCCGATGCCGAGGTCGGCCACGGTGTCGCGAACGGTGTCGTACGTGGCCTCGCCGGTGGCCTCGACCAGCAGGATGTGGCCGGCGCCGGGCAGGCCCTGCTCCTCTCCCGCGTGCAGCGTGACGCCCGCCTCGGTGAGCGCCTTGCGCAGGGCGGCGGTGCCGTCCGGGTGGGCGTCGGAGTCGGTGACCTCGACCGCGAGGGTGGTCGTGGTCTGCGTGAAGTCGCTGGTGGAGCTGGAGCGCAGCAGTTTGCCGCCGTCGACGACCACGACGTGGTCGCAGGTCCGCTCCAGCTCGCCGAGCAGGTGGGAGGTGACCAGGACCGAGATGCCGAAGTCGGTGTAGACGCGGCGGATCAGGCCCAGCATCTCGTCGCGGCCGACCGGGTCGAGGCCGTTGGTGGGCTCGTCGAGGAGGACCAGCTGGGGGTCGTGGACCAGCGCCTGGGCAAGCTTGACGCGCTGCTTCATGCCGGTGGAGTAGCCGCCGATGGGGCGGTAGCGCTCCTCGTACAGCCCCACGTGGCGCAGGGTGTCCGCGGTGCGCTCACGCGCAGCGGTCGGCGGGAGCCCGGACATGCGCGCCATGTGCACGACGAACTCGGTGGCCGAGACGTCGGGGGGCAGGCAATCGTGTTCGGGCATGTAGCCGACGCGTTCGCGGATCGCGCTGCCATGGGTGGCGACGTCGAGTCCGAGCACCGCGGCGGTGCCCTCGGTGGCGGGGGAGAGTCCCAGCAGAATCTTGATCAGCGTGGACTTGCCGGCTCCGTTGGCACCCACGAGCCCGGTTACTCCGGGCCCGATGTCCAGGGAGAGCCGGTCGAGGGCGGTCACTCGGGGGTACCGCTTGCTCAGGCTTTCGGTCGCGATGACAGTCACGTGGACGACGTTAGTGGCGTGCCGCTCCCGGATCGTCAGACCTGGAGCTTGATCCTTTCTCAGCCTTCAGGACTACGGCCCCTGACATAAGGCTGACTCCCGGCTGATGCGTCCCGGACAAGTTTGTCCACAGGTCCGTGCACGGGCCTTGACGTGATCTCCAGTCATTGTCACATTCATCAGTGTCAAGTTACGGGCGCGTACGGCTATATGGACGGGCGGCTGGCATGGCTGGGGACACCAAGCAACGCACCAAGCGGCGCACCACCGGGCTCTCCGCCGAACTGAGCGGGTTCAGGGAGGTGCAGCGCCTCTCCTACGAGTGCGCGGAGGCCGTCGCGGCGCAGCTGCGCCCCGGTGTGACCGAGCGCGAGGCGGCTCGTATGCAGCGCGACTGGCTGCGCGAGCGCGGGGTGCGGGACTGGTTCCACATGCCGTTCGCGTGGTTCGGCGACCGCACCGCCTTCACGAACTTCAGGATCCCGCTGCAGTTCTTCCCGACGAACCGGGCCCTGGAGCCGGGGATGCCGTTCATCCTCGACATGGCCCCGGTCTACAAAGGCCACACCGCGGACATCGGGTACTCGGGCAGCCTCGGCCTCAATCCGGTGCAGGACCGGCTCATGTCCGATCTGCAGGCGCACCGCGCGCTGATCCTGGAGCAGGTGCGCGAGCGCCGCACCCTGCGCGACATCTACGAGGAAGTCGAACGGCTGATGATCAGCCAGGGGTACACGAACCGGCACCGGGCATACCCCTTCGGCGTCATCGCCCACAAGATAGACCGGGTCAAGGAGCGGAGCTGGTCACCGACCGCGTTCGGGTTCGGCACCCAGGCCCTGCGGGGGCTGGCCTCCGACGCCCTGCGCGGCCACCGCGAGGGCTGGTCCCCGCTGTGGAGCCCCTACCGCTTCTCCGACCACCCTCCGCAGCCCGGCCTGTGGGCGGTGGAACCGCACCTGGGCTTCCGGGGCACCGGAGCGAAGTTCGAGGAGATCCTGGTCGTCACCGACTCCCGGGACCCCGAGGAGAGCGCGTACTGGCTGGACGACGATCTGCCGCACGTGCGGCGCTGGGCTGAGGAGAAGGCGGCATGAGCACAATGACGGGCGCGGGCGCGGGTGCGGCGAGCGGGCGCGAGCGCTGGGTGAGCACGGGTGGGGTCGAGCTGTGCGTCGTCGAGCTCGGTGACACGGACCGGCCGACCGTCATCCTGGTGCACGGGTACCCGGACAGCAAGGAGGTCTGGTCGCAGGTCGCCGAGCGGCTGGCCTCCCACTTCCACGTGGTGCTCTACGACGTACGGGGCCACGGGCGTTCCACGGCCCCGCAGCCGCTGCGCGGCGGCTTCACCCTGGAGAAGCTGACCGACGACTTCCTCGCAGTCGCGGACGCGGTCAGTCCGGACCGCCCGGTCCACCTGGTCGGTCACGACTGGGGTTCCGTGCAGGGCTGGGAGTTCGCGACGGTCGCCCGCACCGAGGGCCGGATCGCCTCCTTCACCTCGATGTCGGGGCCCTCCCTCGACCACTTCGGTCACTGGATCAAGAAGCGGATGGCACGGCCCACCCCGCGCCGGGCCGCCCAGTTGCTGAACCAGGGCGCCAAGTCCTGGTACGTCTACATGCTGCACACGCCCGTGCTGCCGGAGCTCGCCTGGCGCGGTCCGCTCGGCAAGCAGTGGCCGAAGATCCTCCAGCGGGTGGAGAAGGTCCCGGCCGGGGACTACCCCACGGCCTCACTGCCCTCCGACGCCGCGCACGGCGCCTGGCTCTACCGGGACAACGTCCGGCCCCGGATGCGCCGTCCGCGCGCCGACGCGTACGCCCACGTACCGGTCCAGCTGATCACCCCCACCGGGGACGCCTTCCTCTCCGAGCGGCTCTACGACGAGCTGGAGCTGTGGGCTCCGGACCTGGTGCGGCGCACCCTGCCGGCCAAGCACTGGGTGCCCCGGACCCGGCCCGACCAGCTGGCGTCGTGGATCACCGAGTTCGTCACCGCCCGGGAGGAGCCCGCCACGCGGGCACCGGAGCACAGGGCCCCGGGCAGGTACACCGACCGCTTCGGCGGCCAGCTGGTCCTGGTCACCGGAGCCGCCAGCGGCATCGGCCGGGCCACCGCCTTCGCGTTCGCCGAGGCCGGGGCCCGTGTGGTGTGCGTGGACCGGGACGCCGACGGTGCGGCGCGCACCGCCGACATGGCCCGCCTGGTCGGCTCACCGCAGGCCTGGGGCGAGTGCGTCGACGTCAGCGACGAGCAGGCGATGGAGAAGCTCGCCGCGAAGGTCGCCGCCGAGTACGGGATCGTGGACGTCCTGGTCAACAACGCCGGCATCGGCCTGTCCGGTCCTTTCATGGAGACGAGCGCCGAGGACTGGAAGAAGGTCCTCGACGTCAATCTGTGGGGCGTCATCCACGGCTGCCGGCTCTTCGGCAAGCAGATGGCCGACCGCGGGCAGGGCGGGCACATCGTCAACACCGCCTCCGCCGCCGCCTATCTGCCGTCCAGGACGCTGCCTGCGTACAGCACTTCCAAGGCCGCGGTGCTGATGCTCAGCGAGTGCCTGCGGGCCGAGCTGGCGTCGAAGTCGATCGGCGTCTCGGCGATCTGCCCGGGCATCGTCAACACCAACATCACGGCCACCTCCCGCTTCGCCGGGGTGGACGAGGCCGAGGAGAAGCGGCGCCAGCAGAAGTCCTCCCGCCTGTACGGGCTGCGCAACTTCCCACCGGAGAAGGTCGCCGAGGCGATCCTGCTCGCGGTCGTGAAGAACCAGGCCGTGGTCCCGGTGACCCCCGAGTCCAAGGGCGCCCTGTGGATGTCCCGGTTCGCACCGGGCACCCTGAGGCGGTTCGCGAAACTGGAGCCCAGGTTGTGAGCGGGGTGGCCCCGTACCCGATCGCCCCGCGCCGGGTGGCCTTCAGCTGGAGGACCACCCCGCTGCACTGGATACCGGACGAGCCCACCGCCACCCATGTCATCAACGTGCTGCACCTGTTGCTGCCCGCCGGTGAGCGGTGGTTCGTGAAGGTCTTCAAGGAGGGCCTGCCGCTGGTCACGGACCCGGGGCTGCGGAGCCAGGTGAAGGGGTTCATGGGCCAGGAGGCCACGCACAGCGTGCAGCACTCCTACGTCCTGGACCACCTGGCCGAACAACGGCTTCCCACCGGGGCGTACACGAAGCACGTGGACTTCCTCTTCGAAAAACTGCTGGGGGAGACCCCTCCGTTCGGGGTGCCCGTGACAGCGCAGGAGTGGCTGCGTTTCCGGCTGTCGCTGGTCGCCGCGATCGAGCAGTTCACGGCGGTCCTCGGGGACTGGGTGCTCGGCGCCGAGGGGCTGGACCGGGCCGGCGCGGACGAGATCATGCTCGATCTGCTGCGCTGGCACGGAGCGGAGGAGGTGGAGCACCGCTCCGTCGCCTTCGACATGTACCAGCACTGCGGGGGCGCGGGCCTGCCCCGCTACGCGCGCCGCGTCGAGGGCATGGTCGTGGTGGCCCCGGTACTGGGCTGGCTGTGGATCCTGGGTGCCTCGTACCTCCTGCGCAACGACCCGGAACTGCGCGGGCGGCCGCGCTATTCGCTGCGCGAGCACAACCGGGCGGTGGCCAAGGGTCTGCTGCCCACTTGGAGAGAGCTCGGCACGGCCATACCCCGCTACCTGCGACGGTCGTACCATCCCTCGCAGGAGGGCTCGCTGCGCAGGGCGGTCGAGTACCTTGCGGCTTCACCTGCCGCCCGGTCAGCGGCGGGCGCGGTCGGCCGAGCCGCCATGTCGTAGGGAGCCGGGATTGTCCGATCAGGCAGTAGCCGAGTACCGGATCGAGGATCTGGCGCACCACAGCGGTGCGACGGTCCGCACGATCCGGGCGTACCAGGACCGCGGTCTGCTGCCGAAGCCGGAGCGGCGAGGCCGTTCCAATGTCTACCGGGACACGCATCTGGCGCGGCTGCGCCAGATAGCCGACCTGCTGGACCGCGGTTACACCCTGGCCTCCATCAAGGAACTGCTGGAGGCCTGGGACGCGGGCCGCGGGCTCGGCGGTGTCCTCGGGCTGGTCGCCGAGGTGCACGGGCCGTGGACGGACGAGGAAGCGGCCCGCATCACCCGGGACGAGCTGAACGACCGGTTCGGCGGCAAGCCGGACGACGACGCGGTCGGTGAGGCGTGTGAGCTGGGTGTGCTGGAGCGGATCCCCGGCCGCCCGGACCAGTTCCTCGTACCGTCCCCGCAGGAGCTGGCGGTGGCCGCCGAACTGTATGCCGCCGGCGTCCCGCTGCCCGCGATCACCGGTCATCTGCGGGAGTTGCGCGGCCAGGTGGAGTACATCGCTTCGCGCTTCCTGGAGTTCACCACGGAGCACGTCTTCGCCCGCTACCTGGGGGCCGTTCCCCCGACCGACTCCGACGCGGCCGAGGCGGCGACGATGGTACGAAGGCTGCGTCCGCTGGCGCAGCAGACGGTGGACGCGGAGCTGGCGCGGGCGATGCGACTCTTCGCCACGCGGCACCTGCAGCGGCACCTGGGGGCGGTCGGAACTCCGCAGCCGTCCGGCCCGGCCCCGGTGGCGCTGCCCGCCGAGACTGTGCGGGCGGTGCAGGAGCTGGTGGGTGCCGACCATGTGGCGGAGTTCGTCCGGGCCGCCACGGAGCGGGAGCTCCAGGCCCGGACGATGAACGATCTGGCGAGTCGTGGAGGCCGGTAGTGCTCGATCAGTAGTCCACAGGTCGGATCACTCTTTTGCCGCCGAAACCGGCGCAAAGGGCTGTGGACAACTCCGACCTCCCTGTGGGGAACCATGCCGGCGGGTCAGCTGACGGTCTGGTACACCGGTTCGGTGGTGCTGCTTTCGGCCACCGGGCCGACGGTGTCGGCCGCGGTCGAGCGGGGGTTTCCGTAGAGCACGGCCGCGAGGACCAGGCCGAGGATCCCGCCGACCAGCTGGGCGGCGACGAACCCCGGCAGCGACTGTGGGGCGATGCCGGTGAAGGAGTCGCTGAAGCTGCGGCCGATGGTGCCGGCCGGGTTCGCGAAGGAGCCGGAGGAGGTGAACCAGATCGCGGCGGCGATGTAGGCCGCGACCGCGGCCGGGATCAGCTTGGGACGGCCGATGCGGCCGAGGCCCTGGATCACCAGGACCAGTCCGGCGGTGGCCACGACCTCTCCGACGAGCAGGTGTCCGCCGTCGCGGATCCGGGTGGAGAAGACGCCCGGGACACGGCCGAACATCGTCTCCGCGAGGACGGCGCCAGCGATCGCCCCGGCGGTCTGGGCCGCGGCGTAGACGAGGGCCTCGCGACCGTCGAGCCCCTCACCTCCGGTGCGCCGGCCCCACCAGGAGGTGAGGGTGACGACCGGGTTGAGGTGGGCGCCCGAGAGCGGCCCGAAGAGCGTGATGATCAGCCCGAGGCCGATGGCGGATGCGAGCGAGTTGGCGGTGAGGGCAACGGCCGTGTCAGCGGTGAGCGCTGCGGCCTGGATTCCGGATCCGATGACGACCACGAGGAGGGCGGCGGTGCCTATCAGTTCGGCGACCGCGCGCCGCGACAAAGACGAACTATTTGTCATACTTTTCTTCCCCTTGAGTGGCAGTTCAGCGGAAAATGTATTCCGTATCTTGGAAACGCGATAGAGGGAGTCCAGGTTCGAGGGAAGGGCGAAAAATCGCTGCGCCGGACCCGGCCGACCCTGCACGCTGGGCGAATGGATGACAAACGCACCGTCAAGGTGTCCAAATACGTCTCGAAACACCTCCGCCATCAGCCGGAACGCATCGGACTGGTGCTCGATCCACAGGGCTGGGTGGAGATGGACGACCTTCTGAGCGCGGCGGCCGACCACGGTTTCCCCATCAGCCGGGCCGAGCTCGACCACGTGGTCGCCACCAACGACAAACAACGGTTCGCGGTCGACGGCAACCGGATCCGCGCCAGCCAGGGACACACCGTCCCCGTGGACCTGGACCTGCCGGAGGCCGAACCGCCCGCGTACCTCTACCACGGCACCGTCGCCGCGGCCCTGGACGCGATCCGCGCCGAGGGACTGCGCCCGATGGCCCGCCACCACGTACACCTGTCCCCCGACCGGGAGACCGCGACCCGCGTCGGCGCACGGCGCGGCCGGCCGGTCGTCCTCAGCGTGGACGCGGCGGCGATGCGCGCCGCCGGACACGTCTTCCGGATCAGCGCCAACGGGGTCTGGCTGGCGGACTCCGTGCCCCCGCAATTCCTACGGTTCCAGTGAGAACGCGAGCGGAATGACGAGCACGGAATTCACAGGGGGATTGTCAGATCATCCCCCTACTCTGTTCCTCACTCCGGGATCTGTGAGGGGGGTACCTCGCGGTCGCCGAACAGTCCGTACCAGCACGCGAGGTGACGCCCCATGACGTCCACAGAGCCCCATCCGAACACCTTCCAGGTCGATCTGCGCGGCCTGGTCGACCTGCTCTCCCACCACCTCTACTCCAGCCCGCGCGTCTACGTCCGCGAGCTGCTCCAGAACGCGGTCGACGCGGTCACCGCCCGCCACGCCCTGGACCCCGACGCCGAGATCCGCATCCGCCTGTCGGCCACCGGGAACCGCGTCACCATCGAGGACAGCGGCATCGGCCTGACCGCCGCCGAGGCCCACTCCCTCCTCGCCACGATCGGCCGCAGCTCCAAACGCGGTGGCACGCACGGCCTGGAGACCACCCGCCAGGAGTTCCTGGGCCAGTTCGGCATCGGCCTGCTCGCCTGCTTCGTCGTCGCCCGACAGATCCGCGTGGTCACCCGCTCCGCCCGCGACCCCCTGGCCGTGCCCGTCGAATGGCTGGCCACGGACGACGGCTCGTACACCGTCCGCGAACTGCCCGCCGACGCCCGCCCGGAACCAGGTACGACCGTCGTCCTGGAGGCCCGCCCCGGCGCCGAGGAGTGGATCGTCCCGGCCAAGGTCGAGCAACTGGCCCGCGACTACGGCTCCCTGCTCCCCTACGACATCACCTTCGACGACGGCTCGGGCTCCGGACCCCGCCCGGTCACCGACCGGCCGGCCGTCTGGGACCGGGCCTTCCCCACCCCCTCGGCCCGCCGCGTCGCGCTCGCCGGGCACTGCGCGCAGCTCTTCGGTTTCACCCCGCTCGACACCATCGACTTCGACCTGCCCGTCGCCGGAGTGCGCGGAGTCGCGTACGTCCTGCCCGAGCCGACCAGCCCCGCCCACCGGTCCGGACACCGCGTCCACCTCAAGGGCATGCTGCTGACCGACAAGGCCGACAACCTGCTGCCCGACTGGGCATTCTTCGTCCGCGCGGTTCTGGACACCGACACCCTGAGGCCGACCGCCTCCCGCGAGAACCTGTACGACGACGAGACCCTGGCCGCCGTGCGCGAGGCCCTCGGCGCCCGCGTCCGCGCCTGGCTGACCGAGCTCGCGGCGAGCGAGCCCGAGCGCTTGGCCGCCTTCCTGAGCGTCCACCACCTCGGTGTGAAGTCGCTGGCCCGGCACGACGCCGAGCTGCTCGGCCTGATGCTGCCCTGGCTGCCGTTCGAGACCAGCGACGGCTCGATGAGCCTGGAGGAGTTCGCGGCCGCGCACTCCGAGATCCACTTCACCCGCACCGTGGAGGAGTTCCGCCAGATCGCGCCGATCGCGGCGGCCCACGGCCTCGGAATCATCAACGCCGGCTACACCTACGACGCGGACCTGCTGGCCCTGCTGCCCTCCGTACGACCGGAACTCAAGGTCACCGAACTCGACGCGGGAGCCGTCACCGAACGCCTGGACCCGGTACCCACCTCCGCCGAACTGGCCCTGGCCCCCTTCCTGGCCACCGCCCGCACCCGGCTGGAACCCCAGAGCTGCGACGTCGTCCTGCGCGCCTTCCAGCCCGTCGCCGTGCCCGCGCTCTACCTCGACGACCGCCAGGCCCGTCAGGAACGCGACCGCACCGCGGCCCTCGACAGCGCCGACTCCCTGTGGAGCGGAATCCTCGGCTCGCTGCGCGGCTCCGCTCCGCGCGCCCGCCTGGTCCTCAACCACAACAACCCGCTGATCCGCCGGATCGCCACCCTGCCCGACGAAGCACTGACCGCCACCGCCGTGGAATCGCTCTACGGCCAGGCGCTGCTGATGTCCCAGCGGCCCCTGCGGGCGGCCGACACCACCCTGCTCAACCGGGCCTTCCTCGGGCTCCTGGAATGGGCGACCCACCCCGGTGACAGCGCAGCCACCCAGGAGGACCAGAAGTGAGCCCGATGACCGCCGAGGAAGTCCGGCAGGCGCTCTACGAGAACCAGTGCCTCCCCAACGGAACCGGGCGCAACGCGCAGGCGGAGGCACTGGCCAACGCTGCCGAGGCCTGCGGGGACAGGGGCCTCTTCCGGCGTGCGCTGCTCAACCAGATCGACGCCTACGAGTACAGCTCCGAGCGGACCCGCATGGTCGTCCCCTTCGCCCGGCTGCTCCAGGAGTACGACCGCGACCCGGCCGGCTTCGACGGGGGCGACGCCCACTCGCTGTTCTGGCGGTTCAAATGGGTGGCCGGTCAGCTCGTCAGCTCCCCCGAGATCCCCCTGACCTCGGTCACCGGCTGGCTGGAGGACATGGAGCGGCGCTACCGGCTCGCCGGATACACCGAGCGCGCGGTGCGCCAGTCCGAGTTCTACCTCGCCGACGCCACCGGCGACGACGAGCGGGCAGAGCGGGCCGTCAGCCGCTGGCAGTCCGCCGACCGCGACCCGATGAGCGACTGCCACGCGTGCGAGACCAACTCCCAGGGCTGGTTCTGGGCGGGCCGCGGCGACGACGAGAAGGCCGTCGGCATCTGGGAGCCCGTGCTCGCGGGCAAGCAGAGTTGCCTGGAGGAGCCCCACCGGGTCCTCGCACGCTCCCTGCTCCCTCTGGTCCGGCTCGGCCGCGGCGCCGAGGCCCGCTCCCACCACCTGCGGGGCTACCGCATGGCGCGCGGCAACGAGAGCCTGCTGCGCTCCATCGGTGAGCACATCGAGTTCTGCGCGCTGACCGGCAACGAGGCCCGCGGACTGGAGATCCTGGCGGACCACGCCACCCGCCTCGGGCCGCTCGTGGACGTCGAGGCACAGCTGCAGTTCTACGGCGGCATCCTCGTGCTGCTGCGCCGCCTCGGCGAACTCGGCCACGGGGCGGCCCCGTCCGTCTCCTACGGGGGTGCCGCGCGCACGGTGGACGAGCTCCACGGGATCCTGCGCGAGGACGCCCTGGCGATCGCCCGGCGCTTCGACGGGCGCAACGGCACCACGCGCGTCTCCGACCGGCTCCTCGAACGCATCGGGCGGGCCCAGCTGCTCGGCTCGCTGCCGTTGGGTGTGCGCAGCACGGCCCTGCCGTTGGCGGAGGCCTCCTCCGTGCACGGGGAGCCCACGGCGGCTTCGCGACCGGGCTCGGCTGCGGCTGCGGGCTCGGCTTCGGCTTCGGCTTCGACTTCGGCCGGGAGCTTCGCGGAGCTGGTCGAGCGCGCCCGGACGGCACGGGACCTCGGACACCCCGGCGCGGACGCGCTGTGGGACGAGGTGGCGCGACACCCCGGGGCGGGGGCCGATCCGCTGATCGCCGCCGATGTGGCGGATCACCGGGCACTGGAGGCCGCGCGGGCCGGGTCCGACGGGGCCGCGCGCCTGCTGGCCGACGTACGCGACGGCTACCAGGACCTGGGGATCGCGGAGCGGGCCGCCCTGTCCGAGCTGCGCCTGGCGACCGTGGCCGCGCAGTCCGGGGCCGGGGCGGAGGAGCTGCGCGGGCTGCTGTCCGTGGCCCTGCGCGCGGCCGAGGCACTGGACCCGGACGAGCCGCTCCGCACTCGGCGGATCGCCTTCGCGGAACTGACCGGGATCCGGGTGGAGTCGTACCTGCGCTCGGTCGAGGCCGCCGGGGAGCACGGGCACGGCCAGGAGGAAGGGCACGGCCACGGCGAACTGGCCGCAGAACTGGGCGCCTTCGCCGAGTCCTACGCGTCCGCCCTGCCCGACGTCGCGGCGGAGGCCGAGGAGATGCTCGGCCGGCTCGCCCTGTCTCAGGGCGACCCGGACCGTGCGGTGGCTCTGCTCGCCGGGTCCGCCGACCGGTCGGTCGCGGCGGGCCGGCCGTGGCTCGCCGTGGACCCGCTGGTGCTGCGGGCCGGCGTGCTGATGTCGCTGGACCGCCCCGCGGAGGCGGAGGAGGCGGCCCGGGCGGGGCTGCTGCACGCCGCCGAGGTGACCGACGCCGAAGCGCAGGGCGTCGTACGGCTCACCCTCGCCGACATCCTGCTGCGGCGCGACGAGACCGACGCGGAGGCCTCCGAACACGCCCTGGAAGCGGCGCACTGGTTCGACCAGGCCGGGCTCACCTCCGACGGCGGGGCCCAGGCCCGACTGCTGCTCGCCCGGTGCCACGCCCGCGCGGGCCACACCTCCGAGGCGGCCGAGGTGCTGCAGTCGACGCTGCCGGACCTGCTGGGGCACGGCGAGGGCCAGGCCGTTTCCGTACGGGAGTTCCTGGGCGACCTGCTGCGCGAGCTGCGGGACGCCCGGGGTGCGGCGGAGCAGTACCTGCTCGCGGCGGAGGTGACCGAGGGCTGGGAGGATCCGCGTCCGCAGGCGGGCTTCGCCCAGGCGGCCGGCGATCAGCTCTCCGAGGCGCAGCTGGTGCCGGAGGCGGTCGCGGCCTACGAGCGGGCCCTCGAACTGCGCAGGCGCTCGAAGGACGCGCCGATCGCAGAGGTGCTGATCCTGCGGTCGCTGGCCTGGCTGGGGCTGCGTGCGGAGGTCACCAACGCGGCGGTGGCCGGAGCCCGGGCCCGGATGGAAGCGGCGGCCGAGGTACTGACCGCCGTGCTGGCCGATGTCCCCGGGGACCTGGAGGCCCGCGCCGAGCTCGCCGAGACCTGGAACCAGCTGGCCCAGATCCTCGACCGGCGGGTCTGCGCCCACCAGGAGCAGGAAGAGCCGGACGAGGAAGAAGGGCCGGGAACGGGGGAGACCCCGCGCTCCGGTCCCGCCGAGCCGCTCGGCGCGGCGGAGCTGGAGGCGCTGCGGCTGGAGGAGATCCGGCTCTGGGAGCGGGCCGCGGCCCTGCACGCGGAGCTCGGCCCGGACCATCTGGAAGCCCGCTACCAGTGTGTGAACAACGCCGCCTGGACCGAGCACGAGCTGGGGCGTCCCGAAGCCGGCGCCGCCCGAGTCTCGGCGCTGGCCGACGAGGTCCGTGAACTGCCCGAGGGCGCATCCCCCCAGTGGCTGCTGCAGAGCGCCGAACGCACCGCGGAACAGCTGCGGCGCACCGCGTCCTGACACCGACGCCCCGCCACCGCCACCGCCACGGCTCTACGGAGTGGTGGGGGGGCGGGGGCGGGGTGGGGTGCCGGGTGGCCCGCTCAGCCGAGCTGGGCGAGGCCCTCGGTGGCGATCTGCTCGAAGACGCTCTGGTCGGCGGCGAAGTCCGAGTCCGGGATCGGCCAGTGGATCACCAGCTCGGTGAACCCGAGCTCCTGGTGGCGGCCGGCGAAGTCGACGAAGGCGTCGACGGACTCCAGCGGGCGCCCCCGGTCCGGCGTGAAGCCCGTGAGCAGGACCTTGTCGAGTTCGGTCACCTCCCGGCCGGCTTCCGCGCACGCCTTGCCGAGCTTCTCGACCTGGCCGCGGAGAGCCTGCACCGACTGCTCCGGAGTGCCCTCGTCGAAGATCTTCGGATCGCCGGTGGTCACCCACGCCTGTCCGTAGCGTGCGGCCAGCTTCAGGCCGCGCGGGCCGGTCGCGGCGACGGCGAAGGGCAGCCGGGGCCGCTGTGCGCACCCGGGGATGTTGAACGCCTCCTCCGCCGAGTAGAACGCGCCCCGCTGCGAGACGGAGTCCTCCGTGAGCAGCCGGTCCAGCAGTGGCAGGAACTCCCCGAACCGGTCGGCCCGCTCCCTCGGGGTCCACGGCTCCTGGCCCAGCACGCTGGCGTCGAAGCCGTTGCCGCCGGCACCGATGCCGAGCGTGATCCGGCCGCCCGAGATGTCGTCGAGGGAGATCAGCTCCTTGGCGAGCGTCACCGGGTGCCGGAAGTTCGGTGAGGTGACGAGCGTGCCCAGCCGCAGCCGCTCCGTGGCCGTCGCCGCGGCCGTGAGCGTCGGCAGTGCGCCGTACCAAGGCCCGCTACGGAAGGTCCGCCAGGACAGGTGGTCGTAGGTGTAGGCGGCGTGGAAACCCAGTTCCTCGGCCCGCTGCCAGCGCTCACGGCCCCCTTCGTGCCACCGGTTGACGGGAAGGATCACAGTGCTCAGGCGCAGAGTCATGCTCAGAGCCTACGACCGTCGCCTCGAGCCCCGTGACGTCCCGCGCGGGCGGATCCGCCCATCAGGCACTGACTGCCGTGCGGCGATGTTTCACGTGAAACATCGCTACCGGCGTCATGGGCGAAGATGGAGCCGTGACCTCGGCTCCCCAGCGCCCGGACGGGCCAACCCCCGCACCCCGGCTCATCGCCACCGACCTCGACGGCACCCTGCTGCGCGACGACAAATCCGTCTCGCAGCGCACCGTCGCCGCACTCGCCGCCGCCGAGGAGGCAGGCATCGCGGTGTTCTTCGTGACCGGACGACCAGCCCGCTGGATGGGCGTGGTCAGTGACCACGTCCAAGGCCACGGCTTGGCGATCTGCGCCAACGGCGCCGCCGTCGTCGATCTGCACGCCATCGAACCGAAGCCCACGGGACGGGAATTCGTCCAGGTCAGACCACTGCCCCGGATCACGGCGCTCAAGGTGGTGGAGGCCCTGCGGGCCGCCGCCCCCGGCACCTCCTTCGCCGTGGAGCTGACCACCGGCATCAACTACGAGCCGGCGTACCCGCCGTTCTTCCAGGACCCGGGCGCCAACGTCGCCACCGCCGAGAAGCTGCTCCACGAGGCCACGGACGACGACTCGGCACCCGTCCTGAAGGTGCTCGCGCACCACGCCGAGCTGGCTCCGGACGAGTTCCTGGCCCTGGCCCGCTCCGCCGCCGGCGCGTACGCCTCGATCACCCGTTCCAGCCCGACCTCCCTGCTGGAGATCAGCGGCCCCGGTGTCTCCAAGGCCAGCACCCTGGCGCTGTGCTGCGAGGAGCGCGGCATCTCCCCGGCGGAGGTGGTCGCCTTCGGTGACATGCCGAACGACGTGGAGATGCTCGGCTGGGCCGGCACCTCGTACGCGATGGGCAACGCCCATCCGGATGTGATCGCGGCCGCGTCGGGCCGTACGGTCGCCAACAACGAGGACGGTGTCGCCCTCGTCATCGAGCGCATCCTGGCCGAACGGACCGCCCGCGCCCAGCCGCAGGACGCCCAACCGTAGGACGCCCGCCTAGGGCCCGCCTAGGGCGCCCGGCGGACACCGCGACGGCTACAGCGGGGCCTCCCACACCAGGGTGGTCCCGCCGCCGTCGTCGCCGAGGCCGGGGCCGTACGAGCTGGAGCCGCCGAGCGACTCGGCCCGTCGGCGCAGGTTCCGCAGCCCGCTGCGGCGCCCGCCCTCGGGGATGCCCACGCCGTCGTCGGCCACCTCCAACCGGACTCCGGGCCGCCCGTCGGCCAGGCTGACCGTGGAGTCGAGGACCACCTCGATCCGGGACGCCTCGGCATGCCGGAACGCGTTCGACAGTGCCTCGCGCAGGGCGGCGATCAGGTTCTTGCCGACGAGCTCGCCGACGACCGCGTCGATCGGCCCGAGAAACCGGTGCGCGGGCTTGAAGCCCAGCGGCACGGCCGCCATGTTGATCTCCCGCAGTACCCGGGTGCGCAGACCCGAAGGGGCTTCCGCGGGGCCCTGCTGGAGCGCGAAGATCGCGGTGCGGATCTCCTGGATGGTCACGTCGAGCTCGTCCACGGCCTTGCCGACGCCCTCCTGGACCTCCGGCACGACGGACCGGCGCTGGGCCCCCTCCAGCATCATCCCCGTGGCGAACAGCCGCTGGATGACCAGGTCGTGCAGGTCGCGGGCGATCCGGTCGCGGTCCTCGAAGACCGCGAGGCGCTCCCGGTCCCGCTGTGCCTCCGCCATCATCAGGGCCAGCGCCGCCTGCGAGGCGAACTGCGTCGCCAGGGTCCGCTCGGCCTCGCTGAACGGCCGCTTGCCGCGCGCCCGAGGGGTGACGAGCGCGCCCAGCACCCGCCCGCCGCTCTGCAGCGGCAGCATCATGCAGGCCCCGTACTGGCTGGTCAGACGGCTGATCATGCGGGGGTCCGAGGCGGCATCGTCCACGAAGACCGGCTCGCCCTCGAGGAGCCTGGCGACCACCGGGCTCTCGGCCGGGATGACGACGCCGAGCGAGGTGGCCGGGTTCTCCGCGGAGACCGCGACGATCTCCATCCCGCCGTCCTCGGCAGGCAGCATCACGATCCCGGCGGCCGAATCGGCGAGGCGGCGGGCCTGTTCGGCGACGACCGCGAGCGCGTCGTCCGCGTCCCCGCCCGACAGCAGGGCGGTGGTGACGGCGACCGAGCCGTCGATCCAGCGCTCCCGCTGGGTCGCGGCCTCATAGAGGCGGGCGTTGCCGATGGCGATGCCCGCCTCCGTCGCCAGCACCCGGACCATGTGGACGTCGTAGTCGTTGAACTCGCCGCCCCCGTTCTTCTCCGCGAGGTAGAGGTTCCCGAAGATCTCCCCCTGGACCCGGATCGGGACCCCGAGGAAGGTCTTCATGGGCGGGTGGTTCGCGGGAAAGCCCGCCGAGCGCGAGTCCTTGGTCAGGTCGGCGAGGTGCACCGTGTCGGGGTGCGAGATCAGCGCCCCGAGCAGGCCGCGCTTCCCGTCCGGGCGGTGCCCGATCTTCTTCGCCAGCGCGCCGCTGATCCCGAAGGTGACGAAGTCCGAGAGCCCCCGGCCCTCCGTGTCGACGACACCGATG
Source organism: Streptomyces sp. NBC_00435 (assembly GCF_036014235.1). GTDB lineage: Bacteria > Actinomycetota > Actinomycetes > Streptomycetales > Streptomycetaceae > Streptomyces. The sequence goes on from NZ_CP107924.1 coordinate 4,185,172, forward strand.
GCCGCGTAACGGGCGTCGGCCAGCTCGGCCGCGGTCTCGCAGATCCGGTCCAGCGTGGAGTGCAGTTCGAGGCCGGTACCGACCGACCGCATGGCCTCCAGCAGTTGCGGCACCCTGGCCGTGAGCTCGGTGGACAGCCCCTGGAGACTCCGGGTGGCAGCGGCGGCGGCCTCCAGCGGGTCGGGCGATTCCGGTGACGGCTCCGAAGGTGACTCGGGCGATTCCTGGGACTCCTGCGCTGACATGCCCTTGAGCCTAGTTAGTCCCCTTTAGTGAGGAAAGTCGAGCCTGCGAAGCCGGCCACCGTCCCGTCCGCTTCCCTCTCCCGCTCCAGAAGCCTGCGCAGTGGGCCCGGGGCCGCGGCCAGCTCCGCGTAGGCACCGCGCTGTACCACCGTCCCGCGGTCCAGTACGAGCACCTCGTCGACCGCTTCCAGACCGGCCAGCCGGTGCGTGATCAGTACGGTGGCGCGGCCCTCGGTCGCGGCCAGCAGATCCGCGGTCAGTGCGTCGGCCGTCGCCAGGTCCAGGTGCTCGGCCGGCTCGTCCAGGACCAGCACCGGGAAGTCCGCGAGCAACGCCCGCGCCAGGGCGAGGCGCTGACGCTGACCGCCGGAGATCCGCTCGCCGTGCTCGCCGACCAGCGTGTCCAGCCCGTCCGGCAACCCCTCGGCCCACTCCAGCAGCCGGGCCGCGGCGAGTGCGTCCCGCAGCCGGGCCTCACTCGCCCCGGGACGAGCCAGGCGCAGGTTCTCCCGTACCGAGCTGTCGAAGATGTGCGCATCCTGGGCGCACAGGCCCACGACCCGGCGCACATCGTCGCCGTGGAGGGTGCGCGCGTCGGTCCCGCCCAGGGTGTACGAGCCTTCGTGCTGGTCCAGGAAGCGCAGCAGTACCTGCGCCAGCGTGGTCTTGCCGGCACCCGAGTGCCCGACGACCGCGATCCGGCGGCCGGCCTCCAGGGTCAGGTCGAACCCGCTCAGCGCGTCGTCCTCCTGACCGGGGTGGCGGGCGGCGAGCCCGGCCAGCCGCAGCGGGAAGGGCGAGGCGGGCAGCGCTCCGGGCCGCTCCGGCTCGGTGACCGGCACGGGCGCGTCGATGACCTCGTAGACGCGCTCCGCACTGCGGCGGACCCGCTGGCGGTACTGGACGGCCTGCGGAAGCCCGCTGACGGCCTCGAACGCGGCGAGCGGGGTCAGTACCACCACGGCCATCGCGACCCCGGACAGCCGGCTCCCGGCGACGGCGTCCGCCCCGACGGCCGCGGCGCACACCACGGTCAGTCCGCACACGAGGGCGGACAGCCCGCTGCCGAGCCCCGTGACGGCGGCGGCGCGGGCCGCGATCCCGGTCAGCGTGCGGTCGCTCTCCTTCGCGGCGGCCTTCCGCCCGCCCAGCGCTCCGGCGACGGTGAGCTCCGCGGTTCCGGTGAGCAGATCGGCCACACGAGTGGCGAGCTCGCCCCGGGCCGGCGCGAGCCGGCGCTCGGTACGGCGGGCGCAGACCGCGCTGAGCAGCGGTACCCCGACCCCGGCGGCGAGCAGCCCGACGGCGAGCACGGCCCCGGCCCCGGGCAGCAGCCAGGCCATGAACGCCACCGAGCCGGTGCCGACGAGCAGCGCGGTGCCGACGGGCAGCAGCCAGCGCAGCCAGTAGTCCTGCAGGGCGTCGGAGTCGGCCACCAGCCGGGTCAGCAGATCGCCGCGCCGGTGTGCGCGCAGCCCGGCGGGTGCGATGCGCTCCAGCCGCTGGAACACGGAGACGCGCAGGTCGGCGAGCATCCGCAGGACGGCGTCGTGGGACACGAGCCGCTCCGCGTACCGGAAGACGGCCCGGCCCATGCCGAATGCCCGCGTCGCGGTGACGGCCACCATCAGGTAGAGCACGGGCGGCTGTTCGGAGGCCCGCGAGATCAGCCACCCGGAGACGGCCATCAGTCCCACGCTGCACCCGACGGCCAGTGCCCCGAGCAGCAGCCCGAGCCTGAACCGCCCCTGCCAGGCCCTGGCCACCCGGCGCACCCGCCTGAGCGGATCGCCGCCGCCCGTGTCGGCCCCGCCCGTCCCGCGCGCCCGCTCGGCGGCGCCCCCGAGAATCCACTCTCCGGGATCGCGCGACCCCGCTGCCGCCCGGGCGCCCGATCCGTTGGCGGGAAGCGGTGCGGTGGGGGCGAGCCCCACGGGGCCGGCCCCTACGCGCACGACCCGGTCGGCAACCGCCAGCAGCGCCGGCCGGTGCACCACCAGCAGTACCGTCCGCCCGACCGCGAGCCTGCGTACGGCCTCCACCACGGCGGCCTCGGTCTCGCCGTCCAGCGCCGCGGTCGGCTCGTCCAGCAACAGCACCGGCCGGTCCGCGAGGAAAGCCCGCGCCAGTGCCAGCCGCTGCCTCTGCCCGGCGGACAGTCCGACCCCTCCCTCGCCCAGCAGGGTGTCCGTGCCCCGCGGCAGATCCCGTACGAACTCCCACGCCCCGGCATCCCGCAGCGCGGCGGTCACCTCTTCGTCGGCCGCACCGGGCCGGGCCAGCCGGACGTTCTCCGCGATCGTCCCGGCGAACAGGTGCGGCCGCTGCGGCACCCACGCGATCCGCTCCCGCCACTGCTCGGGCGACAGCGCGGCCAGGTCCACGCCATCGATCCGGACCCGCCCCGCACTCGGCGTGACGAACCCGAGGAGTACCTGAAGCAGTGTGGACTTGCCCGCTCCGCTGGGCCCGGTGAGTGCCACGCATTCGCCCGCTCCGACGGTCAGCGAGACCGGGCCGGGGGAGTCCTCGCCCCGTCCCCCGTACCGGACCGCCACCCCGTCGAGCTCGATCCGTAGGCCCGAGGGGGACACCGCGGCCGTTCCGCCCGATGCGGGGACCGGGGTCTCCAGCACTTCGAAGATCTCTTCCGCGGCGGCCAGTCCTTCCGCCGCCGCGTGGTACTGCGCCCCGACCTGACGCAGCGGCAGGTACGCCTCGGGCGCCAGGACCAGAATGACCAGCCCGGTGTACAGGTCCAGATCACCGTGGACCAGCCGCATGCCGATGGTCACGGCGACCAGAGCCACCGACAGGGTCGCGAGCAGCTCGAGGGCGAAGGACGACAGGAACGCGATGCGCAGCGTGCGCATGGTCGCCTGGCGGTAGTCATCTGTGATCTTGCGGATGGACTCCGCCTGCGCCTTGGCCCGTCCGAAGACCTTGAGGGTCGGCAGGCCCGCCACCACGTCCAGGAAGTGCCCCGACAGCCGGGAGAGCAGCCGCCACTGGCGGTCCATCCTGGACTGGGTGGCCATGCCGATCAGAATCATGAACAGCGGGATCAGCGGGAGGGTGACCACGATGATGGCCGCCGATACCCAGTCCTCGGTGACGATCCGGGCGAGTACCGCCACGGGGACGACGACTGCCAGCCCCAGCTGGGGCAGGTAGCGCGAGAAGTAGTCGTCGAGCGCGTCCACTCCCCGTGTGGCCAGGGCCACCAGGGATCCCGTCCGCTGACCGCTCAGCCAGCCCGGTCCGAGGTCCGCGGCCCGTTCCAGGAGCCGGCCCCGCAGTTCGGACTTGACCGCCGCGCTGGCCCGGTGCGCGGCCAGCTCCGTCAGCCACGCGACCAGGCCCCGGCCCAGCGCCACCGCGGCGAGCAGCAGCAGGGGGCTCCGCAGGGCCCCGCCGTCCAGTCCGTCCTCGAAGGCCCCGACGACGATCTCGGCGATGAGCATCGCCTGGCCGACGACCAACCCCGCTCCGGCGAGCCCGAGGGCCACCACCGCCCCCAGGAAGAGACGGGTGGAACGGGCGTACCGAAGCAGGCGCGGGTCGATCGGTTTCACGTGAAACATCCCCCAGGCAGGATCAGGCGGGGCCGGACAGACGGATCGGGCTCAGTGCGCGTCGGCGATGTGCTGAGTGCCGATGCGCTTGCGGAACACCCAGTACGTCCACGCCTGGTAGAGCAGGACGAGCGGGGTCGCCACCGCCGCGCACCAGGTCATGATCTTCAGGGTGTACGGGCTGGACGAGGCGTTGGTGACCGTGAGGTTCCAGGCGGAGTCCAGCGAGGAGGGCATGACGTTCGGGAACAGCGTCAGGAAGAGCATCGCGACGGCGGCCGCGATGGTGACCCCCGACAGGGCGAACGCCCAGCCCTCCCGGCCCTTGAAGTTGAAACCGAGTGCCCCGACCAGCGCGAGCACCGCGACGGCCATCGCGATGAGGCTCCAGCCGTCGCCGCGCGAGACCTGGGTCCAGATCAGGAAGGCGAGCGCCAGTACCGCGGTCACCACCCCGAGCTTCAGGGCCAGCTTGCGCGAGCGGTCCCGGATGTCACCGACCGTCTTGAGCGAGGTGAACACCGCGCCGTGGAAGGTGAACAGGGTGAGGGTGACCAGGCCACCGAGGATCGAGTAGACGTTGAGCAGGTCGAAGAAGCTTCCGACGTACTCCTTGTGCTGGTCGATCTTCACGCCGCGCACGATGTTGGCGAACGCCACGCCCCACAGGAACGCGGGGATCAGCGAGGTCCAGAAGATCGCGTGTTCCCAGTTCGTCTGCCACTTGTCCTCGGGCCGCTTGTGCCGGTACTCGAAGGAGACCCCGCGGATGATGAGGCAGATCAGGATGATCAACAGCGGCAGGTAGAAGCCGGAGAAGAGCGTGGCGTACCACTCGGGGAAGGCCGCGAAGGTCGCACCGCCGGCGGTGAGGAGCCAGACCTCGTTGCCGTCCCACACGGGCCCGATCGTGTTGATCAGGACCCGCTTCTCCTTGCGGTCGCGGGCCAGCAGCTTGGTCAGTACGCCGACTCCGAAGTCGAAGCCCTCCAGGAAGAAGTAGCCGATCCACAGGACGGCGATGAGCACGAACCAGACGTCGTGGAGTTGCATGGTGTGGGCTCCCCAGCCTCAGTACGAGAAGGCCATCGGCCGGTCGGGGTTCTTGTCGTCCCCGCCGATCTTGGTGGGCGGGTTGAGGTCGGCCTCGGTGAGCTCGGGCGGGCCGGCCTTGACGTACTTCACGAGGAGCTTGACTTCGATCACGGCGAGCACGGCGTAGAGCAGCGTGAAGCCGATCATCGAGGTGAGCACCTCGCCCTGGGTGACATTCGGCGAGACCGCGTCCCTCGTGCGCAGGACGCCGTAGACCACCCATGGCTGGCGGCCCATCTCGGTGAAGATCCAGCCCCAGGAGTTGGCGATGAGCGGGAAGCCCATCGTCCAGAGCGCGACGATCCAGTACAGGTTGGCGAACTTCGGGCTCAACGCCTTCTTGAAGAGGACCAGGTGCGGGACCTCGTTCTCGTTCGTACGCAGTCCCGGCGGCAGCATGAACTTCTTGCGGGTGAGCCACAGGCCGAGCACGCCCACGCCGAGCGAGGCCATGCCGAAGCCGATCATCCAGCGGAAGCCCCAGTAGGCGACCGGGATGTTGGGCCGGTAGTCACCGGGGCCGAACTTCTCCTGCTCGGCCTTGTTGACGTCGTTGATGCCCGGGACGAAGGAGGAGAAATCGTCGTTCGCCAGGAAGGACAGCAGTCCCGGGATCTCTATGGCCACCTTGTTGTGGCCCTTCTCGACGTCTCCGTAGGCGAAGACGGAGAAGGGGGCCGGCGCCTCGCCGTCCCAGAGCGCCTCGGCTGCGGCCATCTTCATCGGCTGCTGCTTGAACATCACCTTGCCGAGGAGGTCCCCGCTGATCGCGGTTCCCAGCCCGGCGATGATCATGACTACCAGGCCGAGCCGCAGCGAGGTCCGCATGACGGGGATGTGCCGCTTGCGGGCGAGGTGGAAGGCCGCGATGCCGACCATGAACGCGCCGCCGACCAGGAAGGCAGCCGTCATGGTGTGGAAGAACTGGGTCAGCGCGGTGTTCTGGGTGAGCACCAGCCAGAAATCGGTGAGCTCGGCCCTTCCGCGCTCCGGGTTCATCCGGTAGCCGACCGGGTGCTGCATCCAGGAGTTCGCCGCGAGGATGAAGTACGCGGACAGGATGGTGCCGATCGAGACCATCCATATGCAGGCCAGGTGGATCTTCTTCGGCAGCTTGTCCCAGCCGAAGATCCACAGCCCGATGAAGGTGGACTCGAAGAAGAAGGCGATGAGCGCCTCGAAGGCGAGCGGGGCTCCGAAGATGTCACCGACGAACCGCGAGTAGTCGGACCAGTTCATGCCGAACTGGAACTCCTGGACGATGCCGGTGACGACACCCATCGCGATGTTGATCAGGAAGAGCTTGCCCCAGAACTTCGTGGCCTTGAGGTACTTCTCGTTCTCCGAACGCACCCAGGCGGTCTGCAGGATCGCGACGAGCGCGGCCAGGGAGATCGTCAAGGGAACGAAGAGGAAGTGATAGACGGTGGTAATACCGAACTGCCATCGAGCCAGGGTCTCCGGCGCCAGAGCTAGGTCCACGTCGTCGTCTCCTTCGTTTCGCCGTGGTCACAGCCGCAGTTTGCCTCTTCTGCCCCACTCATTCCGGGACGAAGCAGGACACGCTTGTGAACGCGTTCACATTCACAAGCATTATGTCGTACCGCTCTCGACGCCTTTCAGGGGGGTACCCCCTAGCGAATGGATTCAACAGATTGTTGAATGCGAGGCATGAAGATTCGAATCCTCTGGCCCGCCGGCCACCTCACCGCGACCCTCGACGAGACCCCGACCACCGAGGCCCTCGCCGCCGCACTGCCCATTTCCGCCTCGGCGAACACCTGGGGCGAGGAGGTCTACTTCGGCACCGGCGTCTCCGTGGCGCTGGAGCACGACGCCCAGCAGGTCGTCGAGCCCGGCACGGTCGCCTTCTGGACCGAGGGCGACGCACTCGCCCTGCCCTACGGTCCCACCCCGATCTCCCGCGGAGGCGAGAGCCGTCTGGCGAGCCCGTGCAACGTCCTCGGCTCGTTCGACGGCGACCCCCGCCTGCTGGCCAGCGTCCGCGACGGCGACTCCATCCGTGTGGAACTGGCGTAGCCCGGGAACCCGGCAACCCGGTAGCCCGGGCTACCGGGGAAGGCCGGACTACCGGGGAAGCGCGGACTACCGGACGCCCAGAACGCGCGGAACGCCTAGAACTCCTTGAAGAACGCCTCGGCCGTGTGCAGGAAGAGGTCGTTCGCCTCGGGCTCGCCGATCGTGACCCGCAGTCCCTCGCCCGCGAAGGGCCGGACCACCACACCGGCCTTCTCGCAGGCCGCCGCGAAGTCGGCGGTCCGCTCCCCGAGCCGCATCCACACGAAGTTGGCCTGAGTCTCGGGCACCACCGTCCAGCCCTGGGCCAGCAGCGTCCCGTGGACCCGGGCGCGCTCGCTCACCAGCGACCCGACCCGGCCCATCAGCTCGTCCTCGGCCCGCAGCGAGGCGACCGCCGCGTCCTGCGCGAGCTGGCTGACCCCGAAGGGCACCGCGGTCTTGCGCAGCGCCGCGGCCACCGGCTCGTGTGCCACCGCGAAGCCCACGCGCAGGCCCGCGAGGCCGTACGCCTTGGAGAACGTACGCAGCACGGCGACGTTCGGGCGGTCACGGTAGAGCTCGATGCCGTCCGGCACCTCCACGTCGCGGACGAATTCCTTGTACGCCTCGTCGAGGACGACGAGAATGTCGGAGGGAACCCGGTCCAGGAACCGCTCCAGCTCGGCACGGCGCACGGCTGTACCGGTGGGGTTGTTGGGGTTGCAGACGAAGATCAGGCGGGTCCGTTCGGTGATCGCCTCGAACATCGCGTCCAGGTCGTGCACGTCACCGTCGGTCAGCGGGACCTGAACCGACGTCGCACCCGAGATCTGAACGATGATCGGATAAGCCTCGAAAGACCGCCAGGCGTAGATGACCTCGTCGCCCGGGCCCGCCGTGGACTGGATCAGCGACTGGGCGACCCCGACCGAGCCCGTGCCCGTGGCGATGTGCTCGACCGGCACCCCGAACCGCTCGGCGAGCTCGTTCACCAGACCCGTGCACGCCATGTCCGGGTACCGGTTGAAGTGGCCGGCCGCCGCGACCGCGCTCTCCAGGACCCCAGGCAGGGGCGGGTACGGGTTCTCGTTCGAGGACAGCTTGAACGCGACGGGACCACCCGCGGCCGCGGGCTTCCCAGGCTTGTAGGTGGGGATGCCGTCCAGCTCGGCGCGCAGCTTCGGGCTCTTCTCGCTCACCGCAGGTCCTCCTCGACCGTCCCGTACGACGTCGCCGTCGACTCAATGCTCCTCACCTTATGAGGATTCCGTCGATCCGAGAACGGCGGGCGCCAGGAATGCGGGAGAGCGCACGCATATATGCGTGCGCCGGTGGCCTGCGCCGTGGCGCGCGTCCCTCGTACAGGTGAGTTGCGACCGGCCCCAGAGCACACCGTTTTGGCATGCCCGGTCCCGACGACAAGCGCACCGGGGAACCTTCATGACTAAACACCTTCATTTCCAAGGTCATTGGGGGTGGCGAACCGTGCAGAATCGTGCCTGTCAACGCCTGCATATGCACCCGGACCACCCGGCCCACCGAGCCCTACTATCGGCTCGCCATGACAGCAGCAGGGAAGCATCAGGTGAGCCGGACCGAGACCACCCGGCGGGCCGCCGGCCGACAAGGCCGGGCGGGCATCAGGGACGTGGCCGCCGCGGCGGGCGTCTCGATCACGACCGTCTCCGACGCCCTCAATGGCAAGGGGCGGCTGCCGGACGCCACCCGCCGCCACGTTCGCGAGGTCGCCGACCGGCTGGGCTATCGCCCCTCCGCGGCCGCCCGCACCCTCCGTACCGGCAAGTCGGGCCTCATCGGCCTGACCGTGACGACGTACGGGGATGAACCTTTCACCTTCACCGAATTCGCGTACTTCGCCGAGATGGCCAGGGCCGCCACCTCCGCCGCGCTCGCCCGCGGCTACGCCCTCGTCATCCTCCCCGCCACCTCCCGACACGACGTCTGGTCCAACGTGGCCCTCGACGGCACCGTCGTCATCGACCCCTCCGACCACGATCCCGTCGTCACCGAACTGGTCCGCCAGGGTCTCCCCGTCGTCTCCGACGGGCGCCCGGCCGGTTCACTCCCCGTCACAGCCTGGGTCGACAACGATCACGAAGCCGCCGTACTGGGCCTCCTGGACCACCTCGCAGCCGCCGGCGCCCGCCGCATCGGGCTGCTGACCGGCACCACCACCGACACCTACACCCGGCTCTCCACCACGGCCTACCTGCGCTGGTGCGAGCGCGTGGGCCAGGACCCCGTCTACGAGTCCTACCCCGCCCACGATCCGTGCGCCGGCGCCGTCGCGGCCGACCGGCTGCTCGCCCGGCCCGACCGGCCCGACGCCGTCTACGGGCTGTTCGACCCCAACGGCACCGACCTGCTCGCCGCTGCCCGCCGGTACGGCCTGCGCGTTCCCGAGGACCTGCTGCTCGTCTGCTGCAGCGAATCCACCGTCTACGCCAACACCGAGCCGCCCATCACCACCCTGTCCCTCAAACCGCGCCGTATCGGCACCGCCGTCGTCCAACTGCTCATCGACGCCATCGAGGGCGTCGACACGGGCGGACCCGTCGAACAGGTCATCCCGACCGAGCTGATCATCCGTACCTCGTCCCAGCGCAGGCAGCCCCGTACGACCGTGAGCCCACCCCGTTCCCCGGCGCAGGACTGACCACCACACCGGCCCACCGGCGGGGCCGGCGGCCCCGCCAAGGATTTCCGCAACACCGATATCGGGAGAAAGCGGTAGGAAGGAACGGCTCCGGCCAGGATTCACCACCCCTGGTGCGTCACAGAGCGCGAGCTGCATTCCTATGATGGGCGCACGACATCACGGACCCTCCGCCCCGGAGGCAGGAGGGTCCGCAGGTGTACGGCAGCGCGACGGTGGTGGAGGGGTCGATGACTCAGGGGGCCGGTCAGGGACCCGCGGTGCGGACGGACACCGAGCGGGACTTCCGGTTGCCGGTCGCAGATCCCGCCTCGCACGCCGGGGCCGCAGCGTCCGCCGGACTCCCCGGCGAAGTTCCCGTCTACGGCGAGTACCCCGCGTACTACGACGCGCCCCCGGGCGCCGTCCCCGCGCAGCACGGGTACGGCTACGAAGCCCCGTACGGCGCCGGTTCCCCGGACCGAGCCGTGCACGCGATCCAACCCGTGCACGCGGTGGCCCACGGCCCCGAGGAGAGCGACCCCGAGGGGTACACCCCGACGCAGCGGGACCTCCCCGTCATCGGGCGCGGTGCGCTCGGCGGCCCCGGCGACACCGTTCAGATCCAGTACGTTCCCCAGGAATCGGCGAGCGACGGCCCCGGCCCGCTCTACGTCGTCGGCGACGTCCACGGCTACATCGACGAACTCGTCGCCGAACTGCAGTTCCAGGGCCTCATCGATGCCGAGCACAACTGGTCCGCCGGCAACGCCCGGCTCTGGTTCCTGGGCGACTTCACCGACCGCGGCCCCGACGGCATCGGGGTCATCGACCTCGTCATGCGGCTCTCCGCCGAGGCCGCCGCCGCGGGAGGCTACTGCAAGGCCCTCATGGGCAACCACGAACTGCTGCTCATCGGCGCCAAGCGGTTCGGCGACACCCCCGTCGTCTCCGGCGCCGGCACCGCCACCTTCCAGGCCGCCTGGCTCCTCAACGGCGGCCAGCGCACCGACATGGACCGCCTGCAGGACGTCCACCTGCAGTGGATGTCCCGGCTCGACGCGGCGGTGCTGGTGGAGGACCACCTGCTCCTCCACTCCGACACCACCGCCTACCTCGACTACGGCGACTCGGTGGAGGACGTCAACGACACGATCCACGAGCTGCTCAACCGCAACGACGCCGACATCACCTGGGACCTCTTCCGCAAGTTCACCAAGCGCTTCGCCTTCCGCGACGAGGGCAGCGGCCCCCAGGCCGTCCGCGAACTCCTCGGCACCTACGGCGGGAGTCGCGTCGTGCACGGGCACAGTCCCATCCCGTACCTGCTCGGCGAGGTGGGCACCGAGGACGGCGACGACTCTCGGGGCCCGGAAGCCGTCGTCGGCCCGCACGTCTACGCAGAAGGCCTGGCCATCGCCATGGACGGCGGCGTGACGATGGCGGGAAAACTGCTCGTCGTACAACTCCCGCTGAACGACTGAGGCTTCCCGGAGCTGGGTATTTCCGGAAAGCCCCTGTCAACGTACGGCGTGGGCGCTCTACCATCGCTCTATCCGTAGCAGGCTCTCCTCCGTTTGTGCCGGTGCCCCGTTCTACGCGGGCATACCGGCCTCTACGGAGCATCGGGGGATGCACATGACCAGCGCTCCGCACCTGCTCACCGAAGACCGACCGGAGTTCGATCGGCTCCTCGACGAGGCGCTGCGCACAGCGAACGACCGGCCCGAGCTCGCAGGCATCGGCGAACGTCTGAACGCCGAACAGTTGCGCACCATGGCCATGGGGGCCACGGCGCTGCTCACGGCCGCGGCCGCCGCCGAGTACGACCACTACGTGAAGATCCGCAAGGAGCGGCAGGACGAGCTCCTGTCCACCCCCGGAACAACGGGGGAGGAGGGCGACGGGCAGGGCGCCGGCGGTGGAGCGGGCGTCAGCGCCGTGGTCGCGGTCCTCGCGCCGGTCCTGGCCGGCACGGCCATGCTGATCTTCCTGCTGGTGGGCTACATCCTGAAGATGATCGAACCCGAACCGGCCTTCGCGGACACGATGCTGACAGCGGGCTGGCTCTTCGGCGGGCTCACTGTCTTCGCTCTGCTCTTCGCCGTGATCGGACTGCTGGTGACGGCCGTCCGCAACAGCTCCACCGAGGTGGTGGCGGACGAGACCGAGGCGGTACCCGACGAGGTGTCACGGGCCCGGGAGGCCTGGCGCAACGCCCTGCTGGAGCGCGGCATCATGCCGTTCCTGCGGGACGCGCTGGCCGATCCCAGTGCCGGGGCCGGACTCCCGGCCCCGAGAAAGCCGGGGGCCGGGCGCATCCCCAATCTGGGATACACCCGGCCCGATTTCACCAGCCCCGGGGCCCCCGCCGAGGGGCCCCGGCCCGGTTACACGTCCCCGGACTTCACCAGCCCGGACTTCGGCGGCCCGGAGAGCGAACCGCGATGACCACCCGCTACTTGGTCCCCAGGGGCTTGATGTAGCGGTCCTCCCTGCTCAGCGCCTTGTGCGCGAACCGGGCCAGACCGTTCGCACCCGGGGTGGGCTGAGGGTTGGCGGCCGTCCACACCTTGGTGCAGTTGAGGGCGTCCGGGCTGCCCGCGTTGATGACACACGGGGTCTCGTAGACGAGTCCGCCCGTGGTCAGCACCTCGACGTTGACGCTGTTGGCCTGTTGGGAGATCGATACGGCGCAGGCGTCCTCGGGGTACGTGTCCACGCTGGTGGCCAGGTCGTACCAGCGCCAGGGGGTCACGTTGGGCTGCAGGTCGCGGATGCCGGCGTAGGTGACTCCGGCCGAGAGCACGGCCTTGAGCTCGCGGGCCACCGAGGGCCGGTGGGCGTCGACGTCGTAGCACGCACCGCTGGCGCCCTGGGCACCCGTCGCTCCGGTGGCTCCGGTAGCGCCCGTGGCGCCGGTCGCACCCGTAGCACCGGTCTCGCCCGTGGCACCCGTCGGACCGGTCGGACCCGTCGGACCCGTCGCCCCGGTAGCGCCGGTGGCACCGGTCTCGCCCGTGGCACCCGTGGCCCCGGTCGGACCCGTCGGACCGGTGGCGCCCGTGGCTCCAGTCGCGCCCGTGGCACCAACGCCCGGACCCGTCGCCCCGGTGGCCCCGGTCGCACCCGTAGCGCCCGTGGCCCCGGTCGGACCCGTCGGACCCGTCGCTCCGGTGGCACCGGTCGCGCCCGTGGCCCCAGTGGCACCCGTCGCGCCCGTCGCGCCCGTCGCGCCCGTTTGGCCCCGCGGACCCGTCGGGCCGGTGCCGCCCCGCGGGCCAGTGGGCCCAGTCGCTCCCGTGTGACCCGTGTGCCCCTTGGGTCCGCGCGGACCCCGCGGGCCGGTCGGACCCACGTTGCACTCGTCGTCGTGGGACGGCTGCGCGCCCAGGTCCAACGCCTCCTGGGTCCGGGCGTCCGGTCTGTGGTGTTCGGATGAGCAGCGGTCAGGATTGCCCGGCGCCGCTGCCAGCGCGACCGCCGGGGACGCCAGACCCGCCAGTACCAGGGCCACCGAGGCGAGCGTGCCTCCCGTCAGCCAGCCGGCCCGTCTGGGCAACGGCCCCAGGTAGGTACGGGTCTTGTTCTCAGAACTCATGTACCGCTCCTCGCACACACAGATCGAATGAACCTTCGGACTCCGGAAACAAGACCGGACTCCGCGGGCCATCCTGAAGACCCCGCCTACGCGGGACGGACCGGCGCGCCCATCAGTCAGCGGAACGGCGCAGCCCACACCGCCACTTGGCTGTCCACCGCACCGCCACTCGGGGCCGCGTACCGGCGTGCCGCACCCACCGGGCCGGGGGCCGTCCCTAGGGTCAGCCGCCGTGAAGCCGACCATTTGCCTCTGCATGATCGTGAAGAACGAGGCCGCCGTCATCGAGCGCTGCCTCGACTCCGTGCGGGACCTCATCGACACCTGGGTCATCTCCGACACGGGTTCCACCGACGGCACCCAGGACCTCATCCGCGAAGCACTGCGCGGGATCCCCGGAGAGCTCCATGAGGAGCCCTGGGCCAACTTCGGGCACAACCGCAGCCTCAACATCGCGCACGCCCACGGCAAAGCCGAGTACCTGCTGCTCCTCGATGCCGATCTCGTCCTGCGCCGCAACGGCCCGTTGCCCCCGCTCACCGCGGATTCGTACATGTTGCGCCACGAAGGCACGACCGAGTACCGGATCAAACGGCTGGTCCGCGCCGATCTCCCCTGGCGGTACGAGGGCGTCACCCATGAGTACCTCACCTGCGACCGGCGCGACGAGAACGACCAGAGCCCCGGAATCCAGGAGAACCTGGACGCACTGGTGATCGAGGACTACGCCGACGGCGGTTCCCGGCACGACAAGTTCGAGCGGGACGCCCGCCTGCTCGGGGCCGAGCTGCAGCGGGACCCGTCGAATCCCCGGACCGTCTTCTACCTGGCACAGACCATGCGCGACATGGGCGATACGGCTGCGGCCATCCACCTCTACGAGCGCCGTGCGTCCATGGGCGGATGGAACGAAGAGGTCTACTACGCCCTACTCCAGGCCGGCATCCTCAACGGCGAGTCCGGCGACCATCCCGCCGCGCTCGACGCGCTCTCCCGCGCCTGGGAGTCCCGGCCCGGCCGCCTGGAGGCCTGTTACGAACTCGCGGCCAGACTCCGCCTGCTGGGACGCCACCACACCGCCCACGCCATCACCAGCACGGTTCTGGGCCGGCCGGTCCCGGAGGACCTGCTCTTCGTCCAGCCGTGGGTGTACCGGTGGGGGCTGCTCTTCGAGTACTCCATCACCGCGTACTGGGTAGGGGACATGGCGGCCTCACTGCGCGCCTGCGACCAACTGCTCTCCCTGCCCGATCTGCCCGAGTCCTACCGCCGCCAGACCGAAGCCAATCGCGGCTTCGCAGCGAGCCATGTTTCACGTGAAACATCCGTCCCTGTTTCACGTGAAACATCGGAGCACTCGCCCGTCTAGCCGGCGGAGCGAGGGCTGCGATGCCCATGCGAACGCCCGGCCGCTCCATCGGGAGCAGCCGGGCGATTCGGGCATCCAAGTCAGGGGTCAGCCGACCTGGTTCTGCTCGGCGGGCGCCGGCGCCTGGGCCGGCTGCGTCCGGGAACGCCCCATGAAGGAGCGGGCGAAGTTGAAGATCATCACTACCGGCAGGATGAACGCCTTGAAGAGGATGAGGTACGAGCCTCCCTCGAAGATGAAGCCGAGGTAGACGCCGTAGCCCACGAAGGCCACACCGGCGATGACGTTGAACGCACGCCAGCCACCGCTCAGCCCACCGAAGTTAACGGCGCCGATGGCCACCATGAGGATGCCGCTGACCAGCAGCAGCAGGACGTACCAGGAGAAGAGCGGCTCGGCGCTGAAGTCAAGGTTCAAGATGTTCCCCCGCATAAGGATGAGATAAACGGCCTTGGGGCCGATCGCGCACAGTACTTGACCGCGCGCCACCCTGTCTGCAGTTTTCTGCCGTCCCCTCCACCCGATCCGGAGCACAAAACGCCCGGACCCCGCGAAAGCGGCGTGAACGGCGTCCCGGACGGGGGAGTCGCCGTTCACGCCCTCACGTAGACGTCAGTCGGCGAGCGGCAGGTAGACCCGGTTGCCCGCGGCCGCGAACTCGGCGGACTTCTCCGCCATGCCCGCCTCGATCTCCTCCGCCTGCAGGTCGCCGCCGTGCTGACGGCGGATGTCCTGGGAGATCTTCATCGAGCAGAACTTCGGACCGCACATGGAGCAGAAGTGCGCGGTCTTGGCCGGCTCGGCCGGGAGGGTCTCGTCGTGGAACTCGCGCGCCGTGTCCGGGTCGAGGGCCAGGTTGAACTGGTCCTCCCAGCGGAACTCGAAGCGTGCGTCCGACAGGGCGTCGTCCCACTCCTGGGCGCCCGGGTGGCCCTTGGCCAGGTCCGCCGCGTGGGCCGCGATCTTGTACGTGATGACGCCTGTCTTCACGTCGTCGCGGTTCGGCAGGCCCAGGTGCTCCTTGGGCGTGACGTAGCAGAGCATCGCGGTGCCCCACCAAGCGATCATCGCGGCGCCGATGCCGGAGGTGATGTGGTCGTACGCGGGCGCGACGTCCGTGGTCAGCGGGCCGAGCGTGTAGAACGGCGCCTCCTCGCAGATCTCCTGCTGAAGGTCGATGTTCTCCTTGATCTTGTGCATCGGGACGTGCCCCGGGCCCTCGATCATCGTCTGCACGTTGTACCGCTTGGCGATCGTGTTCAGCTCGCCCAGGGTCTTCAGCTCCGCGAACTGCGCGGCGTCGTTGGCGTCCGCGATGGAGCCGGGACGCAGGCCGTCACCCAGCGAGTACGTGACGTCGTACGTCGCGAGGATCTCGCAGAGCTCCTCGAAGTTCGTGTAGAGGAAGTTCTCCTTGTGGTGCGCCAGGCACCAGGCGGCCATGATCGAGCCGCCGCGCGAGACGATGCCCGTCTTGCGGCGCGCTGTCAGCGGCACGTACGACAGCAGCACGCCGGCATGGACCGTCATGTAGTCGACGCCCTGCTCGGCCTGCTCGATGACCGTGTCCTTGTAGATCTCCCAGGTCAGGTCCTCGGCGCGGCCGTCTACCTTCTCCAGCGCCTGGTAGAGCGGCACGGTGCCGATCGGCACGGGAGAGTTGCGCAGCACCCACTCGCGGGTGGTGTGGATGTTGCGGCCGGTCGAGAGGTCCATGACCGTGTCGGCGCCCCACTTGGTCGCCCAGGTCATCTTGTCCACCTCCTCCTCGATCGAGGAGGTGACGGCGGAGTTGCCGATGTTGGCGTTGACCTTCACCAGGAACCGCTTGCCGATGATCATCGGCTCGATCTCGGAGTGGTTCACGTTCACGGGCATCACCGCACGACCTGCCGCGATCTCCTCGCGGACGACCTCGGGGGAGACGTTCTCGCGGATCGCGACGTACTCCATCTCCGGGGTGATCTCGCCCCGGCGTGCGTACGCGAGCTGCGTGACGGCGGCGCCGCCACGACCCCGGCGGGGCTGGCGCGGGCGGCCCGGGAAGACTGCGTCGAGGTTCTTGAGGCCACCTCGCGGCGAGGTGTGCTTGATGCCGTCGTCCTCGGGGCGCGCGGGACGGCCCGCGTACTCCTCGGTGTCACCGCGGCTGATGATCCAGTTCTCGCGCAGCGGCGGCAGGCCCCGGCGGACGTCGGTCTCGATCTGCGGGTCGGTGTACGGACCGGACGTGTCGTACAGCGTCACGTCGTTGCCGTTGGTGAGGTGGACCTGGCGAACCGGCACCCGGATGTCGGGGCGGGAGCCCGCCACGTACCCCTTGTGCCAGCCGGGCTGGCGCTCGGTCTGGCCATCGGCGTCCTGGCTGACGGCAGGCGTGCGTGCGTCCTGAATGGTCATGAGACCTAATCTCCCTACGCCGGCATTACCCGGTAACAGGTTCGGCGGTCGACGCAGCCTCCTCCCGTACGCATCTTCGAATGCGAACGGTGATCAGCGCCCTCTCAGCCCGGTGCTCCGAGCTCCCGCGTTGTGCAAAGTAGCCCCCACGCTAGCGTCATCTGTGGCGTGCTGAACAGTGGGCCCCCTCATCTGTTGCGATGATCAGCCAGTGACGTCCTCGACGCAGCCCCCCACCGAGCCCACGGATCACGCCGGTCACACCGGCCACGCGCACACGGACCCCGGGCACTTGCCCGGCCAGTCTCCCGGGCACTCCCACGGGCATTCGCACAACCACGGCCCGGCCGCCCCGGTCTCGAAGCACCTGCGGAAGGTCATCGCGGCCGTGCTGATCCCCTTCGCCGCCGCCGTCGTGGTCGGCATGGCGGTCCTCTGGCCGGGTGGTGCCCCGGCGCACGAACGGACCGGGGTGGGCTTCGACCGCCAGACCCAGCAGGGGAAGGTCGTCGCGCTCCAGCACGTCGACTGCAAATCCGTGAACGCCGCGCAGGTGCCGGCCACCGGCGACACCTCCACCCCAGAGGGGCGCGAGGCCGTGGCCTCGCAGACCGGTGAGTGCAAGAAGGCCACCATCGAGGTCGGCACCGGACCGGACAAGGGACGCAAGTTCTTCGAGATCGTCCAGCCGGGGGCACCAAGGCAGTTGGCGGACGGTCAGGAAGTGGTGGTGGCCTACGCGCCGGACGCGCCCCAGGACCTCCAGTACTCCGTGATCGACGTGAACCGCAAGTTGCCGATGGCCCTGCTGGCCGGCATCTTCGCCATCGCGGTCGTCCTCGTCGGGCGGATGCGCGGGCTGTTCGCGCTCATCGCCCTCGCCGTCAGCTTCGCCGTACTGACACTCTTCATCCTCCCGGCCATCCTGCAGGGATCGAATCCGCTGGTCGTCGCCGTGGTCGGTGCCAGCGCGATCATGCTGATCGCCCTGTACATGTGCCATGGCCTGACGGCCCGGACCTCGGTCGCGGTCCTCGGCACGCTCGTCTCACTGCTGCTGATCGGCCTGCTGGGATCACTGTTCATCGACTGGGCCTTCCTCAGCGGCAACACGGACGACAACACCGGACTGATCCACGGCCTCTACCCGGACATCGACATGAGCGGTTTGCTGCTCGCGGGTGTCATCATCGGATCGCTCGGCGTACTCGACGACGTGACCGTCACTCAGACCTCAGCGGTGTGGGAACTGCACCAGGCCGACCCGACGATGGGGCCGCGTGGCCTGTACCGGGCGGGTATCCGCATCGGGCGCGACCACATCGCTTCGGTGGTGAACACCCTGGTGCTGGCCTACGCGGGCGCCGCGTTGCCGTTGCTCCTGCTGTTCTCGATCGCCAACAGCAGCATGGGGTCGGTGGCCAACAGCGAACTGGTCGCGGAGGAGATCGTACGGACCCTCGTGGGCTCGATCGGACTGGTCGCCTCGGTACCGGTGACGACGGCGCTGGCCGCGCTGGTGGTCTCCGCCGACCGTGCGCAATCCCCGGCGGCCACGGCGGATGCGGCGGCCGCGGGGCCGCTCCGTGGTGGCCGGGGCCGGCGGCGCAAGCGCTGAAGGGCCGACCGGCGGGCGCGACTGGTCAGTTCGCGCGCACGGCCGGTCGTGAAGCAGGGCAAGGTGGAGTGCTCAGCGCGTCGGCACGCTGAGCCGTGGTGCGTACGTGTGCTGTGGTGCGGTGTCGTGCGATGGCCGGACTTCGGTCAGCCCGCGTTCTGCTCGTTCTGCTGCGATTCGGCGAGGATCTTGTCGAGCGCCTCGTCGAGGTTCTCCTCGAAGTCTCCGAGGTTGCGCTCCTGGCCGAGCGGAACGATCCGGTCGGTGCGGTCGAGGAACGCGACGAGCGGCGCCGCGCTCGCACGGAAGAGAGCCCGGTCTGCGCCTACTTGCAGCCGGATGTGGACATCGGACAGTTCCTCCGGATCCGTCGGGGCGATGTGGACATCGCCGTCCCCGCACGGCTTGTTGATGCCGTCCAGAAGGAGTTCCCGGCCGAACGCCCAGGTCACGGGCGCATCGCCGGGGAGGTGGAAGGTCAGGCGAACTGCGTAGGGGTCACGAGCGTCGTACCGGAGTTCCACCGGGATCCGGAACGAGAGCTCCTCGGAAACGAGGAAACTCATCATGACCTCTGCCTGTACCGACTCGCGCATTGCCTACCCCGCTGTAGTGGAAGTGGCCAGGAATGATCCCCCAAGGCCCTCTTGACAAGAGTGGTGGAAGCGCTAGCAGATCACAAGGAGTGAGTTTTCAGATACTGATAGAGAACGAGAGGGTGCTCAACAGCGCGCCTACTTCACTCCGTAGCCGATCGACCGCATACAGCAACCGGCCCTCCTGGTGCAGAGGGAGAGAAATCGCCATCGTCGCGGCCGTGTCACCGGCAGTGATGGGAATGGCCGCGCACACCGTTCCCAGGGAGTACTCCTGACGCTCGGTAACCGGCTGCATCCGCTCCAGGGAGCCGATCCGCTGCTCCAGGACCCGCTGATCCGCCACGGTGTAGGCAGTGATGGCCTCAACCGGATGGCGGTCGTAGTAGTCCCTGCGCGTCTTCTCGTCGAGCTGGCCGAGCAGGCACTGCCCGATGGCGTGCGCGTGGCCGGTCTCGCGGAAATCGGCCCACTCCTCGCAGGCCGGGCTGGCCGGGGTGTCCGAGACACCCACGACCTCGATTTCACCCTCGCGGTAGACAGCGAAGTAGACGGGGGCCCCGACCGCGTCGCGGAAGTGCGCGAGGGAGTCGAGGATCATGCTGCGACGTTTCTGCTGAAGCCCGCCACCGGCCAGGCGGCCTGCCGCGTCCCCCAGGACGAACACCCCGCTCTCCCGTCGCAGGTAGCCCTCGTGCGTCAAGGTGCGGAGCAGGTGGTACGCGGTGGGAAGCGGGAGCCCGGCCTCGCGCGCCAGTTGTTTCGCCGGGGCTCCCTCACTATGGGAACCCACCGCTTCGAGCAGCCTCAGCGCCCGCTGCACCGAGCCGATCAGAGTCGGCACACCGGCATTGTGAACCGAAGACAAAAGCTCACCCCCAGGCGTGGCGGCGAGCCTTGGGGGGCCCGCCCTGCGGGGGCCGCCCCCGCGTGTGCCGTGACTCCTGGGGGTCGTGCTCGGCGGCTGTTTGAGAGAACCGCAGGTCAGGGCGGCAGTACCGGCTTTCGGTGCCCAGGGAACGGCACAGATTGCCACTCTATCCGCCGATTCCCGGGCTGTGACCGGTTTGGGGCTTCACGTTCCCTCAGCTGGGTTAATCCCGCTGTTGCCCGGGTTGCACCAGTTCTACCACTCTCCGGCGGAGGACTTCGACCCGCGGCCGGTGAACTTCTTGACGATGAAGATCAGGCCGCCGACGAGGGCCACGAGGAGCAGCGCCTTGAAGACGAAGCCGATCAGCGCGCCCAGGATGCTGGTGATCACACCGCCGAAGACGAAGAGCACCAGCAGCGGAACGGCGACCCACTTGACCCACCACGGCATGCCCTCGAATATCCCTCGGATGCCTTCCATGTCCTCGACCTCTTCTTCCTAGTCCGTGACTTCCTGCTCTCGATGCTAGGAGGCCACGGCCCCCCGCGGGGGCCCGCGAGCCCCCGGAGTCCCCTGATCCGCCCCCTAGGGGGAGCGGGACCCGAACCCTCAGCCGCGCGGTCCGTTCACCCTTCCGGCGGAGAGAAGACCACCATCACCTTGAGGTTCTCGGTGATGTGGTGGAACTTGTGCGGTACCCCGGCCGGCACGTAGACGACGCTCCCGTTCGCGACCATCGTCGTTTCCTCCCCGACGGTGATCGAGGCCCGGCCGCTCACGACGAAGTACACCTCGTCCTGGCCGTGCGGCTGCTGGGGGTCGCTCTGGCCCGCGTCCAGCGCGTACAGCCCGACCGACATGTTCCGCTCGCGCAGGAACTGCAAGTAGGCACCCTCGTTCGCGGCCCGCTCGGCCTCGAGCTCGTCCAGCCTGAAGGCCTTCATCGTCTTTGTACCCCTTGTGCTCTCTCGTGCCGCGAGCATCCGCAGATCAGCTGATGTTCCACCGGGTTCATCTCTGCAACGATCGGGCACATGACGAATTTCGTAGTCAAGACTCTCGCCAACGCGGCGGCCCTGGCCGTCGCCATCTGGCTCCTCGCGGGCATCACCCTCGACGACGGCAGCAGCCTGGGGCGGCGCACGCTCACGCTGATCCTGGTCGCGCTGATCTTCGGCCTGGTCAACTTCATCGTCAAGCCCGTGGTGAAGCTACTCTCGCTGCCGCTCTTCATCCTGACCCTCGGTCTGTTCACCCTCGTGGTGAACGCGCTGATGCTGCTGCTGACCTCGTGGCTGGCGAAGCAGTTCGACCTCAGCTTCCACGTCGACAACTTCTGGACCGCAGTCGTCGGCGCCCTGATCATCTCCATCGTCTCCTGGGCCGTGAACATGGTCCTGCCCGACAAGAACTGAACCGGCGCCCATGTACCGCGTGTGCTTCGTCTGCACCGGCAACATCTGCCGCTCTCCCATGGCCGAGTCCGTCTTCCGGACCCACGTGGCGGGCGCCGGGCTAGCGGAGCTGGTCTCGGTCGACAGCGCGGGGACCGGCGGCTGGCACGAGGGTGACGGGGCCGACCCGCGCACCGTCGCCGTCCTGGAGGCCGCCGGCTACGACCCGGACCACCGGGCCCGCCGGTTCCGGGCCTCCTGGTTCGCCGGTCTCGACCTCGTCATCGCGCTCGACGCCGGTCACCTCCGCGACCTGACGGCGCTCGCCCCCACCCCGGAGGACGCCGCCAAGGTCCGGCTGCTGCGGTCCTACGACCCGACGGCCACGCCCGCGGAGACCGACGTACCCGATCCCTACTACGGCCCCTTCGAGGGATTCGAGGAATGCCTGGAACTGGTCGAGGCGGCGAGCCCCGGCCTGCTGGACGCCGTACGCGAAGCCCTGAAGGAGCACACCCCATGAGCGCACCCGACAACGCGGCCCCGGGGGCGGAGCGGCTCGGCGACGGCACCGTGGCCGTCCGCGCCGGCCTGCCCGAGCCCGTCAAGAACCAACCACCGCTGCCCGGCCCCGTCTTCGCCGCCCACTTCCACCTCCCCGGCGACGTCGAAGGCCCGTACGCCTACGGCCGCGACACCAACCCCACCTGGACGCTGCTGGAACGGGCCATCGGGGAGCTGGAGGCCCCCGGCCTGGACGGGGTGGACACCGTCGTCTTCGCCTCCGGCATGGCCGCCGTGTCCGCCGTCCTGCTCTCCCAGGCGCGCGCCGGCGACACCGTCGTGCTGCCCGAAGACGGCTACCAGGTCCTGCCGCTGGTACGGGAACAGCTGGAGGCGTACGGGGTCCACGTGCGCACCGCTCCCACCGGCGAGGACGCGCAGCTCTCCGTTCTCGACGGGGCCCGGCTGCTGTGGCTGGAGACCCCCTCCAACCCCGGGCTCGACGTCTGCGACGTGCGACGCCTCGTGGACGCGGCGCACGCCGGCGGAGCCCTGGTCGCCGTCGACAACACCCTGGCGACCCCGCTCGGCCAACGCCCCATCGAACTGGGCGCCGACTTCTCGGTGGCCAGCGGCACCAAGGGCCTCACCGGCCACGGGGATCTGCTGCTCGGCTACGTCGTCTGCCGCGACGCGGAGCTCGCCGCCGGCATCCGCCGCTGGCGCAAGGTGGTCGGCGCGATCCCCGGCCCCATGGAGGCCTGGCTCGCCCACCGTTCCCTGTCCACCATGCAGCTGCGGGCCCAGCGCCAGTGGGCCAACGCGCTCGCCGTCGCCGAAGCCCTCGCCGACCGCGCCGACGTCACCGGGCTGCGCTACCCCGGCCTGCCGGCGGACCCCTCCCACAAGACGGCCGCGCGCCAGATGCGGGGCTTCGGCTCGGTGGTCTCCTTCACCCTGTCCGACCGCGCGCACGCGGAACGGTTCATGGCCGCCCTGCGCCTGGTCGAGGACGCCACCAGTTTCGGCGGAGTGCGGTCCACCGCCGAGCGCCGCCGGCGCTGGGGCGGAGATGCCGTCCCGGAGGGCTTCATCCGCTTCTCCGCCGGCGCCGAGGACACGGAGGACCTGGTCACAGACGTACTGCGGGCCCTCGACGTGGCGGCCGCACACACCTGAACAGCCCGCCGGAGGCGGTCCGAGTCCCCTGCCCCGCGGCTCGGGCCGCCCGAGGCCCGGCCCCGTGGGTTTCGCGGGCACGCGTTTCAGAAGCGGAAGTCTGGGCCACTCTTCTCCCATGACCGAACGTCCAGTGGTCAAACGCACCGCCCGCGCGATCCTGCTCGACGGTGGCGACCTGATCCTCATCAAGCGCACCAAGCCAGGCGTCGACCCGTACTGGCTCACCCCCGGCGGCGGTGTGGAGTCCTCGGACCTCACCGTCGTCGAAGCCCTCCACCGAGAGCTCCACGAGGAACTCGGCGCGAAGATCACCGATGTCGTGCCCTGCTTCGTCGACACCGTCGAGCACATCGCGGACAAGGGAGTGACCGGAGTCAAGGTCCAGCACTTCTTCGTCTGCCGCCTCGAATCCATGGACCCCAACCAGCGGCACGGCCCCGAGATCGACGAGCCGGAGGGCGAGTACGAGATCGTCCGCGTGCCCTTCAGCCGCGTCGGCATCGCCGCCGTGCACCTCGTACCACTGTCGCTGCGCCACTACCTCGACGGCAACATCGAGGGCGTGCGCGCGATGCACGCCCCCGACCTGGGCTGACTCGCCGGACGCGGGCGCCGGCCGGGATCAGCCGGCGACGCCCGCCAGCTCCTCCACCTCGTCGTGGCGGATGCGCTCCCAGGGGATCCCGATCCTCTTCAGCGCGTCCACCCCACTGCGGATCATCGCCGCCGGCCCCGAGACGAACGCGTCGTACGAGCTCCACGGCCCATGGGTGCCGACGGCCTGCGGCAGCTGTCGTGCCAGTCCCTCGTCACAGACCACCGGGCGCACCGACAGCCAGGGGTGTGAGCGCTGCAACCCCAGCAGGGTGTCCTTGTCGTACAGGTCGTCGTCGCTGCGAGCGCCGAAGAACACTTCCACCGGCCGCCGTTCGCCGTGCTCGGCCACGTCCTCGATCAGCGCCTTGATGGGGGCGATTCCGGTGCCGCCGCCCAGGCACAGCATGCCGTTGTCGGTGCTGTGGTCGACCACCATCGATCCCGCGGGCGGCCCGAGCCGGAGCACGTCGCCGGGACGGGCATGCCGTACCAGCGCGTTGGACACCCATCCCGCCGGAACCGCCTTGACGTGGAAGGAGAGCAGCCCGTCCGCGCGCGGGGCCGAGGCGAAGGAGTAGTGCCGCCACACGCGCGGCCACCAGGGGGTCTCCAGGCTCGTGTACTGGCCCGCGAGGAACGGGTACGGCTGGTCGGGGCGGACCGTGAGGACCGCGATGTCCGAGGTGCGCAGATCGTGGGAGACCACCTCGGCGTGCCACCACGGCGGCGCCTGGGTCTCGGCCTCGGCCGCCGCGTCGATCATGATCTGGGAGATCGCGGTGTACGCCCGCGCCCAGGCGGCCTCGGTCTCGGGCCCCCAAGTGTCCTGCGCGTACCGGGCCAGTGCCCCGATCAGGGCCTCGCCCACCGGCGGATAGTGCCCGGCCTGGGTCCCGTACTTGCGGTGCCCGGTGCCCAGCCGGCGCAGGTACGAGGCGAGCACCTCCGGACTGTCGATGTGCTCGGCGGCCGTCAGCAAAGCCTTCAGCAGGCGGTCGCGCTGCACGTCCATCGCGGCCGGGAACATCCCCCGCAGGTCCGGGTGCGCCGTGAACACCAGGGCGTAGAAGTAGGAGGTCACCTTGTCGGCGATGGGTGCGATCTCCGCGAGGGTCCGGCGGATGAGCACGGCATCGGGGGAGGGCTCGGGCGCACCGTCCCCGGACGGTATCCGGGATGTCCCCCGTCTTGCCGATCTGGTGGGCGGAGCGTCCATGCGGTGCCTCGCTTCGAGCATCTCGGTAGGTCTGCACGCGCCACGGCCTTCGAATCCGTGGTTCCGGGTTTCACAGCGTGCCAGTCCGCCCCAGAGCCTGCGGGGAAATGCGGGAATTCCGCGTTTCGAACCCCCTTTCCCCTTAAGATGCCTCAACTCCCATGCGCGCCACCCCTGTCAGCTGGTATGCCTCACGCAGGTCACGACCCTCGTAGACGTGTGTCGCCCGCTCCACCAGATACGGCCGGGCGTTGACCGCGACCGAGAGCGGCACCGCGTCGAAGAGCGCCACATCGGTACTGGAATCCCCGTACGCGACACAGTCGGCCCGGGTCACACCGAACCGCGCGCACAGCTGGTCGGCGACCGTCACCTTGCCCTCCGGCGTCAGGATCCCGGCCACGTCCACCAGCCGGGTGAAGGGCAGTTCCGGAAAGACCGAGCCGTGCGCGGCGTGCGCGCCCCACTCCAGCAGGAGTTCCACGAAGAAGGACGGCGACAGCGAGATCACCGCGCAGTAGTCCCCACGCTTCCTGATCTCCTGCCAGACCTCCCGGATCCCCGACAACCACGGAGCCCCGTCGAACGCCGCCCGGACATGGTTCGGAGTCAGATCCGTCCAGAGCTGCTGGACCGCCAGGGAGAACTGGTGGGGCTCCAGCTGCCGTGCGACGAAGGCCCGCTCGAGCTCGGCGATCTCCTCGCTCAGCCCGAGCTGCCGCGAGATCTCCACCGGCGCTGCCGAGCCGTACATCAGCGTGCCGTCGAGGTCGAAGAGGTGCAGGAGGGTCATAGCCATCGAGGCTAGTACGTTCGTTTCACGTGAAACAGTGGGGTCTCCCCGCGGGAGCAACGGCAGCAAGTGGATGTTTCACGTGAAACATCCACCCGGAATCCCCTGGACCGGGCCCCGGTCCATGAACCAGTCTGAGGCCGTGACACCACCACACCTCACCGCCCTCCCGATCCGCGCGCTGACCGTGGACGACCTCCGCCACTGCGCCGATCTCTCCGAAGACCGCGGCTGGCCCCGCGAGGACCACAAGTGGGGGCTGCTGCTCGCCGCCGGACACGGCTACGGCATCGACGCCCCTGACGGCCAGGGACTTGCCACGGCCTGCGTGGTCACCCGGTACGGGCCTCCCATGGCCGATCCTGAACTCGCCGCCATCGGCATGGTCCTTGTCGCCGAGCGCTATGCCCGCCAGGGCCTGGGCCGGCGGCTGATGACGTACATCTGCGACGAGACCCTCAAGGGCATCCCGCTCACCCTGCACGCCACCCCGTACGGGCGCCCCCTCTACGAGGAGCTCGGCTTCGAGACCACCGGCCGCGCCGAGATGCTCCGGGGCTTCTTCCGCCCGGATTCCTCGGCGGCCGCTCCGGACGCCGTCCGGGTCCGGCCCGCGACCGCCGAGGACATCGCGGGGGTCCTCCGGCTGGACTCCGAGGTCTTCGGTGCAGACCGGACGCACCTGATCACCCGGCTGCCCGCCTTCACGGACCGGCTGCTCGTCGCCGAGGACTCCACCGGCGGCCTGATCGGCTACGGAGCCATCTGGCCGAACATGGAGACCCATGTCATCGGCCCACTGGTGGCCCGGGACACCGGCACCGCCCAGGCCCTCGTCGCCGCCCTCGCCGCGGCCACCGACCGGCCGCTGCGCACCGATGTCGACGTACGCCACGAAGAGCTGCTCGGCTGGCTCAAGGACCACGGCCTCGATTCCGTGGCCTTCAATACCGTGATGACCCGGGCCATCCCCGGTCTGCCCGGTGACTGGACCCGCCGCTGGGCCCCGCTCACCGTGGCGGCCGGCTGAACGAGGAACATCAGACCATGATCGAAAATAGTTCTGACCTGCTCATCCGGCCGGCGGTCGAGGACGACCTGCCGGCCATCGTCGCCATGCTCGCCGACGACCCGCTCGGCGCGGCCCGGGAGTCCACGGACGATCTCACCCCCTACACAGCGGCACTCAAGAGGCTCACGGACGACCCCCATCAGCACGTGGTCGTCGCCGTGCGCGAAGGCCGTGTCGTGGGGACCCTCCAGCTGACGATCGCCCCCGGGCTCTCCCGCAAGGGGGCCACGCGCTCGATCATCGAAGGTGTCCGCGTCCACGCGGACGAGCGCGGCAGCGGGCTGGGCACCCGGTTCATCGAATGGGCGATCGAGAGGTCCCGTGCGGAGAGCTGCCAGCTCGTCCAGCTCACCTCGGACGTGACCCGTACCGACGCCCACCGCTTCTACGAGCGGCTCGGCTTCACCGCTTCCCACGTCGGGTTCAAGCTCCAGCTCTGAACCGCCGGGTGTGGGCCGGGGCGCTACCGGCGCCCCGGCCTACGATCGGGAAGATGAGCAGCCTTCCTCTGATCACCACCGCGGAGCGTCGCCACCGTCTCGGCCGGCGGCACCG
The DNA here is from genome assembly GCF_036014235.1 of Streptomyces sp. NBC_00435. Taxonomy (GTDB): domain Bacteria; phylum Actinomycetota; class Actinomycetes; order Streptomycetales; family Streptomycetaceae; genus Streptomyces. The sequence continues at coordinate 4,212,533 of NZ_CP107924.1, forward strand.
TCTCGCACCGTCGGCCCGCGCCACGAACGTGCCCCAGGTGGCGGATGCCGTGATCGGTCTGCACGCCACCGACGCCGCGACCGTCTTCCTCTCGGCCCGCGCCCGGCTGAGCGAAGGCGGGCCCGTCGCGATCGAGCAGGCCCTGTACGAGGACGTGAGCCTCGTACGGCTGCTCAGTATGCGCAACACCCTCTTCGTCGTCTCCACCGAACTCGCCCCTTACGTCGACTCCTCCACCGCCCGGGGCATCGCCGCGAAGGAACGCCGCTCCTTCCTCAAACATCTCGCCGAAGACGGGCAGGGCCTCGACGCCACATGGCTGGCCGGGGCCGAGAACGCCGCCCTCGACGCCCTGGACGCCCACGGCCCCTTCACGGGCAGCCAGCTCTCGGCGGCCGTACCCGTGCTGCGCCAGAAGATCACCATCAACCGCGGCCAGAAGTACGAGGCGGAGACGGGCGTCGCCACGCGCGTCATCCGGCTGCTGGCCGCCGACGGCCGGATCCGCCGTGACAGGCCGAGAGGCTCCTGGACCTCCAGCCAGTACCGCTGGGTCCATACCGAGCCCTGGCCCGCCATGTCCCCGGCCGAGGCCCGCGCCGAGATCGCCCGCCGCTGGCTCCACTCCTACGGTCCGGCCACCGAGGCCGACCTCAAGTGGTGGACGGGCTGGACCCTCACCGACGCCCGTAAGGCCCTTGCCGCGGTCGGTCCCGACGAGGTCCGGCTGGACGACGGGACCACCGCGCTCGTCGGCCCCGGCGACACCGGACCCGAGCCCGCCCCGGAACCCTGGGCCGCCCTGCTGCCCGCCCTCGACCCGAGCGCGATGGGCTGGGCGAACCGCGGCTTCCACCTCGACCCGGCACACCGCCCAGCCCTCTTCGACTACGCCGGCAACATCGGCCCCACCGTGTGGTGGAACGGCGAGATCGTCGGAGGCTGGGCCCAGCGCGCCGACGGGGAGATCGTCCACCGGTTGCTGGGCGACCCCGGACGCGCCGCCGAGCGGGCGATCGCCGCGGAGGCCGCCCGGCTCGCCGCCTGGGTGGGGGAGGCCCGCATCACCCCGCGCATGCGCACCCCACTGGAGCGTGAACTCGTGGCGAGGTGAGGGAAGTCCGGTGCCCTGGGGCCGGCCCTAGCCGATTCCCCGCCAGCCCTGCGGGTCGACCCCGCCGGGCACCGGGGCCTCGGGGTCGTACGGCTCACGGGTGAACACGAACGAACCGAGGTCGAGGTGACTCACCGACCCGTCCGGCCGGCGTACGGCCCGCAGCGACTCACCCGCGTAGTAGCCGCTCAGTCCGGTCCAACTGCCGTCCGTCTCCGGCCGGAACCGGGCGGACCGCCCGCTCCCGCCCACCGGTCCCAGCTCCAGGAACCCGTCGTAGGTCAGCCGGACGGCCTGGGCCGACGTCCCCCAGTACCAGGGGCCGCACAGCTCCAGCACGACGGGATCAGCCTCGCGCAACGGCCGCCACGGCTCGGGCACGCGCGGCTCGGCCTCCGCCACGATGCCCACCAGGTCGGCCGCCAGCGTCGAGACCGGCAGCCCCGAGGTGCAGTTCGCCAGCACCACCGCGGCCACGTCCTCCTCCTCGCTCAACCACAGGCCGGCGACGAAGCCCGGCAGCGATCCGCTGTGGCCCGCGAGCCGGCGTCCGCCGCTCTCGGTCAGCTGCATCCCGAGCCCGTAGCCGAGATCGGCGAAGCCCGGCTCCGGGGGAGTGGCGGACGTCCGCATCTCCTGTACTGACCCGGCGCCGAGCACCCGCGCGTCGCCCCGTCCGAGGAAGGCGGCGAACTTGGCCAGATCACCGGTGGTGGACCACAGCTGGCCGGCCGGGGCCATGAGCCCGAGGTCCTCCAGCGGTTCCGGCATCATCACGTCCGCCCACGGGTGCACCGCCCAGCCTCCCGCGTGCGGGGCCAGCGGCTGCGCCGTCGTCCGCTCCAGCCCCAGGGGCTCCAGCACCTCGGCCCGCAGTACCTCTTCCCACGGCCTTCCCCGCACGGCCTCCACGATCGAACCGAGCAGGGTGTAGCCGGGGTTGGAGTAGTGGTGGCGCCGTCCGGGCTCGAAGCGGAAGGGGTGCTCGCCCAGGACGTCCGAGAGCTCCGGCCGCAGCGTGCCCGCCGTCCGCTCCCACCACTCCCCGGGGGTCTCCGCGGCCAACCCGCCCATGTGGGCGAGCAGCTGGCCCACGGTCACCTCGCCTGCGCCGGTACCCGGCAGGAACTTCTCCACCGGGTCGCCGAGTCCCAGCAGGCCCTCGTCGCGCAGCCGCATCACCAGAACGGCCGTGAAGGTCTTGGTGATCGACCCGATCCGGTACTGCACGTTCCCGTCGGGACCGTGCCCCTCGACCATGGTCCGGGAGCCCTCCCAGACCACCTCGCCGCCCCTCACCACGGCCGCCACCAGGGACGGAGCCCTGCCTTCGCGCTGGGCGACAGCGATCCGGTGAGCGAGCGAACGTCGGGTGGCGGGGAGAAGGGCAAGATCTTCAGATACGGCATCCATGGGGCGGCGGGGCCTCGCTTTCTGTGTCATATCCCGACGCTGCGACCGGCGGTCTTGTCGGTGTCTCAGCGGGCTGGCCCGAGTTCTGTCGAACCCGGGCAGGACCGGCTGACGTCCGGGCTGGTGAGGTCACCGTCCCCGGGGAACAGGCACAGTCCCACGAAGCCTCCTCGATCGAGGCTTCCATGATCAAGCGGGCGGGGCGGGCGCGGCAAGTCACTATCCGCCCTGCGAGCGATCACGACGGCCCGGCTGCGATCTGCCGACGGGCCGAGTCCCAGACCTCATCGAACTCGTCGGAGGTCAGCTGCTCCGGATCGTGGCCTTCCCACTCGGAGACGGGTAGTTCTGCTGTGATCCCGAACCTGGTGTCGTACTCGTCGGGGCGGCCAGTGTCGTAGGCCTGCTGCCACTCGACGAGGGAGGCGGCTGAGATCGGCGTCAACTCAGGCCCTTCGAGCTCGATCTGCCGGACAACCCAACCTTCGGCGTCGACCTCGAAGTAGAACCAGAGGTCTTCCTCGTCCCAGTAGCAGCGCATCCATATCGTCACCGGCCCATGATGACGGCATGCCCTGTCTGCTCTCCGGGGCACTGGGCGGCCGGCAAGACCGACCGGCCCCACAGCGGCGGAAGTTACGTGTTGGCCATGTCCACGAACCGCGAGTAGTGACCCTGGAAGGCCACGGTGATGGTCGCCGTCGGACCGTTACGGTGCTTCGCCACGATCAGGTCCGCCTCACCCGCACGGGGAGACTCCTTCTCGTACGCGTCCTCACGGTGCAGCAGGATCACCATGTCGGCGTCCTGCTCGATCGATCCGGACTCTCGCAGGTCGGAGACCATCGGCTTCTTGTCGGTGCGCTGCTCGGGACCACGGTTCAGCTGGGACAGCGCGATCACCGGGACCTCCAGTTCCTTCGCCAGGAGCTTGAGGTTTCGAGACATGTCCGAGACCTCCTGCTGGCGGCTCTCGGGCCGGCGCGAGCCGCCCGACTGCATCAGCTGGAGGTAGTCGATGACGACGAGCGACAGGTCGTTGCGCTGCTTGAGCCGGCGGCACTTCGCCCGGATCTCCATCATCGACAGGTTGGGGGAGTCGTCGATGTAGAGCGGGGCGGCTGAGACGTCCGGCATCCGGCGGGCCAGCCGGGTCCAGTCGTCGTCCGTCATCGTGCCGGAGCGCATGTGGTGCAGGGCCACCCGGGCCTCCGCCGAGAGCAGGCGCATCGCGATCTCGTTGCGCCCCATTTCGAGGGAGAAGATGACGCTGGGCAGGTTGGCCTTGATGGAACAGGCACGGGCGAAGTCCAGCGCGAGGGTGGACTTACCCATGGCGGGACGGGCCGCGATGACGATCATCTGGCCCGGGTGCAGACCGTTGGTCAGCGAGTCCAGGTCCGTGAAACCGGTCGGGACGCCTGACATCTGGCCGCTGCGCGAGCCGATGGCCTCGATCTCGTCGAGGGCGCCTTCCATGATGTCGCCCAGCGGCAGGTAGTCCTCGGAGGTGCGCTGCTCGGTGACGGCGTAGATCTCGGCCTGTGCGCTGTTGACGATCTCGTCGACGTCGCCGTCGGCGGCGTAGCCCATCTGCGTGATTTTCGTACCGGCGGCGACCAGCCGGCGCAGGACCGCCCGCTCGTGGACGATTTCCGCGTAGTACTCGGCGTTCGCGGCCGTGGGGACCGACTGGACCAGCGTGTGCAGGTAGGGGGCGCCGCCGACCTTGCTGATCTCGCCGCGTCGGGTCAGCTCGGCGCTGACGGTGATCGGGTCGGCCGGCTCGCCCTTGGCGTACAGGTCGAGGATGGCCTGGTAGATCGTCTCGTGTGACGGGCGGTAGAAGTCGTGCCCCTTGAGCACCTCCACCACGTCGGCGATGGCGTCCTTGGACAGCAGCATGCCGCCGAGGACGGACTGCTCGGCGTCGAGGTCCTGTGGCGGGACCCGCTCGAACCCGCCGCCACCGCCGTCCCAGGAGCCGCCCTCGCGGCCCCGGTCGTTGTCTTCGTCCCCGCGGCCGCGGCCTTCGCCGCTACGGCGCGAGCGGGCGGGCAGACGGTCACCTGGACCGCTGTCGGCCCAGGGGTCGTCCATGGGCTCGGACATGCTCACCGGGCCGCCTCCTCCCGTCCGCAACGCGGACCTTGCCGTGTCACTCTTTCTACGACACGGCTCTGACATTTGGGGCACCCGAATCGGCTCTCGGCGAGTCGGACCAACGCCCAACGGTAGGCCCGGGAGCGACGTCAGCCAATCTTGTTATCCACAGGCTGTGTGGATGAGTTGTGGATGACGGCGCCAATGCTGTGGGTAACTCCCCGGAAGCTGTGCACGGACCGGGGGACGGCGCTGTGGACAAAATCACCCGCCCTACCCATATACCCAGCTTGACCTGCGGTTTCTTCCCCCATCGACCGTGGGGGAGAAATTTCTTCGCCACTGTCTCGAGATCGCCTCCAACGAGGTGGGACGAACGCTCGAATCGGTGTATCCGTAAGACCCTAAAGGCCATTGCGTCTATTACCTGTGGAAGATTAGATTGAGCACATGAGACAGGCCCCCACAGCACCGACGGCTGCCCCGAGACGGCACGACCGCGAGATCTTCGCGCTCGCCGTCCCCGCCTTCGGCGCACTCGTCGCCGAACCCCTCTTCGTGATGGCCGACAGTGCCATCGTGGGGCACCTCGGCACACCCCAGCTGGCCGGTCTCGGCATCGCGGCGGCACTGCTCACCACGGCCGTGAGCATCTTCGTCTTCCTCGCCTACGCCACCACCGCGGCCGTGGCCCGCCGCGTCGGCGCGGGCGACCTCCAGGCCGCCATCCGGCAGGGCATGGACGGCATCTGGCTGGCCCTGCTGCTCGGCGCCGCCGTCGTCGCCGTCGTGCTGCCCACGGCACCGTTCCTGGTCTCCCTCTTCGGGGCCTCCGACACCGTCGCCCCGTACGCGATCACCTACCTGCGGATCTCCGCCCTCGGCATCCCCGCGATGCTCGTGGTGCTCGCGGCCACCGGGGTCATCCGCGGCCTCCAGGACACCCGGACCCCGCTCTACGTCGCGATCGGCGGCTTCGCCCTCAACGGCGGCCTCAACGTCGCCCTGGTCTACGGCGCCGGACTCGGCATCGCCGGCTCCGCCTGGGGCACCGTGATCGCCCAGTGCGCCATGGCAGCGGCCTACCTGATCGTGGTCGTCCGGGGCGCCCGCCGGCACCAGGCCTCCCTGCGCCCCGACGCCGAGGGGATCCGGGCCTGCGCCCAGGCCGGTGCGCCCCTGCTGGTCCGCACCCTTTCCCTGCGCGCCGTCCTGCTGATCGCGACCGCCGTGGCCGCACGGCTCGGCGACGCCGACATCGCGGCCCACCAGATCCTGCTCTCCCTGTGGAGCCTGCTCGCCTTCGCCCTCGACGCACTCGCGATCGCCGGGCAGGCCATCATCGGCCGTTACCTGGGCGCGGGCGACACCGAGGGAGCCGAGGCCGTCTGCCGCCGCATGGTGCGGTGGGGGATCGTCTCCGGCATCGTCCTGGGCCTCCTCGTGATCGCGGCCCGCCCCGCCTTCATCCCGCTCTTCACCAGCGACCCGGCGGTCGAGGACGCCTTGCTGCCGGCCCTGCTCGTGGTCGCCCTCTCCCAGCCCGTCTCCGGCATCGTCTTCATCCTCGACGGTGTCCTGATGGGTGCGGGGGACGGCCGCTACCTGGCCTGGGCCATGCTGCTGACCCTCGCGGTCTTTACCCCTGCCGCCTTGCTCGTACCGACCGTGGGAGGCGGGCTGACGGCCCTCTGGTGCGCCATGACGCTGATGATGCTCGTCCGGATGGTCACCCTCCAGCTGCGAGCCCGCTCGGGCCGCTGGCTGGTCGCGGGGGCCACCCGGTAGGCCGCACCCGCCGTGGGCGATGTTTCACGTGAAACATCGCCCATCACGTGAAACATCGGCAACGACGAAGGGCCGCACCCCCGTGGGGGTGCGGCCCTTCATGCGCAGCCCTTAGGCGGCGACGACCTCGATGCCAACGGTCGCGGCCACGTCGGCGTGCAGACGCACGGAGACCTGGTACGAACCGAGGGTCTTGATCGGGGAGCCCAGCTCGACGCGGCGCTTGTCGACCTTCGGGCCACCGGACGCCTCGATCGCCGTGGCGATGTCGGAGGGCGTGACGGAACCGAAGAGACGACCGGCGTCACCCGCGCGGGTGGCCAGACGGACCTTGACGTTCTCGAGCTTGGCCTTGAACTCGTTGGCCTGCTCGATGGTCGCGATCTCGTGGATCTTGCGGGCGCGGCGGATCTGCGCCACGTCCTTCTCGCCACCCTTGGTCCAGCGGATCGCGAAACCACGCGGGACCAGGTAGTTGCGAGCGTAACCGTCCTTGACGTCGACGACATCGCCGGCGGTGCCGAGGCCAGAGACCTCGTGGGTCAGGATGATCTTCATTATTCGGTCACCCTTTCCTTATCGCGCGGTGGACGTGTAGGGCAGCAGTGCCATCTCACGGCTGTTCTTGACTGCCGTGGCGACGTCACGCTGGTGCTGCGTGCAGTTGCCGGTAACGCGGCGGGCACGGATCTTGCCACGGTCGGAAATGAACTTCCGCAGCATGTTCGTGTCCTTGTAGTCCACGTACGCGGTCTTGTCCTTGCAGAACGCGCAGACCTTCTTCTTAGGCTTGCGCACAGGCGGCTTCGCCATTGTGTCTCTCCTGTGAAATCAAGAAGTGGGGGTGCGAGCTGCCCTAGAAGGGCGGCTCGTCCGAGTAGCCACCGCCGGAGCCGCCGGAGCTTCCGCCCCAACCGCCACCGCCGCCGCCCTGCTGCTGACCGCCGGCCGGCGCACTGGACGCCCAGGGGTCGTCGGAGGGAGCTCCGCCGCCCTGGGGAGCGGCGCCGCCACTGGGGGCTCCGCCCCAGTTGCCACCGCCGCCGCCCTGCTGCTGACCGCCGCCACCGCCGCCGTATCCACCCTGGCCACCGCGACCGGTGGTCTTGGCGACCTTGGCCGTGGCGTTCTTCAGGCTGGGGCCGACTTCCTCGACGTCCAGCTCGTAGACCGTGCGCTTGACACCCTCACGGTCCTCGTAGGACCGCTGCTTCAGCCGGCCCTGCACGATGACGCGCATGCCTCGCTGAAGGGACTCGGCGACGTTTTCCGCCGCCTGACGCCAGACCGAGCAGGTCAGGAACAGGCTTTCGCCGTCCTTCCACTCATTGGTCTGCTTGTCGAAGGTGCGGGGAGTGGACGCGACACGGAACTTCGCGACCGCCGCACCCGAGGGGGTGAAGCGCAGCTCGGGGTCGTCGACGAGATTGCCGACGACCGTGATGACGGTCTCGCCTGCCATGGATGAACCTCTCGGCGGGGATTGCTGCTGGGCTGCTGTGCTACTCGGTCCCGATTACCGCTGAACCGAAGTTCAGTGGGTCTCGGGGCGGAGGACCTTGGTCCGGAGAACCGACTCGTTCAGGTTCAGCTGTCGGTCAAGCTCCTTGACGACCGCAGGCTCGGCCTGGAGGTCGATGACCGAGTAGATGCCCTCGGGCTTCTTCTTGATCTCGTAAGCGAGACGACGACGGCCCCAGGTGTCGACCTTCTCGACCTTTCCGTTGCCCTCACGGACGACAGAAAGGAAGTTCTCGATCAGCGGGGAGACAGCGCGCTCCTCGAGATCGGGGTCGAGGATGACCATCACTTCGTAGTGACGCATGTGGAACCCACCTCCTTTGGACTCAGCGGCCACGGTCGTTCCGTGGCAGGAGGGTCGTGATGCGTGCGCACGGCATCTGCAGAGCAGACACCGCGCAGCTGTACAGACTACCTCCTCGACTCCTTCCGGTTGAAATCCGGCACCAGGAGGCCACAATCTGTATTCATCGGGTGTGCTCGGTGCTATGCCCCCGGCCGCTGCCGGAGGAGGCCCCGCAGCACCGCTCTGCTGCAGCCAGGAGGTGCCTTCCGATGGCACAGGCAATGCGTCCTCAGTCCTCCATCTCGCTCTTCGCGACCGACGGCAAGCCCCATCCGCTCCAGGACGCCCTGGTGGCGGTCACTCTGGTCCTCGGTGCCGTGGCGTTCGTCACGGCCTTCTTCCACAATCTGCACCTGCTCACCTCGTGGACCGGGCTGATCGGGATCATCACCGGCCTCTACGGCCAGTTCATCTCGGCGACGACACGCGAGCGCTTCGCGTTGATCCTCGGCCTCGGCGCCTCGGCCATCGGCTTCTTCCTCGGCATGGCGCACGGCGGTCTCTTCGGCGGCTGGCTGGGCTGAGCGGGTACCTCCGCGACGGGGCGCCGGCCTCCCACCGGCCCGGGCCCGGCCCGTCCCCCAGATGGGTGGCGCCCTTGTCGCAGTAGGCTTCGCGCCATAGCCAGCGAAGCCGCCGGAGGAGACGCCCCGCATGAGCCTGTCCCTGAGGACCATCAGCCGAGAGCAGCATCTGGGCTATCTCCAGAGTCTGCCCTCGGCGAGCCACTGCCAGGTCCCGGCGTGGGCCGACGTGAAGAACGAGTGGCGTTCCGAGAACCTCGGATGGTTCGACCAGTCCGGTGAACTCGTCGGCGCCGCACTCGTGTTGTACCGCCAGCTGCCCAAGGTGAAGAGGTACCTCGCGTACCTGCCGGAGGGCCCCGTGATCAATTGGTACGCCCCCAACCTCGAGGAGTGGCTCCAGCCGATGCTGGCGCACCTCAAGCAGCAGGGCGCCTTCACCGTGAAGATGGGCCCGCCCGTCGTCATCCGCCGCTGGAACTCCACCGCCATCAAGGCCGGGATCCAGGATCCGGAGGTCAAGCGACTGCGTGACGTGGAGGCCTCCGTCATCGAGCCCCGCGCCTTCGAAGTCTCCGACAAGCTCCGCCGGATGGGCTGGCAGCAGGCGGAGGACGGGGGTGCCGGCTTCGGTGACGTCCAGCCCCGGTACGTCTTCCAGGTACCGCTCGCCAACCGGTCGCTGGACGACGTCCTCAAGGGCTTCAACCAGCTGTGGCGCCGCAACATCAAGAAGGCCGAGAAGGCCGGTGTCGAGGTCGTCCAGGGCGGTTACGAGGACCTGCCGATCTGGCAGCAGCTGTACGAGGTGACGGCCGAGCGCGACAAGTTCCGCCCGCGCCCGCTCAGCTACTTCCAGCGCCAGTGGACGGCCCTCAACTCCGAGGACCCCAACCGGATGCGGCTGTACATCGCCAAGCACGAGGGGGAGCCGCTGGCCGCCGCCACGATGCTCACCGTCGGCCAGCACGTCTGGTACTCCTACGGAGCCTCCGCCAACCACAAGCGCGAGGTCCGGCCCTCGAACGCGATGCAGTGGCGCATGCTGCGCGACTCCTACGCGCTCGGCGCAAGCGTCTACGACCTGCGCGGCATCAGTGACACCCTGGACGAGAACGATCACCTGTTCGGCCTGATCCAGTTCAAGGTCGGCACGGGCGGCGAGGCCGTCGAGTACGTCGGCGAGTGGGACTTCCCGCTCAACAAGCTGCTGCACAAGGCGCTCGACATCTACATGTCGCGTCGCTGACCCCGCCCCATCCACACACACCGCACCGCTGCACCACGCAGCTTTTCGAGAGAGGCTCCGGACGGGCATGGCGCTCACGCTCTACGTCGACACCGCGCGCTGGCGTGCGCACCAGAAGCAGATCCAGGACCAGTTCCCCGGGATGATCCCCGTCTGCAAGGGCAACGGCTACGGCTTCGGACACGAGCGGCTGTGCGAGGAGGCGACCCGGATGGGCGCCGACGTCCTCGCGGTCGGCACAACGTACGAGGCCGCCAGCATCAAGGACTGGTTCGGCGGTGACCTGCTCGTCCTCACCCCGTTCCGGCGGGGTGAGGAGCCGGTGCCGCTGCCCGACCGGGTGATCCGCTCGGTGTCCTCGCTGGACGGGGTCCGCGGCCTGGTCGGCGCGCGCGTGGTCATCGAGTGCATGAGCTCGATGCGCCGGCACGGCATCTCCGAGCAGGAGCTCGGCCAGCTGCACTCGGCCATCGAGGACGTCAGGCTGGAGGGCTTCGCCCTGCACCTGCCGCTGGACCGCCCCGACGGCTCCGACGCCGTCGAGGAGGTCATCGGCTGGATGGACCGGCTGCGCGCGGCCAGGCTGCCGCTGCACACCATGTTCGTCAGCCACCTCAAGGCGGCGGAGCTGGAGCGGCTGCGGCAGCAGTTCCCGCAGACCCGCTTCCGCGCCCGAATCGGCACCCGGCTGTGGCTGGGCGACCACGAGGCGACCGAGTACCGCGGCGCGGTACTCGACGTCACCCGGGTCGCCAAGGGCGACCGCTTCGGCTACCGCCAGCAGAAGGCCGCCTCCGACGGCTGGCTGGTCGTCGTCGCCGGCGGCACCTCGCACGGGGTCGGCCTGGAGGCCCCCAAGGCCCTGCACGGGGTGATGCCGCGCGCCAAGGGCGTTGCCCGGGCCGGGCTGGCCACGGTCAACCGGAACCTGTCCCCGTTCGTATGGGCGGGCAAGCAGCGCTGGTTCGCCGAGCCGCCGCACATGCAGGTGTCCATCCTGTTCGTGCCGTCGGACTCTCCCGAACCGAAGGTCGGCGACGAGCTGGTGGCGCACCTGCGCCACACCACGACGCAGTTCGACCGGGTGCTCGACGCCTGAGTCAGTGGCCGGGGCCCCGGCCCCAGTCGACCCGCTGTCCTTCCGAAGGCGCCGCGTCCTGCGGCGCCTTCGCCAGCGTGAAGACGTCCTCGGCACCGTCCAGGACGCCCCCTGAGGGGTCGTCCGAGCCGTCGCGCCGCACCACGTCCCGGTCGGGCAGCAGGATGTCGCGTACGACGACCGCGCACAGGTAGAGCGTGCACAGCAGGTGGGCGGCGATCGCCAGCTGGTAGCCCTCCAGGGGCAGGCCCTGGTGCTTGTCCCCGCTGGTCGTGTAGGCGAGGTAGAACCAGATCCCCAGGAAGTACACGACCTCGCCGGCCTGCCAGATCAGGAAGTCCCGCCAGCGGGGTCGGGCCAGCGCCGCGAGCGGGATGAGCCACAGCACGTACTGGGGCGAGTAGACCTTGTTGACCAGGATGAAGGCGGCCACCAGCAGGAAGGCCAGCTGCGCGAAGCGGGGGCGACGGGGCGCGGTCAGCGCGAGCAGACCGATGGCCGCGCAGAACAGCAGCGTCAGGCCCGTCGCGTAGGTGTTTGCGTCCTCCAGCGGGTTCCCGGAGCGCTGGGAGATCAGCAGCCACACGGAGCCGAAGTCGATGGGCCGCTCCTGGCTGAAGGTGTAGAACTTCTGCCAGCCCTCCCAGGCGAAGAGCATCACGGGCAGGTTCACCACGAGCCAGGAGACGACGGCGCCGCCGGCGGCCGCGCCGAACGCGCGCCACTTCCCGGCCCGCCAGCAGAGCACGAACACGGCCCCGAGCAGCAGGACGGGGTAGAGCTTGGCCGCGGTGGCCAGGCCGATCAGGATGCCGAAGGCCAGCGCCCGGCCGCGCGACCACATGAGCATCGCGGCAGCGGTCAGGGCGATGGCCAGCAGGTCCCAGTTGATGGTCGCGGTGAGCGCGAAGGCGGGCGCGAGGGCGAAGAGCAGGGCGTCCCAGGGCCGGCGGCGGTGGGTGCGGGCCACGCACACGGCGATCACGGCGGCGCAGACCATCAGCATGCCCGCGTTGACCATCCAGTACATCTGCTCCCGGTGCTGCATGGAGCCACTGCCGGGGGTCAGCCAGGAGGCGACCTCCATGAAGAGCCCCGTGAGCACCGGGTACTCCAGGAACTGCATGTCGCCGGGGATCCGGTCGAAGTAGGGCGTGAGGCCGTCGGCGAAGCCGCGTACGACGTAGAGGTGGGGGATGTCCGAGTAGCAGGCGTGGGTGTACTGGGAGCCGGCTCCGCGGAACCACGCCCAGTCGTAGCAGGGCATCTTCTGCACCATGCCGAGGGCGAACATCCCCAGGGCGACGAGCACGACGACGCGCACCGGGGTCAGCCAGTGGCCGCCCAGCCTCGCGTAGCGGCCCAGCGGGCCGCCGATGAGCTCGCTCCCCGCTGCGGCCACCTCGTCCTGCTGGGTGGGCAGTACAGGGCTTTCCTCGTGCACCTTCGTCATGCGCACATCCTGCCGTACCGCGCCGGGCATGGGAGAGGGCCGCCGCACTTGGTGCGACGGCCCTCCACCCGTATGTCCCGGGGCGCCCGGTCAGCCTCCCGTGGCGCCCCCTATCGGGAAGCCTCCGTTGCCGCCGCCGTTCGTCACGCCACCCGGTCTCCCGCCGCTCTTGGTGGGGGAGGGCGACACCGATTGCGACCCACTGGGACTGGGGTCCGGTTCGCAGATCGCCCACGGCTTGCAGGACGGCTTGACACCGTGCGAGCGGGACGGCGAGGGGGACGGAGTGAGCGACGGGCTCATCGACGGGGACGGCGAGGGCGAGGGGGACGGTGAGGGGGACGGTGAGGGGGCACCGGAGGCGTCCGCGACGACGCCGATCTTGTCCGGCTCCGGGAAGTCCGACTCCGGGAGGTCCTTCAGCGCGTCCTTCATGTACTTGGTCCAGATCTCGGCCGGGATGTCACCACCGTGGAGGGACGGGATGTTGCCCACGCCCTTCATCGAGATCAGTTCCTTCTTCGCCGCGTTGGGGTCGGAGCGGAACAGGGTCACGGAGGTGGACAGCTCGGGGGTGTAGCCGACGAACCAGGCCGACATGTTGTCGTCGGTGGTACCGGTCTTGCCCGCGGCGGGCCGACCCAGCTTCTTCGCCTTGGTACCGGTGCCGTTCTCGACGACGTTGCGCAGGACCTTGGTGATGTTGTCGGCGATGGAGTTGTCCATGGCCTGCTGTGCCTTGGGCGCCTCGAACCCGGGGACGTCCTTGCCGTTCTTCTGGACGCTGCGCACCGAGTAGGGCTCGTGGTGCGTGCCGGAGGCCGCGAAGGTGGCGTAGGCGTCGGCCATCCGGATGGCGCTGGGGGTCGAGTTGCCGAGCGCGAACGACGCGACGTCCTCCTTGTCCATCGTCTCGGGCAGGATGCCCGAGGCCTTGGCGACCTCCCTGACCTTGCTGTGACCGACGTCGAAGACGAGCTGGGCGAACGGGACGTTGATGGACTTCTCCATCGCCTCGTTCAAGGTCACGTAGCCGTAGGCGGTCGAGCTCTCGTTCTTCTGCCGGAAGGGCTTCCCCGAGCCGTCGCGCAGCGGCTTGCCATCACGGTTGTTGATCACCGTGAGGTCGTTGGCCATGTACTTGCTGTCGGCCGAGATCCCCTCGCCGTCCGAGTTCTTCGTGCCGTACTGCATGGCCGCCGCGAGGACGAACGGCTTCCAGGTCGAGCCGACCTGGACACCCGAGGTGTTGGCGTTGTTGTTGAAGTACTTCTTGTCCATGCCCGGGCCGCCATACAGGGCGACGATGGCTCCGGTCTTCACGTCCACCGAAGAGGCGCCGAACTGTACGAAGGTGTCGGTGTCGGGCCGCTTCTTCTCGTCGATCAGCCCGTCACGGGTCTCCTCGACGGCCTTGACCAGGGCGTCCACCTTTTCCTTCCGGAAGGTGGTGTGGATCTGGTAGCCGCCCTTGGCCAGATCGTCGATCGTGATGCCCTTGGTCTTCGTCATGTACAGCTTGGCCGTCTCGACCAGGTAGCCGATCTGCCCGGACATGCCGGCGGCCTGTGCCGACTCGGCGAGCTTGGGAAACTCCTTGAACTGGTCCCGCTCGGACTGCTGCATGCGCCCGACCGTGACCTCGCGGTCCAGGACCCAGGCCCAGCGCTTCTTGGCCCGCTCGGTGTTCAGCTCGGGAGTGGCCGCGGTGCCGATGCCGCCGTCCGGGTTGTAGAGGTTCGGGCCCTTGAGCACGGCGGCGAGGAAGGCACTCTCGGACGGCGTCAGCTGGTCGCAGTCCTTGCCGAAGTAGGCGCGGGCGGCCGCCTGGATCCCATAGGCGTCGCGTCCGTAGTAGGCGGTGTTCAGGTAGCCCGCGAGGATCGTGTTCTTCTTCTCGCTCACACCCAGCTTTATCGAGATGAAGAGCTCGGTCACCTTGCGCTTGAGCGTCTGGTCGGAGTCCAGGTACGTGTTCTTCACGTACTGCTGGGTGATCGTCGAACCGCCCTGGGTGGATCCGCCCTTGGCCATGTTCCACACGGCACGGGCGATACCCATCGGGTCGACGCCCTTGTCCGACTCGAACGACTCGTTCTCCGCCGCGATCACGGCGTTCTGCATCGACCGGGGGATCTTGTCGATGGGGACGATCTGGCGGTTCACGGATCCGCCGGTCGCGACCATCTGGGTGTCGTCGGCCCAGTAGAAGACGTTGTTCTGGGCCGCGGCGGTCTTGTTCGCATCGGGGGTGTTCACCGAGGCGATACCGATGCCGGCACCCGCGATGATGATCGCGAAGAAGCCCAGGGCCGTGCCGCTGACGAGCTTCCAGGACGGGACGAACCGCTTCCAGCCGGCCTTGTCCGAGCGCGGGTAATTGATGAACCGCTTGTTCGGGCGGCCCGGGCCGCGGCCGGCTCCGGCGGCGCCCCCTCCCGACGGGCCGCGGCCGGCGGATCTGCGGGCGTCAGCCCGGCTGCCGTGCCCCGACTGCTCCTGGTACGACCCGCTGGGTGACGAGGTGGGGACGTCACGCCCAGAACCGGCGCCCCGTCCGGGGCGCTGCTGGGCAGCCTTGCGGGCGGCGGCTCGGCCGCCGCTCTGGGGCTGCTGCGGTTTGCGGCGGTGCTCGCTCATCGAACGACTACTCCTCGGGCAGGCGAGTGGCCTGGAAGCGGCAGTTGAGTTCCGGTCCCCCCGGTGTCATGGCGCACAGACTACGCACGCCCAAAAGCTCATCAGTGCCGAAGTTCACCCCAAACCTGGCAACTTGCTTCGAGCGAATTCACGATGTGACACCGGTCACCGTGTCGCCACTTGTAGCCGGGGGCTGCCCGTTCTATCGTCTGGATGTATCGAGCCGATACATCAGCTCGACATAAAGACTCCGAGGCGGAGGAAAGGCAGGCGGATGAGCAGGCGCTCAGGCATCCTCGAGTTCGCTGTTCTCGGCCTGCTTCGCGAATCCCCCATGCACGGGTACGAGCTGCGCAAGCGGCTCAACACCTCGCTGGGGGTGTTCAGAGCGTTCAGCTACGGGACGCTCTACCCCTGCCTCAAGACGCTCGTCACCAACGGCTGGTTGATCGAAGAGCCGGGCAATGCCCCGGAAGACGCTCTCGCCGCTTCACTCGCAGGGCGCCGCGCCAAGATCGTGTACCGGTTGACGGCAGCAGGCAAGGAGCACTTCGAGGAGCTCCTCTCCCACACGGGCCCAGATGCCTGGGAGGACGAATCTTTCGCCGCCCGCTTCGCTTTCTTCGGCCAGACCGAACGAGAAGTGCGGATGCGGGTACTGGAAGGACGTCGCAGCCGCCTTGAGGAGCGCCTGGAGAAGATGAGCGCCTCGCTCGCCCGTACACGCGAGCGGCTCGACGACTACACGCTCGAGCTGCAACGCCACGGCATGGAGTCCGTGGAGCGCGAAGTGCGCTGGCTGAACGAGCTCATCGAGAGTGAGCGGGCGGGACGGGATCAGAGACGACCCGGTCCGTCCGACGAAACTGCAAAGTGAGGCCTGCATCTCGCAGGCCTCGTCCGAGAACAAACAGGGAGCAACCGGAATGGGTTCGGTTCGCGTAGCCATCGTCGGCGTAGGCAACTGCGCCGCCTCGCTGGTGCAGGGCGTCGAGTACTACAAGGACGCCGACCCGGCGGCCAAGGTCCCCGGTCTGATGCACGTCCAGTTCGGCGACTACCACGTGAGCGACATCGAGTTCGTCGCCGCGTTCGACGTCGACGCGAAGAAGGTCGGCCTCGACCTTTCGGACGCCATCGGCGCCAGCGAGAACAACACCATCAAGATCTGTGACGTCCCGAGTGCGGGTGTGACCGTTCAGCGCGGCCACACCCTGGACGGCCTGGGCAAGTACTACCGCGAGACCATCGAGGAGTCGGCCGAGACCCCGGTCGACATCGTCCAGACGCTTCTGGACCGTCAGGTCGACGTCCTGATCTGCTACCTGCCGGTCGGTTCCGAGGCTGCGGCGAAGTTCTACGCCCAGTGCGCCATCGACGCCAAGGTCGCCTTCGTCAACGCCCTCCCGGTCTTCATCGCCGGCACCAAGGAGTGGGCCGACAAGTTCACCGAGGCCGGTGTCCCGATCGTCGGCGACGACATCAAGTCCCAGGTCGGCGCCACCATCACGCACCGCGTGATGGCAAAGCTGTTCGAGGACCGCGGTGTCCGTCTTGAGCGCACCATGCAGCTCAACGTCGGTGGCAACATGGACTTCAAGAACATGCTCGAGCGGGACCGCCTCGAGTCGAAGAAGATCTCCAAGACGCAGGCCGTCACCTCGCAGATCCCCGACCGTGAGCTCGGCGAGAAGAACGTCCACATCGGCCCGTCCGACTACGTCGCGTGGCTCGACGACCGCAAGTGGGCCTACGTCCGCCTCGAGGGTCGCGCGTTCGGCGACGTTCCGCTGAACCTCGAGTACAAGCTCGAGGTGTGGGACTCCCCGAACTCCGCCGGTGTCATCATCGACGCCCTGCGCGCCGCGAAGATCGCCAAGGACCGCGGCATCGGTGGCCCGATCCTGTCGGCTTCGAGCTACTTCATGAAGTCCCCGCCGGTGCAGTACTTCGACGACGAGGCCTACGCGAACGTCGAGAAGTTCATCAAGGGCGAGGTCGAGCGCTAGCCGAACCCCTGGGGTCGTTCACGACACCTGGACTTCGGCTGTTCTTCCACGGAGGGTCCCCGGGCAATGTGCCCGGGGACCCTCCGCGTATGTGACCCTTGCCCTCATGGCTGTCGTACGTGATCTGCGCGTACTCCTGCGTCTGCGGGACTTCCGCAACCTGCTCGCCGTACGGCTCCTCTCCCAGGCAGCCGACGGCGTCTACCAGGTCGCACTGGCCACGTACGTCGTCTTCTCCCCGGAGAAACAGGCCTCGCCCGCGGCGATCGCCTCGGCCATGGCCGTGCTCCTGCTGCCGTACTCGGTCATCGGCCCCTTCGCCGGAGTGCTGCTGGACCGCTGGCGCCGCCGTCAGGTCTTCCTCTACGGGAACCTGCTGCGGGCCTTCCTCGCCTGCGTCACGGGCATGCTGATCGTCGCGCACGTCCCCGACTGGCTCTTCTACGCCTCGGCGCTGTCGGTGACCGCGGTCAACCGCTTCGTCCTGGCCGGGCTCGCCGCCTCCCTGCCGCGCGTCGTCGCCCCCGACCAGTTGGTCACCGCGAACGCTCTCTCGCCCACCGCCGGAACGCTCGCCGCGGTCGCCGGCGGAGGACTGGCCTTCCTCGTCCGGGTGCTGGCCGCCGACTCCAACGCCCTCGTGGTGCTCCTCGGAGCCGGCCTCTACCTGTGCGCGGCCCTGGCCTCCCTGCGCTTGGCCCTGGGCCTCCTGGGGCCCGACCACCCACCGGGCCGGATCAACCCGACGATCCTCGAGGGAGCCGCTCTGGCCGTACGGGGCATGTCCGACGGCCTGCGGCACCTGTCCTCCCGGCGCGAGGCGGCCCGGGCACTCACAGCCATGACCCTCATGCGGTTCTGCTACGGGGCCCTGTTCGTCAGCCTGCTCATGCTCTGCCGCTACGCCTGGTCGGACACCGAGGCCGACGGTCTGGCCCTGCTCGGTGTCACGGTCGGCGTCTCCGGGGCAGGGTTCTTCGCGGCGGCCGTCGTCACTCCCTGGCTGGTGGGCCGGCTGGGCGCCCTCGGGACCATCACCCTCTGCGCCGCCGGCGCCGCGGTGCTGGTCCCGTCGCTCGGCCTCTTCTTCGCCCCCGGACCGATGCTGGCCGCCGCCTTCGTGCTGGGGCTGGCCACCCAGGGCGCCAAGATCTCCACCGACACCGTCGTGCAGTCCCAGGTGGACGACGCCTTCCGCGGCCGCGTCTTCTCCGTCTACGACGTGCTCTTCAACGCCGCCTTCGTCGGCGCCGCCGGGGTGGCCGCGCTCATGCTCCCCCTCGACGGGCGCTCCGTACCGCTGATCCTCGGCGTGGCCGCGCTCTACGCCGCGACGGCCGCCCTCCTCATGCGGCGGCAGGGCGATGTTTCACGTGAAACATCGCCCTGACACGAACGCGCCCGCCTCCCCGCCCCGATGTTTCACGTGAAACATCAGGCCTGTGCGGCCCACCACTCCTTGAGAGCGACGACCGCCGCGTCCCGCTCCATCGGACCGTTCTCCAGCCGCAGCTCCAGCAGGAAGGCGTAGGCCTTGCCGATCACGGGGCCGGGGCCCACGTCGAGCACCTGCATGATCTCGTTGCCGTCCAGGTCGGGCCGGATCGCGTCCAGCTCCTCCCTCTCCTGCAGCTGCGCGATGCGCTCCTCCAGCCCGTCGTAGGTGCGGGAGAGCGCGTTGGCCTTGCGCTTGTTGCGCGTGGTGCAGTCCGAACGGGTCAGCTTGTGCAACCGCTCCAGCAGCGGCCCGGCGTCGCGGACATAGCGCCGCACGGCCGAGTCGGTCCACTCCCCGTCCCCGTAGCCGTGGAAGCGCAGGTGTAGCTCCACCAGCCGGGACACGTCCTTGACCAGGTCGTTGGAGTACTTCAGCGCGGTCATGCGCTTCTTGGTCATCTTCGCGCCCACCATCTCGTGGTGGTGGAAGGAGACCCGACCGTCGCTCTCGAACCGGCGGGTGCGGGGCTTGCCGATGTCGTGGAGCAGGGCCGCCAGCCGCAGCACCAGGTCCGGGCCGTCCTCCTCCAGTGCGATCGCCTGCTCCAGCACGATCAGCGAGTGGTCGTAGACGTCCTTGTGCCGGTGGTGCTCATCGCTCTCCAGCCGCAACGCCGGCAGCTCCGGCAGCACGTGATCGGCCAGCCCTGTGTCCACGAGGAGGCCCAGGCCCTTGCGCGGGTGCGCGGACAGCATCAGTTTGTTCAGCTCGCCCTGTACCCGCTCAGCCGAAACGATCTCGATGCGGCCGGACATCTCCGTCATGGCCGCCACCACATCGGGGGCGACCTCGAAGTCGAGCTGGGCGGCGAACCTCGCCGCGCGCAGCATCCGCAGCGGGTCGTCGGAGAAGGAGTCCTGCGGGGTACCGGGGGTGCGCAGCACGCCTGCCCGGAGGTCCTCCAGGCCGCCGTGCGGGTCCACGAACTCCTTCTCGGGAAGCGCGACGGCCATCGCGTTCACCGTGAAGTCACGACGGACGAGGTCTTCCTCGATCGAGTCGCCGTAGGAGACCTCCGGCTTGCGCGAGGTCCGGTCGTAGGACTCCGAGCGGTACGTGGTCACCTCGATCTGGAAGCCCAGGCGCTGCGCACCGACCGTCCCGAAGGCGATGCCGACGTCCCAGACCGAGTCGGCCCAGGGCCTGACGATCTTGAGTACGTCCTCGGGGCGTGCATCCGTGGTGAAGTCGAGGTCGTTGCCGAGGCGCCCGAGCAGCGCGTCGCGGACAGATCCGCCGACCAGGGCGAGGCGGAAACCCGCCTCCTGGAAACGGCGGCCGAGCTCGTCGGCGACAGGGGCGACCCGCAGCAGTTCACTCACTGCGCGGGCCTGCCCGTGATTCAGGACACTGGGGCTGTCTTCGTTGGCGTTCGGCACAACAGAAAAGGGTACGTGCCCGGCCCGCCGGGAGCTCCCGCGTTTTGCGGCCACCCCGGCCCACGGCCGCCCTGGGGCGGACCCGATCATGTGGAGCAAGGCGCGGCACTCGCGCACAGCGGGCCTCGTTACCATGCGTGGACGCACAAACGACGACCACTGACACTCCGAGGGACGGGCGAGCGCGTTGGCCGAGGCGGCAGACATCCAGGGGGCACCCGTCGCCCCTGCCCGGCGACGCTGGCTGCGGCGCACCGTCGTCCTGCTCGCCGGGACGCCGGTGCTCGCCGGCCTGGTCTACACGCCCGCCCCCGAAGCCCAGGCCGCCGACACGGCGGCCGCGGCCGTCGACGTCCAGCTCGACGGCCTGACGCCGACCGCCCCGGTCAAGGGCGACACCCTGACCATCTCCGGCACCGTGGTCAACAACGGCCGCGAGAAGATCACCGACGCACACGTGGGCCTGCGGGTCGGACCCGCTCTGGCGGACCGCAGCTCCATCGACGAGGCAGCCGAGCGCGGTGCGTTCCGGGCGGGGACCGACCCGGCGGAGGTCGGCGCCGAGTTCGCCGTCAAGATCGCTTCGCTGGCGTCGAAGGCCTCCCAGCCCTTCACCCTGAGGGTTCCGGTGAACAAGCTGGAGCTGGGCAAGGACGGGGTCTACCAGCTTGGCGTCTCCGTGTCCGGGGAGACCGAGGCCCGTCAGTACGAGCAGGTCCTCGGCATCACCCGGACCTTTCTGCCCTGGCAGCCGGAGACCGCGGCCAAGCGTTCCCAGCTGACCTACGTATGGCCGCTGATCTCCACCACGCGCCTGACCGCCGAGACGGGGTCCGACGAGCTGCAGACCCCCGTGTTCCTCGACGACAGCCTCGCCGACGAGCTGAGGCCCGGCGGTCGCCTGGAGCAGATGGTCACGCTCGGCAAGGAGCTCCCCATCACCTGGGTCATCGACCCGGACCTGCTCTACACCGTCGACGCCATGACCAAGGGCTACCGGATCCGCACCCCCGACGGACGGACGGTCCAGGGCAAGAACAAGGCCATCGCCGAGCAGTGGCTGAGCTCGCTCGAGAGTGCCGTGCAGGGCAAGAAGGTCGTCGCACTGCCCTTCGCGGATCCGGACATCGCCTCGCTCGCGCACCGTGGCAAGGACGTCTCCGGCACGCTCGGACAGCTCCGGCCGGCCACCGACAAGGCGAAGCAGGCCGTGGAGACGGTCCTGCACGTCCCCGCGACCACCGACTTCTCCTGGCCCGTGGACGGGGCGATCGACCCCTCGATCGTGAACGTCGCGACATCGGCCGGCGCCCACAACGTCCTCACCCGCAGCGACAGCCTCCAGGAGAACGGCACCCTCGGCTACACCCCGTCGGCCGCCCGGCCGATCGGCGCGGGCACCACTGCCGTCGTCGCCGACGCCGAGCTCTCCACCGCCTTCCAGGGCGACATGCTCAGCGCGGAGAACTCCACCCTCGCGGTGCAGCAGTTCCTCGCCCAGACCCTGGCTCTGAGCCTGCAGAACACCGACAACCAGCGCAGCTTCGTGATCGCTCCCCAGCGGATGCCGACCTCCAGCCAGGTCCAGACGATGGCCGCTGCCGTACGGAGCCTGCAGCCGGGCCGCTGGACCCAGCCCGCCGACCTGGAGGCCGCGGCCTCCGCGACGCCCGACCCGCGCGCCGCGACCCAGGTACCGGGCGCCGGCCAGTACCCCGAAGCGCTGAGCAAGCAGGAGATGCCGGTCTCCGCCTTCGAGAAGATCCGCACCACCGAGACCACCCTGGACCACTTCAAGGTGATCCTGAGCGCGCCCGACCGCGTCGAGATCCCGTTCGGCAACGCCACCAACCGGGAGATGTCCACCTCCTGGCGCGGCCGCTCCGACGCAGCGCGGGACTACCGGGACCAGGTGCAGCGGTACCTGATCGGCCTCACCGACAAGGTCAAGATCATCCCCAAGTCGGACGCCACGCTCTCCGGACACAGCGCGACCATCCCCGTCAGCGTCCAGAACAGCCTGGTCCAGGACACCCACAACCTCGTCCTTCGCCTGAGGTCCGCCAACCCGACCCGCCTGATGTTCGGCGACAGCGGGGAGGCCCAGCAGGAGGTCGCGATCCAGGGCGGGCACAGCCAGACCGTGAAGTTCCCCGCCAACGCCACCGCGTCCGGCCCGGTCGAAGTGACCGCACAGCTCTTCACCACCGACGGCGTGCCCTACGGCAAGGCGCGCAAGTTCACCGTCGAGGCCACCGAAGTGACCCCCACCGTCATGCTCGTCATCGCGGGCGGCGTACTCCTCCTGGTCCTGGCCGGCATCAAGATGTACGCCAGCCGCAAGCGCGTCGCGGCACGCGCCGCCGCAGAGGAGAACACGCAGCAGAGTGACGAGTCCCCGGACACCGGACCGCAAAGCACGGACGCGTCCGGCACGGGTGAGACAGTGGACCGTTGAGCGATGCCGTGGCCGGTCGGCCTGGGGACGATGAGGTGGGGTTTCGATGAACGCGCCGTACGAAGGTGACCGGGCGCAGGGCACTGGCGGGCCCGCGCCCTCCCAGGGCACTGCCCCCGGCGCCCCGGTCCCGGGACAGGTTCCCGCGCCCGCACCCGCACCGGACCACGACCCCTATGTCCAGGACGCCTACGCCCACGACCCGTACCGGTCGCAGGACCTGTCCGCCCAGGACCCGGTGGCGGAAGTCCTCTACGACCGGGCCTCTCACCCGCCGCCGCCCCCCGGCACCTTCCAGGAGCCCGGCCCGCTCTACGCGGCCCCGCCGGCCCCCTCCTACGCCCCGGATCCGCGGGTCTGGGCCCAGACCCCGCCGCCGGAGCCGGACGGCCCCTCCCGGCACCTGCCGTACGGGGACCACGCGACCACCACCCAGTTCGTCGGCGTGGACTCCCTCGTCACCCAGGCCGCCGACGAGGAGCCCCGGCCCGACGCCTTCGCGCACCTCTACCGGGACCAGGACGCGGCTCCCCGTACCCCCGCCGAGGACGCCCCCGTCGCCGCCCCGGCGCCGAGCAAGCCCGCCGGGCGCGCGTCCAGCCTGCTCAAGTCGAGCGCCCTGATGGCCGCCGGCACGATCGTCTCCCGCATCACCGGCTTCATGCGGACCCTGGTGATCGCCGGTGCCATCGGCGTCGCCACCCTCAACGACAGCTACCAGGTCGCCAACACCCTGCCCACGATGATCTACGTCCTGGTCGGCGGCGGCGCCCTCAACGCGGTCTTCATCCCGCAGCTGGTGCGCGCGATGAAGAACGACGAGGACGGGGGAGAGGCGTACGCCAACCGCCTGCTGACCCTCGTCATGGTCCTGCTGGGCGCCGTCACCACCATCTGCGTGCTCGCGGCCCCGCTGTTCATCGGCATGATGTCGCAGAAGATCGCCAACGATCCGCAGCGGCTGGACGTCGCCGTCGCCTTCGCCCACTACTGCCTGCCCACCATGTTCTTCATGGGTGTGCACGTGGTCCTCGGTCAGATCCTCAACGCCCGCGGCCGGTTCGGCGCCATGATGTGGACCCCGGTCCTCAACAACATCGTCGTCATCACCACCTTCGGCGCCTTCATCTGGGCGTTCGGCGGGTTCACCACCACGGGCGTCACCGAGGCCGGCATCACCCCCGAAGGCGTCCGCCTGCTGGGCCTGGGCACCCTGCTCGGCCTCGTCGTCCAGTCCCTGGCGATGATTCCCTACCTGCGCGAGGCCGGCTTCAAGCCGCGCCTGCGGTTCGACTGGAAGGGCCACGGCCTCGGCAAGGCCGCCGGTCTGGCCAAGTGGACGTTCTTCTTCGTCCTCGCCAACCAGCTCGGCCTGATCGTCGTCACCCAGCTCGCCACCTGGGCGGGCGAGGTGGCCGACAAGCAGGGCCACGGCGGTACCGGCATCACCGGCTACAACTACGCCCTGCTCCTCTGGCAGATGCCGCAGGCCATCATCACCGTCTCCGTCATGACCGCGGTCCTGCCGCGCATCTCCCGCTCCGCCCACGACGGCGACGCCGCCGCCGTCCGTGACGACATCTCCTACGGACTGCGCACCTCCGCCGTCGCGATCGTGCCGTGCGCCTTCGCGTTCCTCGCGCTGGGCGTCCCCATGGCCGGCCTGCTCTACGCCGGATCCGGCGCGCAGAGCGCCCAGAACATCGGATTCATCCTGATGGCCTTCGGCCTCGGGCTGATCCCGTACTCCGTCCAGTACGTGGTCCTGCGCGGCTTCTACGCCTACGAGGACACCCGGACGCCCTTCTACAACACGGTCATCGTCGCCGCCGTCAACGCGAGCGTTTCCGCGGTCGCCTTCTTCGTCCTCCCCGCCCGCTGGGCCGTCGTCGGCATGGCCGCCGCCTACGGCCTCGGCTACGCGGTCGGCGTCGGAGTCGCCTGGCGCCGCCTGCGCACCCGCCTCGGCGGCGACCTGGACGGGGCGCACGTGATGCGCACCTACACCCGGCTCATCGGTGCCTGCGTCCCGGCCGCCGCCGTGGCCGGCGCCGTCGCCTTCGCGGTCCTGCACTACCTCGGCAGCGGAGCGGCCGGTTCCCTCACCGCGCTGGTGGCCGGAGGCATCGCCCTGGCGGCGGTGTTCCTCATCGCCGCCAAGCGGATGCGCATCGAAGAACTCAACGCCATGGTCGGGATGGTCCGCGGACGCCTGGGACGCTGATGGCCGCACCCGCGGAGCAATCCACCGCCCAGGGCGTGTCGTGCAGATCGGTGGACTGTGGGCACAATTGGCTTGGCTTCGCAGACTGGCCGACAGCGCGCAACGGATGGGGAGGCGGGGACGACGGTGGCGGAACGTAGCACGGCTGCCGTCGACGTGGCCGACAACAGTGGCGACGAGCCGCTGGCCGCGGAGACGGCCCAGGCAACGGCCGACGGGGTGGATGCCCAGAACGGACAAGCCTCGGACGGGACGATGCCCGAGAAGGACGCCGATCGCAGGAACGCGGCCCCGGCGGCCGCACCCGAGCTGCACAGCGGCCACAAGCTGGCCAGACGCTACCGGCTCGAAGAGTGCGTCACCCGTGTGGACGGATTCAGCAGCTGGCGTGCGATGGACGAGAAGCTGCGCCGGGCCGTCGGCGTCCACCTGCTGCCCGCCGACCACGCCCGGGCCCGCGCCGTCCTGGCCGCCGCCCGCTCCTCGGCCCTGCTCGGTGACCCCCGGTTCGTCCAGGTCCTCGACGCCGTGGAGGAGAACGACCTCGTCTACGTCGTCCACGAATGGCTCCCCGACGCCACGGAGCTCACCGCGGTCCTCGCCGCGGGCCCCATGGAACCGCACGAGGCCTACCAGCTCGTCAGCCAGGTCTCCCAGGCCATGGCCGCGGCGCACCGCGAGGGTCTGGCACACCTGCGACTGACCCCCAGCGCCATACTGCGCACCTCCTCGGGCCAGTACCGCATCCGGGGCCTCGCCGTGAACGCCGCGCTGCGCGGCATCACCAGCGAGACCCCGCAGCGCGCCGACACCGAGGCCATCGGTGCCCTCCTGTACGCCTCGCTGACCCAGCGCTGGCCCTACGAGAACGACGCCTACGGCCTCACGGGCCTGCCCAAGGGCGTCGGCCTGATCGCCCCCGACCAGGTCCGCGCCGGCGTGCACCGGGGTCTCGGCGAGCTCGCCATGCGTGCCCTGGCCAACGACGGGGCCACCGCCTCGCGGCAGGAGCCCGCCTGCACCACCCCCGAGGAGCTCTCCAAGGCCGTGGCCGCGATGCCCCGCATCCGGCCGCCGGAGCCCACCTTCACGGCACCTCCGGAGTACCAGCACACCACCTACCAGCAGGGCAGCTACGGCAGGACCACGTCACCCGGCCTGCCCACCGCGCAGGTCCTGACCGTCGTCCCCCCGCCCGCTCCCCTGCAGAGCCGTACCGGCCGCGCCCTCAAGTGGGGTGTCGCGGCCCTGCTGATCGCCGCCCTCGGCCTCGGCAGCTGGCAGCTCGCCGACAGCCTGCTGGACCGGCGCAACCCGGGCAGCAGCGGTGGCAGCCAGAGCACCCACCCGAAGGCCGACGATGCTCCGGAGAAGAAGGAACCGACCCTTCTGACCATCGCGGACGCCCGCGAGTACTACCCCGACAACAATCCCCAGGACCTCGAAGGCGCCAAGAGCACCTTCGACAAGGACGTCACCACCTACTGGCACACCAAGTCCTACCTCGACGGCCCCGACATGAAGGCGGAGTTCAAGGCGGGCGTCGGCATCGTCTACGATCTCGGCTCGGAGCAGGCGGTCAACGGCGGCTCGATAGCGCTGAAGTACGCCGGCGACCACACCACCGCCACGCTCTACGCGGCACCTTCCATGTCCTCGTCGAACCCGGTCGCCTCGATGCGGAAGATCGCCACCAAGACGACCTCGGACAGCAATCTCGAACTCAGCTCCGAGACGCCGGTCAGCACGCGCTACGTCCTCGTGTGGATCACCGCGATGCCGGAATCGGGCACCGACGTGTTCAGCGGGCCCGGGTTCAAGCAGGCCATCACGGATGTGAAGTTCACGGGCTGACGGACAGCAGGGGGAGGGCTCACCGTTGGACGAAGCCACACCCGGCGGCCGCAGCGACCAGGAACTCCTGTCGCTGCACGCCGCCGGAGATCCGGATGCCTTCGGTGAGCTCGTCCGCCGGCACCGTGACCGACTGTGGGCCGTGGCCCTGCGCACCCTCGGCGACCGCGAGGAGGCCGCCGACGCCGTGCAGGACGCTCTCGTCTCCGCCTACCGGGCCGCGCACACCTTCCGCGGCGAATCCGCCGTCACCACCTGGCTCCACCGCATCACCGTGAACGCCTGCCTGGACCGCGCGCGCAAGGCCGCCTCACGCAGGACGTCCCCGCTCGCCGACACGGACCGCCTGGAGCGCCTCCTGGAGCCCCACGAGTCCGCCGAGGCCCCCGCGGAGCGCCAGGACCTCCACCGGCAGCTCCTGGCGGCCCTGAGCACCCTCCCGGCCGAACAGCGGGCGGCCCTCGTCCTCGTCGACATGCAGGGCTACCCCGTCGCCG
The DNA here is from genome assembly GCF_036014235.1 of Streptomyces sp. NBC_00435. GTDB lineage: Bacteria > Actinomycetota > Actinomycetes > Streptomycetales > Streptomycetaceae > Streptomyces. The sequence continues at coordinate 4,239,702 of NZ_CP107924.1, forward strand.
AGGCCGCCCGCATGCTCGACGTACCCACCGGCACCGTGAAGAGCCGCTGCGCCCGGGGCAGAGCGAAACTCGTCCCACTCCTCACTCATCTGCGCGCACATACCGGGGATAACACCGACACCGAGCGGGGAAGGAACCGGACACCGGGGACAACCGTCCCACCAGCGGCAGACCGCGGGGACCCAGCCCCGGACCCCAATGCAGTGAAGGGCGGAGGTGGACGAGCGTGAGCCCCACGACCGGCACGATCGGGCACCCCGACGTCTCGGAGATCTCCGAGCTGGCGGAAGGCCTCCTTTCCCCGTCGCGCACGGTGGAGGTCCGCCGCCATCTCGGCGACTGCCCCCTCTGCGCCGACGTACGCGCCTCCCTGGAGGAGATCCGGGCCCTGCTCGGCACCCTTCCGGGGCCTGCCCGGATGCCCGCCGACATTTCCGGCCGGATCGACGCCGCCCTCGCCGCCGAAGCGCTCCTCGACGCCACCACCCCGCACGAGGGGACCGGGACCACCCGGCCCTCCCGGCTGGCCGGCGGGGGACCCGGTCCCGAGGTTTCACGTGAAACACCGCCCGCCCCGACTACCGGAACCGGCGCCCTGCGGCCCTCCGGTCACCCGGCCGGCCCAACGGGCCCCGGCCGGCGTCGTGCCCGCCGCCGGATCGCCGTCGCGGGCGGGCTGCTCGCGGCATGTGCCGTCGGCGTCGGCATCCTGGTGACCGGCCTGATCTCCGGCACCCGCCCCGGGCAGGACATGTCCGCGCACAAGGACCCCGTCACCGCCCTGAGCCGGCCCGGCGGGCACACCTACACCGCCCAGGGGCTACCCGGCACCGTACGAGAGCTCCTCGCACCCACCGACAAGGGGGACAAGTCAGCACGGGAGCCGAACGACACCCTCGGGGTGGAGAACACCACCACGGCTGCCCCCGGCGTCGCCCCGGCCGACGGCGAGGCCCCCCAGGCCCCGGCCTGCGTCCAGGAAGCCACCGGCCGCACCGAGAGCCCCCTGGCCTTCGAACGCGGCACGTACGAGGGACGGGACGCCTTCCTCGTGGTCCTGCCACACCACGGCGACCCCGCCGTCGTGGACGCCTACCTCGTCGCCGCCACCTGCGTCACCAACCCCTCGGCTCCTCCCGGGAAGCCTCTGCTGACCAGCAGCTACCCCCGGAGCTGAGGAAGCGCCGGGCTCGGGGTGAAAGCTCGGGAATGCATGCGCCGTAGGATCCGTTGGGTGGGGTGAGAGTCCACACCGGCCCCCCGGTAGGCAGCAGGCAGTCCGTAGAGACGAGGAAGTAACCCGTGAGCGACGTACGAAACGTGATCATCATCGGCTCCGGGCCGGCCGGGTACACCGCCGCCCTGTACACCGCACGCGCTTCGCTCAAGCCCCTGGTCTTCGAAGGCGCCGTCACCGCTGGTGGCGCGCTGATGAACACCACCGAGGTCGAGAACTTCCCCGGTTTCCAGGACGGCATCATGGGTCCGGACCTCATGGACAACATGCGCGGCCAGGCCGAGCGCTTCGGCGCCGAGCTCGTTCCGGACGACATCGTCGCCGTGGACCTCACCGGTGAGATCAAGACCGTCACCGACACCGCCGGCACCGTGCACCGCGCCAAGGCCGTGATCGTGACCACCGGTTCGCAGCACCGCAAGCTCGGCCTGCCCAACGAGGACGCCCTCTCCGGCCGCGGCGTCTCCTGGTGCGCCACCTGCGACGGCTTCTTCTTCAAGGACCACGACATCGCCGTGGTCGGCGGCGGCGACACCGCGATCGAGGAGGCCACCTTCCTCTCCCGGTTCGCCAAGTCCGTCACGATCGTCCACCGCCGCGACTCCCTGCGCGCCTCCAAGGCCATGCAGGACCGCGCGTTCGCCGACCCGAAGATCAAGTTCGCTTGGGACAGCGAGGTCGCCGAGATCCACGGCGACCCGAAGCTCACCGGGCTCACCCTGCGCAACACCAAGACCGGTGAGACCTCCGAACTGCCCGTGACCGGCCTCTTCATCGCCGTCGGCCACGACCCGCGCACCGAGCTGTTCAAGGACCAGCTCGACCTCGACGCGGAGGGCTACCTCAAGGTCGACGCCCCCTCCACCCGCACCAGCCTCACCGGTGTGTTCGGTGCCGGAGACGTCGTCGACCACACCTACCGTCAGGCCATCACCGCCGCGGGCACCGGTTGCTCCGCGGCCCTCGACGCCGAACGCTTCCTCGCCGCCCTCGCGGACGCCGAGAAGGCACACGCGTCGGTCTGACACCCTCAAGCAGCACCACACCCCACTCCCCGCAGGAAAAGAAGGAGGCCGTTGTGGCCGGCACCCTCAAGAACGTGACCGACGCGAGCTTCAACGCCGACGTCCTCGAGAACGACAAGCCCGTCCTGGTGGACTTCTGGGCTGCATGGTGCGGTCCGTGCCGCCAGATCGCCCCGTCCCTCGAGGCCATCGCCGCCGAGTTCGGCGACCAGATCGAAATCGTCAAGCTCAACATCGACGAGAACCCTGAGACGGCCGCCAAGTACGGCGTCATGTCCATCCCGACCCTGAACGTCTACCAGGGTGGCGAGGTCGCCAAGACCATCGTCGGCGCCAAGCCCAAGGCCGCCATCCTGCGCGACCTCTCGGACTTCGTCGAGGTCAAGACCGCCTGACGCGAGCGCGTACAGCGACATTGAGAACGGGGCCGCCCCTGCCAGGGGCGGCCCCGTTCTCGTACGGCACCCGCTGCGGCCGCCTCACAGCGGACGCAGCGCCGGTTCCTTACGAGCCGCTCCCAGCAGCCGGTCCAGGGCCAGCTCCACGTCTTCCTTCCACGACAGCGTGGACCGCAGCTCCAACCGCAGCCGAGGCCGCGCAGGATGCGGGCGAACGGTCTTGAAGCCCACGGCCAGCAGATGGTCCGCCGGCAGCAGACAGGCCGGGCCTTCCCACCGGGCGTCGCCGAACGCCTCGATCGCCCTGAACCCCCTGCGCAGCAAGTCCTTCGCCACCGTCTGGACCATCACCCGCCCCAGACCCTGCCCCTGATAGCCCGGCATGATCCATGCTGTGATGAGCTGAACGGCGTCCGGCGACACCGGACTCGTCGGGAACGCCGTCGCACGCGGTACGTACGCCGGCGGGGCGTAGAGAACGAACCCCACGGGCACCTCGTCCACATAGACCACGCGGCCGCACGAGCCCCACTCCAGCAGGACGGCGGAGATCCACGCCTCCTTCTCCTGGGCAGGAGTCCCCGCCTTCACAGCAGCCTCGCCGCTGACAGGATCAAGCTCCCAGAAGACACAGGACCGGCAACGCCGGGGCAGGTCTTGAAGGTTGTCCAGCGTGAGCGGTACCAGCCGACGACCCATGACCGCATCGTATCCACAGCTCGAATCACCCGAAACCGCAACAAGGCAAAGGGGCGGATCACGCCGGTTCCCACCGGCACGACCCGCCCCCAGCCTGTGGACTACTCCCCGGAAGCTCCCTGGTCCAGCACGCGGCCCTCACCCGGCGCAAGCGTGCCCAGAATCCGCTCCAGATCCTCCATCGACGCGAACTCGACGGTGATCTTGCCCCTCTTCTGGCCCAGATCCACCTTCACCCGCGTCTCGAACCGGTCCGACAGCCGCGTCGCCAGCTCGTTCAGCGCCGGGGAGACCCGCGCACCCGCCCGCGGACCCTTCGGCTTCACCGCGCTCGGGGACTCCGACCCCATCAGCGCCACGATCTCTTCGACCGCACGCACCGAGAGACCCTCGGCCACGATCCGGTGCGCCAGCCGGTCCTGCTCCTCGGAGCTGTCCACCGAGAGCAGTGCCCGGGCGTGCCCCGCCGACAGCACACCCGCCGCCACCCGCCGCTGCACAGGCGGGGAGAGCTTCAGCAGGCGCAGCGTGTTCGAGACCTGAGGACGTGAACGACCGATCCGGTCCGCCAGCTGATCGTGCGTGCAGTTGAAGTCCTGGAGCAGCTGGTCGTACGCGGCTGCCTCCTCCAGCGGGTTCAACTGAGCCCGGTGCAGGTTCTCCAGCAGCGCGTCCAGCAGCAGCTTCTCGTCGTCCGTGGCACGGATGATGGCCGGGATACGGTCCAGACCGGCCTCCCGGCACGCCCGCCATCGCCGCTCACCCATGATCAGCTCGTAGCGGCCGGGGCCCGACTGCCGCACCACCACCGGCTGGAGCAGACCCACCTCCTGGATGGAGGTCACCAGCTCGGCCAGCGCGTCCTCGTCGAACACCTCACGCGGCTGACGCGGGTTCGGCGTGATCGAGTCCATCGGGAGCTCCGCGAACGTGGCACCCGCCACCTCGCCGGCCTCCGGAGCCACGACCGGGTCCGGCTCTCGCACAGCCTCGAGCACCGGTGATGTTTCACGTGAAACATCGGCCTGCGCCAGCGAAGCCAGCCTCGCCGCCGCGATACCCCGCTCCGAGGGCAGTACCGGCACGGCCGACGGGGACGTCGACCCAGCCCCGATCACCGGCGGCGTCTTCTCCTGAGGAGCCGCGGGAATCAGCGCGCCGAGCCCCCGCCCCAGACCCCTACGTCGCTCACTCACTGGATCCCCTCCGCCACACTCTGCGTGTTGTTCATGCCGGCACTCAGATGAGAGTGCTGGGCTTCGTAGTGGATTCCGGCCCCGCGCAGCGCGATCTCCCGCGCCGCCTCCAGGTAGGAGAGGGACCCACTGGAACCCGGGTCATAAGTCAGCACCGTCTGCCCGTAGCTCGGGGCCTCGGAGATACGAACCGACCGCGGGATGCTCGTGCGCAGCACCTCCTTGCCGAAGTGGGTGCGCACCTCCTCCGCCACCTGCGAGGCCAGCCGGGTCCTGCCGTCGTACATCGTCAGCAGGATCGTCGACACGTGCAGCGTGGGGTTCAGATGGGCCCGCACCAGGTCGACGTTGCGGAGCAGCTGTCCCAGCCCCTCCAGCGCGTAGTACTCGCACTGGATCGGGATCAGTACCTCAGCGCCCGCGACCAGGGCGTTCACCGTCAGCAGGCCCAGCGAGGGCGGGCAGTCGATCAGGATGTAGTCGAGCGGCTGCTCGTACGCCTGGATGGCCCGCTGGAGGCGGCTCTCCCGCGCCACGAGGGAGACCAGCTCGATCTCCGCTCCGGCCAGGTCGATCGTGGCCGGAGCACAGAACAGCCCCTCCACATCGACCACCGGCTGCACGACCTCCATCAGCGGACGGCTGTCCACGAGCACGTCGTAGATGGACGGCACATCCGCGTGATGGTCGATGCCCAGCGCTGTGGAGGCGTTGCCCTGCGGGTCGAGGTCGACCACCAGGACCCGCGCGCCGTGCAGCGCCAGTGAGGCGGCCAGGTTCACGGTCGACGTGGTCTTGCCCACGCCGCCCTTCTGGTTGGCCACCACCATGATCCGGGTCTGCGGGGGCCTGGGCAGGCCTTCACCCGCACGCCCCAGTGCCTCGACCGCGATCTGGGCCGCGCGGCCGATGGGTGTGTCTTCGTTGTCCACTAGCGGCGGGGCCGATGTTTCACGTGAAACATCCTCACCCGGCGATTCAGAGCGGGGACCGGGGACCGGATCGGCCATCGGCCCCGCGAGGTTGGCGTCTGACCGCACGGTGTCACTCTCCTCGGCATCAGGCTCGCGATGAACAGAGCCTGCCATGGGACCGGGGTTGCGAACCAGCGGGGCCCGTACTCCTGTGGATGAATCCACTGATGTGGACAACTCCGTCCCCCCTTCGCCCTTGCGGAGACGAGGGGACGTGGCCGCACGACCGCGGCTGATGATTCCGTGCAGCAGAGAGCGACGTTTCACGTGAAACACGATGCCCGGACGGAGTCATCCGGCCGCTACGACACTCCGAAATCCATACCTATAGGGCTCAACGCACCGACAACATCCCTACAAGCACCGGCAGGCAAAGGCGCAGCGAAGGGGTCAGCGACGGCGGCGGGTACGGCTCACCCGGGCGGCCTTGGCCCGCTTGGCCGCGAACCTCACCCCACCAGGACTCTCGCCGACCTCGACCCGCACCACCGTCGACAGCGGGTCCACAACACCCTCACCGACGTGCAGCACCGAGGTCTTCACCACACCGAGCTTGGTCAGCGCGGCCTTGGCCGCCACCAGCTCCTCGTCAGCGGTGTCACCCTTCAGCGCCAGCATCTCGCCGTAGGGACGCAGCAGGGGCACACCCCACCCGGCGAGCCGGTCCAGCGGGGCCACCGCGCGCGCCGTCACCACGTGCACCGGCTGGAGCTTGCCGAGGACTTCCTCGGCCCGCCCGCGCACCACCGTCACATGGTCGAGGCCCAGCAGCTCCACGACTTCCTGGAGGAAGTTCGTACGTCGCAGCAGCGGTTCCAGCAGCGTGATCTTGAGGTCCCGGCGCACCAGGGCCAGCGGAATACCGGGGAGACCGGCGCCCGAACCCACGTCGCACACGGTGACGCCCTCGGGCACCACCTCCGAGAGCACGGCACAGTTCAGCAGGTGCCGCTCCCACAGCCGCGGCACCTCGCGCGGCCCGATCAGGCCCCGCTTGACCCCCGCGTCCGCCAGCAGCTCCGCGTACCGCACCGCTTCCGGGAAATACTCACCGAACACCGCGCGCGCCTCTTCAGGTGCCGGGGGCGCTTCTTCGGGAATCGGGGGAAGCTCAGCTGCCTCCGTCACGGGGACCGTCCTTCCGTACCGCATGGTTGTGGCCTTGCCGTCCCGCGGGCCACGTTGTCACTGCCAGGCTGACAAACATCGGCCCCGCCTGCGAGACAGACGGGGCCGAGCACTCAGGCTTCCGGTCAGGCCGGGAGCACGACGACGAAGCGCTGCGGCTCCTCGCCCTCGGACTCGCTCCGCAGACCGGCGGCCGCCACGGCGTCGTGGACGACCTTCCGCTCGAAGGGGGTCATCGGATCCAGCTTCAGGGCCTCACCGGACGCCTTCACGTCCGCCGAGGCCTGGGCGCCGAGCGCCGTCAGCTCCTCGCGCTTCTTCGCACGGAACCCGCCGATGTCCAGCATCAGCCGGCTGCGGTCACCGGTCTCGCGGTGCACGGCGAGGCGGGTGAGCTCCTGCAGAGCCTCCAGCACCTCTCCGTCGCGGCCCACGAGCTTCTGCAGGTCACGTGCGGATTCGCTGACGATGGAGACAGAGGCGCGGTCCGCCTCGACGTCCATGTCGATGTCGCCGTCCAGGTCGGCGATGTCCAGCAGACCCTCAAGGTAGTCGGCCGCGATCTCACCCTCCTGCTCCAGGCGGGTCAGGGTGTCGCCACTCTCAGCGGCGGCGGTGGTGGTGCCTTCCGTCACGGGAGGGACTCCTTCTTACTTCTTGGAAGAGGGCTTGCTGGGGGGAGTCTGACGCTGCGACTTCGACTGCCGCTTGGGCTGCTGCCGCTTCTGGGCACCGCCACCGCCGGCCGCATCGGAGTCGACGGTCGCTTCGACGCTCTTGGTCACGGAGCCGTCCGCCTGAGCGGCCATACCCTGCTTGGTGAGCGACGTGATGAACTTGCGCTCGTTGTCGTTGCGGTCCGGTCCCTTGGCCACGATCGCCGCGACGATCTTCTTCTTCCCACGGCCCTTGAGCTCACCGTGCGAGGAGACGTGCTTCAGCAGGCGCGTCAGGTACTGGTCCTGGGCCTTGCTTCCGGGTGTCGGGTTCTGGTTGATCACGTACATCTGCTGACCCATGGTCCACAGGTTCGTGGTCAGCCAGTAGACGAGCACACCCACGGGGAAGTTGATACCCATGAAGGCGAAGATCAGGGGGAAGACGTACATCAGCATCTTCTGCTGCTGCATGAACGGCGTCTTGACCGACAGGTCGACGTTCTTCTGCATCAGCTGACGCTGGGTGTAGAACTGCGACAGCGACATCATGACGATCATGACTGCGGTGACGACACGCACGTCGGTGATCGTGGCGCCGAGAGCGGCGACCTTGTCGGGGCTGTCCATGAACTTGGAAGCCAGCGGGGCACCAAAGATGTGCGCCTTACGGGCACTCTCCAGCAGCGGGCCGTCGATCTCACCGATCGGCTTGCCGTTGGCGATGCCGGCGAGCACGTGGTAGAGCGCGAAGAAGAACGGGGACTGCGCCAGGATGGGAAGGCACGAGGAGAGCGGGTTGGTACCCGTCTCCTTGTACAGCTTCATCATCTCTTCGGACTGGCGCTGCTTGTCGTTCTTGTAGCGCTCCTGGATCGCCTTCATCTTCGGCTGGATCGCCTGCATGCCCCGCGTCGCCTTGATCTGCTTCACGAAGAGCGGGATCAGACAGATACGGATCAAGATCACCAGGGAGACGATGGACAGGCCCCAGGCCCATCCACTGTCCGCGCCGAAAATGCCGCCGTACAGCTTGTGGAACTGAACGATGATCCACGAGACGGGCGTGGTAATAAAGCTGAACAGACTGGCAATCGTGTCCACTAATCAGGCTCCTTGAGCATTGCGAGATCTACGCAACGCACTGCGCAGCTGCTCGTGCCAACGCGGGCGTTTCCGGGGTGGGACATGATCCACACCGCCCGGGGACCACGGATTGCACCGCAGGATCCGCCAGGCGGTCAGGGCAGTCCCCTTCACCGCACCATGCCGGTCGATGGCCGTGTACCCGTAGTGCGAACACGAGGGGTAGTAGCGGCACACCGGCCCGAGTAGCGGACTGATGGTCCACTGGTACAGCTTGATCAATGCGAGCAGCGGGTACTTCATCGAGCCACGCCTCCCAAGAGCCGCAGCAGTGCGGAATCGAGGTCCCGGGCCAGCTCGTCGAGACCGGCATCACCCGCTCCGGGCAGAGCCCGTACCACCATCAGGCTACCGTCGGGCAACTGAGACAGCCGCTCGCGGACGAGATGGCGCAAACGGCGCTTGACCCGGTTGCGTACGACGGCGATGCCGACAGCTTTGCTGACGACGAAACCCGCACGCGTCGAGGGATCGATCTCCCCCGGCTCGTGCGGGTCCGTTGCACCGCTTGTACGTAGGTGGACGACGAGGAGCGGGCGACCAGCCCGACGACCTCGACGTACCGCGCTCGCGAAGTCCTCGCGCCGCCTCAGCCGATTTTCGGGAGACAGCACGACGTCACGATCCGCCCGTCAGTTACGCGGAAAGGGCGGCGCGGCCCTTGCCACGACGGTTCGCGAGGATCGCGCGACCGGCACGGGTACGCATCCGGAGACGGAAGCCGTGGGTCTTGGCACGACGGCGGTTGTTCGGCTGGAAGGTGCGCTTGCTCACTCGGGGGCTCCAGAGAATAAATCGTTGTGGCGGGACATCGCCTGGCTGTCACCGTGCGCCCACGAGGAGAAAACTCGCGTGTTCGCCCGAGTGGCACCGCAAAACGATCACAATCAGTGATCTTCGCCCATCGGTAGGCAGGCGGCAGCAGCCATCGACAACTCGACCTCGTTACGGTACGCGCGGCTACGCCATCCGGTCAAACCGAGCCGACGGTGCCCCACACTGTGCACAGGCTGTGGACAACGACTTGAACCGTACCCGTCGGCCTGACTACCGTTGCCTGACCCCGGATTTTTTGTCCCGACCGTCCCAAAGAACCACACATTCGTGGGACCCCCTCTGAGAGAGCGTGCCCTGTGGCTGACGTACCTGCCGATCTTGCCGCAGTGTGGCCAAGGGTGCTCGAAAAGCTCCTCGGGGAGGGACCGAACGGCGTCGAGCCCAAGAACAAGCAGTGGGTCGAACAGTGTCAGCCACTGGCCCTCGTGGCCGACACCGCTCTGCTCGCCGTCCCCAACGAGTACGGCAAGCGCGTCCTCGAGGATCGGCTCGCCCCGCTCATCAGCGACGCCCTCAGCGTCGAGTGCGGGCGCCCCATCCGGATCGCCATCACCGTCGACGACTCCGCCGGCAAGCCCTCGCCGCCGGCCCCGTCCGCGCCCTCCCCGCGCGATGCCCGCGACTCCCGTGATTCGCGCGATGCCCGCGACTCCTACGAGCCGTACGGCGGCCAGCGCCCCGGAGGGCACACCGGACCCGGCGGCCACACCGGCCACACCGGCGCCGGCCCCACCGACGACGAGCGGCTCCCCACCGCCCGCCCCGCCTACCCGGACTACCAGCAGCCGCGCCCCGAGCCCGGGGCCTGGCCCCGCGGCGGACAGCAGGACGACTACGGCTGGCAGCAGCCGCGCCTCGGCGGCTTCCCCGAGCGCGACCCGTACGCCTCCCCGCAGCCCGGCTACCTCCAGCAGCCCGAGCCCTCTTCCTACGACCAGGGCTCCTACGAACAGCAGAAGTACGAGCAGCAGGGTTACGAAGGCCAGCAGCAGCGCCAGTCCGGCCGGTACGAGTCCCAGCAGTACGAGCAGCCCGCCCCGCGCCCGGCGCCCAGCCGCCCCGCGCCGTCGGCCCCCTCCGGCGGCTCCACCTCGGGTCCGCTGGAGCCGACCGCCCGGCTGAACCCCAAGTACCTCTTCGACACCTTCGTCATCGGCGCCTCCAACCGCTTCGCGCACGCCGCCGCGGTGGCCGTCGCCGAGGCGCCGGCGAAGGCGTACAACCCCCTCTTCATCTACGGGGAGTCGGGCCTCGGCAAGACGCACCTGCTGCACGCCATCGGGCACTACGCGCGGAGCCTGTACCCCGGCACCCGGGTGCGGTACGTGAGCTCAGAGGAGTTCACCAACGAGTTCATCAACTCCATCCGCGACGGCAAGGGCGACGCCTTCCGCAAGCGCTACCGCGAGATGGACATCCTGCTCGTCGACGACATCCAGTTCCTCGCGAGCAAGGAGTCGACGCAGGAGGAGTTCTTCCACACCTTCAATACGCTCCACAACGCCAACAAGCAGATCGTGCTCTCCTCCGACCGGCCGCCCAAACAGCTCGTCACCCTGGAGGACCGGCTCCGCAACCGCTTCGAGTGGGGCCTGATCACCGACGTCCAGCCGCCCGAGCTGGAGACGCGCATCGCGATCCTGCGCAAGAAAGCCGTCCAGGAGCAGCTCAACGCCCCGCCGGAGGTGCTGGAGTTCATCGCCTCCCGCATCTCGCGCAACATCCGCGAGCTGGAGGGGGCGCTGATCCGGGTCACGGCCTTCGCGAGCCTGAACCGGCAGCCGGTGGACCTGGGCCTGACCGAGGACGTACTGAAGAACCTGATCCCCGGCGGCGAGGACAGCGCGCCCGAGATCACGGCGACGGACATCATGGCCGCCACCGCCGACTACTTCGGGCTCACCGTGGACGACCTGTGCGGCTCCTCACGCAGCCGCGTGCTGGTCACCGCCCGCCAGATCGCCATGTACCTGTGCCGGGAGCTCACGGACCTCTCCCTGCCCAAGATCGGGGCGCAGTTCGGCGGCCGCGACCACACCACGGTCATGCACGCGGACCGCAAGATCCGCGCTCTGATGGCGGAACGGCGCTCCATCTACAACCAGGTAACGGAGCTCACCAACCGCATCAAGAACGGCTGACACCGGCTCCGTGCACGGGCCGTACGGGCGTCGCCGAGGCTTCTCCAAACGCTCTGTGAGGGCGCTCCCGGGTCACTTCGGGGGCGCCCTTCTTCATGCGTGCGCCCCCAACCTGTTCGAATACGCCCCCAATGGAGCAAGTCATCCACAGATTGGGCGACTTTCTTCCGTCCACACCCTGGGGACAGACCCCACCGCCCACAAGACTGTCCACAGAGCCCTGGAGTGAGGCACCATCAGGGCTGGTCAGCCCCCTGTGGAATTGTGCGCAACCGCTGTCCACAGGCTGTGGACAGAAATTTCATCCACAGCTCCGTCCACCGCGTTGTCCACCGGCGGTCCACAGCTTCCCGCGTCCTGTGCACAGGATCGGACGACTTCCCCACACCGTTGTCCACTGTTCGGCAACCTGGAGGCCTCCATCACCGCCCCGAGTGAAAGGCGTCACACCGAAGTGGACGTTTGGGTTGTGGAGTACTCGGGGAAACCTGGGGACACACCTGTGGAGTAGTCGGGGTCATCTGGGGATGGCCTGTGCAGAAGTTTTCGTTCTCCACAGAGACACCTGGTTGTCCACCGGTGTCACCCACAGGGTGTGGGGATAAAAAACGCGGCCTGACCTGCGAGAACGGGCTTATCCACCGTTTCCACAGGCCCTACTACTACCCCCATAGAGAGTTAGCCCGGTTTCGGTTTTCAAGCAGGTCCTGTGCACAACTCGGTGGATCGCCCTCCCCGACACCTCGCTCCCGACTTGACCGCCGACAGCAACGACTGTCGGCGCCGTACGTCAGACTGGTCCCCGGCATCGGTCGAGGCATCGACGAGCCGACGACGAAGGCCGGCAAGACGAGCGAGCAACAGCAGGAGGCGGTTTCCGGTGAAGATCCGGGTGGAGCGCGACGTACTCGCGGAGGCGGTGGCCTGGGCTGCCCGTAGCCTCCCGGCCCGGCCGCCGGTGCCCGTTCTCGCGGGCCTGCTGCTGAAGGCCGAGGAGGGCAAGCTGTCCCTCTCCGGCTTCGACTACGAGGTCTCGGCCCGCGTCTCGGTCGAGGCCGACGTCGAGGAGGACGGCACGGTCCTGGTCTCCGGCCGGCTGCTCGCCGACATCTGCCGCGCCCTGCCCAACCGCCCGGTGGAGATTTCCACAGACGGTGTACGGGCGACCGTGGTCTGCGGCTCCTCCCGGTTCACACTCCACACCCTGCCTGTGGAGGAATACCCGGCGCTGCCGACGATGCCCACCGCGACCGGCACCGTGCCCGGCGAGGTCTTCGCCTCCGCCGCCGCCCAGGTCGCCATCGCCGCCGGCCGCGACGACACGCTGCCCGTGCTGACCGGTGTCCGCATCGAGATCGAGGGCGACAAGGTCACCCTGGCCTCCACCGACCGCTACCGCTTCGCGGTCCGCGAGTTCCTGTGGAAGCCCGAGGACCCGGAGGCCTCGGCCGTGGCCCTGGTGCCCGCCAAGACGCTCCTGGACACCGCCAAGTCGCTCACCAGCGGCGACACGGTCACCATCGCGCTGTCGGGCTCCGGCCAGGGCGAGGGCCTCATCGGCTTCGAGGGCGCCGGCCGCCGCACCACCACCCGCCTCCTCGAGGGCGACCTGCCGAAGTACCGCACGCTCTTCCCGACGGAGTTCAACTCCGTCGCCGTGATCGAGACCGCCCCGTTCGTCGAGGCCGTCAAGCGCGTGGCCCTCGTCGCCGAGCGCAACACGCCGGTCCGCCTCAGCTTCGAGCAGGGCGTGCTGATCCTGGAGGCCGGTTCCTCCGACGACGCACAGGCTGTGGAGCGCGTCGACGCGAAGCTGGAGGGCGACGACATCTCGATCGCCTTCAACCCGACCTTCCTGCTGGACGGCCTGAGCGCGATCGACTCGCCGGCCGCGCAGCTCAGCTTCACCACGTCCACCAAGCCGGCGTTGCTCAGCGGCCGCCCGGCGGTCGACGCCGAGGCCGACGAGGCGTACAAGTACCTGATCATGCCGGTCCGCCTCTCCGGCTGAGTCCGGCCACAGGACGAGGGCACGCCGTCGGGCCCGGTCCCGCTTCCCGCGGGGCCGGGCCCGACGACCTCCCGCACCTCCCCGGGCCCGCGAAGCTTCGTAGGAGCCCCTGACGAGCCTCCGGCGAGCCGCTGAGGAGCCCGTACGAGGCCTCGTACGGCCCTTCGCGCCGGCACCCGGAGTGCCCGTGGCGCCGCGTGCCACGGCCCGGCGTAGGCTCGGCACGGGGGGTTGTCCCCGGGCACCGGGGAACCCCGGCACAGACGGCCACAACGCTTAAGGAACCACCTGATGGAGCTTGGTCTCGTCGGTCTCGGCAAGATGGGCGGCAACATGCGCGAGCGCATCCGCCGCGCCGGCCACACCGTCATCGGATACGACCGCAACCCGGATCTCGCCGATGTCCACAGCCTGTCGGAACTTGTGGACAGCCTGCAGGCCCCCCGCGTGGTGTGGGTGATGGTCCCGGCGGGTGCGGCGACCCAGTCCACCGTCGACGAGCTCGCCGGCCTCCTCTCGCCCGGCGACATCGTGGTCGACGGCGGCAACTCGCGCTGGACCGACGACGAGAAGCACGGCGCCGAGCTGGCCGCCAAGGGCATCGGCTTCGTGGACTGCGGCGTCTCGGGCGGCGTCTGGGGCCTGGAGAACGGCTACGCGCTGATGTACGGCGGCGACAAGGAGCACGTCGCCGCCGTCCAGCCGGTGTTCGACGCCCTCAAGCCCGAGGGCGAGTTCGGTGCCGTGCACGCGGGCAAGATCGGCGCCGGCCACTTCGCGAAGATGGTCCACAACGGCATCGAGTACGCCATGATGCAGGCCTATGCCGAGGGCTGGGAGCTCCTGGAGAAGGTCGACTCCGTCACGGACGTCCGCGAGGTGTTCCGGTCCTGGCAGGAGGGAACGGTCATCCGTTCCTGGCTGCTGGACCTGGCCGTGAACGCGCTGGACGAGGACGAGCACCTGCAGCAGCTGCGCGGCTTCGCGCAGGACTCCGGCGAGGGCCGCTGGACGGTCGAGGCCGCGATCGACAACGCGGTACCGCTGCCCGCGATCACGGCCTCGCTCTTCGCGCGCTTCGCGTCCCGCCAGGACGACTCCCCGCAGATGAAGATGATCGCCGCCCTGCGCAACCAGTTCGGCGGCCACGCGGTCGAGAAGAAGTAATCCACAACCGCTCCACAGCCCCGCGCGAGCGGGGCCGACGGAGCAGAGCAGAGCAGCAGGAAGCCGGGGGAGGTCGGCGCCGTATGCACGTTTCGCATCTCTCGTTGGCCGACTTCCGCTCGTACGCCCGGGCCGAGGTTCCCCTCGACCCGGGCGTCACCGCTTTCGTGGGCCCCAACGGCCAGGGCAAGACCAACCTGGTCGAGGCGATCGGCTACCTCGCCACCCTCGGCAGCCACCGGGTCTCCGCCGACGCCCCGCTGGTCCGGATGGGCGCGGATCGGGCCGTCATCCGCGCCGCTGTCACCCAGGGCGAGCGCCAGCAGCTGGTGGAGCTGGAGCTGAACCCGGGGCGGGCGAACCGGGCCCGGATCAACCGGTCCTCGCAGGTCAGGCCCCGGGACGTGCTGGGCATCGTACGGACGGTGCTGTTCGCCCCCGAGGACCTGGCCCTGGTCAAGGGCGACCCGGGGGAGCGGCGCCGCTTCCTCGACGAGCTGGTGACGGCCCGCTCACCGCGCATGGCGGCCGTGCGCTCGGACTACGAGCGGGTGCTCAAGCAGCGCAACACCCTGCTGAAGTCGGCGGCGATGGCCCGCCGGCACGGCGGCCGCTCGATGGACCTGTCCACGCTGGACGTGTGGGACCAGCACCTGGCGCGTGCGGGGGCGGAGCTGCTTGCGCAGCGCCTCGACCTGATCGCGACGCTGCTGCCGCTGGCGGACAAGGCGTACGAACAGCTCGCGCCCGGCGGCGGACCGCTGGGCCTGGCGTACAAGTCCTCCGCCGGCGAACAGGTGGACAGCGGTGAGGCCCGTACCCGGGAGGCGCTGTACGAGGTGCTCCTCGCCTCGCTGGTGGACGTGCGCAAGCAGGAGATCGAGCGCGGGGTGACACTGGTCGGCCCGCACCGCGACGACGTGGTGCTGCGCCTGGGAGAGCTGCCGGCCAAGGGGTACGCGAGCCACGGTGAGTCCTGGTCGTACGCGCTGGCGCTGCGGCTGGCCTCCTACGAGCTGCTGCGCTCGGAGGGCAGCGAGCCGGTGCTGATCCTCGACGACGTGTTCGCGGAGCTGGACGCGCGGCGTCGGGAGCGGTTGGCGGAGCTGGTGGCGCAGGGCGAGCAGGTGCTGGTGACGGCGGCGGTGGACGACGACGTTCCGGGGGTCCTGGCCGGGACGCGGTTCGCGGTGTCCGGCGGAGAGGTGACGCGGCTGTGAGCGACGGCACGCAGGGCGGTCAGCAGCCCCAGGAGCCGGTGCGCAAGACGCCCGAGCCCTCGGGGGTGGACCTGGCGCGGCAGGCGCTGGCGGCGGCGCGCGAGCAGGCGCGGGCCCGGGGCAACGCGGCCCAGGGCAAGAAGCGCCAGCAGCAGCCGGGCCTGCGCTCGGGTGCCCGCGCGGACGGCCGGGACCCGATGCCGCTGATGGCGGCGCTGGACCGGCTGCGCACGGAGCGCGGCTGGGAGATGCCGATGGCGGTGGCGGGCGTGATGGAGCGCTGGCCGGAGATCGTCGGCCAGGACATCGCGGCGCACTGCGTGCCGGACCGCTACGACGACCGCGAGCTGGTGGTGCGCTGCGATTCCTCGGCGTGGGCGGCGCAGCTGAAGCTGCTGGCCCCGCAGCTGGTGGCCCGGCTCAACGCGGACCTGGGCCAGGGCACGGTCCGGCTGATCAAGGTCCACGGGCCCGGTGGCGGGCCGAAGCGGTACGGGGCGTGGCGGGCTCCGGGGAGCACCGGACCCGGCGACACCTACGGGTGAGCCGGCGGGCCTGATGCCGCGGGCCTGACGTTGCCCGCCCGGTGGCCGGGCGGGCAACTCCGATGACTCCGATGACGCCGCTGCGCCGCGCGCTCGCGCCCGCGGGCACGTAAGCCCGTAGGCCCCGGAGGCCCTCGAGCCCGTCCGCGGAGGCCCGTACGCCTGTAAGCCCGTAGGCGGAGGCGCGGTGGTGCGCGAGCGCCCGTACGGGCGCTCGCGGGACCCGGTGCGCACCCGGTGCGGGTGCCCGCGCGGGTGGTGTCCCTCACGGTAGCGGGAGGTTGACAGCCCGAAGCGCTCAATGCCCGTGTGAGCCTCTTTGGGCCCCTCCCCGGATATGGGGAGTCGGAGAGAGGAGTTTCCGGGCGGCACATGCGGACTCAGGTACCGGCAAACGCCCATTCATGGGGGTGATACCGGTAGACTGAACGAGAATCCCGCGCATGCGCGGGATCCAGTCGAGTAAAGCTGACCACCGCTGACAACGCAGATCGACGCAGCCGCTCCCGCTTGCATGCCTGCCGGCCCGGAGTACGGCCTGTGCTGTGCCAGAAAGGGCGCTTCGTGGCCGATTCCGGCAACCCCAACGACAACCAGTCCACAGTCGGCCAGAACGGCGAGGTCACCTCCTCGTACGACGCCAGTGCGATCCAGGTCCTGGAGGGCCTGGACGCGGTCCGCAAGCGGCCCGGCATGTACATCGGCTCGACCGGTGAGCGCGGGCTCCACCACCTGGTCTACGAGGTGGTCGACAACTCGGTCGACGAGGCCCTGGCCGGACACGCGGACACCATCGACGTGACGATCCTCGCCGACGGCGGCGTGCGCGTGATCGACAACGGCCGCGGTATCCCGGTCGGCATCGTGCCGTCCGAGGGGAAGCCGGCGGTCGAGGTCGTGCTGACGGTCCTGCACGCGGGCGGCAAGTTCGGCGGCGGCGGCTACGCCGTCTCCGGCGGTCTGCACGGCGTCGGCGTCTCCGTCGTGAACGCCCTGTCCACCAAGGTCGCGGTCGAGGTCAAGACCGACGGCCACCGCTGGACCCAGGACTACAAGCTCGGCGTCCCGACGGCCGCCCTCGCCCAGAACGAGGAGACGTCCGAGACCGGTACCTCCGTCACCTTCTGGGCCGACGGCGACATCTTCGAGACGACCGAGTACTCCTTCGAGACGCTCTCGCGCCGCTTCCAGGAGATGGCCTTCCTCAACAAGGGCCTGACCCTCTCGCTGACGGACGAGCGCGAGTCGGCGAAGGCGACGATGGGCGCGGACACCGCCGAGGAGCCCGACGACCAGCAGGCGCGCACCGTGAAGTACTACTACGAGGGCGGCATCGTCGACTTCGTGAAGTACCTGAACGCGCGCAAGGGCGAGTTGATCCACCCGACGGTCATCGACGTCGAGGCCGAGGACAAGGAGCGCATGCTCTCGGTCGAGATCGCGATGCAGTGGAACTCGCAGTACACCGAGGGTGTGTACTCCTTCGCGAACACCATCCACACCCACGAGGGCGGTACCCACGAAGAGGGCTTCCGCGCGGCGATGACCGGTCTGGTCAACCGCTACGCGCGGGAGAAGAAGTTCCTGCGCGAGAAGGACGACAACCTCGCGGGCGAGGACATCCGCGAGGGTCTGACGGCGATCATCTCGGTGAAGCTGGGCGAGCCGCAGTTCGAGGGCCAGACCAAGACCAAGCTGGGCAACACGGAGGCCAAGACCTTCGTGCAGAAGGTCGTGCACGAGCACCTCAACGACTGGTTCGACCGGAATCCGAACGAGGCCGCGGACATCATCCGCAAGTCGATCCAGGCGGCCACGGCGCGCGTCGCGGCCCGCAAGGCCCGTGACCTCACCCGTCGCAAGGGTCTGCTGGAGAGTGCCTCGCTGCCCGGCAAGCTGTCGGACTGTCAGTCGAACGACCCGACCAAGTGCGAGATCTTCATCGTCGAGGGCGACTCGGCCGGCGGCTCCGCGAAGTCCGGCCGCAACCCGATGTACCAGGCCATCCTGCCCATCCGCGGCAAGATCCTGAACGTCGAGAAGGCACGGATCGACAAGATCCTCCAGAACACCGAGGTCCAGGCACTGATCAGCGCCTTCGGTACCGGTGTCCACGAGGACTTCGACATCGAGAAGCTCCGCTATCACAAGATCATCCTGATGGCGGACGCCGACGTCGACGGCCAGCACATCAACACCCTGCTGCTGACCTTCCTGTTCCGCTTCATGCGGCCGCTGGTCGAGGCAGGTCACGTCTACCTGTCGCGCCCCCCGCTGTACAAGATCAAGTGGGGCCGGGACGACTTCGAGTACGCCTACTCGGACCGCGAGCGCGACGCGCTCGTGGAACTCGGCAAGCAGAACGGCAAGCGCATCAAGGAAGACTCCATCCAGCGCTTCAAGGGTCTGGGCGAGATGAACGCCGAGGAACTGCGCATCACCACCATGGACATCGACCACCGCGTGCTCGGCCAGGTCACCCTGGACGACGCCGCACAGGCCGACGACCTGTTCTCGGTGCTGATGGGAGAGGACGTCGAAGCCCGGCGCTCCTTCATCCAGCGCAACGCCAAGGACGTTCGGTTCCTCGACATCTGAGTCGGCTCAGCTGACTGCCTGAAAGGACTTCTGACCAGCAATGGCCGACGAAACCACGCCCACTGCCGAGAACACCGAGGAAGAGCAGCCCGTCGTGCGCATCGAGCCCGTGGGGCTCGAGACGGAGATGCAGCGCTCCTACCTCGACTACGCGATGTCCGTCATCGTCTCCCGCGCGCTGCCCGACGTACGGGACGGCCTCAAGCCGGTCCACCGTCGTGTGCTGTACGCGATGTACGACGGTGGCTACCGGCCCGAGAAGGGCTTCTACAAGTGCGCCCGCGTCGTCGGCGACGTCATGGGCACGTACCACCCGCACGGTGACTCCTCGATCTACGACGCCCTGGTCCGCCTGGCCCAGCCGTGGTCGCTGCGCATGCCGCTGGTGGACTCCAACGGCAACTTCGGCTCCCCGGGCAACGACCCGGCGGCCGCGATGCGGTACACCGAGTGCAAGCTCATGCCGCTGGCCATGGAGATGCTCCGGGACATCGACGAGGAGACCGTCGACTTCACGGACAACTACGACGGCCGCAACCAGGAGCCGACGGTCCTGCCGGCGCGCTTCCCGAACCTGCTGATCAACGGCTCCGCCGGTATCGCGGTCGGTATGGCCACCAACATCCCGCCGCACAACCTGCGCGAGGTCGCGGCCGGCGCCCAGTGGGCGCTGGAGCACCCGGAGGCCTCGCACGAGGAGCTCCAGGACGCGCTCATCGAGCGGATCAAGGGCCCGGACTTCCCGTCGGGAGCCCTGGTCGTGGGCCGCAAGGGCATCGAGGAGGCGTACCGGACCGGTCGCGGCTCCATCACGATGCGCGCGGTGGTGGAGGTCGAGGAGATCCAGAACCGCCAGTGCCTGGTGGTCACGGAGCTCCCGTACCAGACCAACCCCGACAACCTGGCGCAGAAGATCGCCGACCTGGTGAAGGACGGCAAGGTCGGCGGCATCGCCGACGTCCGCGACGAGACCTCGTCCCGGACCGGCCAGCGCCTGGTGATCGTCCTCAAGCGCGACGCCGTCGCCAAGGTCGTGCTGAACAACCTGTACAAGCACACCGACCTGCAGACGAACTTCGGCGCGAACATGCTGGCGCTGGTGGACGGCGTGCCGCGCACGCTGTCGATCGACGCGTTCATCCGCCACTGGGTGACGCACCAGATCGAGGTCATCGTCCGGCGCACGCGCTTCCGTCTGCGCAAGGCGGAGGAGCGCGCCCACATCCTGCGCGGTCTGCTCAAGGCGCTGGACGCGATCGACGAGGTCATCGCGCTGATCCGGCGCAGCAACACGGTCGACATCGCCCGCGAGGGCCTGATGGGCCTGCTGTCGATCGACGAGATCCAGGCGAACGCGATCCTGGAGATGCAGCTGCGCCGCCTGGCGGCCCTGGAGCGGCAGAAGATCGTCGCCGAGCACGACGAGCTCCAGGCCAAGATCAACGAGTACAACGCGATCCTGGCCTCCGAGGAGCGTCAGCGGCAGATCGTCAGTGAGGAACTGGCGGCCATCGTCGAGAAGTTCGGCGACGACCGGCGTTCCAAGCTGGTGCCCTTCGACGGCGACATGTCCATGGAGGACCTGATCGCCGAAGAGGACATCGTCGTCACGATCACCCACGGCGGCTACGTCAAGCGCACCAAGACCGAGGACTACCGCTCGCAGAAGCGCGGCGGCAAGGGCGTGCGCGGCACGAAGCTGAAGCAGGACGACCTCGTCGACCACTTCTTCGTGTCCACCACGCACCACTGGCTGCTGTTCTTCACGAACAAGGGCCGCGTCTACCGCTCCAAGGCGTACGAGCTCCCGGACGCCGGCCGTGACGCCCGCGGGCAGCACGTCGCGAACCTGCTGGCCTTCCAGCCGGACGAGAAGATCGCCCAGATCCTCGCGATCCGCGACTACGAGGCCGCCCCGTACCTGATCCTGGCCACCAAGGGCGGCCTGGTGAAGAAGACGGCGCTCAAGGACTACGACTCGCCCCGTTCGGGTGGTGTCATCGCCATCAACCTGCGGGAAACCGAGGACGGCAGCGACGACGAGCTGATCGGCGCCGAGCTGGTGTCCGCCGAGGACGACCTGCTGCTCATCAGCAAGAAGGCGCAGTCGATCCGCTTCACGGCGACCGACGACGCGCTGCGCCCGATGGGCCGCGCGACCTCGGGTGTGAAGGGCATGAGTTTCCGCGGAGGGGACGAACTCCTCTCCATGAGTGTGGTCCGGCCCGGTACGTTCGTCTTCACCGCGACCGACGGCGGCTACGCCAAGCGGACGCCGGTGGACGAGTACCGCGTCCAGGGCCGCGGCGGTCTGGGCATCAAGGCCGCGAAGATCGTGGAGGACCGCGGTTCGCTCGTCGGGGCGCTCGTGGTCGACGAAACGGACGAGATTCTCGCCATCACGCTCGGCGGTGGTGTGATTCGTACGCGCGTCAACGAAGTACGGGAGACCGGCCGTGACACCATGGGCGTCCAGCTGATCAACCTGGGCAAGCGTGATGCCGTCGTCGGCATCGCCCGCAACGCGGAGGCCGGTCAGGAAGCTGACGAGGTCGACGACAGCGAGAACGAGATCGGGACCGACGCGGCGGTCGAAGGACAGGCCGCCGAGGCTGCCGGGGGCACGGAGCCCTCGGCTGGGGAGCACGAGGAGTAAGCGTGAGCGGAGCCACGGGCGCCGGACCGGCCCACACTGGAGCGAACGGTGCCCGTGGCCCCGCCGCGGACTCCCAGGGGGGAACCGTGACGGACACCCGAGGAGCCCAGCCGCCGCAGCCGCACCAGCCGCCGCAGGCCGGACCTCAGCAGCCCTACCACCCGCCGCAGGCGTACTCGGTGCCCTCGGGCCCCGGGGCGCCGCGCGGTACCGGGGACCCCGGAGTGCAGCGCAAGCCGCGCACGGGGGCCCGTACGGCGCCCAGGACGCGCAAGGCGCGGCTCAGGGTGGCCAAGGCCGACCCGTGGTCGGTGATGAAGGTCAGCTTCCTGCTGTCGATCGCGCTGGGCGTGTGCACGATCGTGGCGTCGGTGGTGCTGTGGATGGTCATGGACGCCATGGGCATCTTCTCCAGCGTCGGCGGCACGATCAGTGAGGCGACGGGCTCGAACGAGAGCAACGGCTTCGACCTCCAGAGCTTCCTGTCGCTGCCGCGCGTTCTGATCTTCACGTCGGTGATCTCGGTCATCGACGTGGTGCTCATGACGGCGCTGGCGACCCTGGGCGCGTTCATCTACAACCTGTCGGCGGGCTTCGTCGGCGGTGTGGAGCTGACGCTCGCCGAAGACGAGTAGACCCTCCGAAGACGGGCTGGTGACCTGCGCAGACGGGTCACAGGAACCGATTTTGGAGTCACCGGGTCTGTGCGCTAACCTTCAGAAGTCAGCGCGCAGCGCGGATGGGGCTATAGCTCAGTTGGTTAGAGCGCATCCCTGATAAGGATGAGGCCACAGGTTCAAATCCTGTTAGCCCCACAGTGTCAAAGACCCCCAGGCCCATGGCCTGGGGGTCTTTGTCGTTGGGCCAGTTGGGTTCCGGGCAGGTCACCGATCGGTATCGGTCGGTGTGTATTGTTGGGCGCCAGAAGTCCCCTACGTCAACGAAAGACGAGGTCGCGCGGTGAAGAAGCTGCTCCTGGTCGCACTGGCCGCCATCGGCGGGCTCCTCGTGTACCGCCAGATCCAGGCGGACCGCGCCGAGCAGGACCTGTGGACGGAGGCAACTGACTCCGTGCCTTCTGGTTCCGGTGTGTGAGACCCAAGGTTGATCTCAGAGCCCCGACTGCCGCTGCGGTCGGGGCTTTGTGCTGCTCTGTGACGAAAAGTTACGGTATGCAAAATTCTGACTTGCGCTGGCAAATCCGGGGGTGTGTGTGATGGGGCGGGTACCGCGCAGGGTACGGAGGCCCGTTGCGGCCGCGGTGGTGGCGGCCCTGGGGCTGCTCCTGGCCCTGCCGGCAGCGGCGGGTGCCGCGGGGACCCCGCAGCCGGTGCCCCCGTACCGGGGTGCGGCCGGTGCGAAGCCGGTCGAGGGGAAGTCCTCGACGGCCGGTGCGCCGCAGCTGGACGCAGGCTCGGTCTACAAGGACTCGATCGCGCCGGGGGACCGCTACTACCGGCTCTACCTCGACGACCGCTCCACCGTGTACGTCTCCGCGGTCCTGCAGCCTCCCAGGGACGCCGTGGTCGGCTACAGCGACGGCGTCGAGGTGGAGGTCCTGAACATCGAGAACCGCTACTGCCCGGGCAATCCCGGCCGGGCGGGCTTCGGTTACGACCCCGTCCCGCTGAGCGCCGTGGGGTACCGCCAGCTCCAGGAGGACGCGGGCTGCCAGGAGGCCGGCACCTACTACGTCAAGGTCACCCGCAACGCCCCCAAGGACGCCAAGCAGGCCGCCTGGCCCCTCGAACTGCGGGTCCAGCGCGAACCGGGGCTCGGCAGCGGCAGCGCCCCCACCACCGCGCCCAGCGTCTGGCCGTCCGCCTCGCCGACGCTGCCGGGGACCGATGCGGCGGCGCGGACCGGCGGGACCGGCTTCAACGACGCGCGGGCCCTGGGCACCGGGGTGTGGAGCGACGACCTGCGGCCCGGCCAGACCCGCTACTACCGGGTGCCGCTCGACTGGGGGCAGCAGCTCGGCCTCGGGGCCGAACTGTCCGCCGCGAAGCCGACGAAGGAGTACGGTTCGGCCTCCTCCGGACTCACCGTCTCGCTGTACACGCCGTACCGGGCGCTGGCCGCTTCCGAGGACACCTCCTACGACGGGAAGCAGGCGGGCGTCACCCTGCCGAGGACCCCGCCGGTGGCGTACGAGAACCGCTTCTCCGGCGACCGCAAGGTGGAGCCGGTCCGGGTGGCCGGGTGGTACTACGTCGCGGTGACCATGGCGAAGAAGGTCGGGGAGTTCACCGAGGACGCGGTGCCCGTGCCGCTGACCCTGCGCGTGCAGGTCATCGGCGGTGCCGGAAAGGGCCCCGGCTACGCGGAGAGCCCCACGGCCGCCGGGTTCGGGATCGGGGCAGAGGACCGTACCGCCGCGAAGGAGGGGACCACGGCGCTGGAGGCCGCGGACGCCGCCGCGAACCGCTCGCAGATGCGGGTGGTGGCGGGCGCCGGCTTCGGCGCGGGGGCACTGCTGCTGCTCGTGCTGGGCGGCTGGATCCTGCTGGCCCGGCGCAGGGGCGCGGTCTAGGACTGCGGTCCCGAGCTGGCCCCGGCCCCGGAGCTGGGTCCTAGAGCTGCGTCAGGGCCCAGATGCCGGTGGCGAAGCAGAGCAGTGCGGCGAGGAGGATCCCGGCGGTGGCCCTCGCGGACGGCGGCGTGAGGGAGCCCGTACGAGCCTTCGCGGGCGGCTGGGGCTGGGGCTGCGGGTACGGGGCCGTGGGGGTGGTCGGGGCCGTCGGGGTGGTGGCGGGGAGGGGCGGCGGGAGATGGAAGCTGCCCGTCTCCGAGGGGCCGAAGACCCCGGCGGGGGCCGTGGCTGGTGCGGTGACGGCGGCCGGGGCACTCGCGGGCTGAACGGGCTGCACGGTCTGCGTGGGCACGGTGACTTGGTACGGGGCTGTGTGCGGGGCCGCGTACGGAGCCTCCTGCGCGGCTCGGGGAGTGAAACCGGCCGGCACCGGGCCCAGTTGGTCGAACACCTCGACCGGATCCTCGTCCGGGCCGGGTGGCGGCAGCAGCTCCACGGCCCCGGCGAGGGCCTTGCGCGCCCCCGTGGCCGTCTTGAACCTGCTCTGCGGGTCCGGCTGGAGCAGCGCGGCCAGGACGTCCCACAGCGGTGCGGGAACGCCCTCCGGGGCGCCGGGGGTGCCGTGGGTGAGGAAACGCTCCACGAGGGACTGGGAGTCGGGCTTGCGCCCCTGCAGGAGGTACAGGCCGACCAGCCCGACGGCGAACAGGTCGGCGGTGAAGTCCGGCTCGGAACCGAGGAGTTGTTCGGGTGCGAGATAGCCCGGCGTGCCGACCACGTAGGCCGTCTCGGTCAGCCGGGGCTCGCCCTTGCGCATGGCGATCCCGAAGTCGGACAGCCGCAGGTGCGGCCGCCCGGTTCCAGTGGCCTCCATCAGGATGTTGGCCGGTTTGATGTCGCGGTGGACGACACCCTCCGCATGCACCGCCGCCAGCCCCGACAGGAGCTGGTCGAGCAGCGTGCACACGAACCGGGGCGGCAGGGCCCCGTAGTCCCCGATCACATGGGCGAGGGAACCGCCAGCGACGAGGTCCATGGTGAACAGGACCTTGTCGTCGTCCGCCGCCCAGCTGGCCGGGGCCAGTACGTGCGGGTGGTCGATCCGCAGCGCCTGCTCGCGGACGAACCGCAGCAGGGTGTGGGCATCGCTCTGCAGGAGGACCTTCGCTGCGACGTACCGGCGGCGCCGGTGGTCCCAGGCTCGCCAGACGGCGCCGGCGCCGCCACGTCCGATCGGGTCGATCAGTTCGTACCGGCCGGCGAAGATCTCACCCATTGCTGCGCCCGTCCCCCGTCGTCAGCCGCGTCAGTCGCGTGTCAGTTCTGGTGGGCCTCGTAGTGCGCGACCGCGTCGGACGTGCGGCCCGCTCCGTACACCCGGAGGAACTCTGCCAGTTCCGGGTGGCTGGGGGCGAGGGTGTCCGCCGCGTCGATGATGTCGCCGGCCGCGGAGACCGAGCGCAGCAGCGACTGGATCTCGCGCACGACGCGCTTGACGGTGGGTGCGCCGGAGCCGGTGGCGGCCTGGCTGGTGCTGTTGCTGAGGACGGAACCTCCCTGGGTCTTCTTGATCTCGTCCATCCGGTCGGTCGCCTCTGCCGCACTGACGCTCCCGTCGGCCACCTGGCCGGCCAGATCCTGGAGAGCCTGCACCCGCTGGACCACGGCGGGGTTGCCGATCTTTGCCCGCTGCCCGCTCATCAGCTGGGACAGCATCGGGGCCGACAGCCCGAGGACGGCAGCGAGGCGAGCCTGGTTCAAGCCGAGGTCATCTATGAGCCGGCGGAAGAGTGCGCCGAGGGGCTCCCCGTACCAGCTGCGCTGAAGTTCTCTGGCTCTGGCCGTAGCCTCTTGCTGTACTGCGTCCACTCTTACTACTCCCCTTCGCTGGTGCGAACCTCGCGAGCATCTTACGGAGAGTGGTCGCGGGGCGGGAGTCCCTATCATTTTGCGGGATGAGGGGGTACACCCGGTACTCTGTCCTTCGGAACGGTCCTCCCCTCCAGGGGTACAGTCGTGTCCGGATCCGGGGCCTTAGCTCAGTTGGTAGAGCGCTGCCTTTGCAAGGCAGATGTCAGGAGTTCGAATCTCCTAGGCTCCACAGATGAAGACCCCCTTGGCCTGCGGAAACGCAGGCCAAGGGGGTCTTTTTTTGTCTGGTCTCCGTGCTCACCGGCTCGTCGCCCAGGGGATTGCCGGTGCTGGTCGTTGTGCCCTGATCGGGGGAGTTCGTCGCGCTAGCCTCTGCTCGAAGGACGGTGTGACGATCATTCAGCAAGGTCAAGGTTGAGGAGACTTCGGATGACCGTGGAAGCGAAGACCACCGAGAAGGCCCTGCGGCTGCGGGCCCTGGGTGGGGGACTGCTCGTTCTGCCCAATGCCTGGGACGCGGGGAGCGCGGCGGTGATCGAGGCGGCCGGGGCGTCGGCCATCGCCACCACCAGTGGGGGTGTGGCCTGGTCCATCGGGCGTGGGGACGGGCAGCAGGCGACGAGGGCGGAGATGCTGGAGGCGGCCGCGCGCATCGTCGCGGCCGTGGACGTGCCGGTCACCGTGGACATCGAGGGTGGCTACGAGGACGTCGCGGCCACCGTGCGCGAGGTCGTGTCGCTGGGGGCCGTCGGTATCAACCTGGAGGACTCGAAGGCGGCCGGCGGCCCGCTCCACACGGCGGCGGAGCAGGCCGGGCGGATCCGCGCCGCCCGGGCCGCGGCTGCCGGGGCCGGGCTGCCGGAGCTGGTGATCAACGCCCGTACCGATGTCTTCCTGTTCGGGATCGGCGAGGAGTCCGGCCGGCTGTCCGACGTGCTCGCCCGGATCGAGGCGTACGCGGCCGCGGGCGCCGACGGGATCTTCGTGCCGGGCCTGCTGGACCTGGACACCCTGGGCCAGATCGCGCGGGGGCCGCTGCCGGTCAACGTCATGGCGGGCCCGGGAGGTCCCTCCGTCGCCGAGCTGGCGAAGGCCGGGGTGCGGCGGGTCAGCGTCGGTACCGGGGTGGCGCAGGCGGCGTACACGGCGGCCCGTACCGCGGCCGTCGAGGTACTGGAGCAGGGAACTTACGAGGCACTGGCCGGCCCGGTGCTGGACTACGGCACGCTCAACGGTCTCTTCGTGAAGTAGGAGCAGGGGCCGGGCAGCCGGCCGGTCCCGTCCCTGCCCCGTCCGATGTTTCACGTGAAACATCGGACGGGGGCGTTACGGGCGGCGGCCGGTCCGCAGCAGGACCGCGGTGACCGCGAGCGCCGTGATCAGCAGGGCCGCCCCGATCCCGAAGGCCAGGTGGTAGCCGGAGGTCAGGGACTCGGCGCGTCCGTGGCCCGTGCCGAGCAGGGAGTCGGTACGGGAAGCCGCCAGGGTGGAGAGGACGGCGACCCCCAGGGCCATGCCGATCTGCTGGGTGGTGTTGAACAGACCCGAGGCGAGACCGGCGTCCCGCTCGTCGGAGCCGGACATCCCGAGTGCGGTGAGGGCGGGCAGGGCCAGGCCGAAGCCGGCGGCCAGCAGCATCACGGGGAGCAGATCGGTGACGTAGTCGGCCCGGACCGGGAGCCGGGTCAGCAGGCCCAGGGCCGCCACGAGCAGGGCGAGTCCGGCCAGGAGTACGCGCCGTTCGCCGAAGCGGGCGTTCAGCGGGGCCGAGGCGAAGAGCGAGACCGCGCCGATGACCACGGCTGCCGGGAGCATCGCCAGGCCCGTTGCGGAGGCTCCGTAGCCGAGCACGTTCTGGAGGTAGAGGGCGACCAGGATCTGGAAGGAGAACAGCGCGGCGACCATCAGCATCTGGACCAGGTTCGCGCCGACCACGGTGGGGGAGCGGAAGATCCGCAGCGGAACCAGTGGGGTGCGGGCCTTGGCCTGGCGGGCGGTGAAGCCGGCGAGGAGGGCCAGCGAGAGGGTTCCCAGGCCGAGGGTGTGCGCGGAGGACCAGCCGTAGCGCTCCACCTCGACCACCGAGTAGATGCCGAGCATCAGGCCGGCGGTGACCAGGACGGCGCCGAGTACGTCGGCTCCCGCGCGCAGTCCCAGCCCTCGGTCGGAGGGGAGTGCCGGCAGGGCCAGAGCGAGGGCCGCGAGGCCTATGGGCAGGTTGATGAAGAAGATCCAGTGCCAGTCGAGCGCGTCGGTCAGGACCCCGCCGAGCACCTGCCCCAGTGAGGCCCCGGCCGCGCCGGTGAAGGAGAAGACGGCGATGGCCTTGGCACGCTGCCGGGGCTCGGTGAACAGGGTCACCAGGATGCCCAGGCTGACGGCCGAGGCCATGGCGCTGCCGAGGCCCTGCAGGAAGCGGGCGGCGATCAGTACCTCGGGGGAGCCGGCGAACCCGGCGAGCAGCGAGGCCCCGGTGAAGACCCCGGTCCCGGCCAGATACATCCGCTTGCGGCCGATGAGGTCGCCGAGCCGGCCCGCGAGGAGCAGCAGGCTGCCGAAGGCGATCAGGTAGGCGTTGACGACCCAGCTCAGTCCGGCGGGGGTGAACCCCAGGTCGTTCTGGATGGCGGGCATCGCGACGGTGACGATGCTGCCGTCGAGGACCGTCATCAGCATGCCGGTGGACAGGACCCCGAGGGCGGCCCAGCGGGAACGCGCACCGCGTGGTGCGGCCGGGCCACCGGCGGAGGCGGAGGCGGAGGCGGAGGCGGAGGCGGGGGCGGAGGCGGAGCCATCGAGTTCGGGCGCGGGGGAGGAGGCAGGAGCAGGAGCAGGAGCGGAGGCGGAGGCGGAAGCGGCAGGCATCTGTCTCTCCAGTCGTGTGATCAGTGGGCTGACTTGGTGAGACCGTACCAGATAGTTTTGTTGCAGACGATCTATTGGGGATCGAATTGCTAGACTGGCGGACATGACTGCCATGGCACCCGCCCAGACCGAGCCGGACCTTTCCTTTCTCCTGGACCACACCAGCCACGTCCTGCGCACCCGGATGGCGGCGGCCCTCGACGAGATCGGGCTCACGGCACGTATGCACTGCGTCCTCGTGCACGCGCTGGGCGAGGAGCGGACCCAGATCCAGCTGGCCGAGATCGGGGGCATGGACAAGACGACGATGGTCGTCACCGTCGACGCCCTGGAGAAGGCCGGACTGGCCGAGCGGCGCCCGTCCAGCACGGACCGCCGGGCCCGCGTCATCGCCGTCACCGAGCGGGGCGCGGCCCTCGCCGAGAAGAGCAGCGCCATCGTCGACCGGGTGCACGCCGACGCCCTCGCCTCCCTCGCGGACGCGGACCGTGAGGCCCTGCTGCGCGGACTGAACCTGCTGGTCGGAGGCGATCTGAAGACCCCGTCGGAGAGCCCGCGGCCGGCCCGCCGAGCGCGTCAGTAAGCAGTCCGGTGTCCCCCGGATGGCCCAGTCACAGGGCCGTCCGGCGCCTTCTGGCAGAGAGTGGGGAAAGGCACTCTGCCCAGGGGGGCAAACCACGCCGGAGGCGTACACACATGGGACTCTTCGAATTCCTGAAGTCCGACAAGAAGAAGGAACGCGAGGCGGCCGAGAAGGCCAAGGAGCAGGTGGAGCAGCAGGCCGCGGCTGCGCCGGCGGCCCCCGGCGGCCAGCCCTCCGATGCCGGGATCCGGTACACCGACCCCGCGGCGGCCACCAAGGCGGCCGCCGAGCGCATGGCGGCCGCGGCTCCCCCCAAGGCCACCCCCGCACCCCCGAAGGCCGCGGCCCCCGCTCCCGCTCCCGCTCCCGCGGCACGGCCCGCCCCGCACACGCCCACCCCGGCTTCCGCCGCGCACAAGGCGGTGCCTGCGGCCCCGAAGCCCGCGCCCAAGGCGCAGCGCGCGTACACCGTCCGTCCCGGCGACTCGCTCTCCGCGATCGCCCGCCGGGAGCTCGGCAACGAGGGCCGCTGGCGCGAGCTGTACGCCATGAACAAGGGCGTCATCGGCTCCAACCCCGACATGATCCACCCGGGGATGAAGCTCACCCTCCCGGGCTGATGAGCTCACCCTCCCGGGCTAGGGAGGACGGACGACGAGGGAGGGGCCCGGATCCAGGATCCGGGCCCCTCCCTCGTTCCTCGCTCCTTCTTTCGCCGCTCAGCGGTGCTTGCGCTTCGCGTCCTCCGCGTCGATCCGGTCCTCCGCGGCTTCGGCCTCCGCCTCCAGCGTCGAGGGCGGCGAATCCGCGGCGGAGTCCGTCCCCGCCTCGCGCTCCTTGGCCGCCAGCTCTTCGTCGTAGGCCGCCGGGGACTCCTGGTCGCGCGCCGACAGCTCGGTGGCCGCCGGGGGCTCGACGAGCCAGTCCGGGTTCGACTGCTGGTCCCACCACTTCCATGCCGCGAAAGCGCCGCCGGCCAGCAGGCCGACCAGTGCGGCGCCCTTGAACAGCCGGCCCGTGCGGGCCCGCCGCTCCTGGCGCCGTACGAGCTTTTGGATCTCCTTGGCGGAGACCTGCCCGCGCAGCGCCGCCAGGGCCGCCGTCGAGCGCGAAGCGGCCTCCTCGGCCACCGGCTGGGCCGCCGCGAGCGCGCTCTCCAACCGCGGCTGCGTGTAGTCCGCGGCCTGCCGGGCCACCAGACGGGTCTGCTTCACGGCGTTGGTCGCGGCCCGGTCGACATTCGGCGGCACGTGGGAGCGCGCCGCTTTGATCCGGGGATGGACGTGGCAGTCGTAGGTCGTACGGGCTTGTCTGGCAGCCTCGCCCGCCGCGTGGGAGACCTTCGGCGCGAGCCGTTCATTCGCTTCGTGGGCGTACTGCACCGCGGTGTGCTTGGCGGTTTCCGCGTACGGACCCACCACTTCCGCTGCGTGCCGAACCGTCTCCCTGGCACTTGTCGCTGCCAGTCGCACGCTTTCCTTGCGGGTCACGGGATCCTCCTCCTCGGTGGCGGACACGGTTCACCTTTCCACCCTTTGTCGGATCATGCCTCCCACAACGGCCGTGGGCATGCGCGACAGGGCATACGGGTGGACGATTTCTGCCCGGCACGGCCCTCCGTGGGAGGATCTGGAACCGACAGTGATGACTATGGAAGGCAGATCCGTGGCCGAGAAGCTCTACGCCACCCTGAAGACGAACCACGGCGACATCGAGATCGAGCTTCTGCCGAACTTCGCCCCGAAGACCGTGCGGAACTTCGTGGAGCTCGCCAGCGGAGCCCGCGAGTGGACGCGCCCCACGGACGGGCAGAAGACCACGGACCCGCTCTACGACGGCACCGTCTTCCACCGCGTCATCAGCGGGTTCATGATCCAGGGCGGCGACCCGCTCGGCAACGGCACCGGCGGTCCCGGGTACCAGTTCGCCGACGAGTTCCACCCCGACCTGGCCTTCACCAAGCCCTACCTGCTCGCGATGGCGAACGCCGGCCCGGGGACCAACGGCTCCCAGTTCTTCATCACCGTCGCCCCCACCGCGTGGCTGACGCGCAAGCACACCATCTTCGGCGAGATCACCGACAAGTCCAGCCAGAAGATCGTCGACGCCATCGCCGCGGGCGCCACCAACCCGCGCACCGAGCGCCCCCTCGACGACGTGATCATCCAGTCCGTCGTCATCGAGAAGCGCGAGACGCCGAAGGGCTGACGTGGCGACGCGCTGACGTGGCGACGCGCTGACGCGCCGACCGCAGGGGAACCTTTCGGCCCCGCCCGTCCGTCCTCGATACGTACCGGGCGGGCGTGGCGGATCCGCCGCCTCGCCGCCGACCGAGGGGACCGATGGGACCGATGGACACCGACCGTCTTCCGGGCTGCTACCGCCACCCGGACCGTGACACCGGGATCAGCTGCACGCGCTGCGAGCGGCCGATCTGCCCCGAGTGCATGATCAGCGCCTCGGTCGGCTTCCAGTGCCCCGAGTGCGTCCGAGAAGGTTCTGGGACGGGCCACGGGCCCGCCGCCAACGTCCCGCGCACCGTCGCGGGCGGGGTGGTCGCCGCCGATCCGTACCTGGTCACCAAGATCCTGATCGGGATCAACGTGGCCGTGTTCCTCGCGGTCTGGGTCTTCCCCAGGCTGGCGATCCACCTGGAGCTCCTGGGCAGGTACTGGGAGCAGGTGGGCGGGCCGCCTGAAGGCGTCTCCACCGGCGAGTACTACCGGCTGATGACCTCGGCGTTCCTGCATACCGCGCCATGGCACATCCTCGGCAACATGCTTGCCCTGTGGTACATCGGCGGACCGCTGGAGCAGGCACTCGGCCGGGCCCGCTATCTCACCGTGTACCTGCTGTCGGCCCTCGGTGGCAGCGCCCTGGTCTACCTGCTGACCCCGATGAACGTAGCGACCCTCGGTGCCTCCGGGGCGGTCTTCGGACTGCTCGGTGCCACCGTGGTGCTGGCCCGCCGGATGCGGTACGAGATGCGCCCGCTGATCACCATGGCGGTGTTCATGCTGGTGTTGACCTTCGTGCCAGGGCTGAACGTGTCGTGGCAGGCCCATATCGGTGGCCTGGTCACCGGCGTGTTGATCGGGCTGGGCCTGCTGTGGCCCATGACGGGCCACAGCGCCCGGAGTCGCAAACTCGTCCAGTGGGGCACCTGTGTGGCGGTGTTCCTGCTGGCCGCAGCCGTGATCGGGGTCCGCACGGCCGAACTCTCCGCACTCACCTGATCACACCGGCGTCAACTCTCCACAGAGTTATCCACAGATCTTCTGTCTTTTCCTCAGGTGTGGATGACGCTGTGGATAACTCATGGGGAGAGCTTGCGGAGCTGGGCCTACCGGGTGACTATCGCGGGGCTACTTCCACTGCGTGGAGACGCCGAAGCCTGCCGCAATGAAGCCGAAACCGACCACAATGTTCCAATTGCCGAGAGCTTCGAGCGGCAGCTGGGTCTCGGACAGATAGAAGACGACGATCCATGCCAGGCCGATCAGGAAGAACGCCAGCATGACCGGGGCCACCCAGTTGCGGTTCGTCAGCTTGATCGACTGCGGCGTCCGCGTGGGCGGCGGGGTGTAGTCGTCCTTCTTGCGGATACGTGACTTCGGCACGAGGGGCTCTCCTGTCGATGGGCTGGGGACCTTGCCTGCCCCGGGCGTCCGTTAGCGTAGTGGACCTGTGGCGTTGAAGGAGAAGGGTACGTTGAGCAATTCCGACGACTCCTCCGCGGGTCCCCGACGCCGTGCCAGACCGGTCCGGCTCCTGACGGCCGCCGTTTTCGCCCTGGCCGGCTTGATCTTCGTCACCAGCTTCAACACTTCCAAGGGTACGAACATCCGGACCGATGCCTCACTCCTGAAACTCTCGGACCTGATCCACGAGCGCAGTCAGAGCAATCTGGATCTGGAGAAGAGCACTGCCACCGTACGCGGTCAAGTCGACGCCCTCGCCGAACGCGACAACGGAAGCACCCAGGCGGAGGACGCCAAACTGGCCGCACTGCGCGCCGCGTCGGGCACCGAGGGGATCACCGGCAAGGCTGTGAGCGTCACCCTGAACGACGCGCCCCCGAACGCCACGGCCCGTATCCCCAACGTCCCCGAACCGCAGCCCAACGACCTGGTCATCCACCAGCAGGACCTCCAGGCCGTCGTGAACGCCCTCTGGCAGGGCGGAGCCCAGGGCATCCAGGTCATGGACCAGCGCCTGATCTCCACCAGCGCCGTGCGCTGCGTCGGCAACACCCTGATCCTCCAGGGCCGGGTGTACTCGCCCCCGTACAAGGTGACGGCGGTCGGCGACCCGGGCGCGTTGAAGAAGGCCCTCGCGGCCTCCCCGGCGCTGCAGAACTACCAGCTGTACGTGAACGCGTACGGGCTCGGCTGGAAAGTCGACGAGCACAAGGCCCTGACACTGCCGGGCTACTCCGGCACAGTGGACCTCCACTATGCGAAGCCGCTGGAGTCCGCCACCCCGTGACCGTCACGTCGACGTGCCGCGCCTGCTGGTACGGACGTTCAGTGAGGTGTGCTTGACCGCGGGCTCGCTGATCGTGCTCTTCGTGGCCTACGTACTGCTGTGGACCGGGGTCAAGGCCGACCAGGCCATGGACGGTGAGATGGCCCGCATGCGCGACCGCTGGTCGGCGGCGCCCGCGGCCGCCGCCGGGCCCGCGCCGGCCGCTTCCCCGGCACCCTCCCAGGCGCCCCCGGCCGCCCCGCGGCCCGCGACCCACCCCCCGGGCCAGGCCTTCGCCGAGATGTACGTGCCGCGCTTCGGGTCGGACTGGAACAAGCCGGTCCTGGAGGGGACCGGCACGGACCTGCTGAAGAAGGGCCTGGGCCACTACGCCGGCACGGCCGGCCTCGGGGAGACCGGCAACTTCGCGGTGGCCGGACACCGGCGCACGTACGGCGACCCCTTCAAGGACATCCCGGAGCTGCGCCCCGGCGACGCCGTGATCCTCAAGGACGCCACCACCTGGTACACGTACACCGTCCGGGCGGAGCCGCTGCGCACGCTCCCGACGGAGGTCGGCGTGGTCGATCCGGTGCCGCGTCGCTCCCCCTTCAGCGGGCCCGGCCGGTACCTGACCCTGACCACCTGCGATCCGGAATGGGGCCACAGCCACCGCCTCGTGGTCTGGGCCGAGCTGACCGGGACGCAGACCCTCGCACAGGGGAGGCCCGAGGGTTTGGAAAGGTGACCCCACGGTCCGGGCGGCTGGCTTTAGGCTGTGGATGTACCGCCCCCGCGGTGCGTTGAACGATCGTGGACGAAAAGGACACAGGCGGCATGTACGGCTGGATCTGGCGGCATCTGCCGGGAAACGCGTGGGTACGCGTGGCGATCTCCCTCGTGCTGGTGCTCGCGGTGGTGTTCGTGCTGTTCCAGTACGTCTTCCCGTGGGCCGAGCCGCTGCTTCCGTTCAACGATGTGACGGTGGACGAGGGATCGGGAGCCACTCCGTGAGCGCGCGCATTCTGGTTGTCGACAATTACGACAGCTTTGTCTTCAACCTGGTCCAGTACCTCTACCAGCTCGGCGCCGAGTGCGAGGTGCTGCGCAACGACGAGGTCGAGCTCGCCCACGCCCAGGACGGCTTCGACGGCGTCCTGCTGTCCCCCGGCCCGGGGACACCGGAAGAGGCCGGCGTCTGCGTCGACATGGTCCGCCACTGCGCGGACACCGGCGTACCGGTCTTCGGCGTCTGCCTCGGCATGCAGTCGATGGCCGTCGCCTACGGAGGCGTCGTCGGCCGGGCTCCCGAACTGCTGCACGGCAAGACCTCGCCCGTGGTCCACGAGGGCCTCGGCGTCTTCGAGGGACTGCCCTCGCCCTTCACGGCGACCCGGTACCACTCCCTCGCGGCCGAGCCGCCGACCCTCCCGGACGTCCTGGAGGTCACGGCGCGGACCGAGGACGGGATCATCATGGGCCTGCGCCACCGCGAGCACGACGTCGAGGGCGTGCAGTTCCACCCCGAGTCGGTGCTGACCGAGTGGGGCCACCGGATGCTCGCGAACTGGCTGGTGCGCTGCGGCGACGCGGGTGCGGTGGCGCGTTCGGTGGGGCTGGCCCCGGTGGTGGGCAAGGCAGTCGCGTGACCGTGCTCGCGCCGTCCGCGCCCACGGAGGGCAGGGCCGCGCGACGAAGGGCAGCGCAGGAGGCCGCGAAGCGCACGCGTGCGCGGGGCGGGGGCCGGGGCCGGCGGCGCAGGCGCCCTGCCTCGGGCGGGCCGGTCGTGGTCGTCAGCCGCGTCGCCGGGGAGCTGTTCATCACGCTGGGCCTGGTGATGCTGCTCTTCGTGGGCTACCAGCTCTGGTACACGAACTTCCTGGCGGGCCGGACGGCCGATGACACCGCCGGCTCGCTGCTCCAGAACTGGGACCGCAATCCGGGCGGGGCGACCGTCCCGCCCGTGGCGGCGTTCGAGCCGGGTCAGGGCTTCGCGATCCTGTACATCCCGAAGCTGGACGTGAAGGTGCCGGTCGCGGAGGGGACGAACAAGGCGAAGGTCCTCGACAGGGGGCTGGTCGGCCACTACGGCGAGGAGCCGTTCAGGACGGCGATGCCGGCCGACCCGCAGGGCAACTTCGCGCTGGCGGGCCACCGGAACACGCACGGCGAACCGTTCCGCTACATCAACCGGCTGGTGCCGGGGGACAAGATCGTGGTCGAGACCCGGGACGCGTACTACACGTACGAGATGACCTCGCAGCTGGCGCAGACCCCGCCGTCGAACGTGTCGGTCATCAAACCGGTGCCGGTCGGATCGGGCTTCACCTCCCCGGGCCGCTACATCACCTTGACCACGTGCACGCCCGAGTTCACCAGCACCTACCGGATGATCGTATGGGGCAGGATGACCGGTGAACGACCCCGCAGCCAGGGCGCTCCGCCCGAGCTGACCAGCCCGTAGAGGATCCCGCAGTGTCACGTGCCGCACCGCCCCCGCACCGCAGTGTCCTCGCGGGGCTCCTGAGCCTGCTGGGCGAGCTCCTGATCACGGTGGGTCTGGTGCTCGGCCTGTTCGTGGCGTACTCGCTGTGGTGGACGAACGTCCTCGCGGACCGGGACGCCTCCGCGCGCGGCGACGCGGTGCGCCAGCAGTGGAGCAACCCGGCGCAGGCGCCCGCTCCGGCGGGGTCCGCCCAGCCGGGGGTGCTGGACACCCAGGGCGGTATCGGCTTCCTGCACGTGCCGGCGATGAAGAACGGCGAGGTGCTGGTCAAGCCGGGCACCGGATCGGACGTCCTGAACGACGGCGTCGCCGGGTACTACACGGAGCCGGTGAAGTCGGCGCTGCCGTGGGACCCGGCGGGCAATTTCACGCTGGCGGCGCACCGGGACGGGCACGGGGCCAAGTTCCACAACATCGACAAGCTGAAGAACGGTGACGCGGTCGTCTTCGAGACCCGCGACACCTGGTACGTGTACAAGGTCTTCGCCGAGCTGAGCCAGACGTCGAAGTACAACGTGGACGCGATCAGCCAGGTCCCCAAGGAATCGGGCCGGACGGCGCCGGGGCGGTACATCACGCTGACGACCTGCACGCCCGTGTACACCTCGAAGTACCGCTACATCGTGTGGGGCGAGCTGGTCCGCACGGAGAAGGTCGACGACAGGCGCACCCCGCCCGCGGAGCTCCGCTAGGAGCAACGGAGCCCCTGGGGAGTCGGACCCCGCTGCTCCAGGCCTCCAGGAGGCCCCTGTGGACGGCCGTGACGTCTCCCTGGGCGGTGATGGCCGGGGAGTCCCGGGTGAAGGCGCAGGTGGCCACGTAGAGGGCCGCATCGGCCCGGGTGGATCCGTCCGCCGCGACCCTGTGGACGGAATGGGTCCGGCCCCTCTCGTCGAGAGGGGCCGGACCCATTCGTGCTGGAAGTGCCGCTGGTCGGCGGTCAGCCGCCCAGGCCTCCGAACAAGCCGCCGTTGCCGCCGTTGCCGCCCTGGCCGCCTTCGACCGTGGTCACGTTGATGACCGTGTTGGGGGCCACCGGGCTGCCGACCGCGGGGTCCGTGGTGAGGATCTTCGACCTGCCCTCCGACGGGCCCGACAGGACGGAACCGAAGATCAGGCCCCTGGAGGCGAGCTCGGCCCTGGCCTGGTTGATGGTCTTGCCGAACAGGTTCGGGACCTGGACCTGCTGGACCGCCTTGGCGACGGTGATGTTGACCGTCGTGCCGACGTCCACCGAGCTGTTGGGGGACGGGTCCTGGCTGATCACCGTCTTGGGGGCCGTGCCCGGGGGCGCGTCCACCTCCGTGGTGCTGCCGAGCTTCAGCTTGACGGCCTGGAGCGCCTTGACGGCGTCCTCCCGGCTCTTGCCCGACAGGTCCGGGACGGTCGCCTTGGAGACTTCCTTGGCCACCTGGAGGGAGACGGTCGAGCCCTTCTCGGCCTCGCCGCTCTTCGGGTTCTGGTCGATGACGGTGCCGGGCGCCCGCTCGGACTCGACGCTCTTCTTCTCGACCTGGAAGCCCTTGTCCTGGAGCGCCTTCTCCGCGTCGGCGACCGCCAGGTTGACGACGTTGGGAACAGCGACCTTGGGCGCGCCGGTGGAGATCTTCACCTTGACGGCGGACTTCTTGTCGACCTTGGTGCCCTCGGCCGGGCTCTGCTCGCAGACGCTGCCCTTGGGCGCGGCGTCGCAGGGCATCTCGCCGTCCTTCTGGACGGTGAGCCCGACGTTGTCGGCGTTCTTCTGGGCCTGCTCGAAGGTTTCGCCGACGAGCTTGGGCACCGCGGGCCGGTTGTCCACACCGTTGCCGGGGAAGAGCGCGCGCCCGATGAGGATCGCGCCGACCAGTACGAGGACGCCGGCGGTCACCAGCAGGATCGTGGAGGTCCTGCTCTTCTTCTGAGGGCGCCGGCCGTGGCCGCCCTGGTCGTAGCCGCCCTGGTCCCCGTACCCGTACCCGCCGTCGCCCGGGGGCATCGGGGGGAGCATGGAGGTCTGGTTCGGGTCGGTGGTGCGCAGGGCGGTGGTGGGCTGGTCGTAGCCCTGGTGTCCGTAGCCGTGCCCCTGGTCCGGGTAGCCGTAGCCGGCCGCGCCCATGGAGGCGGTGGCGGCGACGGGCTGGCCGTCGAGGCAGGCCTCGATGTCGGCGCGCATCTCGTCGGCGGACTGGTAGCGGTAGTCGGGGTCCTTGACCAGTGCCTTCAGCACGATCGCGTCCATCTCGGGCGTGATCTCGGGGTCGAAGTTCGACGGGGGCTGGGGCTCTTCCCGTACGTGCTGGTACGCGACGGCGACCGGGGAGTCGCCGATGAAGGGCGGCCGGACGCTGAGGAGCTCGTAGAGCAGGCAGCCGGCCGAGTAGAGGTCGGAGCGCGCGTCGACCTGCTCGCCCTTGGCCTGCTCGGGGGAGAGGTACTGGGCGGTGCCGATGACGGCGGCGGTCTGCGTCATGGTCATGCCGGAGTCGCCCATGGCGCGGGCGATGCCGAAGTCCATGACCTTGACCTGGCCCGAGCGGGTCAGCATGACGTTGGCGGGCTTGATGTCACGGTGCACGATGCCGGCGCGGTGCGAGTACTCCAGCGCCTGGAGGATGCCGATGCACATCTCCAGGGTGCGCTCGGGCAGCAGCTTGCGGCCGGAGTGCAGGAGCTCGCGCAGGGTCGAGCCGTCGACGTACTCCATCACGATGTACGGGATGGAGATGTTGTCGACGTAGTCCTCGCCGGTGTCGTACACCGCGACGATCGCCGGGTGGTTGAGCGATGCGGCCGACTGGGCCTCGCGGCGGAACCGGGCCTGGAAGGACGGGTCGCGGGCGAGATCGGCACGCAGGGTCTTGACGGCGACGGTACGGCCGAGCCGGGTGTCGTGGGCGAGGTAGACCTCGGCCATGCCACCGCGGCCGAGCACGTGGCTCAGCTCGTACCGGCCGCCGAGGCGACGCGGCTCTTCCATAACGTTGCAGCCCTCTCCGTCAGTCCCGACCGCACCCGTGTGTGGTCCGGCGGTGTGCTGTTCGCGCAAAGGCTACCGGCCGATCGTCGGTGATCGGTTCGTGACCACAGGCTGATACCGGACCGGTACCGTACGCTCCGATCCGGACGGGAAAAGTGATCCGGATCACGCTCCTGCGTCCCTTGCGGCTCTCGCGTGGTGCGCGGCCCCGTCCGTCACCCCTTGTTGCTCTTCAGGACGGCTTCCATCACGGCCTTGGCCACGGGGGCGGCGAGGCCGGCACCGCTGATGTCCTCGCGGTCCGCGCTGCTGTCCTCGATGACGACGGCGACGGCGACGGGCGAGCTGCCGTCGGGGTTCTCGGCGTAGGAGATGAACCAGGCGTACGGGCGCTTCTTGTTGCCCTCGCCGTGCTGGGCGGTACCGGTCTTTCCTCCGACGACGGTGTTCTTGATCCGGGCGGTGGTGCCGGTGCCCTTCTCGACGACGTTGACCATCATCTCCTGGATCTTCTTCGCGTTCTCGGCGGAGACCGGCCGGCCCATTTCCTGGGGTTCGTGCTTCTCGATGAGGTCGACGTTGGGCGAGGTCAGCTGGTCGACCATGTACGGCTTCATCAGCTTGCCGTCGTTGGCGATGGCGGCGGTGACCATGGCCATCTGCAGCGGGGTGGCCGCGGTGTTGAACTGGCCGATGGAGCTGAGGGCGTTGCCGTCCTTGCTCATGGTCTTGTCGTAGACGCTGGCGAAGGCGCGGACCGGGGTGTCGATCTTGTCGTTGTTGAAGCCGAACTTCTCGGCGGTCTTCACCATGTTGTCCCGGCCCACCTTGTTGCCCATGTTGGCGAACACGGAGTTGCAGGAGACGCGCAGGGCCTCGTTGAGGCTGGCCTTCTCGCAGCCGCTGGCGTGGTTCTCCATCGGGGTCTGGGTGCCCGGCAGGATGTACGGCTCGGGGGTGTCGGTCGGCGCGTTGATGTCCGTGACGATGCCGTTCTCCAAGGCCGCGGCGGCGGTGACGACCTTGAAGGTGGAGCCGGGCGGGTAGGTCTCGCGCAGGGCGCGGTTGACCAGCTTCTTGTCCTCGCTGTCCTTGAGCTCGACCCAGGCCTTCTCGTCGTTCTTGGAGTTGCCGGCGAAGACGGAGGGGTCGTAGGAGGGGGTGCTGACCAGGGCGAGGATCGCGCCGGTGCGCGGGTCGATCGCCGCGACCGCGCCCTTCTTCTCGCCGAGCTTGTCGAAGGCGGCCTTCTGGGCGGCGGCGTTGAGCGTCGTGACGACGTTGCCGCCCTGCTTCTTCTCGCCGGTGAACATGCCGATGGTGCGGTCGAAGAAGAGCCGGTCGTCGTTGCCGGTCAGGATCTGGTCCTCGAGGGACTCCAGCTGGGTGGAGCCGAAGGCCTGCGAGGCGTAGCCCGTCACCGGGGACCAGAGCGGGCCGTCGAGGTAGGTCCGCTTGTACTTGTAGTCGCTGCCGTCGGTGACGGCGGAGCCGGTGATCGGCTTGCCCTCGACGATGATGTTGCCGCGTTCGGTGGCGTACTGGGCGATCTGGACCCGGCGGTTCTCCTTGCGGGTGCTCAGGTCCTCGGCCTTGACGTACTGGAGCCAGTTGGTCCGCACGAGCAGTGCCAGGACGAGCAGCCCGCAGAAGATCGAGATGCGGCGCAGGGGCTTGTTCATGACGGGCGGACCACCTGGGTCATCTCGGAGTCGGGGGACGGTGCCGGGGCCGGGGCAGGGCGGCGTGCGGTGTCGCTGATCCGGATGAGGATGGCGATGAGGATCCAGTTCGCGAGGACGGAGGAACCGCCCGACGCGAGGAAGGGCATGGTCATGCCGGTGAGGGGGATGAGGCCCATGACTCCGCCGGCGACGACGAAGATCTGGAGTGCGAAGGCGCCGGAGAGGCCGATGGCGAAGAGCTTGCCGAAGGGGTCGCGGGCGGCGAGGGCGGTGCGCACGCCCCGCTCGATGATCAGGCCGTAGAGCAGGAGGAAGGCCATGACCCCGGCGAGCCCGAGCTCCTCGCCGACGGTGGCGAAGATGAAGTCGGAGTTGGCGGCGAATCCGATGAGGTCGGAGTTGCCCTGGCCCCAGCCGGTGCCGAGGACCCCGCCGGAGCCGAAGCTCA
This sequence comes from Streptomyces sp. NBC_00435, assembly GCF_036014235.1. Taxonomy (GTDB): domain Bacteria; phylum Actinomycetota; class Actinomycetes; order Streptomycetales; family Streptomycetaceae; genus Streptomyces. The sequence continues at coordinate 4,281,254 of NZ_CP107924.1, forward strand.
TGATCGACTGGCCGACCTGTTCGCAGGCGCCGGACTTGGTGTAGCAGGCGAAGGGGTCGAGCCAGGCGGTGACACGGGCCTTCACGTGGCTGGCGGTGGCGCCGACCACGGTGGCGCCGCCCACGCTCATGAGCAGGCCGATCACGATCCAGCTGGTGCGCTCGGTGGCCACGTACAGCATGATCACGAACATGCCGAAGAAGAGCAGCGAGGTGCCGAGGTCGTTCTCGAAGACCAGCACCAGCAGGCTCATCGCCCAGATCATCAGGATCGGGCCGAGGTCGCGGCCGCGCGGCAGGTAGAGGCCCATGAAGCGGCGGCTGGCCAGGGCCAGGGCGTCGCGCTTGACCATCAGGTAGCCGGCGAAGAAGACGGCGATGACGATCTTCGCGAACTCGCCGGGCTGGATCGAGAAGCCACCGACGCTGATCCAGATCTTGGCGCCGAAGACGTCGGCTCCCAGGCCCGGGATCACGGGGAGGATCAGGAGGACCAGCGAGGCGGCCATCGAGATGTACGTGAACCGCTGGAGCACCCGGTGGTCCTTGAGGACCAGCAGTACGCCCGCGAACAGGGCGATGGCGAGGCCCGTGTACATCATCTGCCGGGGCGCGGACTCGGAGAAGGCGCCGAAGGAGCGCTTCGCGAGGTTCTGCAGCCTCTCCGACTGGTCCAGACGCCAGATCAGGACGAGGCCGAGCCCGTTGAGCAGCGTGGCGATCGGCAGCAGCAGGGGATCGGCGTACTTGGCGTAGCGCCGTACGACGAGGTGGGCGATGCCCGCGAGGACGCCGAGGCCGAGCCCGTAGGTGAGCATGCCCGGGGGCAGCTTCCCGTGGATCGACAGGCCCGCGTTGGCGTAGGCGAAGATCGGGATGACCACGGCGAACGCGAGCAGCAGTAGCTCGGTGTTCCGCCGGCTCGGCAGCTCGATGGCGCCGATGGTGGTCGTATTGGTGACAACGCTCATGGTGTGGCAGGCCCCCTGTGCCCGCGTATGTCTACTGCTTCTCGCACGAGCCGACGACCTGCTGCTCGGCGGCAGTCAGGACCGGGCCCGGTGTTTGGTTGTTCTGCGCCTCGGCGGCGCGCCGCTCCTCGTCCTTCTTGCACGCGGAGGCCTGGGTGCCCAGCTCGTCGACCTTCAGGCGGGCACCGTCGAGGCTGCTCTCGCTGATGGTGTCCTGGACGAGCTTGCGCTTGAAGGGCGGCAGGTACTTCAGTTCGATGTCGGGGCGGTCGGTCTCCACCTTGGAGAGCGACAGCGGCCCGAGCTTCTGGCTGATCCCGCGGAAGAGTGCGACGTGCTCGCCCTTGGCGCCGACGTAGAACTGCGTCTGGGTCCAGCGGTAGCCCGCGTACAGGCCGCCGCCGATGACGCCGAGGACCACGAGCAGCGTGAGCGTGCGGGTGGTCCACTTGCGTCCTTTGCCGCGACGCCTGCGCGGGTGGTCGTACGTGTCCTCGTAGCCCGGGTCGCGGTCGTACGGGTCGGGCTCGCCGAACCCGCCGTAGCCGCCGTCGGCTCCGCCGCCCTGTCCCTGGGCGCCGTAACCGCCGTAGCCGGGGGCCTCGCCGCTGCCGGGGGGGCCGAAGGCGCCGGCGGGCGGGGGGGCCTGGCGGCCGAGCCCGGAGGCGCGGCCGGCCGGCGTCTGCATGGCGTTGCCGCCGTCGAAGAGCTGGTGGTGCTGGTTCTCGGCGACCGCGCCGACGACGACCGGGGTGTCGTTGACCTGCGCGGCCAGGGTGTCGCCGCTGTCGGTGTCCAGGACGTCGGCCACGATGCAGGTGATGTTGTCGGGGCCGCCGCCGCGCAGCGCGAGCTGGATGAGTGAGGCCACGGTCTCGCGGGGGCCGTGGTAGTCGGCGAGGGTCTCTTCCAGGGTCTGGTGGGAGACGACGCCGGAGAGCCCGTCGGAGCAGATGAGGTAGCGGTCGCCGACCCGGACCTCTCGGATGGAGAGGTCGGGCTCGACGATGTCGCCGCTGCCGAGGGCTCTCATCAGCAGGGAGCGCTGTGGGTGGGTGGTGGCTTCCTCTTCGGTGATCCGGCCCTCGTCGACGAGGCGCTGCACCCAGGTGTGGTCCTGGGTGATCTGCGTGAGGACGCCGTCGCGGAGCAGGTAGGCGCGGGAGTCGCCGACGTGGACCAGGCCGAGGCGCTGGCCCGTCCAGAGCAGGGCGGTGAGCGTGGTGCCCATGCCTTCGAGCTGGGGATCCTCCTCGACCATGACGCGCAGCTGGTCGTTGGCGCGCTGCACGGCGGTGCTGAGCGCGGTGAGGATGTCCGAGCCCGGGACGTCGTCGTCGAGCTGCACGAGCGTGGAGATCACCTCGGAGCTGGCGACTTCACCGGCGGCCTGGCCACCCATGCCGTCGGCGATCGCGAGGAGACGCGGACCGGCGTAGCCGGAGTCCTCGTTGCCCTCGCGGATCATGCCCTTGTGCGATCCGGCGGCGAACCGCAGGGACAGACTCATGCGCACCTGCCCTGTCGACGCCTCGGGGTACAACCGGTCTCGAGCCACACTGCCCACCCTCCGGTCGGGAGCGCGCTCGGATCCGTGTCCCCGGTGGGACGGACCGCTGCGGCTCGCTCGCTCCGCTCGCTCATTCTCGTACTACTTCCGCAGCTCGATGACGGTCTTGCCGATGCGGATCGGTGCGCCCGGCGGAATGGGCGTCGGGGTGGTCAGCCGGGTCCGGTCGAGATACGTGCCGTTGGTGGACCCGAGATCCTCGACGATCCACTGGCCGTCACGGTCGGGGTAGATCCTGGCATGCCTGCTGGAGGCGTAGTCGTCGTCCAGCACGATCGTGGAGTCGTGGGCCCGGCCCAGGGTGATCGTCTGGCCTGCGAGGGCCACCGTGGTTCCCGTGAGGGTGCCCTCGGACACGACGAGTTTGGTGGGCGCACCGCGGCGCTGGCGCTGCTGCGGTGGGGCCGCGGTCTGCCGGCCCTGCTGCTGCGGGGCGCCGGTGGCGCCCCCGCCGCGTCGGGAACCGCGCTGCGTGACTCTCGTACCGAAGAGATCGCTGCGGATGACCTGGACGGCCACGATGACGAACAGCCACAGAACGGCCAGGAAACCCAACCGCATGACCGTCAGGGTCAGCTCTGACATTGCCCCCGCTTCACCCTTCGGCTTGCCGGTAAATGATGGTGGTGCTGCCCACGACGATCCGCGAACCGTCGCGGAGCGTAGCGCGGGTGGTGTGCTGCCCGTCCACCACGATGCCGTTGGTGGACCCGAGATCCTGGATCGTCGAGGGCGTTCCGGTCCGGATCTCACAGTGCCGGCGCGATACGCCGGGGTCGTCGATCCGCACGTCGGCTTCGGTGCTTCGGCCGAGTACGAGCGTAGGGCGCGAGATCTGGTGACGGGTACCGTTGATCTCGATCCAGTGGCGCCGGACGGCGCCGCCGGGAGAAGCGTGGGGTGCCGGTCCGCCGGGACCCGGCCGGCGCGCGCCGGGTCCGCCCGGGGGCGGTCCGGCGGGCATGGGCGGCGCGGAGACCGGGGGGTAGCCGTACCCGCCGGGCTGGCCCGGGGAGGCCTGGTGGCCCTGTCCCTGGCCCGGCCCCTGTCCCGGAGCCTGCTGGCCCGGGGACTGGGAGGTGCTGGAGGCGAGCGTGCGACTGCGGACCCGGTAGAGACCGGTGTCCAGGTCGTCGGCCTTCTCCAGCTGGACCTTGATGGGCCCCATGAAGCTGTAGCGCTGCTGCTTGGCGTAGTCGCGGACGAGGCCCGCGAGCTCGTCGCCGAGCTGGCCCGAGTAGGGGCTCAGGCGCTCGTAGTCGCCCGTGCTCAGCTCCACGATGAAGTCGTTGGGGACGACGGTCCGCTCGCGGTTCCAGATGGTGGCGTTGTTGTCGCACTCACGCTGGAGGGCGCCGGCGATCTCCACCGGCTGGACCTCGGACTTGAACACCTTGGCGAAGGTGCCGTTCACCAGACCTTCGAGTCGCTGCTCGAACCGCTTCAGAACTCCCATGGGGCACCTCCTCCGTCGTTGTCGCCCTGTACTGCTTACTGATCGTATCCACGCGTGGCGGATTCGGGTGGTTCCCCATCAGTCACGTGCGCAGGAGTGTTGGTCCTCACAAGCGATCGTAGGGGCGCCCCCAGGACAGTGTCCCGCACCTGGAGCCGAGTGCGGGAGGGGCCGGCGTCGGGAGGGGCCGGGGGAGCACGAAAAGCGATGTGAATCCACCCCCTCCGACGTGCTAATGTTCCGATGTCGCCAGGGGAACGGCCCGCAAGGGGAGAACCACTGGTAGCTACTTGCGCGAGTGGCGGAACGGCAGACGCGCTGGCTTCAGGTGCCAGTGTCCTTCGGGACGTGGGGGTTCAAATCCCCCCTCGCGCACTTGGAACACCGATGGTGTTCTTTGAAACGACGAAACGGTCGTCATCGTGATCACGATGACGACCGTTTTGCTTTGCCCCGGGGCGATGTCGTTGTCCCGATGCCGCCCGGCCCGTCCCCCCGAACGGGGACGACGGGGGCCTTGCGGGTGGGCGTCCCGTCGACGACCGCTTTCCGGAGCATGCGCCGCTGCGGTCGCCCGTCGGTGAGGACGTTGGGCGGTACGGACCGGTTGGCCGGCAGTCCCAGGGCGGCCCCAGGGCGGCCCCGGGGCGGCCGCCGGGTCGGCGGCGGGGCGGATCAGCCGCCGACCGAAGGCGGGCACCGCGTCCGCGCGGACGGCGGTCGGGTACGCGTGGTCATGATCACATTGCCCTGCCGGCCGGTACGGCCACGGCTGGGTGCAGCGGTCGGATCGGACACCGGGGACGTCCGGGCACGCTCCGGGCGCTCGTGCGGACCTCGCCGCACGCGCCGGTGTTCGGCGAGGTCGACGCTCCCGTCAGGACCGCGTCCACGCGTCATGACGTCCTTGCCGCGCAGGGCAGTTGAGGCCGGGAGGCGTCAGAGCGGTGTCGGTGTCGCTGCCGGTGCCGCGGTGGGCAGGGCGAGGGCGGCCGCGTAGCCGGGAGGGGCGGGGAGGTCGGTCAGGGTCCAGCCGGGCACGGTCGCCGGGGTGGGCGCGGAGCTTACGTAGGGTTCCGCCAGGCCGAGTGCCAGGCCGGTACCGGTTCCCTTGAGGTAGGCCTCCTTGCGGGACCACACCCGGCCCATCGCCACCCGCCGGTCCTCCGCCGGGAGAGCGGTCAGCTCCGCGGTCTCCGCCGGATGCAGGCTGCCGATGACGTCGGCCACCGCGGATGCGCCGGGAGTCGCCTCCACGTCGACCCCGACCGGCACCCGCGCGAAGGCGAGGTAGGCCAGGTCGCCGCTGTGCGAGAGGGAGAAGTGCAGTGCGCCCCCGGCCACGGCGGGCCGGCCGTGCGGGCCACCACAGCACGGGCAGGTCTCGCGGACCAGCACCACCTCCGCCGGGTCCAGCCCGAGGTACCCGCCGAGCAGCACCCGAAGCCCCACGTGCGAAGCCAGGTAGCGCCGCCGGTCCTCCTCGCGCAGCAGCCGCCCGGCCCGGTCCCGCTCCTCGGCATCGAGCATGGGCGCCGCCCCGGCGGTCGCGTGCCCGCCGACCACGTCGGAGGTGGTGTCCAGGGCCCACACCGCCGCGCCCGTTCCCACCGGCAGAGCGCCGGTGCGCGGTGCGTCGCCGCCGAGCTGGTTCACGTAGGTGCTCACCCGATGAGAGTAGGCGGGCCCGCTCCCCCCGCGGCGCGGGGTGCCGCGCCGGGAGACTTTCGTTTCGCGGGGCGCGACTAAAGAGGGCGGACCGGGGAGCGCCGCGGTGTCTAGGGTCGGGCGCGTGGATGCGACGGCGAAGGCGCGTGCGGGTTGGGACTGGCTGAAGGGGCCCGAGCCCTGGACCGGGCGGATGCTGGTGGGGGATCTGGCGCTGGCCTTCGTGCTGGGGTTGCTCGGGCTGGGGATCGAGGAGCTCGACCACGGCTCGGCCGCGCGGATGCTGGCGAGCTTCGTGGCCGTGGTGGTGCTGACGCTGCTGCGGCGCCGGCTGCCGGTCCTCACTCTGGTGGTGGGCTCGGCCGTGGGCGTGTACCTGCCGGGGGCCTTCCTCGTGGCGATCCCGCTCGGCTGGTCGGCGGGGCGGCGCATCGTCGGAGTCGGGCGGGCGCTCGGAGCCTTCTCGGCGGCCTTCGTCGCCGCGCTGGTCCTCAGCGTGGTCAAGGAGTGGTCGCAGGGCCGCCCCGTGCTGATCGTCGTCTTCGGCACGCTGATGTTCCTGGTCACGGTGGTCATGCCCGGTCTGGCCAGCCGCTACTGGTCCCAGCGCAATACGCTGCTGCGCGCTCTCCAGGAGCGCAACGGCCAGCTGCTGCGCGAGCGGGCGATGGTCGCGGGGCAGGCCAGGCTGCGCGAACGCCAGCGCATCGCCCAGGACATGCACGACAGCCTCGGCCACCAGCTCGCCCTGATCTCGGTGCACACCGGTGCGCTGGAGGTCGATCCGGTGCTGACCGACCGGCAGCGCGAGGCGGTGGGCGTACTGCGGCAGGCCTCGGTCGCGGCCATGCACGAACTGCGCGAGGTGGTCGGCATCCTGCGGGACGGGGTGGAGGCGCCGCAGCCGGTGGAGGAGGCGCAGCGCGCCGCACGCGGGGTGGCGGGCATCACCGGGATCGTGGAGGCGGCGCGGAGCGCGGGGACCGACGTCCGGCTGACGACGGCGGGGCGGCCCAGGACGCTGGTCGCGGCGTGCGACCACGCGGCGTACCGGATCGCCCAGGAGGCGCTGACCAACGCCTACAAGCACGCTCCGGGCGCGCCGATCACGGTGGAACTGCGGTATGAGGACGACTCGCTGGTGGTGGAGATCGCCAACGGTCCGGCGGCCGGACCGGGCGCCGGCGAGGTGGTGTCCGGTGGTCAGGGGCTGACGGGGCTGCGCGAACGGGCCCGGCTGGTCGGCGGCATGGTCTACGCGGGAGCCACCGAGGGCGGCGGTTTCCGGGTGGCCGGGGTGCTCCCGTACGGGACCGAGCCGGCCGGGGCGGAGGAGGCCGGGGCCGGGGCGGGCGAGGGCGGGGCGGGCGAGTTCGCCGACGACTTCGGGCAGCAGTTGCAGGCCCGGATGCTGAGCGGCGGCCAGGTGCCGGTGGACTGGGCCGTGATCGACCGGAAACTGCTGAGCGGCAACACCCGGTCCGGGGGCGTGGTGCTGGGCTGCGGGATCGCGGTCGCGGCTCTGGTGGTGCTGCTGATCGTGATCGGCGCCGCGGTGGCGCTGCTCGTGGGCTCGGTGAGTGACGCGACGATCAGCAAGGACGACTACGACGGCATCCAGGTCGGCGAGCCGGAGAGCACGGTGCGTTCGCGGCTGCCCAGCGGGGACAGCATCCTGACCGAGGGACTCGACCGGAAGGGTCCGCAGCGGCCGCCCGGCGCGACGTGTGTGGCCCTGCTGGCGGACGATGATTCCGACCTGGGCAGCGACAGCGTTTTCCGGTTCTGCTTCAAGGGCGGCAAGCTCGTCGAGAAGCAGGCGTACCAGGCCAACTAGTGGGAGCACGCGTGACAGCCAAGGTGATCCGCGTCGTCATCGCCGACGACGAGCCGCTGATCCGGGCCGGGATCAGGATGATCCTGACCTCGGCGGCGGACATCGAGGTCGTCGCGGAGGCGGCGAACGGCCGGGAGGCGGTGGAGCTGGCCCGCGCGCACGGACCGGACGTGGTGCTGCTGGACATCCAGATGCCGGTCATGGACGGACTGACGGCGCTGGCCGAGCTCGGGCGGGCGGTGCCCGAGGTGCGGGTGCTGATCCTGACCACCTTCGGGGAGAAGGAGAACGTCCTGCGTGCGCTGAGTGGGGGCGGCGCGGGGTTCCTGCTGAAGGACTCGGCACCCGGCGAACTGATCGGTGCGGTACGGGCGGCAGCGGCGGGGGACGCGTACCTCTCTCCCGCGGCGACCCGGCACGTGGTGGACCAACTGGCGTCCGGGCGCTCGGCGGGCCGCGGCGAGGAGGCCCGGCGCCGGGTGGCCGATCTGAGCGAGCGCGAGCGAGGGGTGCTCGCACTGCTGGGGGAGGGGCTGTCGAACGCGGACGCCGGGCGGAGGCTGCACATGAGCGAGGCGACGGTGAAGACGTACGTGAGCCGGATCCTGGCGAAACTGGGGTGTGAGAACCGGGTGCAGGCGGCCCTGCTGGCCAGGGACGCCGGGCTCTAGATACGGTCGGGCCGAACATTGGCGATCAGGGGGCGGGGCGCATGACGGCGGTACCGGAGCAGCACGTGGTGGAACCGGAGTCGAAAGGACGGATCCCGGTGGTCGAGGGGTTCGTGCACCGGTTCGCCACGGCCCAGGCGACGCGGGACGCCGGTTCGCCCAGGGAGGCCGGCAAGGCACTGCGTACCCGGGTGCCGCGTTCGGCTCACGCCCGCTTCGAGGCCCCGGCCGACCGTCCGGACGCGGTACGGGCGGTGGAGGAGTCCAACGTCGGCCGGGTCGCCGAGCTGACGCCGATACGGGTCGGCCGGATGGCCGCCAATCCCTTCGCGTTCCTGCGCGGGGCGGCCGGGCTGATGGCGCACGACCTCTCCGGCGGCCCGGTGACCGGGGTCGGCGCACAGATCTGCGGGGACGCCCACGCGGCCAACTTCGGCCTGTACGGGGACGCGCGCGGCCGGCTCGTCATCGACCTCAACGACTTCGACGAGACCGTCTTCGGGCCGTGGGAGTGGGACCTCAAGCGGCTGACCACCTCGCTGGTGCTGGCCGGCCGGGTGGTCGGCGCGGACGAGGACACCTGCCGGGCGGCCGCACTCGACGCGGCCGGCGCCTACCGCCGCACGATGCGCCTGCTGGCCAAGCTGCCGGCCCTCGACGCGTGGAACGCCATCGCGGACGAGGAACTGGTCTCGCACACCGACGCCCGGGACCTGCTGGGCACCCTGGAACGGGTCTCGGAGAAGGCCCGCAACAACACCTCCGCCCGGTTCGCCGCCAAGTCCACCGAGGTCACGCCCGACGGGGGCCGGGCCTTCGTGGACGCGCTGCCGGTACTGCGCCGGGTCGGGGACGGGGAGGCGGCGGCCGTGGCGGCCGCGCTGGGCCCGTACCTGCAGACCCTGCAGGGCGACCGGCTGCCGCTGCTGGCCCGGTACGCGATCCATGACGTGGCCTTCCGGGTGGTGGGGACGGGCAGTGTCGGTACCCGCTCGTACGTGGTGCTGCTGCTGGACCACCGGGGCGAGGCGCTGGTGCTCCAGGTGAAGGAGGCCCGGCCCTCGGTCCTGCTGCCGCACCTGCCGGGGCTCGGGTTCGTCTCCGAGCCGGAGGAGCACGAGGGCCGCCGGGTGGTGGCCGGGCAGAAGCGGATGCAGGTGGTCTCCGACATCCTGCTGGGCTGGACCACGGTGGAGGGACGCCCCTTCCAGGTCCGCCAGTTCCGCAACCGCAAGGGCAGCGTGGACCCGGCGGCCCTCACCGTCGAGCAGCTCGACGACTACGGGCGGATGACCGGGGCGCTGCTGGCGCGGGCGCACGCGCACAGCGCGGATCCCCGGCTGCTGGCCGGGTACTGCGGCAAGAACGAGGAGCTGGACGAGGCGATGGCGGGCTTCGCCGTGGCCTACGCCGACCGGAGCGAGGCCGACCACGCCGTCCTGGTGGCGGCCGTGCGGTCCGGGCGGATCGCGGCCGAGTCCGGGGTCTGACCCCGAAGGGTCGATGTTTCACGTGAAACGTGCCGGTCGGAAACCGGTGGATGTTTCACGTGAAACACCCGACCGGCAGGGCCGTAGGCTGGCCGGGTGAGCGAGCAGACAGTTCCCGAAGCGTCCGAGCCCGGCCCCACTGCCGACGAGCGGCCCGAGGCGCGCCTGGAGCGTGCCGTACGGGCCGCCGAGCAGGCGCTGATCGAGTTCGAGATCGCGGTGGAGACCTTCCGTGTGGAGGTGGAGAACTTCTCCCGCCTCCATCACCAGAAGCTCGGCCCCATGTACTCACGACTCGACGAGCTGGACGCCCTGATCGCGGAGGCGAAGGCGGCGAGCACCGGGGATGCGGAGGACCTGCGCCGTGCGCGCGAGGCCCGCTTGCTGGTGATGCCGATGCCCGGGGTGGACGAGCTGTTCCACGACTGGCTCGACTCGGACGGGATGTCCGACGACGCGTCCGCGATGCTCACGGACCGCGCGGTGCGGCCGCCGGAGCGGGTGCGGCCGACGGAGGAGGTACGCCGCCTCTATCGCGAGCTGGTCCGCCAGGCGCATCCGGACCTCGCCCAGGACGAGGCCGAGCGCGAGCGGCGTGACGCCTTCATCGTGCGGGTCAACGCGGCCTACGGGCGGGGCGAGGAGCAGCTGCTGCGCGAGCTGGCGCAGGAGTGGGCGGACGGTCCGGCGCCGGCCGCCGTGCGGCTGAGCGAGAGCGAGGAGCTGTACGAGCGGCTGGAGTGGCTCTCGCGGCGCAAGGAGCTGTTGTCGCTGGTGGCCCGGGAGCTGGAGGACAGCGCGATCGGCTCGATGCTGCGGATGGCCCCCGAGGACCCGGACCGGCTGCTGGAGGAGATCGCGGAACAGCTGCTCGCCGATGTCGCGAAGCGCGAGGCGGAGCTGGCGGCACTGATCACTCCGTGATCCGTCCAGGCCCGGTCGGATAGGTTGGCTCACCATATCCGTGACGAGAGAAGGCGACAGCTATGAACTCCGGACCGCTTCCCTCGGTGGCCGCCTCCGCCCTGCCCGCCGAAGCCTTTGTCCTCGACGTTCGCGAGAACGACGAATGGGCGGCCGGCCATGCCGAGGGTGCGCTGCACATCCCGATGAGCGAGTTCGTGGCGCGCATCGGTGAGCTGACCGAGAAGATCGAGGACGACCGCCCGGTCTACGTGATGTGCCGGGTCGGCGGACGCTCCGCGCAGGTGGCGCAGTACCTGCGGGGGCAGGACATCGACGCCGTGAACGTGGACGGCGGCATGCAGCACTGGGAGGCGGCGGGCCGCCCGGTGGTCACCGACGCGGGAGCCCCGGGCTTCGTCGTCTGACGAGCGGTCGCGCGGGCTGGCGGCTCGCCCCGGTTCAGGCGAGGGGGTGGGCGGCCAGCAGGTCGCCCAGCGCCTCCTCGTGCACGGCGGCCGGGCCGAGCTGGAGCTCCAGCTGCTTGGCCCAGGCGTGGTAGCGGTGCAGCGGGTAGTCGGTGTCGGCGCCGAAGCCGCCGTGCAGGTGCTGTGCGGTCTGCACGACGCGGCGTACGCCCTCGGAGGCCCAGATCTTGGCCACGGCCACATCACCGGCGCTCGGCAGCGGTCCGCCCGCTCCGCCGGTGGAGGCGTCGAGCCGCCAGGCGGCCTGCCAGAGGGTGACCTCCATGGCGCGCAGGTCGATGTAGCGGTCGGCGGCCTGGACGGCGACGGCCTGGAAGCTGGCCACGGGGAAGCCGAACTGCTCGCGCTTGCTGGTGTACTGACTGGTCATGGCGAGCACGTTCTCGCCGAGGCCGAGCGCGAGCGCGCAGGTCCCGGTGGAGAGCAGCTGGCGCAGGTGGTCCCATGCGCCGGGGGCGTCGACGAGGTGCGCGGCCGGGACCCGTACGCCGTCGAGGGTGATCTCGGCGAGGCGCTCACCGCTGGTGGAGTACTGCTCGGCGAGGGTGAGGCCCTCGGTGAGGCGGGGGACGAGTGCGAGGACCGCCTCGCCCTCCCCGGTGTGGGCTGGGACGGCGATCCAGTCGGCGTTGTGGGCCCATGCGACGGCCGTCTGGAGGCCCTCCAGGATCCATGTGTCGCCGTCCTGTCGGGCGATGACGGCCAGTTCGGCCGGGTCGTGGCCGCTGCGGCCGTGCGCGGCGACGGTGAGCACGATGCCGCCGTCCCCGGCGCCGGGCAGCAAGGCGGCCGCCAGCTCGGGACTGCCGTGGGCCTGGACGGCCATGGCGGTGGCGCAGTGCTCCAGCAGCGGGACCCGGGCCAGGACCTTCGCCGCCTCGCGCAGCACCAGGCACAGGGCGATGGCGTCGAGTCCGGCCCCGCCGTGCTCCTCGGCGAGGACCAGGCTCAGCAGGTCGGAGTCGGCGAGCTTGGCCCACAGCACGCGGTCGAACTCCTCGGCCACGGCCCTGGGGGTGAGCGCGGGGCTGGGCACGCCATCGGGGGCCACGCCCGCGAAGACGGCCTTGGCCGCCTCGACGGCTGCCTGCTGCTCCTCGGTGAAGGTGAAGTCCACTGCCTGTCCTCCCGCGTGCCCGGAACGTGCTCTGTCTGACGCCTGACGGTGCGTCAAGATAGAACACGTTCCTGAAATTGGACAGGGGGGCGGCGCGGGCGGCCGCTCAGCGGTCGAAGTCGATCTCCACGTCCTCCGACACGGGGTGCGACTGGCAGGCCAGCACGAACCCCGCCTGCGTCTCGCTCTCCTCCAGCGCGAAGTTGCGGTCCATCCGCACCTCGCCCGACACCACGAACGCCCGGCAGGTGCCGCACACCCCGCCCTTGCAGGCGTACGGGGCGTCCGCGCGGGCCCGGAGCACCGCGTCGAGCAGCGACTCCCCCTCGCGCACCGGCCAGGTGCCCGAGCGGCCGTCGAGCCGCGCCGTGACCCGGCCGTGGGTGGCGGCGGCCGAACCCGCCGGGGCCGGAGCCGCGGTGTCCGCGACGTGGAAGATCTCCTCGTGGACCCGGGTCCGCGCCACACCGAGCGCGCCCAGTGCCCGCTCCGCGCCCGCCACCAGCCCGTACGGCCCGCACAGGAACCAACCCGTCACTTCCGTGACCGGCAGCAGCGCGGGCAGCAGTTCCGTCATCCGCTCCTCGTCGAGCCGGCCCGAGGGCAGGCCCGCCTCCTGTTCCTCCCGGGACAGGACGGTGACCAGCTGGAACCGGTCGGGATAGCGGTCCTTGAGGTCGGCGACCTCCTCCAGGAACATCGTCGAGGCCGCGCTGCGGTCGCTGCGCACCAGGCAGAACCGGGCATCGGGGCGGGCCGCCAGCAGGGTGGCGGCGATCGAGAGCACCGGGGTGATGCCGCTGCCGCCGACGATCGCGGCGTAGTGCGCGGCGGGTGGAGCCGCCGCGGGGTCCAGGACGAACCGGCCGGCCGGGACCATCACGTCCAGGACGTCCCCGGCGGTGATCTCCTTGTGGGCGAACGAGGAGAACTCCCCGCCCTCCACCAGCCGCACCCCGACCCGCAGCGCCGAGGGGCCCGGCCCGCCGGCGGCCGGGGCGGGGGAACAGATCGAGTACGTGCGCCGGACCTCGGACCGGGCCGAGCCGTCCGGGGCGCAGCGGCGCAGGGTGAGGTGCTGGCCGGGGGAGTGCCGGTACTCGGCGCGCAACTCCGGCGGGACGTCCAGGGTCAGGGCCACGGAGTCCTCGGTGAGCCGGTCGACCGCCGCCACCGTCAAGGTGTGGAACGCGCCGTGGCGCGCGGCTCGCGCCGGGCTCGCGGACCCAGGTGTGGGCGGCGGCGGTGACACGGCCATCTACAGCTCCTTGAAGTGGTCGAACGGTTCGAGGCAGGCGGTGCAGCGGCGCAGCGCCTTGCACGCGGTGGAGGAGAACCGGCTGAGCAACTCGGTGTCGGTCGATCCGCAGTGGGGGCAGCGGACCGACAGGGTGAGCGGGACCGGTCCGCCGGCGGCGTGCGGCCGGGGCGGGGCGATGCCGAACTCGGCCAGCTTGCGGCGGCCTTCGGCACTGATGTCGTCGGTGGACCAGGCGGGGGCCAGGACGGTCCGCACCCTGACGTCGGCCATGCCGTGGTCGGTCAGGATCCGCTCGATGTCGGCGGACATGGCCTCGATGGCCGGGCAGCCGGTGTAGGTGGGGGTCAGGAGGACCTCCACGTGGCCGTCCTCGTGCATCCGCACCCCGCGCATCACGCCGAGCTCGGCGAGGGTGAGCACGGGCAGCTCGGGGTCGGGAACGGAGCCGGCCAGCGCTGCCAGTTCCACCTCGAGCCGGGTCTCGCCCGCCGTCACCACGATGCCCCCGGATGGCTGCGGTGCAGGTGCTGCATCTCCGCCAGCAGGCGGCCGAACGATTCGGTGTGCAGTCCCTGCCGGCCGGCTCCGGCCGCCCAGGCGCCCGTGCGCGGCCCCTGGGGAAGCTCCAGCCCGGCCCGCTCCAGTACCTCGCCCAGCGCGGTCAGCCAACGGCCTTCCAGGGCGGCCCAGTCGATGCCGGCGGTCCCGTCGGCCCCGTCGAGTCCGTCCACCGGCTGGAACATCTCCCCGGTGTACTTCCACAGCGCGTCGAGCGCGGTCCGCATCCGGGTCCGGCTCTCCTCGGTACCGTCGCCGAGCCGCAGCGTCCACTGCTCGGCGTGGTCGCGGTGGTAGGCCGTCTCCTTGACCGCCTTGGCGGCGAGCGGCCCGAACGGGCCCGCCCCGCGTGCGAGCTCACCGTAGAGCTCGTGCTGGTAGAGCGAGAAGTAGAGCTGGCGCGCGATGGTGTGGGCGAAGTCGCCGTTGGGCTGCTCGACCAGTTGGAGGTTGCGGAAGGACCGCTCCTCACGGAGGTAGGCCAGCTCGTCCTCGTCGCCGGCCATCGACAGCAGGATGCGCGCCTGGCCGAGCAGGTCGAGGGCGATGTTGGCGAGGGCGACTTCCTCCTCCAGGACGGGTGCGTGGCCCGCCCACTCGCCGAGGCGGTGCGAAAGGATCAGGGCGTCGTCGCCGAGGGCCAGCGCCGCCGCGACGGCCGGACCTGCTTCGGTGCTGGTCACAGGTGGTGCACCCCCTCGGGGATCTCGTAGAAGGTGGGGTGCCGGTAAGGCTTGTCGGCGGACGGGGCGAAAAAGGGGTCCCGCTCGTCCGGGGAGGAGGCGGTGATCTCCGTGGAGGGCACCACCCAGATCGAGATGCCTTCGCCGCGCCGGGTGTAGAGATCGCGGGCGTTGCGCAGGGCCATCTCCGCGTCGGGGGCGTGCAGGCTGCCCGCGTGCGTGTGTGAGAGGCCGCGCCGCGAGCGGACGAACACCTCCCACAGGGGCCAGTTCTGCGTCATACCCGCGCCTCGCTTCCCGTTGTCACTGATGCTGCTGCGGCGGCCGCCGATGTGCCTGCCGCCTGCTTCTGCGCGTACGCCGCGGCCGCGTCGCGGACCCAGGCGCCTTCCTCGTGCGCCGCGCGGCGCTGGCCGATCCGCTCCTCGTTGCACGGGCCGTTGCCCTTCAGCACCTCCCAGAACTCGGTCCAGTCGATGGCGCCGAAGTCGTGGTGCCCGCGCTCCTCGTTCCACTTCAGGTCCGGGTCGGGAAGGGTCAGCCCCAGTGACTCGGCCTGCGGGACGGCGATGTCCACGAAGCGCTGGCGCAGCTCGTCGTTGGAGTGGCGCTTGATCCGCCAGACCATCGACTGCGCCGAGTGCGCGGACTCCCCGTCCGGCGGGCCGAACATCATGAGCGAGGGCCACCACCACCGGTTCACGGCGTCCTGTGCCATGGCGTGCTGGGCCTCGGTGCCCTGCGAGAGGGCCAGAAGCAGCTCGTACCCCTGGCGCTGGTGGAAGGACTCCTCCTTGCAGATCCGGACCATGGCCCGCGCGTACGGCCCGTAGGAGCAGCGGCAGATCGGGACCTGGTTGGTGATCGCCGCGCCGTCCACGAGCCAGCCGATCGCGCCGACGTCGGCCCAGGTCAGCGTGGGGTAGTTGAAGATCGAGGAATACTTCTGCTTCCCGGCGTGGAGCTTGTCGAGGAGCGCGTCCCGGCTGGTGCCGAGGGTCTCGGCGGCGCTGTACAGGTACAGGCCGTGGCCGGCCTCGTCCTGGACCTTGGCCATCAGGATCGCCTTGCGGCGCAGTGAGGGCGCGCGGGTGATCCAGTTCGCCTCGGGCTGCATGCCGATGATCTCGGAATGGGCGTGCTGGGCCATCTGGCGGACCAGGGAGGCGCGGTACTCGTCGGGCATCCAGTCGCGCGGTTCCACCCGCTCGTCGGCCGCCACGGCCGCGTCGAAGGCCGCCGCGAGCTGCGTGCCGAGGTCGGCGGTCACGCCGATCCCGGCTCCCTGCCCGGCTTCCCGCCCCGCCCCCGAGGTCACTGCCGGGGTCACTGCCACCATCACGGCCCCCTGTCAGAGGTCTTTTCCCGTCTCGTCCCGCCCGACCGACCGATCGTTCGGTTCACACTCTTCAATGGTGGGACGACGGCCCGTAGGGTGTCAACCTCTGTGGTCAACCCTGTGGACACCGGATGATCGGGGCGGGATGAATTCGAACGAACGCGAGCCCCTCGAAGGAGCGGCTCCGGCCCCGCCGAGAGCGCCCGGAATCGCCGGTCTGTCCACCCCCTACCGGGTCGTCACAGCCCTCGCCCTGGGCGCCGTGGCGGTGGCCGCCTGCTGGCACCTGGCCCTCGTGTTCCTGCACGTGGCCCCGTCCAACACGGTGAGCAAGCGGAACGCGCGGATGATCGACGGCTGGGTCTACCCCGAGTTGGAGCAGAACTGGAAACTGTTCGCACCCAACCCGCTCCAGCAGAACATCGCCGTGGAGGTGCGCGTGGAGGTGCGCACGAACGACGGGCAGCTGGTGACCGGAAACTGGCGCGGACTCTCCGCCGAGGACGGCGCGGCCATCCGCCACAGCCTGCTGCCGAGCCACACCGAGCAGAACGAGCTCCGCCGGGCCTGGGACTTCTTCACCGGCTCCCACGACGAGAACAACAAGTCGACGGGCGAGCGCGGCGAACTGGCCGAGGAGTACCTGCGCCGCATCGCGCTGGACCGGCTGGATCCGAGGACGGACGCCGACACGGCCGTGGGCAAGGGCGCGCACCTCGCCGAGGGACGGATCGTGCGGATCCAGCTGCGCGCGGGGACGACGGAGGTCCCCGCACCCGCGTGGTCCGACGAGAAGGTCGACAGCCAGACGTACTACCGGGAGCTGCCGTGGTGGACGGTGTGAGGCGGGAGCGCCGGACCTCTGGCGCCGGGGCCACTGCCGCCCGGGCCTCCGCGGGCCGGGCACTGGCCAAGGTCAGCGGGCAGGCGCTGGGCCCGTACCAGAGCGCCGTGGTCCGCATCGGCTTCGCCGGCACCTGGCTGTTCTTCCTGCTGCGGGAGTTCCCGCACCGCCACGAGCTGTACGGGCCGGACGGGCCGTGGAGCTGGGAGCTGGCGCGGCGGCTGATCGACTCGAACCATGCCTTCACGGTGCTGATGTGGTCGGACTCGGCGCTCTGGTTCGAGACCGTCTACGCCGTGGCCGTGCTGTCGGCCGCCCTGATGGTGCTGGGCTGGCGTACCCGGGCCACCTCGGTGGTGTTCATGGTCGGGGTGCTGTCGCTGCAGAACCGCAGCGTCTTCATGGGCGACGGCGGGGACAACGTCATCCACCTGATGGCGATCTACCTCCTGCTGACCCGGTGCGCGCGGGTGTGGTCGCTGGACGCCCGCCGTGCCCGCCGCCTCGGCTCGGCCTCGGCCGGGCGGGCCGGCCCGGCGTTGTGGGGCGTGCTCGGCGCCGTGCTCGCGTACGGCGCCGCGACCGGGCGGTTCAGCACCGGCTGGCTGATGGTCTTCGGGGCGCTGTGGGTGGTCGCCGCGCTGTGGTGGACGGTCGACCGGTACGAGCCCGGGGGGGAGGGGCGGGCGGTCCTCGACGTGCTGGCCAACCTGCTGCACAACGCGGGGATGCTGGTGATCGTGGCGGAGGTGTGCCTGATCTACGCCACGGCCGGGTGGTACAAGATCCAGGGCTCGCGGTGGCAGGACGGCACGGCGCTGTACTACCCGCTGGGCCTGGACTACTTCAGCCCGTGGCCGGGGCTGTCGGCCCTGCTCGCGAGCAGCGGAACGCTGGTCATGCTGCTGTCGTACGGGACGGTCGCGGTCCAGGTGGCCTTCCCGTTCACGCTGTTCAACCGGCGGATCAAGAACGTGCTGCTGGCGCTGATGATGCTGGAGCACGCGGGGATCGCCGTCCTGCTGGGGCTGCCGTTCTTCTCCCTGGCGATGATCGCCGCCGACTCGGTGTTCCTGCCCACGGCCTTCCTGCTCTGGCTCGGCGCGCGGGGCGCCGCGCTGCGGGGTGGTGGGCGGCGGGTCGCTCCGGATCCGGAGCGGGATCCCGGGCCGGAGCCACAGGCGGATCCGGAGCCTGCGCTCCCCAGCCCGGTCCCGCGCTGAGCCCTGGCCCTGCGGGGCTTGTCCTCTCCCGGCCCTTCGCCCGCTCCCCGGGGCTCCGCCGCCGGATCCGCCGGGGCCGGATCCGCCGGGGCCGGATCCGGCGGGGCTGCGTTCGGCCGGGACCGTAGGCTCGGCGGTATGAGTGAGCAGCGCGGGCAGGCCGGGGACGCCGGGGACACCGAACGGCAGTGGCGGGAGGCGGCCGCGGGGGAGGACCTCGTACTCCTCGACGGGTTCCACGCGCTGAAGCACGCCCTGCGCTTCGGGGCGCGGGTGCGCATCGCCGTCGCCGACGAGCCGGACGCCGTACGGGACCTCGCGCGCGAGCTGGCTCCGGATGTGGAGGCGGAGGTGGTCCGGCTGGTGCGGCACGCTCCGCTGAAGGGACTGCTGACCCGGGTGCACCCCACCGGGGTGGCGGCCCTCGCGGTCCGGCCCGACCGGGCCGACGGGCGGGCCCGGCTCGAGGCGCGGCCCAGGACGGCCCCGATCGTCGTCCTGGACAACCCCCGCAACCTCGGCAACGTCGGCGCCGTCGTCCGGCTCGCCGCCGGATTCGGAGCCACCGGTGTCGTCACCCGCGGAGACCTCGATCCCTGGCACCCCAACGTGGTCCGCGCCGGAGCGGGTCTGCACTACGCCACCACCGTGGACCAGGTGGAACTCGGCACCCTGCCGCCAGGCCCGCTGTACGCGCTCGACCCGGAGGGCGAGGACATCCGTGCCCTCACCCTCCCGGACGACGCCCTGCTGGCCTTCGGCTCCGAACGCCACGGCATCTCGCCCGAGCTGCGCGCCCGCGCCGATCACCTGGTGTCCCTTCCGATGCGCCCGCAGGTCTCCAGCTACAACCTGGCCACCAGCGTGGCCATGGCCCTCTTCCACTGGGGCGGGCCCCGGCCGGCGGACCTGCCGGCCGACTAGCCCGCGACTAGCCCTGGCGGCGGACCTCCACCACGCGGAAGCGGTTGGACACGAACGCGCCGTCGCACAGCGCGGCGTTCGCCGCCGGGTTCCCGCCCGAGCCGTGGAAGTCGGAGAAGGCCGCGGTCTGGTTCACATAGACCCCGCCCGTCAGGTTCAGGGAGAGCTGCGCCGACTCCTCCAGGCAGACCTCCTCGATGGCCCGCTCGGTGTCCGCGGACGTGGTGTACGCCCCGACCGTCATCGCGCCCTTCTCACGGACGGTGCGCCGCAGCAGGTCGAGGGCGCTCGCCGTGGAGTCGACCGCCACCGCGAAGGAGACCGGGCCGAAGCACTCCGAGAGGTAGGGGGCGGAGTCGTCGGGCTTGGCGGAGTCCAGCTTCACCATGACCGGCGTGCGCACCACCGCGCCCGGGAACTCCGGGTGAGCCACCTCGCGGGAGGCCAGCGCGACCTCGCCGAGCCCGGCCGCGGCCTCCAGCCGGGCCTTGACGTCGGGGTTGACCAGCGCGCCGAGCAGGGCGTTGGCCCGCGCGTCGTCGCCGAGCAGGCCGCCGACCGAGCCCGCGAGGTCCGAGACGACCTCGTCGTACGTCTTGTGCCCGGCGTCGGTCTCGATGCCGTCGCGGGGGATCAGCAGGTTCTGCGGGGTGGTGCACATCTGGCCGCTGTACAGGGACAGCGAGAAGGCCAGGTTGGACAGCATCCCCTTGTAGTTGTCGGTGGAGTCCAGGACGACGGTGTTGACGCCGGCCTTCTCCGTGTAGACCTGCGCCTGACGGGCGTTGGTCTCCAGCCATTCGCCGAACTCGGTGGACCCGGTGTAGTCGATGACCTTGATCTCGGGGCGGAGGGCGAGTTCCTTGGCGATGCCCTCGCCCGGTCGCTCCACGGCCAGCGCCACCAGGTTCGGGTCGAAGCCGGAGTCCGCCAGCACCTTGCGGGCCACCTGGACGGTGAGCGCCAGCGGGAGCACGGCGCGCGGGTGCGGCTTGACCAGCACCGGGTTGCCCGTGGCGAGGGAGGCGAAGATCCCCGGATAGCCGTTCCAGGTGGGGAAGGTGTTGCAGCCGATCATCAGGGAGATTCCGCGCGGCACGGCGGTGAAGGTCTTGCCCAACTCCAGGGGGTCCTTCTTGCCCTGCGGCTTCGACCAGTCGGCCTGCCCCGGGACGCGGGTCTGCTCCTCGTACGCATAGGCCACGGCCTCCAGGCCGCGGTCCTGCGCGTGCGGGCCGCCGGCCTGGAAGGCCATCATGAAGGCCTGGCCGCTGGTGTGCATGACCGCGTGCGCGAACTCGTGCGTCCGCGCCGAGATCCGGGCCAGGATCTCGATACAGACCAGGGCGCGCGTCTCGGGCCCGGCGTCCCGCCAGGCACCCATGCCGGCCCGCATCGCGGGCAGCAGCACGTCCGGGTCGACGTGCGGGTACTCGACGCCGAGCTCCACGCCGTACGGGGAGGTCTCGGCTCCCGTCCAGTCGTCGGTGCCGGGCTGCCCGAGGTCGAGCCGGGTGCCGCGCAGCGCCTCGAAGGCGGCGAGGCCGTCGGCCCCGGCGTTCTCGCCGTACGCCTTGGGGTGCTCGGGATGCGGGGACCAGTAGGCGCGGCTGCGGATCGTGGCCAGTGCCTGGTCCAGGGTGGGCCGGTGCTTGGCGGACAGCTGGGGGACGGTGGGCTCGGCGGCCATCAGGGACCAACTCCTCGTTGAGCCGGGCGGGATCAGGCGATCGGGTCGGGCATGAAGTGATGAAGAAGGGCAGACTGGAGTTAGAGTAACCGAACGATCGGTCGGGACAAGAGGGCCCGGCAGACCTGTGGACAAGTCGGTGCGGGAGGATCTGGGCATGACAGCAATCGAGCGGTCCCGCACAGTGGCGGTCGTCGGCGCCGGCACTATGGGACAGGGCATCGCCCAGGTCGCCCTTCTCGCAGGTCACCGCGTGCTGATCTACGACATCAACGCCGTGCTGGCCGCCGACGCGGTCGGGTTCGTGCAGGACCGCGTCGATCGGATGGCCGCGAAGGGCCGACTGGATCGTGCCGAGGCCGAGGACGCCATCGGCCGGATCGGTTCGGCGGCCGAACTGTCCGGGCTGGCCGGCGCGGCCCTCGTCGTGGAGGCGGTCGTCGAGGACGTCACCGTCAAGCGCGCGCTGTTCGCGGCACTCGAAGAAGTGGTTTCGCCGGACGCGCTGCTGGCCACCAACACCTCCTCCCTCTCCGTCACCGAGCTCGCCGCCGGCCTCTCGCACCCGGGCCGCTTCCTTGGCCTGCACTTCTTCAACCCGGCGCCGCTGCTCCCGCTGGTCGAGGTGGTCTCCGGGTTCGCGACCGACCCGGATGCCGCCGGCCGCGCGTACGCCACCGTCCTGGGCTGGGGCAAGACACCGGTGCGCTGCGCCGACACCCCGGGGTTCATCGTCAACCGGATCGCCCGGCCCTTCTACGCCGAGGCCTTCGCGGTGTACGAGGAGCAGGGCGCCGACCCGGCCACCATCGACGCCGTGCTCCGCGAGAGCGGCGGCTTCAAGATGGGCCCCTTCGCGCTGACCGACCTGATCGGCCAGGACGTCAACGAGGCCGTCACCCGCTCCGTGTGGGAGTCCTTCTTCCGCAGCCCCAAGTTCACCCCGTCCCTCGCGCAGCGCCGGCTGGTCCAGTCGGGCCGCCTCGGCCGCAAATCGGGCCACGGCTGGTACCCGTACGGCCCGGACGCGAAGGTCCCGGCCCCGCACACGGCCGGCCCCGAGGACGCGCCCGCGAAGGTGACCGTCGTCGGTGACCTCGGACCGGCCGCAGCCCTCCTCGACCTCCTGGAGGAGGCGGGGATCGAGGTCGTCGCCACCGAGCACGGGGGCCCGTACATCCAGCTCCCGGGCGAGGGGCAGCTGGTGCTCGCCGACGGCAAGACCGCGATCGAGTTCGCCGACGTCGTCTACTTCGACCTGGCCTTCGACTACCGCGACGCCGCCCGGATCGCGCTCTCCGTCAGTGAGGACACGAGCGAGCGGACGCTTTCCGAGGCCGTCGGACTGTTCCAGAAGCTCGGCAAGAAGGTCTCCGTCATCGGTGACGTCCCCGGGATGATCGTCGCCCGTACGGTGGCGATGCTGATCGACCTGACCGCCGACGCCGTCGCGCGCGCAGTGGCGGGGGCCGAGGACATCGACACGGCGATGCGGCTCGGGGTCAACTACCCCATGGGCCCGGCCGAATGGCACGACCGGCTCGGCCGCGACTGGGCGTACGACCTGCTGCACCACCTCGACGAGCGCTGTCCGGGCGGGCGGTACGCGCCTTCGCTGGCCCTGTACAAGCTGGGGTACGCGGCGGGCGACGAGACGGACGGGGACGGGACGGACGGGACGGACGGGACGGACGGGACGGACGGGACGGACGAGGCGTACGAGGCGGGGGAGACGGAATGACGACGGTCAAGCGGGACACGTACACGCCCGAGACGCTGCTGTCCGTCGCCGTCCAGGTCTTCAACGAGCGCGGCTACGACGGCACCTCGATGGAGCACCTCTCCAAGGCCGCGGGCATCTCGAAGTCCTCGATCTACCACCACGTCGCGGGCAAGGAGGAGCTGCTGCACCGGGCCGTCAGCCGGGCGCTGGACGAGCTCTTCGCCGTCCTGGGGGAACCGGGGGCGATACGGGGGCGCGCGGTCGGGCGCGTGGAGTACGTCACCCGCCGCACGGTCGAGGTCCTCGTCGCGGAGCTGCCCTACGTGACGCTGCTGCTGCGCGTGCGGGGCAACACCCGCACCGAGCGCTGGGCACTGGAGCGCCGCCGCGAGTTCGACCAGCAGGTCGCGGAGCTCCTGAAGGCCGCCGCCGCCGAGGGGGACCTGCGGGCGGACGTGGACATCCGCCTCGCCACCCGCCTCCTCTTCGGCATGGTCAACTCCCTGGTCGAGTGGTACCGCCCGCATCCGGGCACCACCTCCGACCAGCTGGCGGACGCGGTGGTCAGCATGGCCCTGGACGGACTGCGCACACAGCGCTGACCGGGGGGCCCTGGCTTGGTGCTCGGGCTGCAGGTCTGGTTCAGCCTCTACGCCGGGCCCCCGCGGGGGCCCGGCGCGGGCCGGGCACCGACCAGGCCGGCGAGTGCGGCCACATCACTGGTCCTCGGAGATCGTCGGGCCCGCGGCCGGGTCCCGGGCCAGGAGATCCGTTTCCTCGAAGACCAGCAGGGTGCGCGTGGAGAGGACCTCCGGGATGGACTGGAGGCGGGTCAGGACCAGCTCGCGCAGGGTGCGGTTGTCCGGGGTGTGGACCAGGAACAGGACGTCGAAATCCCCGCTGACCAGGGCGATGTGTGCGGCGCCGGGGAGCTCGCGGAGCTGTTCGCGGACCGTGCGCCAGGAATTCTGGACGATCTTCAGGGTGATGTAGGCGGAGGCGCCCTGGCCCGCCCGCTCGTGGTTGACGCGGGCGGTGAAGCCCCGGATCACCCCGTCGTCGATGAGGCGGTTGATGCGGGCGTAGGCATTGGCCCGGGAGACGTGGACCTGCTCGGCGACGGATCGTATCGAGGCGCGGCCGTCCGCCTGGAGCAGGCGCACGATCGAACGGTCTATGGGGTCCAGGGGGCGGGGAGGGGCGGGCTGTCCGGGCTGTCCGGGGGGTCCGGGCTGTCCGGGCGGTCCGGCAGGGCCTCCCGAGGGGCCGCCGGGGCTTCCGGAAGCGCCCCCCGGTGCGCCCCCCGCTCCAGGGCCAGCTCCGGAACCCGCTCCGGAACCCGCTCCGGCCATTTGTTCATCCGTCATCGCCCGTTGCCTGCCTCTCCTGGACGTCCTGCACCCATACCAGGGCGTCGCCGCCACTTTGTCCACAGCCTGGACCCGCCTGTAGCCAAATTGCCCGGGCAACCGAACAATCGGTAGGTGAGGGGCCTCACATCCGAGGCCTCCCTGCCCGCTTCCCACGAGGAGGTGTACGCCGCCATGACGGTCCAAGAGCTGCCTGGTGCCGGTGCGTCCCACCGTTCCACCCCGCCGCCCGCCTGGAGGCCCCGTACGGATGCCGCCCCGCTGCTCCCGGACCCCGAGCCGTACCGGGTGCTGGGCACGCCGGCCGCCGACCGGCTCGACCCCGAGCTGATGCGCCGGTGCTACGCCGAGCTCGTGCGCGGCCGCCGCTACAACGCCCAGGCCACCGCCCTCACCCGGCAGGGCCGTCTGGCCGTATATCCCTCCACCGTCGGCCAGGAGGCGTGCGAGATCGCCGCCGCGCTGGTGCTGGAGGAGCAGGACTGGCTCTTCCCGAGCTACCGCGACACCCTCGCGGCCGTGGCGCGCGGACTGGACCCCGTACAGGCCCTGACCCTCCTGCGCGGCGACTGGCACACCGGCTACGACCCGCGCGAGCACCGGATAGCCCCGCTGTCGACCCCCCTCGCCACCCAGCTGCCGCACGCGGTCGGCCTGGCGCACGCCGCCCGGCTGCGCGGGGACGACGTGGTCGCCCTCGCCATGGTCGGCGACGGCGGCACCAGCGAGGGCGACTTCCACGAGGCCATGAACTTCGCCGCCGTCTGGCAGGCACCGGTCGTCTTCCTCGTACAGAACAACGGCTTCGCGATATCCGTCCCGCTCGCCAAGCAGACCGCCGCCCCGACCCTCGCCCACAAGGCCGTGGGGTACGGGATGCCGGGCCGCCTCGTCGACGGCAACGACATCGCCGCCATGCACGAGGTGCTGTCCGAGGCGGTCCGGCGGGCCCGCTCCGGCGGCGGCCCGACCATGATCGAGGCCGTCACGTACCGGATCGAGGCCCACACCAACGCCGACGACGCGACCCGCTACCGGGGCGATGCCGAGGTAGCGGCCTGGAAGGCGCACGACCCGGTCGACCTGCTGGAACGCGAGCTCACCGCGCGCGGACTGCTGGACGAGGCGGGTATCCAGGCCGCCAAGGACGCGGCCGAGACGATGGCGGCGGCACTGCGGGACGGGATGAACGCGGAGCCCGTGCTCGACCCGATGGACCTGTTCGGACACGTCTACGCGGAGCAGACCGGCCGGCTGCGCGAACAGGCGGCCATGCTCCGTGCCGAGCTGGACGCGGCCGAGCAGGACGCGGCAGAGCAGGAAGAGGAGGACCCGTCATGACCACGGTGGCGGCGAAGCCGGCGACCATGGCGCAGGCCCTGGGCCGGGCGATGCGCGACGCGATGGCCGAGGACCCGAGCGTCCACGTGATGGGTGAGGACGTCGGCACGCTCGGCGGGGTCTTCCGCATCACGGACGGGCTCGCCAAGGAGTTCGGCGAGGACCGCTGTACGGACACCCCGCTCGCGGAGGCCGGAATCCTCGGAGCGGCCGTCGGCATGGCCATGTACGGGCTGCGGCCGGTCGTGGAGATGCAGTTCGACGCGTTCGCCTACCCGGCCTTCGAGCAGCTGATCTCGCACGTGGCGAAGATGCGCAACCGCACCCGGGGAGCCATGCCGCTCCCGATCACGATCCGCGTGCCGTACGGCGGCGGCATCGGCGGTGTGGAGCACCACAGCGACTCCTCCGAGGCGTACTACGTGGCCACCCCGGGGCTCACCGTCGTGACCCCGGCGACGGTCGAGGACGCCTACGGGCTGCTGCGCGCCTCGATAGCCAGCGACGACCCGGTGGTGTTCCTGGAGCCGAAGCGGCTGTACTGGTCCAAGGCCGACTGGTCCCCGGAAGCCCCCGCCGCGGTCCCCGGGATCGGCAAGGCCCTCGTCCGGCGCAGCGGTACGAGCGCGACCCTGATCACCTACGGGCCCTCCCTGCCGGTGTGCATGGAGGCGGCCGAGGCGGCGCGCGAGGAGGGCTGGGACCTCGAGGTCGTGGACCTGCGCTCGCTGGTCCCCTTCGACGAGGAGACCGTCGTGGCCTCCGTACGCCGGACCGGGCGCGCGGTGGTGGTCCACGAGTCGGGCGGCTTCGGCGGTCCCGGCGCGGAGATCGCCGCCCGCGTCACGGAGCGGTGCTTCCACCATCTGGAGGCGCCGGTGCTCCGTGTGACCGGGTTCGACATCCCGTACCCGCCGCCGATGCTGGAGAAGCACCACCTGCCCGGCGTGGACCGGATCCTGGACACCGTGGCTCGTCTGCAGTGGGAGAACTGATGCCACAGGTGATGGAGTTCAAACTGCCGGACCTCGGGGAAGGCCTGACCGAGGCGGAGATCGTCCGCTGGCTGGTGGCGGTCGGGGACGTCGTCGCCATCGACCAGCCCGTCGTCGAGGTCGAGACGGCCAAGGCGATGGTCGAGGTGCCCTGCCCGTACGGAGGCGTCGTCACCGCCCGCTTCGGTGAGGAGGGGACGGAACTGCCGGTCGGCGCACCGCTGATCACCGTGGCGGTGGGGGCGGCGGCCGAGGTTCCCGACGGGCCCGCGGCGGCTTCGTCCGGCTCGGGGAACGTGCTGGTCGGCTACGGCACGGACCATTCACGTCCGGCGCGTCGGAGGCGGGTGCGACCCGGCTCCGCCGCGCCGGGGGGTTTCTCCGGGGCCGTGGCTCCGGCTGCCGTCCCGGCCCGGGCGTCGACCCCGTCCCCGGCTTCGGCTCCGGCCGCTGTTGCGGTGGCCGTCCCGGTGAGCGCCGTCCCGGCCGCCGCCGCCGGGCCCGTGCCGGTCATTTCGCCGCTGGTGCGGAAACTGGCCCGGGACCACGGGGTGGACCTGCGCGCGCTGCGCGGCTCCGGCCCCCAGGGCCTGATCCTGCGCGCGGACGTCGAAGCGGCGCTGAGCGCGCCGGCGGTGGCTGCCGCCGCCGCACCGGCCGCGGCACCAGCCTCCGTCCCCGCCGCGCCGGAGGGTGCCACGAGGATCCCGCTCAAGGGGGTGCGCGGCGCGGTCGCGGACAAGCTGTCGCGCAGCCGGCGCGAGATCCCGGACGCCACCTGCTGGGTCGACGCGGACGCCACCGAACTCATGGCGACACGGGCGGCGATGAACGCGGCGGGCGGGCCGAAGGTCTCGGTGCTCGCGCTGCTCGCCCGGATCTGCACGGCGGCACTGGCACGGCACCCGGAGCTCAACTCCACGGTGGACCTGGCGGCGAACGAGATCGTCCGGCTCCCGGCCGTGCACCTCGGCTTCGCCGCGCAGACCGAGCGGGGCCTGATGGTCCCGGTGGTCCGGGACGCGCAGACGCGCAGCGCCGAGTCCCTGTCGGCGGAGTTCGCCCGGCTGACCGAGCTGGCCCGCGCGGGCAAGCTGGCGCCGGCCGACCTCACCGGTGGCACCTTCACCCTGAACAACTACGGGGTGTTCGGTGTGGACGGTTCCACGCCCATCATCAACCACCCGGAGGCGGCGATGCTCGGCGTGGGCCGGATCATCCCGAAGCCGTGGGTGCACAAGGGCGAACTGGCGGTCCGGCAGGTCGTGCAGCTGTCCCTGACCTTCGACCACCGGGTCTGCGACGGCGGCACGGCGGGCGGCTTCCTGCGGTACGTCGCGGACTGCGTCGAGTCCCCGGCGGTACTGCTGCGCAGCCTGTAGAGCGGCGCGGCCCGCGGCCCGGCCGGCGGGACTGGATGTCGGTCCCGCCGGCGCTCGGCTCAGGTGGTCAGGAGCAGCTTCCCCACGTGCGTGCTCGACTCCAGGACGCGGTGGGCCTCGGCCGCCTCCGGCATGGGGTACGTCGCGTGCACCACGGGCTGGATGCGGCCCGCCTCGACCAGGGGCCACACGTGCTCCCGTACGGCCGCGACGATCGCCGCCTTCTCCTCCAGCGGGCGGGCCCGGAGCGTGGTGGCGGTGACCGCCGCCCGCTTCGCCAGCAGCGTGGCCAGGTTGAGCTCGGCCTTGACCCCGCCCTGGAGCCCGATGATCGCGAGGCGGCCGTTCACGGCCAGCGCGTCGACGTTCCGGGTCAGGTACTTCGCGCCCATGATGTCCAGGATCACGTCGGCCCCGACGCCGTCCGTGGCCGCTCGCAGCTCCTCCACGAAGTCCTGCTCGCGGTAGTCGATCAGGATGTCCGCGCCCAGCTCCGCGCAGCGCGCCAGCTTCTCCTTGCCGCCCGCCGTCACCGCGACCCGCGCGCCCACGGCCTTGGCCAGCTGGATCGCCATCGTCCCGATGCCGCTCGATCCGCCGTGCACCAGCAGGGTCTCGCCGGGGCGCAGGCCGGCCACCATGAACACGTTCGACCAGACCGTGCACACCACCTCGGGCAGCGCCGCCGCCGTCACCAGGTCCAAGCCCGCGGGCACCGGCAGCAGCTGGCCCGCCGGGACGGCCACCTTCTGCGCGTACCCGCCGCCGGCCAGCAGCGCGCACACCTCGTCGCCGACCGACCACCCGGAGACCCCGGGCCCGATCGAGGAGATCCGCCCCGAGCACTCCAGGCCCGGATGGGGCGATGCGCCCGGCGGGGGGTTGTAGAAGCCCTGCCGCTGCAGGACGTCGGCGCGGTTCACGGCGCTGGCTGCGACCTCGACGAGTACTTCGCCGTCGCCGACCACCGGGTCGGGTACGTCGGCCCACACCAGGGCCTCGGGGCCGCCGGGCTGTTCGATGGTGATCGCATGCATGGCCCGGAGGCTACCGGTCGGACGGACCGCAGGGAGGGCCGCGGCGCCGACTGCCCCGTCGACTACTCCGCCGAACCCAGCACCACGGGCGGGGAACTCGGCGGTACGGCGCGGACGATCGTGATCAGGCGGTCCGTCAGCTGGAGCGGGCTCGCGTGCGGGTCGTCGTACGGGAGCAGGCGGTGGCCGCGCAGGACGCTGACGACCAGGTCCTCGGTGTCCCGGACCGATTTGCCGACCTCGGCCTTCCTGACCGGACGCTCGATCAGGTCGAGGCCGCTGCCCTGCTGGATCAGGTCCTCCATCACCGTGCCCGCGCTCGGGCTGAGCACCGAGAGCCCGAGCAGCCGGCCCGCCGCGCTGGCGCTCGTGATGACCGCGTCCGCGCCGGACTGGCGCAGCAGCGGGGCGTTCTCCTCTTCCCGGACGGCCGCCACGATCTTGGCGCCGCGGTTGAGCTGGCGGGCCGTCAGCGTGACCAGAACCGCCGTGTCGTCCCGCTGAGTGGCGATGACGATCTGACGGGCCTTCTGCAGCTCGGCGCGGAGCAGCACTTCGGAGCGCGTGGCGTCGCCGACGACTCCTGTGAACCCCTCCGAGTTGGCGATGTCGATCACCTTGGCGCTGGGGTCGACGATGACGACCTGGTCCCGGTGGAGGCCGGTGGCCAGCAGGGTCTGGAGGGCCGAGCGGCCCTTCGTCCCGAAGCCGACGACGACCGTGTGGTCACGCAAGTTCTTCCTCCAGCGGCTGAGGCGCCACTCTTCCCTGGTGCGTTCGGTCAGGACTTCCAGCGTGGTGCCGACCAGGATGATCAGGAACAGCACGCGGAGCGGCGTGATCAGCAGGACGTTGACCAGCCGTGCGCTGTCGCTGTACGGGACGATGTCGCCGTAGCCGGTCGTCGACAGGGTGACGGTCGCGTAGTAGACGCAGTCGAGGAAGTCGACCTGGTTGTTGGCGTTGTCGTGGTAGCCGTCGCGGTCGATCCACACGATCAGGACCGTCAGGCACATGACGAACAGCGCCATCAGCAGCCGTCGGGTGACCTGCCTCAGCGGTTTCTCGACGACGCGCTTGGGCAGTTTGATGCGGCGCGAGACGAGCTTCTCGTCGGCGCCGCGGGCCATCGCGTCGGAGCCGTGAAGTTTCACGTGAAACATCCCCCGGAGGCCCACGGCAGGTCGAGGATCTCCAGGTCCTGCCCGGACCTCGCCCCGTTCGGCGGTACGACGGCCAGCGCGTCGGCGGCGGCCACCCCGCGCAGCATCGCCGGGCCGCTGTAGCGCAGCGGTACGGCGTGCTCGTCGGTCAGCAGGACCGGTACGAGCCGGGTGTCGTGCGGGTGGCCCGGCACGTCGCCCCGCACCGGCACCGAGTACCGGGGCCGCGCGCCGCGACCGGCGAGTGCGCGCAGCAGCGGTTCTGCGAGGGTCAGCAGTCCGGACACGGCGGCCAGCGGATTGCCCGGCAGGCCGACCAGGTGCCGGACCGGGCCCTGGCCGGGGGACCCACCGCCGAGACGGGCCAGCAGCATCGGGTGCCCGGGGCGTACGGCGACCCCGTCGACGAGCAGTTCGGCGCCGGCCTTGGCCAGGACGGGGTGCACGTGGTCGACGGGGCCGGAGGCGGTGCCGCCGGTGGTGATGACCAGGTCGGCGCCGGAGCCGTTGACGGCCTCCAGCAGAGCCGCGGCACCCGCCGGGTCGTCTCCGAGCCGCCGGGTGGCGATCACGTCGGCGCCGAGCCGGGCCAGCCAGGGGCCCAGCATGGGGCTCAGCGCGTCGCGGATGAGGCCGTCGTGCGGGGGGCCCGCGGTGAGCAGCTCGTCGCCGAGCACCAGGATCTCCACGCGGGGCCGGGGCCGGGTGGTGAGTTCGTCGTACCCGGCGGCCGCGGCGAGTCCGAGGACGGCCGGGGTGACCAGGGAGCCGGCGGGCAGCAGCAGGTCGCCGGAGCGGCACTCCTGGCCGCGCGGGCGGATGTCCTGGCCGGTGGCGGCGGGCCGGTCGGCGTACAGCTGCGTGCCGGCCTCGCGGGAGTGCTCGCTGCGGATCACGGCGGTGGTGTCGGCGGGGATCCGGGCGCCGGTGGCGATCCGTACGGCCTCGCCGTCCGCGAGGGGCGCGGGGCGCTCGCTCCCGGCCAGCGCGCTGTCGCCGACGCGGACGGTCCAGGGGCCGGGCCCGGCGACGGCCCAGCCGTCCATGGCGGAGGTGTCGAAGGACGGCAGGTCGCCGAGGGCCTCCAGGGGCGCGGCCAGTACTTCGCCGAGGGCGGCCGGCAGGGCGACCTGGTGGCTGCGGCCGCGGACGGCCGACCCGGCGCGGGTGGCGGCCTCCCGGGCACGGCGCCAGGGCGCGGCGCGGTGGCCGCCGCCGTCGGGGTTGCGGCTGACCAGCGCGAGGGCCTGGTCGAGGGCGTGGTCGGCGTCGGCGGTCATCCGGACCCGGTCTCTCCGGTGCCGGCGTCCGCCGGCGGCGTGTCCGCGGCGGGCGCGTCGGCCGAGGGCGCTACGGCCGAGGGCGCGTCCGCGCTACCGGCCGTCTCCGCGGCCCAGCGCAGTGCCAGGTCGGCGGCCTTGCGGGAGGCCACGGCCACGGCCTCGGCGGGGTCGGCGCCGGCGGCTTCGGCCCGGGCCGCCGCGTAGCCGACGAGGAAGGTCGTCAGCGGGGCGGCGGGGCGGGCGACGCCGTGGGCGGCGTCACGGGCGAGGTCGAGCAGGGTCTTGGTGTCGACGGCCACGTCGATGCCCAGCTCGTTCTTGGCGGCGGTGATCCATTGCTCCAGCACGGTCCCATGCTCTCTGATCCGGGCGCGGGCGGCGGCGAGATCGTCCCAGGTGTCGCAGTCGAAAGAGGCGAGTGGCGCAGCCGCGGTGACGGGAGTGAGGTCGAGTTCGGCGGTGAGGGCGCGCAGCGGGAGGCCGGTCACGGAGCCGTGCTCCGTGGCCAGCAGGGCGATTTCCCTGCGCAGGGGTTCGGCACGGTAGGCGGCGACCAGGGGCTGGTCGCGGCCGTCCGGGTCCCGGAGCATGGCTCCGTCGCCGCCGGGCGCGTCGAGGAGGGTGCGGACCGTCTCCCGGTCCAGGAACGGCAGATCGGCCGAGAGCACGAGGACCCGTGCGGCCGTGGTCTGCCGCAGCCCGGCGTCCAGTGCGGCGAGGGGGCCGCCCCCAGGGGGATCCTCCCGGGTCCAGCGCACGGGCCGGGGCGTGGGCCTGCGGCCGCCGACGACCACGGTGGTCCGCGCGTCGGCGCAGGCGTCGAGGACGCGGTCGAGGAGCGGGCGGCCGCCGACGAGGAGGCCGGGCTTGTCGGCCCCTCCGAGCCGCTGCGCGGCGCCGCCGGCCAGCACGATCGCGTCGTAGGTCATGTCCCGAGTATGCGGGGGCCGCGTTGCGGATGGGTTCCAGCGTTCACCGCGTTCTTACGGGCCCGTTGTGAGGTGGCCGGCCGCTGCGCGGGGCGGAGTCCCTTCCCGCCCTTCCACGGATCCCCGGGCGCTGACCGGACCCCGGTCCTCGAACGCCGGACGGGCTGGAGGACCTGGAGTCCGCCTTGAACGCCGGCCTCCTGAAAAGGGGCTGCGACGGCCCGGGGCGGGGATTGGGTCCGGGGCCGCCCGGTGGGCGGCCCCGGAGGGTGGGGCTTAGAGGTACGGGCCCGAGCGGACCGCGCCGTGGGGGCCGTCCTCGTCGTCCTCGTGGGAGGCGCCGGGTGGCAGGGCGCGGCGCATCTGCTCCAGCTGGGCCCGCGCCGCCATCTGCTGTGCGAACAGGGCCGTCTGGATGCCGTGGAACAGGCCTTCCAGCCAGCCCACCAACTGGGCCTGGGCGATCCGCAGTTCCGCCTCGGAGGGGATCGCCTCCTCGGTGAAGGGGAGGGACAGGCGCTCCAGTTCCTCCACGAGCTCGGGAGCCAGGCCGTCCTCCAGCTCCTTCACGGACGCGGCGTGGATGTCCTTGAGACGGACCCGGCTGGCCTCGTCCAGAGGTGCGGCGCGTACCTCTTCCAGGAGTTGCTTGATCATGCTGCCGATCCGCATGACCTTGGCGGGCTGTTCGACCATCTCCGTCACCGGGACCTCGCGCGACTCGTCATCGGCGCCGCCGACCGGCATCCCGTCCTGGCCCACGATCAGGCCGTGCGGGGGGCTGTCCTGCGACCGTTCACTCCTCGGCATCTCCATGCCGTCATTGTCTCGCACACCTTCGTATTCACACGGTGTGCCCCCGCACAGGCGTGATCCACCCTGTGCGGGGGCACCAACTCCGCCGTCCGCCGCTGTCGTCGGTCCGTGCGCCGGTCAGACCTCGCGTCGTGCCAGTGCACCGCTGGAACGCGTGACCAGGGCCGCCAGCAGGGCCGCGCCCACCGGGACCGCGATCAGCAGACCGGCCAGCGTCGACCACGGCACCGCGATCGGCATGTACGGCACGGTCTCGGAGGCCGCCGAGTAGCCGCTCTCGATGCCGTGGCGGACCATGTCGGCCGCGGCCCGGCGTTCGGTGAGCCGCAGTCCGACGGCAGGCAGGATTCCGGCCGCCGAGCCGAGGACCACGCCCATCAGGGCGACCACCCCGCACTGGAAGCCGCTGAGGGTGCGCCGCACCCGCGGCGGTGCGCCGACCGCGGCCAGGGTCTTCAGGTCGCCTTCGGCATCGGCCTGGGCCAGCCCTGTGGCGATGCCGGCCGCGCCGATGGTGACCAGGCCCGCGAAGACGGTCAGGGCGAGCATGGCCAGGCTGTCGTCGCCCTCGTAGCCCTTCTCGATCTTCACGGTCGCGTCCAGGCCCATCTTGTCCAGTGCCCCGTCCAGCCGCTGCCGCTGCTCGGAGCTCGCGCCCCCGTCGAGGGTGAAGTACGAGCCGAAGGGGGCGGTGGCGATCCCGGCGCCCTTGGCCGCCGAGGCGGGGAGCACCAGCTCCAGGCCGTAGCCCTTGGCCGACTCGGGGGCCTGGTAGGCGGCGAACACCTTGTCCTGGCCGGGCGCCGGCTCGCCGGGCGCGTAGCCTTCGGCGGGCTCGTCACGGCCCATGATCAGCCGGACGGTGACCTTGTCGGCCTGGACGTTCTGCTTCTTGAAGGAGACGGCCTTGCCCGCCTTCAGCGCGGCCGCCGCACCCGGGTCCGCGGTGGCCAGGACGGTGAGCAGCTTCTCGTCGGCGACGACCAGGGGGATCCGGACGCCGAAGGGCTGGTCCTTGCACCGCCAGTCGTTGCGCAATTCCTTGCGCTGTTCCAGGGTGAAGGAACTGGGCCCGTTCTTGGCCGTGTAGAGGGGGCAGCGCTGGTCCTTCGGGATGATGATCTCGGCCCGCCCGCAGTCCTGGCTGGTGGAGTACCCGGAGCAGCCCGGCTTGCCGACGACCAGGCGTTCCACGTCAGCCCGTACGTCCAGCGGGAGTTCCTTCGTCAGGGCCTCGCGCATCGAGGCCACGTCCCGGAACGCGGAGTTCTCGTTCGTCTCGATCAGCCCGGCCCCGTAGGGCAGGTCGGCGACGTACTCGGCCCGCGCCTGGGTCTCGTGGCTGTGCTGGTACGTGGCCACCGCGACGGTGCCGGCGACGGCGGCCAGGACGGCGGCCACGGCCGGGGCCGTACGCCCCCGGTTGCGGACGGCGTCGCGCAGTGCGAGCCGGGGCGACAGCGGCAGCCACCGTCCGGCCCGCCCGAACAGGCCGACCAGGGTGGGGGTGAGGGCGACGATGCCCAGTTCGGCAATGGCGCTGCCGCCCGCGACGACGGTGGAGCCCATCTTGGAGACGGTTCCGTACAGGGCGATGACCACGCCGCCCGCGATGGCGAGCAGGCCGAGGACGGGCAGTATCCGGTTGGCCCGGCGCACGCCGCGGCGTCCGGTCAGCGAGGCGAGCACGGTCTGCCGGGAGGCGGTGACGGCCGGCACGATGGCGGCCAGCAGCCCGGTCAGGACGGCGAGCAGCCCGATGGCGAGGAGTTCCAGCGGGCGGAATTCGAAGCCGCCGAAGCGCTTGCCGATGGTCTCCTCCAGCACCGGCCGCAGGCCCACGGTGAGGGCGATGCCGATGGCGGTGCCGATGACGGCGGCCGCGGCGCCGATCACCAGGCCGCCGGAGAGCACGATGGCCCGGATGTGCCGCCGGTCGCCGCCGTTGGCGCCGACGAGGCCGAGCTGGCGGCGCGAGCGCCGGGCGCCGACCGCGAAGGCGGGTCCGGCCAGCAGGCAGATCTCCAGCATGGCGAGGCCGACGACGGTGGAGAGGATGGCGAGTTCGGTGGCTCCGACCGGGTCGTTGGACGCGTACCGGTCGCGCGGCTGCTCCGTGAAGAGCGGCACTTCGGAGTCGGCGGGCGGGTTCAGCAGGACCACGCGCGATTCGACGAGGAGGGACTTGGTGTTGGCCTGCTTGACCAGGTCCCACGTGAAGCCGGTGCCGCCGACCTTCACCAGGTATTCGTCCTGGGCGCGCACGCCCGGGCTGCCGGCGGCCTTCATGTCCCGGTCGAGCGGGGCCAGGAGGGTGCCGGGCGGGGCGAGGAGCTGCGGCTGGCCCAGCGCGTTGGGCAGCTCGTAGGCGCCCACGATCTTGTACGAGGTGGTCGACTCGCGCGGGACCACGCTGGAGCCGACGAAGTACCCGGACTGCTCCAGGAAGGAGGTGCTGGCGATGATCTCGCCCGCCCCCTGCGGCAGTCGGCCGCGCTCCAGGGTCCACAGGCCCTTGACCAGCGGGCTCGCCGGGTCCACTTCCCGCAGCTCGGTCCCAAGGATCCCGTACCGGGTGCGGACCTTGCCGTAGGACTTGCTGTCCTTGACGGCCTGGGCTCCGGCCGGGAGCGGGGGCGCGGGCCTGTTGGTGCTGTCCTCGTTCCCGCTGCCGGGGCCCGGCTCGTACTTGTCGTAGCCGCCGACCGGGGCGTAGCTCTGCGCGTCGGGGCTCTGGTAGATGGCCGTGCCCATGTGGGGGTCGCTCACCTTGGCGTCGGCCGCGCCGAGCAGGCGGTCCATGCGCTGCTCGCCGGAGAGCTGGGAGCTGCGCACGGTGAGGTCGACGGCGCTCACGCCGACGATCGGCAGAGCGATCATGGCCAGGACGAGGGCGCTGCGGCCCTTGGAGCGCCAGGCATCGCGGCGGGCTATCCGGATGGCCGCGATCCAGGAGTGGTACGAGGAGATCACTGAGCGGCCGCCTGCCCGGTGAGCAGGGAGTCCGCCTGGCTGCGCAGGGTCTCGTCGACGACGCTGCCGTCGCGCAGGAACACCACGCGGTCGGCCCAGGCCGCGAACCGCGGCTCGTGGGTGACCAGGATCCCGGCCGCGCCGGCCTCGCAGCGCGAGCGCAGCAGGGCGAGTACGGACTCGCCGGTCTCGGAGTCGAGGGCGCCGGTCGGCTCGTCGGCGAGGACGAGGCGGCGGTCGCCCACCAGGGCGCGGGCGATGGCCACGCGCTGCTGCTGGCCGCCGGACATCTCGTCGGGGAAGCGGTCGGCGAGCTGTCCGAGATTCATCTCCTGCAGGGCCGCGACCGCGCTGGTGCGGGCCTTGCGGGCGGAGATCCCGTCGAGTTCGAGCGGCAGGGCCACGTTCTCGGCCGCGGTGAGGGCCGGGATCAGGTTGTAGTCCTGGAAGACGT
The DNA here is from genome assembly GCF_036014235.1 of Streptomyces sp. NBC_00435. Taxonomy (GTDB): domain Bacteria; phylum Actinomycetota; class Actinomycetes; order Streptomycetales; family Streptomycetaceae; genus Streptomyces. The sequence goes on from NZ_CP107924.1 coordinate 4,317,412, forward strand.
ACCCGATGCTGCGGCGGCGCAGCGCGGCCAGCTGCTTGCGGCTCGCGGTGGTGATGTCGGTGCCCTCGACTATCACTTTGCCGCTGCTCGGGGTGTCGAGTCCGCCGGCGAGGGTCAGGAGCGTGGACTTGCCGGACCCGGACGGGCCCATGACGGCGACGAGTTCGCCGGGGTACACGGAGAGGTTGATTCCGCGCAGGGCGTGCACCTCGGTGGCGCCGCTGCCGTGCGTGCGGACGAGCTGGTCCAACTGCAGTACGGGCTGGTCAGGCATGAAGGGGTCCCCCTGGGACATGGAGCGGTGTTCAGCCCCGCCGCGTGCGGGCGGTACGGGGAAGCAGCCGGTCGGTGGTCGGGATCGGGGTCGTGGTCGGGACGGCGGTGCCGGGGGCCCCGCCGGTGGCCTCGGGCGGATCGGCCTCGGCCGGCGCGAGCTCTCCGAGCGCGGAGAGCCGTACGAGCCGGGCCTCGGAGTGGTCCAGCCAGCGGGCCTCGGCCTCGGTCTGGAAGATCAGCTGTTCCAGGACCAGCAGCCAGGCGATGTCGTCGCGCTCGCTGCCGCGGCCGCCCTCGATGGCGGTGAGGGCCTGCGCCTTGAGCCGGGTGTAGTCCTGCATGGCCTGGACGGTGGCGTGCCGCTGGGCCTGGATGACGGCGCGGATGTCCACGCCGGACGAGCCGACGGCCATGGCGAGCTTGATGGCGAGCTCGTCGCGGGGCGGATTGGCCCGGTCGACGGGGCGCTCGTACCACTCGCGCAGTTCGGAGCGTCCGGTGTCGGTGATGGCGTAGAGGGTGTGCCCCGCGGGGTCCTCGCCGCCGGGGGCGACGAGGCCGTCACGCTCCAGCCGGGCGAGCGTGGTGTACACCTGCCCGACGTTGAGAGGCCAGGTGGAACCGGTGCGGGACTCGAATTCGGTGCGCAGCTGGGAGCCGTACCGAGGGCCCCGTTCCAGCAGGGCGAGAAGGCCGTGGCGGATCGACATACTCAGTATGTATACCGAGTATGTCCTTGGCCGCAACCACCTTGAGGCCTATGCCGGAAGGGGGACCCGCCCGCTCGGGTCCGTCCCGGGAGGGAGTCCGGAGGGAGTCCGGAGCGAGGTCGGAGCGAGTCCGGAGCGAGGGTGGGAGGAGGCTAGCGCCCCCGCCGCAGCCGGATCCCCATGTAGCCGAAACCCAGTCCCATCAGGGCGAATCCCGTTCCGAGCGGCAGTATGTGCGCGGCGAGATCGGCGGCCCGCTCGTTCGGCTCGGTACCCAGCGCGCTGACCGGCGGCGGTGGCGAGGAAGGTGCGGGAGCCTGCGGGAGCGGTTCGGTGCGCGGGCGCACCGGGACGGGTCGCGCGGCGAGCACGGTCTCGGGATTGGCGGGTTCGCCCACCGGCCGCCCCGGCCGTTCCCGCCCGGCCCCGGCGGCGCTCCCGGCGAGATCCTCGAACGCCCGGTCCGCTACGTCGGCCACGGGCGCCGGGTCGCCGGAGGAAACGGCGGCGGTGGAGGCGGTGGCGCGTGCGGACCCCGTGTGTGCGGCCCCCGCGTGCGCGGGCGCCGCGACCAGCAGCGTGGCGGTTGCCATCGCTGCCCCGGCGGTCCAGCGCAGAGCGCGGGCGTGAGTCACGGATTCAGATTTGCATAACGGGACAAAACCGGCATCCCGTACGGGCCGTTCGGGATGCCGGCCGGTGCCGGGCCGTGTGCCGGGCCGTCTCCCGGCCGTATGCCGTGCCGGGCCTTCTAGAAGTACGGGTTCCGCACGCATCCTGACCCGCGCAGGGTCCGGTAGCCGGCGTCGTTGAACGCGGCGGCCCGCACGCCGATCCGGTCGAGGGCTCCCCCGGAAGATCGGCGGGTGCGTCCTGCGCGTATGTATCAGAACCGGCGCCCGGCGGGCGAACTCCGGTTCATCAATCCGTGGTGTCCCCCTGCGGGCCGCGTCACTCCGGGTCGCCGGTGGAGATGTACAGGGTGAAGGTGGTGCTCTTGGGGTCGATCTTGGATCCGGGGTACGGCATCTGATCGACGACGGTCCCCTCGCCGTAGACCGCTTCGTCCTTGGGCTGCTCCTCGTACCTCCAGCCGCCGGCCCGGATGCACGCCTTCACCGAGACCTGGTTCAGGTACCGGAAGTCCGGAGCCTGCACCTTGGTCGCGTCGTTGGAGTCCTTCGAGGGCGACTTGCACTTGGCCTCGTCGATCACCTTCGTGAGGTCGGGACCCTTGTGCCCGGTCTTCGCCGGACCGGACGCCGACTTGGAGGAGCCCGGGCTCGCCGTCCCGCCCTTGTCCTCGTCGCCCCCCAGCTTCAGGGACGCGACCAGCCCTCCGACCACCAGCAGCGCCACCACGACGGCCCCCACCACGAGCTGGGTGTTCTTCTTCCCCGGCGCGGCGGCCGGCGCCTGCGCGGCCTGCGGCGACAGTGAGTAGGGCGGCGGGGTCGGAGCCGAGTACGGCTGCGGGGTCGGCGTCTGGTGGGGCTGCTGGTGCGACTGCTGCGGGTACCCGTACGCCCCGGACGCGGGCGCCGGAGTCGGCGCGTACGGGGACGGCGCAGGGGTGTACGGGGACTGGTACGGCTGCTGCAGCGACGGCGGCGGCGCCTGCAGGGCGGAGTCCACCGGCGGGAACACGGCCGAGCCGAGCCCGGCTCCGCTGTTGGTGGGGTGCGAGCCGGGGACGATGACGGGGGCCCCGGTGTGCCCGGCGCCCGCCACCCGCGCGACCTCGTCGAGCATGGCGGCGGCGGTGGGGAAGCGCTCGTTCGGGTTCTTCTTCAGGGCCCGCGCCACCAGCGCGTCCATCGCCGGGGTGACCGAGCGGTTGATGGAGGACGGCGCGACCGGCTCCTCCTGCACGTGCGCGTACGCCATGCCCAGGGCCGAGTCCGCGACGAAGGGCACCCGCCCGGTCAGCAGCTCGAAGAGCATGATGCCGACCGAGTACAGGTCGGAGCGGGCGTCCACGGCGCGGCCGAGCGCCTGCTCGGGGGAGAGGTACTGAGGGGTGCCGACGACCATGCCGGTCTGCGTCATCGAGGTGACCCCGGACTGCATGGCACGGGCGATGCCGAAGTCCATCACCTTGACGAGTCCGCGCCGCGTCATCATGACGTTGCCCGGCTTGATGTCGCGGTGGACCAGCCCCATCTCGTGGCTGCTCTCCAGCGCGGCCAGGACGTCGGCCGTCACCTTCAGCGCCTTGTCGGCCGGCATGGCTCCGTACTGCCTGACGTCCCCGTCCAGGACGGAGCCCAGCGGCTGGCCCTCGACGTACTCCATGACGATGTACGGCATGACGGCGCCGTCGGCCGCCGAGGGGTCGGCGAAGGAGACGACGCCCTCACCCGTGTCGAATACCGAGACGATGTTCGTGTGCGACAGTTTCGCTACAGCCTGGGCCTCGCGGCGGAAGCGCTCGCGGAAGGACTGCTCGCGCCCGAGTTCGCTGTGCAGGGTCTTGATCGCCACCTGCCGGTCGAGCGCCGAATCGTAGGCGAGGTAGACGGAGGCCATGCCGCCCTCGCCGAGCAAGTCCCTTAGCTGGTAACGGCCACCGGCCAAAGAGCCGCCCGCGTACTGGCCCTGAGTGCCGTCCTGGCTCATGACTGTTGCTTCCCCTCGGGATGTGTCCCTACGCCTCTGGCTGAGCGCATGTCGGCCTCAGTCTGCCGGAGGGCAAGCACACGTCAAGCCAGGTTCCCGTTCCGTGACCACACGGCCACAGGGGGTCCACAGGCGGTGCATGTCCGAACAGCGACCGGGTGCGAGGCTGTAGCGTTCGTCGGAGCACACGACGAGGACCTACCGCTGAGCGGCGGCCGAGACAGACGACGGCGAGGACTGATGGCACCCGAACCCGAGGGAAGCGGCGCCGGGATGACCGAAGGTCCTGAGCACTGGGGCGCGGGCGGCCTGGTGGGAGACGGCCGTTACCGGCTGACCCACCGTCTGGGACGCGGCGGCATGGCCGAGGTCTTCGCGGCCGAGGACGTCCGGCTGGGCCGGACCGTCGCCGTGAAGCTGCTGCGCCCGGACCTCGCCGAGGACCCGGTGTCCAAGGCCCGCTTCACGCGCGAGGCGCAGTCGGTCGCCGGCCTGAACCACCATGCCGTCGTCGCCGTGTACGACTCGGGCGAGGACCGGGTCGGCCCGAACGTCGTCCCCTACATCGTCATGGAACTGGTCGAGGGCCGCACCATCCGCGACCTGCTGATCAGCGCCGAGGCCCCGGGCCCCGAGCAGGCGCTGATCATCGTCTCCGGCGTGCTCGAGGCGCTCGCGTACTCGCACCAGCACGGCATCGTGCACCGGGACATCAAGCCCGCCAACGTGATCATCACGGACACCGGCGCGGTCAAGGTGATGGACTTCGGCATCGCCCGCGCCCTGCACGGCGCGCAGTCGACGATGACCCAGACCGGCATGGTCATGGGAACGCCGCAGTACCTCTCGCCCGAACAGGCCCTCGGCAAGGCCGTGGACCACCGCTCCGACCTGTACGCCACGGGCTGTCTGCTCTACGAACTCCTCGCGCTGCGTCCTCCGTTCACCGGGGAGACCCCGCTGTCGGTGGTCTACCAGCACGTGCAGGACGCGCCGATCCCGCCCTCGCAGCTGCCGGAGGGCCACCAGATCCCGCAGGAGCTCGACGGACTCGTCATGCGCTCCCTCGCCAAGGACCCGGACGACCGGTTCCAGAGCGCCGAGGAGATGCGCGGGCTGGTCCAGTACTCCCTGCAGATGCTGCACGACCAGGGGCCCAACACCGGCACCTGGAACACCGGACCGGTCACCATGGCGCTGCCCCACGGGCGCGGCCCCTCGCAGACCACGGCGATGCCGATGCCCGGTCAGGGGCAGGGCCAGTACGGCTCGCACTCCACGACCTCGCAGTTCCAGCAGCCGATGGTGCCGCCGCTGAACCCGGACGACGGTTCCGCCTACCCCGGCGGGGGCGGCAACGGCCGCGGCCAGGGCGGTGGCGGCGGGTACGACGGCTACGACGGGTACGACGACCGTTCGGGCAGCGGCCGCTGGAAGCTGTGGCTGTTCGCGGTCCTCGCGGTCCTCGCGGTCGCGGGCGGAGTTGCGTACGCGGTCAACGGTTTCGGCGGCAAGGGCGGAGAGCCGAACACGCCGCCGCCGGTCTCGGTCTCCTCCTCGGGCGGTACGACGCCGGACAGCCCGTCGCCGGACACCACGCCGTCCAAGCCGTCGACGGAGAGCTCGTACTCCTTCTCGCCGAGCCCGAGCCGCAGCAAGTACACGCCGAGCTACTCGCCGTCGTACTCGCCCTCGAGCTCCCCGTCGGAGTCCGCGTCGCCCTCGCACTCGGCGTCGCAGAGCCCGTCGAAGTCGCCGTCCCCGAGGCCGTCGACGTCGAAGAGCCCGGACGACCCCGGTGGGGACGGCGCCGGCGAACAGTGACCCCGGGTCGTACGGTCCGACGCACACGAACGGCCCGGCGGAATTCCGTCGGGCCGTTCGCCGTGGGACCGAGGCCCCGCGGGCACCGTTCAGAGCGCGTGCTGGTACTGCCGGTCCAGATTGCCCGCGAGGGTGTGCACGGTGACCAGGTGGGGCTCGATCCGCATGTAGACGGGGTCGAAGACCGCGCCGTCCACGAAGTGCGGACCCGGGCCGAACAGCTCCAGTTCGGCGGTGGTGGGCTCGACGATGTTCGCGGTGCCGGTGAACTGAACCGACCACAGCTGGGATTCGCCGGAATTGAAGTTGTCGGCGCCGTAGGAGACCACGCTGCCATTACAGGCGTGGTGGTAGCCGAAACCGGAGTGCATTCTCAGGACGACCTTGCCGTTCACCACGATGTGGCGCGCGACGGCGAGGAAGGGCAGCGCGCGCATGCTGGTGGCGGCTCGGCCGTACGGCACGCGGCGCAGCAGTTCGATGGCGTGAAGTTCCTCTGGGGACATGTCATCCACTTTCCGGTACGGACACGGTGCCGGAAAAGAGGAGCCCGCCCCGCACATCGGGGACGTTGGTCCCGAATGGAACAGCGCGCCCCGTGGAATCGTGCAACCACGGGGCGTGACGCTGTGTAGCGAATGCGGGAGGCCGGGAGGAGCCCGGTGGGGATCATCTCGGGCAGGAGCTCGGTGGGAGGAGCTCAGTGCCGCTTCTCGGCCTGCAGGCGGGCCACGTACGCGGCGGCCTGCGACCGGCGCTCCATGCCCAGCTTGGACAGCAGGCTGGAGACGTAGTTCTTGATGGTCTTCTCGGCCAGGTGCAGGCGCTCGCCGATCACGCGGTTCGTCAGGCCCTCGCCGATCAGGTCGAGGATCTTGCGTTCCTGCTCGGTGAGGTTCGACAGGCGGTCGTCACCCTTGCCGTTCTTGCCGTCGCGCAGCCGCTCCAGCACCCGGGCGGTGGCCACGGGGTCCAGCAGCGACTTGCCGGCCGCCACGTCCCGTACGGCGTTGAGCAGCTCGTTGCCGCGGATCGCCTTCAGTACGTAGCCCGAGGCGCCGGCCATGATCGCGTCGAACAGCGCCTCGTCGTCGGCGAACGAGGTGAGCATCAGGCACTTGATGTCCTCGTTCTGGGAGCGCACCTCGCGGCACACCTCCACGCCACTGCCGTCGGGCAGGCGGACGTCGAGAACGGCTACGTCGGGGCGGGTGGCGGGGATGCGGACCAGTGCGTCGGCGGCCGTGCCGGCCTCGCCGACGACCTCGATGTCGGCTTCCATCGACAGCAGCTCGTGAACACCCCGGCGTACCACTTCGTGGTCGTCCAGGAGGAATACCTTGATTTTTCCGTTTTCGCGCACGAACTCAGTTTCACACACTCACCCCTTCCCTGCCGGTGACGACCGGGATAACGTGCCGTTGTTCCGGCCCCCTGCAAGGCTGTGACCAGTGGTTGTTCCCGGTTCTGCCGATTTACTTGGAAATCCAAGCAAAATCGCAGGTCAAACGGGGTTTCGCAGTTATGCGGCGCACTGGGTAACGTGCATTGCGCAGGGCACTCGCCGGGGCACCTGTCACGCCTGAATCCCAGACCCGAAGCGCACCCACCCCGTGCGCGGGCAGAGATACAGGTGAGCCGCACTGGTCCCCGGAGAACCCGGGTGCCGGACCGACGGAGGAGCAATCGTGACCGTGGAGAGCACTGCCGCGCGCAAGCCGCGACGCAGCAGCGGCACCAAGCGGGCGGCAGGCGCGGCGAACGCCGCCAAGACCCCCGCCGCCGCCACCGCGCAGACGCATGACACCGAGCCCCAGTTCGTACAGCTGCTGACGCCTGAGGGGGACCGGCTCGACGTCGCGGACCACCCCGGCATCGCGGAGTTCGCCCCCTACGTCGCCGACATCACCACCGATGACCTGCGCGGTCTGTACCGCGACATGGTCATGACCCGTCGCTTCGACGGTGAGGCGACCGCCCTCCAGCGCCAGGGCGAGCTGGGCCTGTGGGCCTCGCTGCTCGGCCAGGAGGCCGCCCAGATCGGCTCCGGCCGGGCCCTGCGCGACGACGACTACGTCTTCCCGACCTACCGCGAGCACGGCGTGGCCTGGTGCCGCGGGGTCGACCCGACCAACCTGCTCGGCATGTTCCGCGGTGTGAACCACGGTGGCTGGGACCCGACCACCAACAACTTCCACCTGTACACGATCGTCATCGGCTCCCAGACGCTGCACGCGACCGGGTACGCGATGGGCGTGGCCAAGGACGGGGCCGACTCGGCCGTCATCGCCTACTTCGGCGACGGCGCCTCCAGCCAGGGAGACGTGGCGGAGGCCTTCACCTTCTCGGCGGTCTACAACTCCCCCGTGGTGTTCTTCTGCCAGAACAACCAGTGGGCGATCTCCGAGCCGACCGAGCGCCAGATGCGCGTGCCGCTCTACCAGCGCGCCCAGGGCTTCGGCTTCCCGGGCGTCCGGGTGGACGGCAACGACGTGCTGGCCTGCCTCGCGGTCACCCGCTGGGCGCTGGAGCGGGCCCGCCGGGGAGAGGGACCCACCCTGGTGGAGGCCTTCACGTACCGGATGGGTGCGCACACCACCTCCGACGACCCGACGAAGTACCGGCGCGACGAGGAGACGGCGGCCTGGGAGGCCAAGGACCCGATCCTGCGCCTGAAGGCCCACCTGCTGGCCACCGGAGGCGCCGACGAGGCGTACTTCGAGGGGCTGGAGGCCGAGAGCGAGGCCCTCGGCAAGCGGGTGCGCGAGGTCGTGCGCTCGATGCCCGACCCGGACACCATGGCGATCTTCGAGAACGTCTACGCGGACGGGCACGCGCTCGTCGACGAGGAGCGCGCGCAGTTCGCCGCGTACCTCGCGTCCTTCGAAGGCGGGGAGTGACCGTCATGGCCGTACAGAAGCTCACCATCGCGAAGGCGCTCAACGACTCGCTGCGCAAGGCCCTGGAGCAGGACCCGAAGGTCCTGATCATGGGCGAGGACGTAGGCAAGCTGGGCGGCGTCTTCCGCATCACCGACGGGCTGCAGAAGGACTTCGGCGAGGAGCGGGTCATCGACACCCCGCTCGCCGAGTCGGGCATCGTCGGCACCGCGATCGGGCTGGCCCTGCGCGGGTACCGGCCGGTCGTGGAGATCCAGTTCGACGGGTTCGTCTTCCCGGCGTACGACCAGATCGTCACGCAGCTCGCCAAGATGCACGCGCGCTCGCTCGGCACGATCAAGATGCCGGTCGTCATCCGCATCCCCTACGCCGGCGGCATCGGCGCGGTCGAGCACCACTCGGAGTCCCCGGAGACGCTGTTCGCGCACGTCCCGGGCCTGAAGGTGGTCTCGCCGTCGAACGCCAGCGATGCCTACTGGATGCTCCAGCAGGCGATCCTCAGCGACGACCCGGTGATCTTCTTCGAGCCGAAGCGCCGTTACTGGGACAAGGGCGAGGTCGACGTCGAGGCCATCCCCGACGCCCTGCACGCCTCGCGGGTGGCCCGTTCGGGCACCGACATCACCCTTGCGGCCTACGGGCCGATGGTGAAGGTGTGCCTGGAGGCCGCGGCGGCCGCCGCCGAGGAGGGGAAGTCGGTGGAGGTCGTGGACCTGCGCTCGATGTCCCCGATCGACTTCGACGGCCTGCAGGCCTCGGTTGAGCGCACCCGCCGGCTCGTGGTCGTCCACGAGGCCCCGGTGTTCCTCGGTGTGGGTTCGGAGATCGCCGCTCGCATCACGGAGCGGTGCTTCTACCACTTGGAGGCGCCCGTGTTGCGGGTGGGCGGTTACCACGCCCCGTACCCGCCGGCCCGTCTGGAGGACGAGTACCTGCCCGGCCTGGACAGGGTGCTCGACGCAGTCGACCGCTCGCTGGCGTACTGAGGAGAGTCGTGACCATCCGCGAATTCAAGATGCCCGATGTGGGCGAGGGCCTCACCGAGGCCGAGATCCTCAAGTGGTACGTCCAGCCGGGTGACACGGTCACCGACGGGCAGGTCGTGTGCGAGGTCGAGACGGCGAAGGCGGCCGTCGAGCTGCCGATCCCCTTCGACGGGGTCGTGCACGCACTCCACTTCGAAGAGGGTGTCACGGTCGACGTCGGCCAGGTCATCATCTCCGTCCGGACGGGTCCGGCGGACGAGGCCCCGGCCGAGGCCGTCGCCGCGGCCCCGGTCGCGGCCGAGGCCGAGCCCGAGGCCCCCGCGGCCCGCCAGCCCGTCCTGGTCGGCTACGGAGTCTCCACCGCCTCGACGAAGCGCCGCCCGCGCAAGGCCCCGCAGCCGGCGGTGGCGGCGCGGAACGGCACGGGTGTCGCCCAGGCGCCCGTCGCGCCCGTCGCGGCCCCGGCGGCTCCCGCGGCCCCGGCCGTCGTGGTTCCGGCTCAGAACGGCTCGTCGGCCTCCGGTGCCCGGGCGCTGGCCAAGCCGCCGGTGCGCAAGCTCGCCAAGGACCTCGGAATCGACCTGGCCACGGTCGTACCGACCGGCGACGGCGGGGTCGTGACCCGCGAGGACGTGCACGCGGCCGCCGCGGCGGCGATCGCCCCGCAGACGGTGGCTCCGGCGCAGGTCCAAGCCCAGGTCCAGGCCCCGGCCCCGGCCCCGGTCCAGGCGCAGGCCGCGGGCACCGTCCGGGAGACCCGTATCCCGGTCAAGGGCGTCCGCAAGGTCACCGCCCAGGCCATGGTGGGCTCCGCCTTCACCGCGCCGCACGTCACGGAGTTCATCACCTTCGACGTGACCCGCACGATGAAGCTGGTCCAGGAGCTCAAGGCGGATCCGGACCTCGCGGGGCTCCGGATCAACCCGCTGCTCCTGATCGCCAAGGCCGTCCTCGTGGCGATCCGCCGCAATCCCGAGGTCAACGCTTCGTGGGACGAGGCGGCCCAGGAGATCGTGCTCAAGCACTACGTCAACCTGGGCATCGCCGCGGCCACCCCCCGGGGGCTGATCGTCCCGAACGTCAAGGACGCCGACGCCAAGACGCTGCCGGAGCTGTCCGGGGCCCTGTCCGCGCTGGTCGCCACGGCCCGCGAGGGCAAGACCTCCCCGGCCGACATGCAGAACGGCACCATCACGATCACCAACGTCGGCGTCTTCGGCGTCGACACCGGCACGCCCATCCTGAACCCCGGCGAGTCCGCGATCCTCGCGGTCGGCGCGATCAAGCTCCAGCCGTGGGTCCACAAGGGCAAGGTCAAGGCCCGTCACGTCACCACCCTGGCGCTGTCCTTCGACCACCGCCTCATCGACGGCGAACTCGGCTCCCGCTTCCTCGCGGACATCGCCGCGGTCCTGGAGCACCCCCGCCGTCTGATCACCTGGTCCTGACGGCCACCGGAGGACCGGCCCGCGGGCAACCGCCCGAGGCCGGTCCTCCGCCTTCGACCTGCGCAGAACCCGCTGCGCGAGCACTACTGACGTGCGCAAATGCCTTGGGGAACACCCCCCGTCGATGTGATCATCGGCCCATGCGCTTCCGCTCTGCCGTTGCAGATCCCACAGACCTGGACCGTGCCCTCGCCTACCCGGCGGACGGCCCCGTCCCCGCCCTCCCGCCCGAGAGGATCCGCGAGGAACTCGCCGCGAACCAGATGCGTCCCGAGTGGACCTGGATCGCCGAGGACGAGGACGGCGGGATACTGGCCCGCGCCCTGTGGTGGGGCCGCGGCGACAGCGAGCGGCCCGCCGTGCTCGACTGCCTCCAGGTACGGAGCTCCGTGGCCGACCCGGCCTCCGTCGCCGCCGGGCTGCTCGCCGCCGGGCACGAGGCCTTCGGCAAGCTCCCCGAGTACAACATCTCGCTGCCGCGCGACTGGCGCACCGCCCCCGACGGGATGGCCGAAGCGGTCGCCTGGCGCCAGGAGGCCGCGTACAGGACCGGTCTGACCCGCGAAGTCGAGCGGCTGCGCTTCGAGTGGATCCCGGCCGCCGGTACCGCGGAGCCCACCGGCCGGCTGGTCTTCCGGGAGGGCACCGACGAGGAGTTCCTCGACGCCTTCGTCCGGCTCTCGGCCGGCAGCCTGGACCTGCACACGCAGAGCGAGCTCCGCACGATCGACGCCGAGGAACTGGCGCGCGACGACATCGAGTTCTACACCGACTGCCCGGGCGAGCGCTCCTGGTGGCGCCTGGCCCACCTCCCGGACGGCACGCTCGCCGGAATGGCGATCCCCTCCGCGACCCCGTACCACCGCAATGTCGGCTACCTCGGTGTCGTCCCCGAACAGCGCGGCCAGGGCCTGATCGACGAGATCCTGGCCGAGATCACCCGCTTCCACGCCTCCGAGGGCGCCGAGCGGATCACCGCCACCACGGACACCGTGAACGCCCCGATGGCCGCCGCCTTCACCCGCGCCGGCTACGCGGTCACCGAGATCCGCCTGGTGCTGGAGGCGTCTCAGGGGTCCTGAACGGAACCGGCCGGGGTCCCGATAGCGTTTCCCCTGGGGACGCCTACCAGCGCTCGAGGAGGCACGGGGCCATGGAACTGACCGGAGAAATCGCCGCGATACGGGACGGCCGGGGTGATCCTGCCCGTCTGGTGGGTGAGTTCCGGCGGTCGGTGCTGCTCGTACCGCTCGCGGACGGCCCCGACGGCGGCCTGATGTCGGCGGTGTCGGGCGGCATCCGTTGGGTCTACGCGTTCACGGACGAGGAGGCCCTGGCGCGGTTCGCTTCGGCGCGCGGTCAGGCGGACCGGGAGTGGGAGTTCCTCTCGGTGCTGGGCGCGCGTCTCGTCGATGCGGTGGTTCCGATGGCGGACGGTCCGGCGGGTGTGGCGGTGAACGTGGCGGACGAGGCCGGGTCGATGTTCTTCCCGCCGGTCGCGGGGATCGTGCCCGATGCCAGTGCGGTGGACCTGGCGGCCGGGGAGGTTGCCTGATGGCGGGTGACGGGGACCTGGAGGTTTCGCCGACGGCGGTCAAGAACGTCCAGGATGGTCTGCGGGCGGCGATCGGGGAGTTGCGCGAGTCCGGGGATGCGGCCGGCGCTTCGCAGGGTGCGGGGTTCGAGAACCTCTCGATGACGGGGATGGAGGCCGGGCACGCGGGTCTGGCCACCGATTTCGAGGACTTCTGCGAGCGCTGGGAGTGGGGTGTGCGCAGTCTGGTGCAGAACGCGAGCACGCTGGCTCAGTCGTTGGGGATCGCGGCGGGCACGGTGTGGGAGGAGGAGCAGTACCTCCAGGGTTCGTTCAAGGTCGTGGCGAACGCGGCGTACGGCAATCCGCACGCGAGTGAGGACGAGATCGAGCAGAAGAAGTGGGGGGACATCTTCTCCGCGGACGTCTACAAGCCCGACTTCAGCCAGGAGTCCTTCGAGAAGAGCAACGAGGCCATCAAGCAGACCTGGTCCGACACGGGGGACAAGCTGAAGTCCAGCGGGAAGATCGGTTCGCTCAACGATCTGCTGGAGCAGGCGAAGCGTGACGGGGGCGGTCGCTGATGGGGTGGCGGGATTTCGTTCCGGATGTCGTCGAGGACGTCGTCGAGGAGGGCACCGAGAAGGTCGGTGACGCGATCGAGTGGGCCGGTGACAAGACGGCCGATCTCGCGGAGGACGTCGGTCTGGACGGTGCGGGGGACTGGATCCGTGACAAGAGCCGCTCGGCCGCCAACCAGCTCGGCGCGGACGTCGCGGAGCTGGAGCTGGGGCAGACGGAGGATCCGAACAAGCTGGTCTACGGCAGCGTCTCGAAGATCCGCGCGCAGGTCTCGCACCTGAACGACTTCAAGGCCTCCTTCGACAAGGTCGGCAACGGTCTGAAGGGGATGGGGGAGCCGGACGGGCTCAAGGGCAAGGCGGCCGACTCCTTCCGCGAGGCGGTCTCGAAGGAGCCGCCGCGCTGGTTCAAGGCCGCTGACGCCTTCGGGAAGGCCGCGGAGGCGATGGGCCGGTTCGCGGAGACGGTGGAGTGGGCGCAGAACCAGGCCAAGGAGGCGTTGGAGGAGTACAACCGGGCGAAGAAGGTCTCCACCGACGCCCGCAACGCCCACAACAAGCTGGTCGACACCTACAACGACGCGTTGAAGGCGAAGCAGGAGACCCTGCCGCCGCGCCCGTCGGAGCACTTCACCGACCCGGGCACCGCGATCGCGACGGCCGCGCAGGACCAGCTCGACAGCGCCCGCAAACAGCGCAACGACGTGGCGGAGACGGTCCGTACGGCGGTGCGCGCGGCGCGCGACGCGGCCCCGCCGAAGCCCTCGTACGCCAAGCAGCTCGGCGACGGCATGGATTACCTGGACCTGGCCAAGACGCATCTGACGGGTGGTGTCCTCAAGGGCACGGCCGGCATGCTGAACTTCGCGCGTGCGCTCAATCCGATGGACCCGTACAACCTGACGCATCCGGCCGAGTACGTGACGAACCTGAACTCCACGGCCGCGGGCCTGGTCACGATGGCCAACGACCCGCTCGGTGCGGGCAAGCAGATGCTCGACGAGTTCATGAAGGACCCCTCCGAGGGCATCGGCAAGATGATCCCGGAGCTCATCGGTTCCAAGGGCCTGGGCTCCCTGAAGAAGATCGGTTCCGCCGCCAAACACCTCGACGACCTCAAAGGACCCGGTCGCCGGGGCATCGACAAGGACGGCCCGGGCAGCGCGTCACGCACCGGCAAGGACACGACGTGCATCGACGACCCCGTCGACGTCGCGACCGGGCGGATGGTCCTGCCCCAGACGGACCTCGTCCTGCCGGGCTCGCTGCCCCTGGCCTTCACCCGGACCTTCGAATCCTCCTACGGGGCGGGCCGGTGGTTCGGCGGACGCTGGGCGAGCACCATCGACCAGCGTCTGGAGATCGACGCGGCGGGCATCGTCCTCATCGGCGAGGACGGCAGCGCCTTGGCCTATCCGCACCCCGCGCCGGGGCTGCCCGTGCTCCCCACGCACGGCCGCCGCTGGCCGCTGTCCACCACGCCGGACGGCGAGTTCACGGTCACGGACCCGGAGACGGGCCTGGTCCGGCGCTTCACGGCAGACGGCACGCTCGTCCAGCTGGACGACCGCAACGGGTCCTGGATCACGTACGAGTACGACGCGTGCGGCGCCCCGACGGGCATCAGCCACAGCGCCGGCTACCGGGTCGTCCTCACCACGGCCGACGGCCGGATCACCTCGCTCTCCCTCGCCGACGGCACGAAGGTCCTCGACTACGGCTACACCGCCGGAGACTTGACCGAGGTCGTCAATTCGTCCGGCCTGCCCCTGCGGTTCGGCTACGACGAGCGGGCGCGGATCGTCTCGTGGACCGACACCAACGGCCGCCACTTCGACTACACCTACGACGACCAGGACCGGTGCGTCGCCCAGTCCGGCACGAACGGGCACGTCAACTCCCGTTTCACGTACGAGGACGGCGTCACGACGGTCACCGGCGCCCTGGGGCACCAGCGTCGCTACGTCATCGACGACAGGTCCCTCGTCGTCGCCGAAACCGATGCGAACGGCGCCACGACCCGATTCGAGTGGGGCCCGTTCAACCGGCTGCTCAGCCGCACCGACCCGCTGGGCCTGGTCACGCGCATCGCCTACGACGACCAGGGACTCGTCACCTCGGTCGAACGCACCGACGGCCGCACGACGACCATGCGCTACAACGCGCTCGGCCTTCCCGAACGTGTCACGCGGCCGGACGGCACGTCCGTGCGCCGGACCTACGACGAACGCGGCAACCCCCTCTCCGTGTCCGACGCCTCCGGTGCGGACTCCCGGTTCACGTACGACGCCCGCGGCCACCTGGCGTCGGTGACGAACGCCCTGGGCGACACGACGACGATCCGCTGCAACGCGGCCGGACTCGCCGTCGAATCGGCCGATCCGCTGGGCGCCGTCACCCGGTACACCTACGACGCCTTCGGCCGCACGACCGCGGTCACCGATCCGCTCGGCGGGGTCACCCGGCTGACGTGGAGCGTGGAGGGCCGCCTGCTGCGCCGGGTGGAGCCCGACGGCAGCGAGCAGTCGTGGGTGTACGACGGCGAGGGGAACTGCCTGAGCCATACGGACGCGAGCGGCGGACGATCGGTCTACGAGTACGGGGACTTCGACGCCCTGGTGGCGCGCACGGGCCCCGACGGAGCGCGGTACGCGTTTGCCCACGACCTCGAACTCCGGTTGACCGAGGTCACCGACCCGCAGGGCCTGACCTGGTCGTACGCGTACGATCCCGCGGGCCGGCTGACGGGCGAGACGGACTTCGACGGCCGGACCCTGACCTACGCGTACGACGGGGCCGGCCGGCTGTCGGCCCGGACCAACGGGCTCGGGGAGAGCGTCCGGTACGAGTACAACGCGCTCGGGCAGACCGTCCGCAAGGACGCGGCCGGCGCGGTCACCACGTTCGAGTACGACCACGCCGACCAACTGGCGCGGGCCGTGGGCCCGGACGTGACCCTCAGCCGGGTCCGCAATCGCGAGGGCCTGCTGCACTCGGAGACGGTCGACGGCCGGACGCTCGGCTACGCGTACGACGCACTGGGCCGCACGGTGCGGCGCACCACGCCGACCGGTGCGGTCAGCGAGTGGTCGTACGATGCCGCCGGCCGCCGGACGGGTCTGACGGCCTCCGGCCGGACGCTCAGCTTCGAGCACGACGCGATGGGCCGCGAGACGGTGCGCCGGATCGGCGCGGACGTCACGCTCTCCCACGGCTTCGACGAGGTGGGCCGCCTCACCGAGCAGCACCTGACGGGCCACGACGGCCGGACCCTGCAACGGCGCGGGTACACCTACCGTCCCGACGGCCATCTGACCGCCGTGGACGACGCCCTGGCGGGGCGCCGCACCTTCACCCTGGACGCCGCCGCACGTGTCATGGCGGTGGAGGCGGGGGCGTGGACGGAGCGCTACGCCTACGACGAAGCGGGCAACCAGACATCCGCCTCCTGGCCCAGCGCCTCCACGGACGCCGGGGTGGCCACGGGTCCGCGGACCTACGCCGGCAACCGCATCACCGGCGCGGGAGGCGTGCGCTACGAGCACGACGCGCAAGGTCGGGTCGTCCTGCGGCAGAAGACCCGCCTCTCCCACAAGCCGGACACCTGGCACTACGCGTGGGACGCGGAGGACCGCCTGGTGGGGGTGACGACCCCGGACGGCACGGTCTGGCGCTACCTGTACGACCCGTTGGGCCGGCGGGCGGCCAAGCAGCGCCTGTCGGCTGCCGGCGAGGTCGTGGAGGAGGTGGTCTTCACCTGGGAGGGGGCCAACCTCTGCGAGCAGACCACGCGCTCCGCGGAACTGCCCCGTCCGGTCGCCCTGACGTGGGAGCACCGGGGACTGCATCCGCTGACGCAGACGGAGCGCATCCTCGCGGCCCCCGGGGAGGAGATCGACAGCCGTTTCTTCTCGATCGTCACGGACCTGGTGGGCACGCCCACCGAGCTCGTGGACGAGACCGGGGAAGTCGCCTGGCGCACCCGCTCCACCGTGTGGGGGTCGACGACGTGGAACCGCGACGCGTCGACGTACACACCGCTCCGCTTCCCGGGGCAGTACTTCGACCCCGAATCGGGCCTGCACCACAACGTCTTCCGTACGTACGACCCGGAGACGGCGCGCTACCTGAGCCCGGACCCGTTGGGCCTGGCACCGGCCCCGAATCCGACGGCGTACGTCCACAACCCGCTCATCTGGTCCGACCACCTCGGCCTGGCTCCGGACGAGTGCAGGGTCACCGTGTACCGCAAACAGACGGAACATCCGCTCAGCCAGCGGGTGCACATCGACGAGAACGGCAACGTCACGATCGACGGCAACAACCATCTGTACGTCAACATGAGCGGGGACCTGCGGCACACCGTGGAATTCCGCGGGGACAACGGCCAGATCGTCGCCTTCGACGTGCCGAAGAGTTTCGTCGACGACATCCGGGCGAAGGCGGTTCCGCAGGAGCAGCCGGACGGGTTGGGTTTCACCAAGCAGGAATGGAAACAGGTGAAGCAGATCTATCCGGAAATCTCCGATCCCACCAGGGGAACGGATTTGTACGGCCTTCCCGGTGAAGTGCTCGACCAAATGCGAAAGGTCATCATTCCCGGTTCTGGTAGGGTCGTCCAGGATCATTAGCGAGGATTGTGAAATGCTGCACGAAATCGAAGACCTCGAAATCGAGGGGTCCCGGGTGTCCCACCGGCCGGAGGCTGATTCCGCGCCCCCGGTCCTGGCCTATTTCGAGATCGCCGTGGACGGGGACCCCGGGCGGTACGCGAGCAGGCTGCGCGGCGCCCTGGACGCCGTACTGAAGATCGCCGTCTCCGAGTCCTTCGACGACGACGACCTGCCCGTCGACACCGTTCCCGCATGGTTCTCCGGCGTCTGCCGGGGCGGTGGTTCCCCGGAGCCCTTCGCGGCCGAGGGGCGGGACCGGTACGTCGAGCGGACCGGCGGCGCGCCCTGGAACCTGCAGAACTGGCTCTCGCGCTTCGATCCCGACCTGGAAGTCCGGGGCTGGGCCTGGTGGGACATGACGTCCTCGCCGGCGGGGGAGGGCGTGCTGCGGCTCTGGGCGGACACCTGGGGCGAGGCCTTCTTCGCCTGGGAGGACCTGCGGTGGCTCGCCTACGCGGCCGGCGCGCGGTCGGTGGCGGACCCGGTGCTGGTCAAGCCCGCGGTCTGGGCGCAGGAGGTCTCCGTATGACCGGTGTGGCCAACGAGGTCCGTGCCTGGTTCGACGACGAGACCATCACCGTTTATCAGGCATATCCGGCAGGGATCGCCGAAGCGGCTTTGAAGGCGGGCACCTTCGTGGATCCATTCAAGCGCGCCCGGATGACGTGGATCAAACCGTCGTTCCTGTGGATGATGTATCGCTGTGGATGGGGAACGAAGGCCGGACAGGAACGTGTCCTCGCGATCGACATCACCCGCGAGGGATTCGAATGGTCCCTTTCCCATTCTTGCCTCAGCCATTTCGACCGGACGCGATTCGCGACCAAGGAGGAATGGCAGGAGGAAGTCCGGTCCAGCCCGGTCCGTGTGCAGTGGGATCCCGAGCGGGACCTGGCCCTGAACCCCCTGCCCCACCGTGCGATCCAGATCGGCCTGTCGGGCACCGCCGTGGACCGGTACGTGGAGGACTGGATCGGTGACATCCGGGACGTGACTCCGCTCGCGCACGAGGTCCACGCCACGGTGAGGGCCGGAGACCTGGACGCCGCGGCCGCCCTGCTGCCCGCGGAACGGGTCTACCCCCTGCCCGGCGTGCTCGTCGAACGGGTCGCGAAGTGATGCGGCAGGAACCGCTCCACCACCTGCCGTTGCCCGCGAAGCGGTAACCTCCCGGCCCGGGAAGGGGGTGGGGCAGGGTGTCCATCGCCGAGTTGCAGGTGTATGCCGTCGAGACGGCCGATGTCACGGGTGGCGTGTGCGTGGTCCGGTGCGTCGGCGGCGTCGCGCGGGCCGGTCAGGTCTACGCCGTCGGGGAGCTCAGGGCCGGTCTGCGCAGGATCGAGCGGTACGGGCGCACGGTGGAGTCCTGCGAGGCCGGCCGCATGGCCAAGGTCCACCTCACGGGGGCCGTGGTCGCGCTGCTCGCCCGGGGGCAGGTGCTGACGTACGTACCGCCGGGCGGGCACGCGCTGGCGGAGGTGGAGGCGTGGCTGGCCACCGGGCCGTCGCTGCTGGAGGAACCGCATCCGGGCCCGCTGCGGGCCCTGGCCACGGCCCGGATGCAGGACGAGTCCCTGCCCGACGGGATGCGGCTGCGCTGGGGCCGGATCGCGCTGGCCGCCATCGACCGGGCGGGCCGGACGGAGGAACAGCCCTACGTGCGCGCCTACTTGCTCCAGCGCTTCGGCCCCGGAAGCCCGGGCGATCTTGACCGTGACCCCGCGGCGCTCTGCCGCGACGTACTGGCCCGCATCGGTATGACCCCGCAGGAGGCGGCCGAGCAGGCCCGGGCCTGGCGGGAGCTGCCGCGCCCCGCCATCCAGCTGCTGCGCCGAGCCAAGAACCTGATCCCCTGCACGGCCCCGGCCCGCCCCCACCTGGCCGCGGCCGATCCCCTGGCGGTGGCGGTGGACACCTGGGCGGCCCTGCGCCCCCGGCTGCCGTAGCGGCACGCCGCGGGCGGGCCGCCGGGGGCGGGCCTCCCGGGTCAGCCGGCCGCGTTGCCGAGGACCTTGGTCGGGGTGAGGCGGATGACGACCCGGACG
Organism: Streptomyces sp. NBC_00435; assembly: GCF_036014235.1. Classification (GTDB taxonomy): domain Bacteria; phylum Actinomycetota; class Actinomycetes; order Streptomycetales; family Streptomycetaceae; genus Streptomyces. Next base: position 4,337,008 of record NZ_CP107924.1, read on the forward strand.
TTCCCGGCCGGGGCGTTCGCGTAGGCCCGGCCCGCGCCCGGGCCCTGGTACTCCTCCGCGATGCGGACGGCGATGGCCCGGCCGACGTCCTCGGTGACGGTGGCGGTGCCGCGGATCTCGGCGTAGAGGAAGGGGTTGGCCAGGTCGAAGACGGTGAGGCCGATCCGGGCGTCCCGTGCGATGTTGCGCTCCTTGCGGCGGCCGCGCTCCGTGGAGATGAGGATCTCGTCCCCCTCCCGGGTCAACCACACCACCGAACTCTGCGGGCCCCCATCGGGGTTGAGGGTGGTGAGCACCGCGGGATGCGGGGTGTCGAGCAGCTTCCGTACCGTCTCGTTCAGCACAAGAGTCATGTGGGGAAGGGTAGTTGGGGCCCGAGCCGGGCTGGTGGGGCTTTCGTGCGGAGAGCGGGCGACTAGGGCAGGTCGGCCGGTGCGGGCCGCCCGGTCAGCAGGTGCCCTCGCCCTTGAGCAGGCACTTCTCCGCCCACCGGCCCAGTTCCGTGAGTGCGGGCTCCAGCGCGGCGCCCGCCTCCGTCAGTCGGTACGCCACCCGCAGTGGCGGTCCTTCGTCCACCTCGCGCAGGACGAGGCCGGCCGCCCCGAGCTCGACCAGCCGGTCGGACAGCATGCGCTCGCTGATGCCGGAGATGGACCTGCGCAGGTCGGCGAAGTGCACCGGGCCCGCCATCAGGGAGGCCACGATCACGCCCGTCCAGCGCTTTCCGAGCAGCCCGAAGACCTGGGTGATGCCGTCGCTGACCCGGCCGCACGCCTCCGTGCCCTGGTGCTTCCCCTTGTCCGCCATGCCTCCAGGGTACTACCCTCGCCTTAGGGGATGAAAAAAAGTAAGTAACTGTGTTATCAATAGCGACGTACGAAAAAGCATTCACCTTGGAGGTTCCCATGGCCACTCTTCTGCACCTGGACTCGTCCCTGAGCCCCGCCGCCGGCTCCGCCTCGCGTGCGGTGACCGCCGCCTTCCGCAAGGCCTGGGAGGAGCAGCACCCCGAGGGCACGGTCGTCTACCGCGACCTGTCGGCCGACCCCGTCCCGCACCTCGACGGCCTCGCCGCGTCCGCCGCCTTCACCGACCCCTCCACCCACAGCCCCGAGCAGGCCGCGGCCTTCGCCGAGCGGCTGGAGCTGGTGGCGGAGCTGGAGCAGGCGGACGCCGTGCTCATCGGCGCCCCGATGTACAACTTCACGATCCCCTCGACCCTGAAGGCCTGGCTGGACCAGGTCATCGTGATGGGCCGCACCGCGGGCCCCGAGTCCCCCCTCAAGGGCCTGCCGGTCACCGTCGTCTCCAGCCGCGGCGGCTCCTACGCCCCCGGTACTCCGCGGGAGGGCCTGGAGTACGTCCAGAACTACCTGGAGGGGCTGCTGACCGCCATGTTCGGCGCCGAGGTCGACTTCATCGTTCCCGAGCTGACCCTGGCCGCGTCCGTCCCGGAGATGGCCGGGCTCGTCCCCCTCGCGGAGGCCTCGCGCGCGCAGGCCCTCGCGGACGCGGAGTCGAAGGGCAAGTCCCTCGCGGCGCGCGTCGCCGCGGCCGCCTGAGTCCCATGCCGGCCCGGCCGTGACGGCCCGGGTGCCCGCGGTGGCGCTGCCGGTAGTGGCGGCGTCCCCGGCGGGCTACGGTCGTCGGTGAAGGCCCACGACCACCTGGGGGAGCAGTGCCCGTGACGGCTGTGCACGACGTACGAGCGGACCGGCCGCCGCGAATACCTGAGGTCGACGCCCTGCGGGGGTTCGCGCTCCTGGGAATCCTGCTGGTCAACGCGCTGGTGATGGCCGGCCCGTACGGCCTCGGAGTCCCCGGGGACCCTGATGCCTCCGCCCTCGACCGGACGGTCGAGGGCGTCGTCCAGGCGTTCGTGGTCGGCAAGTTCTACCTGATGTTCTCGTTCCTCTTCGGCTACAGCTTCACCCTCCAGCTGGACTCCGCCGAACGGGACGGGGCGAGCGCCGTTCCCCGGCTGCTGCGCCGCTCGTTCGGCCTGATCGTCCTGGGCCTGCTGCACGCCGTGCTGCTGTACGCCGGCGACATCCTCATGACCTACGGGACGCTGGGCCTGATCCTGATCGCCGCACGCGGCTGTTCGGCCCGGACGGCCCTGCGCGCCGCCCGGATCGTCTACGGCTGCGCGAGCGCCCTCCTGCTCCTCATGGGTCTGCTGTCCCTGTTCGTGCCGGAGGCCGAGGCGGACGGAGTGGACGCCGAACTCGCGGCGGACTTCCCCCGACTGGTCGCCGACTACCGCGGCGACGCCGCCTCCGTCGTACGGGCCAACATCGGCCAGCTCCCCGACGCGCTCCTCGCCGTACCGCTGATGGGCGGCCTGGTCCTGGCGGCCTTCCTGGCCGGTCTGTACTGCGGCAAGCGGCGTCTGCTCACCGGCACGGGAGACCACGGGGCGCGGCTGCGCCGCATCTGCCTGTTCGGTGCGGCCGTGGGCCTGCCCGGCAGCGTCCTCATGGCCCTGACCGCCGTCGGTCCGCTCGACCCCCGATGGGCGCTGCCCTCCGCGATGGTGGGAACGGTCACGGCCCCCGCCCTGACCGCCGCCTACGTCTGCGGGATGCTCCTCCTGATGAGGACGGCCCGGGGAGCACGCGTCGCGGCGCTCCTCGCCCCCGCCGGCCGGATGGCCCTGACGAACTACCTGAGCCAGTCCCTCGCCATGGCCCTCGTCTTCACCGCCTACGGCCTCGCCCTGTACGACCGGCTCGGCGCGGCCGTCGTCGTACTCGGCGCGCTCGCGCTGTACGGAGCCCAACTCGCCCTCAGCAAGCGCCTGATGGCCCGCTACCGGTACGGCCCGGTGGAATGGCTGCTGCGGCTGGTCACCCATGCGCGGCTCCCGCACGACCGCGACCGCGACCGCGACACCGACCACGACCGTCCGGCTCTCCGGCGGCAGTCCTAGGCGAGTCCCCGCCAGGGGATGTTGCGCCAGGGGCCGGCCGGGTCGGTGGTCAGGGTGAGGTGCGTGGCGAGCGTGCCCGCGTACCACTCGCCGAACTCCTCCTCGTCGAAGTGCAGGCACCGCCCCAGCGCGTAACCGGCGGAGAACTCCTCCCAGGAGCGGTACGCCCCGCGCGCGGCCTGCCCGGCGCGCAGTACGCCGCGTTCGGCCTCGGCGAGCGTGCCGTAGCGGGCGCCCAGGCCCCAGCGGGCCATCTGGGAGGCCCGGCCGTAGTCCCAGCCCTCGACGGAGCGGACCCAGTCCCCCTCGGCGAGCAGTCCGTCCGCGCGGAAGCGCTGCTCGTAGCGGGCGATCCGGCCGATCAGCCGCTGCACGCCCGCGACCTCGCCCTCCACCTCGGCGGTGGGGCGCGGCTCGGTGACGGTGACCCCGTCGGGGGTGAGCTGCGGTTCGGCGGCCCGTTCGGCGCTGCGGCGCAGGGTGGAGGCGGCGGCGTGCCGCCAGTGCTCGACATCGACGGGGCCGGCGAAGTCGGAGGCGAGGACGCGCCGCACGCGCAGCGCGAACTCCCAGACGGGGCTGACCATTTCGGCGCCGAGCAGCCCGCGCAGGACCTCGTGCCAGCCCTCGGACGTGGTGATGCCCCAGCTCTGGCGCAGGCGCTCGCGTTCGCGCGTGTAGCCGTTGCCGTGGTAGGCGATCGCGTTCCAGAACTCCCCGTTGGAGACGGCCAGATGGGCGCCGACGGCCAGTCCGTGCGCGACGGGACCGTGGAGCGGTCCGCCGGTGTGCAGGGAGTGCACGGCTCCGGGGGCGAGGCCCCAGACCGGGGCGACGGCGTCCCAGTGGGCGCGCCAGCGGACACGGTCGGCGGGGGTGGTGGTGAGGTAGGCCTGGACGGGGGAGCCGGGGTTCACGGCGAGGTGGGGCGGGTCGGCGGAGTCCCAGGCGTTCGCGAACCAGGCGAGGGACCGGGGGAGGTACACGGTGTGGGGGTCGGGCGCGGGCAGCATGCCGCGCGTGAGGACGACGAGGCCGCTGCGGTCGGAGGTGGGGTGGAAACGGGCCTGCGTGGGCTCGGCGTCGACCTGCGCGCGGTACTGCGGCAGGAACAGCTCGCTGCGGGCGAGGGCGTCGAGGTAGCCCGGCCAGTCGCCGCGCGCCTTCGCCTCGTACAGCTCTCGCTCGATCGCGCTCGGAGCGGTCCAGGTCCCCATGGGGAGACCTTATCCGGCCCCTCCGAGCGCCAGTTCGGCCCGTGTCGGATCTACTGTGCGGGTGGAGAACCTTGAACCGGGCGCTGTCCGAACCGACCGCCTGACGCTGCTTCCCCTGCGGGCAGCGCACGCCGAGGAGATGGCCGCCGTACTCGGCGACCCGGACCTGCACGGCTTCATCGGAGGCACTCCGCTCACCCCGCAGGCCCTGCGCACACGGTACGAACGGCTGGTCGCCGGCTCGCCGGACCCCGCCGTGTCCTGGTGCAACTGGGTGATCCGGCTCGACGCGGCGGGCTGCCTGACCGGCACGGTCCAGGCCACGGTCTCCGCCGACGACCGCGGAGGCCTCGCCGAGATCGCCTGGGTCGTGGGGACCCCCTGGCAGCGGCGCGGCATCGCCACCGAGGCGACCCGCGCCCTGGTCTCCTGGCTCACGACGGCCGGGGTGCGCACGGTCGTCGCCCACATCCACCCCGACCACACGGCGTCCGCCGCGGTCGCCGCCGCGGCCGGGCTCACCCCCACCGGCCAGTGGCACGACGGGGAAGTCAGGTGGCGGCTGACGACGGGGAGCGAGTCGACGGCAGGTGACAACGACGGCTGACGACGGGTGGAGGCGGCCGGCCGGCTGATCCCGCCTCCGCGCACCCGTGGCCGGATCCGCACGGTTCGCCCGCACCCGGAACGCCAGTAAGGTGTCGGGCCCCGGGGGACTCGTCGCGGCAGAGGGAGCGGCCATGCGGAGCGGTACGGGTACGGTCGCGGTGATCGGCGGCTCCATCGCGGGGCTCGCCTTCGCTTCGGCGGCCGCGCGGGCCGGGGCGGCCGGGGTGGTGGTGCTGGAGCGCACGCGCGGACGGCTCGCGGACCGCGGGATCGGGCTGTGCGTCCACAACGACCGCGCCGCCGAACTCACGGCGACCGGGGCGCTGCCCGCCGGGATCCCCGCGCATCCGCTGGCCCGGCGGCGCTGGGTGGTTCGGGACGCGGCGGTGGGCCCGGCCGGCCGGGTGATCTGGGAGCAGCCGTTCCCGTTCCACTCCTACCACTGGGGCCTGTTGTGGCGCGGGCTGCGGGAGGCGACCCCCGATTCGGTGGTCTACCGGCAGGGCGAGGGCGTCACGTCGGTGGCGCGGACGGCCGGCGGAGCCGAGGTGCGGCTGGCAGGCGGGGCGGTGGAGCGCTGCGACCTCGCGGTCGGCGCCGACGGCTACCGCTCGGTGGTGCGCGAGGCGGTCTGCCCCGGGTCCCGGCCGGTGTACGCCGGGTACGTCTGCTGGCGCGGGCACTTCGACGCCCGGCGGCTGGACTCCCCGGCGGCGGGCGGCGCCGACTGGCCCGCCGACGCGGTGAGCACGGTGTGCTTCCTCGGCGGGAGCTGCGTGATCTACCGGATCCCGGGGCCGGACGGCGGGCTGCGGGTCAACTGGGTGCTGTACGCGGTCCCGCCGCCCGCGGCCGGGCTGCGTCTGGACGACCCGACGAGTTTCCCGCCGGGCACGGTGAGCGGTGAACTGGCATCGCATCTGGCGGAGTTGCTGGAGCGGGAGTTCCCGCCGTACTGGGGCAGGGTGCTCGGGCTGACGGATCCGGAGCACGTCTTCGTCCAGCCCATCTACGACCTGGAGACCGCCCGCACCACCGCGGGCCGCTGCCTGCTCGCCGGGGACGCCGCGTCCGTGGTGCGCCCGCACAACACCAGCGGGGCGGCCAAGGCGCTGCAGGACGCGAGTGCCTTCGAGGCGGCGTGGCGCCGGGCCGGCTCGTGGGACGAACTGCTGGCCGGCTACCAGGACGCCCGCGGCGGGGCGGGGCGGGAGCTGGTGGCTCTGGCCCGGCGGCTGGGGCGGGCCCAGGTGGAGCGGACCCCGGACTGGGGGGCGATGGGGGCCGGCGAGGCGGAGGCGTGGTGGCGGGGCCAGCTGGCCGGAGCGGCGGACATCGGCGGCCAGGCGTTGGCGTCGTAACGGCCGGCCTCGGGGGCGGGGTCCGCAGTGGCCGACCGTCGGTGTCGTAGCGGCTGACCTCGGGCGCCGTAGCGGCTGACCGTCGGCCTCGTGGTGTCCCCGGCGCCGGGGCCGGATCGCCCGCCTGACGGTGCATCGCCCGAGGGTGACGGTGTCCCCGCAGGTCAGGGACGTGTGTAGGCCGGTTGCCCGGCGTGTCATGCCCGGCGCAACCGGGGCTCGGGTTGCGGGCAGTGACGGGGTGTCGGTGAGTGGACGTGGGCACGTCCCCTGCCCATGTCCCCACGTTCCCGGCCACTGCCGTGGCCCTCCGACAGGAGAGATCCGTTGCACCGCATCACCCGCTACACCATCCCCGCTGCCCTGTGCCTGACCCTGCTGACCGTGTCCCCCGGTCTGGCATCGGCCACCGCCGAGTCCGGCAAGCCGCAGGCCGCGGCGGCCGCTCCGGCCGGGAAGGCCATCCCCGGGACCGAGGCGCTGCTCGCCCAGGTCCAGTCGTTGGCCGCCGTCGGCGGGGTGCTCAGGCCCGTCACCGATCTGCTGGCCGCCGTCCTCAAGTCCCCCGACGGCAAGGTCCCGGAGGCGGACCTGGCGGCCTTGAAGGAGAAGGTCGACGCGGCGCTCGCGGAGCTGAAGAAGGGCCTGCCCGCCACCCCGGCCCTGCCCGTACCGGTGCCGCCGGTGGACGCGCCGAAGCTCCCGGTGGAGACGCCTAAGCTGCCAGTGGAGACGCCGAAGCTGCCCGTGGAGGCACCGAAGCTCCCGCTCGAGGCTCCGAAGCTGCCCGTCGCGCTCCCCGTGGCCGCCCGCAAGGCCGCCGGCGGACCGCTGGACCTGGCCACCGGCGCGATCGACAAGCTCAAGAGCTCCGTGGACGGCCTCCACAAGGCCGCCGGGCCCTGCGGGTGCTCCACCGATGCCAAGGCCAAGGCCACCGATGTGCTGACCGACCTGGTCGCCGCCCTCGTCGCCCTGCTCACCGGACTCGGCCTGCCCGGCCTGCCCACGCTCCCGGTCCCGGACCTTCCGGTCCCGGAGCTCCCGGTGCCCGCGCCCGCCCTCCCCGTCGAGTAGGCGGCCCGCGCTCCGGCGTGCGACCGGCGTGCCGCCGCGCGACCGTACGGACCCCCTTGACGCGCCCTCCGGCCAGGTGGACGCTCCCGGGGCTCGGATCCGTACGGTTGCATTGGGGGGCCGGCATGCCGGAGCAGTCGGAGCAGCACGTCCAGTCGGCGGGCGAGCTGCGCGCGCACCTCGTGGCCAGGGGCGCGCGCTGGTCCGTGAGCGAACACCTCGCCGACGACGATCCCGTACCGAGGCCCGCGCTGGGCCTGGCAGCGGGGGCCGCCCTGACGACCGCCGAGGCCGTGCCGGCCGTGGACCTGCGGCGGCTCATCGGCCCGGCGAGCGGCAATCCGCACCTCACCCGGCGCAGGGCGGCGCACGGGCTGCTGCCGGGCACGGGGGGCCCGGCTGCTGCCCGGCCGGTGGCCGTGGACTGGCGCAGTCGCTGGGGCTGGCCCTGGATCACCAAGGTGAAGGACCAGGACCCGTGCAGCTCCTGCTGGGCGTTCGGGGCGGCCGGCCTGGTGGAGTCGATGGCCCGCATCGAGCACCACGTATGGGCCGAGCGGTCCGAGGGGGACGTGCACGACGGGCTGAAGGCCCCCTGCGGGCAGACGGGCAGTCCCGAGTCGGCGCTGGACTGGATCCGGACCAACGGAGGTCTCGCCGATCCGGGCTGCTGGCCCTACTCGCCGCCGCCGCCCGGAACGCCCGCGGACCGCCGCGAGGCCTGGCGGGCCGAGTACATGCCGAGCTGGGACCGCTCCGGCCGTACCGTCCGCATCCCCGAGCACGTCCGCCTCGGCGACGTGGAGCAGCAGAAGGTGTGGCTGGACACGGTCGGCCCGCTGACCGCCTGCTTCGACGTGTACGACGACTTCTTCGGTCTCGGATCCGGCGTCTACCACCGCACCAGCGACCGGCTGGCGGGCGGTCACTGCGTCCTGATCACCGGCTACGACGACGCGGCCGGCTGCTGGCTGTTCAAGAACTCCTGGGGGACCGGCTACCACGTGGGCGGCCACGGCCGGATCGCGTACGGCGAGGTACGGATAGACCACTGGGCCAAGTGCGGACTCGTGGGCACCAACATCGACCCGTGGAGCAAGCGCCGCCTGCACACCGGGAACGTCTACGAGAGCGGCAACGGCCGCGCCCACCGCAACTTCGAGATGGCGGCGATCACCGCCGGCGGCTCCCTCCAGCACTGGTGGCGCGAGGGCGACGCCCCCTTCGCGTGGGTCCGTGCCCGGGCCTTCGCCTCCGACGCCTCCGGCCAGCCCGCCTTCACGGGGACCACGTACAACCGGAACATGGAGTCCCTGCACGTCACCACCGGCGGCCGGCTGCGCCACTGGTACTACGAGCAGTCCGGCGGTGCCTGGCGCGACGGCGGCGCGTTCGGTCCCGGCGACGCGGCGGTCGGATCGACCCCGGCCTTCATCCAGAGCGACTACGGGGCGCCGGGCAATTTCGAGGTGGTCGTCCGCACCGCCGACGGCCGCCTGAACCACTGGTGGCGGATCAACGGCGCCCCCTGGACCTGGAACGACGGCGGCCGCTTCGCCTCCGGCATCGCCCACTACGGCCCGGCGCTGATCCAGACCCGCTCCCGCCACCTCGACCTGGTCGCCACCCGCACCGACGGCCGGATGCAGCTGTGGTGGCGGGACGACCCGAACGGGTTCCTCTGGCGTCCCGGCGAGATCTTCGGCAGCGGGATCACCTCGGCCCCCTGCCTGGTCGAGGCGCAGTACGGGGCGGCCGACGAGGACACCGCCGGGAACTACGAGCTGTGCGTGACGGGACCGGACGGCCGCGTGGAGCACTGGTGGCGCGGCAACGCGGGCGGGGCCGCCTGGCAGCGCTCCGCGGTCTTCGGCCACGACGTGCTCGCCGTCACCGGGATGCTGCAGGGCAGCTTCGGGTTCAACCTGGAGGTGATCGTCCTGCGCGCCGACCGCATGCTCCAGCACTACTGGCGCGACGAGGCGGGCTGGCACGAGGGGGCGGTGATCGGGCCGGCCTAGGCCGGCCCGGGGCCGTGCGGAGAGGAGTCCGCGTGGAGGTGCGCGAGGTGGTGCTGGCGCCCGGTGAGCCGTACGAGCTGCGGCTCACCGGGCGCGGTGCGCGCGGCTACGTCTGGACCTGGTGGGTGACCGGGGACGCCGAAGCCGTCTCGGTGGTGGAGGGCCCGCCGCCCGCCGCCGCGGAGCCACCACTGCCCGGGGCGACCGTCGAGCGCGTGTACGTCGTGCGCGGGCTGGCCGGCGGCTCGGCCCGGATCCGCTTCGCGCAGGTCCGGCCGCCGTATCCGGACGGGGCCCCGTACGACGAGTTCCTCCTGGAAGTGACCGTGTCGGCGCCGCAGGGGTGAAGGTCCACATCGTGGACGGCCCCCGGCTTGCACCTCTGTTGTATCTATGCTGTGCCCATGTCATCCGTCAGTACCGCAGTGACCGCCGCCGAACGCGTCTACCAACACGTCAAGCAGGGCGTGCTCGACCGCCGCTACGAGGGCGGGATCCTGCTGACGGAGGGCGAGCTCGCCGAGGCCGTCGGGGTCTCCCGCACGCCGGTCCGCGAGGCGCTGCTGCGGCTGGAGACCGAGGGCCTGCTGAAGCTGTACCCGAAGAAGGGCGCGCTCGTCCTCGCGGTCTCGGCCCAGGAGATCGCCGACGTGATCGAAACCCGGCTGCTGATCGAGGAGTTCACCGTGCGCAGGGCCGTGCCCGCCCCGGCCGGACTGCTGGAGCGGCTCGCGGAACTGGTCGAGGATCAGCGCCGGCTCGGCGCCGCGGGCGAGCTCGGGGCGATGATGGCCGCCGACCGGGCCTTCCACGCGGAGATCGTGCGCAGTGCCGGCAACCAGATCCTGTCGCGCCTCTACGACCAGCTGCGCGACCGCCAGTTGCGGATGGGCGTGGCCCTGCTGCACGCCCACCCCGACCGGGTGGAGCGCACGCTGGCCGAGCACGCGGAGATCCTCGACGCACTGCGCGCGGGCGACGCGGAGACGGCCGCCGCGGCGGTAGGGGCGCATGTGGGCCGGGTCGCGGAACTGGTGCGGGGGTCCGCCCGATGAGCCCGGCCGTCTCCGCCGCCCCCGCCGCTGTCGTCAAGGACCCGCCGGGCGGTCGCAGGGCCGTGCTCGTCTGGTCGATCGGTGTCGCCGTCTACTTCGTGGCGGTCATCTTCCGCACCAGCCTCGGCGTCGCCGGGCTGGAGGCCGCGGACCGTTTCCACGTGAACGCCTCCGCGCTGTCCACCTTCTCCCTCCTCCAGCTGCTGGTCTACGCGGGCATGCAGATACCCGTCGGCCTGATGGTGGACCGGCTCGGCACCAAGAAGGTGCTGACGCTCGGCGCCGTGCTCTTCACCGCCGGCCAGATCGGTTTCGCGCTCTCCCCCTCCTACGGGATGGCCCTGGCCGCCCGCGCCCTGCTGGGCTGCGGTGACGCCATGACCTTCATCTCCGTACTGCGGTTGGGGACGCGCTGGTTCCCGGCCCGGCGGGGCCCGCTGATGGCGCAGCTGGCCGGGCTGGTCGGGATGGCGGGCAACCTGGTCTCCACGCTGGTGCTCGCGCCGGTCCTGCACGGGGTCGGCTGGATCCCGGCGTTCGCGGGCAGCGCCGTGGCGGGACTGGTCGTCCTGGTCCCGCTCGTGCTGTTCCTGCGCGACCACCCCGAGGGGTACGGGCCCGCGCCGTCGGCGGCCGCCGCGGCAGGAGGCTCCGGCGCGGGGGGATTCGTGCGGCGCCAGATCTCCGAATCCTGGAAGGAGCCCGGCACCAAGCTCGGCCTGTGGGTGCACTTCACGACGCAGTTCCCGGCGATGGTGTTCCTGCTGCTGTGGGGGATGCCGTTCCTCGTCGAGGCGCAGGGGCTCACGCGGACCACCGCGGGCGGGCTGCTGACGCTCGTGGTCGCCTCGAACATGGCGCTCGGCCTCGTCTACGGACAGGTCGTCGGCCGGCGGCAGTCGTCGCGGATCCCGCTCGCGCTCGGCACGGTCGCCCTCACCGCACTGCTGTGGGGCTCGGTCCTGGCCTACCCCGGGGACCACGCGCCGATGTGGCTGCTGGTCGGTCTCTGCCTGGTGCTGGGCACCTGCGGTCCGGCGTCGATGATCGGCTTCGACTTCGCCCGCCCCGCCAACCCGGCGGAGCGTCAGGGCACGGCCTCCGGAATCACCAACATGGGCGGTTTCATCGCTTCGATGACGACCCTGCTGGTGGTGGGCCTGCTGCTCGACGCCACGGGTGACAACTACCGCGTCGCGTTCTCCTCGGTCTTCGTCCTGGAACTCGTGGGCATCACCCAGATCCTGCGCCTGCGCGGCCGGGCCCTGGCCCGCGAACGCGAGCGGGTGGGACAGCCGCCGCTGCCCTCGTCGCCGTCCCTGGCCCCGTCACCGCCCTCGCCCCGGACGCTTGCGACCGCCGCTGGGCCGGCCCCGGTGTCCGCTGCCACCGCCGTGGCCGTGTCCGGGGCCGGCCACCCCGTCGGCGACCCCGTCAGCACCCCTGCCGACCCGCGCCCGGCGCGGTGACGTCCGCGGCCGGCTCCGAATGCGCGCGGGCAAGGGGGGCTACGGCGTCACGGCGAAGTGGGCCAGGATGGCCTCCGCCAGCGCCTGGTCCCCCTCCACCTTGACCCGGTCGGCGACGGTGTGCGCCCGTACCCGCCCGGCCGCGAGCCGTACGTAGGTCTCCCAGTCCAGCGTCAGCGTCACCGCGGGGCCCAGCGAGGGGGCCTTGTCGATGGTGCCTCGCCCCTCCGCGTCCACCCGTACGGTCCGCATGAATTCCAGTGCCCCGTGCACGTCGATGACCACGGCCGAGTTCGCGGGCGCGCCCGCCTTCTTCGCGACCACCTTCGGCAGCCCGGCGAGCAGCACGTCCCGGGCCACGTGGGCGCCGGCGGAGTCCCAGTTGCCCGGCACGCCCAGCGCCGCGCGCAGGTCCTGTTCGTGGATCCACACGTCGAAGGCGCGCAGCCGCAGCGAGTGCTCGAGGGTCGCGGGCTCGCCCAGCGGTCCGCGGATCACGGTGTCCGGATCCCGCTTCTCGTTCCGCAGCTGCCGCGAGCGGCGGATGATCGTGTACTCCAGCTCCGAGGTCATCTCAGGAGCGGTGTGGTGACGCCGTACGTCGACCTGTACTTCCATGTAGCGGGTGAACTCGTCGACCACGTGCCGCAGGTCCCTCGGCAGGGTGTGGATCGGCCGCGGGTCGCCGAGCTGCTCGCATTCAATGCCGATGATGTGTGACACGACATCACGCACGGACCAGTTGGGGCAGGGCGTCGCCCGGCTCCACTCGCCCTCCGTCAGCGGGAGGACCAGCTCGGATATCGCCTCGATGGAGTGGGTCCACGCGTCGGCATAGGGCTGAAGACTCGGATGCGGATGGACGGTCAACGGGACCCCTCGCGTGCTGTTCATTGGCGCGTTGGCGCGTTCTGGAAGCTTGTGCAATGGCTTCAAAACTACGCTGCCGGTGAGCACCCCGGCAGTGCTTTCGTGTGACGATCGTAGGCCCGAGTTGACGGCTTGAAAGCCAGGACGGTGGTACTGTGCGCGCTTCCCTGATCCAAATCGCGGTGAATGAGGGGGAGTCGGTGGGTTCCCGCCGCTCCCGGGCCGCCGACCTCGTACGCGAGCAGTCCACTTCGGACCTCGTCGTCCTGCCCGAACTGTGGACCGTGGGCGCCTTCGCCTACGAGCAGTTCGAGACGGAGGCGGAGCCGCTGGACGGACCGACCTACGAGGCCATGTCCGCGGCGGCCCGCGACGCCGGGGTGTGGCTGCACGCCGGCTCCTTCGTGGAGCGCGCCGGCGACGGCTCGCTCTACAACACCGCCCTCGTCCTCTCCCCGACGGGCGAGCTCGCCGCCACGTACCGCAAGATCCACCGCTTCGGCTTCGACCAGGGCGAGGCCGTCCTGATGTCCGCCGGTGAATCCCTGACCACCGTCGCCCTGCCGGAGCAGACCCTCGGCCTCGCCACCTGCTACGACCTGCGCTTCCCGGAGCTGTTCCGCGGCCTGGTCGACGCCGGGGCGACGACGCTGGTCGTGTCCGCGGGCTGGCCGGCCCGCCGCCGGGGCCACTGGACGCTGCTGAACCGGGCCCGCGCCGTCGAGGACCAGGCCTACGTCCTCGCCTGCGGGTCGTCGGGCACCAACGGGGGCGTGGAGCAGGCCGGCCACAGCCTGGTCGTCGACCCCTGGGGCGAGGTCCTGGCGGAGGCGGGCCCGGGGGAGGCCGTGCTGACGGTGGAGCTCGATCCGAAGAAGGTCGCCGAGACGCGCGAGCAGTTCCCCGCCCTGAAGGACCGCCGCCTGGGGCGGTGAGGCGGTCGGGTCTCCTGGTGCTGCGACAGCGGCACGACATCTGGCTGAAGCCCTCGCACAGCTACGCCGTGGAGATCCCGGGCAGCCTGTACGGCACGGACGGCGCCGGCCCGGGCGGGGACCTCCGGACGTACGGCGTGACGGGCATCAGCCAGTCCGGCCTCGGCTCCGGGACCCGGCTGGTGGTCACGTACGACGAGGCCCTCGACCCCGCGGGCCGGGCCGTCCTGCGCGAGGCCCGCGCCCGCGTCCCGGGCGCGGGCCCGGTGAAGGAGCGCGGCCGCGGTGGCTGCGGCTGAGCCGCCCGGCTAGTCCTCCTCCTCCGGCTCCCGCTCCTTCTCGGCCATCCGGATCACGCACACGGCGACGGCGATCAGCAGCGAGGCGTCCGCGTCCTCGCGGATCACGTCGACGGCGTACGTCTCGCGGACCCGGTACCACTGGCGGGAGATCAGCGCGAGGAGCTCCCCGTCGTACTCGACCTTGAACTCCCGGTCCAGGATCCGGCCGCTGATGTCGAGCTCGGTGCCCTCGTTCAGGGTCACGAGGAAGTGGTTGCGCAGCAGGGAGAACCGCTTCCTCCGGATCACCGCGAGCCGCTGTTCGTCCCGCTCCAGCGTCATCGCGTCGCGCAGGCTGAACATCTTCGCCCGCAGCGTGATCAGGATCCGACCGTCCGGATCCTTCAGCTCCAGGGTGTCGCGGAAGCGCAGCGCCTTCCCGTCGACGAGGAAGGCGGGCCGGCCGTTCTCGTCCTCGATCCAGTAGTCGTCCCCGATGGCCAGCAGTTTGTCCCGAACCAGGTATTTCATGCCGTCATCGCTGCCCGCGATAGGTTCCCCTCATGCCACTCCTCTACGTGACCGACCTGGCGTACCCGGCCCGCGGCCGCCGCTACTGCGACGAGGACATCCTCCTCACCTCGCGCCTGCGCGAGCACTTCGCCCTGGCCCTGTGCCACCCGCTGGACGCCGAGGCCCTGCTCCCGGCCTTCGACACGGTGATCGTCCGCAACAGCGGCCCGGTCCTCCACTACCAGCAGGCCTACGACTCCTTCCGCGCGGCGGCGCTGACGGCGGGCACCCGGGTCTACAACCCGCTCACCGGCCGCGGCGACATGGCGGGCAAGCAGTACCTCCTCGACCTGACCGCCGCCGGCCACCCGGTCATCCCGACGGTCGACGACCCGGCACGCCTGTCGCTCCTGCCGCCCTCCCCCTCGTACGCGGTGAAGCCCAAACAGGGAGCGGACTCGATAGGCCTGACCTTCACCCCGCACCCGGACTGCGCGCCGGGGGAGTTCCTGATCCAGCCTCGCGTGGACTTCGCGTACGAGGTGTCCTTCTACTTCGTCGACGACGCCTTCCAGTACGCCCTGTACGCCCCCGACCCGGACCGCCGCTGGGACCTGGTCCCCTACGCCCCCACCCCCGCCGACCTGTCCTTCGCCGAGGGCTTCATCGCCTGGAACACCCTCGACCACGGCATCCAGCGCGTGGACGCCTGCCGCGCCCCCTCCGGCGAACTCCTCCTCGTCGAACTGGAAGACCTCAACCCGTACCTCTCCCTGGAGCTCCTGCCGCCCGAGGTCCAGGACACCTTCGTGGAAGCCCTGGTCCGCTCCTTGCGCTCCTTCGGAGCCTGACGCCGGACCGGCCTGGAGCTCGCCGCGGGCCTCGTCGTACGCGCGTGATCCGGTGTTCATACCCGGATGGCAAGCTTGAAGCATGAACGATGCCGCCCCGGCGCACACCCCCGCGCCCGCGCCCCGCCGTGCCCGTGTCCGTGCCCCCGAGCTGATCGGCAAGGGGGGCTGGCTGAACACCGGTGGGAAGCCGTACACCCTCGCCGACCTGCGAGGGCGGATTGTTGTCCTCGATTTTTGGACCTTTTGCTGTGTGAACTGCCTGCACGTCCTCGACGAGTTGCGCGAGCTGGAGGAGAAGCACCGCGACACCGTCGTGATCGTCGGCGTGCACTCGCCGAAGTTCGTGCACGAGGCCGATCACGCCGCCGTCGTCGACGCCGTCGAGCGGTACGAGGTGCACCACCCCGTGCTCGACGACCCCGAGCTCGCGACCTGGAAGCAGTACGCCGTCCGCGCCTGGCCCACGCTCGTCGTGATCGACCCCGAGGGGTACGTCGTCGCGCAGCACGCCGGGGAAGGGCACGCGCACGCCATCGCGCGGCTCGTGGAGGAGCTCGAGGCCGAGCACGAGGCCAAGGGGACGCTGCGGCGCGGGGACGGGCCGTACGTGGCTCCCGAGCCTGTGGCGGGGGATCTGCGGTTCCCCGGGAAGGCGCTCGTGCTGCCGTCCGGGAACCTCCTGGTCTCCGACACGACCCGGCACCAGCTGGTGGAGCTGTCCCCCGACGGGGAGGGCGTCGTACGGCGGATCGGGAGCGGGGAGCGCGGGTTCACCGCCGGGAGCTTCAGCGAGCCGCAGGGCCTCGCGCTGCTGCCCGACGGGTCCGTGGTCGTCGCCGACACCGTCAACCACGCGCTGCGCCGCTTCGACCCCGTGACCGGGGCCGTGGAGACCGTCGCGGGGACCGGCCGACAGTGGTGGCAGGGCTCCCCGACCTCCGGCCCGGCCCTGGAGGTGGACCTGTCCTCGCCGTGGGACGTGGCCTGGTGGCAGGGCCGGGTGTGGATCGCCATGGCCGGTGTCCACCAGCTGTGGACCTGGGATCCGGAGAGCGGCACCGTCGCCCTGGCCGCGGGGACCACCAACGAGGGGCTGCACGACGGGCCGGCCGCCGAGGCCTGGTTCGCGCAGCCGTCCGGGCTCGCGGCCACCGAGGACCGGCTGTGGATCGCCGACTCCGAGACCAGCGCGATCAGGTACGTCCACCCCACCGACGCCGGCTACGCCGTCACCACCGCCGTCGGCACCGGACTGTTCGACTTCGGGCACCGGGACGGCGACGCCGCCCAGGCACTGCTCCAGCACCCGCTCGGCGTCACCGCGCTGCCCGACGGGTCGGTCGCGGTGTGCGACACGTACAACCACGCCCTGCGGCGCTACGACCCCGCGACCGGGCAGGTCACCACACTGGCCACCGATCTGCGCGAGCCCAGCGACGCCGTGCTCGTCGGTGAGGACATCGTGGTCGTGGAGTCCGCCCGGCACCGGCTGACCCGGCTGCGGCTTCCCGAGGAGGCCGTCCGGGTGGACGCGGTCGCCCACCGGACGCAGCGGGCCGCGACCGAGGTCGCTCCCGGCACGCTCCGCCTCGACATCGTCTTCCAGGCCCCGAGCGGTCAGAAGCTCGACACCCGCTACGGCCCCTCCACCCGCCTGCTGGTCTCCTCGACCCCGCCCGAGCTGCTGGTGGCGGGGGACGGCGCCGGGACCGACCTCTTCCGGGAGCTCGGACTGAACCCGGAACTCACCGAGGGCGTCCTGCACGTCTCGGCGATGGCGGCCTCCTGCGACGACGACCCGGAGAACGAGTACCCGGCCTGCCACGTCCACCAGCAGGACTGGGGGGTCCCGGTCCGGATCACCGCGCAGGGCGTCGCCCGGCTCCCCCTGGTCCTCGCCGGGATGGACGGGTAGCGCCGAGCGGTGCCCCCGCGGCGAGGGGCGGCCGCCCGGCGGCCCCCCTCGCCTCCTTACGTTTCCCCAGGTCCGGGATAGGGTGCCGCCGACTGACTTACAGGGGTGGATGGGGCGGGAGATGACACTGCGGGACGGGGATCCGCGGACGATCGGCGGGTATGTCCTGACCGGTCGGCTGGGATCCGGTGGGATGGGGACGGTGTATTCGGGGCGGGCGGCTTCGGGCCGGCTGGTCGCGGTGAAGCTGGTGCACCAGCAGTTCGCCGACGACCCGGAGTTCCGGTCGAGGTTCCGGCAGGAGGTGGCGGCGGCCCGGCGGGTGAGCGGGGCCTTCACCGCCGCGGTGGTGGATGCCGATCCGGATGCGGTGCGGCCGTGGATGGCGACGCAGTTGGTGCCGGGGCGGACGCTGGGTGCCCGGGTGAAGGCGGACGGGCCGTTGCGCGGGAGTTCGCTGCGGGTGCTGGCGCTGGGGCTGGTGGAGGCGTTGCGCGAGCTGCACACCACGGGGGTGGTCCACCGGGATCTGAAGCCGGAGAACGTCATGTTGACGGACGACGGGCCGCGGGTGATCGATTTCGGGATCTCGCGGGCGGCGGGCCGGCAGACGTTGACGTCGACGGGTCAGGTGCTGGGGACGCCGCCCTACATGTCGCCGGAGCAGTTGTCGGCGCCGGCCCGGGTGCGGGCGTCGTCGGACGTGTTCTCGCTGGGGTCGGTGCTGGTGTTCGCGGTGACCGGGCGGGGGCCCTTCGACGCGGATTCGCACTACATGACGGCGTACCGGGTGGTGTCGCAGGAGCCGGACATCGCGGAGCTGGCCGATTCGTTGCGGGCGGTGGTCGGGGCCTGTCTGGCCAAGGAGGAGGAGGCCCGGCCGGGGCCGGACGAGTTGCTGGCCGCGCTGGCGGAGATCCCGGCGGCCGACTGGGAAGCCCCGCTCCGCGAGGGCGAGGACCGTGCGGCGCAGACCGGACCGCAGGGGGACGCGACGTCCGTGCCGCCCGTACGGACCGGGCGGCCGCGGCGGCGCGCACTGTTCGCCGGGCTGCTCGCGGTCGTACTGCTGGCGGGCGGCGGGACCTACCTGCGGCTCTCCCAGGAGCACGGGCGCCCCGGGAACGACGCGACGGGGCCCCGGACGTCCGCCGGCCCCTCCCGGACACCCGAGGGGGCCACGTCCGCGCCCGCACGGCCGAACGTCACCGGGGCCCTCGCCCCGTACGTGGCCACCGACGGCGGAAACCCCGCCGGCAGCAGGGCCTACGCGGACTCGCCCGCCCGGCGCCCCGCCGGCTGGCGGGCCTGGAACGGCGCGAAGGACGAGGGGTCCTGCGTGTACGCGCAATCCTCGCTGGTGTGTACGTCCCGCAGCCCCAACGGCTCTCTGGGGGACGGGCTGAGCCGGTTCGACGCGGCGACCGGCGAGCTGCTGTGGGGGCAGCTGCTGGACGACTTCGTGGACGGGCAGGGCCCGTTGGTGGTTCCCGGTGCGACCGCCGGGTCCCACACGGTGATCGCGCTCGGCCGCAAGGGGTTCACGGCGGTTGACCTCGTCGAGGGCGAGCGCTGGGAGTTCCCCACCAAGGAGCCGCTGCGGCGGCCGGTGCTGGACGCCGACGGCAGCCGGGTGTTCGCGGTCAGTGCGTCCGGCACGGTCACCGCCCTGGAGACGCGGTACGGCAAGCTCCTGTGGCAGCAGCGGGTGTCCGGGTCCGCGGACGGTTACCCGGCGCTGCGGGTGGCCGGGGACCGGGTGTACGTCCAAGGGCGGTCCCAGAAGGCCGACATGGGGTTCCAGAGCTTCGTGACCGCCCTCGACGGGGCCACCGGGAAGAAGCTGCCGTTCGGGACCCCCGAGGACGGCACCGAGTTCGCGATGCCCGGGAGCTGTGAGACGCGCGGGCTGACGCTGGAACAGGAAGCGTCCGGCGGGGTCGTGTTCCTCTGCAACAAGGAGAACGGGGCGGGTGTGCTGCGTGGTGATCCGGGGTGGCGCAGGACCGCGGACATCCCGTACGCCGGGACCACCCTGTCGGGGCCGGCCGTGGCCGGGGGCAAGGTGTTCCTGATGGCGACCGCGTCGGGGGGCGAGCCGGCGTTCATGGAGCTCGACCAGCAGTCCGGCGGGGCCGTGTGGCGGGTCCCGCTGGCGCAGGACTGCACCGACCCGGACCGCCCGGAAGCGGCGAACGCGGTGGTGGTGACCGACGGGCTGGCGTACGTGCGCTGCCGGTCCTCGGGGCTGGTGATCGACCTGGTCACCCACCAGGAGACCGCCCGCTTCACCGTCCCCGGCGGCGTCCGGCCGGGCCCGGACGGCCCGCCCGGCTTCCTGGTGGCGGGCGGAGTGGTCTTCACCCCGACCGCCAAGGGCTGGTCCGCCCTGGAACCCACGAAGGTCCGGGCCGCCCCCGGCGAGGGGGCGGCCCGGCAGGGCTAGCGGGCTAGTTCTCCAGGAACGCGACCATCGTGTTGGCCAGGAGGTACGGGTCGTCCGCGCCGCACAGTTCGCGGGCGCTGTGCATCGAGAGGATGGCCACGCCGATGTCGACCGTCTGGATGCCGTGGCGGGCGGCGGTGATCGGGCCGATCGTGGTGCCGCACGGCATCGAGTTGTTGGAGACGAAGGTCTGCCAGGGCACGCCGGCCCGCTCGCAGGCGCTCACGAACACCGCGCGCCCGCTGCCGTCCGTCGCGTAGCGCTGGTTGACGTTGACCTTCAGGATCGGGCCGCCGTTGGCGCGCGGGTGGTGCGAGGGGTCGTGGCGCTCCGCGTAGTTGGGGTGCACGGCGTGGCCGGTGTCCGAGGAGAGGCAGATGGTGCCGGCGAAGGAGCGTGCGCGGTCCTCGTAGGAGCCGCCGCGGGAGAAGACTGAACGTTCCAGCACGTTGCCCAGCAGCGGTCCGTCCGCGCCGGTGTCCGACTGCGAGCCGTTCTCCTCGTGGTCGAAGGCGGCCAGGACGGGGATGTGGTCGAGCTTGCCGGCGGTCGCGACGGCGGCGAGCGCGGCGACTCCCGCGTGGACCGACAGCAGGTTGTCCATGCGGGGCCCGGCGAGCAGTTCGCGGTCGCGGCCCAGGTACGCGGGCGGCTCGATGGAGTGGACCATCAGGTCCCAGCCGGCCACCGAGCCCTGGGGCAGGCCCTCTTCCTCCTCCAGGAAGGAGATCAGGTCGCCCTCCTGGACATCGCCCAGACCCCAGATCGGCTGCATGTGCCGCTGCTTGTCCAGCTTCAGCCCGTCGGTGTTCACCGACCGGTCCAGGTGGACGGCGAGTTGGGGCACGCGCATCAGTGCGCGGTCGACGTTGACGAGCCGTTCGGTGCCGTCGTGCAGGGTGAGCCGCCCGGCCAGGCCCAGATCGCGGTCGAGCCAGGTGTTGAGCAGGGTGCCGCCGTAGATCTCGACGGCGATCTGCCGCCAGCCCTGGGAACCGGTGTCGGGCAGCGGCTTGACCCGGAGGTTGGGGGAGTCCGTGTGCGCGCCGATGATCCGGAACGGCGTGTGCGCGGAGGCGCCTTCGGGTACGTACCAGGCGATGATCGCGCCGCCGCGGATCACGAACTTGCCGCCCGTGCTCGCGTCCCACGCGTCCGTTTCCGCCAACTGCCTGAATCCGGCCTTCTCCAGCCGCTCGGCCGCGTTGGCCACGGCGTGGTACTGCGACGGACTCGCCGTCAGAAAGGTCATCAGATCGTCGGTGTGGCCGCGGTCGAAGCGGGCGGCGGGAGAGCTCATGTTGTTCACCTTAACGACGGTCGTGTTCGCCATGGCCGGACTGCGGCGGATAGTCGAAGGACGGGGTCGCGGGGGTGTGGCCCGGGCCCCGGATCCTTGTCAGCCCGGCGGACGCTCGAAGCGGCGCTGCAGCTGTCTGCGCT
This sequence comes from Streptomyces sp. NBC_00435, assembly GCF_036014235.1. GTDB lineage: Bacteria > Actinomycetota > Actinomycetes > Streptomycetales > Streptomycetaceae > Streptomyces. The sequence goes on from NZ_CP107924.1 coordinate 4,358,006, forward strand.
CGCCCCGGCGGATGCGCGGGAGCATCTCCGGGGTCTGCGCGGAGCGCTGTGCGCGTCTTTTGCGTCCGGCGCAGAAGATACAGGCCTCGCCCGGGGGCGCGTCGGAGTCGATGGGCGCACCCGGGTGCTCGGAGCAGCCGGAGGCGTTGCGCGGCCGGGACAGCTCCCGGGCCACGATGAAGGCGCGGTGCAGGTCGTCGGCCATCGCCACGAAGTCCTCGGGGGGCGAGGACAGGCTCAGGTGGAAGCGCCGTTCCTCGACCGCGCGCAGGCGCTCGTGCAGGGCCTGGAGCGTGTACGGGGGCTCGGGCACGGGGTATCCCAGCCGGCGCTGCTCCCCGGCGGGCGGGGCGGCGGAGGCGGCGCGGGCGCCCTGCGCGCGCAGGCCGAGCCTGCGGCGGTCGTTGCAGATCAGGCAGCGTCCCCAGCCGTCGGGCGCTTCGGGGTCCAGCGCGCCGTTGGGGTGCTCCGGACAGCCGGTGTAGCTCTTGGCGGGCGCGAGCCCGGCGGCGGTCTGGAAGGCGGTGTAGAGGGCGTCGGCGACCGATTCGTACTCGGTGGGGTGGGCGCCCTCGTAGAGCTCCTTGAGGTGGTCTCCGAGGCTGCCCACGGCGGACTGCAGCTCCTTGAGGGCGTAGGGGCGCCCGGTCGGGACCGAGTACCCCCTGCTGCCGCGCTGCTGCTCCTGTGGACTCATAACCACGAGCGTCCCACGAAGCACCGACAACCCGGGAAACCCGCAGACCACAGGCGGTACGGGGGCCGTCCGGCGCCCCGGCCGCCCGCCAGGGCCGCCCGCGCGCACGCCGACGGCCGGGCCCCTGTGCGAAGGAGGGCCCGGCCGTCGGCGCGTACGTACACCGCGTACAGCTGGGAGATGGGGACTGGCGGGGCCTTAGAAGGCGGCCTCGTCGAGCTCCATCAGGGTGTTGTCGACGCTCTCGGCGAGCGCGCGGGCGACCGCGACGCCGGGCAGGACCTCGGCGGCGAAGAACTTCGCGGCCGCGATCTTGCCTGTGTAGAACGGCGCGTCCTTGGCGGAGGCGGTCGGCAGCTTCTCGGCGGCCACGGCGGCGCCCTTGAGGAGCAGGTAGCCGACGACCAGGTCACCGGAGGCCATCAGCAGGCGGGTGGTGTTCTGGCCGACCTTGTAGATGTTCTTGACGTCCTCGCCGGTGGCGGTGAGGTCGACGATCATCTGGCCGACGATGGCCTCCAGGTCCACGGCGGCCTTGGCGAGCGCGTCGCGGGCCGGGGCGAGGTCCTCGCCGCCGACGGCCTCGGCCAGGAACTTCTTGATCGTCTCGGAGAGGACGTTCAGGGAAGCACCCTGGTCGCGGACGATCTTCCGGAAGAAGAAGTCCTGGCCCTGGATGGCCGTGGTGCCCTCGTAGAGGGTGTCGATCTTGGCGTCGCGGATGTACTGCTCGATCGGGTATTCCTGCAGGTAACCGGAACCGCCGAAGGTCTGCAGGGACTGGGCGAGCTGCTCGTAGGACTTCTCCGAGCCGTAGCCCTTCACGATCGGCAGGAGCAGGTCGTTCAGGCCGACCAGCGAGCTGGTGTCCTCACCCGCGGCCTGCTTGAACTGGATCTCGTCCTGGATGGACGCGGTGTACAGGACCAGGGCGCGCATGCCCTCGGCGTACGCCTTCTGCGTCATCAGCGAGCGGCGCACGTCGGGGTGGTGCGTGATGGTGACCTTGGGGGCCGTCTTGTCCATGAAGTTCGCGAGGTCCGGGCCCTGCACGCGCTCCTTGGCGTACTCCAGCGCGTTGAGGTAGCCGGTGGAGAGCGTCGCGATGGCCTTCGTGCCGACCATCATGCGGGCGAACTCGATGATCATGAACATCTGGCGGATGCCGTCGTGCTTGTCACCGATCAGCCAGCCCTTGGCGGGGTGCTGGTCGCCGAAGGTCATCTCGCACGTGTTGGAGGCCTTGAGGCCCATCTTGTGCTCGACGTTCGTGGCGTAGACGCCGTTGCGCTCGCCCAGCTCGCCGGTCTCCCAGTCGAAGTGGAACTTCGGGACCAGGAAGAGGGAGAGCCCCTTCGTGCCGGGGCCGTGGCCCTCGGGGCGCGCGAGGACGTAGTGGAGGATGTTCTCCTCCATGTCGTGCTCGCCCGAGGTGATGAAGCGCTTGACGCCCTCGATGTGCCAGGAGCCGTCGTCCTGCTGCACGGCCTTGGTACGGCCGGCGCCGACGTCCGAGCCGGCGTCCGGCTCGGTGAGGACCATGGTGGAGCCCCAGCGCTTCTCGACCGCGAGCGCGGCGATCTTCTTCTGTACCTCGTTGCCCTCTTCGAAGAGGACGCCGGCGAACGCCGGGCCGGAGGAGTACATCCACACGGCCGGGTTCGCGCCCAGGATCGTCTCGGCGAAGGCCCAGATCAGGGAGCGGGGCGAGGTGGTGCCGCCGATCTCCTCGGGCAGGCCCAGACGCCAGTACTCGGAGTCCATGAAGGCCTTGTAGCTCTTCTTGAAGGACGCCGGGACGGGCGCGGTGTTGGTGGCCGGGTCGAAGACCGGCGGGTTGCGGTCGGCGTCCTCGAAGGAGGCGGCCAGCTCGTTCTCGGAGAGCTTGGCGATCTCGCTCAGGATCGTCTTGGCGGTCTCGGTGTCCATCTCACCGAACGGGCCGGTGCCGTACAGCTTGTCGCGCCCGAGCACCTCGAAGAGGTTGAACTCGATGTCGCGGAGATTCGACTTGTAGTGCCCCATGGCGACGGCTCCGTTAAGGCTCGGTTCGGTGAGAGTGGTTCTTCGTACATACCAATCGGTAACGTAATGATGCTACCCGTGGGTAATAAGACGCAACCCCTAGGGCCGGGACTGTGACGACTCTCTCGGCAGCTCGCACCACACGGTCTTCCCGGCACCGTCCCGGTGGACCCCCCAGCGCAGCGCCACGGCGGCCACCAGGGCGAGGCCCCGACCGCACTCGTCGGCATCGGCCGCCTGCCGCCGTACGGGTTCCCGCGGATCGGGATCGGTGAGCTCGACCCGGGTCCGGGCTGCCCTTCCGGTGATCCGCAGGGTGACGGGCGTGCCCTCGCCCAGGTGGAGGAGGGCGTTGGTGAGCAGCTCGCTCACGCAGAGCTCCGTGTTCGGGGCGGCCCCCAGGAGCTCCCGCACGGCGTGGCGGGCCAGCGGGACGGCGCCGGGGGTGGCGAGCAGCCGGATCGTGAGCTCGCTCATGGGGTGGCCAGGGCCGCGGCCAGGCGCTGCGCGGTGGCGGGGTTGCAGTTGCCGAGGGCGATGAGGGGTGGGGAGTCGTACCGCCCGGCGTAAGAGAGGAGGTGGAGGTCGAGGGAGGGGAGGGTGATCCCGTGTCCGGCGAGGGCGGCGCGGAGCTGCTCCAGGGCCTCGGTGGCCTCGCGGTCGTGGGGGTGGTCGCTCATGGCGGAGCCTTTCGTGGCGGGGACTGTCTGTGACGAACTCCTCACAGGCTGGCGTGGGTCCGCGTAGCGTGGGAAGGGTTTCGAGTCCACAGCGCGAAGTGTGGAAAGTGGGGGTTCGTGGCCGCACGTAAGGACATCGACGGGTCGGCGAGCGTGCCGGCCTTTTACGGCAAGGAGCTGCGCTGGAGGCGGGAGACGGCGGGGTACACGCTCCAGCAGGTGGTTGAGGGGTCCTTCTACGGAATCAGCTACCTCAGTGAGATCGAGCGGGGGCAGCGGCGCATGCCGGAGGACCTGGCGCGACACGTGGACCAGTTCCTGAAGACCGACGGGTTCTTCTCCCGGGGCTGTGAGGACGTCCGCAAGGCACGCCTGGACGGGCATGCCGAGTACTTCGCGCCGGTCGCCGAAGCCGAGAAGCGGGCACGGTCCATCGAGGAGTGGGCCAATGCGCTTATCCCCGGACTGCTGCACACAGGGCCCTACACCCGCGCAATCGCGAACACCACGCACCCGCTGGACCTGCCGGAAATGGTGGACAGCAAGGTCCGGAACCGGCTGCGCCGAGGTCGGCTCTTCGACGATCCTCAGCGGCCGGAGTACTGGGTGATCCTGCACGAGCCGCTGCTGCGCAGTCCGTTGCTTCCGCCCGGGGAGATGGCGGAACAGCTGGACCACGTGGCGGGGCTGGCCCGGCGCCGCCGGGTCGTTCCACAGATTCTTCCGTGGAACGCCCCCGTGAGCCCGTTCATGGCGCAGTCGATCAAGCTCATGGAGTTCGATGACGAGCCGCCGATCATGTACACCGAGGGTCCGTACTCCGGGCAAGTCATTGACGATCCAGCAATCGTGAAGCGATATCGCAAGGCATACGATCGGCTCAGGGCCGCCGCACTGCCGTCCGAGGCGTCCCTCGACCTGATCGAATCGACAGCCGAGGAACTCCGAAATGGCACACAGCGGGACTGACTTGAGCAACGCCGTCTGGAGGACGAGTACCTATACCAACGGTGATCAGGGTGACTGCGTCGAGGTCGCGGACGGGGTCGTCGGGCTGGTTCCCGTGCGGGACACCAAGTGGCGCTCCGGGCCCGTCCTCATGATCGGGGCCACCGCATGGGCGGGCTTCGTCGACGGGCTGAAGTCCCACTGACCGGAACTCGTCCACCCGGCGGCCAGCCGTCTCGGTAGGCTTCGGCCCATGTACGGCTATGACCAGAACGTGAGCGCAGGGCAGCAGCAGCAATACGCGCAGCCCCAGCAGGGCTACGCGCCGCCGCTGTACCCCGAGCCCTCGCCGCCCTCCCTCGCGGACGCGGTGCGCGCCTTCACGACCGGGTCGCTGTCCGCCGAGGACTTCCAGCAGATCTTCGCCTCCTCGAAGGTCTACTGCCCGCGCGGCGAGACCCCTGGGTTCCTCGCGCTGCACAACACGCAGCAGCCGGTCATCCCCATGTTCACCACGCTCAAGGAGCTCCGCCGGTACGCCGGCAAGGAGTCCAAGTACTTCGTGATCACCGGCGCCGAGGTGATCGACCTGCTGCCCACGGGCTACGGCTTCGTCCTGGACATGGAGGGCGACCACCGCATGGTCTTCGACGCGAAGGCGGTCGAGCAGATGGTCGACTACGCCATGCGCCGCATGTACGGCTAGGCACACCAGCAGAAGAGCCGGGGGCGGACATGCTGCGCGTGCACTTCGGGGCCGAGGACCTGCTCAACGTCACCTTCGCGAGCGAGCCGCTGCCCCTCGTGGAGCTGGCCCTGGCGCTCGTCGCCACGCAGCGCACGGATGAGCAGGCGGTTTTCGGCCGATGGCGCAGCCTGGCCGCGCGTGACCTGCCCGGCCGGGTCCGGCCGCTCTTCGACCTGCTCCGCCCCGACGGCGACAACCCCCACTTCGTGGAGCCGTACGCCCGCAGCCTGGAGGAGGGCCTCGTCGTCATACGGGACCGCGGGGCCTTCCTCACCTCGGAGGGCTTGGCCCGCGCGGCGACCCGCGCGCCCGGCTCCGCGGCCTGGCTGCGCGCGCTGTGGGGCCACGACCGCGAGGCCTGAGACCAGCTGGACACGGCGATCCGGTCCGCGTACGAGGTGCTCATCGCCCCGCACTGGCCCCGGATCCGGCAGTCCTTCCAGGCGGACGTGGCCTGGCGGACCCGGCTGCTGGCCGCCCACGGGATCAAGGCCTGCCTGGCCAGTACCCACCCGGCGGCCGACTGGTCGGGCACCGTCCTGGAGGTGGACCGGCCCCCGGACTACGAGGTCCGGCTCGGCGGGCGCGGGCTGGTGCTGATGCCTTCGCCGTTCTGGACGGGCCGCCCGCTGCTGGACGACCACCCGGACGGGACGTACGTACTCCTCTACCCGGCGCTGACGCCCCTGCCGCTGGTGTCCCCGGAGCGGGCGGAGGGCGCGCTGGACGCGCTGCTGGGGCGTACGCGCGCGGCCGTGCTCCAGCTGCTGATCGAGCAGCGCACCACCTCGGAGCTGGCCCGGGACCTCGACATCAGCCTCCCCTCGGTCTCGGAGCACACCCGCACCCTGCGGGCGGCAGGCCTGATCACCACGGCCCGTGACGGCAAGTCGGTCCTGCACTCCGCGACCGCACTGGGCGTGGACCTCCTCCACAGCGGCGGCTGACCTTTCGGCGCTGGCCGAAAGGATCGCGGAGCCGGGCGCGACTGTCGAATATCAGTGCTGCGGGGAGGGTCGCAGGGCCCCGCTCCACTGACCGACCAGGGGAGACGGCAATGTCACGTACGTCGTTACGCACGAAGCTCGCGGCGATGGCGGCCACGGGGGTGATGGCGCTGGGTACGGGGGTTCTGGCGGCGTCACCCGCGGAGGCGTCGAACCAGCCCGTCGGAGGATGCCTCTCCGGCGAGGCGTGCATCTGGCCGCAGGACTCGCCGGTGGCGGGAGTTGCGCCGACGCACCACTTCTCGCGGGCGGGCAGCTACAACCTCAGCGGCCAGGAGGGGTGGCACTGGGTCTTGAACAACCAGACCAAGAACTGGAAGTTCAAGCTCTGCACCGGCTGGAACGGCGGGGGCACCTGTACCTCGATGCCCATCGACGAGTTCGTGCCCGTGGACCTGCACCCGATCAACTCGGTGGTCATTTCGTCGTGACCGCAGGTCGGTGAGGACAGGGCCCCGGGGGACTTCCCCCGGGGCCCTGTCCGCGCTGCCCCGCTCAGAGGCCCGGTCCGGGCACCGCCGGCGGGTTGAGCCGGGCGAAGGCCTCCTGGCGCTCGTACGGGAAGTAGGGGTACGGGGCCGGGCGGTGGCTGGCCGCGTCGAGCTTCGCCATCTGTTCGGGGGTGAGGGTCCAGCCCACGGCGCCGAGGTTCTGGCGCAACTGCTCCTCGTTGCGGGCGCCGATGATGACCGAGGACACGGTCGGCCGCTGGAGCAGCCACCGCAGGGCGATCTGCGGCACGGCCCTGCCGGTCTCCCGCGCGATCTCGTCCAGGGCGTCGACCACGCGGTAGAGGTGCTCGTCCTCCACGGGCGGACCGTAGTCGGCGGTGTCGTGCAGCCTGCTGCCCGCGGGCAGTGGCCGGCCGCGGCCGATCCTGCCGGTGAGCCGGCCCCAGCCGAGCGGGCTCCAGACGATCGCACCCAGTCCCTGGTCGAGCCCGAGGGGCATCAGCTCCCATTCGTAGTCGCGGCCGATGAGCGAGTAGTAGACCTGGTGGGCGACGTAACGTTTCTGGCCGCGGCGGTCGGCGGCGGCGAGGGACTTCATCGCCTGCCAGCCGGAGAAGTTGGAGACGCCGAGGTAGCGGATCTTCCCGGCCCGGACCAGGTCGTCCAGGGTGGAGAGGACCTCCTCGACGGGGCTGCCGGCGTCGAAGGCGTGCAGCTGGAAGAGGTCGATGTGGTCGGTGCCGAGCCGGCGCAGGGCGGCGTCGACGGAAGTGATCAGCCGGGAACGGGAGGTGCCCGCGTCGGCGGGGCCGTCGCCCATGGGCAGGCCGGCCTTGGTGGAGATGAGCACCCGGTCCCGGCGGCCCTTGAGAGCGGCCCCCAGTACCTCCTCCGAGGCGCCGGCGGAGTAGACGTCGGCGGTGTCGAACATCGTGATGCCGGCGTCGAGGCAGATGTCCACGAGGCGGCGGGCCTCCGCCACGTCGGTGGTGCCCCAGGCACCGAAGAGCGGTCCCCGTCCGCCGAAGGTGCCGGCGCCGAAACTCAGCGCCGGCACCTGCAACCCGGACGTGCCCAGCCGCCTGTACTCCATGACCTGTCCCCTCTCGCCCGCGGAACCATCTCATCATCTAATGGGTCCAGCGTCCCGTTAAGATGGAGTCACCGTAGCAACTCGCGGCCACTAATGGAACAGGAGTCCCGTTATGGAGTTCTCTGGGGCGGAGTCAGAGGTCGAACCGGGGGCCGTGCGGCCCGGCGGGCGTACCGCGCGGGTGCGGGCCGCCGTGCTCCGGGCCGCCGGGGACGTGCTGGCCGAGGAGGGCTTCGCCCGCCTGGACCTGGCCGACGTCGCGCGCCGCGCGGAGGTCGGGAAGACGACCGTCTACCGCCGCTGGGGCACGGCCACCGGCCTCGTCGCCGATCTGCTGCTGGACATGGCGCAGCAGTCCGTACCGCGTACGGAGACCGGCTCGCTGCTCGGGGACCTGACGGCCAACGCGCGGCTGGTGGCGCGGACGCTGGCCGATCCCCGGCAGGGGGCCCTGTTCAAGGCGGTGATCGCGGCCGCCACCTGTGACCTCAAGGCGGCGGAGGCCCTGCACGGCTTCTATGCCGTACGGGTCGAGGAGTGGGCGCCCTGCGTGGAGCAGGCGGAGGTCCGTGGTGAGGTTCCGGCGGGCACCGACCCGTACGAGGTGATCCGCGCGGTGTCGGCCCCCCTCTACTACCGCCTGCTGACGACGGCCGTCCCGCTGGACGGGGCGAGCGCCGACCGTGCCGCGGCGGCCGCGGCGGTGGCGGCGCGCGAAGGGGTGTACGTACGCCCCCGGTCGGCCGGCGGCGAGGCGTGAGCGTGCCCGGGGCGGGTGCGGGAATGTCGGCGTGGGGGGCGCTGTTCTGTGCCATGTGGCAGAAAGTTCGGGTTTCAACTAAACTCGACGCCAGAAGGAGGTTCCGACCATGCCTGCAGTGACTGTGGAGAACCCGTTGACGCTCCCGCGCGTCGCGGAGCCCGCCCCGGAGACGACGACCGCCCGCAAGGTGCTGGCCGTCACGACCGCCCCGGGTGGCTTCGAGGGCGAGGGGTTCCCGGTACGTCGTGCGTTCGCCGGGATCAACTACCAGTACCTCGACCCGTTCATCATGATGGACCAGATGGGCGAGGTGGAGTACGCGCCGGGCGAGCCCAAGGGCACTCCCTGGCACCCCCACCGAGGCTTCGAGACCGTCACGTACCTGATCGACGGAACCTTCGTCCACCAGGACAGCAACGGCGGCGGCGGAGTCATCAACGGCGGAGACACCCAGTGGATGACCGCCGGTTCGGGCCTGCTGCACATCGAGGCCCCGCCGGAGTCGCTCGTCGTGTCCGGCGGGCTCTTCCACGGCCTCCAGCTGTGGGTGAACCTCCCCGCCTCCGACAAGATGATGCCCCCGCGGTACCAGGACATCGGCGGCGGCCAGGTCCAGCTGCTCACCACCCCGGACGGCGGCGCCCTGCTCCGCGTGATCGCCGGTGAGCTGGACGGCCACCAGGGCCCCGGCATCACCCACACCCCGATCACGATGATCCACGCGACGGTGACGCCCGGCGCGCGGATCACCCTCCCCTGGCGCGAGGACTTCAACGCCCTGGCGTACGTACTGGCCGGGCGCGGCTCGGTCGGCGAGGACCGGCGGCCCGTCCACAAGGGGCAGACCGTTGTCTTCGGCGAGGGCGGCTCGCTGACCCTGCGGGCGGACGAGGGCCAGGACGCCAATGCCCCGGCCCTGGAGATCGTCCTCCTCGGCGGGCAGCCGATCCGGGAGCCGATGGCGCACTACGGGCCGTTCGTGATGAACAGCAAGCACGAACTGCAGCAGGCGTTCGACGACTTCCAGGCCGGCCGGCTGGGCCGCATCCCCACCACCGCCCGCACCGGCCTCGGCCACCGCGGCACGGGCGAGGCGGCGGAGGACTGACGGACCGGACGACCGACCGGCCCGCCGAGCCGTGCCCATGCGGACGGGCACGGCCCGGCGGAGCCCGAGGCGGGTCGCGAGGCGGGTCGCGAGCCGGGGCGCGTCAGCCCGGCTTGGCGTCCCTGCGGCAGTACGCCCAGCACCCCGCCGCCGCGACCAGCGCGGTGTACAGGCAGAACATCGCCGTCGCCGACGTCGTGGACAGCTGGGAACCCACCAGTGCCCGTGCGAACGGCCGGTCGTCCGCCGGGTAGGCGGACACGTCGGTCAGCATCGCCCGGCCGGCCGCGAACGGCAACCACCCGCCCACCCCGTCCAGCCCCGGCAGCCAGCCCACCGCCCCGCCCACGAGGCGCTCGCCGAGCAGGGGCCAGGTGCACAGGAACAGCACCGGGACGATCCGGCTGCGGATCAGGGACACGAGCGCCGGGCAGAGCAGCGCCCAGCAGCCCATCCACAGGCTGAAGCGCAGTGCGGGCAGGACCACACCGGCCCAGTCGGGCTGCGGCGCGCCGCCCACGGCCAGGACGACGGAGCAGGACGCGGCCCCCAGCAGGGCACTGGTGGCGGCCGTCGCGAGCCCCATCGCGAAACCGACCAGGCACTTGGCGGCATAGGCGGTGCCCCGTCCGTTGACGGCCAGCCACGTCGTACGGGCGGCCCCGCGCACGAGATCGGTGGAGACCGGGCCGGTACCGAGGACGAGGACGAAGAAGCACAGGGCGGGAACCTGCGTGGCCAGCGGGGTCCAGGCGATCGCGTCGCTCAGGGCGGCCGCGCCGACGGGGCGGGTCTCGTCGAGGTCGAACAGGAAAGTGACGCCGGTCAGCAGACTCAGCAGCCCCACGACCCCCAGCAGGATCCACGTCGAGCGCAGCCCCGCCAGGTGGCGCCACTCGTAGCGGCAGGCGCGCCGGAAGGCCTCGGTGCGGGCTACGGCCGGGGGAACGACCGGTACGGGTGCCGTCCCTGTCTCCGCTGCTGATGGCCTCACGAGATCTTGAACTCCTCTTCAGCGATGCCCAGGTAGAACTCCTCCAGGGACGGCCCCGCCTCGTGCAGCCAGTACAGCGGCAGCCGGTTCTCGGCGGCGAGGGTGCCGATCCGTACCCGGTCCAGGCCGGTGATGCTCGCGCCCTGACCGCCGGTCGCTGTGAGCCGGCCGCCCCGCGCTTCGACGAGCGCGGTCAGCCCCGGCAGGTCCGGCGACTCCACGGTCACCACTCGCCGGTCGGCCGCGCGCGCCAGCAGCTCCGACATCGGGGAGGAGGCCGCGACCCGGCCGCGCGACAGGACGACCACCCGGTCGGCCAGTTGCTCCATCTCTCCGAGGAAGTGGCTGGACACCAGGACGGCCCGCCCCTGTTCGGCCTGGGAGCGCAGGAACTCCCGCAGCCAGCGGATCGAATGGGGGTCGAGCCCGTTCGCGGGCTCGTCCAGGATCAGTACGGGCGGGTCCCCCAGCAGGGCCTGCGCGATGGCGACCCGCTGGGACATGCCGAGCGACAGCTGCTCCAGGCGCAGCCGGCCCGCCTCCGTCAGGCCGACGGTCTCCAGGAGTTCGTCGACGCGGCGGTCGGGCACGGCGGAGCCCGCGGCCACCATGCGCAGGTGGGTCCGTACCCGGTGCTTCGGGTGGCCCGCGACACCGCCCAGGACAGCGCCGACGACCGTACCGGGCGCACCCCACGCGTACAGGGGGCGGCCGAGGTAGCGGGTACGGCCGTCGCCGTGCAGCAAGCCCAGCATCAACTGGATCGTGGTGGACTTGCCGGCGCCGTTCGCGCCGACGAAGCCGGTCACCTCGCCGGCGCGGAGGGTCAGCGAGACGTCGTGCACGACCCGCTTGGAGCCGAAGGAGCGGCCGAGGCCCTCCGCTTCGACCACGGTCGCCGTATTCGCGGGGCGGTGGTTCATGTATGGTCTCCCTGCGTTATCGCAAGGGGGAGGAAACCCGTAACGGGCGACCTGAACAGGCGTGGAAACCGAAAGGTCGTCACCCGCGGGTTTCTTCCTCCGATTGACCGTCTCAATTCCGGGTTCAATTCCGGACCAGCCGGATGATGTGCGCTGCGAGAACCACGTGGGAGAGCGTGCACATGATCCACGCCCCGCCGCTTCGGACTCCATGGCGGAGTGTTGTCACCCAGCCCGCCGCGAGGAGCGCTGCGGACAGTGCGCAGAACGCCCAGGAAATGGCGAGCCACGGGGTGGAATGGTCGGTGAACTGCCGGATGGCCGCCGCCGGGGCGAGCGCCAGCAGGGGCAGCGCCCACGCGGCTCCACCGGCGCGGGCATTCCCTTGGTGGGTGGACGTGGTGTCGGTCATCCCGGACGCTCCGTCTTCGTTCTTCTGCTGGTGCCGGGAGCGGGCCGGGTCCGCCAGGGTTCCCCCGGGCGGACCCGGCCCGCTCCGCTTGGTCAGTGGAGGGCGTTGTAGATGTCGAGGAGCGTCAGGCCGGGGGTGACTGCCTGGAGGGGCAGCTTGGCGTACCAGGACAGGCCGTCGTACCACTTCTTGAAGTCGCCGTACTTGCCGGCGATGGCCTTCGCGAAGCCGCCGACCTTGCTGAAGGCCGTACGGATGGCGCTCCACCTGCTGGCGGCCGAGGCCTCGCCGTTGGCGACGCCGGTCAGCTCGGCGCGCTCGGCGGACGTGAGGCGGTCGGCGAGCGAGCTCGTCAGCAGGGCGCGCGCGGCCTGCTGCGCCTCGGCCCGCTGGATGGCCGGGGCGGACTGGGACGCGGCCACGGAGGCCGTCGGGGCCGCGGAGGCCTGGGCCAGACCGGCCCCACCGCCGAGGGCTAAGGCGGCGACGGCCGAAACGGCCGCCATTCGAAGGGTGTTGCGCTTCATGTGAGTTCCCTTGCGTTGTCGCAAGGGGGAGGAAGCCCATGTGGGCAACCCGAACAGGCGTGGAAACCGAAAGGTCCCCCCGGACTTCTTCCCCCGATTACGTTTCCATCGGTCCGCCCTCGGTCAAAGGGCGTTCCGAAGACCGGCATTCGGTTCCCCGAAAGCCGGACATGGGCAGTACTTTACCTAGCCATTGATCTTCGGCGACCGTGAATCGGCCAGTTTGCATGCGGAGTTCGCGGCAAGGGTGTTCGTGGGCTGCGGAAACGTGGCGTCCGCCGCATACGCCTTTGGCTGAAAATGCACCTGCGGGATTCACCGGCTGTTCACTTCCGTCAGGTGAACAGGTCATTCCGGTGCGGCTCAGTGGGGCAGCCGGGACCAAGGTCCCGTCGGCGGGGGACTTGTGGCGGACGGAGAGCCCGGCCCGGGCGGGGGATCCTGGGACGGACCGTCCGCCTTCGCCTTCGCCTCAGTGTCAAGGAGCGCCATGTCGTCCACTCCCGGGTCCTCCGCACCCAAGTCCCTCGTCCGACGGGTCCTGCAGGGGCTCAACCGTCCGGAGGTGGCGGTCCTCCTGGAGTCGGACAACCTCCTGGTGCAGACCCCCGTGGCCGACGAGGTCTGGGACCCCGGCAGCGAGCAGACGGTCACGTGGTGGGTCGTGGGCCAGGCCGGCGACGTCGTGGACATCGAGCTCGTCACCATCGAGGGGACACAGGCCCGTACGGCGGCCGTCCTGGCCGGGGGCGTGGAGACCAACGACCGCCGGGCCACCGTCACCGTGCCCGAGGTCGCCCCGGGCAGTTACCGGGTCCTGGTCACCTCCGCGCAGGGGATGCTGGACGCCTACAGCCAGCCGATCACCGTCACGGCCTGACCGGCCCCGCACCGGCAGCGGGCTCCGCGGGCCCGGTCGCGTACCGGGTCCGCAGCTCGGACACCACCCCGAAGACGGCCGCGGTCAGCGGCACGGCGAGCAGCATGCCGAGGATCCCGGAGACGCTCGCGCCGGCCGTGATGGCCAGCATCACCACCGCCGGGTGCATCTGCACCGTGCGGCTCTGCACCATGGGCTGGAGCACGTACCCCTCGATCATCTGGACCGCCAGCACCAGGCCCAGCGCCCACAGGCCGGTCACCCAGCCCCGGTCGGCGAGGGCGACGAGGACCGCCACGGCGCCCGACAGGAAGGCGCCGAGGTAGGGGATGTAGGCGGTCACGAACACCAGGGCGGCCAGGCCCACGGCGCCCGGGACGTCCAGGATCAGCAGACCCGCGCCGATCAGCACGGCATCGACCAGGGCCACGAAGGTGGTCCCGCGCATGAAGCCCTCGACGGCCCCGTAGGCGCGCCGCCCCATCGCCTCCATCAGGTCGCCCGAGCGGCTCGGCACCATCGAGCGCAGCGTGCCCACGGCCCGGTCGGAGTCGCGGAGGAAGAAGAAGATCAGCACCATGGCCAGCAGGGCGGTGGCGATCATCGTCCCGACCACGCTGAGTCCGGTCACCACGCCCGAGGCGGCCGATCCGCCGAACTTGGCGAGCAGGTCCTTGGAGTTCTTGGCCACGTCCTCCAGGGAGGTGCCGAGCGCCCCGAAGTGCTCCGCGAGGCTCTCGCCGGCCCGCCGCAGGGCGTCGACGATCTGGTCGCCCGTCTCGATGAGCGCGAGGACGACGACGTACGAGGCCCCGCCGACCACGGCGACCACCGTGAGGCAGGTGAGGGCCGCGGCGAGCGAGCGGTTGACCTTCATGCGGACCAGCCGCCGGTGCATCGGCCCGAGCAGGGCCGTGCCGAGCACGGCGAGCAGGACGGGCGTGACGACCGACCGGAAGACGGCGCAGAGCCACACGACGAGGGCGAGCACGGCGGTGACGAGGAGGACGACGGCGCACCAGGCGGCGAGTCGACGCACGGGCTCGGGCAGCAGGGGAGTCGGCACGGCTGTATCCAAGCACGGCCGCGGCCCGCCGCCCGGGGGTCAGTCCAGCGGGTCGGGCTCGGGTTTGGAACGCTCGTCCAGGGCGAACCAGGTGGACTTGCCCTGGCCGCGCGGGTCCACGCCCCAGTCGTCCGCCAGCATCTCCAGCAGCAGGACGCCCCGCCCGCTCGAAGCCATCTCCCCAGGATGCCGCTTGTGGGGCAGCTCGTCCGAGGCGTCCGCGACCTCCACGCGCAGCCGGCGCGAGCCGAGCTCGCCCACCGCCTCGGCCATCAGCAGCGCGTCCCCGTCGGTGTGGACCAGTACGTTCGTCACCATCTCGGAGACCATCAGCACCGCCGAGTCCACCTGCTCGGGGTCCGCCCAGTCGTGCAGCAGCTCCCGGACCTGCTGACGCACCCCGGCGACCCGCTCCGGCTCCGCCTGGGCCACCGTGGTCATGGTGCGCCTGGCCGGGTGCGACGGGTGCGACGGGTGCAGCAGCGGCGACGTGCAGCCGCAGCCCGCGCCCTCCCGGCAGAGCAGCACCACGGCGATGTCGTCCTCGCGCCGGTCGGCCAGCGGGCCCGTGGTGTGGTGCGAGGAGGGGCCGTGCACCGCCTGGACCAGCAGGTCGGCCAGTCTTTCGAGGTGCCGGGGCTCCAGGTGCGGGGCCTCCCCGTCCTCGGGGTCGTGCGTCTGGGACTCCAGGATCGCCCGCAGCCGTGCCCAGCCCGTGTCGAGGTCGTGCCCGCCCGTCTCGATGAGCCCGTCGGTGCACAGCATCATCGTCTCGCCCGGTTCCAGGGTGAACCGGGTCGTCGGGTAGTCGGTGTCCGGGACGATGCCGAGCGGCAGCCCGCCCGCCGTGGGGCGCGTCAGCACCGTGCCGTCCGTCATCCGGATCGCCGGGTCGGGGTGCCCGGCGCGGGCCACCTCCAGCAGGCCGGTCCGCGGATCGCACTCCACGTACAGGCAGGTCGCGAAGCGCGGGCTCTGGAAGTCGGGGTCCTCCTCGGCGGCGGTGGCCGTGTCCTGCTCGGAGCACAGCCCCGCCAGGAAGCGCGAGGCGCGCGAGAGCACCGCGTCGGGCCGGTGCCCCTCGGAGGCGTACGCGCGCACCGCGATCCGCAGCTGGCCCATGAGCCCGGCCGCCCGTACGTCGTGGCCCTGGACGTCGCCGATGACCAGCGCGAACCGTCCCGACGGCAGCGGGATCATGTCGTACCAGTCGCCGCCGACCTGGAGCCCGCCACCGGTCGGCACGTAGCGCGCGGCGATCGTCATACCGGGGATCTCGGGGCCCAGCTGGGGCATCATCGACCGCTGGAGTCCGGTGGTGAGCTCCCGCTCGGATTCGGCCACTCCGGCGCGCTGGAGTGCCTGCGCGAGCATCCGGGCCACCGTGGTCAGGACGGAGCGCTCGTCGGGGGAGAAGGACACCGGGTGCTTGAAGGCGGCCATCCAGGCGCCCATCGTGCGCCCGGCGACGATCAGCGGCAGGAAGGCCCAGGAGATCCGGCCGAAGCGCTGGGCGAGCGGCCAGGTGGCCGGAAAGCGTCGTTTGTAGTCCTCGGGGCTCGGAAGGTAGATCGCCCGCCCGGTACGGACGACCTCCGCGGCCGGATAGTCGGTCCGCAGCGGCATGTCCGCGAAGGGGCCCTCGTCGCCGGGACTGTGCCCGTGGTGCCCGATGATCGACAGCCGGTCGCCGGACACGCCGAAGACGGCCAGCCCGTCGGGGATGAACCCGGGCATGGACAGCGAGGCCGCCACCCGCAGGACCTCGGCCGTGGAGCGGGCCTCGGCCAGCGCCCGCCCCGCGTCGAGCAGGAACGCCTCGCGCGAGCGGCGCCAGTCGCCTGTGATCGGGGTGTGCACGGCCGTGGTGCCGGGCTGGGCCTCGGCTATCTCCTGGATGGTGCCGATCAGCTCGTAGTCGACGCGGCCGTCCGGGCTCCGGTTCTCCAGCGGCTTCGAACGGCTCCGTACGGTGCGCAGGACCCGCCCGTCCTCGTCCATGATCCGCAGCCGGGCCTCGGCGAGGGTGCCCTCGGCGACCGCCAGGTTCACGATGCCGTTGATCTCGTTCCAGTCCACCGGGTGGAAGCGTGAGCGCACGGCGACCTCGGGCAGCGCGACGGGCTCGGCGGGCAGCCCGAGCAGCCGGGCGGCCTCACCGTCGAGGGTGACCGTCCCGGAGGCGTTGTCCCATCGCCACAAACCGGTCGCGATGGCGGCCAGGACGTCCTCTGTGCGCACTTGGTCATCTTTACAGGTCATACGGCCGTGGTGCCTGTTCACCACCCCTGTACGGGCACCCTCGCGGCACGCCCGCACGGGCCCCCGCCCCGGACGGTAACCTTGGGACGGTTGAATCCACCCTGGTATCACGTAGAACTGGATGACTGATGCATCGGTACAGGTCCCACACGTGCGGCGAGCTTCGTGCCTCCGACGTCGCCTCCGACGTCCGGCTGAGCGGCTGGCTGCACAATCGTCGAGACCTGGGCGGCATCCTCTTCATCGATCTGCGTGACCACTACGGCATCACGCAGCTCGTCGCCCGTCCCGGCACCGCCGCGAACGAGGCGCTCAGCAGCGTCACCAAGGAGACCGTCGTCCGCATCGACGGCAAGGTCGTCTCCCGCGGCGCGGACAACGTGAACCCCGAGCTCGCCACCGGCGACATCGAGGTCGAGGTCACCGCGGTCGAGGTGCTCGGCGCCGCTGCCCCGCTGCCCTTCACCATCAACACCGACGACGGTGTGAACGAGGAGCGGCGCCTGGAGTACCGCTTCCTCGACCTGCGCCGCGAGCGCATGCACCGCAACATCATGCTGCGCTCGGCGGTCATCGCCTCGATCCGCTCCAAGATGGTGGCCCTCGGCTTCAACGAGATGGCGACGCCGATCCTCACCGCGACCTCCCCCGAGGGCGCCCGTGACTTCGTGGTCCCGTCCCGCCTGAACCCGGGCAAGTTCTACGCGCTCCCGCAGGCGCCGCAGCAGTTCAAGCAGCTGCTGATGATCTCCGGCTTCGACCGGTACTTCCAGATCGCGCCCTGCTTCCGCGACGAGGACGCCCGCGCCGACCGTTCGCCGGGCGAGTTCTACCAGCTCGACGTCGAGATGTCCTTCGTCGAGCAGGAGGACGTCTTCCAGCCGATCGAGCGGCTGATGACGGAGATCTTCACCGAGTTCGGCAAGGGCCGCGAGGTCACCTCGCCGTTCCCGCGGATCCCGTTCCGCGAGTCGATGCTGAAGTACGGCAATGACAAGCCCGACCTGCGTTCCAAGCTGGAGCTCGTCGACATCACCGACGTGTTCGAGGGCTCGGAGTTCAAGGCGTTCGCCGGCAAGCACGTGCGCGCGCTGGCCGTCCCGGACACCGCCGCCCAGCCGCGCAAGTTCTTCGACGGCCTCGGCGAGTACGCGATCTCGCTGGGTGCCAAGGGCCTGGCCTGGGTCCGCGTGGGCGAGGACGGTGGCCTGACCGGCCCGATCGCCAAGTTCCTCACCGAGGAGAACGTCAAGGTCCTCACCGACCGTCTGGGCCTGGCCGCCGGTCACGCCGTGTTCTTCAGTGCGGGCGAGTTCGCCGAGGTCTCCAAGATCATGGCGGGCGTCCGCGTCGAGGCCTCCAAGCGCGCCGGACAGTTCGAGGAGGACGTCTTCCGGTTCTGCTGGATCGTCGACTTCCCGATGTACGAGGCCGACGAGGAGACCGGCAAGATCGACTTCTCCCACAACCCGTTCTCCATGCCGCAGGGCGGTATGAAGGACCTGGAGGAGAAGGACCCGCTCGACATCCTGGCGTGGCAGTACGACATCGTCTGCAACGGCATCGAGCTGTCCTCCGGCGCCATCCGCAACCACGAGCCCGAGGTCATGCTGAAGGCCTTCGAGATCGCCGGCTACGAGGCCGAGACGGTCGAGCGCGAATTCGCGGGCATGCTCCGCGCGTTCCGCCTCGGCGCCCCGCCGCACGGTGGCATCGCCCCGGGCGTCGACCGCATCGTCATGCTGCTGGCCGACGAGCCGAACATCCGCGAGACCATCGCCTTCCCGCTCAACGGCAACGCGCAGGACCTGATGATGGGCGCGCCCACCGTCCTGGAGGAGTCCCGCCTGCGCGAGCTGAACATCGCGCTGCGCAAGCCGGTGGAGACCAAGACCACCGAGCCGGTCGAGAAGTCGGTCAAGCCGCACCAGTAGGCCGTCGTACGAGGAAGGGCCCGGGATCCGTACGGATCCCGGGCCCTTCCTCGTGGTTCAAGGGGTCTAGAACTTCTCCAGGAGGCCCTTCAGGAGGGCGGCCGAGGTCAGTTCGGTGGGGGCGGGGCCGGCGTGGAAGAAGCCGGCGTTGTCGGCGTCCAGCTTGCGCAGGAAGTCGAAGGCCTTGGCATCGGTCTCGCCGAAGGCCACGAACTGCCAGTGGATGCCGGGGGCGGTGACGCCCGCCTCGGCCAGGGCGGCCCTGGCGGGCTGCCGGTTGTCGGGGGCGCCGTCGGTCTGGAAGACGACCAGGGCCGGGCCCTCGCCGCCGTCCTTCTGGTAGCGCTCCACGACCGCCTCCACGGCGACGTGGTAGCTGGTGCGGCCCATCCGGCCGAGCTCCGCGTGCCGGGCCTCGACCCAGGCCTCGTCGTACGCGTCGAGGGCCAGGTCGGCGGTGCCGTCCACCTCGGTGGAGAAGAACACCGTGTGCACGGTGGCGTTCTCGTCGAGGTGCGCGGCGAGCGCCAGGGCGTGGTCGGCGAGGTACTGGGCGCTGCCGTCCTTGTAGAACGGGCGCATCGACCCCGACCGGTCGAGGACGAGGTACACCGTGGCGCGTGCTCCGGCCTTCGCCTTGGCACGCAGCACCTGACCGGCGGCCTTGTACGGGGCCGCGAGCGGGGGCGCTTGCCGCTTGAGGGCGGCGAGGGAGAGCGCGGGCGCTCCGACCTCCGCGTCGGCGGCAACGGCCAGGGGCTCCGCCTCCGCCACCTCCGGCGCGGCTGCGGCAGCCGCGAGCGGCTCGGCTTCCAGCTCCGCCTCGGGGGCGACTGCTTCGGCCTCGGCCTCGGCCGGCTCCGCCTCGGCGGCGATCGGGAGTGGCTCGGCGGCCGCCTCGGCCTCCGGCTCGGCCGCGGTGGCCGGTTCGGCCTGCGGCTCGGCAACGTCGGCGTCAGCGGTGACGGTCAGCGGCGCCGCCTCGGGTGCGAGTGCCTCGGTTTCGGCTTCGGTCTCGGCGGCGACAGCCAGCGGCTCCGCATCGGGCGTGGCCTCGGCGGCGGGTTCGGCCTCCGCCTCCGCCTCCGCCTCCGGTGCCGGCGCTTCGGCTTCGGCCTTGGCCGGCTGCGCCTCGGCGGCGACTCCCTCGGACCGGGCCGGTTCCGGTGCGGCGGCGGGAGCTTCCGGCGCGGCCGGGGCCGGTGCCGGGGGAAGGGCGGAAGAGCCCCCGGCAGGGGACCGGCGGGCCTCCGGGACCGTGGGGTCCGGGGCGGGGGCCGGTGCCGGGGCCGTGAGGACGGTACCCGGTTCGCGGTCCCGGGGAGCGGACTGAGGAGGAACGGTGGGGTTGTCGAAGGAAGCCGCGACCAGTTCGGCCGCCGCGTCCAGTGGAGTGCGTTCGGTCTGGCTCGGAAGGGACGCCGAAGGGGCGCCGGTCGTCTCCGGAACCGGTTCAGCGGTCCGTCCGAACACCTTGCGCAACAAGCTCCGAATACCCATGGGCCAGGCCTTTCGCATGAGTGCGTGCGTCATTTGTCCGTGCTGCGCGGTAGATCCCTGCCCAGAGTGGACACGTAAGGTTATCGGCCCCTTGGCTGGAACTTCGGCAGGGTCGCCTTTCGTGGCGCCCACTGCCCAAACACACCCGTTCCGCACCCGAACTCCCGCCCCGACGTGCCGGATTCACCGGCCGTTCATCCGGCCGCCGCCGTTTCGGCGCAACCCGGGCATAGCGTCACCGACGGATTGTTCCGACACGTTGTCGGGGACCGTGCATCTACGGAGGACACTCGTGCGCAAGCTCCTGCCGCTCATCGGCACCTCTCACGGGGGCGGCCGTTCCGCTCTCACCTGCCGCTACCGCTGCGGTGACGCCTGCTTCCACGAGGTGCCGAACACCAGCGACAACGAGTACGTCGGCGACGTCATAGCCCGCGCCTACTCCCGCCGCTCGATGCTCCGCTCGGCCGCCGTCGTCACGGTCGCCTCGGCCGCCGGTACCGCCCTCACCCTCAGCGGCAACGGCTCCTCCGCCAGCGCGGACCCCACCGCCGACGCCCGGACCGCGGGCGGCGTGGGTGGCAGCACCGACGGCGCCCGGGGCCTGCGCTTCAAGGCCGTGGCGCCGAACACCGCCGACCAGGTCTCGATCCCCGAGGGCCACGAGCAGAACGTGGTCATCCGCTGGGGCGACCCGATCGTCAAGGGCGCGCCCGCCTTCAACTCCGACAAGCAGACCGCCGCCGCCCAGGCCGGTCAGTTCGGGTACAACAACGACTTCCTGAGCCTTCTCCCGCTCGGCGGCGGCTACGAGCGCCAGCAGCTGCTCGTGGCCAACCACGAGTACACCGACGAGAACCTCATGTTCAAGGGCTACGACCCGGCCAACCCGACCCGCGAGCAGGTCGAGATCGCCTGGGCCGCGCACGGCCTCGGTGTCGTCGTGGTCCAGGAGGACCACCGCAGCGGCAAGCTGACCTCGGTCAACCGCCACCAGCTCAACCGCCGCCTCACCGCGACCAGCGTGTTCAAGCTGACCGGTCCGGCCGCCGGCTCCGACCTGGTGAAGACCTCGGTCGACGCCACCGGCACCAAGGTGCTGGGCACGCTGAACAACTGCTCCGGCGGCACCACCCCGTGGGGCACCACGCTGCACGGCGAGGAGAACTTCAACCAGTACTTCGCCAACGCCGGCCAGGTCGCCGACGCCACGGAGGCCGCCCGCCTGAAGCGCTACGGCGTGACCGCCGGTGCCACCGAGCGCAAGTGGGAGCGGTTCGACAAGCGCTTCGACGTCCTGCAGGAGCCCAACGAGTCGCACCGCTTCGGCTGGGTCGTCGAGCTGGACCCGTACGACCCGAACTCCACCCCGCGCAAGCGCACCGCGCTCGGCCGCTTCAAGCACGAGGGCGCCCAGCCCCGCCTCACCGAGGACGGCCGTCCGGTCGTCTACATGGGCGACGACGAGCGCTTCGACTACTTCTACAAGTTCGTCTCGTCGAAGCAGATGAAGAAGGGCGACTCCCGCGCGGCGAAGGAGCACAACCTCACGCTGCTCGACGAGGGCACCCTCTACGTCGCCAAGCTGACCGGCGACTCCCCGGCCGCCGAGATCGACGGCACCGGCAAGCTTCCCTCCGACGGCCAGTACGACGGCTCCGGCGTGTGGATCAAGCTCCTCACCTCCTCCCCCTCCGGCAACGTCTCGCACGTCGAGGGCATGACCGCCGAAGAGGTGGCGGTCTTCACGCGCGAGGCGGGCGACAAGGTCGGCGCGACCAAGATGGACCGCCCCGAGGACATCGAGCCCTCCCCGCGCACCGGCCGCGTCTACGTGGTCCTGACGAACAACACCGACCGCGGCAAGCCCGGCAAGGAAGGCGCCACCGAGGCCAACCCGCGCAACCTGAACAAGCACGGCCAGATCCTGGAGCTCGCCGAGAACTTCGACGACCCGGCCGGCGACGGGTTCGCCTGGCGCCTCTTCCTCGTCGCGGGCGACCCGAACGACCCGGCTACCTTCTTCGCGGGCTTCCCGAAGGACAAGGTCAGCCCGATCTCCTGCCCGGACAACGTGACCTTCGACCCGCACGGCAACCTGTGGATCTCCACGGACGGCAACCAGCTCGGCTCCCACGACGGCCTGTTCGGCGTCGCGACCGCCGGTGAGCGCCGTGGTGAGCTGAAGCAGTTCCTGACCGTCCCGCGCGGCGCCGAGACCTGTGGCCCGCTGGTCCAGGACAAGCGCGTCCTGGTCTCCGTCCAGCACCCGGGCGAGATCGACGGCGCGTCCGTAGAGAAGCCGCAGTCGGTGTGGCCCGACGGTCCCGGCAAGATCGTCCGTCCGGCGGTCGTCTCCGTCTGGCGCAAGGACGGCAAGAACATCGGCGTCTGAGTCGACATCGGCCGAGCCGAGGTGAGTTGACGGGGCGGCGCGGTGGATGTTTCACGTGAAACATCCACCGCGCCGCTCAACTCCCGTCCGGCAGACGCCCCACCGGTAGCTGGAGCGTGGTCACGGCGCCCCCGTCCGGGGCGTTGGCGAAGCCCAGCGTGATGTCCAGCACCGCCGCCTGTCCGGCCACGATGGTCAGGCCCAACCCGTGGCCGCGGCCGCGTCCCGGATCTCCGGTGCGGAAGCGCTGCGGGCCCCGTTCGATCAGCTCGGCCGGGTAGCCCGGCCCGTGGTCGCGTACGGTCACCAGCGGGCCCGTGACGTTCACCTCGAGCGGCGGCTGCCCGTGCTTGTCGGCGTTGACCAGCAGGTTGGCGAGGATCCGGTCCAGGCGGCGCCGGTCGGTGAGCACCACCGCGTCCCGCTCGATCCGTACCGAGACGATCAGCCGGGTGCTCGCCACGGCCCGTTCCACCGCCCGTCCGAGCTCGACCCGGGCCAGGTCGGCCCGTTCGACGCCCGAGTCCAGCCGGGAGATCTCCAGCAGGTCCTCGGTGAGCAGGTGCAGGGCCTTCAGCCGGTCGTTGATCATTTCCTTGGGTCGGCCCTCGGGCAGCAGCGCCGCCGCGGCCAGTGAGCCCGTGAGCGGGGTGCGCAACTCGTGCGCCACGTCCGCCGTGAACCTCTTCTCCGCCTCCAGCCGGCCCTGCAGCGATGCCGCCATGGAGTCGAGCGCGTGCGCCACGTCCCGGACCTCGTCGCGGGAGCGCGGGCCCGGGCCCGGTCCGTCCGAGGGGAAGCCGACGCGCGCGTCGAGGTCCCCGGCGCTGATCCGGCGGGCCACGGCGGCCGTGGTGGAGAGCCGGCGGCTGATGCGGTCGGCGAGGAAGAGACCGGCCAGGGCCACCACTCCGGCGGCGAGCACCGCGGACACGAGGATCGCGGTGTCGATCTCCCGGAGCCGGTCGCGGGTGCTCCCGTAGGGGATCCAGACGGCGAGGGCCCTGCCGTCGGCGGGTCCGGCGGCCCACATGACGGGCTTGCCGTCCTGGGTGCCGACCATGCTGCCCGTCAGTCCGCGCGCGACCAGCCGGCGCAGCGGATCCGGCAGCCCGGGCGGGTCCAGCGCGGTGCTCCCGCCCGCGTGCGCGGTGCCGTACTCGTACTGGCTCAGGGCGTAGTCCAGCTCCCGGTCCACGTCCTTGCGGACCTCCCCGAGGAGCTGGTGGGCGACCACGTTGTGCACAAGGATGCCGAGCGCCGCCGCGACGGCGCAGCACACCGCCGTAGTGGTCATGGCGATCTTCCAGCGCAGGCTGCTCGACATCCGCATCGTTTCCCGGCCGCTCACCCGCTGCTCGGGCCCGGGCAGCGGGTGGAGCCGTCCCCCGTGCCGGGGCATTCGTCGAGGGTGAGCTGGGAGAGGTTGAGGATCCCGGCTTCCGGGTCCCACACGTAGTCGGAGATGGAGACCTTCTTCGGGTTCGAGGTCGGCTCGCGCACCGCGAGGTGTTCGGCGGCCACCTCCACGCCCTCCAGCACCCCGCGCCGGGACAGGACGCGGGCGATCGTGCCGTCGTCCTGGACGGTGTAGACACGCAATTCGCTGACCCGGCCGTCGATGTCCAGGGCGGTGATCAGCTCGTCCCGGCCGTTGCCGGTCACATCGGCGAACACGGCGGGCCGTACGGGGCACTGTGGGCCGCCGTCCACAGCCTGTGTACAGAGCGCGAGCCGCTGGATCGCCCGCGGGTCGACGAGCCGTCCGGTGCCGTTGTCCGCGGCGGTGGCGGCCGTGATGTCGGCGCGGACCACCGCCAGCGCGTTCACGCTCCGCATGGACAGGTCGGGGACCTTGGCGAGGCCCGGGACGGCGGTGGCGGTGCCGGGCTGCTGGCCGGGGCCCGGGGGTTCGGGGCGGATGTCCTTCCACAGGCTCCGGGGGGCGTGCGCGGTGCCGAGGTCGCCGTCGTCCCGCAGGCCCTCCACGTCGGCGCACCCCGTGGCCGCCGCCAGGGCTGCCGCGAGGAGGATGGGCCGGCTGAGCCGGAGGAGGGCCATACCCCGATGCTCCCCTGGCTCCGCCGGGTGGGCCCGGGGGCGGGGCCATTGGGGGGACGGGGGGGTGCGGCGCCGCCGGGCGCGGCGGGCGGGTGCCGGGTCAGGGGTTTGGTCGTGCGATGGCGCGGGCCGCTGTCAGTTCCTGGCGGACCGGGGAGAGGACCGAGGGGAGTTCGGGTGCGAGGGGTTTCGGGGGGTGGAGCTGGGACGGGGAGTCGGCGTGGCGTACACCGTGGGCCAGGGCGCGGAGGTCCTCGGCGATCGATGTGACCTCCGGCTGGTCCGGGGGTTCGGCGCCGTGGTTGACCCGGACCCGGGCCGCCGTCGTCGCATCGACGATCCGCTCCACGGCGACGACCAGCGGCCACCACGCGGCGGCCCGTTCACCGGTCGGCGGCGGCTCGGTCAGCGCCCGCTGGAACTCGCTGCGCACGCCCGACAGGTCCCGGTAGATCCGGCGGCGGGCCTGGAGCCGTGCGGTGCGGGCCGCGCGCAGGCCCTCCTCCGTGTCGGGGAGGGGGCCGAAGGCCCGCTCCACGTACCGGGCGGCGTCCTCCACCGTGTCGGCGAGCCGGTCGCCGATCCGGGTCCGCCAGCTCTCGGGCCACATGAGGTAGCCCGCGACCAGGGTGATGGCGCAGCCGATCAGGCTGTCCAGGAGCCGGGGCCGGATCAGGTCGAAGCCCTGGTGGTTGAGCAGGTCGGAGAGGAGAAGGATCACCGGGGTGATCGCCGCGGTCTGGAAGGCGTAGCCGCGGACGGAGAAGGCCGGGATCAGCGCGGCGAGGACCACCATCACCGGTACGTCCCACCAGCCGCGCGGCACCTCGGAGAGCACGGCGGCGGCGATGACCAGCCCGACGGCGGTGCCCAGCGCGCGCAGCACGGCCCGGGAGAACACCGAGCCGAAGTCGGGCTTGAGGACGAAGGTGACGGTCAGCGCGACCCAGTAGGACCGCTCGATCTCCACCACCGACACGAGGGCCTGCGCCAGTCCGATGCAGAGCGCGAGCCGCAGCCCGTACCGCCACGAGGCCTCGGAGAACATCATGTCGCGTACCGCCCGGCGGGCCCGGACCCCCAGGGCGGAGGGCCGGCCGAGCCGGTCGTCGACGTTGTAGGGGTCCGGCTCGGCCAGCAGCACGATGGTCGCCGCGTGCCGCAGGGCCGCGTCCAGGGCCCGCTCGGACTGACTGCCCGGTGGGGGCAGGTCCAGTACGGGGGTTCCCGTGCGGCCGTCCTCGACGGCGGCCGCCAGTTCCCGTACGGCCGCCGGGATCACGGGGGAGAGGGGTCGGCCGAGCAGGTTCGCGGCGGGCGCGGCCTCGACCAGCGGGATCAGCACGTTCAGCTGGGCCAGCAGCCGCACGAGCGAGGGGCTGCGTCCGTGCACCCGGGCCCGGCGGCCCAGCACGAGGTCGTAGGCCTCGTTCAGGGCCTGGGTGACCTGGTGGCGGCGCTCCTCGTACGCGTATCCCGGCCCGCCCGCGGTCTCCAGGCTGTCGGCCACCGCCCGGTAGGCGGCGGCGACCGCGGAGCGCTCGGGCTGCCGGCCGCGCAGCGGCCAGCCGAGCAGGGACAGGGCCAGGACGAACAGTCCGCCCGCGCTCAGCAGCAGCGGAGCCGTCCACCAGGGCTGGGGCATCGGCAGGCCGGCGCCGACCACGGAGTACAGCAGCAGCATCAGCCCGGAGACGGAGGCCACGGTGCCGATCGAGGAGATCATGCCGGAGACCAGGGCGATCGCGGTGAGGACGGCGACCGTGAGCCAGCCCTGCCCGAAGACCAGGGTGCCCAGTGCGACGCCGACGGCGCCGAAGAACTGGGGCACGGCGATGTTCAGGACGCGCATCCGGTAGGCGTCGGCGGTGTCGCCGATGACCCCGGACAGGGCGCCCATGGAGACGAGCGCACCGTACTCGGGCTCGTCGAGTGCGAAGCCGACCGCCAGCGGGAGGGCCATGGCGATGCCCGCACGCAGGACGGCGGCCCAGGGGATCGGCGCGGTGCTGGGCCGCAGCCCCTTCAGCAGCCAGCCGGGCGGGGCCGGCGGACGGGTTCGCCCCTGGATGTGCCGGGACGGCCCGGACGATATGCCTTCGGTGCGTTCGGTACTCATTCCCGCTTCCGTGCCGCCGCTCGCGAATCGGTTCTTCTGTGCTGTTCCGCGGATTTGAGCGCGAATCCGTACCTTCCGAGCTTATGGGGTGCGACGCAATCGGCCCGTCAGCCAGGCGGCCAGCGCGGCGGCGAGCCCGACGGCCAGCACCACCCAGACGGTGGTCCGCAGGAACGCGGTGAGCGCGTCGTACACCGCTTCGGCGGCCGCCCGGTCGATGTCGGCCGGCAGGTCGGCCAGGGTGAGATGGCGGCACAGGACCACGGCCAGCCACAGCAGCAGGGCCCCGGCGGCCAGTCCCAGCCCGGTGGCCAGGACGGCACGGCGACGGCGGACGGCCACCGCGACGGCCGTCGCGGCCAGCACCACGGTGAGCACGGGGAGCCAGACCCCGGCGATCTGCAGCATGCGGAAGCCCTTCCGGAGCGCGCCGAGGTTGTCGTACTCCATGACCTTCACCGAGAGGTGGGTGACCGGGATGCGGTCGGCGAGCGGCACCCCGTTGTCGACCAGATCGTTCTTGACCTGCGCGATCACGGGCGCGAGGTCGATGGTCACGGCGTTGCCGTGGCCGGTGGTGAGCGCCTCGAGGAAGGCGCCGTGGGCGGCGTGGTTCGCGGCGTCCCAGGCGGTGCGGTAGGCCGGGGTGCCGACGAAGGAGTGCAGGGCCTCGCCGAGGAGGGTGTCGACTCCACCCTGGAAGGGGCCGGCGTCGATCTGGCCGGAGAGGGCGTGGCCGGCCTGGGTGACGACCACGTTCTGCACGGCGGGGTCCGATGCGAGCGGGGACATGGCCTCGGTGTACCGGTCGGCGTTGCCGAGCTCGCGGTCGGCCCAGTACGCGACGGCGCTCGCGGGCACCAGGAGGGTCACGAGCGCGATGAGTACCGCCGAGAGGAAGTTCCGCACGTCACCAGGGAACGGCGGGCGGACGTGCGGCGCGAGCGGGATTGCTGCGGGTGGGTGGCACATGTCGCCCTTGCGTGAATCAATCTGGATATCTAATATCCAGATTATGAAGATGAGTGAGGGTGTCGAATGGGCCCTGCACAGCTGCCTCAACCTGGCCTGGGCCGGTCCGGACCGGGCGGTGTCGGCCGCGCGGCTGGCGGCCTGGCACGAACTGCCGGCCGCCTACCTGAACAAGCAGCTCCAGGCCCTGGTCCGGGCGGGGATCGTCACCTCCACCCCCGGTCCGCGGGGCGGCTTCCGGCTCGCGCGGCCGCTCGACGCCATCTCGCTCATGGACGTGGTCGCCGCCGTCGAGGGGCCGGACGAGGCCTTCCGGTGTGCGGAGATCAGGCAGCAGGGTCCCGGTGGCGGCGAGGAGCCGCCGGCGGCCGACTGCGCCATCGCGCAGGCGATGGGCCGGGCCGAACTGGCCTGGCGCCGCGCACTGGCCGGCCAGAACCTCGACGAGATCCGGCAGCAGGCCGAACGGCAGGCCCCCCGGGCCCCCGAGCGGCTCCGCACGTGGCTCGCCACGCGCTGAGCGGTCCGGGGCCGGGCCGGGGCCCGGACATCCACAGCCTTTGGACAACTGACTCAGGAGCTTGGAATGACGCGCAGCATCACCAACCCGGCAGAACTCCACGACCCCACCGGCTACGGCTACAGCCACATCGTCACCGCGCCCGGGGAGCAGGTCTTCATAGCCGGCCAGTACGGCTCGGACGGGACCGGACACGTCGTCTCCGACGCGTTCGACGCCCAGGTCGGGCAGGCCTTCGCCAACCTCCGCACCGCCCTGGAGGCAGTGGGCCTGGGTCTTGACGACGTCGTCCGCATCGGCACGTACGTCGTGGGGCACGACCAGCGGAAGCTGGAGGTCCTGCTCAAGCACCTGCACGCCGCGTGGGGCACCGCACTGCCCGCCCAGACGCTGATCGGGGTGGCCGCCCTGGCCCTGCCGGACATGCTCTTCGAGATCGACGCGGTGGCGGTGCGGGCGGCCACCGCGGAGTGATCCGCCGGGCGCCCCGGCGAATGATCCAGTTGCCGGTCGGGGGTGGCGGGTGTGCCCTGGATGATGGGAGAGAGGAGCCCGTCATGGCACATGTGGCACCCACCGCCCCCGGGCGGCACGAGCGGACGGCGGCCGGTACGACGCACACGAGCAGGGCCACCCTCGCGCGCCCCCTGCTCATGGGACTCGTCTACGGCGTCTACGCCGCCTTCATGAAGCGTCAGATGGGGCCCGTCGACGCGGGGAACGTCTTCTACGGGATCCTCTGCGGCGCGGTCTTCGCCGCCTGCCTGATGGCTCTGGCCCGGATCGGACCCAGGCTCCAGCAGGAGCCGCACGCGGCGGCCTACGGAATCTTCGGCGGCGTCGCCTTCGGCTACCTGTACAGCCTGGCCGACGAATCCATCCTGAAGAGTTCGGGTCTGGGCCTGCTGGTCGGCGCGGGCGTCGGCCTGGCGGCGTTCTACCGGTACCACGCGCGTCGCGCCTGAGCGGGCGCTCCGGCCGGGCCGGCCAGGTACTTTCGGCCGGGCACATGCGGACGAAGGACCGAGGTGAGCGGGTGGGCGGGTGAATGAGACTGGGGGAGGCACCGGTTCCCGTGCTCCGTGGTCGAACCTCACGTGACCACTCTCCGTTGCCGAGGGCGCGGGAACCGGTGCCTCCTCATGCCTGTGCCTTCAAAGGCTCAGCCCGTGTCGGCCAGCCCTGTGTTCGGCCAGGCCAGGCCAGGCCGGTCAGGCCTGTTCGGCCGGACCCTCCGCGGTCCGGGGCTCGGCGGTCCTGGCCGGCTCGGAGTCGGTGTCCGGTGTCCGGCGGACGGGCGCGGTCGAGGGGGTCGACGGGGAGAAGCGGGACGCCTCGGCGCGGAGCATGGCGTTCAGGACCAGGTACGGGTCGAAGGGCATGGCGGAACCTCACGGTGTTCGGGGTGTGGGGGGAGGCGCGCCGGTTCACCGGGTCCACCGAGGTCATCGGGGCTCACCGGGTCCGCTGGGCGCGTTGCTGCTGCTCGGCCTCTCGGCCCGCTCAGCAGCGCAGGACCACACTCCGTAGCGCACGCAGGGGCGCCGCAGTGGTGCTCGCCCCCGCCGCGCGTGGGGCGGGCTCCCCGGACCCGGGGTGTTTCACGTGAAACACCGGCCGCCGCAGGTCCCCAACGCCGGGGATCCCGCGCGCGGGCACCCGTACCGCCAGACGCACTTCGGGGTCACCAGCCGGATCGGCCGGTCCCTCGGTGGGCTCCGCCGGGGCGGCGGGGGCGGAGCGGGAGCCCTCGGCCGTCGCGAGGGACGGTCCGGACGGGCCGGCGCCGAACACGCACAGCAGCACGACGCAGAGCACCGTCAGGGACGCCCTCAGGGCCCTGCTCCGTGCCGTCAGCACCCGCCGTGTCCCGCTCATGCGGAGGGTGTGCCCCGACACGCGGGCCAACTCCCCACCGGGACGGCAGCATTCCCCCGACCGGGGGACGAAGACACCCCCCACGGCTGACAGGTGGCCGAGGGGGGTGTCCGTTCCGAAGAGCGCCGGCCCCGGTCAGCGCGGGGCGCGGCGGTGGCCGGTGAGGCGGGCCAGGACGGCCGTCTCACCGCTGATCAGCCGGAGCCGGGCCCGGCCGGACGGCTCCGGGCGTCCGGAGACCCCGGTGGGGGAGACCCGGTACACGGTGAACACGGCCGTACGCCGGTCCGCGCGCGGCACCTCGATCGTCTGTCCGCGCCGGACCTCGGTGAGCCGGGGCAGGTCCCCGGAGACCACGGCGGTGCCGGGCGAGCCCGGGGCCGGGCCGGCGGAGTCCCAGACGGCGTCGGCCGCGTCCCCGGGCCTGGCGTCCGTACGGCCCGCCCCGCCGTCCGACGCGCCGGGCGAGGCCGTGCCCGCCAGCGGTACGTCCACATCCAGGCTCGGGATGACCAGCCGGAGCGGCCGCGCCGCGGTCAGCGGCGTGATCCCCGACCGCACGGGCCCGCGGGCGCCCTTGCCGGTGGTGTGGCCGCCGGAGTGCTCCAGCTGCCGGGCCAGCCGGCGCGGGCCGGACAGCCCGAGTACCCGTGAGGGCAGGGCGTCGCCGGCGGTCGGCGCTGCCGGACGGCCGCCTTCGGTGGTGCGCAACACCCCCAGGCCGGTGCACAGCAGAGTCACCGTCAGTACGCCGACCACCCACTTGGCGCGGGGCATGGGAATCCCTCCTGGTCCGGCTCGGGCGGCCGGGTCCTGAGAGCAGTGGACCTCTCTCCGGCCCCCGGCACCGCGCGTAACACGACGAGTTGACGGCGCGTCATCGTCCGGGCAACCCCTGTGGGGGGCGTCTTCGCAGTTCGCGGCGGGTGGGCCGGGGGCGGACCGGTTGTGGGAGGCGTGCGCCCGAACGGGTGAGGGCGCCAGGGCCGGGTCTTGGGCGTGTCGGGTCGGCGGCGCGTTCTGCCACATGCGGAAACCCGTCGAACGGGACGACGTGACGGACCGTCCGCGTGAGTTGCGGAGGCGCACCGGACGGTTTGTCCTTGGATCATGAATGATCCCCACGCATATGCCCTGGCCATGGGACCCCGCTGTGTTCCGACCGGCTCCGGGGGCGGGTCGGCCCCGGTGTCCGGGCCGTCCACCACGCGCCGCGGCCGGCAACGGACCGCCTTCGCTCCGGCGGCCGGCGTGGGGGCCCGGGGCGAGACCCGGGTCCGGGAGGGCGGTGCAGGAGGCGCGGCAGACCGCCTCGCCCAGGCAGCGGCGTAGCCTGCGGACGGCACGGACGGGCCTCGCCGCCGCCGCGATCGCCTCTCAGCCCGCCGCTCAGTGCGTGGCGGCGCGCCGGTAGCGGACCTCAGGTACGGAGACTCCGTCCACCTCGTAGGCGGCGGCCGCGCCGTCGGCGTGGAAACCGGCCCGCTCGTAGAAGCGCCGGGCCAGGGTGTTGCCCTCGACCACCCACAGGCGCAGTCCGGGGAAGACGCCCCGCCGCAGGACCTCGTCCATGAGGGCCCGCCCGATGCCGGTACCGATGAGATCGGGCCGCGCGTACAGGGCGTACAGCTCACCCTCACCGGGCAGGGCCTCCCCGGCCTCCTCGCCCTGCACCGGTCCGTACGCCGCCCAACCGACGACCGACCCGTCGGGGGCCTCGGCCACGAGGTTGGTCGGCGTACCGGCCGCGTTCGCACCGGCGTGGGGCGTGCCGTGGAAGGACGCGCGCCGGCGCTCGGCGTCCTCGGTGGGGCTGAGCCGGTCGAGGTACGACTGCGGCATCAGGCCGGCGTAGGCGTGCCGCCATCCGGCCACGCGCACGGCGGAGACGGCGTCGATGTCGGTCCCGGTCATCTCGCGGACGCGGAGCCGGGGTTCACGCGTACTGGCGTTCATGCGCGGATTCTGCCAGGGGCGGCCGTCGCCCGCACCGGGAATCCTCCGGGCCTACGCGTCCAGCCAGGGCCTGCGTCCCGGACCGGTCGGGTGGGTGCCGGTGACGCCCATGACCACCGAGTAGAGGCTGGTCTCGGCGGTGATGAAGAGCCGGTTGCGCTTGGCTCCGCCCCAGGCGATGTTGGACACCGATTCGGGGACGTTGAGCCGCCCGAGCAGGGTGCCGTCCGGGTCGTAGCAGTGCACTCCGTCGCCCATCGCGGCCGCCCACAGCCGGCCGCCGTTGTCGAAGCGGAGGTTGTCGAAGCGGGCACCGCCGGCTCCGGCCTCCGCGAAGACCTTGCCGTCCGACAGCGTGCCGTCGTCGCGCACGTCGAAGACCCGGATGAAGCCGGCGCGGGTGTCGGAGACGAAGAGCTGCTGTTCGTCGGCGGAGAAGACGAGGCCGTTCGGTGCTTCGAAGCAGTCGGCCACCAGGCGCACTTCGCCGGTGCCGGGATCGATGCGGTAGACGTTGTTGGCGCCGATCTCGCTCAGCGCGACGTAGCCCTCGTAGTCGCTGGTGATGCCGAAGTCCGGGTCGGAGAACCAGATCGAGCCGTCGGACTTGACCGCGGCGTCGTTCGGGCTGTTCAGCCGCTTGCCCTGCCAGCGGTCGGCCAGCACCGTGACGGTGCCGTCGTGCTCGGTCCGGGTCACCCGCCGGTTGCCCTGCTCGCAGGTGACCAGCCGCCCCTGCCGGTCGAGGGTGTTGCCGTTGGTGTGCCCGGCACCGCGCCGGAAGACGGCGACGGCGCCGGTCTCCTCGTCCCACCGCAGCATCCGGTCGTTGGGGATGTCGCTCCAGATCAGCTGCCGCCAGGCGGGCACGTACACCGGCCCCTCGGCCCACCGGCATCCGGTGTACAGCACCTCCAGCCCGTCGTCCCCGTTCATGCACTTCCCGGTGCGAAAACGGTCGTCGAACTTCTCGTACATCGGCTGTCCGCTGGTCATGACGATCCCCCATCCCGTTTTAACCGAAGCTCCTTCGGCTCAATAGATAGCCTGCGAGATGTCATATGGCTTTCGCAAGAAGAACTCGAACGGAGAGTTGTGGATCACATGGCCCCCTACTCTCTCCCCACCAGGGCCTTCAGGGCCGTGTTCAGTTCCAGCACGTTGACGCGCGGCTCGCCCATGAACCCGAGGGTGCGCCCCTGCGTGTGGGCCTTCACCAGCTTCGCGACCGTCGCCACCGGGAGGCCGTTGCGTTCCGCGACGCGGGCGGTCTGGAGCTCCGCGTACGCCGGGGAGATGTTCGGGTCCAGGCCGGAGCCAGAGGAGGTGACCGCGTCGGCCGGGATCTGCGAGGGGCGCGGGGTGTAGCCCGGGACGGTGTTGTCGAGCAGCACCTTGGCCTTGGCCTCACGTACCGCCTTCAGCAGCTCCGGGCTGTCCGCCGCCTTGTTGGTGGCTCCGGAGACCAGCAGCTCGTACTGGGTGTTGACGGTGTTCCTGCCGAGCCCCGCCGCCGGGCGGCCCTGGAACCAGTGCGGGTCGTCCCCGTACGACTGGCCGATCAGGGCGGAGCCGACCACTTTGCCGCTCGCGTCCTCGACCTCGGAGCCGTTGGCCTCGTGCCCGAAGGCGGCCTGGGCGATGCCGGTGATCGCGAGCGGATAGAGGACCCCGCACAGCACGGTCAGGACGAGGAGCGCACGGAGGCCGGCGCCGAGGAGACGGGCGGTGTTGCCTACGGAGTTGTTCATGGCGCGTTCAGCCGATTCCGGGGATGAGGGTGATGAGCATGTCGATGAGCTTGATGCCGATGAACGGGGCGATGAGGCCGCCGAGTCCGTAGATTCCCAGGTTCCGGCGGAGCATTTTGTCGGCGCTGGTGGGTCGGTACTGGACGCCCTTGAGGGCGAGGGGCACCAGGGCGATGATGACCAGTGCGTTGAAGATGACGGCGGAGAGGATCGCGGAGTTGGGCGAGGTCAGGCCCATGATGTTGAGCTTGTCGAGGCCGGGGTAGACCACGGCGAACATGGCCGGGATGATCGCGAAGTACTTGGCGACGTCGTTGGCGATGGAGAAGGTGGTCAGGGCGCCGCGGGTGATCAGCAACTGCTTGCCGATCTCGACGATTTCGATGAGTTTGGTGGGGTTGGAGTCCAGGTCCACCATGTTCCCGGCCTCCTTGGCGGCCGAGGTCCCGGTGTTCATGGCGACGCCTACGTCGGCCTGGGCGAGGGCGGGGGCGTCGTTGGTGCCGTCGCCGGTCATGGCGACGAGTTTGCCGCCGGCCTGTTCCCGCTTGATGAGGGCCATCTTGTCCTCGGGGGTGGCTTCCGCGAGGAAGTCGTCCACGCCCGCCTCTTCGGCGATGGCCTTCGCGGTGAGCGGGTTGTCACCCGTGATCATCACGGTTTTGATGCCCATGCGCCGCAGCTCGTCGAAGCGTTCGCGCATGCCCTCCTTGACCACGTCCTTGAGGTGGATGACGCCCAGGACCCGGGCGCCCTCCTCGTCCTCCACCGCCACCAGCAGCGGGGTACCGCCCGCGCCGGAGATCTCCTCCACCCTGGCGCCCGCGTCCGGGGCGACCGTACCGCCCTGCTCGCCGACCCACGCGGTGATCGAACCGGCGGCCCCCTTGCGGACCTTGCGGCCGTCCACGTCCACGCCGGACATACGGGTCTGGGCGGTGAAGGGGATCCACTCTGCGCCCACCAGCTCGCCCTGGTGGCGTTCGCGCAGGCCGTACTTCTCCTTCGCCAGGACCACGATCGAGCGGCCCTCGGGGGTCTCGTCGGCGAGGGAGGACAGCTGTGCGGCGTCGGCCAGTTCGGCTTCCGTCGTGCCCTTGACCGGGACGAACTCGGAGGCCTGGCGGTTGCCGAGGGTGATGGTGCCGGTCTTGTCCAGAAGCAGCGTGGAAACGTCACCGGCGGCTTCCACCGCACGCCCGCTCATCGCGAGGACGTTGCGCTGGACCAGGCGGTCCATGCCGGCGATGCCGATCGCGGAGAGCAGCGCGCCGATGGTGGTGGGGATCAGGCAGACCAGGAGCGCGGTGAGCACGATCATCGACTGCTTGGCGTGCGCGTAGATCGCGAAGGGCTGGAGGGTGACGACCGCCAGCAGGAAGACGATGGTGAGGGACGCGAGAAGGATGTTGAGCGCGATCTCGTTGGGGGTCTTCTGTCGGGCCGCGCCCTCGACCAGAGCGATCATGCGGTCGATGAAGGTTTCGCCGGGCTTCGTCGTGATCTTGATGACGATCCGGTCCGAAAGCACCTTCGTTCCGCCGGTGACGGCCGACCGGTCGCCGCCGGACTCGCGGATGACGGGGGCCGATTCGCCGGTGATCGCGGATTCGTCGACCGAGGCGACGCCTTCGACGACGTCGCCGTCGCCGGGGATGATGTCGCCGGCCTCGCAGACCACCAGATCGCCGATGCGCAGCTCCGTGCCCGGCACCTGCTCCTCGGCCCCGTTCACGAGGCGGCGGGCGACGGTGTCCGTCTTGGCCTTGCGCAGGGTGTCGGCCTGGGCCTTGCCGCGGCCCTCGGCCACCGCTTCCGCGAGGTTCGCGAAGATCGTGGTCAGCCACAGCCAGGCGGTGATCGCCCAGCCGAAGAGGCTGCCCGGATCGGACATGGCCAGCGCGGTGGTCAGCACGGAACCGATCAGCACCACGAACATGACCGGGGACTTGACCATCACCCGGGGGTCGAGCTTGCGCACGGCGTCCGGGAAGGACCTCAACAGCTGCTTCGGGTCGAAGATCCCGCCGCCGATCCGGGCCTTCTCGGGCTTGTGACCGGTGGGCAGATCCCCTTGGGGGGCTCGGGTGGGGGTGACGGTGCTCATGAGGCGAGCCCTTCGGCGAGCGGGCCCAGCGCCAGCGCCGGGAAGTAGGTGAGGCCGGTGACGATGATGATCGTGCCGACGAGGAGGAAGGTGAACAGCGGCTTCTCGGTGCGCAGCGTGCCGGCGGTCGCCGGGACCGGCTGCTGTCCGGCGAGGGAGCCGGCCAGGGCCAGCACGAAGACCATCGGCAGGAAGCGGCCGAGCAGCATGGCGATGCCGGTGGTCGTGTTGAACCACTGGGTGTTGGCGTTGAGGCCGGCGAAGGCCGAGCCGTTGTTGTTGCCGGCCGAGGTATAGGCGTAGAGGATCTCGGAGAATCCGTGCGCCCCGCCGTTGGACATCGAGTGGACCGGGGTGGGCAGGGCCATCGCCAGCGCCGTGAAGCCGAGGACCACGGCCGGGGTGATGAGGATGTAGCAGGCGGCGAGCTTGATCTCGCGGGTGCCGATCTTCTTGCCCAGGTACTCGGGGGTGCGGCCGACCATCAGGCCGGCGATGAACACCGCGATGATCGCCATGATCAGCATGCCGTACAGGCCGGAGCCCACACCGCCGGGCGCGATCTCGCCGAGCTGCATGCCCAGCAGCTGGATGCCGCCGCCCAGTCCCGTGTAGGAGGAGTGGAAGGAGTTGACCGCACCGGTCGAGGTCAGGGTCGTGGCGACCGAGAAGATCGCGGAGGCGCCGATCCCGAAGCGGGTCTCCTTGCCCTCCATCGCACCGCCCGCGGCCTGGAGGGCCGGGCCGTGGTGGCTGAATTCCGTCCACATCATCAGGGCGGTGAACCCGAGCCAGATGGTGACCATCGTGGCGAGGATCGCGTAGCCCTGGCGGACCGAGCCGACCATGCGGCCGAAGGTGCGGGTGAGCGCGAAGGGGATCAGGAGGATCAGGAAGATCTCGAAGAGGTTCGAGAAGGGGGTGGGGTTCTCGAAGGGGTGGGCGGAGTTGGCGTTGAAGTAGCCGCCGCCGTTGGTGCCCAGCTCCTTGATGGCCTCCTGCGAGGCCACTGCCCCACCGTTCCACTGCTGCGTGCCGCCCAAGAACTGGCCGACCTCGTGGATCCCGGCAAAGTTCTGGATGACACCGCACGCCACCAGGACGATCGCGCCGATCACCGAGATGGGGAGCAGGACGCGGACGGTGCCGCGGACCAGGTCGGCCCAGAAGTTGCCGAGCTCTCCGGTGCGCGAGCGCGCGAAGCCCCGTACGAGGGCCACCGCGACGGCCATGCCGACCGCCGCCGAGACGAAGTTCTGCACCGCCAGGCCGCCGGTCTGCACGAGCGGTCCCATGGACTGCTCACCTGCGTACGACTGCCAGTTCGTGTTCGACACGAAGGAGGCGGCCGTGTTGAAGGCCTGGTCCGGCTTGATGGAGGCGAAGCCGAGCGAGCCGGGCAGGTGGCCCTGCAGGCGCTGGAGCAGGTAGAGGAAGAGGACGCTGACGGCGGAGAAGCCGAGGACCGAGCGCAGGTACGCCGGCCAGTGCATCTCCGCGTTCGGGTTGGCGCCGACGGCCTTGTAGATCCACTTCTCGGGGGTGAGGTGTTTCCTCGAGGAGTAGACGCGGGCCATGTAGTCGCCCAGGGGGCGGTAGGCGAGGGCCAGGGCCGCGACGAGCGCGAGCAGCTGGAGCACCCCGGCGAGGACGGGACTCATCGGCGCTAGAACCTCTCCGGGAAGACAAGGGCGACGACGAGGTATCCCAGCAGCGCGACGGCGACCACCAGGCCGATGACGTTTTCGACGTTCACAGCTTGGCCACCCCCTTGGCGACGAGGGCCACCAGCGTGAAGACCGCGATCGTGGTGACGACGAAGGCCAGGTCGGCCATCGTGAGCTCCCGGAGGGTTCGAGGGCGTTTTTCGGACACCTCTGAGTGGAACGCCTCTTCGAGGCCTCACCGGCTTCCTTGACGGTCCCCATACGCCCGACGGCGCGGCTTTTACGGGTCCCTAACGCGGTGGATGCGCGGATGCGTGTTGTTGACTCAGGGTGGGTGTATATGTCCCGCTATGGCGGGTGTCATCCTCTTCGGCGAGGGTGGGGGGAGGTCTCCGATTTCGAATAACGGAAATTCACTTCCGGCATGCGACATTCGCGTTATGCTCCGGCCCATCCCGCACGCGCCCGCGGACCCGGGAGCGGACCACTGCCAGGAGGAATGCGATGACCGAGTCCCGAGCCGAGAGCCGAGTCGCCCTGATCACCGGCTCCTCCTCCGGAATCGGCGCCGGCATCGCCCGCAGACTGTCCGCGGCCGGCATCCGCGTGGTCCTGAACTCGGCGCGCAGCGAGGGCGCGGGCAAGGCGCTCGCCGCCGAGCTCCCGGACGCCGTCTACGTGCGGGGTGACGTCGCCGACGCCGCCGACGCGCGGCGGATCGTGGGGACGGCGATCGACACGTACGGCCGGCTCGACATCCTGGTCAACAACGCCGGTGTCACCCGCTTCATCCCCCTGGGCGACCTGGACGCGGCCGACGCCGACGCCTGGCGCGAGATCTTCGAGGTCAACGTCGTCGGCACCTGGCAGATGATCACCGCCGCCGCCCCGTACCTGCGGGAATCCGCGGAGAAGGGCTCCGGTCCGGCCTCGATCATCAACATCTCCTCGGTCTCGGCCACCCGCGCACTCGGCAGCTCCGTCCCGTACGCCGTCAGCAAGGCCGCGGTCAACCACATGACCCGGCTGCTGGCCTCCCAGCTCGGCCCCGCCGTCCGGGTGAACGCGATCGCGCCCGGCCTGATCGACACCCCCTGGTACCAGGGCGAGGACCAGGTCTGGGAGAGCTCGCGCGAATGGATCACCGAGAACACCCCGCTGCACCGCGTGGGCACGCCCGACGACGTGGCCGGGGCCGCGCTCTACCTGGTGGACGCCGCCTACACGACCGGCGACGTCCTCACCGTCGACGGCGGCCGGCACGTCGTCTGACGGGGGCCGGCGGACCGCCGGCCCGCTGCCACCAGGGCACCTCCGCCCCGACCCCAACGGATTCCACATCGTGGACAACTACCCTCGGAATATGAACGCAGAAGCCGACGCACGCGCCGCCGCAAAAGCCACCGTGAAGGACGACGACCGGGGGCACGTCTTCCACTCCTGGTCCGCCCAGGAGCTCATCGACCCGCTCGCCGTCGCGGGCGCCGAGGGTTCCTACTTCTGGGACTACGACGGCAACCGCTTTCTCGACTTCTCCAGCGCCCTCGTCTACACCAACATCGGCTACCAGCACCCCAAGGTCGCCGCCGCCATCGCCGAGCAGGCCGGGAAGCTCTGCACCGTCGCGCCCGGCTTCGCCGTCGACGTGCGCTCCGAAGCCGCCCGGCTGATCGCCGAGCGCACCCCGGGCGACCTCGACAAGATCTTCTTCACCAACGCGGGTGCCGAGGCCGTGGAGAACGCCGTCCGCATGGCCCGGGTGCACACCGGCCGCGCCAAGGTCCTCTCCGCGTACCGCTCGTACCACGGTGCCACCTCCACCGCGATCAACCTCACCGGCGACGCCCGCCGCTTCGGCAACGACACCGCGACCGCGGGCGTCGTGCACTTCTGGGGCCCGTTCGCCTACCGCTCGCCCTTCTACGCGGCCACCCCCGCCGAGGAGTGCGAGCGGGCTCTGCGTCATCTCGAGGACACCATCGTCTTCGAGGGCCCGCAGTCCATCGCCGCCATCATCCTGGAGACCGTCGGCGGCGCCCCGGGCGTGCTCGTGCACCCCGACGGCTACCTGGCCGGCGTCCGCGAGCTCTGCGACCGCTTCGGCATCGTCTTCATCCTCGACGAGATCATGGTCGGCTTCGGCCGCACCGGTAAGTGGTTCGCCTCCGAGCACTGGGACGTCACCCCCGACCTGATCTGCTTCGCCAAGGGCGTCACCAGCGGATACGTCCCCCTCGGCGGCGTCGCCATCTCGGCCGCCATCGCCGAGACCTTCGCCCGCCGGCCCTACCCCGGCGGGCTGACGTACTCCGGGCACGTGCTGGCCTGCGCCGCCGCCGTCGCGACGATCAACGTCATGGAGGAGGAGGGCGTCGTCGAGCAGTCCGCCTGCACCGGCACCGAACTCCTGGGCCCGGGCCTCGCCGCCATCGCCGAACGCCACCCGTCGGTCGGGGAGGTCCGGGGGATCGGCACCTTCTGGGCCCTGGAACTCGTACGGAGCAAGCGGACCCGCGAGCCCCTGGTCCCGTACAACGCTTCGGGCGCCGACAACGCGCCGATGGTGGAGTTCGGGGCGGCCCTGAAGAAGGCCGGCCTGTGGCCGCTGCTCGCCGGGAACCGCATCCACGTCGCACCGCCGTGCAACGTGTCGGCACAGGACGTGGAGAAGGGACTGCGGATCATCGACGAGGCCCTGACGGTCGCCGACGCGCACACGGTCTGACCTGTCTGACCTGCGTGGATCGTGCGGTTGCCCAATCCGTGGGTGCCTGTTCTCGGAGGAATCGCACTCTTACGAACACCAAGTGAACGTGCTGGAATCAACAAGCACCTACGGACCGGGATGCACGTCAGTCCCGGGGCGGCCCACGTGATGTCCACTCCACGTGACCGAACGGCGGGGGGCGGGCTGCGCGTCCGCCGGACGCCGGGCGTACGGGATCCAGAAAACCGGACTCCGTGTTCCCGAGTACCCGAAGGAAGACAGCGCATGAGCAAGCACATCCTCGCCCAGAACCAGTACGGCAAGGCCGAGAACCGCATCGTCAAGGTCACCCGCAAGGGCAGCGACGGTTCCTGGCACGAGATCCGCGACCTCAACGTCTCCGTCGCGCTGCGCGGCGAGTTCCGCGACGTCCACCTCACCGGTGACAACGCCAACTGCCTCCCCACCGACACCACGAAGAACACCGTGTACGCCTTCTCCAAGGAGTACGGCGTCGCCTCCCCGGAGGCCTTCGGCATCCTGCTCGCCAAGCACTTCGTCTCCTCCCAGGAGCCGATCCGCGAGGCGCAGATCCGCGTCGAGGAGTACGCCTGGGAGCGGATCCCGGTCCCGACGCGCAAGGAGCAGCACTCCTTCTCCCTCAAGGGCACCGAGGTCCGCACCGCGCAGATCACGTACAGCGAGACCACCGGCCTCCAGGTGATCTCGGGTCTGAAGGACCTGACCGTGATGAACTCGACCAACTCCGAGTTCCACGGCTTCATCAAGGACAAGTACACGACGCTGCAGGAGGCGTACGACCGCATCCTGGCGACCAAGGTCACCGCGCGCTGGGCGCACTCGGCGCTCGCCGCCGACGACGCCGAGTACGACTGGGACCAGTCGTACAAGAAGGTCCGCAAGAACATGCTGGAAGCCTTCGCGGAGACCTACTCGTACTCGCTGCAGCAGACCCTGAACCAGATGGCCGAGCGCGTGCTCGACAACTGCCCCAAGGTCAACGAGGTGCGCCTCAACCTCCCCAACAAGCACCACTTCCTCGTCGACCTGGAGCCCTTCGGCCTCAAGAACGACAACGAGGTCTACTTCGCGGCGGACCGTATGTACGGCCTCATCGAGGGCACCATCCACCGCGACGGCGTCCAGCCGGTGATCGCCACCAGCGACTGGATCACGGCGTAACGCCCCGCCCCACCTGAGACAGCACCAGCCGGCCCGGCCCGCTCCACGCGGCCCGGGCCGGCTGCGTGTCCACCGTCCTCGCCACCCGCCGCACCGCGCGCCGTACCGCCCGCCTCACCCCTCGGACTGTCCCACGAGCAGGTTCCAGCGCCCGGAGCGTCCCGTCAGGGCCGTCACCGACCCGGGCCGCACGTCGAGCCGCCAGAAGGTCGCCGCCGGCAGCTCCAGCGCCCACACCACGGCCGCCCGTACGACGCCCTGCTCGACCACCGCCCGGTGCGTCCCCGGAGCCAGCCCGTCCAGGTGTACGCCGACCCGCGCGATCAGGGCCTCCACCGACTCCCCGCCACCCGGGGGCGCGTACGAGGTGTCGGTCGTCCAACTGCGCAGCCCGCCCGGATCCCGGGCCGCCACCTCGTCCATCCGCCGCCCGGCCCAGTCCCCGTACCCCTGCCCCCGCAGCCCGTCGTACCCGGGACAGTCCTCCCCCAGCGGGAAGCGGTGCAGGCGCTCCGCCTCGCCGAGCGGAGGTCTCACGAGCTGGACCCGCACGGAGGGGGTCGGGGGATTCGGCGGCTTCATGAGGAGAGCTTGACGTGCTCCCCGGCCGAACGGCCAGGGACTCCCGCGAGTGGCCGTAATGGCCTGGGAGCCATGAAAGGAAGGGTTCGTGTCCACTTGCTCGGTCTGACCGAATATCGGCATGGCGTGCTCGGTGGTGGGAAATGAGGGCCGCAAGTGGTCCCCTTCCCACCGGTGAACCATGGCTTACTCACATGTGGCCCATCTCCGTCTCACGGGGTGAACCTCGCCCGCTGTAAGAGCGGCGTAAGCGCGGTACGGTGGCGGACGACAAGACGACGGTATGACGGAAGCACCGGTGAGAATCCGGCACGGTCGCGCCACTGTGAATCCTCCCGGAGGGGGAGGAAAGTCAGACCCGCCACCGTCGTCGAAAGCACCACTGACCGGGACGCGTGTTCCCTCTGGAGGCTCCTGCCATGGCCCACTCCGCCGTGCCCACGACTGCCGCACCCGCCGGCATCGCTCCCATCTCTCTCTCCGCACTGGCCCCTTGGGCCGTGTTCGTCGGCGTCCTGATGCTGGTCCTGCTCTACCTCGTCGGCGCCGAACAGGGCGCCACCGCGATCTTCGAGGGCGACACCGTCCACGAGTGGATGCACGACGGCCGCCACCTCCTCGGCTTCCCCTGCCACTGAGCCACCCCATCAGCAAGGGAAGTACCGAAAACATGAACTCCATCTCCC
This sequence comes from Streptomyces sp. NBC_00435, assembly GCF_036014235.1. Taxonomy (GTDB): domain Bacteria; phylum Actinomycetota; class Actinomycetes; order Streptomycetales; family Streptomycetaceae; genus Streptomyces. Next base: position 4,400,629 of record NZ_CP107924.1, read on the forward strand.
CCCGCGTGCTCCTCGTCCGGGGCATGCTCGCCGGCCTGCTGGCCGGAGTCGCCGCCTTCCTCGTCGCGTACCTGCTGGGTGAGTCCCAGGTGGACGCGGCGATCGCCATCGAGGAGGCCGGCGCCCACGACCACGGCGACGAGGCCGCCCCGGTCAGCCGGGCCCTGCAGGCCACGGCCGGCCTGGGCACCGGGACCCTGCTCTACGGGATCGCGCTCGGCGGCATCGCCGCGCTCGTCTTCTGCTACGCGCTGGGCCGCATCGGCCGCTTCGGCCCCCGGGTCACGGCGGCGCTGGTGGCCGGCGGTCTGTTCGTCACCGTCAACCTGGTGCCGTTCCTCAAGTACCCCGCCAACCCGCCGGCCGTCGGGGACCCCGACACCGTGGTCCGGCGGACCACCCTCTTCATCCTGATGATCGCGCTCAGCGTGCTGCTCGCCTCGGCCGCGCTGATCCTCGGCCGGCGCCTCGCGCCGCGCCTGGGCAACTGGAACGCCTCGATCGTCGCCTCGCTCGCCTTCGCGGTGGCCGTCGGCATCGCCTACGCGGCCCTGCCCACCATCAACGAGGTCCCGGCGGACTTCCCGGCAGCGCTCATCTGGCAGTTCCGGCTCGCCTCGCTGGGCATCCAGGTCGCGCTGTGGACCACTTTCGGCCTGGCTTTCGGATTTCTAGCCGAACGGGCCCTTGTCCCGGCCGTCGCACCCAAGGAGGCTGTACAGCCTGCGAGTTGACTCTCGCTTGCTGGCGACTGAAGGGCTGGTGGCGGCGCGATGACGACGGCGATCCGAGAGCTGGCGGACCACCGAAGGCCCAAGAGCCGCCGGGAACGGCCGCGATGGCCGCAACGGCCGCAGTGGCGGGAGTGGCGGGAGTGGCGAGGCTGGACGGGTGCCACGCCGTTCTGGCTGAACTCGCTCCTGCTGCTCCTGACCCCCTTCACCGCCGTCACCCTGTTCGCTCAGATCGGCGTCATCACGGCCCTGGCCGCCACGGGCGGCCTGGCCCGCCATCTCTGGTCGGGTGACTACGGCCACCCGGCCATCCATACCGCCGCCGTGCTGATGGGCGCGGCGGCGGTGGCGTTCGTAGTCCTCTGACCGCGAGGTCGTGAGGCCGCGAGGCCTCGAACGGACCTGACCGTGCTCGGTTCGTTCGAGCGCGACGGAGACCGGGCCTGCTGCGACCCGCGCACCGGCCGCCTGGGCCCGACGGCCGTCAGGCGGCCGGTCGCGGGCTCTCGGCCGGGGCCGTGAAGATCCGGTCCAGGTGGTGGCGCAGTACCCCGGCGGCCGCGTCGGGGTCCCGCTGGCCCACGAGGATGCTGGTGCCCAGGGTCGCCGACATGGCCAGCAGGCTGATCGCCTCCTTGCGCGCGTCCACGCCCGGGTCGGCCCGCGCGGTGTCCTGTGCGTGGCTGATCAGGCCGGTCAGCGCGTCCTCGGCCGCGTCCGGGTTGTCGATGAAGGGCTGGGCGGCCAGTGCCTCGTCGGTGACCGACAGGATCGCGTACGAGCTGTAGAGCAGATGGAAGGTCCGGCTCTCCTCGTCGGTCGGCAGGGCGGCCAGCAGCAGTGCCTCGGCGGTCGCGCGCGGCCCGGGGTCCGGTCCGGCGGCGCGCAGTCGGGCGCCGACGCGTGCGGTGAAGCGGGCGGTGAGGTGCTGGAGCCCGTAGAGGAGCAGCTTCTCCTTGGTCTCGAAGTAGTACTGCACGAGCCGTAGCGATACGCCCGCCTCGGCCGCCACGTCGCGCATCCCGACGGCGTGCAGCCCGCGCCGACCGGCGACCCGGACGAGTGCCTCGGCGATCTGGGTGCGCCGCTCCTCGTGGTCCACGCGTTTCGGCATGTCGTCGTGTCTCCGCCCGGTCGGCCGTGGGTGATGAGCCCCTCGGCTCCTCTTGATGGTACCGCCGTACCATCATTATGGTACGTTCGTATCACGAAGAACGGATCCTCCCGGAGGTGCCCCCGTGCCCGAGACCCCTGTGACCCGAGCCCCCCGTGACATCGGCCGCTACGTCAACGACACCTTGCGCGACCGCTACTTCGCCGCCTGCGACGCGCTCTACGCGTTGGGCGCGCCCGCCCGCTCCGAGACGGACGTGGAGACGAGCTTCGGCACCACGCACGTCTACCGGTACGGGCCCGCGGACCCGGCCGCCGAGGACCGTACGCCCGTCGTCCTGATCCACGGCTCCGGCGGCTGTTCCGCCCAGTGGTACCCCAACACCGCTGCCCTCAGCGCCGATCGGCCCGTCTACGCGCTCGACACTCCTGGTGACCCCGGCCGCAGCGTCCAGCGCGAACCGATGTGGCAGCCCGAGCGTGCCGCGCAGTGGCTCGACGAGGCCCTCGACGCCCTCGGCCTCGACCGGGTCCACCTGGTCGGTTCCTCCTACGGTGGCTGGCTGGTCATCAACATGGTCCACCGCCGCCCCGGCCGCCTCGCCTCCGTCACGGCTCTCGACCCGGGCGGCCTGGAGAAGGTGGGCCTGCGCTTCTTCGTCTGGATCTTCGCCAGCCTCTTCGCGACCTTCGCGCCCAAGTCGATGCGGCCGCGGCTGGCTGCCTGGCTGGAACAGCCGGTACTGGTCGTCCCCGAACTGCGCAGGATGATCCAGACGGGGGTCCGCGCCTTCCGGATCCGCCGGCCCGCCCCGCTGCCGCTGTCGGACGGGGAACTGGGCTCGATCCGGACGCCGTTCTACCTGATCATGGGCAGGCGCAGCCTGCTCGTGCACCCGCAGCTCCAGCTGGAGCGGGTGCCGCGGCTGATCCCCGGAGCCCGCGCCGAGATCGTCGCGGCGACCGGCCACGGCCCCCAGCTGGACCACCCCGACCTGGTCAACGCCCGGATGCTGAGCTTCATGGAGGACGTCGACTCCCTGGAGTCGGCCGCGCACGGGGCCCCGTAGGCCAGGTCTCAGACGGCGGAGCCGGCCCGGAAGCGGAGCCGGTACTCCGTCGGCGTCGTGTCGAGCTTGCGGCGGAAGGCCCGGATCAGGGTGTCAGTGGTGCCGAACCCGCAGGTGGACGCGATGCGTTCGAGCGTGGCATCGGTGGCTTCGAGCTGGTTGCGGGCCATTTCCACCCGGGCGGACTCGATGTAAGCGGCCGGGGTCATGCCGAGCTCGGACTTGAAGATCCGGGCCAGCTGCCGCTCGCTGACGTGGGCGTACGCGGCGATGTCGGCGAGGCTGAGCTGGTCGGCGATGTTGCGCCGGATGAAGTGACGCAGGTCCTCACTGCGCCGCGTCGCGGAGACGGGCTCCAGCGGGACGCTGAACTGGCTCTGTCCGCTCGGCCGCTTCAGGTACATCACGAGCTGCCGGGCGACGCGCAGGGCGATGGTCTCACCGAAGTCGTCGGCCACCAGGGCGAGCGAGAGGTCCAGGCAGGCGCTGATCCCGGCGCCGGTCCACACATTGCCCTCGCGGATGAAGATCGGGTCGGCGTCGACCTCGATCGCCGGGTGGTCGCTCGCGAGTTGCTGGGCGGTGGACCAGTGGGTGGTCGCGCGCTTGCCGTCGAGCAGCCCGGCCGCGGCCAGGATGTGCGCCCCGACGCAGACGGACGTGACCCGGCGCGTGCGCCCGGCGAGCACCTTCACCCAGCCGACCACCATGGCGTCGGTCAGGGCGTGCACGCGGCGCTCGACGTCCAGCTCGACCGCGCCGGGCACCAGTAGCGTGTCGATGCTCCGGGTGGAGGCCTCCTGGAAGGTCATGTCCGGAAGGATGCGCACCCCGGCCGAGGTGGTCACGGGGTCCAACGTCTCGGCGGCCAGCACCACTTGATAGCCCGTGGCGTCGTCCGTCTCGCGCTGCACCAGGGAGAACACCTCCGGCGGCCCGGTGACGTCCAGGAGGTCGACGCCCTCGAAGAGGACGATCACGATCAGTCGTTCGACGGGGCTCATGGGCGTGAAACCGATGTCCATATCTGCATGCTAGACGCCATTGTTGACATGGATGGGTCGCACTAGCGTTCAACTCGCACCGCACCGGTCAGGTGTGGGTGGCGAACACCGAACCAGGCGCCGATTCCAGTGAGTTGGCACCCCTATGTCCGCGACGAGGCCGCGCGGATCCACCGGAGTCCACTCGCCACCCCCACACGCGGTACCCCCACACGCAGAACCCCCCACAGAAAAGTCTCCACGCAATGACTGAACGCACCCATTTCGCACAGAGAAGACGGAAAGACGGACAATGGCTACACGCAGAGGTTTCATCGGCGGCGTTTCCACGATTAGCGCCGTAACGCTCCTCGGTACTTCCACGGCGGCCTCGGCCGTCGAGGTCACGGACCCCGCCACGGACGGGATCGTGGCGGCCTCGCCGGAGGCGGAGCTGGCGGCCCGTGACGCGATCCGCGCCGTCAACGCCGGAATGCGGTCCAATTACGCCGCGCTCAAGTCCGAACTGATCACGCACCTGAGCCCGGTCATCGTCGTGCAGAACGATGCCAAGGGCGGCAAGTTCACCCTCATCGACAACGGGGTCGTGCAGGAAGCCGTCAACCCCGTCGCCGAGATATTCGAGCTGGCGAAGTCCATCAGCCATGTCCCGCTGGGCATCTTCTCCATCATCGCCCCGTACCTGAGCAACCGGGTCCCGAACCTCCCCAACGCCGGCCGAGTGGACCCGCACGACCTGCGCATGGTCGCTTCCAAGGGCCCCCTGTCGGACGGCTGGATCACCCCGCTCCAGGGTTTCGCCACCACGCTCACCACCGCCCGCCAGCAGCTGAACCGGGCCAACCTGCCGCAGGACCTGCGCATTTCCTTCGCCAAGGTCATCGACGAGGCCCTCACCTTCATCGCCGACTCCGTGCGCGGCCGCTCCTTCGACATGGCCTCATTCGAGACCTTCTCGGCCCGGGTCTACCCGAGCATCCGCACGAACATGACCTACGCGGCCAACGCCCAGATCACCGCGATCGAGGGCCTCATGCAGCGCTGGCGGACCCGGATCGGGGAGGCCGCGTGGGCAGACCTGTACACGGTCGTGCTCTCGATCTGGACGACCTCCGAGTTGAACCAGGCTTCGATCATCATCAAGCGGTGCATGAACCCGGCCAAGGTCGCCACCCACCTGATCGACCTGCCGACCGTCCAGCTGCCCACGGACCCGATCTTCGTGGCCCTGGACAACCTCGCCCGGATCGTGCAGGACAACATCGCGGCCGAGATGGTGTTCCCCACGGATCAGAAGGTCGCGGACGCCCTCAAGGGCAAGGAAGACCTGCTCTCCGACGAAATCCTGAAGCAGCTCGGTGTGACCACCGGGGTTCGGACCGCCTCCGCCGCCTCGGCGGTGGCGACCTGCCCGGTCCAGAGGACGACGGCAGCGGTCTAGCCGTGCTCTCTCTGCGCAATGTCCGAGCGGTCCGCGTCTGGGCCCTGTTCGGAGTCGTCGTACTGGCCGTCAACCTGCGGGCGGCCATCACGGGGGTCGCTCCCGTACTCGCGGAACTGAAGGCCCAGTTCGGGCTGAGCGGGTTCGGGACGAGCGTGCTGACCACACTCCCCGTGCTGTGTCTGGGCGTCTTCGCCTCCCTCGCCCCGCCGCTCGCCCGCCGGGTGGGCGCCGAAGTGGCGGTCGCGGGTGCGCTCGTACTGATCACGACGGGGATCCTGATCCGCCTGCTGGACTCCCCGGTGGCCCTGTTCAGCGGGACGGTGCTGGCGGGCGCCGGCATCGCCGCGGGCAACGTGCTTCTGCCCGCGATCATCAAATGCCAGTTCCCCGGGCGGGTGGGGTCCGTCACCGGGCTCGCGATGATGCTCATGGCCGGCAGCGGCGCGTTCGCCGCCGGTCTGGCCGTTCCCCTCGATCACGCCGCCGGCTGGCGCGTGGCCTTCGCGGTGTGGGCGGTGCCCTCCGCGATCGCGGCGACGGTGTGGGCGGTGCGCGGCCGCGTCGACTGTCGCTGCGTCCCCGCGACCCGGACGGGTGCGACGGGTGCGACGAGTGCACCGGGCGCGCCCGCGGGCTCGCTGCTGCGCTCGCCGCTGGCCTGGTCGGTGGCGGCGTTCCTGGGGCTGGTGTCCCTGGTGTTCTACGTGCTGGTGTCCTGGCTGCCCGCGATCATGCGGGAGGGCGGGTACCCGGCCACCGAGGCCGGGGTGATGGTCTCCGTCATGCTGCTCATCGGGATCCCACTGGGCTTCGTCGTCCCGTTGCTCGCCACCCGTCTCGGTGACCAGCGGCCCCTGGTCCTGGTCGCGGCCGGGTTGACGGCGGTGGGCCTGGCGGGCCTGCTCCTGGCGCCGGGATCCGGCTGGGTGTGGGTGTGCGTACTGGGACTCGCCACCGGGAGCGCCTTCCCGCTGGCCGTCACCCTGCTGAGCCTGCGCTCGCCGTCTCCGGTGATCGCCGCGGGCCTGTCAGGCATGGCGCAGACCGTCGGGTACCTGCTCGCCGGGCTCGGACCGCTGGGGGTGGGCGCGCTGCGCGGGGCCAGCGGGGGATGGCACGTTCCGCTGCTCGTGGTGCTCGGCCTGGTGGTGCCCGAGACGTACTTCGGACTGCGCACCGCCCGGCCCGGCTTCGTACGGCCCCTGCCCACCGATGGGGCCGGGGACGGGGACGGGGGCCGACCCGGCGACGGGGGCGGCGCGGCGGGTCCGCGGATTCCCGCTCCCCGGACGGAGGGGCGCCCGCTCGTGAGGCTCTGAGGGCGGACGCGGTACGCCGGCCGGGGCCCGTAGCCGTGCAGGCCGCGGGCCCCGGTCCCGCCCGTGGGGCGCCGGTCGGCCGGCTACGACAGGTCCTTCCTCTCCCCGGCCGGCTTCAGGTCGACCAGCTTGCTGTCGAGGCCCTGCTCCTGGAACGCCTTCACGAGGGACTCCGTGTTCTCGGAGTAGATGTTCCAGCTGTCGGTGTGGACCGGGACCACCTTGCGGGGGTCCAGGTCCTTCGCCACCAGGGCCGCGTTCCGGGAGGTGAGGGTCAGCGGGGCGTTGGCGAGGATCGCCGGGGTGCGGGCGGCGCCGGCGAAGATCACGGCCGTGTCGACGGGGCCGATCTCCTTCTTGATGCGGTCACCGACCTCCTTGGCCAGCTTGACCGAGGCGTTGTCACCGGAGACGTAGGTGGTGGGGACGTCCTTGCCGCTGAGCACGAAGCCGGTGACCTCGCCGTCCGCGCCGCGGTCCACGCCGTCGGGACCGTGCAGTCCGGGGACGGCGGTGACCTTGATGGTGGCGCCGCCGGAGGTCTTCAGTTCCCTGGAGGTCCAGCTCTCCATGCCCTGGACGTGCGTTCCGAGCGCCTTCTGGGCCCCGGGGGTGGAGAGTACGAGCGGCATGGTCTTGAGCAGCTCGCGGCCCGAGTCGTCGAGGTTGTCGTCGTGCTGGTGGTGCGAGAGCAGTACGGCGTCGATCCTGCCGATCCCGTCGGTGCCGAAGGCCGGCCCCTGGATCTTCTCCAGACCGCTCGGGTACTTCTTGGGCGCGTCGAAGGTCGGGTCGATCAGGATCCGCGAGCCGGCGACCTCCAGGACCACGGTCGGCCCGCCCACGTGCGTCACGGTGAACGCCTGGGCGGCGGTGGACTTCGTCCCGCCCGCGCCCCCGGTACCGGGGGCGGACTCGGCGGTGCTCGCGCCGCCGCAGGCGGTGAGGACGGCCGCGCTCGCGGTGGCGGCGACGGTGGCCGTGGTGGCGCGGAGGAACGACGGGGAACGACTCATGAGGACGTACCAGCTCTCTTGCGGCGAACGGGTGGCAGCTGTTTTCAACGCTAACACAGGTCGTAATCGTTGATAACGAACCTCTGTGATGGCAGGCCTCTTTCCGGGAAACGCCCAGGCCCGATCTGTTAGCGCTGATATCGTTGGAGGCATGTCAACGGCACGAGAGCGCATCCTGGAAGCCACCGCGGAGCTGCTCGCCACCAAGGACGCGCCGGCGATCTCGACCCGGGCCATCTGCGACCGGGCCAAGGTCGGCATGCCCGAGATCTACCGCCAGTTCGGCGACAAAGAGGGACTGCTGACCGCGGTGGCCGACATCGGCTTCGAGCGCTTCCTCGCCAACAAGAGGCGCAACCCCCACACCGGCGACCCGGTGGCGGACCTGCGCGCGGCCTGGGACAGCCACGTGGCGTTCGCGCTGCGCAACCCCCACCTCTACCGGCTGATGTTCACGCCGGCCGGAGAGACCAAACCGCAGGCCATCAAGGAAGCGCAGGCCCTGCTCCTGGCAGCGGTGGAACGGTGCCGCGACGCCGGGCGGCTGCGCACCGCCCCGGCCCTGGCCGCGCAGTCGATCCTCTCGGCGAACGTGGGCGTGTGCCTGATGGCGCTGTCCTTCCCCGAACTGTTCGGTGGGCTGGACATCTCCCAGTCGGTGCGCGACGCCGTGATCGGGAAGGTCACCGGCGAGGAGGGGGAGGACACGCGGGTCGCGGCGGCGGCCGTCCTCGCCCAGGCGCTGCTCGGCACCCTCACGGGATCGGCGCCGGCGGACGAGGACACCATCGACCGCCTGACCCGGGCCCTGCGCCCCTCGCCGCAGCCGCCGTCGCCGTCACCGGTGGAGGCGTAGGGGCGCAGCGGAGTAGCGGCGCGGAGGGCGGCGCCGGGGCCGGTCAGCCGGACGCGCCCGCGGGGGTCTCGGCGGGGGCGTCGGCGGTGCTCGTACGGTGTTCGTCCTCCGGCCGGGCCTTCGCGGGCAGCAGGAAGGTGATGGCGAGGAACGCCGCCAGCAGGCACGCCTGTACGACGAGAGCGCGCTGGTACCCCCCGGTGAAGTCCCCGGCCGAGGCCCGGGCGAAGAACACCGAGCCGAAGACCGCGACCCCGACGGACCCGCCGATGGACTGCACCGCGGACAGGACTCCCGAGGCGGAGCCGATCTCCTCGTCGTCGACGGCGGCGAGCACGAAGCTGAACAGGGCGGCGATGACCATGCCCGACCCGACGCCCGCCACCGTCACGCCCGGAGCCACGTCCAGCACCGAGAACGCGGCGCCACCGAGGGCGTCGAGCTCGAACCAGAGCAGGACCGCACCCACGAGCTGGACCAGCGGGCCGATCTGGAGCACCTTGCGGCCGATCCGCCCGGCGAGGAAGGCGCCGCTGACCGCGCCGCCGATCGCGGTGCCCACGGCGAGCGGCAGATTGCCGAGGCCGGCCTCGCCGGCGGTGAAGTGCCGGCCGATCTGCAGGTAGAGGGTGAGGACGAGCTGCGTGCCGACTAGCCCGGCGAAGAAGAGCGCGATGCCGACGAGCCCGACGCTGAAGGCGGGTTTGCGCAGGAGCGCCGGAGCCACCAGCGGTTCGCGGCCCGCCGCGGCCGTCCGGCGCTGCTGGAGCGCGAACAGGGCGAAGCCGAGGGCGGAGGCGGCCATGGACAGCCAGGTCCACAGCGGCCAGCCGTCCTCCTGGCCCTGGTTCAGCGGCAGTACCAGCAGGGCGCAGGCGACCGCCACCAGGCACGCACCGGCCAGGTCGACACGTACGGCACGGTCGCCGGGCCTCCTCGGTACGAACTTCGCGGCGACGGCCAGGGCTGCGATGCCGATGGGCAGGTTGACGAGGAACACCGACCGCCAGCCCAGGCCGAAGAGGTCGCCCTCGATCAGTCCGCCGCCCAGGACCGGGCCGATGATGCCGCCCAGTCCGAGTACGGGACCGAAGATCCCGAAGACCTTGGTGAGTTCGGGCCCGGAGAAGTTCTCCCGCAGCAGGCCCAGGCCCTGGGGGAGGAGCAGCGCCCCGGCGGCGCCCTGGAGCAGCCTGAAGGCGATCAACGACCCGGTGTCCGGTGCCAGCGCGCAGAGCAACGAGCAGGCCGTGAACGCGGCCAGGCCGAGCAGGAACACGCGGCGGCGTCCGTAACGGTCGCCCAGCCGGCCGCCGAGGACGAGCCCGGCCCCCAGGGTGAGGGCGTAGCCGCCGATCACCCATTGCAGACCCACGGGGCCGGCCCCGAGGGACTCCTCCAGGGCCGGGCCGGCGACGTTGACGATCGAGGCGTCCAGCAGGTCCATGATCTCCGCGACGATCATCACCGCCAGGATCAGCCAGCGCCACCGGTAGGGTTCGGCGCCCTCGTCGGCGGTGGCGGGGGACGGGGCGTGCATCCAGATACCTCCATGGTGAAATAACTCCACGGTGAAGGTAAATTGGGGTCGGTAGGTTGTCAAGGACAGAAGGGGAAGGTGGCGGCCTTGACGGAGGAACCGGTGCGCGACGAGGTGGCGGAGCAGCGGGAACGGCTGATGGAAGGGCTCAGGACCTACGGCGGCCACTACACCGAGCTAGGCCGGCGCTTCGCCGCCTGGCTGGGCCTGCACTCCACCGACGCGACCGCGGTACTGGAGATCGCCGCCGCCGAGGAGCGGGGCACCCCCCTGTCCCCGGCCCGTCTCAGCGAGCGCATCCCCCTGTCCACGGGCGCCACGACCGCGCTCCTGAACCGCCTCGAAGCGGCCGGCCACGTCACCCGTACCCGTGAGCACTCCGACCGGCGGGTCGTCACCCTGCGCGCCGGGTCCCACGTCCAGGAACGCGCCGACGAGTTCTTCGGTCCGCTGGGACATCGCCTGGACGCCGCCATGGCCCACTACCCGCCGGAACTCCTCGAACGCTTCGCGTCCTTCGTGGCCGATCTGAACGCCACCATGGACGCCCATCTCGCCGAACAGCCCACGGGACAGCCGGCCGGCACGGCCGGGTCGAAGGCCGCGGAGCGAGGGCGAAACCGCTGACCGGCTCGACGAATTCGGCCTCCGTCGGGGGCCGAGCGGCCTACGAGTCGACGTGGTACTGATCACAGGTCGTCAGGGGTGCGCAGTGGAACGGCTCCTGACGGGCTGGCATACTGCTGCGGTAGCCCTTCGTGCATCCCCCGTCGCGAAGGGCTACAGCCGTAGGTTGGTGCGCGGCGGCGCGGCACGGTCGGCGGCGCACGGAAGTTTCACACGGTCAGGGGACTCCCCTGTGGCCCCCTGACCGTGTTTTTTGTAGTTAACAGTGACGTAGAGTGTTAATGCAAGCCCGGCATTGCGCCGGTGCATGATGCGAACGTGGGTAACCGGATGGACATCGGCGAGGAACAGGTGCCCGAGCTGCACTCGTTGCGGCAAAAGGTCGAGTACATGCTGGAGAAGACCTTCCCGGGACAGAAGGTGTCCGGGCGGACGTTCGCCGAGTTGGTCAAGGAGCGCGGCGGCTCTCTCTCCCACAGCTACTTCTCGAACATCCTGGCCGGGAAGGTCACGGAGCCCTCCGAAGAGATCCTCAAGGCGCTCGGGCTGGGCTTCGGCGTGGACTGGCGCTTCTTCAAGGAGGAGTCGGAGGTCGTCGGCGACGTGGTCGCCGGACTCCAGTTCCTCGCCAAGCGGCGCACCGGCGAGATCAGTGGCGTCGCCGGCCGGGGCGTCGAGGACGACGGACTGTCGGCGGAACTGCTGGAGTTCGCGCTCTCCCTGCTGGCGGACACCAAGGCCCGGCAGCGGCCCGACGGCGTGGAAAATGGGGAACCGGGCAGTTAGCGCACGCGTCTCTCTGCGGGCGATGGGCGTGACTGCACTCGCCGACCGCATGTCACACACGCGTGACGACGACCAAGAGGCCTCAATGTCCCTGCGTGAACTGCGCAAAGAGTGCGAAGCCGGACTGGCGGACCTGCCGATACCCGCCCCCTTCACCATCGAAGGCCTGGTGGCGAACATGGAGGCGGCCCGCGGCCGGACCATCGTCCTCCAGGAACTGCCCGAACGCCTGGCACGCGTCAACGCGGCCTGCGGCCTGCGGTTGAAGTCGGGCACCACCAGTTACGTGCTCTACCGCCGCCGCCCCACCGCGTACCAGACCCAGCACGTGATCCTGCACGAGCTGTGCCACGAGTGGTTCGACCACGGAACCAGCCTGGACGCGGACCAGCTGCGCTTGCTGCTACCGGTGTTCGACACCTCCCTGATCAAGCGGGTGCTCTCCTCCGACACGGTCCAGGCCCGCGCCCAGTACGACACGCACGACGAGCGGATCGCCGAGTTCGGCGCCTCCCTCATCCCCCGCATGGCCAGGGACGTGACCAGTGACGACATGGTCGGACGGCTGGCCAACTCGCTCTCCCGGCCGGTCGCCCACCGGCGCCGCGGCCTTTTCCGCGGCCTCTTCCACCGCTCGTAGCGGCACCGCCGGCCCTGCCCCTGCCCCTGCCCCTGTCCCTGTCCCGCAGAACACCCCGAGGAATCACCGTGACCGCGCTCGATCTCGCCGGCTACCTCATCGCCGGTCTGATGACTGCCGTAGCCCTGTGGCGCATGCCCGCCGCTCTTTGGGGCGATGAGGAGGACAGGCGCCGCCGCGCCCTGTGGGGCTGCTACGCGGGCTTCGCCATCGCCCTGTGGACCAAGACCCAGGTGGTCCGAATAGGGCTCAACAACAGCCCGGTCGTGGACCTCGCCGTCCTGATCAAGCACTACACGTCCACCATCGCCATCCTGGCGATCCTCAGCTACATCGTCGCCATCTACGGCCACTTCCCGGAGGGCGGGGTGATCCCCCGCCACGTACGGTTCGCCCGGTTGATCCAGCAGGTGGCCACCAAGGCCTCCGTCATCACCCTCGTCCTGCTGACCGTGCTCTTCTTCACGGTGGTGGACCGCTCGGTCCCCGCGGACCGGTTCGTGGCCGAACATGCCGGCCAGTGGGGCGCCACGCTCTACATGAGCGTCTTCTACCTCTACTTGGGCGCCGCGTCCGCCGTCTGCGCCTATCAGTGGGCCCTGGCCACGGCTGACACCAAGCTGCTCCACCTCCGGGTGGGTCTCGGCATGATGACCATCGCGATGTTCATCGGTGTCGGCTACACCCTCAGCCGGACCCTGTTCCTGTGGATCAGCGTGGCCGACCAGCCCAGCGAGAGCTTCGCGCTGACCTTCGACAAGGCCACTGAAGCCGCCCAGCTGGTCCTCTTCGCCTTCTTCGCGCTCGGCGCCTCCATTCCCGCCTGCAGCAAGGGCTGGCGGCGGGCCCGGCTGTGGCGGGCGCAGGTGAACCTGCATCCGCTGTGGCGCGAGCTGATGACGGCCTTCCCCGACCAGCCCTTCGCCCCGCCTGCCTCGCTCACCCGGGAACTGACCCGCTTCGACACCCCGGCGGACCTGCGCGTCGACCGCTGGGCGGCCGACATCGCGGACGCCGTGGAGAAGCTGCGGCACTACGTGCCCGACAGCCTGCTGACCGCCGCCAAGGAGGCCGCCGCGGGCGGGGACTCGGACCCCGGGAAGGCGGGCTCGCTCGCCGACGCCTACTGGATCAAGGCAGCCCTGATCGCCAAGGCCGAGGGCGCGCCCGCCGGCAAGGCGGCCGCCTTCGAGGGCAAGCAGGCCACCGACCAGGACGGCGAAGTCGCCTGGCTGGTACGGGTGGCCGCCGCCTACAAGACCGTTCCGGAGCAGCGGACCCGGGCCGTCCTGCGGTCCTGCCTGGAGCCCAGCGCGTGAACCGCGCCGCTGCCGGCGGGCACCCTCGCCGAGGGACGGGGCCTACGGAGTCGGAGTCGGTGGACCGGCGGCGCGGCGGTATTCGGTGTTGATGCGCTGGGCTTCCTCGAGCTGGTCCTCGAGGATGATGATGCGGCAGGCGGCCTCGATGGGGGTGCCCTGGTCGACGAGTTCCCGGGCGCGTGCGGCGATGCGCAGCTGGTAGCGGGAGTAGCGGCGGTGGCCGCCCTCGGAGCGGAGCGGGGTGATCAGGCGTGCTTCCCCGATGGCGCGGAGGAAGGCCTGGGTGGTGCCGAGCATGGCTGCCGCCCGGCCCATCGTGTAGGCGGGGTAGTCGTCGTCGTCAAGACGGCCGAACGAAGCGTCTGCTGTCATTGCACCTCTCTCATGGAACGCGTGAAGGGGCCCCGGCGCCAATGGCACCGGGGCCCCGAAGGAACTACTACACCATCCACCGGCCCTGACACCGCGCCGGCCTGCTGTTCGCGCCGATCCGCCGCTACACGAGAAGGGCCCGACCGGCGTGTGCCGGTCGGGCCCTTCTGTCCGTTCGTCTGTCCTTCTGTCCGTCCGACCGGCTGACGTCGATCAGATGGTCAGGCGGTCAGGCGATCAGGCGGTCATGACGGTCAGGCGGTCATGGGGACGCCGAGCATCGCGGAGACCTGCTCGAGCGGGCTGAGGATGCGAGGGGGCACGGCGGTCCGGGGGACGCCGCGGCAGGTGAAGCCGAGCTGGGTCATGGCGCGGAGGACCTCGCCGATGCTGAAGTCGCGGCGGTCCTGACGGGTGATGACCTGGCCGACCTGCTTGACGGGGTAGACGCGGCGGCCGATGATCACGGACTCGCCGAGGACCTCCTCCGGCTTGACGTCCTTCATCGATTCCAGGACGCCGCTCTTGGTCAGGTCGAACGGGAAACGGGCGATGACGCAGCGCATGGTGCCTCACAGAGGGAAGAGGTGAATGGTCCGGCCGCGGTGGGGTGGTTCGACGTACGGGACGAACGGCCCGCGGCCGCCGGGGTCGGCGTCCTGACCGAGTGGCCCTCAGGCCGCGGCGTCGAAGGCGGACTGCCGCACGCTCACGCGCCGGGCCGCCGAAACGGAACTGCGGCGACCGCGGGAGGTGGCGCTGCGCTTGGGCCGCTCGGAGACCGGCGCGGTGATGGTGACCGGGATGCCGGAGGGGGCCTGGGCGCCGGTGATGCGGTGCAGCGCCTCTTCACCGGAGCGGACCTGGGTGGTCTGGGGGACGATCCCGGCGGCGGCCATGAGGCGGGTCATGTCGCGGCGCTGGTTGGGGGTGACGAGGGTGACGACGCTGCCGGACTCGCCGGCGCGGGCGGTGCGGCCGCCGCGGTGCAGGTAGTCCTTGTGGTCGGTCGGCGGGTCCACGTTGACGACGAGGTCGAGGTTGTCGACGTGGATGCCGCGGGCCGCGACGTTCGTGGCGACCAGGACGGTGACGTGGCCGGTCTTGAACTGGGCCAGGGTACGGGTCCGCTGGGGCTGCGACTTGCCCCCGTGCAGGGCGGCCGCGCGGACCCCGCTGCCGAGGAGGTCCTGGGTGAGGCGGTCCACGGCGTGCTTGGTGTCGAGGAACATGATCACCCGGCCGTCGCGGGCGGCGATCTCGGTCGTGGCGGCCTGCTTGTCGGCGCCGTGGACGTACAGGACGTGGTGTTCCATCGTGGTGACCGCGCCCTGCGAGGGGTCGACGGAGTGGACGACGGGGTCGGTGAGGTAGCGGCGGACCAGGAGGTCGACGTTGCGGTCGAGGGTGGCGGAGAACAGCATCCGCTGGCCCTCGGGACGCACCTGGTCCAGGAGTGCGGTGACCTGGGGCATGAAGCCCATGTCGGCCATCTGGTCGGCTTCGTCGAGAACGGTGACGGCGACCTGGTTCAGCCGGCAGTCGCCGCGGTCGATGAGGTCCTTGAGCCGGCCGGGCGTGGCCACGACGACCTCCGTGCCGTTCCGCAGCGCGTTGGCCTGACGGCCGATGGGCATCCCGCCGACGACGGTGGCCAGGCGCAGCTTCACGGCGCGGGCGTAGGGAGTCAGGGCTTCGGTGACCTGCTGGGCGAGTTCCCGGGTGGGGACCAGGACCAGTGCCAGGGGCTGGCGGGGCTCGGCGCGCTGACCGGCCGTACGGGCCAGCAGCGCCAGGCCGAAGGCGAGCGTCTTGCCGGAACCGGTACGGCCGCGGCCCAGGACGTTCCGGCCCGCGAGGGAGTTCGGCAGTGTCGCGCCCTGGATCGGGAACGGCACCGACACTCCCTGGGTGCCGAGCGCGGCCAGCAGCTCCGCGGGCATGTCGAGCGCGGCGAACGCCTCGACCGCGGGCAGCGCGGGAGTGATCGTCTTCGGCAGGGCGAACTCGCCCTGCAGCGCGGCGGGTCGCCGGCCGTAGCCGCCCGAGCGGTTCTGGCCCCCCGAGCGGCTCGGGGCGGACGAACCGAACCGACCGCCCCGGCCAGAACCAGAACCGGAACCGGAGCTGAATGCGGAGGCGCCGGTACGGCCGCGGGTACGGGAGGAGCGGTCGTTCGTACGTGTGGGGTTCATCGAGAACCTTCCTTGATACGGCGCGTATCAAGGAATTCCCGCAGCGGAAGGGCAGCGCGGGGAATCTCGAGAACGGGCCGAACGAAATTCGAAATGCGAAATCCGAAATGGAGCCGGGCGCGCGGAGAATTGATGGCGGCGCAGGCGATGGAATCGGTGACGCCTCTGAAGATCTTTTTCGCGCAGGAGGAACCACTGCGGGAAATGCTTGTAGCTGGGGCCCGCACCCCGAGGGATGCGGGCCCCAGCTACAAGATGTGCGTCAGCGTCAGGCGGGAACGATGTTCTCGGCCGTCGGGCCCTTCTGGCCCTGCGCGATGTCGAAGGTGACCTTCTGGCCCTCGAGCAGCTCGCGGAAACCCTGGGCGGCGATGTTCGAGAAGTGGGCGAAGACGTCGTCGCCGCCACCGTCCTGCTCGATGAAGCCGAAACCCTTTGCCGCGTTGAACCACTTCACGGTGCCAGCAGCCATGTCATATCTCCTTGGGGCAGTACACCAACATCCGCACGGTACGGACACCGTGTCGCCGCGATGATGCCCCGCCCGGAAAATGGCCCGGAAATATGAAGCGCGTCCACGGCGGCACGAAAGCCGACCGGAGGCGCCTGAAGTTTTTGGGTACCAAAACTGCAACCGAGATCGACAGTAGCACGCCGCAATGACTTGTGTGTGTTAAATATTTCGACCTTGTGCGCCGCGGCAAAAACCCTCTCTGCGAGATCCATTAAACTCTCGAACCGCGGGCACAGATATTGATTCACCCCGGGCACAGAGTGAGGGGGAGCGTCAGGTCTCGTCGGCGTGGGTACCGGCGCCCACCGCGGTTCTGCTGGCGGCCAGCCAGGAGCGGGCGGGGCCGGCGGGTTTCGCCGTGTCCACGGTGAGGTGGAGGCGGGTGTCGCCGTCGAGACCGGGGTAGCTGCGCTGTTCGGCGCCGGCGAAGCAGTGGCGAAGCGCCTCCGCGACCGCGCGAGCGGCTTCGGGGGTGTGCGCGACGATCCGCACCTCGGCGTGGGCGAGCGACGGGAGTATCCGGGTCTCGATGGACTTCATACGGGCGTGTTCCCTTCGGTCCTGTTCGATGAACCAGCCCACGTGCAGGGTCTGGCCGGGCACGGGAACCGTGTGCGGGACGACGGACCAGAGGGTGGGGTTCACGGCGACGGGTCGAAGGTCGTGCTCATGTACTCCCGGTTCCTCCACGGTACTCCGGTCCGCGGTCGGGCCGTGACCCGTTCAGGCGGCGGTCTCCGCTCGCGCACCGCTCCGGGTCTCCTGCCGTACGACACGGCGGCGCCGGGACGGGACGCCCATGGTCGGGTTGGCGACGCCCCAGGCCGCGCCCTTGCAGATCAGTTCCTTGTAGAAGGCGGCCGTGCGGCCCGTCAGCGCCCTGTCGACCGCCTGGTCGTCGGCGCTGACGAACTGGATCAGACCCTCCTTGCGGCCGAGCGAGATGCACTGCTGGGCGTAGCGGATGTCGACGTCGGGGACCTTGGTGCCGGCGAGACGGGCGGCGATGGCGTCGGCGGCCTGCCAGGCCATGGGGACGCCCGAGGCGCAGGACATGCGCAGGGGCTTGCCGCCGGGGCCCGTCGCCGACGCCGCGTCGCCCACGGCGTAGACGTCCGGGTGGGAGACGGAGCGCATCGTGCTGTCGACCACGATCTGTCCGCGGTCGGTGGTTTCCAGGGCGGTGGCCCGGGCGATCGGGTGGACGGCGAAGCCGGTGGTCCAGACGGTGACCTCGGCGGGGATGGTCCGGCCGTCGGCGGTCGTCACGCCGTCCGCCGCCACGGCGTTGACCGCGGTGTGTTCGTGGACCGTGATGCCGAGCCCGTCCACCACCTTCGTCAGGTGGGCGCGGCCCTTCTCCGAGAGCCAGTCACCGAGGGCGCCGCGGGCGGCCAGGGCGACGTCGAGGTCCGGGCGGGCCTCGGCGATCTCGGTCGCGGCCTCCAGCCCGGTCAGGCCGCCGCCGACCACGACGACGGACCGGCCGGCGTCCAGGGCGGCCAGGCGCTCGCGGAGGCGCAGGGCGCCGGGGCGGCTGGAGACCTCGTGGGCGTGGTCGGCGGTGCCCGGGACGCCCCCGTCGTCCCAGCCGCTGCCGAGGGCGTAGACCAGGGTGTCGTAGGCCAGTTGCTCCCGTTCGGGGCCGTTCGCGGCGGTGACGGTCACCGTCCGGCGGTCCACGTCCACGGCGGTGACCCTCGCGAGCCTCAGTTCCACGCCCGTGCCCGCGAACATCTCGCCGAACGGCCGGGGCCTGAGGTCCTGGCCGGCCGCGAGCTGGTGCAGCCGGACGCGCTCGACGAAGTCGGGCTCGGGGGTGACGAGGGTGATGGTGACGTCCTCGCGGTGCAGCCGCTTGGCGAGGCGGCCGGCGGCGAGGGCGCCGGTGTAGCCGGCTCCGAGGACGACGATGCGGTGCTCCATGTCCGTGCTCCTGTCTGGGCGGGGCTGCCGTTGTCCGGCTGGTTGCGCCCCTTGAACCGGACAGCCCCCCGTTCCCTGACAGGATCGGAACGTGACCTGCGCCACATCCTTCAAAGGGTGTGCAGCGGGGGCTCGCGGTGGTCCGCGGCGGCCCACTGCTCGGTCGCACGGACGAGCTTGTCGGGGTTGACCTGATGGCGGACGGCGGCGATGCCCTCCCCGGTTACCTCCAGGCAGGTGATCCCGACGACCCGGCCGTCCACGACCGCCACGACGGCCGGCCCGCCGTTCGCGGTCGTGGCGTAGATGTCCGGCGTGCCACCGATGTGGGCCCGCTTGGCCGGGCTGGGCTTGAACATGCCGCGCAGGAACGTGGCGACCGCGCGCACGCCCTCGAACGCCTTCGCGCGGGCCAGGACCTTCCCGCCGCCGTCGCCGACCGAAACGGCGTCCTGGGTGAGCAGGCGTACGAGGGGCTCGGTACGGCCGCTGGTCGCCGCGGCCAGGAACTCCTCGACGATCCTCAGGGCGGTGGCCTCGTCGATCTCGGTGCGTGCCCTGCCGTCCGCGATGTGCTTCTTGGCCCGGTGGTAGATCTGCTGGCTGGCGGTCTCGGTGATCTCCAGGATCTCGGCGATCTCCCGGTGCGGGTACTCGAAGGCCTCGCGCAGCACGTACACCGCCCGCTCGCCCGGCGACAGGCGCTCCAGCAGGACGAGGACGGCGTACGACACCGATTCGCGCTGCTCGGCGGTGTCGGCCGGGCCGAGCATCGGGTCCCCGGCGAGCAGTGGCTCGGGCAGCCACCGCCCCACGTACGTCTCGCGCCGGGCACGCGCCGAAGCGAGCAGGTTGAGGCACCAGTTGGTGAGAACCTTCGTCAGCCAGGCCTCGGGCACCTCGATCCGCCCGATGTCGGCCGCCTGCCACCGCAGGAACGTTTCCTGAACGGCGTCCTCCGCCTCACTCGCAGAGCCGAGCAGCCGGTAGGCGATGGCCTCCAGCCGGGGCCTGGCGGTCTCGAAGCGCTCCACGTCACTGGTGATCAGGGCCATGCCACTGATCCTAGGCCGCGCCGGGGGCGGACCGGCAGGGCGGACGCCGCTCTCCGCCGTGCCGTGCCGCGGGCCTCAGGGCCTGCCGTCGAACTCCCGTCTGCCGCGCGGCGGCTGCTAACTTGGCCCGTTCCGTTCTCGATCAACTCGTATTCCTGGGGGAACTTTCCCGTGCTCGACCACCTGCGCCTGTCCGTAGTCGCCGCCGCCGGCCTCACCGCCGCCCTCACCCTCACGGGCTGCGGCAGCTCCGACCCGGCCCCGGCCAAGAAGGATTCCCCCGTCGTCGCCCCGGCCCCCGCCGCCAGCCCGTCGGACGGCGGCGCGGCCAAGGCCGGCACCCTGGACGGCGGCTGGATCTCCACGCAGAACCCGGGCAAGGGCGTCGTGCTCACGGTCAAGGGACAGGCGGCGTTCGTAGTCGAGGCCGCCACCGGTCTGACCTGCGAGGGCACCAGCGACGGCACCGTCATCGACCTGAAGTGCCCGGCGGGCGCGACCCGTTCGAAGGGCAAGGTCGACTCCGTCGACGCCACCACCCTGAAGGTCACCTGGGAAGGCCCCGCCGGCACGGACACCTTCCAGCGCAGCGGGGGCAAGCTTCCCTCCCTCCCGGCCCTCCCGACCAAGAAGTAGCGCGCCTGCTCCTCGGTTCAAGGTGTGGGGCGCGATGGCCGAAGGAGGGGGTAGCCGCTGTTCCCGTCGAAACGGAGTTCCCGTGCGCCGTCCCCTTCCGCTTCCGGCTCCCCTTCCGCTCCTGCGCCCCGTCCTGGTCGCCGCCCTGCTGCTCGCCGCGCCCGTCGCGCTGGCGCCCGTCGCGCACGCCGACCAGGGGACCGGTCTCAGCGCCCCGCGGGCGGCCGAGGTCGGTACGTACATCGTGACCCTCGTCCCCGGCGCCGATCCCGCACAGGTGATGCGCGAGACCGGCGTCACGGAGGTCCGCTACGTCTACCGCAGCGTGGTACGGGGCTTCGCCGCCGAGCTGAACGAGGCGCAGCTGACGGCGGTGCGGGCGCACCCCGACGTCACCGGCGTCGAGAGGGACGGCGGGGTCGTCGGGGCGCCCGTCCAGCCGTGGGGCTGGGGCGGCTGACTCGGAGGTTCGATCAGATCGCCGCGCGATAGAAGTACGTGCGGCGTGAGCTGATCATGCCGTCATCGATGCGGTAGTGGTCGGAGAACCGTTCGGCAAGGCGCTCACCCGCCCGGCTCAGGCCCTGGAAGCTTCCCCAGCACGCCAGTGAGTCGTTGCCGGCCATGACTTCCTCGACCCGGTGCACACCGGACTCGATGATCCGCTCCTCGCGGTAGAACCGCTCGATGTCGGCGAGCCCGACGAGGGCGGGATATCCAGGCCGGTGGTACACGCAGTCCGCGGCGAAGACGCGGCCGAGTTCATGCCAGCGGCGGCCGTCGATGACGGAGAAGAGCCGACGGGTGAAGTCGTGGGGCCAGTGCGGCGTCCCGGCGGTCGTCACGTCCACGAGACCACGGTGTGGTCGTCGATGAATCCCAGGATCCCCGACAGGGTGGTGCGGCGCACCGTAGGGTCGGTCTCGGGCTCCACGGCGTGCACATGGGCACCGTTGAAGAAGTAGACGTCACCCGGCGCGATGTCGAGCTGCAGGGACTCGATCCCGTCCAGATGCCGCAGGGGATAGGGCGAACCGGTGTGCACCAGGCCCAGTCGCTCACGTACGGCGTCGTCGGGCCGGGTGTTCCACACCACGAGGCGCCCCGCGGAGCCGTTCTCCAGGCACAGGTTCATCGCCCCGACGGGGCGCCCCTTCACCCGCTGGATCTCGAAGTCCGCCTGCCTGGGCTCGCCGCACTGGGCCTCGTCCTCGTGCGGGGCGAGGGCGAACCGGCCCGTGGCGTGCCAGGAACGCAGCAGTGCGGTGCCGGCCTCGCGCCCGTCGTGGCGCGCCGAGCGGAACCGTACGCCTTCGGCCGCGAGGGCGTCGGCGAGGCCGGAGCGAATGGACGTCAGCGGGTCGTGGGGCGTGCCGAGGATCTCGTCGAGTCCGGGCCGGGCGGCGCTCGCCTCGTCGAGGTAGTCGCGGGTGGTCTTGTGGTAGTGGTACGAACCCACGTACTGCCCGGGCGCGTCCGCGCCCCGGGTGCGGCGCGCAGGGCTGTTCCAGAAGCGCTCCGTGATGCGGGCGCACTCCGCGGCGGGGATCAGGCCGCGGAACACCACACCGAGGACGCGGCCGCGCAACACGTCGACCACCGCTTCCGGGGAGAACCGCCGGTACTCGCGGAAGGCGAAGTCCGTCTTGATCGCTGTGCCTCTCCCGGCGGCGCGGACGGTGCCGTCGCGTCGTCGGTCCGGGGACGCGGTGGTGATCCGGACGGTGTCCAGGACCTCCGTGCAGCGGCGCTCGGCAGCGGTCACGTCCTCGCCGGCCGCGAGCACGTAGGAGGCGACCTTGTCGCGGCTGACACCGTCGACGACGGCGGCCACGTCGTCACCGACCGCGAGGCCGATCCTCAGTCGCAGGCCGGGGTCGTCGGCGGGTACCGCCTTCACACCTGAGACGGCGATCACCCGGCCAGGCTCGGGCAGGATGTGCCTCATCGCAGCCCCCTTGGTGCCGAGGTCCGTCAGGTCGGGCATCGGCTCCAGGCCCAGCGGCACGGCGATGGACATGCGGGACACGTCGACGCCGAATGCCATCTCCATGAGTTCGTGGATCCGCTCGCCGCCGATGCGGTTGTGCGACTCGATGACGCGGGGGCCCCACGGCGTCAGGCGTACCTCGGTGTGCGTAGGACCCTCGGTGAGGCCGACCGCCTCGATCAGCCGGTGCACGGTGCGGTGGATCGCCTCGACCGCGTCCGGCGCGATGGCGGCCGGCATGGAGTGGCCGAGCTCGTAGTACGCCGGGTGCAGCAAGGTGTTGGTGATCGTGATGACCTGGTGACGTCCGTCGGCGCAGAACCCCTCGACGCTGAACTCCGGACCTTCCAGATACTCCTCGGCCAGCGCCTCGTCGCGTCCCGTGGCGGTCAGCCGCCGCCAGCCCTCCTTGGCGCCTTCGGTGTCGTCCACGCGAAAGACGCCGATGCTGCCCGCCGAGTCGGTCGGCTTGACGAAGACGGGGCCCCCGATCCGGCCGCGGAAGTCGTCCAGTTCGGCCGCGCTGTACACCGTCAGGTGGCGCACCGTGTCCAGGTCCGTGCCGGCGAGGTGCCGGCGCATGGCGGCCTTGTCCTTCAACAGCCTTACGGATGCGACGGAGTTGCCGCCGAGGTCGAGTAGTTCGTTGATCCGCGCGGCCGGGACGAGACCGTTCTCGGTGAGCGAGAACACCCGCCGGAAGGGCGACTGACGGTGCCGCTCGACGATGAGCCGTTCCACCGTGTCGTATGCGTTCTTGAAGTCGACCTCGAGGATCTCGGCGCAGTAGTCCTCGGCGCCCGGGGGCACCGCGCCCGGGTTGTGGATCAGCACCACTTCGAGGCCGAGGTCGTGCGCGGCCCGCAGGGGTTCGATGAGTCCGCCGATGATTGCGATGCGCCCGACGCTGCTGCTCATGATTCGTGTCCTGTCCTGGGCGAGTTGTGGATGGTTTCCATATCGAGGAATTCGGCTATGTGCGCGGCCAGTTCCGGCTGGTCGAGCACGGCTGCGTCATGGCCGAGGTCGCTGCCGGTCTCGTGGTGGTGGGCCGCCTCGACTCCCCGTGCGGCGAGTTCGGCGGCGATGTGCGCGCTGTGTTCGCGGCTGAAGCGCCGGTCGCCGCGCAGGCTGACCAGCAGCACCCGTGGCGGACGGAGCATCGTCGTCACCGCCGTGGGACGGGAGAACGCGTCGAAGCGGTCCACCGCGCCGAGCAGCGTGAGATAGGCATTCGCGTCGAACCGCCGGACGAACTTCCCGCCCTGGTGGTCCAGGTAGGAGCCAAGGGCTTGGGGCCCTCGCCGGGATCCCGTGGCCGAGGGCCCGAAACGGCGTTCCAGTTCCGCCTCCGACAGATACGTCAGGTGGCCGATCATGCGCGCGGTGGCCAGGCCGGCGCGCGGGCCGCTGCCCGGCACGTAGGCGCCGCCCCGGTGGTCCGGGTCGCTGAGGATGGCGTGGCGAGCGACGGCGTTCCACGCGCGGTTGTCCGCGGAGGGGCGGGCGGTGCCTGCGATGACGACGAACCGGTCGGCGTCGCCGGGGTGGTCGAGCAGCCACTGGAGTGCCTGACAGCCGCCCATGGACGCGCCGACGACCGCGTGCAGCCGGTCGATGCCGAGGGCCGCGAGGAGTCTGCGGTGCACCGTGACCATGTCGGCGATCTCCACGTCCGGGAATCGCGCTCCCCACGGGGAGTCGTCGACGGCGAGGGACGCGGCTCCCGTGGTGCCCGAGCAGCCGCCCAGCACATTGGCGCAGATGACGAAGTAGCGGCGGGTGTCGATGGGCCGGCCGGGGCCGACCATCACGTCCCACCAGCCCGGGCTGTCCTGCGGCCCGTTCGCGGCCACATGGGCGTCGCAGGTCAGGGGGTGACAGATGAAGATCGCGTTGGAGCCGTCATAGGTGCCGTAGGTTTCGTAGGCTACGTCGACGGGCGCGAGGTGCGTGTTGGCACGCAGCGTCATGGGCGTGGTCCGGTCGGCGACTCGCATGAGCTTGGGCATGGGTGGTTCCCGTTCTGGTGGCGCCGACGGTCACAGGGCTTCGATGCGATCGATGCGCAGATCGCGCTCGATGCGCTTGATGCGCCGGCGATCGAGCTCCATACGGTCGTGGTCACGGTCGGCGAGCACGACCCGGCCGAGCACCGAGAACACGTCCGAGGTCATCCGGACCAGGCCGTCCGGCGGCACGGCGACGGTCGAGCGCACCGCCGTGGGCAGGTCCGCGAGGCCGCTCAGCGAATCCGGGTTGCGGATGACTCCCGACCGAGGGGCCGTCACGAAGACCGACATCACGTGCTGCAGCAGGCGGTAGCCCGACGTGTCCCGGTGGCGGCCGTTGAAGAAGTCGACGAGGCGGTCGAGTTGGCTGCGGCCGGTGGCCAGGCCGGACAGGTAACCCATCTGTCCGCCGGCGAGCCGGGGGTTCAGCTCGATGAGCACGGGCCCCTCCGGACGCAGCATGATCTCCGCGTGCATGGGGCCGAACCGGACACCGAGGGCATCCAGCACCCCGCGCGCGTACGGCAGGAGCTGCCGGCACGCCGGGTCGTCCGGCGCGACGAACTCGACCGAGTCGTAGATGCCGACAATGGAGCCGCAGGAGCGCTTGGTGTAGCGGGTGACGCCGCAGATCTCGTGGACACCGCCGACCGAGAAGGTGTCGACGCTGTACTCCGTTCCCTGGGCGCACTCCTGGACGAGGACGGCCTGCTCGACATCGCCCAGCGCATTGCGCCGACCGGCCATCGCCTCGAAGGCCGTACGCAGTTGATCGCCCGGGCGCACCCTGCGGACGGCGTCGGTGCCCGCGCTGCGCGCCGGTTTCACGATCACCCAGGGGGCGTCGGCAAGCCCGTTGTCCCGCAGCCACCGCTCCACCTCGGCGAAGACCGGCGTGTGGACCTGACGCAGGGAGGCCAGGCCGGCCCGGGCGAGGACGTGCTGAGTGACCGCCTTGTCCCGGCGGGACGCGGACAGGGCCGCGGAGTTGGCGTACTCGGGAAAGTGGCTCGCGCACAGCGCGTCGGTGAGTTCGCTCCCGGTCTCCAGGCCCGTCACCACCCCGACGGCGCGCAGCCGCCGCAGCCGTCGACCGAGTTCGGCGACGTCGCCGGTGTACCTGACCTGGTGGTCGAAATCCTGGGGCCGCCAGGTGTGGGCCACCGGGCCGGGCGGCTGGTCGGCCGTGGTGACGGCGACGCAGGACCAGCCGTGTTCACGGAACGCGGGGGCGATGAGCGCCCCGGGCCCGTAGGGGTCCACCACGGCGAGGACGGGTGCGGACGTGGTCATCGAAGTTCCGATCTGTCTTCTGCCCCGCGTCGTCGTACGCCGGGTCCGAGGTGTGGTGCGCCGCGCTCGGGATCGCCGGGCCTCCCCTCGCAGGGGAAGGCGGCGGCATCGCACTCTTGAGGTCCGGCGACGGGGCCCGCTGCCGCACCCGGTCAGAACGCCCCGTCGCACCCCTGCCGGTGAACTGCCCCGCGCACTGGGTGGGTGCATGGGGAATTCGCGGCGCCCGAAGGCGTGATTCCTTTGTGATTCGACATCGGTACCGATTGGCCCGCTGCGGTACGTGACGCCACGGAATTGGATGCGAAACCGTGCGCAATCTCCTTTTGGAACACCCCAAAAGGATCGCGACGCAGTGAGCTTCTCTCGACAGCTTCATCCGTACAAGAGTTGAAGGTGCTCATGATGTGACATTGCAGGAGGCTGCACCTGAACGAAGCGCGTGAATGGGGCGCCGGCTGCCGCAACTGGCGGCGCGCTCGGCCCGTCCCCGGCACCGAGCAGGGCCAAGCCAGTTGACGTGGGGGACGCCGTAGGGGCCGTCCGATTGCTGGTGGACCCAGGTGTCCGGCCGGCGAGCCTCGTGTCGGTGGTCGCCCCGGCGCGGCCTTCGCGGCCCCGCTTGCGCACGGTCGCCACATCCGGGTCGGGGTCGTTCAGTGCGTCGGGACCGGCTCCCTTCAGGATCCTGCAATGCCACTTCATGGTCCATTGCCTTCATTGCCGTGCCGCCGCTCCCTGGGCAATTCTTGTTTCAGCGAGCAGACAGACGCTTCGGATCGACTGAGGGAAACCTCCGGTCAACTCCGACTCGTTCTTGCTGATTCGTATGGATAGGGGAGCCGGTCGGCTCCCCCTGTGAAAGGAATAATCATGGACGTTCAGGACACGAAGAACATCGAGATCGTCGAGGAGAAGTCGGTGCTCGAGGACATCGAGATGCTGGCCTGGCCGCGCAACCTGGCCGTTGTCCCCGCGGACGTCCTCGACCTGGTCTAACACAGGGACGAGGGGCGGGTCGGCGCGCCCATCGGGCCGCCGGCCCGCCCCGCCTCTGAAGCGTGACATCGCGACGGATTCGCAGAAAGACATCTCCCATGAAGATCACCATTAGAACTCCGCATCTCACCGTGGTGGATGACTTTCTCGGCGAGGCCGAATTCGCATCGCTGGCGACCTCACTGCAGTTCCTGTCCTATCGCCCCATGCATTCCAAGGAATGGGTCAAGGCGTACGGGCTGTCATCGGCCCCGGTCCTGCAGAGCGAGCTGGCCACCCGGGGTCGGGTGGACTCCACTCCTCCGGGGATGAGCCGGGTGGGAGAGCTCGTCGAACGCATCGCCCGGCCGGACGAAGCGCTCCAGGACAGTTACCCGCGGGGGATCACCGGCAAGGGGTCCACCGTCACGGGCCGCACGGTGCTGTCCGGGGTGGGGGCCGGTCTGAACTGGCACAACGACGCCGAGAGCCTGCTGGGTGCCTACGTCTTCTACGGGCATCCGCGATGGGGTTCCTCGTGGGGCGGAGAGCTGTTCGTCCTCGCCGAGGACGGAGCGGGTGGCCGTGACGGGACCGGGGAATCCGATGGCCGGCCCCGGGAGGTCAACGGTGACCTGGGGCCCGACTTCATGCTCGACGTACGTGCCGAGCAGTACAGGAACGACATCGGGCACGGCATCTTCGTCTCCGCCCGCCCCAACCGTCTGGTCCTGCTCACCTCCCAGGTGCACCACCGGGTCGCGCCGGTGACGCCCAACGCGGGAGACCAGCCCAGGACGGCTGTCGTCGGCTTCTTCGTATCGGACGCGGGTCCCTCCTGAGGAGCTCCCTTGCTTCGTCCCAACTCCCAGCTCGGATTCGTGATTCAGTGACACCGCAAGCGATGATTCAGGACGCGCTCGACCAGGCGATCGTGGAGGCAGGTACCAGCGGAAACATCGTGGTGCTGCTCGTCGACAAGGGACGCGAAACCTTGGTCGAATGGGGACCGGGACATGCCGGCGTGTCACCGGCGGAGCAGTACTACCAGCTGGGTTCGATCTCGAAGTTCGTCACCGCGGCAGCATGTCTCGTCCTCGACGGGCAGGGCGATCTGAGTCTCGACGAGCCGATGCGGTTCGTCGACCATCTGATTCCCCGATATCTGGGTCAGAGGGTCTCCCTCACACCCCGCCAGGTCCTCCATCACGTGACGGGCCTCAACGTACGCAGTGTTCCCGGATACGCGCGCGATGAGACGGTTCCGACCGTGGCCGAGATCATCGCCGGTAAAGGGCGGTCTCCGGCGCTCGCCTTCACCGGGATACCGACGGGCCGTGTCGCCTACTGCAGCGGCGCCTTCGCGCTTCTTCAGGAAGAGCTCGGGCAGGGACGCGACCTCGCTGGACTCCTCCCGGACGCGATCCGCGGAATCTCCCCCGGTGCGGCCGTACTGTCCGATTCGCTCGACGGACCGGTGAACCCTTTCCTGGCAAAGGGTTTCATCAATCCGGCGATACCCGTTCCGCACGGCTCCCTCCACTACCCCGAGACATGCGCCAGCGGTCTCTGGGCGCGTCCGGGGGACCTCATGACGCTGCTCGTCGACATCGCGGCCCACCTGCGGGGTGATGGCGGCAACGGAACGGTGAGCAGCCGGATCCGTGGAGACCTGCTCTCCCGCCGTCTCCATCCGAAGATGGCGATGTCCACCCTGGTCGACGAGGACAAAGAAGGACGGACGTACTACCACCACCAAGGGGCCAGCGCCGGATTCACCACAGAATTCGCGAGCTACCCCCAGGAGGACGTACACATCGTCGCCGTGGCAACGGCCGCGGTCACTCCGCCGGAGCTGCGCACGGTGGTCAAGCAGGCGCTCGCCACGACATCGGTGGGCACCCCGACAGCACCCGCGGGGAGTGTGCTTCCGGCGGAGAGTGCGACGTCGCCGGACAGCCGCAGCGAGGACACCGGGACCTATGCCGGCGACTGCCTCGGAGCCGAGGTCGCGGCGGACGTCGCCACGGTGCGCACCCGGAGCGGGTTCGAGCTCGAGCTGCGCAGGACGGCCGCCCATGTGTACGCGGTGCCCGGAGAGCAGTACCCCAGATGTGTGATCGACGGAGACCGGATGCGATTCAGCGACGGCTCCCGTCTGTACAGGCTCAGCCGCTCCTCGGCCTCCGGATCCTGAGAAAGGTCGGTAACTTCGGTGCCAGAACTCCTTGTGCTGACCAGAATCCAGGGCGGCTGGGACCTCTTCCAGACCAGCTACGTCGAGGCCGCCCGGGCGCTGAGGAGAAACCCCGGACAGCTCGCGGACCTCTGGGCGGAACGCCGTCGTGCGGTGGGGCTGCACCCGCTCTCCGATGACCTGCGGGAGCTCTACGGCGCCCAGATCGAGCGGAGTCGTGCCGCCATGGAAAGGCTGGCCCCCCCTCTGCTGCAGAGGTACGCCGGCCAGGCCGTGCCGCTGATCGAACATTCCTGGCTGCGGAGCATTCCCCTGCGGAGCAGCGCGGTCGAGGCGGCGCGGGTCGTGCTGAAGGAGCTCTCGCTCCCGGACGAGGAAGCACTGGCCACGGTCAGCAGCCCACCGGGCGGCGGACCGGCCGGCCGGACCGCCAAGACGGCCACCGGATTTCGCATCCTGGCCACCGACGACGGCACCACGTCGTCCCTCGCGGTGCTCCTCCACGAGCTGGGGCACTTCCTCTACGAAGCCGATCCCGGGCCGGGTCCGACCGAGGGCATCGTGCACTACGTCGAATCCGAGGCCGCAGCGCTGGCCCTCGGGCGGGTGGGGTTCGACAGGTACCTCGCCGCGCTCCCGGACGCCGGCGAGAGGCGGCGGCTCTGGGCCTCGTACTGCCACACCGAAGCCTGGCTGAACCACTTCTACTTCTTGACGGAGGCCGCTGAGCTGGGCCTCTGCGAGCCGCCTCCGGGCACGGTGGACATGCTCTACCTCCGGGACACGTACAGCAGCACGGTCGGATACCAGTTCGTGTACGCCGCGGCATCGAGTCTCATGGCCGATCGCCCGGAGCAGCTCGTCACCCGGCTCGCCCCGGATCGCGGCCCGCACGCCGCCGCCACCCGCACAGGAGAGGAGATGACCTCCACATGGTGATCGATCACGTAGGACAGGACCCCCAGGACGAGGTCGCGGCGCGCTTCTCCAGCAAGATCGACCGGAGCAAGGTCGTCCAGCAGACCGGAGAAGGAGTCTGGTTGGTCCTCGGCCATCCAGAGGCAGTACAGCTCCTGAGGGACCGCACCGTGAGCAGCATGACCAGGAAGCCCGGCCGCGGCATCTGGGAGCAGGTCTCCTCGCGCTTCTTCATGTTCAAGGACGCCCAGCAGCACATGCGGCTGCGGCGCATGGTCAGCGACTGCTTCACACCCGCCCGCCTGGCGGAGCTGAAGGCCGGTATCCGAAAGGCGACCGGGGAGCGCCTGGACCGGCTCGACGAGGTCGCCTCGGCCGGGGGCCGGCAGACCGACATCATGGCGACGGTGGCCTACCCGGTCGCGTCGGATGCCATCTGCCGTCTGTTGGGCGTGTCCCCGGTCGAGGGCGCCTTCCTCGGTCAGTGGGCCGTCTCCCTGTCCCGGCACACCAGCGACGAGCAGTTCAACCGAAGCGCCGATGAGATCCTGGCCTTCTTCCAGGAACAGCTGTCCGCCCACCGCAGGGCCCCCGGGGGATCGGGGCTGTTGCCGATCATGGCCGAGCGGGCCGCTGCCGCGGGCATCGACGACGACGAACTCCTCGCCACCTGCATCCTGCTGGTGGTCGCGGGCTTCGAGACGAGCGCGAACTTCTTCGGGAACATGCTCCTGTCGCTGCTGTGGCGTCGTGATCGGTTCGAGCGGCTGGTAGCCGACGAGGCACTGGTCGCGCCGGCGATCGAGGAGCTCCTGCGGCTGCACAGCCCGGCGCACGTGGTGATGCGCAGGACGACCGAGGACACCGTCGTGGGAGACACGGTCATACCGGCCGAGGCCCAGGTCGCCGTACTGCTGGGGCTGTGCAACCGGGATCCGCGGGTCTTCGACGATCCGGACGCGTACCGCCTGGACCGCGCCTCCAATCCCCACCTCAGCTTCTCCCAGGGCCCGCACTACTGCGTGGGCGCGTCACTGGCGCGGGTCGAGCTGGAAGCGATGCTGCGCGCGGTCCTCGACCGTCTCCCCCTGCTGTCCCTCCACACGGAGCAGCCGCTGCGCTGGTCCGGCCGCTTCCTGGGCAGGGGCCTTGACCGACTGGAGGTCCTCGCGTCATGAATGCACCGAACGAAGTCACCGCCGGGAACCCGTCCGCGGTGGAACCGGCCCTGTCGTGGGGACCCCTGCGGCTGGGGCTCGGCGGCAACCGCTTGGCCGGCCCCGATTCCTTCGGCCCGCCGCGCGACGAGAACGAGAGCCGCAGGGTCGTCCACCTCGCTTGTGACAGCGGGGTGGCCGTCATCGACACCGCCGACTGCTACGGCCCCTACTGGTCCGAGCGCATCATCGGAGAGGCGCTGAGCCGCCGTGACTCCCGGCCGCTCGTGGCCACCAAGGTGGGTGTGGTGCGTGACGCGTCGGCCGGCTGGGCCGTTGACGCACAGCCGGATGGCCTGGCCCGGGCCGCCGAGGGCAGTCTGCGCAGGCTGAAGCTCGAAGCAGTCGATGTGCTGCAGCTGCATCACCCCTCCACCAGGATTCCTCTGGAGGCTCAGGTCGGTGCCCTGCAGGAGATACGGCGCCGCGGCCTGGCCCGTCATATCGGACTGTGCAACGTGACGCTCGAGCAGCTTCGGCTTGCCGAGCGCGAAGGGCCGATCGCCAGCGTGCAGAACCATCTGCACGCCCTGCGCATCACACCGGACGACCTGCGCCTGGTCGCGTACTGCAAGGACCGGGGCATCACCGTCATGGCCTACCAGCCTTTCGCCGAAGGTGCCTTGCTGACCGAGCCGAGGATGGTGCGAGCGGCCGAACGCAAGGGCGTTCCCGCCGCCCAGGTGGCGCTCGGTGTGCTGCTCGACCTCGGTGACCACGTGGTGCCGATTCCCGGATCGGGCTCGACGCGCCACGTGCAGGCCAATGTCGACGCCGTCGCCGACCACCTCGGCCTGGCCGGTCGCGCCTCCCGACCGGCATCGACCGATGCGGAGCAGCTGTGATGCGACTGCCCGAACGCCCGGGCCCGCGGCCCGCCACCAGTGCGACCGTGCCGCACCAGCAGCTCACCCACAACTCCGCGTACTACGTACAGCGACGGCTCCTGCACCGGTGCGAGGAGCTCGCCGGCGTCGAGGTGTCCGCCACCAGGGTGTCCGTACCGGGCGCCGTCGGCCTTCACCTCACGGAGGCGGGGGAACACGGCCGGCCGCTCGAGTTCGCGCACGCCCACCCTTCGTACGACGGCTCCTGGCACGTCAGCCTGCCGGTGGCCGAGGCGGCCTCGGTCGTCGAGGCGGGGTGGGGCGAGTACCACCCGCTCGCCGGTGACGGCCTCCCCCGGGGAACCGTCCTGCTGTTCGCACCGAGGGACGGCGAAGAGTCCGATGTCTGCTTCGACGTCCTGAAGAGCGCGCACGCTTTCGCTTCCCGCACTCTGGGGGGATCCCATGACTGACGACACCTACGGTTCCGTGTGCGTGCTGGGCGCCGGCCGTTTCGGCACGGCTCTCGCCCTGCGACTGATGGACCGCGGGGTCAGCACCCGGGTCGCGACCCGCCGTGCCGATGCCGGGACGGCCGGCCGCCCGGGCCCCCTGCTGGACCGGCGGGCCGTGCGGCCGACGCTCGAAGCGCTCGACGGAGCGGACATCGTGGTGCTCGCGCTTCCCTTCGCCGCCGCGCTGAACCTGGCGGAGAGGTTCCCCGGGTTCGCCGAGGGCCGGATCGTCGTGGACGCCACGAACCCGCTGACCGAGGAGGGCGACGGCATCGTCCTGCCTCCCGACACCAGCGGAGCGGTCGAAATCGCCCGGCGGATCCCGTACGCGCGTCTGGTCAAGGCCTTCAGCACCTGCACCACCGAGGACCTCGCCCACGACGGCACGGGGGCGCTCAATCTGGTGGCGGGGGACGACGAGCGGGCGAAGCAGACCGTGCTGCGACTGTCCCGTCACCTCGGTCTCGCATCGCTCGACGCCGGCGTACTGGCCCACTGCGGTGTCCTGGAAGGGATGGCGCTCCTGCGCGAGGAGATCCGTCGTCGCAACCCGGCCGCCGCTGCTTCCCGCCGCCTCACGGGAGCCCTGCTCCGGCCCGACAGCGGGGTGGACTTCCCATGCTGAACTGGGGATTCATCGGGGCCGGCCGTGCGGCCCGGGCCGCCATGGCACCGGCTGTGCACCAGTCCCGGCTGGGTACCCTGCGGATCGCGGCCGCCAGGGAACTGCGGCGGGCCGAGCTCCTCTCCCCCCAGAAGGCGACCACCGACTACGCGGACGTGCTGGCGGACGACGCCGTGGACGTCGTGTACATCAGCCTGAGCAACGAGAGCCACCTGGCCTGGTGCGTCAAGGCGCTCGAGGCGGGCAAGCACGTGCTGTGCGAAAAGCCGCTCGCGCTGTCGCCCGCGCAGGTGGACCTGATCGCGGAAGCCGCCGCCCGGGCGGGCCGCACCGTCTCGGAGGCCATGTGGTACCGGTGGCACCCACGGATGCGTGCGGCGGAACGGATAGCCGGGTCCTTCGGCCACGGAGCGCACATCGAGGCGACTTTCGCCGTGCACCGGGCGGACTACGGCAACTACCGGTGGGACCCGGCGCGGGGCGGCGGCGCACTCTACGACCTGGGCGGCTACGTTCTGAGCGCGGTACTGGCCGTGAACGGCTGGCAGGCGCCCCGGATCGTATCGAGTGCCATGACCACCGGCCCGACCGGCATCGACACGAGCACCGCGGCATCACTGGCATGGGACAACGGCGCGACGGCCGAGATCCACGTGTCGTTCACGGCGGAACGGCCGCGTGAGGTCCTCGACCTGCGCGGAACCGGGGGGCGGCTCTCGCTGCCCGACTGGCCGTTCTCCGCGGTGGCCCGGGACACCGTTCACCTGGTGCACCGCGACGCATCCGGCCGGGAGACGGTGACGGAGTACTGCGACGTCAACTCCTACCGCCTGATGGTGGACGAGTTCAATCGTGTGGTGGGCGGCGAACCCGGCTGGACGATGCCGCTCGCCGAGTCCCGTGCCGTCGCCGCACTGTCCGAAGCCGTGGCTCGCGAAGCCTCATCGAAGGAGAACTGACCATGGACCCCACACCCAGCAGACGGCCCTTCCGGAAACTGTGGGCAGCCACCGCGACATCGAATCTCTCAGACGGAATAAGCCTCGCCGCGGCGCCCCTGCTCGCGGCCACCGTGACCCACGACCCGGCGCTGATCGCCGGCATCACCGTGGCGCAGAGGGCCCCGTGGCTGGTCCTGGCCTTCATATCCGGAGCCCTCGCGGACCGGCTGGACCGAAAGCGCGTCGCGCAGGCGGCGAACTGGATCCGCGTC
The DNA here is from genome assembly GCF_036014235.1 of Streptomyces sp. NBC_00435. Lineage (GTDB taxonomy): Bacteria > Actinomycetota > Actinomycetes > Streptomycetales > Streptomycetaceae > Streptomyces. The sequence goes on from NZ_CP107924.1 coordinate 4,434,583, forward strand.
GCCGCGTTCATGACCCTCGCGCTGGCGGTGCTCGGCGACGCCGTCTCCATGCCGCTGCTCTACGCGGTCTTCTTCGCCATCGGGACGGCCGAGACGCTCTACGACAGTTCGTCGTCCGCGTGGCTTCCGACCCTGGTGGCCCCGGACGACCTGGGCCGGGCCAACGGACGGCTGCAGACCACGTTCGTCGTCTGCAACGAGTTCGTCGGACCGCCGATGGGCGGATTCCTCTTCGCCTCCGCGGCCGCGGCCCCGTTCGTGCTCGGAGCCGGCGGATATCTGGCCGCCGTCGGCCTGCTGGCGCTGATCCCCTCGGCCACCCGGCACCGGCGGGAGCCGTCCGCGGAGCCCCTGACGGTCAAGGCCATCGCCGCGGACATCGCCGTCGGCGCGCGGTGGTACTGGGCGTCGCCGACGCTGCGGTCGCTGAGCGTCGTCGCAGCGATGGGCAACGCCGTCAGCGCCGCCACCTACGGCATCCTCGTACTCCTCGCCACGGACGTGCTGGGTGTCACCTCGAGCTGGTACGGCGTACTGCTCGCGGCCGGTGCCATCGGCGCGGTCATCGGCGGCCTCGTGGCCGGCAAGGTCGGCGAGTGGATGCCGCTGGGCACGCTGATCCTGGTGACGAACCTGCTGTCGGCCGCATCCACCATCGGCATGGGACTGGCGATCAGCCCGGCGGCCACCGTCGCCTTCATGGCGCTGGACGGCTTCGTCGTCCTGATCCAGACCATCCAGGTCGTCACCCTCCGACAGCAGATCGTGCCGAACGAACTGATGGGCCGCGTCACCGCGGCGTACCGGTCCGTCGCCGTGGGTGCTTTCACCGTCGGAGGGCTAGCGGGCGGCCTGGTGGCGAAGTTCTTCGGAATCCCGGCCGCCTTCTACGTCGGTGGTACCGCCATGGCGCTCACTGCCGTCGCGGTCCTGCCCGTGCTGAACAACAAGCGCCTCGCCCAGGTGAAAAAAGAGGCAGCAGATCCGGAAGAGACTTCCGACTCCGATTCGATCAAGGAGGATGAAAGTGAAGGAATTCACTCTCGATGACCTGGTCCGCATCCTGCGGGAATGCGCCGACCAAGACGTCTGGACCGAAATCGAGCTGGGCGCCGACATAGCGGACGAGGGCTTCGACAGCCTGGGGTACGACTCGCTGTCGCTGTTCAACACACTGACGCGCATCGAGAACGAATTCGGAGTCGAGCTCTCGTTCGACATCGTGTACACGGCCGCGACCCCAGGGACCCTGGTGAAGGTGGTCAACGAAGCTCTTCCGAACAAGGCGTAAGAGAGAGGGGGGCAGGGAAATGTGCGGAATCGCCGGGTGGGTGGACTTCGGACGCGATGTGTCGGAGCGGCACGAAGAGATCCGGAACATGACCGATACGCTGGCCTGCCGCGGCCCGGACGCGGAGGGGATGTGGACGGCTCCCCACGTAGCGCTGGGACACCGCCGGCTCGCCATTATCGACCTCGACGGCGGTCGGCAGCCGATGACGGACGAGCACGCCGGCCGTGAGCGCGTGACGCTCACGTTCTGCGGAGAGGTCTACAACTTCTCCGAGCTCCGTACCGAGCTGGTCGGCCACGGCCACAGGTTCCGCACGCGCAGCGACACCGAAGTGGTGCTCCGCGCCTATCTCCAATGGGGCCCTTCATTCGCCGAACGCCTGAACGGGATGTTCGCGCTGGCGATCTGGGACGGCCGGAACGAGGAGCTGACCCTCGTACGCGACCGTATGGGCGTAAAGCCCCTCTATTACTTCCCCACCCCGGACGGTGTGCTCTTCGGGTCCGAACCGAAAGCGATACTGGCCCACCCGACGGTGTCCGCCCGCGTGAACTCCGATGGATTGCGCGAAGTCCTCGACATGGTGAAGACGCCGGAAGCGGCCGTCTATTCGGGCATGTACGAGGTCCGGCCCGGGCATCTCGTGCGGGTGAGCCGGAAGGGGCTGGCCAAGCACCGCTACTGGGCGCTGGAGGCCCGCGAGCACACCGACGACCTCGGTACGACGATCCGGACGGTCCGGGAGCTCCTGGAAGACACGGTCCAGCGCCAGATGGTGGCCGATGTCCCCCTGTCCTCCCTGCTCTCCGGAGGCCTGGACTCGTCCGCCATCACGGCTCTGGCCGCCCAGACGCTGGGATCGGGGCGGCTGAGGTCCTTCTCCGTCGACTTCGCCGAAGCCGCCGCCGGGTTCCAGCCCGATGCGGTGCGCGGCGCGGCCGATGCCCCCTACGCACGTGAGCTGGCCCGGCACGTCGATGCCGACCACACCGAAATCATCCTGGACAGCGGCGAGCTGCTCAGCCCCGCCGTACGCGCGGCCGTCCTGCGGGCCACGGACCTGCCGCCGGCGTACTGGGGTGACATGTGGCCGTCGCTCTACCTGTTGTTCAAAGCGGTGAAGCAGCACACCACCGTGGCCCTGTCGGGAGAATCGGCGGACGAACTCTTCGGCGGATACCGGTGGTTCCACAATCCGGGGGCCGTACGCGCGGACACCTTCCCGTGGCTCACTTCGGGTTCGGCCCGCTATTTCGGCGGGCTTCAACTGCTCGACCGGGGGCTGGTGGAGAAGCTCGACATTCCCGGACACCGCCAGGCCCGCTATCACGAGGCCCTCAGCGAAGTGCCCGTACTGCCGGGAGAGGCCCCGGACGAACGCCGGATGAGGGAGATGAGCTACCTCAACCTCACGCGCTTCGTCCAGACCCTGCTGGACCGCAAGGACCGAATGAGCATGGCGGTCGGCCTGGAGGTCAGGGTCCCCTTCTGCGACCACCGGCTGGTCGACTACGTGTTCAACACCCCCTGGGCGATGAAGGCGTTCGACGGCCGGGAGAAGAGCCTGCTCCGCGCCGCCACGGCCGATCTGCTGCCCGCGTCCATTCTGGAACGCGTCAAGACTCCGTACCCGACCACTCAGGATCCGGCGTACGAGAGCGGTCTGCGCACCGAGATGGCCGAGATCCTCCGCGACGGCAACGCCCCGGTGCGGTCCCTGCTCGACGTGGAGAAGGTGCGGGCGGTCCTGGACCGGCCGCAGGGTGCGACCAGCCGGTCCTACGACCGGGGCAGTCTTGAGATGGCGATCTGGCTGAACAGGTGGCTCGGCTCCTACGACATCACTCTGGATCTGTGACGCCGGAGTCTCCGAGGAGGTCCGAGGTGGCCAGCAGATAGCCGAGCTGCGCCCGGTTGGTGGATCCCAGCTGCTCGGCGATCTTCGCGATGTGCGAACGGCAGGTCCGCACGCTCATGCCCAGGCGCCGGGCGATGGCCTCGTCGACGTAACCGGAGATCAGGAGCTGGCAGATGGTCCGGCGGATGCCCGGGATCACGCTGGGCTCCTCCCGGCTCCGGCTGCTGGAAGTGAGGGGGGTCCCGCGCTGCCAGGCGCGCTCGTAGACGTCCACGAGAAACGCGATGAGCGCCCGGTTGCGGACTTCGAGAGCGCTCTGCCGGTCGCTGCGGGCCGGGATGAACGCCACTTCACGGTCGAAGATGATCATCCGCTCGAAGAGCTCGTCCAGGGTCCGGACCTGCGCCGATGAGCCGGCGTCGGTGATCTGCTGGATGTAGTCCATGGTCGCAGGGTTGTAGCGCACGGTGTGCTGGTATAGCGTCCGCAGCCGAACACCGCGGCCGAGCAGGTCCCGGCTCCGCTGCAGGGCCTCGGACAGGACCGCCGAGGAGCGGCCGCCGCCGGGCTGGGCCGTCAGGAGCTCGGCGGTGCACCTCTGGGTGGCATCGTCGATGGCGGCGTTGATGGCCGGGAGGCCCTCGAGCATCACCAGGTCCGAGGTGGGGCGCTGCTGGGCGTTGTAGAGGGCCTCGATCGGGTCCAGGGCCCGCTGCAGTCCCTGGGTGACCGCCTGGCGCTGTTGGATCTCCTCCTCGATGGGGCGTACGAGCATGGCGAGGGCGTAGGACGGGCGGATGGGCGTCAGTGACTGCTCGGCGCCGGGGGCGGGCTGGAGGAGCTGCAGCCGCAGGAGGCAGGCGGGCGCGGAAAGCTGATCGGCGTGCCCGGTGCGGACGGCGTCCATGTAGTACTCGACGCCCCGCTCGCAGAGCGCGCCGCTGAGATCACACTCATTGCCCGATTCGCACGCTTCGTTCATGTTCAGCCTCCTGCAATGTCACTTCATGAGCACCTTCAACTCTTGTACGGCTGAAGCTGTCGGGAGAAGCTCTCATCCATCGCGGGTAAGGCACCCGCGAATGAGGGGGAAATGATGAAGCTTCTTCACAAGGCTACCGGGCTGGCAATCGCGCTCATTGCGCTCGTTACGGTCCTCGCAACTACCGGCCCTGCCGATCCCAATTCGGCGGGCACCGAAACTCACGCGTCTGCCAGTGCCCCCCGTCCCGCCAATGCTCCGGATCCCGGGTGGGATTAATCACTCCGCTGGGGGGCCCGGGCCGGGTGTGGGCCCAATGAACCGGAAAAGCATGCGACACCTGCCGCCACCGTACGAACCGCCGCAAAGCCCTGGTGACCTCACGCGGCGCCTGGAATCGCTCCTCGCGGCGGATGTGCCGGCCGTCTGCCCCGTGTATGTGGGGCTGGCGCTCCCCGTGCCCTGTTCACCGAAGCACGCGATCGCGACCCACGCCATTGCCGAGCATTTGGCACGGCGCGATGTCGAGGCGCTTCCCGCCTTCAGCGAGATACCGCCCCGTCGGCTGCGCGTCCTTACCGCGGCCAGTTGGGGCCGCGCGGACGCGGTGGGGTCGGAGGTCGACCATCTTCCGACGGATCTGGCGACCGGACTGTGGTGGCGGATCAGCGAACTCTGCAAGCATTCCGAGGATTTGACACCACTGGAACGCGATACGGCCGGCACTTTGATGCTGCGGCTGGGCTACCCCGAGCAGGCGGCGCGGCTGCTCGGAATCACCGACGTACTGGCGGGCATGCCGGCCTTCCCCCGGGACGTTCGGCCGGAGCACGCGCTCGCCCGGGTGACCGTCACCCTGCAGTTGCATCCCAGGCCCGCTCTCGTGGTGACGCAGGCCCTTCGAGCGGTGGCCGATCCCCGCCTGTCAGTACTGACCCGCCTGACGCTGGCGGGCTTCGCGATGCCGCTCGAAGCGAGCCGTGAGGCCGGATCCGGGGCCTTGCACGAGGCCGTCCGCCTGACCGAACAAGCGCTGACGCGACTGATCGACGTGGATTCGGAGCACCGGTGGGTCGAGCGCAGGGTCCTTCAGTCGCTCGCCGACGCCGCCGTCCTGAGAGGGGACCCCGAAGCCGCGTCCGCCTATCTGGACCGGGCCGCATTGGGCGCGATGGGCGTGCGACCGCACGGCAGCCTGCAGCGACTGGCGTGGGACGAAGAGGTGCTCGCCCTCCTCGCGTCCCAAGGGCGTGCGTGCCGGAGCAAGGACGACGCCGAGGGCGCTGTCGCCGCCACGTCCCGCATGCCGGGCATCGCTCCGTACGACGCACACGCCTGGGCCGCCCACGGCTACGCGCTGCTGGCCGCGGGCCGGCTGGACGAGTCGCTCCACGCGTACGAGGAGATGCTCCCCCTGGGCGGGCATCCGGTGGCCGCGGCCGCGTTCCACCTCGGCTGGATCCACGAGAGCCGCGGGGACCGCAGACGCGCCCAGGACGCGTACGCGTACTCGCACTCGATCGACCCCACGGTTCCCGCCGTCAAGGAGAGGCTGTCCTCCTTCCGCTGACGGCGCCCCCGGTCAGCTCCGGTCGGGACCGCAGCGCCCCCACTGAACAACCAACCAAGAAAGACGTCTGATGTTCGAGGCTCACCACCACGCACGCATGCTCGCCGACGCCACGCGGCTGACCGCGTTCCACGAGGCCATGGCGGAGGTGATCGCAGACGGGGACCGGGTCCTCGATGCCGGAACGGGTACGGGCATCCTCGCGGCCATGGCCTCGCAGCTGACCGCGGGAACGGTCGTCGCGGTCGAGTACCTCGAGGACACCGCTTCCTTCGCGAGGCAGGCCCTGCGGGCCTCGGACCTGGACCGCGTCGAGGTCGTCCAGGGCAATGCGGTCCAGGTCGACATCGGCACGCCCCCCGACGTCGTCGTCTCGGAAACGATCGGATCCCTCGGACCCGAGGAGAACATCGTGGGCCTGACCCACGCCCTGCGGCAGCGCTATCCCGGCATACGGGCCTTCATCCCGTCACGGCTGCGCGTACTGGCGGAGCCGGTCCTCTCGCCGGAGGCAGACGCTCTGCGCGCGAGCGTCATCGGAGCGTTCACCCGGGAACAGCCGGGCGGGATGTCGTTCGCCACCGTGGTGCCGCAGGCGGAGCACGCTCTGGGCAGCCAGATCATCACCGCGAAGCTGACCGACGCGACCTCGGCCGGACCTGCCCGGCCGCTCGTCGAATACGACCTGGGCACCACACCCGAGGCCGACTTCAGCCAGACGCTGTCCTTCGCCGACTCCCCGGCCAATGCCGTGCACCTCTACTTCGAGGCGCCCCTGTCCCCGGCCGTGACCCTCAGCAGCCACCGCACCGCGGCGTTCACGCACTGGGGCCATTCGTACATCGTCCGCCCGCCCCATGCCTCCGCGGTCACGATCGGCTACCGCAGCTCCGACCGACGCTTCACGTGCCGCTGGGATCGCACCGCTGATTTCGGGTCGGAAGCACCAGCGTCGAGTCCGCGTGGAGCGTGATGCGCACCGGTGCGAAGGTGGTGGCGTCCACCGCCGACTCCCCGGTGCCGGGACTGCGCGCGTAGCGCGGATGGGCGCCTCCGCTGATCTGCCAGCGTATGCGGTGACCGACGGCGAAGCGGTGGGCTGCGGAACTCATCGGCACGGTGATGTGTGAGGGCGCCTGTTCGGTTGTCCGAACCCGGCCCAGCCCGTCGCAGATGTTGACGGAGCGGCCCTCTTCGTCCACGTCGCACAGGCGGGTGAAGACGTCGGCGTGGCCGGTGTCCGTGGAAATGCTCAGCCGCGCGGAGACCGGGCCGAGGATTTCCACGGGCTCGGTCAGTGGCGGGCCGGTGAACGTCAGTACGTCCTCCCGAGCCTCCAGAGTGCTGTTGTCGCGAGGGCCGGCGGTACGGGAGAGCAGTGGGCCGCCCAGCGAGGGGGTGGGGTCGCCCGGGTCGTAGGGGAACGACGTCAGTGGTGCGGATTCCGTGGGGGCCTGCAGGGTGAGGTGCCCCTGCGCGGTGGGAAACCACGGGCTGCCGGCCGTGGCCGACGGCCAGTCGTCGATGTCCCGCCAGGTGTCTTCGCCGCCGACGTGCACGCGCACCCTGGTGGGACGCAAGCCCGAGGGATCGGCGCAGAGGTGCGCGCGCAGCCAGGCGAGGCTCTCACCGAACACCTCGGGCCACCCCTGCTGCAGTGCGGACGTGTGGGTCCACGGGCCCACGAGCAGGGCGGCCTCGCATCCGGCCGCACGCAGCCGGCGGTACTGCTCGAAGGTCTGGTCGCCCAGTACGTCGTGCCACCCGGTGATCAAACCGGTCGGAACGCTCAGCCGCTCCGCCACCGCCGCCAGCGAAGCGCCGCGCCAGTACGCGTCCTCGGCATCCGGGTGGGACATCACGTCGTCCAGCCAGGGCACCTCGCCGCCGAGAGCGGTCGCCTGCGCTCCGCGCAGTGGCCGCGCGGTGGTGGCACCGCGCAGACGGCGCTGCAGGCGCAGCGTCGCCTTGAGGAACGGCACCATGCCTTGGTGCTGGTAGGTCATGCCGACGCCGACGGCTAGGGCGTTCTCCAACCGGAACGCGCCGTCCGCGTGGAACAGGGCGTGCGGATCGTGCAGCCCCACCTGCACCACCATCGCCTTCAGCTCCGGTGGCGGGTCAGCGGCGAGGGCCCACTGCACGTATCCCAGATAGCTGGGGCCGACGGTCCCCAGTGTGCCGTCGAACCAGCTCTGCTCGCGCAGCCAGGACACCGTGGCCTGGCCGTCGGCGGCCTCGTTGCGCCACAGGTCGAACTCGCCGCCGGAACCGCCGGTGCCGCGGCAGCTCTGCAGCACCACGTGGAAGCCCTGTTCGGCGAAGAGCACTCCGTACATGGGGGACCACGGCAGGCCCCTGCCGTACGGCGAGCGCACCAGGAGGGTGGGGAAGTCGCCCTCGGCGCGCGGGAAGTAGTGGTCCGTGATCAGCGGGCTGCCGTCGGCGGCCGGCACCACCAGCCCCGGCTCCCACCCGACGTCGTACCGCTTGGCCGGGAGGCCGCGCCAGGTCGCCCTCATCATCCGTGACGACAGTGGCGGCCTACCGGTAGGCGGCGCCCAGGTCGACCTCGTCGCAGGACCGTGCGTGCGTGATGTCATCGTTCCCCTCCTCGCTATCCGTACACTGTACGAGAATAGAGGATGCTTGGATGAGATGCGCAAGGGGCACCCGAATCGAGGAAGGGAGCACGGACCATGCCCGGTGAAGGAGGAGCCGAGGTCACGGGCATCGACCCCGAGCGGCTCTGGCTGAGCTCCGCACAGCCCCGTAGGGGCCGCAAGCCCGCCTACAGCCGAGAGGCGATCACGGCGGCAGCCGTCGCCCTGGCGGACGCGGAGGGGATCGAAGCGGTCACCATCCGGAAGGTCGCCGCACGGGTCGGTGCCGGCACCATGTCGCTCTACAGCTACGCCCCGGACAAGGAGACGCTGCTGGAGCTGATGATCGACCACGTGTGCGGCGAACTGCCCACCACGCACACACCCACCACCGACTGGCGCGCCGAGCTGAAGGCCATCGCCCACCTCCAGCGCACCCACATGCTGCGACACCCCTGGCTGCCCGCCGCCCTGGTCACCCGCCGCACCCCCGGCCCCAACACCCTGGCCTTCCTGGAACGTGCGCTCGCCGCTCTGCGGCCCACCGGACTGGACGGTGTGGCAAAGCTGGAGATCTTCGCCCAGCTCACCGGATTCGTGGCCGGACACGTCGCCCACGAGATCGCGCAGGCCGAGGCCTCGCAGTCCCCCGACCGCGCCGCGGCCGAAGCCCGCTACCTCGCCGCTGTCGCCGGGGACGGTCACCACCCCGAACTCGCCGAAGTCCTCTCGGCCCCCGGACGCCCCCTCACGCCCGGGGCCACCTTCGCCCGGTTCCTCAACCGCCTGATCGACGGCCTCGACGCCGACTGATCCGCGAACCGGGGGGCCAGACAGCCCCCCTCCGTAGCCCCGGGGCCGTTGAGACTTCCGTCAGCCGGTCGGACCGGGCTGAGTCGGCACGAGCGCGGATTCTCGGCGGGCCGGAGCCCGCGTCTTCCCGAAGCCTGGTGGCCGGACAGCTCGCGGCCACAGGCGCGCCGCGGACCGGTAGAAGCGGTCCGGAAGGAACACGGCGTCCGCGACGATCATCACGCCCGAGAAGAGCGGCAGTCCCAGGAAGACGGCGATTCCCGCGTGCAGTCCCAACAGCATGGTGAGGACCGGGTACTTGAGCCTGCCGAACAGGACGAAGGGGAAGGCGACCTGCAGCAGCACGGTCAGGTAGCCGGCGACGGCGATCACGAGCGCGTGCTCGTCCAGGATGAGGGACAGCGCGGGCCACGGCCGGAAGAGTTCGAGGTTCAGAACATAGTGGAGGGCAGTCCCGCTGCCCCAGGAGCCACCCTGCACCTTGTACAGGCCCGCGGACCCGTAGAGGAAGCAGACCTGGACGGCGATGACGGACATGGCGCAGTTGTGCAGCACGGTCACCGCGGGCCGGCGGACATCGTGGAACCGGGGCCGGGTCCCGGTCGCCGCCGGGTCCGTCTGCCTTCGCGCGTCCAGGGACCAGCGTCGACCGCACGCGGTGAAAGCGAGGTAGACGGACATGAGGAGGATGAGGTTGTCGCCCCCGTCGGTCATGAAGATCGCCCGGGCGTGGAACGACGCCACGACGACCGCGAACAGGACGGACACGGCCCTGGTCCGCCAGCCCAGCATGAAGAGTGCGGACGTGACGAGGGCGGCCGCGTAGCAGGCCTCGAAGTACGTCCGGCTGTCAGACAGGGTGAGGATGCTGGCCCACCCGGTCTCGTCGAAGAGCTGCCTTGCCAGCGCGGGTGTCCACGGTGACCCCGGACCCCAGATCTCATCGCGGTGCGGGAACTCGCGCAGCAGGAAGACGAGATAGAGCAGCCCGTACCCGATGCGCAGGACCGCGGCGGCGTACAGGGAGACGGGCCGTTCGATCAGCAGGGCGAGGAACGTGCCCATGAGGTCGAGGACGCCCTGCCCCGCGGGGCGGGTGGGCGAGGCTGTCGGTACCGACTCAGTCTGTTCCATGGGGGGCCACCTTCCACCAGGGCAGGTATCGGGTCTCGAGAGGTGCGGCGCCGGTCGCGACCGGGTGGACACCGCCTGTTGTGTTCGGCGCGGCGATGGGGAGAGTGACCACCCGCAGTTGGATGGAGTCGAAGGAGCCGCCCCGGTGGGCGGCGACGCGATCCGCCGCGATGTTGCGCAGGTACGTCCGCATCATCACGGCCCGCTCCGAACGCGGCTCGTCGTCACCTCCGAACGCTTCGAGGTAGGAACTCCAGGCCCGACGCAGCGTGTTCTGTGACGTGTGGCTCGGGAAGGGGTTGTGCTTGATGGCGGAGCCGTCCAAGGCGCTCAGGTCGAACCAGCCGCTCAGCTCCTCGGTCCCGTCGGGTGCCGTTCGCCAGGTCCTCGCGGAGATCTGGCGGTTGACCGACTCCGGGTCCGGGGCGAACAGCCGCCAGTTCTGCTCGAACAGGGGATAGACCCAAGCGTTGATCGGCCGGCTGTACAGCTGCGAGACCGGGTTCGGCGGTGCCACGTGCAGGAAGACCAGGACGACATGGACCAGCGCCGTTGCCAGACACAGGACGACGGCGGCCGCGGATACCGCGTTCAGCGGGCCGCGCGGCCCGGGCTCGCCCCCTTCAGGATGCGGCCCGCCGCCTCGGCCCTCGGCGACCGGCCCGGGATCGGAGGGCTCCGCGTCCTTCACGTCGACTGACTTGGCACCGTCCAGCACGGCCCCACCCGGCCTTCCCGTCGCGACTGCTCATGTTTCCGCACCTTCCGGCTTCCGCGCGCCGTCCGTCCCACGCGCGCAAGGCGGGCCGACTGCCACGGCAGGCGGCCCGCCTTGAGACTTACGCGGGTCCGTCGTGGCCGTCGTGGCCCTCGTGCCCGTCGTGCCCGTCGTGCTTGTCGTTCCCGTCGTGTTCGCCGGGTCCGCCGTGTTCGTCGTGCCCGCCGTGACCAGGCTTACCGGGCTTCTCGTGACCGGGCTTACCGGGCTTCTCGTGACCGGGGATCTCCGGCATGCCGTGACCAGGGATGCCCGGGGTGTGGTGGCCGGGCTTTCCGGGAGGCTTGGGGATGCTGCCCCCTGACACGCCACCGATCGTGCCGCCCGTGATCGGGCCTGCAGTGCCGCCAGTAGTGCCGCCCGTAGTGGCGCCCGTGGTGCCGCCAGTGGTGCCGCTCGTGGTGGTACCCGCGACGAGGCCGCCCGTAGCTCCACCCAGCACGCCGCCGAGCACGCCCCCGCCCGTCGTCGCACCGCCGAGCACGCCGCCCAGAAGGCCTCCCGTGGTGGAACCACCGGTCGCGGTGCCACCCGTGGTGCCGGCGATGAGGCCGCCTGTGACCAGACCGCCCGTGGTCCCGCCGGGGGTGTCCGCGGCACACGTCTCGCGGTTGATCACGTTGGTGTCCATCGTCACCGCGCCGTTGCGGGCCAGCGCCCGTCCGTCGATGTCCGCCCCTGTGGTCAGAGAGATGGAGGTCAGGGCCATGATGGTGCCGACGAAGCTGGTATCGGTGCCGAGGGTGGCCGAACTTCCGATCTGCCAGAACACGTTGCAGGGCGAGGCGCCGTTGATGAGGGACACGCTGCTGGAGGATGCCGTCGTCAGACCCGAACCGACCTGGAACACCCACACGGCGTCGGGGTTGTTCTGTGCGTCCAGGGTGAGGGTGCCGGTGAGTCCCAGAGTGGAGGAGGCGGTGTAAACGCCCGGGACCAGCGTCAGGCCCCCCGCGTCCGGGGGAAGAACTGCGTCCGAGGACTGCCCGGCGGCGTTGTTGTAGGCCACGACCGGGTCGCTCTTGGCCTGGAGGCCCACCGGGTCGACCGGGCCGGAGTGCTGGGTACCGATCACGAGGCCGGGCGGGAACCCAGTGATGGCTGTTCCCGGACTCACTCCGAGGTCGCCGGTGATCACCGAGGGCCCGGTGTTGGTGATCTCCGATCCGGCCAGCACCGCAAAGCTGGTGGCCGTGCCCAGAGGTACGGGTCTTGCGATCGCGTGCGCCTGGGTCGGCGTCACCACGACCACGGCAGAGGCGACCACCGTGGCAAGAGCCGTCGCGATCCATACGGGTGTTGTGCGCCGTAGCGCCGCGCGAGAGATATTCAGCGTCATCGAGGGGCCAACTCCTGTGGGTGGATGGTGGCGTAATTGACGGTCACGGTCTCGCAGGACCGTCTCGCTGTCGCTGGCATATTACGCAGAAATCTGCACCGGGCCGGGTATTCATTCGGTTGGTGTTCCTCGGAATCGGCCATTCGCGCCGACAGGAAATAATACAAATAATTGAAAGAATCAATGGATCTTGTGAGGGAAACGGCATTCTTGTGGTTCCGTGGCCCCCGCTGCGAGAATTTACGAGCCGGCGACGGAATCGAACCGGTCGGCAACAGGCGCGACACGGGGTCTGGACGGATCCAACTGCCCCTGGGTCATGGCATTCTGCTCGCCAGAGCAGGGTTTTCGAAGCGGAGGAGCACACCCCGTGGGCGTCAACAGCAATCCCACCGTCAGCAGGCGTCGGTTGGGATCGGAGCTACGCCGGCTGCGGCAGATCAGCGGTATGACGTCGCAGCAAGTGGCGGATCGCCTGCTGATCTCCCAGCCCAAGCTCAGTTTCCTGGAGAACGGCCGTCGCCTCATCAAGCCGCGCGACGTGCGCGATCTCTGCTGGCTGTACGGAGTCCAGGACCAGAGGCTCGTCGACGACCTGATGCGGCTGGCCGGGGAATCGGGCTGGCAGGGCTGGTGGAATGCCTACGGCGACATCCCGTACGGCGCCTACATCGGCCTGGAAACCGAGGCCGCGGTGATCCGGACCTACGAACCCCTGGTGATCCCGGGCCTGCTGCAAACTCCCGCCTACGCCCGGGCGATCATCGCAGGAACGATCCCTCACGCCACCCCCGACCAGGCAGCCGCACTCCTCCAGGTACGGCTGCGGCGCCAGGACCGGCTGAACGAACGCGGCAACCCACTGCGCTTATCCGCCGTGTTGGACGAGTCGGCTCTTCGACGCGTGGTGGGCAGCCGCGAGGTCATGCGCGAGCAGCTTGAGCACCTGACCCACTTCGGTGTCCAGTCGCACATCACCGTGCAGGTTCTCCCCCACGGAGTGGGCGCCCACCCCGGTGTCTCGGGACAGTTCTCACTGCTCGAATTCGCCGGCACCACTGATGTGAACGTGGTGTACCTGGAGGGGTTCACCAGCGACCGCTATTTGGAGAAACGATCCGACGTGCGCAGGTACAGCGACACGTATGCGCATGTGCAGGCCCGGGCGCTGAACCCGGACAGCACCCGGCAGTTCATCACTGAAGTCATCAAGGAATATCTCGGCACGGAATTCCGACCGGACGCCTGCGCGGTACCCTCACCGCCCCCGTGACCACCGCACGGTACGGCCGATCCTTCTTACGCGTCCCGAGACCGAAGACACATTTCTGCGTGCTCCCGACAACGCCCGAAATGGCGGCCGATCGCCACCATCGACCAGGCTCCCCGGTATGGAGCGGGACGAGTCGGAACGGCCGGTGACGCCGAGGTGTCCGCGGCGGCGCCACGTGCGACGTGCGGGAGGGGACGGTTCCCGCGGGGCGGCCTATCGGGGTCCTTGGACGCCGACTTCAGCGCATGTGGCTGCGCGGAGTCGAACCTCTCGGGCTGGAACGAGCGTTGCAGATCCGGCCGATCGACCCTTGCCACCACATGTGCCTCCTCTCCGAGCACTTCCACAGAGGGCGGCACGTCCGCTGGTCGTCGTCTTCCCGCCGGAGGAGCCCGAACCCACCGAACTTCAGGTCCTTGTCGCAGTCAGGGCGTATCGGTGGCTCGCTGGTCATGCCGCGCAGCCTACGCACCGAGGTTCGCAGCCGTGGGGCGCGAGGCACTGCCGCTTCATGGCCGGCGGTAGGCGGACGCATTGGATTCGTGGAACGGGCTCCTGCTGAGCGTGACGTACGCAGGGAACCGCTCGTACCCCAGCTCCGACTGTTCCCACTGATCGAGATCATGGTTGGCGCATCGGTGCAGGTACTGGAGGAAGAGCTCCAGCTCGTCCTCCGGCAGCGCTCGTCATGCCTCTCGTTGCGCATGGCTGGCATCGTAGCCAGAGGCGGCAGACCGCCGGCATGCGGTTCACGACTGGAGTCGGCCGCCGTCCGGAGGCCATGGGTGGCTGCGTCATGAAACCGGTCGATGCGGCACCGCAGGCGCGGTTAACGTCTCCGCATGGACGAATCCCTCTCATTCGAGAGCTTCCTTGAAGGTGCGAGGAAGGCTGCGCACAAAGCGATGGACGATCACGCGTGTGGTGAGTACGACGAGTTCGTTCTCCACGCCGGGGTCGCCATCGAGCGGCTGGGCAAGGCGGTTTTGGTGGGGAAGAACCCCATCTATGTCGCGGAGATGCGGGGCAGTGCAGAGATGCTGTTCCACCTCGGCGGTCACCGAACAGCGAGCAAAGTGCGCACCATCGGGGCTGCCGAGACGATCAGTCGGCTGCGAACGCTGCAGATCCTGCCTTCTGATGGGCAGTTGGACCTCTTGATCGACTTGCGGAACGGGGTGGCCCATTCGACCGGAGGCGAGCAGGGGAGGGCTCTGCTGGTGACCCTGGCGAAGTCCGTGCAGGCCCTACACGTAGGGCTGACCACGTCCCTCATATCTTTCTGGGGGAGATGGGACAGTGTGGTCCGCATTGCCATCGACCACCAGCGTGATCAGACTGAACGCGAGGTCCAGGTCCGAATCCGGCAGGCTCGGAATCGCTTCGATGACCACTTTGGCAACCTTCCGGCTGACCTCCTGGAGGGTGTGCAGGCCCCACTCAAGAGCCTTCGCAGCGAATGGTTCCCTGCCGGGATACACGAGGAGACCGGCGAGCCTGGGCCTCCTATGGGTTGGTTTCCATGCCCAGCTTGTGAAAACAACGCGCTCGTCGTTCTGGCGGCCCAGGACGAGGAGCCTGACAGGCGCGGTGGCTTCTTCGGTTGCGTACTGTGCGGGCTCCACCTGGAGGGGACAGAGGAGCTACAGGCCGCGAAGCTGAGTCTCCCCGAGGGCTCCATCTGATCCTGTCCATGGCGGGGACCCCGGCTGGGGCGTTGCCCGGATGTGACGATGTGTTCCAGCAGTCCGCTCCGCTCCTCAGGGCCTGAGACGTGGAGCGTGCGGAGGGGCACTGCGAATAGTGGCTGTCGGGGAAGGGCTGCCAAGTGGCCATGGCGTCGGCACCATCGCCTCATCTGCGGCGTACGCCGACGGTCTCTCGGGCGAGGACATCCACGCCTTCCTCGCCCTGCGCATCCTCGGCGTCATTCCGGCAGCCGGCGGGGGCGAGGAGAGCGACGCGTCCCGGGAGGCGGCCCTCCACCGCGAGACCCACGAGGAGATCGCGGGGAAGGCCGTCATCGTCCGTCTTCTGCACACGATGGAGTCCGACGAGGAGCGTCAGGTCTTCCACCTCGCCCGCATCGGGACGTGGTCCTTCGAGGACCACAGTGGCACCGAGTTCAGTGCCGAGGGCCGCGGCGAATACGCGCTGGCGGAAATCCCGCTGACCGCGCAGGGGCTGGACGGCATTGAACTCAAGCCGGAGGAGATCGCGCACGTTCTGCGGGATTCATCGATGCCGGCGAACTCGAGGCCGGGGCCGTGCTCCAGCCTCGGAATCCTCCGGCGCCGTGTGTCGGACATGGGGGATACGTTGCGCGGTGTCCCCGGCCTGCTGGCCGTGCACGGCTCTGACCAGGTACTCAGGGTGCCGCAGGATAAGTAGGCGTACTCAGGTGGCAACCCTCGGCAGCTTCGAGACTGGGCGCAGGTCGAACGAAGCGGAACGGAACGGAACGGGGAACGTCATGGTGCGGCGCTGGTCGAAGGCTGAGATGTGGGTGCCGGGTGCGTACCTGGCACTGGTGGTCGCGATGCTGCTCTACGTCGCGATCGGCAGCCGGACCGGGGACATCGGGTTCTTCGGAGTCTGGCCGATCCTGGCCACGGCGCCGGTCAGCGTCGTGCTGCTGACGTTCTTCGGACCCGCGGCGGACGCCCTTGACGAGTCGGACCCGGTCGTGGGGCCCGTCTACGAAGGCTCGCAGCCGCCTCCCAAGCCGGAGCCCACGGAGTTGCTGCCGGAGTCCGCCCCGCGTCCCTCGGACTGGGTGGCACCCGACACGTCCGTCGGCGGCAAGCTCGACATGTGGTCCGACTTCGGCTTCTACGGTGCGGTCCTGGTCGGCGCCCTGGTCAACGCCGCGGCGATCTGGGCCCTGCTCCGCTACGTGGCGCGGCGGCGCGACGCCAGGAATGTGGGGGCCTAGCCGTACGGCCACGCGGACATCCGGCCATGAGCCACGGCTCCTGCGAGCCGGTGGCTTTCCGGCGCCGCGCTGTGCTGGGGCGCCGGGGGAGGCGAGCCCGCCGCGCTTCGACACGGCGGTGCCGGCTGCGTTGGGCACGGTCTAGTTGGTGGCGAGAGGTCGACTGTCCGGGGAGTGTCCGGACTGCGGCCGCTTTCGGACCGGGGGCGATCGGTCCTTCATTCCGTGTCCGGCAGCCAGGCGTTGTTGTTCGCGTTGTACCAGTAGCTGTGGCCGGCGTTCAGGGCGACCGTGCGGAACGGGCGGCCGTGGTCGTCGATGCGGGTGGTGCCCTGGCGGTCGCCACTGCTCCAGGCCAGCTCCAGGTACCAGCTGACGTCCTGACCGAGTGTGGCGGCGTCGATGTTCAGCACCTGGGGGTCAGTGGCGGAGACCTTGTACGGGAAGTCGGTCGAGGCCGTCGGCCGCTCGCCCTCCTTGCCAGGTACGGGCCTGGCCCTCGGGGAGGCGTCGTCCAGGTCCACGGCGAAGGACGCCGGCACCAGCGCGCCGCCGCAACCGGCGCCCATGGTGTACGCGTTCCAGCCGGGAGCCTTGCGGCCGCTCACGACATGGACGTACAGCGCGTGCAGGACCGCGGGCTTGCCCTCGGTGCCCTGGACGGTCAGCTGCATGCGCAGGTGCCCCGCCGGGACGGCGTCCAGGGCCCGGGCCCACCCTTCGGTCGCCGGCCCGGCGGGGGGCGGGGGGACCGTGCCGGGTGCCTTGTCCAGGGCGAACCACTGGTCGCAGGGGCTGTCCCAGTTGTCGGGCAGGACGTTGACCGTGAACGGGGCGGTGGGGGAGGCCCCCGCCTTGGCGGTGGCCGGCGAGGTGGACGCGGACGTTGCCGAGGGGGACGACGGTCCGGGGCCGGACGGGGGTGCGGAATCGGCTGTGGGCGTGGGTGACGACGACCCGCCGGACGGCAAGGCCGGGCCCCCCGCCGCCCGCTCGCGCGAGGACGGCTGGACGGCGCCGTGGCGCGTGTCCCCGTGACCCGTATCTCCCATGGCGGAGACGGCGGCCGCGGTCCCCGCCACCGCGGCGGTCGCCACGGCGGCCGCGACCGCGAGCAGCAGCCGAGGACGCCGGGCCCCCGGTACGGAGGCCCGGGCGGGGCCCGGCTGGATCCGGGCGGCGGGGGCGTGTGCGGGTGCTTCCGCTGCCGGGGCAGGGGCGGGGGCCTCCGCCGGTGCCGGCGCGGGAGCGGGGGTAGGCGCCGGGGCGGGTGCCTCCGCAGCGGCGGGTCCGGGCGCCGGGGCGGACCCGGCCGCGGACGCCGGGGCCCGTGCGGAGTCGGTCTCCGCCTGCGGCCGGACCTCCGAAGCCTCCCCGGCCACCACCACCGCCGATGCAGGCGGCACCTCGGGCGCGGCGTCACCGCCCCGCGGCTCCGCGGAGTTCGCCGCCCCCGACCCCGAGGCCGGCCCCTCCGTCACCCCCCGCCGCCGCTCCACCAGCGCCAGCAGCCACTGTTGGTGCAGCGCGAGCAGTTCGTCGGCCGAGGCACCGCAGACTCGGGCGAACCGCTCCACCGGGGCGTAATCCGTGGGCACCGCCGCGCCGCTGCAATAGCGGTGCAGCGTCGAGTTGCTGGAGTGCAGACGCTTCGCGAGCGTGCCGTAGCTGCGCCCCGAGCGCTCTTTGAATCCGCGCATCAGCTCCGCGAACCGCTCCGTCTCCGTGGCCATTCCACCCTGCCCCTCATCCCGGAAGCACGTTCCAGGCTCGCCCGATCGCCCAGCTGAGAAGGGTCGGGAGCGTTCCAGGGTTCCTACTATCCCGGCCCAGACGCCACTGGGACAAAACCGGCCCCACAGTTGCGTCATCAGCCCGTCGGTCCGCCGATCGGATCGGCGGTCGGATTCGGCGATCGCAACGGGAGGGCCCCCACCCGCCCCACCGACCGGCCCTCGGCCGTCTTCTGCAGCAGCCGACCGGAACAGCAGCCCCACCCAACGTCTCGTCAGGCGGTAAGCGGAAGCCTCCGTCTGACGACCGCACCGACACGGAGAGTTCCCCATGCGTACCTACCGACTCCGCACCACTGCCCTGGCCACCGCCACCGCCGGCCTCGCTCTGGCCCTGACCGCCTGCGGCGGCTCGGACAGCGCCAGCGGGCCGACCGCCAACCCCGCCGCGACCAAGAGTGCGGACAAGCCGGTCTCGACCGGGACCGTGACGCCGTCCGGGGAGGGCGCCGCCGCCCCGTCCGCCGGCAAGGTCACCGGAACCGGTACGGCCACCGCCATCCCGGCGAAGGCCGGTTCGGGCGGCAAGGGCACGGGGGACACCACCGGTGACTCCTACGCCTACACCCACCCCTGCTCGGCGCGCGACCTGACCGTCAAGGTCACTTCCCCGACGGGCACTGCGGCCACCGTCCGCGTCATCACCGTGACCAACAACGGTTCCACCTCCTGCGGTCTGGACTACTTCCCCACCGTCGGCTTCAGCGCCAAGGGCGGCGCGCTCGGTCTCCAGGCCACTGCCCCCGGTGGACTGGGCGGCGCCCCGGCGTACCCGGTGCACCCCGGCGCCACCGCGTACGCGGCCGTGGACCTCAACCCGTCGGGTGGCAACGGTCCCGTGGCCGACGAGGTCAACGTCATTGCCGACAAGGAGCACATGCAGAACGCGGACGGCGTCAGCCTCCAGCTGGCCAAGCCGGGCAGCGTCGCCAACCCGAAGGTCGGCCTGTACCGCACCAACACCCGCGACGCGCTGCGCGCCTTCTGAACGGAGTTCCGGGGGCTGCGGCTCCGGCCGCCCCGTGGGGTGTGTCGCCGGGGCGGGCTCAACTGTCCCGGGCGAGGAAACGCTGGACAACTCTGGGTGCGGTCCGCCGAGCCCGAGCTGAATACGGGGAAGCGTGCGCCTGGGGAGACCAAGTCCGAGGCAGGTGAGCGGGTCATCGTGCTGCCGGACTTCATGAGGGGCGATCTGAAGCTCCACATGTATCTGTAGGCGGAGCAACAGCCGGACGGACTGCTGTTCGTGGGGGAGCGGGGCGCCCCCTTTCGGCGGACGACCTTTGGACGGAAGGGGAAGAAGGCTCGGAGGAAGGTGGGACTGCCCGATGGGTTCACGCTCTACGACCTTCGTCACACCGGGCACACGCTCTCGACCCAGTCCGGGGCGACGTTGAAGGACACGATGGTGCGGGCCGGCCAGTCCTCGGAGAAGGCGGCCATGATCTACCAGCACTCCAACCTCGAGCGGCAGAAGGAGGTCGCCGCCGGGATCGCTGCCAGGGTGCAGGCCCTGCGCACCAAGGCGTCTGGAGCGGATCGGGCACGGGACCCTTAGAAAGGTCTAGGCAACGCGAAAGCCCCAGGTCGCTGACCTGGGGCTTTGCTGTGGAGCGGATGACGTCCTTAAGGGCACGGTTGGGGCACGCCGTCGTGGTGCTGCCCAGGAAGAGGCGTGAGCCGGCTGGATCACCCGCGAGCGGGCTGGAGGGCGCGAGACGACGCCATGCCCCATGGGACGGGGCGGGGTCGCGGGTGGGACTTAAGTCCCTGACGGCCCGATTCTGCGTCTGTTAGCTTGGTAAGCAGTGGACGCGCGAAAGAACGGTTCCCGGTGAGTGGTAAGTCCGGGCGGAGCTCGCGCTCTCAGCACACCGGTTTCTTGCTGGTAGTGCCCTGTGCGTCCCTTCCATCAGCATGTTGAGGAAGGGACTGTCATGTCTGAATTCCGTGTCATGGTCATCGGCGCCGGCCTGGGTGGCCTCTGCCTGGCCCAAGGCCTTCGCCGCAACGGCGTCGAGGTCACCGTCTTCGAGCGCGACGACGCCCTGCTCACCCGCAGCCAGGGCTACCGCCTCTACATCGACCCGAACGGTGACCGCATCCTGCGCGGCGCACTGCCGCCGGAGCTGTACGAGCTCTTCCGCGCCACCGCCGGCTACCCGCCGCTGCGCATCGTCAAGCTCGACGACCAGCTGAACGAAACCCGCGTCCTGGAAGACGACCCCGACGAGACCCCGATCTCCGTCGACCGCCTCACCCTGCGCCAGATCCTCGCCGAAGGCCTCTCCGAGCACATCGCCTTCGGCAAGAAGCTCGTCCGCTACGAGACCTCCGAAGACGGCGACGGCCCGGTCACCGCGCACTTCGCCGACGGCACCACCGCCACCGGCGACGTCCTGGTCGCCGCCGACGGCATCAACTCCGTCGTACGCCAGCAGTACCTGCCGCACGCGCAGATCATGGACAGCGGCGTACGCCAGGTCTACGGCAAGGTCCCGCTCAACGAGCAGACCCGCGCTCTGTTCCCCGAGGTCATGTTCAACGTGTTCACACCCCTGGTCGGCTCCCGCGAGCGCTACATGGGCATCGGCCCCCACCAGCCCCACGAGCCCGCCACCCAGGCCGCCGCACGCCTCGCACCCGACGTCGAACTCCACGACGGCGGCGACTACATGGCCTGTTACTTCGGCGCCCGCACCGAACGCTTCCCCCACGACGACCTGCGCACCCTCACCAGCCCCGAACTCCACCAGCTCGCCCTCGACATGACGGCGGACTGGCACCCCCGGCTGCACGCCATCATCGAACACTGGCTCCCCGAAGCCGTCTTCCCCCTCACCCTGCGCACCAGCATCCCGGTCCCCGCCTGGCCCACCACCCGCATCACCCTCCTCGGCGACGCCATCCACGCCATGAGCCCCGCCGGCGGCGCCGGCGCCAACACCGCCCTGCGCGCCGCCGCCGCCCTGACCGAAGCCCTCGCCCAGGCCGCCACCGGCGCGCCCCTCATCCCCGCCCTGCGCACGTACGAGGCCGACATGGTCGAGTACGCCTACAAGGCAGTCCGCGAGGCGGCCCAGGACGGCGCAGAGCGCTACCACCAGAACCCCCTCCCCAGCGCCTAAAAGTCCCGGCAACGCAAAAGCCCCAGGTCACTGACCTGAGGCTTTTGCTATGGAGCGGATGACGGGAATCGAACCCGCGCTATAAGCTTGGGAATCAACGCCGCTTAGGTCGCCCATACGGCTCCTGACCTGGGAAAACACCCCATGTCGAGCCTGTTGCGAGGCCCCGTGTCGACCCGTGGAGAGCGCTGTTTGCCGCCCTGAAGGGCGCGGATGTTCGACCTTGCCGTTCGTCTGGGGCCGGTAGGGGCCGGTTCGCTTGTGGGTGATCCCGGCCGCCGCCAGGCTGTCGCGCCAGGCGTGGGACTTGCAGCAGGCGCCGTTGTCGGTCAGGACACGTTCGACGGTGATCCCGCACGAGGTGAGGAACGCCTGCGCCCGCTGCCAGAAGGCGGTAGCGGTCTCCTTCTTCTCGTCGGTCAGGATCTCGCTGTAGGCGAGGCGGGAGTGGTCGTCGACGGCGGTGTGGATGCAGCTGTAGCCCAGGCGGGGCCGTTTCTTGCGGCCGGCCTGCCGGCCGAGGGTCCTGTGGACCTTGATGATCCGGCGTTCGGTGCGGGTCGGGGTCCGGCGTCGGCTGTGGTGCGGGCGCGAGGACACGCATGCCCGCCCCTCCGTGATCGCGGTAGCGGTGGGCCCACCGCGCTGGACCGTGGTCGGCGAGACCCGGAAACGCTCGGCGGCCCGCCGGACGGCTGTAGAGAGTCGCCGCTCACCGTGGGCGAGCGCGTCGGGGCCACTGGAAATGTTCCGGTGGGGAGTGAGGTGCCGGTCGCACGTCACATGCGGGGCAGATGAACGCGGTGACGATTTCGTCGTCCGTCCTGCCCCCGTCCTCCGCGATCCCGCCCTCGATGAAGGTGCCGGGAACGGAGGGGTCGAGGATGCGGTTGCCGACCTTGCTCGGCGGTGGGTCTGCGGCGTCGGAGACGGCCACGGCGACCGCCCGTGCCAGCTGCGGTCGGAAGGAGCAGGGCCACGGCCCATGGGTGGGCGGGGCCGACGGGCGGTGGCGAAGTGGATTCAGCCCGTCGGTGCGGGAGGGGTCGGTGGGGGATAGGTGGCGTGCAGGAGGTAGCCGCCGTCCCCTGTCCGGCCTGCTTGTACCCTGCCGCCAGCAAGTTGGGCGCGTTCGTGCAGGCCCGTGAGGCCGAAGCCGCTCGCGGGTAGGTCCAGGGGGTGGGTCTCGGGCGGGGGCGCGGCGTTGCGGACCTCTACGTGCAGATGCCGGTCTGTCTCGTACAGATGTACGTCGATGGGTGTGCCTGGTGCGTGCTTGGAGGCGTTCGTCAGGCCTTCCTGGACGGTGCGGAACGCCGCCCGCTGCACCGTCTGCGACCATTCCGATGCCCCCGCACCGAACAGGGGGACCTCGGTACGGAACTGGGCGTCCAGGCCGCTGTCGGCAATGAGCTGGGGCAGGTCGGCGAGGCGTGGCTGTGGGGCGTGAACGTCGACCGTGCCCCCGGATGCTCGCAGGACCCCGAGCATCTCTCGTAGCTCGCCGAGGGTGGTGGAGGCCAGTTCCCGAACCGTCCGCGCGCTCTCCCGGGCGCGGGAATCCGTGGTGGAGACCTGGAGAGCTGCGGACTGCACGCTGATCAGGCTGACCTGGTGGGCGATCACATCGTGCATCTCTCGGGCCAGACGGGCCCGTTCGCTTGCCAGAACCTGCTGCGTCAGCAGGTCGCTCTCGCGCACGCGTGACGCTTCGAGCTCCACCAGGCGGGCCGAGAGCTCATCCTGGGTGCGGGTCAGCATCCCGAGGACGACCGGTGCGATGCAGACCATCGCGTACGCGGCGGTTCGGGCGATGTTCTCGAGGGAGCCGATACTCATCTGCGGGTACTCGGCCCAGTGCTGCTCGCAGTACACGAACATCATGGCGCAAACGACGGGGACCCAGCGGCGGTGGCCGTGCAGCGCGACCGTGTACAAGGCCGCCAGCGGCGGGACGCTGGCACCCGCGTACACGGAGGGGAGGGTGGCGAGGAAGACCGGGAGGGGGTAGCGGTGCGCCGCGAACAGCAGCACCGGTGTGACCAGCAGGATGAACGCCTTCAGAATTGCGTGGGATTCGTCTGCGAAGGACAGGTCCGCCGTCATGAGCGCGCATTCGACGGCAGGGCCGGTGATCCCAAGGAGGATCCAGACCAGCCGCTGGCGTAGCCAGGACCACTGCCGTCGTGCGTTCACGCTTGGTTCCCGGGGCGCTCCAGCAGGCCGGCGCGCTCGGCGATGACGGCGGCCTGCACCCGGTTGAGGCATCCGAGCTTGGCCATCAGCGCACTGAGGTGGTCCTTGACCGTGCTGGGGGCCAGCTTGAGGCGCTGC
Source organism: Streptomyces sp. NBC_00435 (assembly GCF_036014235.1). Classification (GTDB taxonomy): domain Bacteria; phylum Actinomycetota; class Actinomycetes; order Streptomycetales; family Streptomycetaceae; genus Streptomyces. Next base: position 4,458,417 of record NZ_CP107924.1, read on the forward strand.
GCTATCTGCGCGTTCGTCAGGCCCTGCCCGACCAGCGTCAGTGCCCGCCGCTCTCGGGGGGCCAGCACGGCGACGGCCTGTGCTGCGCCGTTCGAGGCAGTGCCGTGCGCGAGGAAGCCATCGATGACCGAGGGTGCGACGCTGGAGGCCAGGGGTCGGCCGCCCGACGCAAGCGCCCGCACTTCTCGTACCAGTTGTTCGGGATCGGTGTCTTTCAGCAGGTAGCCGGCCGCTCCCTGGTGCAGCGCTGTGTGGACGAAGTCTCCCGTGGCGAAAGCGGTGAGCATGGCGACGACCGGCGGAAGGGCCAGCGAACGCAGCTGTGCCAGGACCTCGAATCCGTCGGTACCGGGCATTTGGATGTCCAGGAGTACCACGTCCGGACGGTGGCGGGCGATCGTGGTCAGCGCGGCGGGTCCGTCACAGGTGGCGACGACGTCGATGTCCGGTGCACTGCCAAGAATGATCTGCAGTCCGGAGCGCATCAGCTCTTCGTCGTCGACTACCACGACGCGCAGAACGGCCGATCCCCCTGACCTCTGCACTACCCCGACCGCCTCTTGCCACCCTTTGTCACCTTGCACTTCTCACCGTACACGCATGGTGGTTGGCGGTGATCACCTACGCGGCTGCCTCCAGGGCCGGCGCCCACCAGTCACGGTTCTCCCGGTACCAGGCGACTGTCTCCGCCAGGCCCTCGTCGAACGAGCGGATGGGCTGGTACCCCAGTTCCTCACGGATTTTCGTCGAGTCGACCGAGTAGCGCAGGTCGTGACCTTTGCGGTCCGCGACGTGATCGACGCTGTCCCAGCCGGCTCCGCAGGCGTCGAGCAGCCGTCCCGTGAGCTCCCGGTTGGTCAGCTCCGTGCCCCCACCGACGTTGTAGATCCCGCCCGGGCGCCCTCCTTCGAGGACCAGGCGGATGGCGCGGCAGTGGTCCTCGACGTGCAGCCAGTCGCGGATCTGGCTGCCGTCGCCGTAGAGCGGCACGCGGCCGCCGTCCAGCAGCCGCGTGATGAACAGCGGGATTAGCTTCTCGGGGAACTGGTGGGACCCGTAGTTGTTCGAGCAGCGGGTGATGCGGACGTCGAGCCCGTGGGTCCGGTGGTAGGCGAGCGCCAGCAGGTCGGACCCCGCCTTGGCCGCCGCGTAGGGCGAGTTGGGGGAGAGCGGCTGTTCCTCGGGCCAGGAGCCGGTGGTGATGGAGCCGTACACCTCGTCGGTGGAGACGTGGACGAAGGTTCCCGTGCCCACCCGGGCCGCCGCCTCCAGGAGCGTCTGGGTGCCGAGCACATTGGTGGAGGCGAAGGAACGGCCGCTGGCGATGGAGCGGTCCACGTGCGACTCGGCCGCCAGGTGCACCACCGCGTCGTGCTCGGCCAGCAGCCGGTCCACGCGCGCGCCGTCGAGGATGTCGCCCTGGACGAACCGCAGGCCGGGGTGGTCCTGGACGGCACGGAGGTTGGCGGGGTTGCCCGCGTACGTCAGGGCGTCGAGGACCGTGACCTCCGTGTCCGTCGCGTCGTCGGCCAGGAGGGAGCGGACGAGGTGGGAGCCGATGAAGCCGGCTCCACCGGTGACGAGGATCTTCATGAGAGGTGACGTCTTTCGTTGTGGTGCGGGTGCGGGCGCGCCCGCGGGCGCGGGGGCGGGGGCGGGGCGAGGCGGAGGCAGGGCCGGGCCGGGGTCAGGAGGCGATCTGGATGTGGCTGTGGTCTCCCAGGACGAGCCGGTGGGCGCGCGGTGCGGCGGGCGTACCCGTCACGCGTACCGAGCGGCCGATGAGCGAGCCCTCGATCCGTCCGGCGTGCTCGATCCGGGCGTCCCGCAGGATGAGGGAGAACTCCACGTCGCTCCCGGTGATCACACAGTCTTCGGCGATCGAGGTTGACGGACCGATCCGGGACTCCCGGACGATGGTGCCCGCCCCGATGAGGGCCGGACCCACGATCGTCGAGCGGATTATCCGGGCGCCTGCTTCGATCCGGACCGGTCCGACGAGGACGCTGGCCCCGTCGACGTCGCCCAGGACGGCGGCCTCGACGTCGGCCAGGACCCGCCGGTTGACTTCGAGCATGTCGGTGACGTCGCCGGTGTCCTTCCAGTAGCCGTGGATGATTCCGGCACGCACGTCGTGCCCTGAGTCAACCAGCCACTGGATGGCGTCGGTGATTTCCAGCTCCCCGCGTGCCGAGGGCTTGATGGCCTTGATCGCCCGGTGGACGGCGCTGGTGAAGAAGTAGACGCCGACGACCGCGAGGTCGCTGCGGGGTTCGAGCGGCTTCTCCTGGAGGCGGACCACCCGCCCGTCCGGGTCGAGTTCGGCTACCCCGAACCGGGTGGGGTCCGGCACCCGGGCGACGAGGATGCGGGCATCCGTCCCGGCCGCCCGGAACTCCTCGGCCGGGCCGGTGATGCCGCCGATCACGAAGTTGTCCCCCAGGTACATCACGAAGTCGTCCTCGCCGAGCCAGTGACGCGCGATGCGGACCGCGTGGGCCAGGCCGAGGGGACGGTGCTGGCGGAAGTACGTGAACCGGGCGCCGAACCGCGATCCGTCGCCGAGGGCGGCGCGGATCTCCGGCTCGGTGTCCCCGACGACCACGCCGATCTCGGTGACTCCTGCCTCGACGATCGACTCGATCCCGTAGAAGAGGACGGGCTTGTTGGCGACGGGGACCAGTTGTTTGGCCGCGGTGTGCGTGATGGGCCTCAGGCGGCTGCCGGTACCTCCGGCGAGAACCAGTGCCTTCATGAGCGGCCACCGCCGGATCGGTCGGCCACCGCGCCTGCGACGCCCGGAGCCGGCAGCGTGCCCCCGTGCCGGGCGGTCACCTCGTCGATCAGCGCGAACTGGCTGGGCTGCGTGCGCCGGACCAGCGACTGGACCCGCAGGGCGTGCTCGGCGGTGACGCACGCCAGGGGCAGCGCCAGGAGGTAGCGGCCGCGGTCCGGTACCAGCACCAGGTCGGTCCACGACCCCCCGAGCGCCTCGGGTCCGTCCGTCAGCCCGGCTTCCGGGTCACCGGCCCAGCCGGCCGGACGGACGAACTGCGCGGAGGCGGCCATCCGCCGCAGCCAGGCACGGGTGTCCGCGGTGCACGCGGCGCGCAAGGCGGCCCCGTGGCGGTCGTCGCGCAGTTCACGCAGGGCGGCGTGAGCCCGCCGGGCATCGTCGAAGACGGCGACGGACATCCGCCGGCGCAGGGAGATGCCGTGCCTGCGGGTACCGGCGTCGCTCAGGAGCCGGACCGTGCGGTCGAGGACGGTCGCGAAGCGCGTGCCCGCGTCGGCCAGGCGCAGCCAAAGGTCCCAGTCCTCCGCGCCGCCCCCGGCCCGCCAGCCGCCGACCTGCTCCGCGAGACCGCTCCGATGGGCCACGCGGGACGGTTCGAAGACGGGTCCCAGGGTCTGGATCTCGGGGTGCCAGCACATCTCCAGTGGCCGGGAGGCGGAGGTGACGGTGCCGTGCCGGTCGCTGACCTCGAAGCCGGTGGCCACGAAACCGGCGCCGTCGGCGAAGGCCTCCAGCAGCACACGCAGGTGGCCGGGGAACCACAGGTCGTCGTGGTCCAGGTAGACCGTGTACGCGCCGCGGGCCTCGGCGAGCCCGCGGTTGCGGGGCCCGCTGGGGTGTCCGTGGCGTTCCGTGCGGATCAGCCGGATCCGCGGGTCGCTGCGGGCCCGGTCGCGGACCCAGTCGTCCGTGTCGTCGGTGCTGCCGTCCGAGACCACCAGGAGTTCCCAGTCGGTGACGGACTGGGCGCTGACGGAGTCGAGGGTGTCGGTGATGGCCCGGGACCGGTTGAAGGTCGGGCAGATCACCGATACCCGGGGGTCACGCGGCGGTGTCATCCGGGCTTCCAGTCCGGCCGGGAAGGAACGGCAGTCCGGTCCCGGTGGTGCCCAGGACGGAGTCGAGCGCCAGGAGCACGCCCGCCGAGCCGGTGGCGAGGTCCGTGGACAGCCGCAGGTTGTGGTCGCCGAGGAAGAGAGGTCCGCCGTCGCGGGGGATGACGTGCCAGCCCAGACCGGCGAGGTGCTGCCGGACGGAGTGCGCGGTGCCCTGGGAGCCGTCCCGCATGTGGTGCAGGGCCAGGGTGACCCCGGCGCGGCCGTGGTAGAGGCCGCTGTGCAGCATGAACCGCTGCCCGGCCGCACCACGGAACGCCTCCAGCGCCGCGGCCAGTTCGGGGTCGTGGTGATGGCGCAGGAGTTCGTGGAGCACCATGCCCAGGCCCCCGCTGCCGAAGGCGATCAGGGGTGCCCGCCAGGGTGCCTCGTCCGGGCGGTCGCCGTCGGGCCGCCAGCCGGCGTCGGTCAGATCGGTGCGCACGGCCTCGACCGCCTGGTGCAGGAGCTTGGGGTCGGACGTCTCCTCGTACAGGCGCAGCAGAAAGAGCGCGACGCCCGCGCTGCCGCGCAGCAGGCCGGGGCGCGGTGCGTCGTCCTGCTGCCGGGAGGAACGGCCGGTGAGGTCGTCGGCCATCCGCAGGCACTGGTCCAGGAGCGCCGCGTCACCCGTCGTCCGGGCGAAGTGCAGGAGGGCGAGGCCGAGGCCGGCCAGTCCACCGGAGAGGCCTTCGCCGATGTCGTCACGGGGCAGGGCGAGGGCCCGGTCCAGCAGTTCGCGGGCCTGACCGGGCTGTCCGAGCCGGTCCAGGGCGAGGGCGACGCCGCCCAGGCCGTCGTAGAGGCCCGGCCTGGGGTCGGCCAGCCGGCCGGTGGCCCGGGTCAGCCAGTCGATGAGCTCGGGCGGTACCGGCGTACCGGTCTCGGCGAGGGTCCACAGGACCCCGGCCGCGCCCGTGGCGAGGTTCACGCCGCCGCCGGGGGTGCGGAACTGCTCGATGTCACCGGGGAAGAGACGGTCGTCACGGTCCGGGGTGGCGGTGGACAGGATGCCGTCGGCGAGTTCCGTGCGCAGCGCCGGCCAGTTCCCGGCATCGGGCATCGGCCACACGGGTCCGTCGTGGTCGTCCGGCGCGGCAGACCTGGCGGACTCGGTGGGCGCGGGCACGCCGAGGTAGCGGCGGACGAGGGCCTCGAAGTCGGCGGGGACGGGGAAGCGTTCGGTGACCAGGTCGATGAGCTGGCCGAGCTTGGCGGGGGACCACGTCATGACGACGGTCAGCGGGAGGAAGACCGCCAGCCGCAGACAGCCGAGGGCGTACCGGTCGACGGCGGTGCCGGTGTAGTTCTCAGGCGCCCGGAATCCCGGGGCCGCGATGACCTGCCGGCACTCGTCCCCGGCTTCGCTGCTCGCCTCGAAGTCGATGAAGCGGACCGTGCCGTCGGAGTTGACCAGGATGTTGTTCGGGTGCAGGTCGCCGAAGACGACGCCCCGCCCGTGCATGGCCTCGACGGCCTGCTCCACCCGGTCCAGGAGGCCGGTCGCCCACGCGGCGTAGGAGGCGTACTCCGTCTCCGGCAGGTCGGCGTTGACCAGGGGGTTGCGGCGGTGGACCTCATGGATGAGGGCCGGGCCGTCCACGAACTCCCGGGCCAGGAAGTAGTGCTCGCGCCCGACCCGGTAGTCGTACAGGGCGGGTACGCAGGTCAGGCCGGCGAGCCGATCCAGTGCCCAGCGTTCGCGTTCCAGGCGGGTGACGGCGTCCGCGTCGGTGTCGTCCAGTCCGGCCAGCGGCCGGGCCTCCTTGAGGAGGACGGTGCTGCCGTCGCGGGTGTCGGTGGCCTGGTACACCCCGCCGCCGTTGGAGAAGTGCAGGGCCTTGGTGGCACGGAAGGGGAAGCCGTCGAGCGTGCCGGCATCGCGGGCGGCGAGCGCCTCTTCCAGGCACGCGGGGAGCTCCACCCACTCCGGGGGCCGGAAACCGGGCCCGCGGACGTCGGGTACCAGATTGCCCTCGGGGTCCTCGATGCAGTAGACCTCACGGCCGGAGGCGTCCCGGCCGGTGCGCAGGGCGAATCCGCCGTAGCGCACGAAGAGGGGGCCGGACCGCCAGCGCAGGTCGCTGAGGATGTAGGGACCCTGCTCGCCGTCGAGGAGTTCGCCCAGTTCGCTCAGCACGGTGGCCAACTGCTCTTCGCCGGACGGGTAGATGGCGATAAACTTGCCGCTCGCGCTGCGGTCGCCGTACTTGCTGTTGCGCTGGCGCAGGGTCTTCGGGCTGCGGATGAACTTGAAGGCGATGTCCCGCGGCCCGCAGTACTGCCGGACGACGTCGAGTACGCGTTCGGCGTTGTCGAGGGTGGCCGAGACGTGGATCTTCCAGCCCTGTGCGGGAAGCGCCCCATTGTCCGGCGCGAGCGAAACCCAGTGGGAGTTGACCGTCCGCGTCCACCCCGGCGCGAGGGTGGCACGCGCGGTCGGGAAGTCGTCCGCGTCCGAGGGGGCGGTGGCGGGGACGTCGTAGAAGGGGGAGCCAGGCGGGCAGTATTCCAGGTATCGGATGTCCACTGAGTTATCTCTCGTCGGTCTTCGGGTCGTCGAGCCGTCGGGGACCGCTGCTACCAGCGCGTGGCCGGGGCGACGTACTTGACGTACAGCCACTCGCCCAGGGGGCGGCTGCCGGCGTCGAGCACAGCGGTGCCGGTGCGGTCCTGCGGGGTGGCGGCCACGTCCAGGGGGTAGCTGATGACGGGCATGGGCAGCGCTTGGGTCTGTACGGGGAGAAGCATCGACAGCGGTGCGGTGGCCGCGGCGGCCCGCTCACCGGCGACGGTGGCGGTGCCGGTCTGCTTCTGCGTGGTCACGCCCGAGCGCAGCAGCCGTACGGGTGCCCCGCTGTGGACGAGCGAACGGTCCGCCGAGGTCGGCAGCAGGAGTTCCGTCCTGCCGTCGTCACGGACGGTGTAGCCGCCGGTCAGGGTGCAGGGCAGGTGGACCAGCGTGGCGCAGGCCGTGGCCATCGCCACCGCGCACAGGCCGACGGCACAGATCCGCCGGAGCCGGGCGCCCGCCTTGAGTGCCTCGCGGGCCAGGCCCATCGCGCCGCGCCCGAGGTGGTAGGCGAGGAAGCCCAGGCCGAAGAGCAGCAGGGAGGCGCCCGCGGCGCCCATGCTGAGGAACGCCGAGCCCCACAGGTTCGCGGCCATGACGACGAGGTAGAGCGGGAAGGCGAGGCAGATCACCCCGTACGGAGCGGCCCACGTGAGCTGGGGGAGTTCGCGCTCGTAGCGGCCCCCGAAGAGGACCCGGGCCAGGGCGCGCCGTCCGTCGGTCATCGCGCGGTCGCGCAGGTGGGGGATGTCCAGGTGGCTCATCAGGGCGAGGTACCCGTCGAGCTTCACGAAGGGCAGCAGGTTGAGCAGGCCCGACACGTAGGTGACGACCGCGAAGATGATCAGGCCGTCGCGCAGGGCCGAGACCCCGGTGAGCAGCGCGGTCAGCGCCGCGGCTCCGGCGATCACCCACTGGGTGACCACGCCGGCCAGCGCGACCCGCACCCGCTGGTCCTTGTGCGGGAGGCGCCAGCCGTCGGAGACGTCGCAGAAGAAGGCGGGCGACAGGTAGAAGAGCATGACGCCCATCCGGGTCGGGCGCCCGCCGTAGTAGGTGAGGACGGCTCCGTGGCCCATTTCGTGGACCACGGTCGTGGCGAGGACGCCGAGGACCACACCCGCGTAGGTGGACGGCGGGAGCGGCCTGCCCAGTGCCTGCTGCACCGCGGGTGCCTGCAAGGCCAGGGCCAGCAGGCCGCCCAGGGTGCACAGGAGGGCCGCGGCGGCCCCGCCCCGGCCGGCGAGCAGCCGCAGTCCGGGCAGGACCAGCCGCAGCAGCCGCTCCGGCCGCAGCAGGGTGAACTGGACGGTCAGCGGCGGTACGAACCGGACCCGCCGGCTGTGGTGCCGGGGCTTCGTCCCGTCGTCCAGCATCTGGCTGTCGGCGAGCTTGCGCACCGCCACGTCCACGTCGTCCGCCGTCCACGGCGAGCCGAGGGCCGCGGCGAGTTCCTCGTGGTCCCTGGTGCCGTCCAGGGCCCGGGTGAGCTGGGCCAGGTCGGCCTGGACGCGGAAGTACCGGGTACCGCCGCGGTGGATCACCCAGGGGGCACCCGCCTCGAGCGGCTCCTGTACCGCAACGCCCTCGGCGATGCGCGGCCGGGCGAGCCGCTCGGGGTCGAGCTCGGCGGATGCCGTCTTAGTGAACATGAATGCGCCTTACACGACGTCGCGGGAGGTGAAGAGTTTGCGGGCCAGGAGTGCGGCTGCGGCCAGCCATCCGGCGATCACCAGCAGTGCGAGCGGCTCGGACAGCAGCTCGGGCTTGCCGTCGCGGTAGACGGAGCTCATCGCGATCGTCATCAGGTACTTGGCGCCCTGGGGGAACAGCGTCTGCAGCGCCGGGTCGAGGAGCAGGGTGAAGCCCATGAGGGTGCCGACCGCGGCGATCTGGTTGCGGACGATCCATCCGATGAACAGCCCCCACGGCGCGGACAGCGTGTTGCACACGAAGATGCCGAGCACGATGAGCCAGGTTTCCCGCGTCCACACCGGATCGTGGCCGGCGCCGGAGACCATGAGCCCCCAGCCGGAGGCGACCGCGAGGCCGGCGGCCAGCACGCCGTACAGCGCGCCCATGGCCGTGGTCACGATCAGCTTCGCGGAGAACAAGCGCATCCTGCTGCCGCTGAGCAGCACCGAGCGGGCGATCGTGCCGGTGGCGTACTCGCGGGCGACGGACACCGCGCCGTACAGCGAGGCGAAGAGCAGCATCATCATCCAGGCCTGGACGACGTCGTCGGTGACGGCGCCGGCGTCGGTCTGTCCCTGAGTGATGCTCTCGTGGCCCTGTGTGGCGTAGCCGAGGCTCGCCATCAGGGACATGAGGATGCCGAAGGAGGCGGGCATCCACCAGGCCTTGCCGGACCAGGCCTTGGACCACTCGCCGGCTATCACGTTACGCATCGGGGCCTCCGCCCTTGCCCGCTCCGGCCAGTGCGAAGAAGCGGTCTTCGAGTCGGTCCGCCCCGTCCGAAGTGAGTTCGGACAGGGGCCCCGCGTAGCGCAGGGTCTGCTGCATGATCACCACGTCGTCGACGGTCTGTTCGACCTCGGCGAGGAGGTGGCTGGAGACCAGGACGGTCCGGCCCTCGTCCGCGAGGGACCGCAGCATGCGCCGCAGCCAGGCGATGCCGTCCGGGTCCAGGCCGTTGGCGGGCTCGTCGAGGACGAGCAGTTCGGGGTCCGCGAGCAGGGCGACGGCCAGGGACAGGCGCTGGCGCATGCCGGTGGAGTAGCCCTTCACCGGGCGGTCGGCCTTGTCGCCCAGACCGACGCGTTCGAGCACCTCGTCCACACGGGAGGCGGGCAGGCCGAGAGTCCTGGCCCAGATCGCGACCCCGCGGCGGCCGGACGTGCCGGGGACGGGTGCCATGCCGTCCATGCTGACCCCGATCCGGTGCGCGGCGCCGGGGAGGTCCGCGTAGCGGTGGCCGAAGACGGTGGCGCTGCCCGCGGTGGGAGCGGCGAGTCCGAGCAGGATGCGCAGGGAGGTCGTCTTGCCCGCTCCGTTGCGCCCCAGCAGGCCCACGACGCGGCCGGGCCGGACGTCGAAGGAGAGGTCGTCCACCGCGGTGTAAGAACCGAATCGTTTGGTCACGCCGCGGAAGCTGACCACGGCGTTGTCACTCATTGCGGCTCCGGGCGATTCCCTTGCCGACGAGTACGACGCAGACCAGCAGAGCAGCCAGCAGAACTGCCATGAGTGCGGTCTGGGCAGGACCCGACATGGTCAGGTTGACAATCGCGAGCAATACGATGACGGGCGCGGAAATGATGCCCGGTATCAGGATCGCGTTTTGGTTCCGGCGTCCACTGGACATGGAGGCTCCTTAGCTGGTTTGTGTCACAAGTGCTGGATGCGGGGCCCGTGGTGGCGGCATGCTTCAGCCACCACGGGTCTCCGCTACCAGAGTTCACTCACGTATCGGCCGAAGTGCGTGAACTCTGCCGCCCATGAGGCTGGATCAGGTGACGATGCTAGCCGCAACGGTCAGACCGCTGTACGCGATCGACGAGGCGACGCTGGCCGCGCTGATGGTCACGCCGGTCTTGAAGCCCGACCAGAAGCTCGGGGCCTCCATGGCCTCGAGCTCCTGCATACCCAGTTCCAGCGACGACTCGAAACCCTTGTTCTGGTCCATGTCGCACCTCCTCTTTCTTGATGTGTGAATTACTGAATTCGAGAGTGTGAAGCGGTGGAAATATCAGGTCGCGATGGAGACGGAGGCGACCCAGGCGGCGCTGTAGGCGACACCGCTGACCACGCTCATACCGGCGCTGACACCGGCGGCGGTGGACCAGAAGCCGGGAGCCTCCATGGCTTCGAGCTCCTGCATGCCCAGCTCCAGAACGGAGTTGGAGTTGGTCTTCTCCATGAGAAAATCCCCCTTGTTGTTCGTGCTTTTCATTCATCCGTCCCTGGCCCCGGTGGACCGGGACGGAAGTCTCATGTGGCCGGCGCCGCGGCCAGGGCGGCGGGCTCGCCGGCGGCCTCCGCCAGCAGTGCGCGTACGTCGCCCCGCGCCAGCTCGCCGAGCATCGGCAGTCCGGCACCCCAGGCGCGTACGGTGGCCCGCGCGACGCAGTCCAGCTGCCGCGCGGGGGCGGCGACGTACCGTCCGATGCCCCAGCCGTCGATCAGATCCGCCATCCCCCGTGCCGGATCGGCGGGAAGGACGACGGGTCCGGCGGTACGCAGCCGCTCCCAGACGCGCAGCAGCCTGCGCGCCGAGCCGAACCGCTCATCGCCGTCGGCGATGACCCGCCACAGGGGCGGGAGCAGCGCCGCCACCGCGGTCATCTTCCGTACGCCCAGCGCCGAGGACAGCTCGTTGGCGATGAGCCAGCCCTTGACCGCGTACGGCTCGCGGCCGAAGTGCAGCCACTCCGCGTGGGTATGGCCGCTCAGCCTGGCGATGTCGGTGCGCAGCCGGCCGTCGGGGCGGTGCCCCGCCCGCCGTGCCCGGCTCACCTCGTGGCCCAGCCGGACCAGCCGCTCGGCGACCGCCTCGACCAGGGCGTCCTCGGTCGGCAGGTCCCTCAGGTCACCTACGTACGGGCTGGTGACCCTGAACAGGGCCTCCAGTACGCCTTCGGCCAGCAGTTCGCCGGGCAGTGTGGCCGTCGCCAGCGGGTCCAGCACGGCGGCCTGCGGCCGCAGTCCCGCACCCATGACCAGCCGCTTGCCCTGCGGTGAGGCGAGACAGACGACTCCACTGACCTCGGACCCGGTGCCCAGCGTGGTGGGCACGGCGACCAGCGGCACCCCGCGGACGAGGGCGGGCGGCAGCAGGACGAGTCCGCTGCGCTGAGGCACGGTGATCCGGGCGCGCACGTCCGGGTTGGTGCGCATCAGTGTCGCCAGCTTGGCCTGGTCGAGGAGCGAACCGCCACCGATGCCCAGGACCAGCTCGGCGTCGGCGAGGGCGTCGGCCAGGACGTCGAGTCCGCGTAGATCCCCGGCTCCGGTCAGCACCGTGCAGGATCCGCGCGCACCGGCCCGCGCCAGCACGGAGCCGATCCGCTCGACAAGCTCGCTGCCGACGACACCCGAGTCGATCAGCAGGGCGGTCCTGCGCCGGCCCGCGACCATTTCCGCGATCCGCTCCAGACCGCACAGGGTCCGGGTGGGACCGTCGGGGCAGGTGTTCATGCGCGCCCGCCGCCGTCCGGCGCGACCCCTGCGGCGCAGGCGTCGAGGCCGGTCCGTACGCAGGCGATCAGTTCGCCGACCTCGGCGTCGGTGTAGGTGAGGGCGGGGAAGAGCTGGATGCCGTTCAGCCCGGGGTGCACGATCGCGCCGGCCGCGCGGATCGCTCCGACGAGTGCGGAGACCTGCTCCTGTGGGAACGGCGTGCCGTCTTCGAGGCACATGCGGACGGATCGGAAGCAGCCCACACCGGTCGTCCCGGTCACCAGCGGGTGCCCGGCGACCAGAGCGGCGAACTCCTCGTCCAACCGGGCCGCCACCCGCCTCCCCCGCTCCAGGGCGTCCAGCCTGCGCATCTCGGAGAGCGTGGCCAGGATCGTGGCGCAGGTGACGGGTGTCCCCGCCTGCGTCTCACCGTGGCTGAGGACCGCACCCGCCTCGTCGTAGACCCCGGCCACCTGCCGTGAGGCGAGGACCACCGCGGCGGCGCTGGTGCCGTTGGTCAGCCCCTTCGAGGAGATCAGCAGGTCGGGGCGGGCGGGCCAGCGCTCGGAGGCGAAGAGGGTGCCCGTACGGCCGAAGCCCGTGGCCACCTCGTCCGCCACCAGCAGGAATCCGTGGACGTCGCGCAGCCTCAGGAGCTCGGCGACGAACTCCTCGGTGAGGGGTACCGCACCGCTACCCATGACGGGTTCCACCACCACGGCGGCGGTCTGCGCCCCCTGCCGGTCCAGCAGCGCGGCGAGTTCCGCCGGGTCGTTGGGGGAGACGTGCCGGATCAGGCGCTGGTCAACGCCGTAGACCTGCTGGCCGAGATCCTCGCCGGTCAGCGCGAACCCGCCGAAGGTGAGCCCGTGGTAGCTGCCGCGCAGTCCCACCACGACCTTGCGGCGCGGCTCGCCGCGCAGGGCGTGGTAGTGCCGCGCGAGCTTCATCACCAGGTCGTTGGCCGCTCCGCCGGAGGTGGAGAACAGCACGCGTCCGTAGTGGCGGGGCCCGCACGCCTCGATGAGCGCCTCGGCCGCCCGGCGGGCGTAGGAGTTCTCGTAGCGGAACACGCTGAGGTAGGAGGCCTTGAGGAGGGCGTCGGCAGCGGCCTGGGCGATGGCCGGGTTGCCGTAGCCGAGGTTGGTGTTCCACAGTCCGCTGGAGCCGTCGAGCAGTTCGCGGCCGTCGGCGAAACGGACCCGGACGCCCTCGGCGGACACGGCGCACAGGGCGTCCGTGCCGTGCTGGTCCGGCGGGAGCAGCGAAGGCCACAGGGCCTTGGGGCCGGCGCTCATGAGCGGACCTCCGTCTCCAGCAGTACGTCGCCCAGCCGGCGGCTGACCGCGGGCAGCGCCGTCCGGCCGCGGACCGTGAACCCGGCAGCCGCCAGTTCGGCCTCCAGCCGGTCCGCGGGCAGGACGCCGACCCGGGTGGTGCAGACCTCGACGGGACCGGTGGCCGCTCCGGCGTCGGCCGGGAAGATCGTGACGGTACGCGCGGCGTCGCCCGTGGCCCAGTACTCGAAGATGCGGTAGGCGCGGCCGCTGTCGGTCGTGTACTTCTCCTCCATCTCGGCGGGTCCCGTGTACGCGGGGTCCACGGCCACGGTGGTGAGGAGGAAGCGTCCGCCCGGCTCCAGATGGGCGCGCACCGCCTCGTACAGTCCGGCCCGGCCCGGCTCGTCCAGCAGGGAGACCGAGGTCGTGCCCAGCACGATCACCGGGAAGCGCCGGCCCAGTGCGAAGGTGCTCATGTCTCCGCGCACCACGGAGCACCGCTCGCGCAGCGCCGCGGGGGCCAGGCCGAGCCTGGTGCGCAGCAGTGCCAGCATGTGTTCGGACAGGTCGAGCGCGGTGACCTCCCGGCCCAGCGCCAGCAGCGGCATGGTCAGCCGGCCGGAGCCGGCCGCGAGGTCGAGCACCGGTCCCGGCGTGGCACGCACCAGGCCCAGCAGTTCCCGCACTTCCTGCGGATCCCGTCCGGCCATGTCGTGGTAGACCTCGGAACCGACCTCGTCGTACAGGTCGCACAGCACCGCCCGGTCGCCCAGGGAGGCCAGAAGTTCTCCGGCACGGCCGGGAATCGTGGTGGGAAGCGTCATGGTCACGGTGCTCAGCTCCCCACCGCGACGAGGGCGGGCGGGGTGAGGCGGACGCCGGCCGCCGCGAAGCGGGCCGCGGCCCCTTCCAGGGCCTCCCGGTCGGCGAAGACCGCCGCCGCCGCGATGGAACCGCAGGCCAGCAGCGCCTCGACGATCCGGGCGGTCAGGTGGTCCACCTGGAACGTCCGGCCGCCGGTCGCCGTGTACACGTACGCGGCCTCGTCGGTCCACAGGACGAGGGGCAGCCCGGTGCCGGCCGCGTCGGCGGCGGCGTCCCCGTCCGGCAGCCCGGCCGTCAGGCGGTGGCCGAAGCCCGACACGCGCGGGACGGCCGAGCCGCCGAAGCGGAGCCGGCGGACCGCCTCGACCGCCGCGAGGTAGCGGCCCAGCCACGGCCGTTCGCCGAGTGCCGCCGCCCGCTCCGCTTCGGGCACCACCGCGCCCAGGGACACGGCGCACGGGTGTGCGCTCGCCGCGTTGATCCGGACCCACTCGGCGTGGAGCGCCGCCAGGCCGTCGCCGAGGGCGCCGAGCCGGCTCCCGCCGGGCGACGTGGACAGCTCCCCCGCCCGGTTCACGTACAACCGCAGCCGGGGGCCGTCGGCCGTGGCGTCCGCACCGAGTGCGGAGAGGTCGCCGAGCTGGATGACGGGGTGGGTGAGGAAGTCCGCGAAGACGCCGTCCTGCCGTGCCCTGTCGGCGTCCGCGAGGTAGGCGTCGAAGTCCGCCGGGTCGGCGACGCGGACCAGGGTGGGGCCGACGACGGACATGTACTCGCTGATGCCGTAGCTCTGCAGCTGGAGGAAGAAGTCGCCGGAGTCGGAGGGGATCGAGAACTCGGCGCCGGACTCGCTCGGCGAACCCTCGTAGCCCACCACTGCGGGGCCTTCGGAGCTGCCCGTGTGGCCGGGGGCGAACACGGTGGTGTGGGGGCCGACGAGGTCCGACCGGAGCACCTGCGCCAGGTGTCCGGCGTTCTCCAGGACGATCACGCCCGTCCCGGAGGCGGAGCCGGCGGGAGAGGCGGCGGAGTCCGTGCCCGCCGCCCATACCGTCAGGCGCCCTTTGATCCCGCTCATCGATTCCCCGATTTCCTGTTGCCGCGTTCTTCGCGTGGTGCGTGTCGCCCACGACCGTCTCGTCGTGGTGCGTTCGTTGGTGGTGGGCAGGCCGCTCCCTGCCGGGTGGTGCGCGGTCGCCGCTCAGGCCAGTGCGGCCAGCAACTTCTTCAGTTCCTCCATGGCCACCTGCGGCCCGTAGACGTTGCACACGCCCGTCACGTTGAGGACGACCTCGTCCACGCCCGCCGCCTCGTACGCGGCGAGCTTTGCCGCGAGCTCGTCCATGTCTCCGCTGAGGAAGGCATTGCCCTCGACCAGCGCCTGCGCCT
This sequence comes from Streptomyces sp. NBC_00435, assembly GCF_036014235.1. Taxonomy (GTDB): domain Bacteria; phylum Actinomycetota; class Actinomycetes; order Streptomycetales; family Streptomycetaceae; genus Streptomyces. The sequence goes on from NZ_CP107924.1 coordinate 4,473,513, forward strand.
TGGAGAGGGGATCGCCGTCCGCGACGTCGACGCCGGACCTGCGCAGCATGTCGATGTAGTGCGAGCCGTCCAGGTGGGCGGCGTTGCTGGCGAGCGCCAGCTCGGCCGCCGGGCGGTCGGACCGGCTCAGCGCCAGCGGAACGATCGCCGTCAGCCGGGGCGTCGGGCGGCCCGCCGCCGCGGCACCTTCCCGCAGCGCGGGAACCACGGTGTCCCGGAGATAGGCCGCCGGTGTCAGCCACGTGATGGCCACGTCGGCGACCTCACCGGCGAGCCGCGCCATGCCCGGCCGCAGCACCCCGAGTCCGATCTCCACCGGCGGCGTCGGGAAGGCGGAGAGCGCCGCGTTGCAGGTGACGTAGTCGCCGTCGATGTCCACGGCCTCGCCGTCCAGCAGCCCCCGGACCGTCGTCAGGTACTCCCGCGCCGCCTTGAGGGGGCTCGGGTACGGCGCGCCGCGCAGGCTCTGCTGCAGCGGCTTGCCCCCCGGTCCGAACCCGGCGATGACCGGCTGTCCCGTCGTCATGGCCAACGACCGGGCCTGCAAGGCGGCTTCGTACGGGTGGCGCAACGGCATCAGCGTCACCCCGAGCCCCACCGGTACCCGGAAGCCGGCACCCGCCGCGTAGACGAACCCCTGGTGCGGTTCGATCATCAGGGCCTGCCCCTGCCACAGCCGCTGCGCCTTGGTCCATTGCACCAGCGCGGCGTACGGCAGTACCTGCTCAGGACGTCGCGGCACGTACGGGATGAGGACTGAGTACACAGTCAAGATGTCTTCTTCTCCAGCATCGGTGAACCCCCCGCGAAGAACCGGCAACCGGTCTCGGCGCGTCGTTCCCCGAGGTTCGGAGTGGTCCCATCGTGCTGTGTCGATGGACCCTGCAACTATCCCCAAGGTGGGGGGGAATTTTGCATTCCGTCCACCGAACAGGGGGAGCGGAAGCGGCCGTTCCCCCTGAACGGGGGGCGTGATACCGTCCGGTACGCTCTCCCCCGACCAGCGACAAAAGCACCACGCGTAGTATTGCTCGGGGGAGAGAACGCACGTGATATCGGTTGCGGTAGTAGAAGACAGAGCACTTGTCCGAGCCTCTCTGCGAGTGCTCGTCGAGGCGGACCACCAGCTGCACGTGGAGTGGGACGACAGCAGTGACCACGCCCTTCGCGCCATCCGGTCGAGGCCGCCCCACGTGGTGCTGCTCAGCACCCAGGCGCCGACGCGCGAAACCATCGACATGGTCAGAAGGACGCGCCGGCTGCCCCAGGCACCCGAGGTGCTGGTACTCGCCGGTCCCGGCGCCGACACCCACGTGGAGAGCGCGCTGGCCGCAGGAGCGGGCGGCTACCTGCTGCGCGACAGCACACCCGGACAACTGTCGCAGGCGATCCGCGAAGTCGCGCGGCACGGCTGGGCCTTTTCGCCCTCGGTGGCCAGGACCGTCATCGACGGCTACCTGCGCGTTGTGGCCGCGCCGGAGGACGGCCCCCGCGAGGGCTGCTCGGAGGAGAACCGAGCCCGGCTGCAATCCCTGACTGCACGCGAACGCCACGTGCTCGCCCTCGTCAGCGACGGTCTGACCAACCGCGAGATCGCCGATCACCTGGGGAACAGCCCCGAGACGGTGAAGGACCACGTCCGCTCGGTCCTGGCCAAGCTGGACACGGACAACCGCGTGCGCGCGGCGGCGATCGCCTGGCGCGCCGGCCTCCGGAGCGAGCCGCGCGGGGAAGCCGCGTAGCAGCACCGGCCCACAGAGTGGATCCCTCGGCGACGGCTGACCGGAGCACCCCTGCGCCCCGGTGCTCGGAGCCGGGAAGTGGGTGGTCCCTGCTCAGCTGCGCGCCCGTTGGTTTTGGACGCTGCGCAGGTGGGCGGCCGGCCGTCGTAGGGGAGCAGGGACCGCTCCTCGACGAAGGGGATGATGACGGGTCTGCGAGCTGGATGGACGGCCTGCGGCCAGTGACCTGAGTCGGAGGTTCGGTGGCAGTAGGCGGCGACTATGTCGAGGAATTCGTAGGCGGTCTTCGTCCGGACGAAGGGCCTGGGCTGGTCGTTCCAGTCGGTCAGCCAGGCCCGGATGTCACGCTCGAGGGCCTGGACGGAGCGGTGGACTCCACGCTTGAGCTTCTTCTGTGTGAGCTCGGCGAACCACCGCTCCACCAGGTTCGGCCACGACGCACTTGTGGGCGTGAAGTGCAGGTGAAACCGCGGGTGGGCCAGCAGCCACTTCCTGATGTCGGGCGTCTTGTGGGTCGCGTAGTTGTCCAGGATCAGATGGACCTCGAGATCATCGGGGACCTCCTTGTCGGCCTTGGTCAGGAACTTCTCGAACTCGGCGGCCCAGTGGCGTCGGTGCGCCAGATCCTCGAGACCGTCGACTGCGACATTCCCGTCGCCGCGGCCATCGACCGGGTCGACCAGTGCGTCGCGTTCTTCGGCGTGTGCGAACCGTGTCCGGAGCGATGCGCAGTCGCCGCGACACCTCCATCACCGAGTGCCCGTCCGGCACTCCCACACGATCCGTGACCGCTGAGCGAGCGCCTGCGTCGTCGTACGACGACGCAACTGACCTTCCAACACCGCCCGCTGGGCATCAGTGACCGACAACGGAGGAATCTTCGGACCCGGACGACTCATACCGAACTAACGACGAATCTCCGACTCAGGTCATGAGAAAGGTCTAGGCAACGCAAAAGCCCCAGGTCGCTGACCTGGGGCTTTGCTCTGGAGCGGATGACGGGAATCGAACCCGCGCTATAAGCTTGGGAATCTATGTTGCCTGGGGTGTCCATATGGCATCTGACCTGTGGAAACAGCCTTCTGGGAGGGCTGCCTCGAGGGTCCGCCCATACCCGTATTGACCGCTGTTCGCCGCTCGGAAGGGCACGGATGGGGCACGCGTCCGCTGGCCTGGGTCGTGCGGCACGTCCCTGCCTCGACGGTTGCGTCTTGGATCCTGATTGCGTGAGGCTTGACGCAAGGGGATCCGGGTGGGAGGCTGCTTGCGTATTCTCTCATGGTTTCGTGAGGGGAGGCGCAAGGAGATGGTCATGGAACTGCTGTCGGTGAAAGAGGCTGCGGCCCTGCTCGGGGTGGATGATTCCCGCGTCCGTCAGTTGCTGCATGACGGAAAGCTGCAGGGGCAGCGGGTCGGTGGCCGTTGGCTGGTTGCCGGGGACAGCGTCCGGGATCGCAAGGATCGGGGCCGCCGTTCGCGGAGACCGCTGTCGGCCCGCAATGCATGGGGCGTTCTGGCGGTGCTGGACGGCCATCAGCCGGTGGGCCTGTCCGATGCAGAGAAGTCCCGGGTGAGGACGCGGTTGCGGAACCTCCTTGCCCACGGGCAACTGTCTCCAGCTCTGGTCCAAGAACTCCTTGCCGCCCGTGCCGAGGTTCGCTCGTACCGCGTTCATTCAGGCGTACTGCCCGTTCTGCTCGCCGCTCAGGATGTGGTGCGGGGAGGAGCGAGTGCTGCGGCACAGGCAGGGGCGGACTACATCTCCCTCGGCCCTGCGGAGATCTACGTACACCCCGACCGGGTCGAAAAGCTGGAAGCCGCGTTCGGCATGGTCCGTGATGAAGAGCGGGGCAATGTCTCGGTCCGAATCCCCCCGTCGGAGATGTGGCCGTTCTTGACCTCAAGGTCTGAAGCCCCAGGGCAGGGCCATGACGTCCCCGCCTCAGTGGTGGCGGCCGACTTGCTGGACCTCCATGAGAGCCGAGCCGACGCTGCCGCAGCCGTGTTGCTCGAGTCCCTGCTGACTCGCTACGCGCAGCCTCGGAAGGTGTGATCATGGCGGCTGATCTGCCCGATGTACGACTGGAGTCGGACCTGTTCACCGGCCCGCTGGTGGAGTTGTGGGGCGTGCTGTTCGACCTTTCGGAGCAGGTGCCGGATGCCTGGTCGCTGATCGGTGGGCAGATGGTGCTCTTGCACGGCCTGGAGCACGGTCGGACTCCACCGGCGGCGAGCGCCGACCTGGATGTTCTGGCTGACGTGCAGTCGGACCAGCAGAGCTTGCGTCGTTTGGTCGCGGCGCTCGAACGGCTCGGATTCTCCCCCGCCGGCATGTCGCCGCAGGGCAACTTGTTGCACCGCTATCAGCGCGGTGTGGAGCCGCAGCGGTTGGTGGTGGATCTGCTGGCGCCTGACAACCTCGGCCCCCGTGCAGACCTCACAACGACGCCGCCCGGCCGCACGCTGGAGGTGCCGGGCGGCCGGCAGGCTGCGCGGAGAACCGAGGCTGTGAGAGTGCGACTGGGGTCGAGGGCGGGCCGGATCCGACGCCCCAGCCTGTTGGGGGCGATCGTGGCGAAGGCTGCAGCGGTGAGCATCAAGACCGCTTCGCCGGAGCGCCACTATCGCGATCTGGCGTTCTTGCTCTCGTTGCCCGCCAATCCGCTGCAACTCAGAGACCAACTCGACAAGGGCGACCGTAAGAAGCTCGCGTTCGCGAAGGCCTTGAACGATCCGCAGCATGCAGCTTGGCGTCAATTGGCCGACGAGAGCGCCCGGGCGGACGGCCAGGCCATGTTCGCGTTCTTGTCTCCGCCTGCGGTGACGTGAGGACGGCCGAAGGCCCATGACCTCGTAGCCGGCTAGGTGTTTCACAAGCGCGCAATGCAGTTGGAACGCTTTCCGCTCTGTCTTGCTGGCCGCAACGTTGCCCGGTGAGTGTTCTGTCAGTGCCTGCTGTCACTCTTTTTCCTCAACTTCACAGGAGTAGAAGGAGGAAGACGGTGGCAGGACTTTTGAATGCGTTAGTACAGGTGAGGCGCCCTGGGCGGGCCCACTTGCCGGCGGTGGTGCCACCGCAGAGAGATGAGCCCAGTGCCGCCGGGGCCGATGCCGGTCAGCCCGACGGCGGCCCGGCGGGTGAAGTGCTCTCTGCTGCCACTCAGCGCGTCTGGGTAATCGTTGAGGGTCCCGACGACCCGGATGAGACCCAGCGCGCGGTCGAGGCACTCGGATCCCAGCCGGGCTGGAAGGTACGGACGGCACAGCCGCACGACAGGCTGATGGTGACAGATGGGCGCGTTGTCCTGGTCATCGATGCCCTCGCGTACGGCCAGCGGAGGACGGCGGTTGGTGCTGTCCGGGAGCAGGCGGTCCGCCTCCTGAGGAAGCCTCCAGTCAACTTCCGGATCCGGGAGGCAAGACTCGCCCGGTACGAGGAGGAGCGGGGCACCACCCTGGTACGGGTGGTGCGGCGGACGCCGCCGGGAGCTGGGAGGTTCCGCTGTTGGCTTGGACGCCACATCGAGGCCCTCGGCGGAGCCGATACCGGCCATGTGCTGACTGTTCCGCTCGTCCCCGGGGAGGACGGTGAGCAGCTGAAGGCCAGGGTGAAGGAGCAGTGGGCGAGTCTCACCCAGGGATCTGCGGTGTTCGACGACGACACCCACGACCTTCGCCTTTCCGTCGGGCCCAGGCCAAGACGGGAGACAGAGGGGTCATCGTCACCAAGTCATGTTCTGCGACGCTTTGGACCCGTGACGATGGCACTGCTCGCCGTAGCCTTCCCGCTACTGTGTGCCTGGACGATTGCGTCGTTCTCCTCCCCGTGGCGGTTTCTGGCGCTATTGGCGCCTCTCACTTCTTTCGGGCCGGTTGGCCACTGGATCACGTCGAACCAGCCAAGGCCCCGGCTCATGCGCCTCGCGTGCGGTGCGCTCGTCGTCGGCGGCTCCACCTGGGTACTGCACCAGTGGCTGGTGCACGGCCCAGCCGGGCTCGGAGCCCAGTTCTGGGGGTTTGCCCAGGGGCTATTGATGGTGGTGACCGCCTTCGGCTGCTGGCACGCCTTCTCCCGCTCTTGGCTGAGCCGCAATCTGCTGCTGCTTCTGCCCGTGCTCATCGCGCCGCTTCCGTTCGTGCTCCCTTGGATCGGTTCCTTCCTTCACACGGCCTATCTCGAAGATGTGTTGGGAATCCCCGAGCCGGCCGTGCACATCAGTTTCTACTGGCGCTCCTCTGTGGCACTCAAGCCGGTGGCACTGACTCTTGTGATCACACTGATCTACGTGTCCCTCTACGGATGGGCCAAGTATTTCAACCTGCACATCTCGCAAGGCGTGATGGTGAATGGGGTGTTTCCCCTGCTCGTTCTGCTCGCCGCCCTGGGAGTGGCGGAGCTGGCCTTGAAGGAGGTCCAGGCTGCTGCGGAACGTACATACTCGGCGGCGGTCAAGGGCGAGCAGCCTCCGGGATACTTCGGTATCAACGGGCGGCTGGTTTGCGTGCGACCGGTTGACCCGGCCAAACCGATTTCCGTCCAGCCGGGGCCGCTCCCGACGAGCCGGCCGGTCCTGGTGTTCCCTCGGGAAGGCACCGACCTGTGGGTGTGGGATCCCTCCCCGGCGCGTGGTCGCTTCTCTTCCGAGCATGCCGTCCGCATGCGAGCCGAGGATGTCTCCCTCTATCCGGCGACTGGCACCTCCTGTCCGTGACTTTGGCCCCCTCGACGCAGCACCCGCCCGGTGGTGGCCTTGAGCCCTGCGAGGGGGAATCGCGAAGGGCGAAGGCCCGGACCACATCCGATCGGTGGTCTGACGCAGGCAGTGTCATCACGAGCAGTGACGCATACCCGCAGCTTCGTCCGCTGAGGAACACCGTCTCCGCCTCCAGTGCCTGGAGCTTTTCCTGGCGAACGTGCGGAGAGGCGGCAGCAGTGGTTCTGAGCCCCGAAGACTTCGGCTGCTGGGGTGTGTTTGGCGAGCCGGAGCACCCGCCCCCGAGCCTCGGTCGCTTCATTTCCGTTGGATCGGGATTGGTTGCTCTGGCATTGGAGCCGTACGGTTCCCCGTCATCTGTTCGCGGTGAGCTGGTGCCCGTCGGCCTGTGCGGGCCTCAACCCAAGACCCACAAAAGCCTCATGTATGCAGCTGACTTCGATCTTCGATCCGCGAAGGATGGTCTATATCGGACTGATTCTTACCAGGAGGTGCACTGCGTTGATCTCTGTGGAAGTCAATTTCAGAGCAGAGTGGGACGCCCTACGAGTACGTGGCTGTTCGGTCCTTGACGCGCGAGCTACTCACGACAACGGCATCGTCTGGCTGCGGATTTCTGGTTTGGCGGTAGAGACGATCAGTTGGATGGCGGTGACGGCTCACGCCCAGTATCGCGCCGCGCAGCAGTGGAAGAGGCCCTCGTGGATTCGATGCCTTGCGCGGCCTGTGAGGGCCCGCTTCCGTTGACGACGGAGTATCGGTTAAGTGTGGGGCTGGACCCTTCCAAGGCCCGGCCAGGGAGTCGTCCCATGCCGATTCGGCTTCATCGCGGATTCGCTGGGCATCGCAGCAATGTGGGCTTTGCCCTACAGACTTCCTTCGCGAGGCGGACGAACATGGGTCGTATGAGCCGCTGCTCTCGGTGCTACACCGTCACATGTGTGGTGATTCCGAAGTGCGGATTGCTCTCCGGGTCGCTACCACCCTGGAGGACTCCATGGTTCGCGCATGCCAGCCCTCGGACAAGGCCGCGTTGATCTACCGGCACTCGGGTAACCACAGGCGGAAGGAGGCGCTGGCGGGGCCGAACGGGATGGTTGCGCCGCGCAGCAGGAGGCTGCCGAGCAGCCACGCAGGGAGGCGGGTGGTGCGCAAGTGGTGCGCGGCACCTGGATAGGTCTGGACAACGACGAAGGCCCAGGTCGCTGACCTGGGCCTTCTTGGAAGAGCGGATGACGGGAATCGAACCCGCGCTATAAGCTTGGGAAGCTCATGTTCTACCATTAAACTACATCCGCATAGTGGTCCAGCTGCCTGGAGCCCTATCGTTCCTCACCCTACCCCATGATCGACCCCTGGTGAATTCGCCCCGGGGGTCGCGTTGCGTGTGGGGTGCACGGACGGTCGTGGGGGCGGGAGTTGGGGCGTAGCGTGTGGCTGCGCGGTGGCGGCTGGAGTGGCGGCTGGAGTGGGTCTTGTTCATCCCCTAATGTGGCGATTCGTCGCAGTACGGCTGCTTGGGGAAAGGGACTCGATGGAGCACACCGTCGTCCGTTGTGCCGAAGGGCACGTGTTCAGCACCGCTTCGTTCCCGCTGCAGCACCTCGGTGCCGGCCGGATCGGGCCGGGCCGGCTGCTGCGGTGTCCGCGGTGCGCGCGGCTGCGGCATGCCGTGCCCGTGGGAGCCGCGGCGAAGCGGTAGCGCGAAGCGGTAACGAGAAGCGGTAGGGAGTAGGTGCGACGCCGGAGGAGGCCGCGGTGCGGTTGGCATCGGCGGCGTTGGCGGCACGGCGTTACCGGCGCGCGGGCGGCCGCCTCGATTGGGGCGGTCCGCGCGCTCTGCGTATCCTCGGGAGGTGCTTCTCTCCGATAAAGACATCCGGGCCGAGATCGACTGCGGACGGGTTCGCATCGACCCCTTCGACGAGTCGATGGTGCAGCCCTCCAGCATCGATGTGCGTCTCGACCGGTTCTTCCGGGTCTTCGAGAATCACCGCTATGCCCACATCGACCCCGCCACCGAGCAGGCCGATCTGACCCGGATGGTCGAGCCGGACGGGGACGAGGCGTTCATCCTCCACCCCGGTGAGTTCGTGCTCGCCTCCACGTACGAGGTCATCTCGCTGCCCGACGACATCGCCTCCAGGCTGGAGGGGAAGTCCAGCCTGGGCCGCCTCGGTCTGGTGACGCATTCGACCGCCGGTTTCATCGATCCCGGGTTCTCCGGGCACGTGACCCTCGAGCTGTCGAACCTCGCCACGCTGCCGATCAAGCTCTGGCCGGGTATGAAGATCGGACAGCTGTGTCTGTTCCGGCTCAGCTCGCCCGCGGAGTTCCCCTACGGGAGCGAGCGGTACGGATCGCGGTACCAGGGCCAGCGCGGCCCGACGGCCTCGCGGTCCTTCCAGAACTTCCACCGGACCCAGGTGAGGCACGAGGCATGAGTGACGCAGTGCGCGAGAACCTCGACTACGAGGGATTCGGCCGGGCCGTGCGCGAGCTGGCGCAGACCATCGCGGACGACGGCTACGAGCCCGACATCATCCTGAGCATCGCCCGCGGCGGGGTGTTCGTCGCCGGCGGGCTGGCGTACGCCCTGGACTGCAAGAACATCCACCTCGTGAACGTGGAGTTCTACACCGGGGTGGGGACCACCCTGGAGATGCCGGTCATGCTGGCGCCCGTGCCCGAGGCGATCGACTTCACCAACAAGAAGGTGCTGATCGCCGACGACGTCGCCGACACGGGCAAGACGCTCAAGCTGGTGCACGACTTCTGCCTCGGGCACGTCGCCGAGGTGCGGTCGGCCGTCATCTACGAGAAGTCCCACTCGCTCGTGAAGTGCGAGTACGTGTGGAAGAAGACCGACGAGTGGATCAATTTCCCCTGGTCGGTCGAGCCGCCCGTGGTGAGGCGCGAAGGGCAGGTTCTCGACGCCTGACCGGGTGGATGCGCGTCGCACGTGCAGGGGCCCGTCGTACGCGACCGCGTGCGGCGGGCCCCTCTGTGTGCGTGCGGGGTGGGCGGCGGGGCCGCTAGATGGTGCCCAGCTTGATGATCGACAGCAGGGCCACCAGCTGGATCGCCGACGCGCCCAGGGCCTTCGGCCACGGCAGGTCGTGCGACTTGGCCACCAGTGAGGTGAAGAGTGCGCCGGCCACCACCCAGGTGGCCCAGCCCAGGATCTGGACGAGCATGTTGTCGCCGCCCAGGAACATCGCGAACAGCAGCCGCGGTACGTCCGTGAGGCTCATGACCAGCATCGACAGGCCCACCGTCGGCTGCCACGCGCCGTCGCCGCCCAGCTGGCGGGCCAGGGTGTGGGTGACGGCGCCGAGAATGAGCCCGCAGAGCACGAAGGCCACGCCCGCCGAGAGCACTATCGGGACGGCCTTGCTGAGGGTCGCGCTGATGACGTCCTGACGGGTGTCGTCGAGCCCGAAGACCGCGAGTAGACCGTAGAGGAACGTCACGATCAGCGCGGGACCCCAGACGGCGTAGTCGCGCATCTGCAGGAACGTCGGCCCCGGGCGCGTCACGATGCCGCGGAGCAGTTCCTTCCAGGGCAGCCGCGGACCCGTGGGGCCGGCGGCCTGGGCCGCGCCCGCCTGGTAGGTACCGCCCTGGGTGTACGCGTACGGGTCCTCGCCGATGGAGAAGGCCTGGGTGTAGCCCGGGGAGTCACCCGGGTGGCCGTTCCCGTGTCCGGGACCGCCGTATCCGTATCCCTGGCCCTGCCCGGCGTCGCCGCCGTGCGGGTCGAAGTATTCGGGCTCGCCTTGCCCCCCCTGGGAGGCCTGCTGCGGCCACTGCTGAGGGGCGTAGGGCTGCTGGCCGTACGGTGCGGGGGCCTGGGGCGCCTGCTGCTGACCGTACGGCTGCTGCCGCGGGGGTTGTTGCGGGGTGCGGTTGTTGTCCCGGCCGCGTCCGATCCTGAATCCAGCCACGTGATCGAAAGTACCCGCTCCGGAGCGGCCCCATGGCCGGGCGGCGGTAAGAAGCACCCTTTGCGGCTGAGCTGTGACATCCCCTAGGGGGTACCTGGAGAGCCTTCCCGGGGTGGTTTACGTGGCTGCGCGGCAGTCTGCTGATCCCTGTTACATCCCCTACGGAATACGGACATAGCGGGCCCGTAGCTTCGTAGACGTAGCCGCCACGCAGTGCGAACGAGCACGAACGAGCACGAGAAGAGTTCCTGTCATGCGCAGCCCCCGCCGCCGCACCACCCTCCGTACCGCCGCCGTCGTCGCCGGGGCGGCCGCCGTCCTGGCCCTCCCGGTCGGATCCGCCTTCGCGGACTCCCCGGCGGTGCCCGAGCCCGGTGTCCTGCCCGGTGTGGGGCAGCCGTCCGTGGATCCGAAGGGGCCGCAGGATCCGCAGGTGGACCCGCAGGTGGACCCGAGTGTCCCGCCGACCACGCCGCCGACCACGCCTCCCGTGACGCCGCCGGTCCGGGCCTACGTCACGACCGTGAAGCTGGCGGACGGGTCGGTCGCCAAGGTCTACCAGTTCGGCGACAGCCACTTCGAGGCCGACATCTTCTCCGGTGACGTCAAGCTGGACACCCTGGTCAGCACGGGTGGCAAGGCGGCTCGCGGCCAGAACAACGGCCTGCACGTGGTCCTCCAGCCGAACGGCACCGTCACGTCGTGGGTCGAGGGAGTGAAGCCGGAGCCGGAGCCGAAGCCGAAGCCGGTGGAGAAGGTGGAGAACTCCGTACAGGTCGCCATGCCCGACGGGCGCAACGCGCGGCTGATCGACGGCCCGAACGGCAAGCGCGTCGAGATCTCGATGCCGAACGGGAACCTCCTCGGGACGATCGACCTGAAGCACCCGAACGCGATGAACGACGGCTGGACGTACAAGCTCGTCCAGGACGGGAAGCGCGTGAAGTTCGTCGTCATCGACGGCCGGAGCGGCGGGAACAGCTGGGTGTACGACTTCGCCACCGGCAAGCTGATCGAGAGGTACGAGGTCGCGAAGGACGCGAAGGTCGCGGGGGACTCGAAGGTCGCCAAGGACGCCGCGGTGGTTGCGCCCGTCAAGAAGGCGGGGGAGCGGGTCGTGCCCAAGGGCGGGGTGAAGGCCGGTGCGGAGGGTGTGGCGCCGGTGTCGTCGGAGACGGACGGGCAGACGCCGATGCTGCTGGCCGCCGGCGGGGGCATGGCCGCCATGGGCGCCGCCGGGCTCGGCTTCGCGGTGCTGCGTCGTAGCCGGGGCGACCGGGCCTGATCCGCGTGCGCCGGGTGGGCGGGGCCGCTGCGCGGGGCCTTCCCCCCACCCCGCCCCTTCCCGGAACCGGGCTCTGCCCGGACCCCGAACAGCGGAACGGCCCGCCCCCGTGTGGGGGCGGGCCGTTCCGGCGTTCGTGCTGCGCGGGCTACTTCGCCCCGGCTTCGGTCTCCGGCTCGGCCGGCACTTCCGCCTTCGGCGTGGGCTCGGCGGCCGCGGGCTCGGCGTCCGCGGCGGGCTCCGCCGCAGCCGTCTCCGCGACCGGCTCCGTCTCCGTGGCAGGCTTCGCCTCCGTGGCAGGCTTCGCCTCCGGCTCCGCGACCGGCTTCGCCTCGGGCTCAGCCTCCGCAGCGGGCTTCTCCGCGACCGGCTCCGCCACCGCGACCGGCTCCGCCACAGCCACCGGCTCCGCGACGACCTCCGGCTCCGCGACGACCTCCGGCTCCGGCTCCTCCACCACCGGAGGCTCCGGGGTCTTCACCGACTCCAGCAGCAGCTGCGCCACGTCGACCACCGTGACGTGTTCCTGCGCCTGGCCTTCGTTCTTCTTGCCGTTCACCGAGTCGGTCAGCATCACCAGGCAGAACGGGCACGCGGTGGAGACGATGTCCGGGTTCAGGGACAGGGCCTCGTCGACGCGCTCGTTGTTGATGCGCTTGCCGATCCGCTCCTCCATCCACATCCGCGCGCCACCGGCGCCGCAGCAGAAGCCCCGCTCCTTGTGGCGGTGCATCTCCTGCTGCCGCAGGCCCGGAACGGCGGACATGATCTCGCGCGGCGGCGTGTAGACCTTGTTGTGCCGGCCCAGGTAGCACGGGTCGTGGTACGTGATGAGCCCGTCGACCGGCGTCACCGGCAGCAGCCGGCCCTCGTCGATCAGGTGCTGGAGCAGCTGCGTGTGGTGGATGACCTCGTACTCGCCGCCCAGCTGCGGGTACTCGTTCGCGATGGTGTTGAAGCAGTGCGGGCAGGTGGAGACGATCCGCTTCGCCGACTTCGGCTTGCGCGTCGACTCGTCCTCGTCGTCCTCGCCGAACGCCATGTTCAGCATCGCGACGTTCTCCTGGGCCAGCTGCTGGAACAGCGGCTCGTTGCCCAGGCGGCGCGGGGAGTCACCCGTGCACTTCTCGTCGCCACCCATGATCGCGAACTTGACGCCCGCGATGTTCAGCAGCTCCGCGAAGGCCTTCGTGGTCTTCTTCGCTCGGTCTTCGAGGGCGCCCGCGCAGCCGACCCAGTACAAGTAGTCGAACTCGGAGAGGTCCTCCGCGTCCTTGCCGATGATCGGGACCTCGAAGTCCACCTCCTTGGTCCACTCGACTCGCTGCTTCTTCGCGAGGCCCCAGGGGTTGCCCTTCTTCTCCAGGTTCTTGAGCATCGTGCCCGCCTCCGACGGGAACGCGCTCTCGATCATCACCTGGTAGCGCCGCATGTCGACGATGTGGTCGATGTGCTCGATGTCGACCGGGCACTGCTCGACGCACGCGCCGCAGCTCGTGCAGGACCACAGGACGTCGGGGTCGATGACCCCGTTCTCCTCGGCCGTGCCGATCAGCGGGCGCTCCGCCTCGGCCAGGGCCGCGGCCGGGACGTTGGCCAACTGCTCCGGCGTCGCCTTCTCGTTGCCCTCCATGTCCTTGCCGCCGCCCGCGAGCAGGTACGGGGCCTTGGCGTGCGCGTGGTCGCGCAGCGACATGATCAGGAGCTTGGGGGAGAGGGGCTTGCCCGTGTTCCAGGCCGGGCACTGCGACTGGCAGCGGCCGCACTCCGTGCACGTGGAGAAGTCGAGGATGCCCTTCCACGAGAACTGCTCGACCTGCGAGACGCCGAAGACGTCGTCCTCGCCCGGGTCCTCGAAGTCGATGACCTTGCCACCGCTGGTCATGGGCTGCAGGGCGCCGAGCGCCGTCGCGCCGTCGGCGTTCCGCTTGAACCAGATGTTCGGGAAGCCGAGGAAGCGGTGCCAGGCCACACCCATGTTGGTGTTGAGCGAGACCACGATCATCCAGATCAGCGAGGTGCCGATCTTGATCATGCCGGTGAAGTAGATGGCGTTCTGCAGCGCGCCGAGCGAGAGCCCCTTGAACGCGAGCACCAGCGGGTACGAGACGAAGTACGCCGGCTCGTAGGAGCCGACGTGGTGGATCGCGCCCTCGAGGCCGCGCAGCGCGAGGATCGCGAGGCCGATCGTCAGGATGATGTACTCGACGAAGTACGCCTGCCAGGCCTTCGAGCCGGTGAACCGCGACTTGCGGCCGGCCCGCGAGGGCAGCGACAGCAGGCGGATCGTGATCAGTACGAGGATGCCGAGGACGGTCATCAGGCCGATGAACTCGGTGTACATCTCGAACGGCAGGAACTCGCCGACGACCGGGAGCGTCCAGTCGGCCTGGAAGAGCTGCCCGTACGCCTGCACCAGCGTCGGCGGCAGCGTCAGGAAGCCGATCGCGACGAACCAGTGCGCGAAGCCGACGAGGCCCCAGCGGTTCATCCGGCTGTGGCCGAGGAACTCCCGGACCAGGGTGAGCGTTCGGGATTTCGGGTCGTCCGTACGGCTGCCTGCCGGTACGGGCTGTCCGAGCTTCACGAAGCGGTAGATCTGCGCCACGGCTCGGGCGAGCAGCGCGACGCCGACCACGGTCAGGACCAGCGACACGATGATCGCGGCGAGTTGCATGGAAAGGCTCCTCGGGCGGCACTTACTAAGCGGTAACTTATCCAGTCAAGGCTTGAGGTTACCCAGTCCCGACGCCGCAATGTAGCCGAGCGGGCGGTGATCTGCGTCGCTCGCCCCTGCCCCCGCCCGACCCGCCCGGTAGGGCCGGCCCTCAGGGCCGGCCGTGCAGCCAGGCCGCCCGCGGGGTCTGCGCGAGGATCGCCAGATCCATCCCCAGCCAGTGGTTCTCCACATAGTGCCGGTCGAGCAGGTCCATCTCCTCCCACGGCAGGTCCGAACGTGCGCTCACCTGCCACAGTCCGGTCATCCCGGGCCGTACGAGGAGCCGCTCGGGCCGGTCGGTGCGGGGCTCCGGGCGCGGCCCGACCAGCGACATCTCGCCGCGGACCACATTGAGCAGCTGTGGCAGTCCGGCCAGCGCGGTCCGCTCCAGCGCGGCCCCGGCCCGGCCCTTGCCGACCCGGAACCGCCACGCCCGGTAGGGCCGGCCGCCCAGGCCCACCGCCGGTTCGCTCACCAGGACCCGGGGGCCCTGGGTCGCGTACAGCAGCCCGGAGGCCAGTAGCAGTGGCGGGCCGAGCAGGGTCAGCAGGGCCACCGCCCCGAGGAGGTCGAGCACCCGCTTGGCCGATGGCCTGGCCGGCTTCAGCCCTGGCCGGGCGGGGAGGCGTAGCAGCAGAGGCATGCCAGCACGGTGCCGTACGCCTCCGGCGGTCCCGGGTTGCCGCGCGGCCGGGGTGCCCCGTTCGGCTGCGGCACCGTTGCCGGGCCACGCCCCGGACCCCGCGCCTCGGACGCCGACGGGGTCGGATCCGGGCTTGCGCGTAAGGGGAGCCTAAAGGTTGAGTCCCCTCGACTCACCTCTGTTGACGCCGGGGCGGCGTTGATGCATTCTTGAGTCTGTTCCACTCAAGTCAGCTGGAGGAATCAAAATGGCACGTGCGGTCGGCATCGACCTGGGCACCACTAACTCCGTCGTCAGCGTTCTGGAAGGCGGCGAGCCCACCGTCATCACCAACGCCGAGGGCGCCAGGACCACGCCGTCCGTCGTCGCCTTCGCCAAGAACGGCGAGGTCCTCGTCGGCGAGGTGGCCAAGCGCCAGGCGGTCACGAACGTGGACCGGACCATCCGTTCCGTCAAGCGCCACATGGGCACTGACTGGAAGATCAACCTGGATGGCAAGGACTTCAACCCGCAGCAGATGAGCGCCTTCATCCTGCAGAAGCTGAAGCGCGACGCCGAGGCGTACCTGGGCGAGAAGGTCACGGACGCGGTCATCACCGTCCCGGCCTACTTCAACGACTCCGAGCGCCAGGCGACCAAGGAGGCCGGCGAGATCGCGGGCCTGAACGTCCTGCGTATTGTCAACGAGCCGACGGCCGCCGCCCTGGCCTACGGCCTCGACAAGGACGACCAGACCATTCTCGTCTTCGACCTCGGTGGCGGCACCTTCGACGTCTCGCTCCTGGAGATCGGCGACGGCGTCGTCGAGGTGAAGGCCACCAACGGTGACAACCACCTCGGTGGCGACGACTGGGACCAGCGCGTCGTCGACTACCTGGTGAAGCAGTTCCAGAACGGCCACGGCGTCGACCTGTCCAAGGACAAGATGGCGCTCCAGCGTCTGCGCGAGGCCGCCGAGAAGGCGAAGATCGAGCTGTCCTCCTCCACGGAGACCTCGATCAACCTGCCCTACATCACGGCCTCCGCCGAGGGCCCGCTGCACCTGGACGAGAAGCTCACGCGCTCGCAGTTCCAGCAGCTCACCGCGGACCTGCTCGACCGCTGCAAGACCCCGTTCCACAACGTCATCAAGGACGCGGGCATCAACCTGTCCGAGATCGACCACGTGGTCCTGGTCGGCGGCTCCACCCGCATGCCAGCCGTCGCCGAGCTCGTCAAGGAGCTCACCGGCGGTCAGGACGCCAACAAGGGCGTCAACCCGGACGAGGTCGTCGCCATCGGCGCGACCCTCCAGGCGGGCGTTCTCAAGGGTGAGGTCAAGGACGTCCTGCTCCTCGACGTGACCCCGCTGTCCCTGGGTATCGAAACCAAGGGCGGCATCATGACCAAGCTCATCGAGCGCAACACCACGATCCCGACCAAGCGGTCCGAGATCTTCACGACGGCCGAGGACAACCAGCCGTCCGTGCAGATCCAGGTCTACCAGGGCGAGCGCGAGATCGCGGCGTACAACAAGAAGCTCGGTATGTTCGAGCTGACCGGCCTGCCGCCGGCCCCGCGTGGCGTCCCGCAGATCGAGGTCTCCTTCGACATCGACGCGAACGGCATCATGCACGTCACGGCCAAGGACCTCGGCACGGGCAAGGAGCAGAAGATGACCGTCACCGGCGGTTCTTCGCTCGGCAAGGACGAGGTCAACCGCATGCGCGAGGAGGCCGAGCAGTACGCGGAGGAGGACCAGCAGCGCCGCGAGGCCGCCGAGTCCCGCAACCAGGGCGAGCAGCTCGTCTACCAGACGGAGAAGTTCGTCAAGGACAACGAGGACAAGGTCCCGGCCGAGGTCAAGACCGAGGTCGAGGCCGCGGTCACCGAGCTGAAGGACAAGCTCAAGGGCGAGGACACCGCCGAGATCCGCACCGCGACCGAGAAGCTCGCCGCGGTCAGCCAGAAGCTCGGCCAGGCGATCTACGCCGACGCCCAGGCCGCTCAGGGCGCCGCCGGCGCCGAGGGTGCCCAGCAGGCCGGAGCTGGAGACGCCGCGGACGACGTCGTAGACGCCGAGATCGTCGACGACGAGAAGCCGAAGGGCGGCGCTGCCTGATGTCGGAGGAGACCCCGGGCTTCGACGAGAAGCCCGAAGTCCCCGCCGACGCCGCGCCTGACGACGCCGCCGAGCCGAAGGCCGCAGCTTCCTCCAAGGAGGAGGCCGCGGCCCCGGCCGGGGACTCCGCAGCAGCACAGTCCGCCCAGTCCGCCCCGGACAGTGGTGCAGCTCTCCTGGCCCAGCTGGACCAGGCCCGTACCGCGCTCGGCGAGCGCACCGGGGACCTCCAGCGGCTCCAGGCCGAGTACCAGAACTACCGCCGCCGGGTGGAGCGGGACCGGATCGCCGTCAAGGAGATCGCGGTCGCGTCCCTCCTGACGGAACTCCTCCCGACCCTGGACGACATCGGCCGGGCGAGGGAACATGGCGAGCTGGTCGGCGGCTTCAAGTCGGTGGCCGAATCGCTGGAGACCGCCGCGGCCAAGATGGGCCTGCAGCAGTTCGGCAAGGAGGGCGAGCCCTTCGACCCGACGATCCACGAGGCCCTGATGCACTCGTACGCGCCGGACGTCACCGAGGACACCTGCGTGGCGATCCTGCAGCCGGGGTACCGGATCGGCGAGCGTACGATCCGTCCCGCGCGGGTCGCGGTGGCCGAGCCCCAGCCGGGCGCGACCCCGAAGTCCGAGGCGGCGGAGACCGACTCCCCGTCGGACCTGTCGGCCAAGGACGCGGATGCCCCCGACAAGGGCTGACGCTGAACACGTAGCACCAGCAGGACGAGAAGGACGAGAAGCACGAGAGGAGGGACACCGGGGATGAGCACGAAGGACTTCGTCGAGAAGGACTACTACAAGGTCCTCGGTGTCCCGAAGGACGCCACCGAGGCCGAGATCAAGAAGGCGTACCGGAAGCTCGCCCGCGAGTTCCACCCGGACGCCAACAAGGGCGACGCCTCGGCCGAGGAGCGCTTCAAGGAGATCTCCGAGGCGAACGACATCCTTGGCGACTCCAAGAAGCGCAAGGAGTACGACGAGGCCCGCGCCCTGTTCGGCAACGGGGGCTTCAGGCCCGGTCCGGGCGGGGGCGGCGGCTCGTTCAACTTCGACCTCGGCGACCTCTTCGGCGGTCAGCAGACCGGTGGCACGGGCGGTGCGGGCGGCGGCTTCGGCGGCGGTCTGGGCGACGTCTTCGGCGGCCTGTTCAACCGCGGCGGCACCGGCCCGGGCGCGGGCACCCGTACCCAGCCGCGCCGCGGCCAGGACATCGAGTCGGAGGTCACCCTCTCCTTCACGGAGGCGGTGGACGGGGCCACGGTCCCGCTCCGGATGTCCTCGCAGGCGCCCTGCAAGGCCTGCTCGGGCACCGGCGACAAGAACGGCACGCCCCGCGTGTGCCCGACCTGCGTCGGCACCGGCCAGGTCTCGCGCGGCAGCGGCGGCGGTTTCTCGCTGACCGACCCCTGCGCGGACTGCAAGGGCCGCGGCCTGATCGCCGAGACCCCTTGCGACATCTGCAAGGGCAGCGGGCGCGCCCGCAGCTCCCGGACCATGCAGGTCCGGATCCCGGCGGGGGTCTCCGACTCCCAGCGGATCCGGCTGCGCGGCAAGGGTGCTCCGGGTGAGCGCGGCGGCCCGGCCGGTGACCTGTACGTGGTCGTGCACGTGGGCGCGCACCCGGTCTTCGGCCGCAAGGACGACAACCTCACGGTGACCGTTCCGGTGACGTTCGCGGAGGCGGCGCTGGGAGCCGACATCAAGGTCCCGACCTTGAACGGCCCCTCGGTGACGCTGAAGCTGCCGCCGGGCACTCCGGGCGGCCGCACGATGAGGGCTCGCGGCAAGGGGGCGCTCCGCAAGGACGGTACCCGCGGCGACCTGCTGGTGACGGTGGAGGTCGCAGTCCCGACCGAGCTGAACGACAAGGCCCGCGAGGCCCTGGAGCTGTACCGCGAGGCGACGGAGTCCGAGGACCCGCGCTCCGCGCTGTTCGAGTCCGCGAAGGGAGCATGACATGGACGGCCGCCGTAGGAGCCACTACCAACTCACGGACGAGACCCCGGTCTACGTGATCTCGGTGGCCGCCCAGCTCTCGGGCCTGCATCCGCAGACCCTGCGTCAGTACGACCGCCTCGGCCTGGTCTCCCCGGGCCGTACGGCCGGACGCGGCCGGCGCTACTCGGCCCGCGACATCGAACTGCTCCGCACGGTGCAGGCGCTGTCCCAGGACGAGGGCATCAACCTGGCCGGCATCAAGCGGATCATCGAGCTGGAGAACCAGGTCGCCGCGCTCCAGCAGCGCGTGGCCGAGCTCTCGACGGCGGTCGACGGTGCCGCCGCCGTCCTCCAGCAGCGCGAGGCCCAGGTGCACGCCTCGTACCGGCGCGACCTGGTCCCGTACCAGCCGCCGCAGCCGGGCAGTGCCCTGGTCGTCTGGCGCCCCGCGCCCAAGCGGCCGATGGACTGAACGCGGCCCGTACGACGGGACGTGACGCGAAGGGCCCCACCCGGTGGTGAACCGGGTGGGGCCCTTCGCGTTCTGCCGCGGACCGGCCGCCGGGCCGCTCGGTACGCCCTCAGAGCCGCGCTCGCACCGGGGACGGCCCCGACGGGACCGGACGGTGTCCGGCGGTCCCCAGGGCGCCGCCAGGAGCCTGCCCGGAGCCGTGTGCGGCGTCCGGGCCCGGTACCTCCGCCCGGCGCCCGGCGCCCGTGCTCAGCCCTCCGAGTCCTCCAGGATCCCCGACTGCGCGATGAGGAAGCCCAGTTGTGCCCGGCTGCCGCTGCCCAGGGCGGAGGCGAGCTTGGCGATGTGCGCGCGGCAGGTCCGTACGTTCATTCCGAGCCGGCGCGCGATGGCCTCGTCCACGTGCCCCTCGATGAGGAGCTGGGCGATGGAGCGCTGCACGCCGGAGATGCCCGCCGGCGTGTGCTCGTAGGTCACCTCGTCGCCCAACGGCACGGCGCGGCGCCACAGTTGCTCGAACACCTTGATGAGGTACGCCACGACTCCGGGGTGGCGCAGCTCCAGCGCGACACGCCGGTCGTCGCGGGCTGGGATGAAAGCCACGGTACGGTCGAAGATGATGAGGCGCTCGATCAGTTCTTCGAGGGTGCGGATCTCAACCTTCCCCGTGGATATACGGTCTGCGTAGGCGAGCATGCTCTGACTGTGCCGCGCGGTGTGCTGGTACAGCGTGCGGATGCTGACCCCGCGGTCGATCACGTTGGTGCCGCGCTCCAGTGACTGGGACAGGACGAAGGGGGACCGGCCCCCGCCGGGCTGGATCGTCAGCACCTCGGTGTGGCACTCGGCGGTGGCCAGGTCGAGCGCCGCGTTGATCTGCTCCAGGCCTTCGAGCGCGGTGATGGCGTGGGTGTTCGAAGGACTCCGGGCGCTGATGGCCAGGAACGGCTCGAATGCATCGGTGAGATCCACGGCGCTGCGGCGGCGGTCCTGGATCTCCTGCTCGAGCGGGTGGAGACGCTGTGCGAGTGCGACGGAGGGTGGAACCGCGCGGAGCTGGTTCGCGTCATCGGGGTCGGGCCGCAACAGACCGAATTCGAGCAGGCAGGGGACGTTCCCGACCTCGCTGCGGGCCACGCGGCCGGTGCTCAGCGCCGCCGCGTACAGCCGTGTCCCCTCGGCGCACATGCTGGTGACCGGGTGGGGATGTGTCGGGTTTATGTCGTTGTTGGGCAAATCTCCACCCCCCAGGGTCCTGAACATGTAAGAACATGATGCATCGTCCCTGTGGCACTGACGTGCCTGAATGAGCCATCGTCTGACACGCGGGGGAGAGGATTCCATCAAGTGAGGACGAAGCCGACCATGTATAAGAGAATGCTTCGCTCGGCGCTTGCCGTTGTTTTCTCCGTCGTTGCGGTCATTGGGGCAATCAGCGCCGCCACAGGGGATACGGGGAGCGCTCAAGCCGCGTCGGGGTCGAGTCCGGCCGCGGCGCCGTCGGGCAAGACGGATATCGGGTGGGACACCATCCCCGCGCGGGCCTCCTGATGACCCCCGACGACCACGGCTTCCGCCGTGAAATGGCATCGGCATACCGCTCGGGCTGGCAGTTCATCGATCTCACCAGCGCCATTCCTTACGCCGGTGACTCACTGAAGGTCACCCTGTTCGGCCAGCCGATCATCGTGGTGCGGGAAGAGGACGAGGACGTCCGCGCCTACCGCTGTCTGCGCCGACCCCGGGGCGCACCGCAGCCCGTCCGCTGCGAGATCCGGTACGGCATGGTCTTCGTCAACCTGGACCAGCGTGACCACCAACTTTTCGAGCCCGAATCCGCCGCCACCCCCCGCAGTGCCTGAAGCGATTCCCCTGTCGTCGAAGATCGCTCAGGCGCTACCCCCACACAGCGACGCCATCGTGGACCTGACCACGATGGCGTCGCTGTGATGTTCATGTCCAGTGGTTGAACCGGACAAGGTTGAACCGGATATCGCTGCCTCGCCCGGGGTCTACCGGCCGCGCCCGGGGCCGTACCGGCCTACGCCCGCCCCATGGCCCGGTCCAGGGCGATCTCGATGACGACCCGGTCCGGGTTCGGCGAGGGCGTCCGCCCGTACCGCTCCGCGTAGCGCCGTACCGCCTCCGCGACCGCGGCCTCGTCCGTACGGACCACCGCGCGGCCCTCCAGGGTCGCCCAGCGGCGCCCCTCCATCTGGCACACCGCCACCCGGGCCCCTCCCCGCGGGCCGGCCTGCGCCTCCAGGACGTTGCGGACCTTCTTGCTGTGCCTGTTGCTGATCACCCGCGCCAGCCCGGCCTCCGGGTCGTACGTCACGCCCACCGGCACCAGGTGCGGGGTGCCGTCCGGGCGTGGTGTGGTCAGCGTGCAGACGTGCCGCTCCCGCCAGAAGGCGAGGTACTCGGACGTCGGGTTGAGTACGTCATGAGCCGTGCTGGCGGTCCCGGCTGTACTGGAAGGCGACATGCGCGAAGGGTACGTCCGTCCACCTTGAGTGGAATAGACTCAACTTTATGCAGGTTGTTCGTGTAAAGCGCATGAGTCGTGCGAGTCGTACGGAAGGGAGAAGCCGGCCGTGGATGCAGAGCTGACCAACAGGAGCCAGGACGCGTTGAACGCGGCCACCAGCAGGGCCGTCAAGGACGGTCACGCGGACCTGACGCCCGCGCACCTGCTGCTGGCACTGCTCGCCGGCGAGGACAACGAGAACGTCACCGACCTGCTGGCCGCCACCGGCGCCGACCAGGCCGTCGTGCGCGCGGGCGCGGAGCGGCTGCTCGCCGCCCTGCCCAGCGTCACGGGCTCCACGGTCGCGCCCCCGCAGGCCACCCGCGAGCTGCTCGCCGTACTGGCGGAGGCCGACGGGCGGGCCGGGAAGCTCGGCGACGAGTACCTCTCCACCGAACACCTGCTCATCGCGCTCGCCGCCAGGGGCGGCGCGGCCGGCGAGCTCCTTTCCGCACAGGGCGCGACGGCGGACAAGCTGCTCGCCGCCTTCGAGAACGCAAGAGGAGGGCGGCGGGTGACCTCCCCCGACCCCGAGGGCCAGTACAAGGCCCTGGAGAAGTTCGGCACCGACTTCACGGCGGCCGCCCGCGAGGGCAAGCTCGACCCCGTCATCGGCCGCGACCAGGAGATCCGGCGGGTGGTCCAGGTCCTCTCGCGCCGGACGAAGAACAACCCGGTGCTCATCGGTGAGCCCGGCGTCGGCAAGACCGCCGTCGTCGAGGGCCTGGCCCAGCGCATCGTCAAGGGTGACGTCCCCGAGTCCCTGAAGAACAAGCGGCTGGTCTCCCTCGACCTCGGCGCGATGGTGGCCGGGGCCAAGTACCGCGGCGAGTTCGAGGAGCGGCTCAAGACCGTCCTCGCGGAGATCAAGTCCAGCGACGGCCAGATCATCACCTTCATCGACGAGCTGCACACGGTCGTCGGCGCGGGCGCCGGCGGGGACTCGGCCATGGACGCGGGCAACATGCTCAAGCCCATGCTGGCCCGCGGCGAGCTGCGGATGGTCGGCGCCACCACCCTCGACGAGTACCGCGAGCGGATCGAGAAGGACCCGGCGCTGGAGCGGCGCTTCCAGCAGGTGCTGGTGGCGGAGCCGTCCGTCGAGGACACCATCGCCATCCTGCGCGGGCTCAAGGGCCGCTACGAGGCCCACCACAAGGTCGTCATCAACGACAGCGCGCTGGTGGCCGCGGCGACCCTCTCCGACCGCTACATCACCTCCCGCTTCCTCCCGGACAAGGCCATCGACCTGGTCGACGAGTCCATGTCCCGGCTCCGGATGGAGATCGACTCCTCCCCGCTGGAGATCGACGAGCTCCAGCGCTCGGTCGACCGGCTGCGGATGGAGGAGCTGGCCCTGAACAACGAGTCCGACCCCGCCTCCCGCGAGCGCCTGGAGAAGATCCGCAAGGACCTCGCGGACAAGGAGGAGGACCTGCGGGGCCTGACCGCCCGCTGGGAGAAGGAGAAGCAGTCCCTCAACCGGGTCGGCGAGCTCAAGGAGCGCCTGGACGACCTGCGCGGCCAGGCCGAGCGCGCCCAGCGCGACGGGGACTTCGACACCGCGTCCCAGCTGCTCTACGGGGAGATCCCGGCCCTGGAGCGCGAGCTCGAGGAGGCCACCGAGGCCGAGGCCGAGGTCTCCAGGGACACCATGGTCAAGGACGAGGTGGGCCCGGACGACATCGCGGACGTGGTGGGCGCCTGGACGGGCATCCCGGCGGGCCGCCTGCTGGAGGGTGAGACCCAGAAGCTGCTGCGTATGGAGGACGAGCTGGGCCGGCGGCTGATCGGCCAGGGCGAGGCCGTGCGCGCCGTCTCGGACGCCGTACGCCGCACCCGTGCGGGCATCGCGGACCCGGACCGGCCCACCGGGTCGTTCCTCTTCCTCGGCCCGACGGGCGTGGGCAAGACGGAGCTGGCCAAGGCCCTGGCCGACTTCCTCTTCGACGACGAGCGGGCCATGATCCGCATCGACATGTCGGAGTACGGCGAGAAGCACAGCGTGGCCCGCTTGGTCGGCGCGCCGCCCGGGTACGTGGGCTACGAGGAGGGCGGCCAGCTCACCGAGGCCGTCCGCCGGCGCCCGTACTCCGTGGTGCTGCTGGACGAGGTGGAGAAGGCCCACCCCGAGGTCTTCGACGTCCTGCTCCAGGTCCTCGACGACGGCCGCCTCACCGACGGCCAGGGCCGCACCGTGGACTTCCGCAACACCATCCTGGTGCTGACCTCGAACCTGGGCTCGCAGTTCCTCGTCGACCCCTCGATGTCCGACGAGGACAAGAAGGCCAGGGTCCTGGACGTGGTCCGGGCCTCCTTCAAGCCGGAGTTCCTCAACCGGCTGGACGACCTGGTGGTCTTCTCCGCCCTCACCCGGGGCGAGCTGGCCCACATCGCCGAGCTCCAGATCGGCCGCCTCGCCAAGCGGCTGGCCGAGCGCCGTCTGACCCTGGACGTCACGCCCGAGGCCCTGGCCTGGCTGGCCGACAAGGGCAACGACCCGGCGTACGGCGCCCGCCCGCTGCGCCGACTGATCCAGACGGCGATCGGCGACCGCCTGGCCAAGGAGATCCTCTCCGGCGAGGTCAAGGACGGCGACACCGTCCGCGTCGACCTGGCGGGCGAGGACCTCCTGGTCGGCAAGGCGCTCTGAGGCGGGCCGAAGGCCGTGGTGCGGGGTCCCGAGGAGCTTTCCCCGGGGCCCTCACACCCCGGAGGCGACGAACCGGACGCGGACGTCGTCCACCTGCTGCTCGATGCTGATCTCCACCTGCCGGGCGCGGCCGCGCACGGGGTCGGGGTGGGCGACGCCCAGGCACCGGTTCCCGCCCTCCGGGTCGTAGCCGGGCCCCGGCTTCGGACACACCCCGGGACGTTCGTCCAGCTCGTGCTCCAGGGCCCCGGGGAAGGCGGCGCTCAGCCACGCTCCCACCCCGTCCCGGTCCATGCGGAAGGACCCGGTCATGGTGGTGTCCGGCCGGTCGGCCCGCTCGCACTTCCCGTGGCGGGCCCCCGCGGGCAGGCTCGCCCGGGCGAATTCCATCGCTTCGGCGCAGGAGACCTCCGCACCGTTCCCCGGGTCTTCCCCCGGGGTGCCCCGATCGCCCGGGGCGGTCACCAGCCAGATCGCGGCGCCGCCGATCACCAGCGAGGTGGCCACCGCCCACACCGCCGGTACGCGCAAACTCCCTTGAAGTGCCATCCATCCCCCTTATGGCGGGCCTACTCCTGTCCGCCCGGAGCGGATCGTAGCTGCGGGGGTGGACACGGGGTGGGCGCGATGGGGGAGGATGGCCGCATCCGCACGAAGGGAAGTCACACGGTGAGCATCGACCCGGCCTCGATTCCGAACTTCGGAGGGCAGCAGCCCGATCCGCAGGCCACAGGACCGGCGGGCCCCGTCGTCCCCGACCAGGACCTGGTCAAGCAGCTCCTGGAGCAGATGGAGCTCAAGTACGTCGTCGACGACGAGGGTGACCTCGCGGCGCCGTGGGAGGACTTCCGCACGTACTTCATGTTCCGCGGCGAGGACGAGCAGCAGGTCTTTTCCGTGCGGACCTTCTACGACCGACCGCACAAGATCGACGAGAAGCCGCAGCTCCTCGAGGCGATCGACGACTGGAACCGCCGCACCCTGTGGCCGAAGGTCTACAGCCACACGCACGACGACGGCTCCGTCCGCCTGATCGGCGAGGCGCAGATGCTGATCGGCACCGGCGTGAACCTGGAGCACTTCGTGTCCTCCACGGTCAGCTGGGTCCGGGCGTCGATCGAGTTCGACAAGTGGCTCGTCGAGCAGTTCGGACTGGAGCAGGCCGTCGACTCGGCGGACTCCGCCGCCAAGGGCGATGACGAGGACGGCGAGGACGGCGCCGCCGAGACCAACTAGGTCCCGGCCCGTCCCCTCACGGCGCCACCCCGGACACGAGCAGCAGGTACGGCCCGTATCCGTACGAGAGCCCGGCCAGCACCCCGGTCACCACGACCGCGGTGCGCGGCCGGGCTCTCGCCATGACGGCCACCGCCGGCAGCAGCAGGGGGAACGCGGGCAGCAGGAAACGCGGCTTCGATTCGAAGAAGCCCGCGCCGCCGTAGGTCATCACCAGCAGCACGCCGGTGTACACGAGCAGCGGCAGCGGGACCGTCCGGTCCGCCGCCAGCAGCCCGGCGAGCACGAGCGCGGCCGTCAGCAGCACCACCGTCACGGTGCTGGCGAGCTCCACGTGGCCGCCCAGGACGTGCCCTACGAAGCCCAGCAGCCCGGCGCCGAAGTCGAAGCGCGAGCCCCAGCCGCTCTGGACGGCGAAGTAGCCGCCCAGCGGATCCCCCCGGCGCACGCCGACGAGCAGGACGTACGAGGCCCAGCCCGCGGGTGCGGCGAGCCCGGCGGCCCACACCCGCGCGGGTGCGCGGCCCCGGCGCCGCAGGATCTCGTACGCGGCGGCCACCGTCACGGCGGCGGCGACCGCGATCCCGGTGGGCCGGGTCAGCCCCGCCAGCACGGCCAGGCCCGCGGCCCAGCCCCACCGGCCGCGGAGCAGGGCGTACAGGGCCCAGGCGGCGAACGCGGCCAGCAGGGGCTCGGTGTAGGCGAGGTTGAGCATCAGGGCGTGCGGCAGCGCGGCCCACAGCGCGACGAGCAGCACCCCGGAGCGGGATCCGAGCAGGTGCGCCCCGACCCGGTACACGCCCACGGCGGCCGCGCCGGCGGCGATCCACGCGACGAGGAGCGCGGCGGCGGTCAGGGGGCCGGGCAGCACGGCGGAGGCGCAGCGGATCAGGACGGGGTAGAGCGGGAAGAAGGCGGAGTCGCTCTGCACGGAGCTGATCCCGGGCCACATCTGGGTCCGCCCGTAGCCGTGCCCGGCGATCCACAGGTACCAGACGGAGTCCCAGGACTCGCCGAGCACCCGCAGGGGGCTGCGCCCGGTCCACCAGGCCGCCGCGGCGACCACCAGCACCCCGCCCCCGCGCACGGCCGCGTACACCGCGAGGGCGACGAGGGCCGCCGGGATCCGGTCCGTGCGGCGCGTCCGGGCCGTGCGGCCCGTCCGGTCCGTGGGCCGCGCGGTGCGCAGGCCGGTCGGCACGCCGTCCGACACCGTCTCCGTCGCCATGTCCTGACTTTCCCCGTCCCGCGTGAGTACGCTCATCCGATGATGAAAGCTTCCGGCACGTTCAAGGTCGTCAGCTTCAATCCCACGGCGCTGACCCCGGATCCCGCGGTGGAGACGGGGCTTCCGGTCGGAGTCGCGACGATGGAGAAACACTACGAGGGCGCGACCCTCGCGGGCCGCTCTGCCACGCTCTTCACGGCAGCCTTCGACCAGGAGGCGGGCATCGGCAGCTACGTGGCCATGGAGTCCTTCGAAGGCGCCCTCGCGGGCCGCGAGGGCGCCTTCAACTTCGTCCACTCGGCCGCCACCGACGGCGGCCCCACCCGCGGCGCCGAACACTTCGCGATCGTCCCCGGCAGCGGCACGGCCGCCCTGACGGGCATCACGGGCTCCGGCGGCCTGCGCATCACGGAGGACGGCACGCACCACATCTGGTTCGACTTCGACCTCCCGTAGCGGGCCGGGCGGCCGGGCGGCCGGGCGCCTCAGAGCCCCCGCAGCCGCTCCACCGCCTCCTCCAGCACGTCGGTGCGCTTGCAGAAGGCCCAGGCGTGAGCGCCTACAGGCGGTGTCGGACGCGCAGGCATCATCGACACGAACCCTGCACTTCGAGGGCGAGACTTTCCTGACCCGGGCCGACCTGGCTGGTCACCTGTACTTGTGCGGCTGCCTTACGGATCACCCTTGAGGATGCGCAGTCGTAGAGGACGTAGACCCCGCCAGCCTGGCCAAGGTAGAGCATCGGGCCGTCAACTGGTCCCGCGGTGCCCGGCACCTCCGCGAAATCGGCACGAACGTACTGCGGGCGCACCCCCACCAGGTACTCCAGGTTGGTCAGCCGAGCCGACACGATGGTCTGCCTCCCGCGTGTCTCCATGGCATCCCCCAGGGACATCAGGCAGAGCGCAGTCATGAAGAAGACGACCAAGCAGAGCCGCAGCAGTGGGCCCAGAGTCCGATGCTTGCCGGCAAGGTGCAGTGCCGGCGCCGCGATGAAGGTCCCGCCGGCCCAGACGACCATCCAGGTGCCTTCTGCGAGGAGGTCGGTGGGCCCTTCCACCAGGGCCATGACCGTCCAGCCGAATCCCACTAGTGCCGACAGCGCGATGGTCCGAAGCCCAGGATGCTTCTTGAAGGTTTCCGTCACGAAGCGTGAAGCCCGCTGTCGGTTCGACCCTTCAGCCGCACCCAGGGTGAGCACACCAGGCCAGAAGAGCAGAATCGGAAGGATCAAGACTCCGAGGAATGCCAGTGCCGTGGCGACCCGGGTCAGAAGGACTGATGTGTCCAGCCCGACCTCCTCAGGAGTGACACCGAACTGAGCGAGGTACCGATCCACGGACCAGTACTGGATGCCTGTGAGCAGGACGCCGCTGAGTCCCAGAATCGTGATGACCGTCTGGAGAGCGTCCTTCTTGCTCAGAACAGGCACGTCCGTCTCTGCGGTTGGTGGTGAGGTGACTGTCGACATGGCGTGATGGTGCCCCGTCGACATCCCCCATGAGGCTGGTTTGAGCATCCTCTGAGCGTTCACTCAGTGCTGGAAATCAGACCACGATCTGAGTACAGTCTGAGTATGAGCCTTGCTTACCTGGGAGCCGAGCCCGAATCGGTTTCGTTCACGGATCTGTCGAGAAACCCGAAGGCCGTAGCCGCCCGGGCTGCCGCCCTAGGTGCTCTGCGTGTCACGCATCGGGACGCGCCCGACATGGTGCTGACGACCGCGCGGCATGCGGAACGCACTGAGGAGAACCTCACGACGGCGTCACGGCTCTTCCTCGCGCTCATGAAGCACGATGACGGAGCCCGGTCGCTCCTGCTGGCGCTGCCCGAAGTCTTCCCTTGGGTGCGGCACCTGGACGACGCAGAGATGCGTGTCTTCACGGTGGAACTCCTGGAAGCGCTTTCCGATGCGGCGGAGCTGGGTGCGCGGGAGGCCGTGCACCGCGCGCTCGTCTCCTGGAGGGCGACGGCTCGTATCAACGCGGATCCGGAGCAGCTCAAAGAGGCTCTGCGTCCGCTCGACGGGGATGACCTGGGGCCGGTCGAGGTGGGCGGGTGAGCCCGAAGAAGGGTGATCGTGTCAGCGTCCCACCCCTGAGCGGGTGGAACGTGGTCTTCGGGACCGCGGAGGCGGCGACGGGGTGGGAGGAACTGTGCCGCGCGGCGCTGCCCAGTGCCCACCGCTGCCTTGAGGCACTGCGCACCGACCCGTTGTCGCGTGACAACTGGAACCGTCAGCACCAGCTGCGCGGGAGGCTCGCCACCAAAGAGTGGAAGGGATCCGCGCTGGAGCAATGGGAGTTCGAAGTCACGAGTGGCGGACGCGTGCGCTATTTGGTCAGCCCGGAAACGGCGACCGTCATTCTGGTCTACGCGTCCACTCGGCATCCCAAGGACACCGAGTAGCTCGTAGCTCCCGTGCGGCACGGGCTCCGGCCGGAAGGCCGGGCCCCATGCCCGCACGTCCATCTGGCTCGCTCTCAGCGGGCCAGCCGACCGAGCCGCTCCACCGCCTCCTCCAGCACGTCGGTGCGCTTGCAGAAGGCCCAGCGCACCTGCGTGGCCCCGGCCGCCTTGTCGTCGTAGAACACCTGGTTCGGGATGGCCACCACCCCGCACCGCTCCGGCAGTGCCCGGCAGAAGGCGAGTCCGTCCGTCTCGCCGAGCGGGGTGATGTCGGTGGTGACGAAGTAGGTGCCCTGCGGGCGGAAGACCTCGAAGCCGGCCGCCGCGAGGCCGTCGGCGAGGAGGTCGCGCTTGACGGCCAGGTCGGCGCGGAAGGTGTCGTAGTACGAGTCGGGCAGGGCCAGGGCCTCGGCGATCGCGTACTGGAACGGGCCCGAGGACACGTACGTCAGGAACTGCTTCGCCGAGCGGACCGCCGTCACCAGCTCCGGGGTCCCCGTCACCCAGCCGACCTTCCAGCCGGTGAAGGAGAAGGTCTTGCCGGCGGAGGAGATCGTGAGCGTGCGCTCGCGCATGCCCGGCAGGCTCGCCAGCGGGGTGTGGGCGCCCTCGAAGACCAGGTGCTCGTACACCTCGTCCGTGATGACCAGCAGGTCGCGGGAGACGGCCAGCTCGGCGACCGCGGCCAGCTCGGCGGGGGTCAGGACGGTCCCCGTCGGGTTGTGCGGGGTGTTCAGCAGCAGCAGCCGGGTGCGCGGGGTCACCGCCGCCCGCAGCGCGTCCACGTCCAGGCGGAAATCGGGGGCGCGCAGGGTGAGCGGTACGCGGACGGCGCCGGCCATCGCGATGCAGGCGGCGTAGGAGTCGTAGAACGGCTCCAGGGCGATGACCTCGTCACCGGGCTCCAGCAGGGCCAGGAGGGAGGCCGCGATGGCCTCCGTGGCCCCGGCGGTGACGAGGACCTCGGTGTCCGGGTCGTGGCTCAGGCCGTAGAACCGCTGCTGGTGGCCGGCGATCGCCGTACGCAGTTCCGGGACGCCGGGACCGGGCGGGTACTGGTTGCCCCTGCCGTCACGGATCGCGCGCGCGGCCGCCTCGGCGATCTCGGCGGGGCCGTCGGTGTCGGGGAAGCCCTGGCCGAGGTTGATGGACCCGGTGGCGGTGGCCAGCGCGGACATCTCCGCGAAGATCGTGGTGCCGAAGGCCGCCAGCCGGCGGTTGAGGAAGGGGCGGGCGGGGCGGTCGGTGCGTTCGGGAGCGGTCATGGGCGCCATCCTGCGGGGAAGCTCTGGACTTGCTCAAGTGTGCTTTGGGCCGCGATGGCCGAGGGCATCCCCCCGGTACGCGGGGCCACGGGGGTTCCCGCATCCGGACGGTTGAGGACAGGGGGTGGCGAGATGACGGTCGTTTTCTGGATCCTGATCGGGCTCGTCGTGTGCACGGGACTGGTGCTGGCGGCGGTGGGGGTGGTCCGCGCGTTCCGCAGCGGGTACGCGTCGGGTGGTTCGGGAGGATCCGGCAGCGGGAACACCAACTGGTGGACGGGGGGTGACGGCGGCAGCGGCGGATCCTCCTGCGGGTCCTCGTCGTCCTGCGGATCCTCGTCCTCGTGCGGTTCCTCGTCGTCGTCCTGCGGTGGCGGAGGATGCGGTTCCAGCTGACACGGGGCAGCATGGATCCATGGCTTCCGTCGCAGGAACGGGCAAGGCGCCCGCCGGGCACAACTTCGGTCGGGCGTCTACTTGTTCGGACGCCGGGGCCGCGCATTACGGCGTACGGGCGGCATGTTGTTGAACACGTGAACTGAGTAGCCCCCGAGGGGATGTAAACCCCGTCAAGTTGGGTAAAAACGCTGTGAGTGCCGTGCCTTTCATGATTCCCTCGGTTGAGTAGACCAGTCCTCGGACCTCCCTGGACTTCCTGTGGACCCGTGCCGGTGTCCCCCCACCCGTTGACTACCGCTGGCGGGCCCCGGCCCATCTCCCTCGCGCGTTTGCGGAGCCGACTCATGCTCACGACCCTCCAGACCACCTACACCGACACGCGTGCCGCCGATCTCGCCTGGGCCCTGGGTCGGGAGCGGCTGCCCGCCCTGGCCGTACTGAACCTCGAACTGGCTGGCGCAAAAGTCGAGTTGCGCCTGCTCGGCGCCTCCCATCAGGTGCTCCTGGAGGAGGGGGACGTGCTCTGTTCGGAGACCGTCGCCTGTATGCCCGGCAGCAGCACCCCGCTTCCGCTCGGCGTCGCCAAGCGCGTCGGCGACTGGGAGTACGAGTTCGCCGCGCGGGTCGAGAACCTCTCGCGCGGCTCCTTCGCGGGCCGGGCGCAGGAACTGCTCGCGCTGGTCGCGGATCACCCGAACGGGCTCGCCGGGACCTTCCCGGGCAGCCCGCACGCCTTCACCGCCATGCTCGCGCAGCGCTACGAGGGCCAGGTCCGGTGGCGGACCTGGCACGCGTACCCGCAGGAAGGGCAGCTCGTGGCCACCCGCACCCGGGTCGGCGTACGGACGGCCGCGCCCGGCGGCCCGGCGGGCGCGGCGGCGGCCGCGACGGCGGTTCCGGGCGCGGCGGCGGCCGCGGGCGCGCAGTCGCCGGTGCTCATCTAGGGGGCGCGGAGTTCCGGGGCGCGGGGGTACGGGGTCGCGGAGTTGCCCGGCGGTTACGCCAACTGCCCCAACCGGTGCGCCACTTACACCCATGTGGGTGACCGGATGCGAGCAGGCGGTGACGTACGGTTCGCTTCATGATCGACCGTTCCGCCCCGCGCGGGGTGCTCCCGGCTCCGGAGCCGCGCGGTGTGGCCCGCGTCCCGGCCGCCCTGCCTGTACGGCCCCGGGCCGGCCGACTCCTCGTCCTGGCCACCGTGTTCGTCTGCGCCGCCTGCGGGCTCGTATACGAACTGGAGCTGCTCGCCCTCGGCTCGTACCTCATCGGTGATTCCGTCACCCAGGCGTCGGTCGTGCTGTCCGTCATGGTCTTCGCCATGGGCGTCGGATCCCTGCTCGCCAAGGCCCTGCGCGCCCGCCCCGCCTTCGGTTTCGCCGCCGTGGAGGCCGCCCTCGCCCTCCTCGGCGGCCTCTCGGCCATGGCGCTCTACGCCAGCTTCGCCTGGCTGGGGGAGTCCCGGCCCGCGCTCGTCGCCTTCTCCTTCGCCATCGGCGTCCTCATCGGCGCTGAGATCCCACTCCTAATGGTCCTGATCCAGCGCATCCGCAGACAGGACGCGGGCGGCGCCGTCGCCGACCTGTTCGCCGCGGACTACGTCGGCGCGCTGGTCGGCGGCCTCGCCTTCCCCTTCCTGGTCCTGCCCGTCCTCGGCCAGCTCACCGGCGCGATGCTCACCGGCACCGTCAACGCCACCGCGGGCGGCGGCCTCGTCCTGTGGCTGTTCCGCCGGGACCTGAGTCCCCGCGCCCGCTGGCTGCTCGTCGCCGCCAACGTCACCGTCCTCGCCGTGCTGGGCTGCGCCACCGTGCTGGCCGACGACTTCGAACGCGTGGCCCGGCGCGCGGTCTACGGCGGGGAGGTCCGCGTCGCCGTACAGACCGGAGTCCAGGAGCTGGTCCTCACCGGGCCCCCGACCGGCTCCCCGCGCTCCCTCGACCTCTTCCTCGACGGCCGCCTGCGGGTCAGCGGATACGACGAGTACCGCTACCACGAAGCCCTCGTGCACCCCGCGATGACCGGCCCGCACAGCCGGGTCCTGGTCCTCGGCGGGGGCGACGGCCTCGCCGCCCGTGAGGTGCTGCGCTACCGCGACGTCGTCGCCGTGACCGTCGTCGAGCTCGACCCCGGAGTCGTGCGGCTGGCCCGCACCGACCCGATGCTCTCCGCGCTCAACGCCCGGGCGTACGAGGACCCGCGCCTCGGGGTCGTCACCGAGGACGCCTTCCGCTGGCTGCGCGGACCCGCCGCCCAGGGCCGCTTCGACGTCATCGTCTCCGACCTGCCCGACCCCGGCATCACCCCCAGCACGAAGCTGTACTCGCAGGAGTTCTACGGGCTGGCGGCGCGGGCCCTGCGCCCCGGCGGGAGGCTCGCCGTCCACGCGGGACCGCCCGCCACCAGGCCCCGTACCTACTGGACCGTCGAGGCCACCCTGCGCGCGGCCGGTCTGCTCACCGCCCCCTACAGCGCGGGCGGCCGCCTGTCGGGCTTCGCCGCCGGTCCCGACCGGGCGCTCGGCGCCGCCTCCGCGACCGCGCTGCCGCAGGACTGGGGCTTCGTCCTCGCGGCCCGCGAGAGCGTCCCCCGGCTGCGCGTGGACCGGGACACGCCCGCGCTGCGCTCGCTGTCCACGCAGTCCCTGGCCGACGCCGCCCGGGACACGGAGCGCACCCGGCTGACCGGCCTCCCGCCGTCGACGCTGCCGCACCCGAGGTACTCGTAGGCCCCTGCGCTGCGCGCGACCGCGGCGAACCCGTCCGCTTCCCTGACGGGGAAGGGCCGCGTCGGTAGTCTCGACCGCATGGAGCATCAGGTGTTCGTTCCGGTCCCCGCCGCCGACGTCCGCGCCGTGCTGCGCGATCCCGCCCGGGTGGCGCGCTGCGTGCCGGGGCTCCAGCAGGACGCCGACACCGAGGCCGGGCCGCTGTCGGGCCGGCTGAAGGTGCGGGCCGGGGGGCACACCGTGACCTATCGCGGCGCCCTCGCCGTCACCGAGCGGGGTCCCGACCGGTTCGCCGTCACGGGCGAGGGCACCGAGGTGCGGGGGAGCGGAACCGTGAAGTTCTCCCTCGACCTGCGGCTGATCGAGGCCGACGGCGGTACCCGGCTGGAGTTCACCGCCGAGTCCGCCGCCGACGGGCGAGCCGCCGCCTTCGGCCCGGAAGCCGCCGCCACCGCCGCCCACCGCCTCCTGGACCGCGCCGCCGGACACCTCGCGGCCCTCGCGGTCGACGACGCCCCCACCGACCCCGGGGCACCCCCCGCCCCACTCGCCGGCCCCCTGGACGCGGATGTGGAGGCGGAGCGGGGCCTGGAGGCGGACGCGGACCGGGGCCTGGGTCGGGGGTCGGACGCGGCCTCGGAGGCCTCGGACGCCGCCACCGCCGACGTCGCCGACGCGGATGCGGATGTGGACGCGGACCCGGGGCTGGACGCGGACGTGGACGCGGACTCCGACTCCGCCGCCGGCCCGGACATCACCGAGGTCAGCGCCTCCGTGTTCGACACCGAGGTCCCGCCCCCGTCGCTGGACCCCTTCATGGAGGGCACCTTCGAGGGCATGGCGGAGCTCGGGGACCTAGGGGGCCCCTCGCGCCCGCCCGCCGAGGCCGCCCACGCCCGCCGCACGATGATCGGCCGCAGCGCGGAGGAGGTCGACCACGCACCTCCGCGCGGCCGCTACGCCCCCGTCCCGGCCCCCACTTCCGCCGGCTCGAACCCCAACCTCCGCTGGATCGCCCCGGCCGCCGCCGTGGCCGTGGCCTCGGCTGTCCTCCTGGGCCGCGCCCTGCGCCGCCGGAGCTGAGGCCCCCGTGGACCGGCCGGACCGGCCGCACCGCGGACCACCCGGACGCCCGCCTTTCCGGGTGGGGCTGATCACCCCGCCGATCTGACTAAGGTCATGGCATGAGTACGCAACTGCGCGCCGGCGGCGCCGAGGTGACCATCGACCAGGAGAACGGCTGCCGGATCAGCAGTCTGCGCATCGACGGGACGGAGCTGCTGCGGCAGGGGGAGCACTACGGGTCCTTCCCGATGGTCCCCTGGTGCGGGCGGACCAGGAACGGGCAGTTCCAGGACGGTGCGACCCTGCACCAGCTGCCGCTCAACCACCCGCCGCACGCCATCCACGGCTTCGGCCGCGATGCCGCCTGGCGCCGGGCCCGGGCCACGGACACCGAGGCCGCGTTCACGTACCCGCTCGCCGACCCGTGGCCCTACGAGGGCCTCGTCACCCAGATCTTCGAGCTCGGCGAGAACGCGCTGACCCTGACCATGGGCATCGAGACCTACGGGGACTCCTTCCCGGCGCAGGCCGGCTGGCACCCCTGGTTCCACCGCAACCTCGGCAACGGCGGCGAGGACGTGCGCATCGAATTCGACGCGGCATGGCAGGAGGAGCGCGGCGACGACCACCTCCCCACCGGCAACCGCATCGACCCCGAGCCCGGTCCCTGGGACGACTGCTTCGGCATGCCCTACGGCGTCGACGTCACCCTCACGTGGCCCGATGCGCTGGAGCTGAAGGTCGCCAGCCGCTCCGAATGGGTCGTCGTCTACGACGAGGAGCCCGAGGCCGTCTGCGTGGAGCCGCAGTCGGGCCCGCCGAACGGGCTGAACAGCCTCCCGCAGCTGGTCACCCCGGTGGACCCGCTGGAGATCTCCACGACGTGGACGTGGCGGCGCCTGGGGTAGCGCCCAATTAAGCTCGGGGCCATGAGTGACGTACGCGATGCGCTTCTGCAGCAGATCAAGGACAAGGCCGTCGTGCACGGCAAGGTGATCCTCTCCTCCGGCCGCGAGGCCGACTACTACATCGACCTCCGCCGGATCACCCTGGACGGCGAGGCGGCCCCCCTGGTCGGCCAGGTCATGCTCGACCTCACCGCCGACCTGGAGTTCGACTGCGTCGGCGGCCTGACCCTGGGCGCCGACCCGGTCGCCACTTCGATGCTGCACGCCTCCGCCGCGCGCGGGGCGCGCCTGGACGCCTTCGTGGTCCGCAAGGCGCAGAAGGCGCACGGCATGCAGCGCCGTATCGAGGGCACCGACGTGAAGGGCAAGCGCTGCCTGGTGGTCGAGGACACCTCGACCACCGGCGGTTCCCCGCTGACCGCCGTCGAGGCGGTCCGCGAGGCCGGCGGCGAGGTCGTCGCCGTCGCGACGATCGTCGACCGCGGCGCGGCCGACGCCATCGCCGCGGCCGGCCTGCCCTACCTCACGGGCTACCAGCTGGGCGACCTCGGTCTGTCCTAGTCCTCGGACGCCGGGCCGTGCTTTCGCACAACTGGTGACTTAGGTCCCCAGGAGTCCTGAAGCAGGTCCTGACCTGCGGTTTTCCGGCGGGGTGGAGTGTTTCACGTG
The DNA here is from genome assembly GCF_036014235.1 of Streptomyces sp. NBC_00435. GTDB lineage: Bacteria > Actinomycetota > Actinomycetes > Streptomycetales > Streptomycetaceae > Streptomyces. Next base: position 4,510,164 of record NZ_CP107924.1, read on the forward strand.
AAACACTCCACCTGGTTCGGCCCGCGCGCCGCCTCCACCGAGGTGGAGTGTGCCGCGGAGTCTGGAAAGATGGCCACGACGGCAACGTCGCCCCCAGGTCAGGGCCCGCAATAAGCACACTCCCCGCACATCCAAGGAGCGGACAGATGCCCATCGCAACCCCCGAGGTCTACAACGAGATGCTCGACCGGGCGAAGGCAGGCAAGTTTGCCTACCCGGCGATCAACGTGACCTCGACCCAGACCCTGCACGCTGCGCTGCGCGGCTTCGCGGAGGCCGAGAGCGACGGCATCATCCAGATCTCCACCGGTGGTGCGGAGTTCCTGGGTGGCCAGTACAACAAGGACATGGTCACCGGCGCCGCCGCCCTGGCCGAGTTCGCGCACATCGTGGCCGCCAAGTACGACATCACCGTCGCGCTGCACACGGACCACTGCCCCAAGGACAAGCTGGACACCTACGTCCGCCCGCTGATCGAGATCTCCGCCGAGCGCGTGGCCCGCGGTCTGAACCCGCTCTTCCAGTCGCACATGTGGGACGGCTCCGCCGAGACCCTGGCCGACAACCTGGCCATCGGCCAGGAGCTGCTGGCCAAGGCCGCCGCCGCGAAGATCATCCTCGAGGTCGAGATCACCCCGACCGGTGGCGAGGAGGACGGCGTCAGCCACGAGATCAACGACGAGCTGTACACCACCGTCGACGACGCGCTGCGCACCGCAGAGGCCCTGGGCCTGGGCGAGAAGGGCCGCTACCTGCTGGCCGCCTCCTTCGGCAACGTGCACGGCGTCTACAAGCCGGGCAACGTCGTCCTGCGCCCCGAGCTCCTCAAGGACCTCCAGGCCGGTGTCGGCGAGAAGTACGGCAAGTCCTCGCCGTTCGACTTCGTCTTCCACGGCGGCTCGGGCTCCACGGCCGAGGAGATCGCCACCGCGCTGGAGAACGGCGTCGTGAAGATGAACCTCGACACCGACACCCAGTACGCCTTCACCCGCCCGGTCGTGGACCACATGTTCCGCAACTACGACGCGGTCCTGAAGGTCGACGGCGAGGTCGGCACCAAGTCCAAGTACGACCCCCGCACGTGGGGCAAGGCCGCCGAGGCCGGCATGGCCGCGCGCGTCACCGAGGCCTGCGCGAACCTGCGTTCCACGGGCACCAAGCTCAAGTAGTCGCCGAGCGGTTCGGCCGACTCGAGGAAGGGCCCGGTTCCACCGTCCACGGACGGCGGGGCCGGGCCCTTGCGGCATGTCCGCATCCCCCATCCGCCAGACTGGTGCGCATGTCTCTTCACCAGAACCTCCTCGGGGGCCCCGCCCCCACCCACCTCCCCGACGAGCCGGGCCGCGAGGCCATCGCGGCGGGCACCCCCGCCGTCGAGGTGGCGGCCGCGCACCCGACCTCCTCCCTCGCCTGGGCGGTCCTCGCCGACGAGGCCTTCGCGGCCGGCCGCACGGTCGAGTCGTACGCGTACGCCCGTACGGGCTACCACCGCGGTCTCGACGCGCTGCGCCGCGCGGGCTGGAAGGGCCACGGCCCGGTGCCGTGGGAGCACGAGCCGAACCGCGGCTTCCTGCGCGCCCTGAACGCCCTGGCCCGCGCGGCCGGTGCGATCGAGGAGAAGGAGGAGTTCGAGCGCTGCTCGACCTTCCTGCGCGACTCCTCGCAGACCGCCGCGGACGTCCTCGGCGCCTGACGTGTGACGTCCGGGACCGGGCGGGACTCCACCGGACCCCGCCCGGTCGCGGAATGTGACGTACACCACTGACTATTGAAGCCCTGTGGCACGCCGGTCTTATGATGCGGACAGGGGACCGGAGCTCCACTCACCTCACGGAAGGAGCGGACCGCTACCCGGAAGCACGTATCGAGGAGACAGCGATGTCGCACGCCCTTGATGCCTCCGGAGACGGCGGTTCGGACACCCCGAACCTCGACTTCGCCGGCACGACCCCCTACGAGGACTACGTCCAGGCGGACGTCCTCACCCACCTCCAGCACCTGCGCTCGGAAGACCCGGGCGAGATGGTCTTCCTGGTCACCACCCAGGTCATGGAGCTGTGGTTCACGGTCATCGTCCACGAGTGGGAGACCGCCGCGCGGGCGCTGCGCGAGGACCGGATCCCCGTCGCGATGGATGCGCTGAAACGATCCCTCCGCGAGCTGGAGGCCCTCAACGCCTCCTGGCGCCCCCTCGCCCAGCTGACCCCGGGCCAGTTCAACGCGTACCGCGCCGCCCTCGGCGAGGGCTCCGGCTTCCAGTCGGCGATGTACCGCCGCATGGAGTTCCTGCTCGGCGACAAGTCCGCCTCCATGCTGGTCCCGCACCGCGGCGCGCCGCGCGTCCACGCGGAGCTGGAGAAGGCCCTGCACGAGCCCAGCCTCTACGACGAGGTCCTGCGCCTCCTCGCCCGGCGCGGCCTTCCCGTCCCGGCGTCCGTCCTGGACCGCGACCTGACCCGGCGCTACGAGTCCTCGCCCGACGTCGAGGCCGTCTGGACCGGCCTGTACGCGAGCCCGGACGCCCACCCGGACCTGCACCGCCTCGGCGAGGTCCTGACGGACGTGGCGGAGCTGGTCTGGCGCTGGCGCAACGACCACCTGGTGGCCACGCGGCGCGCGATGGGTGCGAAGACGGGCACCGGCGGTTCGGCGGGCGTGACCTGGCTGGAGAAGCGCGCCACGAAGAACGTCTTCCCGGAGCTCTGGACGGCGCGCAGCCATGTCTGAGCCGACCGTGCCCGATCTGGCGCGGCGGGCCGCCGAGCTCGACGCCGCCGACGACCTCGGCAAGCTCCGCGAACGCTTCGTCCTGCCCGAGGGCGTCGTCTACCTCGACGGGAACAGCCTTGGCGCGCTCCCGGCGGGCGTCGCCGCCCGCCTCGCGGAGGTCGTCACCGAGCAGTGGGGCACCCGGCTCATCCGGTCCTGGACCGAGGGCGAGGCCAACTGGTGGAACGCCCCCGAGCGCGTGGGCGACCGGATAGCCCCGCTGGTCGGTGCCGCCGCCGGCCAGGTCGTCGTCGGTGACTCCACCAGCGTCAACCTCTTCAAGGCCCTGGTGGGCGCCGCCCGCCTGGCCGGGGCCGGCCGGACCGAGATGCTCGTGGACGCCGCCACTTTCCCCACCGACGGCTACATCGCCGAGTCGGCGGCCCGTATGACGGGCCTGCGCGTGGTTCCGGTCGATCCTTCGGCGGCGGCCGCGGCGATGTCCGCCGACACGGCCGTGGTCCTCCTCAATCACGCCGACTACCGCACCGGCCGCCTCCACGACCTGCCCGCGCTCACCGCGGCGGCGCACGCCGTCGGGGCGGTCGTCGTCTGGGACCTGTGCCACACGGCCGGAGCCCTGCCCGTCGGCCTCGACGCGCACGGCGTGGACCTGGCGGTCGGCTGCACGTACAAGTACCTCAACGGAGGCCCCGGAGCCCCCGCGTACCTGTACATCGCCGCCCGTCACCAGCCCGCCTTCGACTCCCCGCTGCCGGGCTGGAACGGCCATGCGGACCCGTTCGCGATGACCCCGTCCTACGAGGCCGCGCAGGGCGTGCGCAGGGCGCGCGTCGGGACTCCCGACATCCTGTCCCTGCTCGCCCTCGAGGCCGCGCTGGACGCCTGGGACGGGGTGTCCGTCGAAGCGGTCCGCGCGAAATCGCTCGCGCTGACCGACTTCTTCCTCGACTGCGTGGCGGCGTACGTCCCGGCGGGCAAGGTCGAGCCGGTCACCCCGGCCGGGCACGGGCAGCGCGCCAGCCAGGTCTCGCTGCGCACGGAGAACGCGGCCGGGGTCATGAGCGAGCTCATCGCACGCGGGGTGATCGGGGACTTCCGCGCCCCCGACGTCCTGCGTTTCGGGTTCACCCCGCTGTACGTCGGTTTCGCCGACGCGGAGCGTGCTGCCCGGACACTGGGTCACATTTTCGGGTGAACCGGTAGCGAAACGTCACATCACCGCGCGGGCGGGGCTACGGCCCCGCCCGCGGCGGTATCTCCTCGGCCCGCCACGGAGGGGCCCGTTCCGGCCTGATACGGTCCCGCTCTGCCGTAACACCGGAACACCAGTCCCCCCTGTCCCATGCGTTACCGGAGGTTGAGCCGATGACGGACCCCGCAGTCGAACGGGACGCCGCCGAGGCCGCCTCGGCCTTCTCCCATCCGCCCGTCGCCCCCGACGCGACGGCGGCCTACGGCGAACACCCCGACCAGATCGTCGACTTCTACGCCCCGCGCGCGGAGCGCGCGGCCGGCCAGCCGCACTCCGCCCCGCTGGTGGTCGTCCTGCACGGCGGAGCGTGGCGCGCCCCGTACGACCGGCAGCACATCACCCCCTTCGTGGACTTCCTGGCCCGCCAGGGTTTCGCCGTCGCCAATGTCGAGTACCGGCGCGGAAGTTCACTGCCCCACCAGGACGTGCGAGGTCCGGTGGCCGGCCGCTGGCCCGAGACCTTCGACGACGTGGCCGCAGCCCTCGACGCCCTGCCCGACCTGGCCGCCGGCTGCCTGCCCGAGGCGGACCCGCGCCGCACGGTGCTGACCGGCCACTCGGCCGGCGGCCACCTCGCACTGTGGGCGGCCGCCCGGCACGTGCTCCCGTACGACTCACCTGCCCACTGGAGGCTGAGCTCCGCGCCACCGCTGCGCGGGGTGGTGGCGCTGGCCCCCATCGCGGACTTCACCGTGGCGGAGGAGCTCGGGGTGTGCGGGGGTGCCTCGGCGCAACTGCTGGGTGGGGCGGCCGGCTTCGAGGAGCGCCGCCCGTACGCCGATCCGGCCGCGCTGCTCCCGACGGGCATCGCGACGGCGGTGGTCCAGGGGCGGAGCGACATCGTGGTCCCGGAGGCCGTGTCCGAGGCGTACGTGGCGGCGGCCGCGCACGCGGGGGAGACGGTGGGCCTGACCCTGCTGGACGAGGTCGGTCACTTCCCGCTCATCGACCCGGCGGCCGACGCGTGCGCCGTGGTGTCGGAGGAGATCGCGCAGCTGGCCTGGTAGAGAGGCGGCATGCCCTTCTTCGCGGAGGTGGCCCGGACCGCTACTACGAGGTCGGCAGGCCTGACACCGCGCCCCCTCCGGCCCTGCCCCGGGGCTCCGGTCCTGCTCGGCCCGGGGAAGTCGTTCCCCCGGGCCCCGCTCGGCCGTCAGACCTTGTTGTAGGTCCCCGTCGCCCACAGTGCGCCGCCCTTGCCCGGGCCGCCACCCTTCTTGTAGACCACGAAGTTGCCGTCGTCCTGGAGCAGGGCGTAAGCGCCCTTGTTGCCCGCCGTGCCGGTGTGCCAGCGGAGAGTGTTCTCGCGGTCGCGTTCGCGGAGGATCAGGTCACCCTTCGGGTCCATCGTCAGATCCACCCGGGACTTGGCCCCGTAGGTGCCGCTGCTCCAGATGGCCTTGCCGTCGCTCTTGCGGTAGATGACGAGGTTGTTGTCCTTCTGGAGGACCATCCACACGGTGGCGGACTGGCCCCAGTTGCCGGGCAGCCAGGGCCACAGCGGGACTTGCTCGGTGGCCGCGCACACCTTGGCGCCGCGTTCGACGGCGTTGGTGGACCAGACGTAGGTGTAGGACCAGCTGCGGCCCTCGACGTAGAACTCGCCGTCGGTGCGGAGGTAGACCCCCGGGTAGGTGTCGGTCCGGTCGCCGTACGTCCCGGTGCTCCAGAGAGCCCCGCCGGTCCGGTCGCCGCCGCCCTTCTTGTAGACGACGAAGTTGCCGTCGGCCTGCATGGCCGCGTAGGCGCCCGGGTTGCCGTAGGTGCCGGTGCTCCACAGGGGAAGCTTGTAGCCGCCCGGGTTGCCGAGGGCGTACAGCACGAGGTTGCCGTCGGCCTGCATGACCAGCTCGGTGTTGCGGAGCGGGCTGGCCAGGGTCTCGCCGGAGACAAGGCGTTCGCCGGGGTGCTTCATGGAGACGGGGCCGCCCGAGGTGCCGCTTTCGCAGGCGACCCGGTCGGTCGGGGTGGCGGCGCCCGCCGTGGCGGGGACCAGGGCGGTCAGGGCCACGGCGGCGAGCAGGGATGTGAACGCGCTGCGGAGCAGGCGGTTGTGCATGGGTGATTCCCCCAGTGGTGGGTCAGATCTGGTTGTACGTGCCGGTGGCCCAGAGGGCGCCGCCCTTGCCGGGGCCGCCGCCCTTCTTGTAGACGACGAGGTTGCCGTCGTCCTGGAGCAGGGCGTAGGCGTCGCTGCCGGCGGTGCCGGTGTGCCAGCGGATCGTGTAGTTCGGGGAGTACTCCCGCAGGGCCAGGTCGCCGTTGCTCAGCATTTCCATGTACAGGGCGCCGTTGTTGCCGGCCGAGGGGTTGCCCGCACCGTAGGTGCCGCTGCTCCAGATGGCCTTGCCGTCCCGCTTGCGGTACATGACGAGGTTGTTGTCCTTCTGGAGCACCAGCCACACGGATGCGGACTGGGCCCAGTTGCCCTGCTCCCAGATCGGCACGATGCGGCCCGGTGCGTTCGAGCAGATCATCGCGTGCTGATTCATGGTGCCGCTGCGCCAGCCCGGATTGCCGTCGCTGCGGCCGGTCACCGTGAGCTCGCCCCAGTCGATGAACGAGGCCTGGACGGTCCTGTCGGTCCGGCTGCCGTAGGTGCCGGTGGCCCAGAGTGCGCCGCCCTTGTCGGGGCCGCCGCCCTTCTTGTAGACGACGAAGTTGCCGTCGTCCTGCATGAGGGCGTACGCGCCCGGATTGCCGTACGTTCCGCTGTGCCACAGCGCGAGCTTGGGCCCGCCGGGGTTGCCGATCGCGTACACGACGAGATTCCCGTCGGGCTGCATGACCAGCTCGGGCTTGCCCGGCGTCGGGACGAGGCTCGCGCCCGGGTTGAGGCGCTGGCCGGGGAGCAGGTTCGTGGTGTTGCTGGCCCGGGTGACGGTGCACTCGGTGGGATTGGCGGCCGACGCCGTGGCCGCCGGGACCAGGACGGTCAGGGCGGAGACGGCGAGCAGGGATGTGAGCGCTCTGGCGAGCGCACGGGTGCGCATGGTGTGGATTCCCCCCCCGGGAATGCGGATTGGCCGAATCGGACCTGTACTCAAGGTCCCTTTCTACCCTGCCTCCCCGGGGCGGGATCAACCGGTATACCCGGTGGCGGCAGATGTCCCCGGTGGCGGCCCGGTGTCCCCAACTACCCCGGGCACATGTGAGGGGCGGGGCTCCTTCACGGGAGCCCCGCCCCTCACGTCCGGTTTTGCCGGCACGGACTACAGGAACGAGTTGATCTCGATCGTCTCGGTGCGGCCGGGGCCGACGCCGATCGCGGAGATCGGGGCGCCCGACATCTCCTCGAGGGCCTTGACGTACGCCTGGGCGTTCTTCGGGAGGTCCGCGAAGGTCTTGGCCTTGGTGATGTCCTCGGACCAACCGGGGAGGTTTTCGTAGATCGGCTTCGCGTGGTGGAAGTCCGACTGCGAGTACGGGAGCTCCTCGACGCGCTTGCCGTCGATCTCGTACGCGACGCAGACCGGGATCTCCTCCCAGCCGGTCAGCACGTCCAGCTTGGTGAGGAAGAAGTCCGTCAGACCGTTGACGCGGGTCGCGTAGCGCGCGATCGGGGCGTCGAACCAGCCGCAGCGGCGGTCGCGGCCGGTGGTCACGCCGCGCTCGCCGCCGATGCGGCGCAGGGCCTCACCGTCGGCGTCGAACAGCTCGGTCGGGAACGGGCCGGCACCGACGCGGGTCGTGTAGGCCTTCAGGATGCCGATGACGCGGCTGATCTTCGTCGGGCCGACGCCCGCACCGGTGCAGGCGCCACCGGCGGTCGGGTTCGAGGAGGTGACGAAGGGGTACGTGCCGTGGTCGACGTCGAGCAGCGTGCCCTGGCCGCCCTCGAAGAGCACGACCTTGTCCTCGTCGAGCGCGTCGTTGATGATCAGGGTGGTGTCGGCGACGTACGGCTTGATCTGCTCCGCGTACTGGAGCATCTCTTCGACGATCTGGGCCGGGTCGATCGCACGGCGGTTGTACAGCTTCGCGAGGAGCTGGTTCTTGCCCTCGAGCGCCGCTTCGACCTTCTGGGTGAGGATCGACTCGTCGTAGAGGTCCTGGACGCGGATGCCGATGCGGTTGATCTTGTCCGCGTAGGTCGGTCCGATGCCGCGGCCGGTCGTACCGATCTTGCGCTTGCCGAGGAAGCGCTCGCCGACCTTGTCGAGGGTGACGTTGTACGGCGTGATCAGGTGCGCGTTGCCGCTGAGCAGCAGCTTGGAGGTGTCGATGCCGCGCTCGTTGAGGCCGCGCAGCTCGGAGAGCAGGACGGCCGGGTCGACGACGACACCGTTGCCGATGACCGGGGTGCATCCGGGAGAGAGGATGCCGGAAGGGAGAAGGTGCAGCGCGTACTTCTGGTCGCCCACGACGACCGTGTGGCCGGCGTTGTTGCCGCCCTGGTAACGCACTACATAGTCAACGGATCCACCGAGCAGGTCGGTGGCCTTTCCCTTGCCCTCGTCACCCCACTGAGCTCCGAGCAGCACAAGAGCGGGCACAGGCGTACACCTCTTCCGGATGGGGCATGTCCAAGGTCAGGGGGCGTACGACGATGTACACCGCAGGCTGAGCCGTCGGACCGGTACCCCGGAATAGACGAAGGCCCTGGCGCAATAGCGCAAGGGCCTCTTGCACAAAGATGCTACCCGAGGAAGGACCGAGGTGTCGGCTCCAGAGCCCACCATGAGCCATGCGGGCGCGCCGGTAGGCGGCCTGCTCGTGCTCGTCGACCCGGTCGCCCGCCGTCTTGACGGCGAGTCCGTGCGAATCGCGAAAGATGTTCTGTCAGCGGGAGCCGCGGCGAAAATCTGCCTCCCGGACTCACCGGAGGAGTTTGCGCGGGCCCTTGCCCGCCGGGGTCATCGGCAGCCGGTGATCGTGGGCGACGACCGCGCGCTCGTACGGGCCGTCGGGCTGTTGCACCGTGAGCGGGCGCTGTCCGAGGGGGCCGTTTCGCTGATTCCCGTGGGTCCGGCGGGGTCGCTGGTCCTGGCGCGGCAACTGGGTGTACCGCTGTCGGCCGTGTCGGCCGCACGGGCGGTCCTGGAAGGGGCCGTCGCCATGCGGGACCTGCTCGTCGACGACAGCGACGGGGTGGTCCTGGGCGGGATCGGGATCCCGCCCCCTCCCGGGGCCGTGCCGCGGCCGACCGGGCCGTCGGTGTGGAGTGCGTACCGCTCGCTGGTCCGCACGTTCGTCCGGCCGCCCGGGCCGGCCCCGGCGCGCTCCGGCGTCGGGTACCGGCTGCGCGTGGAGGCCGACGGGGTGCTGCTGGCGGACGTGGACCGGATGGTGGAGGACGTCCGTGTGTCGGCCCGGGAGGGCGACGGGCTGGCGGACGTACTGGTCCGGATGGGTGACGCTGCGGGTGCGGGTGCGGGTGCGGGTGCGGGTGCGGGTGCCGGGTCCGGTGCGGGTGCCGGCACGGGCACCGTCGTGCGGGCGCGGGCGGAGACCGTGACGGTCTCCGGGGCGGATTTCCGCTACCGGTCCGACGTCGGCGTCGCCGGCCCCGTCCGGCGTCGTACGTGGACCTTGCGCCCGGCGGCGTGGGGGCTGACACTGCCGCTGCAACGCTGACGCGGGGGAGGGCGCGGTGGCCCGGATCGTGGACGTTCCGTGGGACTCCTCGTGGTGAGCCGGGAGCCGGACCCGAGGCCCGGTCCCGGTTCCGGTCCCGGGCCCGGGCCCGGGCCCGGGCCGGAGGGTGGTGGGCCGCCCGGTGGGGCGGCCGTGCGGGACGCGCTGAGGGACTGGCGGCAGGACGCGGTGCTGATCTGTCTGCTGCCGGTGATGTGCTGGCCCGCGGTGATCGGGGCGCTGGTCACCCGCCCGGCGCCGTTGCAGTTCGTGCTGATGGGGCTGCTGTGCCTGCCGGTGCTCGTCGCGCTCCGGGAGCTCTACGTCGCCCAGCGCGTGCGCGGCCTCCTGCGGGATCCGGGGCTGCGCTGGACCGCGTACGACGTGGAAGTGGTGCGGGGGCGCGGGCTGCCGCCCCTGCTCGTCCTGGGCGGGAGCAGTGGCGGTGGCAGCGGCAGTGGTGCCGCCTCCCGGGTGTTGACCCTGGGGCCGCTGGGGCGGCGGGTGCTGCCGCCCCACGCGTGGCCCCGTAGCGACCCGGCCCTTCCGCAGTCGGCGCTCCCGCCCTCACCGGCGGAGTCTGACGCCCCCGAACCTCCGGACGAGCGAATCGTGTGGCTGGCCGGGGAACCGGGGCCGGGCGCCGTGGTGTGGGCGCCGCGCGCACGGGAGCTGGGCCGGGCGCGCAGGCTGTGGCGGCGGGGCGCGCACAGGCGGAGGCGGCCGCTCCGACGGTGGCGACGGGGGCGATGAGGTCGGCTCGCGGATGGCCTGGCCCCGGGCCCGCGGGGGGCCACCTGGACCTGGATCTGGACCTGGACCTGGACCTGGACCTGGACCGCGCCTCGTGCGCGAGGGGCTGGCGGGGCACGGCCTGCCGGTCGCCGAGCTGGAGCGGCTGATGGCGGCGGACGCCTGTGGCCACAGGCCGCGGGAGACCCTCGCGCGGGCCAGGGCCGGGCGGGACGGGTCCCGTATGCCCGAGGAGGCCGTCGGGACGATCCTGGACTTCGGCGGGGCCGATCGGGGTCGTGCTCCCGCTGGTCCACGGATGAGTGATCTCCGCGGCGATCGGCCACCAGAAGCCCGCGCCGCAGCTGTTCCGCGCGGCGGCGGCGCTGGCCGGCGCTTGCCTGGGGTGGACCTGGGGTCGGCCTGGATGATCGGGGACTCCCCGGCGGCGGACATCGCGGGCGCGCACGCACGCCCTCGGCGTCCCCACCGTCCGGATCTCCACGGGGTGGTGGCTACGGCAGGTTCAGCGTCGCGCGGTGGGTGCGCCAGCGGTCCATCAGGCCCAGCAGCTCCGCCTGCATGAACTCGAAGAACGCCGCCGTCTCGGCGACCCGGCTCCCCGCGGGCGTGTCGGGACCGAGGCCGGCCGCGCCGTCGCGCAGGGTCTTCTCCCAGAGGGTCAGGATCTGGTCCCGGCGGGTGAAGGTCTCGTACCAGAGCTCGTTGTGCAGGACGTAGCGGTCGCGCCGTGAGCCCGGCTCGCGCTCCCGGCTGACCATGTTGACCTGGGACAGGTAGGCGACGGCCCCCGACACCGCCGCGGGGCTGATCCGCAGGGCCTCGCCCAGCTCCGCCGAGGTCATCGCCCCGCCGTCGCTCGCGAGCAGCTGCGCGAAGACGCGCGCCGCCATCCGCTGCATCCCCGCCTCGGTCAGCTGCGCTGCGAACCGCTCGACGAAGCGGGAGACCGCTTCCTCATCCCGTGTGTTCATGTCTTCCGCCACCCTCCCGACTTTACGTGATTCCCGACCTTCACAAAATTGTGAAGGAAGCGTATGTTCGGAACCATGACGAAGGCAATCAGCGTCGCCGGACTCCACAAGGCGTTCGGTCGCACCCACGCACTGGACGGACTCGACCTCGCGGTCACCACTGGTGAGGTCCACGGCTTCCTCGGCCCCAACGGCGCCGGCAAGTCCACCGCGATCCGGGTCCTGCTCGGCCTGCTGCGCGCCGACTCGGGCACCGCCGCGCTGCTCGGCGCGGACCCGTGGGCCGATGCCGTCGAACTCCACCGCCGCATCGCCTACGTACCCGGAGACGTCACCCTGTGGCGCAACCTCTCCGGTGGCGAAGTCATCGACCTCTACGGTCGCCTGCGCGGCGGACGCGCCGGCCTCGACCGGGCCCGGCGCGCCGAGCTGATCGAGCGGTTCGAACTCGACCCGACCAAGAAGGGGCGTACGTACTCCAAGGGCAACCGGCAGAAGGTCGCCCTCGTCGCCGCCTTCGCCGCCGACGTCGAACTGCTCATCCTGGACGAGCCCACCTCCGGCCTCGACCCGCTGATGGAGGAGGTCTTCCGGGGCTGCGTCGCCGAGGCCCGGGCCGCCGGCCGCACCATCCTCCTGAGCTCGCACATCCTCAGCGAGGTCGAGACCCTCTGCGACCGGGTCAGCATCATCCGCAACGGCCGCACGGTCGAGACCGGCAGCCTCGCCGAACTGCGCCACCTCACGCGTACGTCGATCAGCGCCGAGCTCGCCGGACCGCCGAACGGACTCGCGCAGCTGCCGGGAGTCCACGACGTGGAGGTGCGGGGGCCGAACATCCGCCTCCAGGCCGACACGGACAAGCTGGACGCCGTCCTGCGGTCGCTGGCCGCGTCGGGGGTGCGGTCCCTGACGTCGAACCCGCCGACCCTCGAAGAGCTCTTCCTGCGCCACTACGCGCGGGACGACCAGGCGGGCGCGCTCCGATGAGGGGCCGCCGACCGGTGTCCCGGCAACTGGCCGGGACCGGAGCCCTGCTGCGCCTGGCCCTGCGCCGCGACCGCGTCCTGATGCCCGTGTGGATCCTGGCCGTGGCCGCCCTGGTGCTCAGCCTGCCCGCCTCGCTCGAATCGGTGTACGCGACGTCGGCCGAACGGGCCCGCCTGCTCTCCACGATGAACACCAACGGCTCGCTCCGCGCCCTCTACGGCCCCGCCTTCGGCGACTCGATCGGCGCCCTGACCGCCTGGCGGGGTGGGGTGTTCGCCGGGCTGCTCGCCGGGATCATGAGCCTGGTCATCGTGGTCCGGCACACCCGCGAGGAAGAGGAGACGGGACGTCAGGAGCTGCTGTCGGCGGCGATGGTGGGGCGCCGGGCCCCGCTGACCGCGGCACTGGCGGCGGCCCTCGTGGCCAACGCCCTCGTCGCCGCCCTCGTCGCGGCCGGCCTCGCCGGGCGGGGTGCGGGCGGCGCGCTCGCCCTGGGCCTCGGTATCGGAGCCACCGGGATGCTGTTCGCTTCGGCGGCCGCCGTCACGGCGCAGGTCACCGAGAGCGCGCGGCTCGCCAAGGGGCTGGCCGGGTCGCTGATCGGCGCGGCCTTCGTGCTGCGCGCGGCGGGTGACGCGGGCTCCGCGGCCGGTTCGTCGGCTCTGACCTGGGTCTCACCGCTGGGCTGGCTGGAACACCTACGGGCCTTCGCGGCCGAACGCTGGTGGGTGCTGGCCCTGTTCGCGGCCGCCTTCGCCGCCCAGACGGCCGGGGCCTACGCGCTTGCCGGCCGCCGCGACCTCGGCATGAGCTTCCTGGCGGTCCGGCCGGGCCCGGCCGAGGGGCGGCTCTCCGGCGCCGGGGCACTGGCGTGGCGGCTGCAGCGGGGCGGGCTGCTCGGCTGGAGCACCGGATTCCTGGTGGCCGGCGCGGTGTTCGGTGGGATGGCGGACGGCGCCACCGAGCTGGTCGGCGACAACGCCAGGACCCGGGAGATCATCGAACGGATGGGCGGCACGGGCGGAGCGGCCGGGCTCACCGACACCTTCCTGGCGACCATGGCCGGGATGCTCGGGCTGGTCGCGGCCCTCTTCATCGTCTCGGCGGTACTGCGCCTGGGCGCCGAGGAGTCGGGACAGCGCGCGGAGCCGGTCCTGGCACACGCCGTCGGCCGCCTGCGCTGGGCCGCGGGGCATCTGGCCGTCGCCTTCGGCGGGTCGGCGCTGATCCTGCTGCTGGGCGGCCTGGGCCTGGGCCTGGGCCACGGCGGGGGCGTCCCCGGTACCGTCGGGGCCTGCCTCGCGCAGCTCCCCGCGGTCTGGGTGATCGGGGCCGTCACGGCCCTCCTGCACGGCGCGGCCCCCACATACGCCGTGGCCGGCTGGGCAGTGGCCGGGGTCGCGCTGGCGCTCGGCTGGATCGGCCCGGCGCTGGGCCTCCCCCGGGCGGTGCTCGACCTCTCTCCCTTCGCCCATCTGCCCAGACTTCCGAGCTCCGAGCCTCTGACCTGGGCACCTCTACTGACACTGACCGCACTGGCGGTGGTGCTCCTGGCTGCCGCCCTGACCGCCCTGCGCCGCCGCGACCTCCCGGCCTGAGCTCTGAAGTGCCCTGCCCGCCGCCCGCCCGAAAAGTTGTCCACAGCTGTGGACAACTTTTCGGACTCCCCTAGCCCGGGGTCACCAGCCGGGTCTCGTACGCGAACACCGCCGCCTGCGTGCGGTCCCGCAGGCCCAGCTTCACCAGGATCCGGCTCACGTGGGTCTTGATGGTGGATTCGGCGATGATCAGACGGTCCGCTATTTCCGCGTTGGACAGCCCCTGCGCGATCAGCACCAGTACTTCGGTCTCCCGCTCCGTCAGCTCCGAGACGCCCGCGGACCCCACGTGCGTGCGGGTCTCCGACAACTTGGAGAACTCCGTGATGAGCCGTTTGGTCACCGACGGGGCCAGCAGAGCATCACCGGCCGCCACCACCCGGACCCCATCGGCCAGTTGGCGGGCGGACGCGTCCTTGAGGAGGAACCCCGACGCCCCGGCCCGGAGCGCCTGGTACACGTACTCGTCGAGGTCGAAGGTCGTCAGGACCAGCACCTTCGCGTCCGTGTCGGCGGCCACGATCTCCCGCGTCGCCTCCAGCCCGTTCATCTCCGGCATCCGGATGTCCATCAGCACCACGTCCGGACGCAGCGCCGCCACCTGCGCGATGGCCTCCCGGCCGTTCACCGCCTCCCCGGCCACCTCGATGCCGTCCATCGCGTTCAGCAGGACCGAGAACCCCTCCCGGACCATCATCTGGTCATCGACGATGAGCACTCTGATCGTCATGCCGGATCCCTCGCCGGCTCCGTGCGGCTGGTGGCCACGGGTATGAACACCGCCACCTCGTACCCCCCGGAGGCCCGCTCCCCGGCCGTCATCTCCCCTTCCAACATGGCCACCCGCTCACGCATCCCGGTGACCCCCTGCCCGGCCCCCGGCGAGGGCCGCACGTCCCCGGTCGCCGCCTCATTGACGATCCGCAGCCCCAGCCCGCCGAGGACGTACGACACCTCGACACCGGCCGTCGCACCCGGCGCATGCCGCAGGGTGTTGCTCAGGGCCTCCTGGATGATCCGGTAGGCCGACAGTTCCACCCCCGGCGGCAGTTCGCGCACCGCGCCCGTCACCGTCTTGTCCACACTCATCCCGGCCTCCCGCACATTGGCCAGCAACCCGTCCAGCGAGGCCAGCGTCGGCTGCGGGGCGTCCGGGGCCTCGTAGTCCGCGGAGCGCACGACACCCAGCACCCGGCGCAGCTCCGTCAGGGCCGCCACCGCGTTCTCCCGGATGGTGACGAACACGGCCTCCAGCTCCGGCGGCGGATTCTTCACCCGGTACGGCGCGGCCTCCGCCTGGATGGCCACCACCGACATGTGGTGGGCGACCACGTCGTGCAGCTCCCGCGCGATCGTGGTCCGCTCCTCCAGCAGCGTGCGCCGGTCCCGCTCGACGGCCGTGACCTCCTGCTGCGCGGTGACCTCCTGCTCCGCCTGCCTGCGGATGTTGCGGATGGTGACCGTCAGCAGGACGAACGCCGCCGTGAAGGCCATCGGGCCGACGTTGATGCTCTGGCCGCTGCTGAGCATGACGGACGCCCCGGTACCGATCGCCACCGTGACCAACCACATCCAGCCGGCGGTCCGGGGACTGGTGCGCATCGCGACGAGGGCGATCGTCGCGAGGTACGAGACGAACGTGGCGGGCGCCCACGGCCAGTTGGGATCCCACGAGTTGACGACCGAGGAGATCAGGGTGACCGCGACGGCCGCCCAGAACGCCCCCACGGGCCGCACCAGGGTCATCAGGATCGGGGCGGCCGTGAGCAGCCCCATGACCAGGGCACCCGCCTGGGGCAGCCCCCCGGTGGCGGAGGCGAAGACCAGTACGAAGAACGCCAGCAGGCACACGACCGCATGCGGCAGGTGGACGGCCTCCACTCGTATCCGCGCCGGCAGCCGCCGGATCAGCGGCCCGTCGGTGCGCATCGGGGGCAGCGGGCGGTAGGCGAAGGCATCGGTGACCAGATCCTGGCGCAGGCTCTGGATGAGGCCCGAAGCCAGCCTGATCTCGGGTGTCCGGGGGGTCGCCCCGTGGGTCGTCTCGGTCATGCTCCCCACGGTAGGTCGGCCCTGGCCTGGTCCGCGTCGCCGCTGAAGGGGATTTCCCGGGGTCCCCCTCAAGTACTACCCGGTGGCCTCAGTAGCCCGTCGGACGGATCAGACCCGTCTCGTACGCGAACACGGCGGCCTGTGTGCGGTCCCGCAGGCCCAGCTTCACGAGGATCCGGCCCACATGCGTCTTCACCGTCTGCTCGGCCAGGATCAGGTGCTCGGCGATCTCCGCGTTCGACATGCCCTGGGCGACCAGCGACAGGACCTCCGTCTCCCGTTCGGTCAGCTCGTCGATTCGCGCCTTCGAAGGCGCCCGCGGCGCCCCCATCCGGGAGAACTCGGTGATCAGACGCTTCGTGATGTTCGGTGCCAGGAGGGCCTCCCCGGCGGCGATCACACGGACCGCCTCCGCCAGCTGATCGGCCGAGGCGTCCTTCAGGAGGAAACCGGAGGCGCCGGCGCGCAGCGCCTCATAGACGTACTCGTCGAGGTCGAAGGTGGTCAGCACCAGCACCTTCACCGCGGAGCCGGGGGCGCCCGTGATGAGGGAAGTGGCCTCGATGCCGCCCATCCCGGGCATGCGGATGTCCATGAGGACCACGTCCGGAGCCAGTTCGGCCACCTTCGTCACGGCCTCGGCGCCGTCGACGGCCTGGCCGACGACCTCGATGTCGGGCTGGGCGTTGAGGAGCACCGTGAAGCCCTGCCGGACCATCATCTGGTCGTCGGCGATCATCACCTTGATCGGGGCGGTCATACGTCCTTCTCCTTCGTCTCGGGAGCGGGGGCAACGACGCCGCTCGGGGACACCGGATCCATCGGCAGGACGGCGCTCACCTCGTACCCCCCGCCGGGGCGGGGGCCGGCGGCCAGCTCACCCCCCAGCATGCCCGCCCGCTCCCGCATCCCGAGCAGCCCGTGTCCCGCCCCCATGCTCGGCGCGGCCGCCCGGGTGGGCGCGCTGTTGGCGACGCACAGGTGCAGTTCGCGGGGTCCGTAGGCGATGCCGACCTCCACGCGGGCGCCGGGCGCGTGCCGAAGGCAGTTGCTCAGCGCCTCCTGCACGATCCGGTACGCGGTGAGCTCCACACCGGGGGACAGCGGTCGGCGGATGCCCGCGATCTCGGTGGTGACCTCGAGCCCGGCCGCCCGGACGTTGTCCACGAGGCCCTCCAACTCGGCCAGGGTGGGCTGCGGATGATGCAGATCGGCGGACTCGTCCCCGTGCTCGGAACGCAGCACGCCCAGCACGCGGCGCAGCTCCGTCAGAGCCTCCACGGCATTCGCCCGGATGCCGGCCAGATTCTCCTTGAGCTCCTCCGTCGGGTTCTCCACGAGGTAGGGAGCCACCTGCGCCTGGATGGAGATCACGGACATGTGGTGCGCGACGACGTCGTGGAGCTCACGGGCGATCCGGCTGCGCTCCTCGAGCAGGGTGCGCCGGGCCCGCTCCTCCTCGGTGAGGGTCTCCTGCTCGACGAGCTTGGTACGGGCCTGTCGCGTCGCGCGCAGGGCGTAGCCGAGGAGGCCGGTGAAGCCGAAGAGGAGGGCGGCCCCCGGGGCACTGGTAGCGCTGTGTTCGGGCTTGAAGAGTCCCTCGGCCAGCCCGGTGAAGGCGATGGACACGAAGACCGCCCCGATGGTCACCTGGGGCCGCACGCGCAGGGCCACCAGCAACAGCACCGGCGCGAAGGCGAATATCCCGGCGGGCATCCAGGGCCAGCTCTGCCCCTGTCCGACGTGGTCGTGGATGGTCCAGGCGATCACGCCCGCCGTGGCCAGGCCGAGCCAGAACCCGGCCATCGGCCGCCGCAGCGCGACCACCACGGACACGCCGACCAGGACCGACAGCAACTCCACCTTGCCGCCGTTGACGTCGTAGTGATTGTGGAGCTGATCCATGGTGAGGAACCGGAAGTACACCGCCAGATAGACGAGCACCACGTGCGGGAGCCAGGCGAGCCAGCGCGGCCGCGACATCTTCGGGAGCGGATCGGACCCCAGGTCGAGCAGGTCCCGGACCACGCCCCGCACTACGGCCGAACTCCCCTCGCGGGGACCTCCGGTGGATCCTCCGGCCGCGGCAGCGGGCGGTGCCGGTGCCGGTACCGCGGCCGGGGTCGTGGGCTCGCTCTGCTCGTTCACGCCGCCCAGCCTAGGCACGGACGGTCTCCACACTGGGCGCCACCGGGCCGGTGACGGATGCGGGCACGGTCCTCACCGCGGCCGGGACGGACGAGGCGACGATCCTGGAGGGGGTGGCCGGGCTCGTGGAAGACCCGTGCGGGGTACGGCTCCTGGATCGCCGTCCACCCTGCTCGTAGGTGCGGAAGGCCGTCCAGCAGACCGTCAGGGCGGCGGCGAACACCGGGAGCCAGAGCAGCCGGACGACTATCCACTGAGGTGAGGAGGGCACGGTGTGCAGCCCCGGGAGGTCGGTGGAGACCAGCAGGCCCAGGGCGGTGACGGCCATCATCGCCGTCTGGTGCCACAGGAAGATCGTCATCGCGGACAGGTTCACCAGGGCCACTTTCGCCCAGGCCCGCGGCCGGCGCATCACCCGAGCCAGCGGTTCGCGCACGAGCAGCGCCAGCCCGCACTGGGCCAGGCCGAACGCGACGGCGGCCAGAGTCGGCGGGTTCAGGTTCGATATAGCCGCCCCGGGAACGCCGACCATGGACGCGGGGTACCCGCCCCAGACGATCAGCGCGGCCGTGGCCACGATCCCGGCGCCGAGCAGCAGTGCGGCCGGGGTGCGGCGGGCGAAGGCGCCCCGGGACCAGGCGGCGCCCAGGGTGTAGGGGACCAGCCAGCCGGCGGCCACATTGACCCAGCCGATCCACTCGGGCCCGCCGAGTCCGAAGCGCCAGACGTCGACGACGGCCACCACGGCCAGCGGCCACACGGGGCTGAGCCGGGTCACGAGCGGGGTCGCGGCGGTGAGCGCGGCGAAGACCAGGAGGAACCACAGCGGGGAGAGCACCAGTTTGAGCAGGGTGTGGACGGTGTCCGTCCCCACTCCGCCGAGCAGCATCCCACCGGCCGCGACGCTCCAGAGGACGAGGACGGCGGCGACCGGCCGGAACAGCCTGCCCAGCCGCTGCCCGACCCACCGCCCGTAGGGAACTCCCCGGCCGCGCGCCGACTCGTACCCCCGCGCCGCGACGTGGCCGCCGACGAGGAAGAAGACGGCGAGGGTCTGGAACACCCAGGAGACCGGGGCCAGTCCGCTCATGTGGGCCAGCGGGCTGGTGGTCCGTAGACCGCCGTCGACGCTGGTGAGCGCGGTGACCAGCCAGTGCCCCAGCACCACGCCGAGGATCGCGAAGGCCCGCAGGGCGTCCACGGCCCGGTCCCGGTGGGCGGGGGTCCCGGAGTCGATGCGGTCCGCGAGAACGGACCAGCGGGAGTGCAGTTCACGCGTGCGCACGGGAGGCCTCCGGAGCGGTGACGGCGGACGGGGCGAGGAGCGAGGCGGAAGTCGGGGCGAGGGGCGGGGCAAGGGGCGGGGCGACGGGCGAGACGGAGGCGGCCGTCGCGGGCCGCGCCGCCGGGGACGCGGCGAGGACGATCCCGGCCAGGCTGTCCAGCGACTCCGTACCCGGCTTGAGGTAGTCGCTGTGCCCGCCGGCGCCGGCCGCGAAGGGCAGGGCCCCGAAGGCCGGGTCCACGGGATCGGCCCCGAAACCCAGCCCGCCGAAGCTGATGTGCGGGACGTGCGCGATCCAGTCGTCCGCGCCCCGGCCGGCCCAGACCCGGGCCCGGGTCGGCAGACCGGCGGCGGAGTCGGCCCCCGTGCCCGGGCTGCCGAACAGGGCGATGTCGGTGACCCCGGGGCCGGTGCCGGTGCGGGCGCAGACGACGGATCCGTAGGAGTGGCAGAGCAGCGAGAGCCGGGCGTCCGGGGCCGCCATCCGCTCCAAACGGGTCAGGAAGGGCCCGAGTTCGGCGGCGGCCCGGTCGGCGCGGGCAGTCGTCAGGACGGTCGGGCTGACCGTGCCGGGGGTGTCGTACCCGAGCCAGGCGACCACGGCGGAGCGCGGATGCTCGGCCTGGATGCGCTGCTGAAGGGCGACGGCCCCGGCACGGAACCTCTGGTAGGTGTCCAGCGTCGTGTCCGAACCGGGAACCAGGACCGCGACCCGGTCGGCGCTCTCCAGATCGCCGAACACCTCAGTGGCGCGTCCCTTGCCGCGCCCGTCGAAGACGAGGAACCGTGCTTCGCCGCCCGCCTCCATCGCCCGCAGCCTCGCGGCGCGCCCGCCGCGGTCGGCCTCCTGGGCCGTGCGGGCGGCCTCGCCGAGATTGGCGAGGTTGGCGGCGTACCGGGCGGGGAGGGGCGCGGTCTCGGGCAGGACCGCGGGAGCCGGCGCGGGGACCTCCGGCGACGCGGCGGCGGAAACAGGGAAGACCACGGCCGCGGCGACGAGCCCGGCCAGCAGCGTGCGGCGCAGACGGCCGCTGCTGCGGCCGGCGGGACGTGCGGTGGGGCGGCGGGTCATGGGTCCGTTCCTTCTCTCGTGCCAGAGGGGCGGTGCTGCGTTCTTCTCTGGTCACGAAATTAGGAATCGGGAGCCCTGGTCGGCGTCCCGCTGTGGAGCCGTCTTCGTGAGTAGCTCTCAGGTATGACAGGGGTTACTCAGGTACCGGGCAAGGCCAGTTGGGCCGGTGGGTCCGGACCCGGCCCCGGACCCGGCCCCGGACCCGTTCAGTCCGCCGCAAGCGGTTCGACGAGCGGTTCGACGAAGCCCGCGCGCCAACGGGGGGCCGGATCCTGGCCGGGGCTGGTCCAGTACTCCCGCGCGCCCACGATCTGCCCGTCCCGCACCGTCCACAGGGAGACGGCACGGTAGACGACGTGGTCCTGAGGTATCTCCACCTCGGTGACGACGAGATCGCCGTCCGCGAGGATCCGCAGCACCTGCACGGATCTCTCGTCCGCGTAGTCGTCATCGCTGATGACGGCGATGAAATTGCCGCGACCGACGATGCGTTCGCTGCTCACGGGCCATTCGATGACCGCGTCCTCAGCGATCAGCGGGGCCACTTCGTCCCAGTCGCGTGCCTCGATCCGCTCCCACAGTCGTGCCACTACCTTCAACGGCTCCATGTGCCGCAGTGTGCGATGGGTCTGTCGGATGCAACAACCTTTGCCTACAGGCTTATTGACATCGAAATAATCACTGCCGGTGGTACGTGAGCGGCACGCTGCGGCTGTCGGCGAGCTCCCGCACCAGGCTCCCGTCGGGCAGCAGGCGCAGCGTGCTGCGACCACCCGGTGTGCAGGTGGGCGCGGCTCCGGAGGTGACGGTGGAGGGGGCGAGCTCGACGGTGCCCGCTCCGTCGGTGGCCCCGGCCGCAGCGGAGCCCAGCGGTGCGGTCCAGGCGCAGGCGAGGCCGGGAGCCTGCACGCTCAGGGACATGACGGGGGTGCCGGCCTCACCGGGGGTGAGGGTGAGCCGCCAGCTCTGGCCTCCGGAGGTGGCGCGCCAGGTGCCGGCGTAGGCCTCGGGCAGCCCGGCGGGCGGGGGGACGGAAGCGGGGCCCGAGGTGGGGCCGGAGGCGGTCGAGGCCGTGACTCCTGTGGTGGGCGGGGTGCCCGGGGTGGCCAGCGGCCGGTCGTCTCCGGTCATGACGGCGTACACGGTGCCGCCCGCCGCGAAGGCGACGACCGCTGCGATGGAGACGAGGAAGACGGTGGACGCGGAGGCGGAGGCGGAGGCGGAGGCGGAGGCGGACGGGGCGGCGGACGGGGCGGCGGCGGTAGGCGAAGGGGAGGGAGAGGGCGCGGAAGGAGGCGGTGCGGCGGGTGCGGGCCACTGGGCCGGGGCGGCTGCCGATGGTTCCGGTTTCCCCGCAGGGGGAGGGACGGGCGCCGCCCGGTCCGGTCCGGCGTCCTCGCGGTCCAGGAGGGCCGCGGCGTGCAGCCCGACCCGTGCGAGCAGCGGCGCCGGAAGCCAGGGATCCGGTATGGCCGACCGGTCCGCGGCGGCCCGCGCGAGCACCTCGGCAGGCGTCGGCCGCGCGGCGGGTTCCTTGTGCAGGCAGTCCCGTACGAGGCCGCGCAGTTCGGGCGGTACGCCGGCCAGGTCCGGTTCCGCTTCGGTGATGCGCAGCAGGAGCGCCGCGATGCCTCCGGGCTGCTCCGGGTCCCCGAAAGGCAGTTGGCCGGTGGCGGCGTAGGCGAGTACCGCGCCGAGGCCGAACACGTCGCAGGCCGGGGTCAGCGGAGTGCCGCGGATCTGCTCGGGGGCGAGGAAGCCGGGGGAGCCGAGCAGTTCGCCGGTCTGCGTGAGCGCGGGGCCGTCGGCGGCTTCCAGGGCCCGGGCGATGCCGAAGTCGATGACGCGGGGGCCGTCGGGGGTGAGCAGGATGTTGCCGGGCTTCAGGTCCCGGTGGACGAGTCCGGCGCGGTGGATGTCCTGGAGGGCGTACGAGAGCCCCGCGGCCAGAACCCGTAGAGAGCCGGCCGGCAGCGGGCCGAAGTCGCGTGCTACGGCTTGGCGCAGGCTCGGCCCGGCGATGTAGGCGGTGGCCAGCCAGGGGATGTCCGCGTCGGGATCGGCGTCGAGGACGGGGGCGGTCCAGGCTCCGCCGACGAGGCGGGCGGCGGTGACCTCGCGGCGGAAGCGGGTGCGGAAGCCGGGGTCGGAGGCGAGGCCGGGGTGGATCAGCTTCACGGCTACGGCGGCAGAAGCAGCGGCGGCGGTGGCGTCGGCGGTGGCGTCGGCGGTGAGGTGCGTGGCGGGGCTCGCGCCCAGGGGGTCGCGGCGGGCGAGGTAGACCTGGCCCATGCCGCCGGAGCCGAGTCGGGCGAGCAGGTGGTAGGGGCCGATGTGCTGTGGGTCCCGCGGGTGCAGCTGTTCCATGACTGGGTGGTCCTCCCCCTGGGACTCGCCGGGGGTCGACAATAGTGCGGGCGGTCGCGGTGCCGTGCGGTGGGTGGGGGCGGGGTTGCCTGCGGCGGCGTGAACGGGGCGGGCAGTCCGGGCAGCCCAGCGAGCCGGGCAGCCCGGGGAGTCCCAGAGCTTGGCAGCCCGGGGAGCGCAGGGGTCCAAGGAGCCTTGGCAGTGCAGGAAGTTCGGGAAGTCCCAGGAACTTGGCAGCGCGGGGAGCCCGAGGGGGCCCAAGGAGCTCGGGGAGTGCAGTTAGTTCGGGCACTCCGGGAAAGCGGGAGTTCGGGTAGTTCCGGAAGTCGGGCAGTAGCCCAGGCAGCCCACGCACTCCAGCGAGCCCATGGGGCCCAAGGAGCCGGGGGAGTTCGGGCAGTCCGGGAAAGCGGGAGTTCAGGTAGTCCCGGAAGTCGGGCAGTAGTCCGGGCAGCCCAGGCAGCCCAGGCAGCCCACGCAGTCCGGGCAGCCCACGCAGTCCACGCAGTCCACGCAGTCCGGGCGGCCCGGGCGGCCCGGGCGGCCCGGGCGGCCCGGGCCAGCCCGGGCAGTCCAGGGAGTTCGGGGAGCCCTGGGAGCCCAAGGGAGTCCGGGCAGTCCAGGGGCGGGGCGGCCTGGGGTGTGTTCGGTGGGCCGGTGTGGCCTGGCGGGGCTCGCGCGCGTGTGGACGGGGGCCCGAACCGCTGGAGGCGGGCTAGCCCTTCGCGTTCGGCTTCCAGTCCTCGGCGAGGAGTCCGAGCAGTACGTCGTCCAGGAACTCGCCCGTCACCCAGGCCGAGGAGCGCAGCACGCCCTCGCGGACGAAGCCGTTGCGCTCGGCCGCGTGCAGCATCGCGGCGTTGTCCGACAGCGTCTCGATCTGCAGCCGCTGCAGGCCACGCACGATGAAACCGTAGTGGCAGAGCACCGCGACAGCGTCGGTTCCGCAGCCCCTGCCGCGAGCGGACGGCAGCAGTCCGAGGCCGATGTGCGCGGACCGGTTGTGGTCGTCGATGCCCCACAGCACCGCGTTGCCGACCAGCGCGCCGCTGTCCAGCTCCACCATGGAGAACGGGGCATTCCGTTGCTCCTTGCCGTCCACCACGAACGGCGAGTCCTTGGAGCCGGGCGGCGTGATCGGCAGCCACGGCCGGAGTGCGGACCGCGAGTAGTTGACCGGGTCGTCGTAGAGCCCGGCCGTCAGGACCGGGACGTCGTCTTCGTGCCGGGCCCTGAGCCCGACCTTGCTGCCTCTGAGCATGCGGGCTTCCTATCCGAACGGGTTCCGGAACGGCAACCGGATTAGGCACCTGCACCACCCGCACCACCCGCACCGCCCGCACCGGCACCTCCCGGGCTTCGGAAGGCCCACCGGACCCCGCCCTAGGAAGCCGGGGAACCGGGTCCAGGCGCCACGGCCTCCAGGGCCTCCGGAGCGGCATGCGCTTCCAGAACATCCATGGCGGCCGAGAGCCGTTCCAGGACGCGGACCGTTTCCGTGAAGGCCTCCTCGCCCAGGGCCTCCGCGAGGCGGGTGGCCAGGGACGCGTGGCCCGGGCCGATCCGGGCCACGGCCGCGCGGCCGGCCTCCGTCGGGCACAGCAGTTTCGCGCGGCGGTGGGCCGGGTTGGGGACGTACTCGGCGAGGCCCTTGGAGGCCAGGAGGTCGGCGACGCGCTGCACGCTCTGCCGGGTGATGCCCATGGCCCGGGCGATGCCGGCGACGGGGAGCGGATCGTGCAGAACGGCGCCGAGTACCTGCCACCAGGCGGCGGTCAGCCCTGCCGGGCGGGCCAGTTCCTCGGACACGGAGAGGAACTGGCCGTTGAGGCGGAACACGCCGAGTGCGGTGCGGCTCAGGAGGTCCTGCCGCATGCGGAGCGAGTCCGCATGCGGCTCCGGACCAACCCCCGATCCCGCCCCCGCCCCCGATCCCGCCCCCGCTCCCGCGCCAAAGACAGCGGGAGCGGGGTCAGGCCGGTCAGCCGTGTCAGGCATCGCCCGACTCCGCCGCCGCCATGAGGACCGGGTACGCGGTCGGGTCGGAGTCGTGGAACAGGCGGTACCACGCGTCGAGGACGTGCGGCTTGTAGACCCCGAGGCGGGCGAAGACTTCGCGGGCGAACGCCACCGGTTCCGTCGGGCCCGCCGTGATCAGGTCGCCGTCGGTGACCGCGTCGGCCTCGACGTAGTGTGCGGCGCCCGCGTAGCCCGGCTGGCCGCCGAGGTAGAAGGGGGCCGCGCTGGTGTGCGTACGCCCGTCCAGGACTCCCGCGCGGGCCAGGCCCGCCGTGGCTCCGCAGATCGCCGCGACCGGGACGCCGGCCGCCAGGAACTCCGCGGCCTTCGCGGCGAAGGGGGCCAGCTCGTCGCCCGCGTCCCACAGTCCGGCGCCGGTCAGGATCAGGAGGGACGACTCCCCCGGGCTCAGGTCGGCCAGGGCCAGGTCGGGCTGGACGCGGAGGCCTCCCATGGTGGTGACGGGCTCGCCGGCGGCGAAGCCGACCGTGCGGACCTCGTACCCGCGCTGGGTCAGGTGTGCGGTGGTGTGGCCCGTCTCCCAGTCGGCGTAGGTGTCGTAGACCGCCACGTGGACCGTCGGGAATGGGGAAGTGCCTGTGTCTGCTGTCCGGGCTTCGCTCATCGTGCTCGCCTCCAGCGTCCTGCCATCGGGGTCCGCGACCGGGGCCCGCGACCGGGGTCCCTCGATCCGTCCCCGTCATCGGGATTGATGTGCCCTATGACAGTAGACTGGCAGAGTGACAGCCTGCTGTCAATCATTCTCGAGTAATGCGGTCCAGCCTTGTGCGGGCCGTGCCGGGCCGCCCCCCATACAGACTGCCGAGACCCGCCCCCCACCCGCATACAGAC
Source organism: Streptomyces sp. NBC_00435 (assembly GCF_036014235.1). Classification (GTDB taxonomy): domain Bacteria; phylum Actinomycetota; class Actinomycetes; order Streptomycetales; family Streptomycetaceae; genus Streptomyces. The sequence goes on from NZ_CP107924.1 coordinate 4,535,836, forward strand.
CGCCGATATCCCACCCCACCTGCGCACTTCTACGGTGGCGGCATGACCCCTCACGTCACCTCGGGCGCCTCCGTCAAGGCTGCCGACCGCGCTCACGTCTTCCACTCCTGGTCCGCACAGGCCCTGATCGACCCGCTCGCCGTGGCCAAAGCCGAGGGGTCGCACTTCTGGGACTACGACGGCAGGCGCTACCTCGACTTCGCCTCCCAGCTGGTCAACACCAACATCGGTCACCAGCACCCCAAGGTCGTCGCCGCCATCCAGGAGCAGGCGGCCACGCTCTGCACCCTGGCCCCCGGTTTCGCCGTCGACGTCCGCTCCGAGGCCGCACGCCTCATCGCGCAGCGGACCCCCGGCGACCTCGACAAGATCTTCTTCACCAACGGCGGAGCCGAAGCCGTGGAGAACGCCGTCCGCATGGCCCGGCTGCACACCGGCCGGCAGAAGGTGATGTCCACCTACCGCTCCTACCACGGCGCCACCGCGGCCGCGATCAACCTGACCGGCGACCCGCGCCGCTGGCCCTCCGACCAGGCCGCCGCGGGCGTCGTGCACTTCTGGGGACCGTTCCTCTACCGCTCGCCGTTCCACGCGACCACCGAGGCCGAGGAGTGCGAACGCGCCCTCACCCACCTCGCCGACACGATCGCCTTCGAGGGCCCCGCGACGATCGCCGCGATCATCCTGGAGTCCGTCCCCGGCACGGCCGGGATCATGACCCCGCCCCCCGGCTACCTGGCCGGCGTGCGCGAGCTCTGCGACCGTTACGGCATCGTCTTCATCCTGGACGAGGTCATGTCGGGATTCGGCCGGACCGGCAAGTGGTTCGCCGCCGAGCACTGGGACGTCACCCCCGACCTGATCACCTTCGCCAAGGGCGTCAACAGCGGCTACGTCCCGCTCGGCGGCGTCGCGATCTCCGCCGCGATCGCGGAGACCTTCGCCACGCGCCCCTACCCGGGCGGGCTGACCTACTCCGGTCACCCCCTCGCCTGCGCGGCCGCCGTCGCGACGATCACCGCGATGGAGGAGGAGGGCATCGTCGAGCACGCCGCCCACCTCGGCGAGAACGTGATCGGCCCGGCCCTCGCCGAGCTCGCGGAGCGCCACCCCTCGGTCGGGGAGGTGCGCGGTCTGGGCGCCTTCTGGGCGCTGGAACTCGTACGGGACAAGGAGACGCGCGAGCCGCTCGTCCCGTACAACGCCGCCGGCGCGGACAATGCGCCGATGGCCGAGTTCGCCGCCGCCTGCAAGGCGTCCGGGCTGTGGCCGTTCGTCAACATGAACCGCACCCACGTCGTCCCGCCGTGCAACATCACGGAGGCGGACGCGAAGGAGGGCCTGGCCCTGCTGGACGATGCCCTGACCGTCGCGGACAAGCACGTTTCGGCCTGAAACTCCTGGGTCGGGCCCCGGGTCCGCGTCCTGGGTCCCGCCCCGCATCCGGTCCACCCGCTCCCGGCTCCGGCCCCGGGGGAATCCGTCCACACCCCTGCTGAACAGCGGGAACGATCCTGCGCGGGGGCCCCGGGAGGGCCCCGCGCAGGATCTGGCGATCAAGAAATGAGCCCTCGGCCGTCCGGATAACGGGCGCTAAATCCATATAGCGGCCACAAACCGAACGGTTTCGGCCGTCCTGCCTGGCCTAAGGTGTCCGAAGCCCACAGATGGAGACGGACCCCTATGACAGGCAGCGGCGCTGTCACCCGCAACACACTTCGCCAGCAGATCGCGGACGCGCTGCGTGACGAGGTGCTCGCGGGGCGTCTGCCCGCCGGGACCGAGTTCACCGTCAAACAGATCGCCGAGCAGTACGAAGTCTCCGCGACCCCCGTCCGCGAGGCCCTCGTCGACCTCTCCGCACAGGGCCTGCTCGACTCCGTCCAGCACCGCGGCTTCCGCGTCCGAGTCTTCTCCGTGGACGATTTCCGGGGCATGATCGAGGCTCGTACGTTGATCGTGGAAGGAATCTTCCGCCGACTCGTCGAACGCGGCACCGCTCCCGGCACCGGCGAGCGGCTGGTCTCGGTTCGCCGCCGGGCGGAGGAGGCGCGCAGGACGGCGCTGAACGGCTCGCTCGAAGTGCTGATCGGCTACGACCTGCGCTTCTGGAGGGAGCTGAGCGGGCTGGTCGGCAACACGTACATCTCCGAATTCCTGCACCGCATCCGAGTGCAGTGCTGGGTGTTCGCCGTGCCCTACCTGAAGGCGGAGCCGCACCTGCGCAGCAGCCTGTGGGCCGGCCACAACGAACTGATCGACGCGGTGACCCGCGCGGACGCCGAGGAGGTACGACGCCTCGTGCACGCGTACAACCAGCACGGTCTGGACTGGGCCGCGGGCCTGAAGGCGGCGCGCACGTGAGCGGGGAGAACAGCGTGAACGACGTGCGCGGCACGAACGACGTTGCCGCAGTGCGTGATGCGTACGGCGTGCGCGGCGCGGGCGAGGACGGGGCGGCCCCGGCCGGTGCGCGATGGCTCGGCGCCGTCGGCCTCTCCGTGGTCGTCCCCGGTCCCGTCCCGCAGGACACCCTCACCGCCCTGCGCGACCACCTCGACGCGCACAGCGGCACCGGGCCCGGCGACTGGGAACTCCTCGTGGTCGCCGCCGACGACGGTCCGGCCGCCGCCGACGGTCCGGCCGCGGGGGCGGCCCCGGCCGCCGCCGCGGCCGAGCCCCGGATCCGCCTGGTCCGCCCCGCCGAAGGCCACCGGGGCAAGGGCGCGGCGCTGCGCGCGGGGGTGCTCGCCTCGGCGGGCGACCGGGTACTGCTCACCGATGCCGCCCTCACGACGCCGCTCGACGAGCTGGCCCGCCTGCAGGAGCTCCTGGACGAGGACGCGGACGCGGGGGAGCACACGGGTGCGAGCGCGGGCGCGGGCGTGAACCAGGGGCCGGCCCAGGCCGCGGTCCTGGGCCGCTCCGGAAACCGCCTGGTCCGCGCCCTCGGCATACCCGGAATCCCCGGCTTCCGCGCCGACACCTGCGGCTTCGCCCTGTTCGACGGCGACCGCGCCCGCGCCGCCTTCGCCGCCTCCACCCTCGACGGCCCGGCCATCGACGCCGAGGTGCTGCGCTGGGTCCGCCGCCAGGGCTGGCACGTGGCCGAGATCCCGGTGGGCCGTGCCGTGCCGAAGGCCCCGGCGCCGCGGACCGACCGCCGCCAGGCCCTCGGCGAGCTGCTGCGCCTGAACGCCGGCGGCCTCGCGGTCGCAGCCGTCTTCCTCGCGCTCTCCTTCTACGTCTTCCACGGGCTGTGGGCGGACCTCGACGGCAGCTACCTCGCGGACGCGCTCCAGGACCAGAACCAGTGGGAGTGGTTCGTCGGCGTCACCACCGACAACATCACCCACCTCCGCAATCCGCTCTTCACCTTCGCCCAGGGCATGCCCGACGGCGTGAACCTGATGGCCAACGCCACGATGCTCGGCCTGAACGTGCCGCTCATCCCCATCACGCTCCTCTTCGGCGAGACGGTCACCTTCGCGCTGGTGCTCACGCTCGGCATGGCCGCCAGCGCCTGGACCTGGTACTGGCTGATCCGCCGGCACTTCGTGCGCTCCCGCTGGGCCGCGGCCGCGGGCGGGGCGCTCGCCGCCTTCGCGCCGCCGATGGTCTCGCACGCCAACGGCCACCCGAACTTCGTCGTCCTCTTCATGATCCCGCTGATCATCGACCGGACCCTGCGCCTGTGCGGCCCGCACCGCAGGGACCACAGCGTGACCCGTGACGGGGTCCTGCTCGGGCTCTTCGCGGCGTACCAGATCTTCATCGGCGAGGAGCCGCTGCTCATCGCCGCGCTCGGCATGCTGGTCTTCTCCCTCGCCTGCCTGCTCGTCGACCGCCGCCGCGCCCTCGCGGCCGCGCGACCGCTGGGCACGGGCGTGGCCGTGGCCCTCTCGGTGTGCCTGCCGCTGCTGATCGTCCCGCTGTACTGGCAGTTCTCCGGCCCGCAGAGCTACCACTCGGTCCTGCACGGGGACAACGCCGGGAACAGCCCGCGCGCCCTGATCGAGTACGCCTCCCGTTCCCTCTTCGGAGACCCGGAGACGGCCGGGCGGCTCTCCCTGAACACCACCGAGCAGAACGCCTTCTACGGCTGGCCCCTGCTGGCCGTCGCCGTCGCCGTGTGCGTGTGGCTGTGGCGGGACAGGGCGGTACGGGCCCTCGCGGTCACCGGCTTCGTGGCGCTCCTGCTGTCCCTCGGGCCGTGGGTACCCGTCCCTCGCACCGGGGTCGTGCTGCCGGGCCCCTGGCGCCTGATCATCAAGCTGCCGCTCTTCGAGTCGGTGATCGAGGGGCGCGTGGCGATGGTGTGCGCCCCCGTCCTGGGCATCCTGCTCGCCCTCGCGCTCGACCGGATCGCCGGGCTGCGCACGCGCGAGCTGCGCACGCTGGGCCTGCTGGGGGCGGCGGCCGCGCTGATCCCGGTCCTGCCGCTGCCGCTGACCGTACGGGACCGCGCGCCGGTGCCCGCCTTCATCACCTCGGGGTCCTGGAAGGACTACGTCAAGGACGGGGAGACACTCGTTCCGGTACCGCTGCCGGACCCTGGCCAGGCGGACGCGCTGCACTGGCAGGTCGAGGCGGACTTCGGCTTCCGGCTGGCCGGCGGCTACTTCAACGGCCCGTGGGGACCGGACCGCATGGGCATCTACGGAGCCACCCCGCGCAACCTGTCGAACCTCCTGCGCGACGTCCGCTACGGTGCGCAGCCGCCCGAGATCACCCCGGCCTGGCAGGTGCAGGCCCGCCAGGACCTGGAGTACTGGAAGGCGGGCGCGATCGTGCTGCCGGTCCAGGACCGGGACACCGAGCTGCGGCAACTGATCACTGGACTGCTCGGCCGGCCGCCGGAGAAGGTGCTGGACGCGTGGGTCTGGAGGGTGGGACCGGGGCAGTTGTAGGTCTTCCCGGAACCGTTGTCGCGCCGCGGGCCCGGGCGCAGGTTCTGCTCACCTCTTCGCGGAGCGTGTCCGGCGCACTACGCTGGCCCGATCGGCGGCAACGACTGATCGGAGGCCGAGTGGCCTGTGACCTGTGGCTGGTCCCCCTTGTCGACGTGCTGTGCCACAGCCCCGACAATCCCTTCGCGGAAGAGATCGCCTCGTACGACAAGGCGCTGGGCGAGGCCGGACTGCCGTCCGTGCCGGTGTTCGCGTACATGCCGGGGCTGTCCGGGGACGTCGCCCCGGTAGCCGGTTTCGACTATGACGCCCTGCACTTCCTGCGGCGGGCGTACCTCCTCCAGATCTGCGGGCTGCCGGTGACCCCGGTGGACGAGCTGGGCGGGGACTACGAGCAGCTGCTGGAGATGTTCGAGCCGACGGCGCAGCAGTCGCACCTCGTGTGGCACTACGACCACGCGGGGGCGTACGTTCCCGTGGACTTCGCGGCGCCGCTGGCCAACGAGGAGCTGCTGGCCGGCGGCGGGCCGCTGGGCTCGGCGCAGGGGCTGCTGCGCGAGCTGGCGGTGGTGGCTCCCGCGATCGGGATAGATCCCGGGAATCCCCCGACGGCGCCCGCGCCGCCGGGGCGGCCGACGTCGCTGGAGGAGCCGGCCGGGCCGATTCCGTACGACGACAGCCCGTTCGCGCGGGAGCGGCACGTATGGCTGGGCCTGCACGCGGCGGCGACCCGGAGCCTCGGCCAGGGCTCGATGATCATCTTCAGCTGACCGGTCCGCACGCGGCCGGTCCGGGTCGCACCGGATGCGGGTGGGGCCGGTTCCGCCGCGCGGAACGGCCCCACCCGTCAGCGCGGCTGTTCCGGGGGTCTCTGGCGCGGCATGTTCGGGCGGGTGCCCGGCGGGAGGGGGAAGCGGGTCGGCGGGACGTACGCGTCCGAGCGCGCCCCGCCCGCGCCCAGGGACTGCATGACCAGCGGTGCGGGGCCCGAGCTGAACTCGACCATCCACTCCGCGGTCTCGGAGCGCACGAGCTCCGTCACGTCCTCCGAGAAGCGCCGCAGCACGGTAAGACATCGCTCAGCGGCCTCGCTCGCGGTGCCCTCCGTCGGGCCCAGGATCTCCCGGACGTTCTCGGTGGCCCAGTCGAACTGCAGGGTCTGCAGCCGCCGCTGCACGGCCTGTGCCGTCGCCACGTCCCGCATCCAGCCCGAGGTCAGGCCGAAGAACCGGTCGCCGGCCAGGCAGGCCGCTCCCAGGAGCAGCGCGAGGTAGCCGTACGAGGTCGCCCCGGACACCGAGCCGGTCAGTTCCAGCAGGGGCATCGCGGCGCCCGTGACCGCGCCCACGGCGGCCCCGACCCGCAGGATCCGGGCGCCCCGGCGCTTCCACGCCCGGTCGGACAGGTACCACTCGGCGGTGCGCAGCGCGTCTGCCTCGACCCGCCGGTAGAGCTCGTCGAGCCGCTCGGCGGGCTCGCCCCAGTCCCCGAGAGGGAACGGCAGGCCGGTGAGGTCGCCGTCCTCAGCGGGATCCCGGGGTGGCCCCTCGGGCTGCATCTCCGGCTGACTCACCCGGCACTCCCTCTGCCTGCGCTGACGTGTGGTGGTGCGCGTGTGCGCAATGGTGCGCATGCTCTTCCTACCTTCGAATGGGACGCGATGGGCAACGATTCCCCGGATTTCCGCCCGCAAGGAGGGCTCCAGCAGGTACGCGTACGCCTCATCTCTCACTCGAAAGAGTTGGTCCTCACGGCGTAGGGCGCGGGGCCCGGGGAGCACGTAGGCTCGGATTGACCAAGCCGCCCGGCGCTTGGCCCGACGCTACGGAGTGAGTGACCTGTGATTCCCGGTGGTGGTCAGCCCAACATGCAGCAGCTGCTCCAGCAGGCCCAGAAGATGCAGCAGGACCTCGCCGTGGCGCAGGAGGAGCTGGCGCGGACCGAGGTCGAGGGCCAGGCCGGCGGCGGTCTGGTCAAGGCGACCGTCACCGGTTCCGGTGAACTGCGCGCGCTGGTGATCGACCCGAAGGCCGTGGACCCCGAGGACACGGAGACGCTCGCCGACCTGGTCGTCGCGGCGGTCCAGGCGGCCAACGAGAATGCGCAGGCGCTTCAGCAGCAGAAGCTGGGTCCGCTGGCGCAGGGCCTGGGCGGCGGCAGCGGCATCCCCGGCCTCCCGTTCTAGTACCTGCGCACCCCCTACTCCCCGCTCTCCCTCCGAAAACCGAAAGAAGGCAGTCCGTTGTACGAAGGCGTGGTCCAGGACCTGATCGACGAACTGGGCAGGCTGCCCGGCGTCGGGCCCAAGAGCGCGCAGCGGATCGCCTTCCACATCCTGCAGGCCGAGCCCACCGACGTCCGCCGCCTCGCGCACACGCTGCTCGAGGTCAAGGACAAGGTCCGGTTCTGCGCGGTGTGCGGGAACGTGGCGCAGGAGGAGCGGTGCAACATCTGCCGCGACCCGCGCCGCGATCTCACGGTCATCTGTGTGGTCGAGGAGTCGAAGGACGTCGTCGCGATCGAGCGGACCCGTGAGTTCCGGGGCCGGTACCACGTCCTCGGCGGCGCGATCAGCCCGATCGAGGGCGTCGGACCGGACGATCTGCGCATCCGGGAGCTGCTGGCGCGGCTCGCCGACGGCGCGGTCACCGAGCTGATCCTCGCGACCGACCCGAACCTGGAGGGCGAGGCGACCGCCACCTACCTCGCCCGCATGATCAAGCCCATGGGCCTGAAGGTCACCCGCCTGGCCAGCGGGCTCCCCGTCGGGGGAGATCTGGAGTACGCGGACGAGGTCACGCTGGGGCGGGCCTTTGAAGGAAGGCGACTTCTCGATGTCTGACGCAACGCTGCACGCCCTGGGACAGGATCCGGACGACTTCGCCGTCCAGATCTCCGACCAGATCGAGTCCTTCATCGTCGCGGTCACCGAGGTGGCCAAGGGCGAGGACCCGGACAGCGCCGTGCCCTTCCTCCTCCTGGAGGTGTCCCAGCTGCTGCTGGCGGGCGGCCGGCTGGGCGCGTACCAGGACGTCCTGCCCGACGAGCGCTACGAGCCCGACCTGGGCCCTGAGCCGGACGTGGACGACCTGCGCGAGCGCTTCGCGGTGATGCTGGAGCCGGTCGACGTCTACTCGGAGGTCTTCGACCCCTACGAGCCGCGCAAGCCCCCGGTCGCGCACCGGATCTCCGACGACCTGGCCGACGTGGTCGCGGACCTGCGGCACGGGCTCATCCACTACCAGTCCGACCGGGTCACCGAAGCCCTGTGGTGGTGGCAGTTCTCCTACTTCACCAACTGGGGTCCGACGGCGTCGGCCACGCTGCGCGCCCTGCAGTCGCTGGTCGCCCACGTACGCCTGGACCAGCCGCTGGCGGCCCTGGACGGGCTGGACACGGACGAGGACCTGGCGGAGGACGAGCTCGCGGAGCAGGCCGGGCAGGTCATGGCGGAGGAGCTGGGCGGTCTCGGCCGGAGGTGACGTCCCGGAGGCGGCGACCCGGAGGCGGTGTCGCACAGGCGGTGTCCCGGAGGTGGCGACCCGGAACTGATGCCTCCGGCGGGGCAACCGGTTCTTTGATCCTTTCGTCTCATGATGTGGTACGAGGCGGTCGTATCCCGGTCGCTCGTTAGACTGCACCAGCAATGAGACGGATTGAGCGAGGAGCGCACGTGGGCCTTGTCGTGCAGAAGTACGGAGGCTCCTCCGTAGCCGATGCCGAGGGCATCAAGCGTGTCGCCAAGCGAATCGTGGACGCCAAGAAGAACGGCCACCAAGTGGTCGTCGTGGTTTCCGCGATGGGCGACACGACGGACGAGCTGATCGATCTCGCGGAGCAGGTGTCCCCGATGCCTGCCGGCCGCGAATTCGACATGCTGCTGACCGCCGGGGAGCGGATCTCCATGGCCCTGCTGGCCATGGCGATCAAAAACCTGGGCCACGAGGCCCAGTCGTTCACCGGTAGCCAGGCAGGCGTCATCACCGACTCGGTCCACAACAAAGCGCGCATCATCGATGTCACGCCGGGCCGTATCCGCACCGCGCTGGACGAGGGCAACATCGCCATCGTCGCCGGCTTCCAGGGCGTGTCCGCGGACAGCAAGGACATCACCACCCTCGGCCGCGGCGGCTCGGACACGACCGCCGTCGCGCTCGCCGCGGCGCTGGACGCCGAGGTCTGCGAGATCTACACCGACGTCGACGGCGTCTTCACCGCGGACCCCCGCGTCGTGAAGAAGGCGCAGAAGATCGACTGGATCTCCTCCGAGGACATGCTGGAGCTCGCGGCCTCCGGTTCCAAGGTGCTGCTGCACCGCTGCGTCGAGTACGCGCGCCGCTACAACATTCCGATCCACGTCCGCTCGTCCTTCTCGGGACTGCCGGGCACCTGGGTCAGCAACGAGAATCCGCAAGGAGACGAGCCGGTGGAGCACGCCATCATCTCCGGAGTCGCCCACGACGTCTCCGAAGCCAAGATCACGGTCGTCGGCGTCCCGGACAAGCCGGGCGAGGCCGCGGCGATCTTCCGCGCCATCGCGGACGCCGAGATCAACATCGACATGATCGTGCAGAACGTGTCCGCCGCCTCCACTGGCCTGACGGACATCTCCTTCACCCTCCCCAAGGCCGAGGGCCACAAGGCCATCGACGCCCTGGAGAAGGCGAAGGGCACCATCGGCTTCGAGTCCCTGCGCTACGACGACCAGATCGGCAAGATCTCCCTGGTCGGCGCGGGCATGAAGACCAACCCGGGCGTCACGGCCTCGTTCTTCCAGGCGCTGTCCGACGCGGGCGTCAACATCGAGCTGATCTCCACCTCGGAGATCCGCATCTCGGTCGTGACCCGCCAGGACGACGTCAACGAGGCCGTCCGCGCCGTGCACACGGCCTTCGGCCTCGACTCCGACAGCGACGAAGCCGTCGTCTACGGAGGCACCGGACGATGACCGCCACCCGGTCGACCCCGCCGCCGGCACTCGCGGTGGTCGGGGCGACCGGAGCGGTCGGCTCCGTGGTGCTCCAGATCCTGTCCCAGCGGGCGGACGTCTGGGGCCCCGTACGCCTGATCGCCTCGTCGCGCTCGGCCGGCCGAAGGCTGACCGTGCGCGGTGAGGAGACCGAGGTGCTCGCCCTCACCGAAGACGCCTTCGACGGCCTCGGCGAGGGGGACATCGCGCTCTTCCTGACCCCGGCCGAGGTCTCGGCCCGGTGGGCTCCCGTCGTCACCGCGCGCGGTGCCGTCGTGGTGGACCAGTCCGCGGCGTTCCGGGAGGACCCCGGGGTACCGATCGTGGTGCCCGAGGTGAACGCGCACACCGCCCGGATCCGGCCGCGCGGAATCGTCGCCGGCCCGGACTGCGTGACCGCCGCGATGATCGCGGCGCTCGGCGCGCTGCACGCCGAGTACGCGCTGGCCGAGCTCGCCGTCTCCTCGTACCAGGCCGCGAGCGGGTCGGGGCGGGCCGGCTCGGAATCGCTGCGCCGCCAGCTGGCTCTGGTCGCCGGCACATCCCTGGGGGAGCTCCCCGGGGACGTACGCCGTGCCGTGGGCGAGGACACCGGCCCCTTCGCGGCTCCGCTCGCGCTCAATGTCGTGCCGTGGTCCGGTGAGCTGCGCGAGGACGGCTGGTCCTCGCACGAGCTGGCCGTACGGGCGCAGACCCGCCGCATCCTGGACCTCGCGGAGCTGCCGGTCTCGGTGACCTGCGTACAGGTACCCGTACTGATCGGGCACTCCCTGACCGTACGGGCCCGGTTCGAGCGCGAGGTCGAGGCCGCGCACGCCCGGGAGATCCTGGATTCCGCGCCCGGGGTGGTCCTCGTGGACGACCCGGCCGCGGGCGAGTTCCCGACCCCTTCGGACGCCGCGGGAACGGATCCGGCCTGGGTGGGGCGGGTGCGGGCTTCGCTGGACGACCCGTGTTCCCTGGAGTTCTTCGTCTGCGCGGACAACCTCCGGCAGGGCGCCGCGCTGAACGCCACACGAACCGCGGAGCTCATCGCGGCTGAATTTAGCCTTTTCACTTTGTAGGATCATCAGTGATCCCGTGATCGACCTGATCAAGGTGATGCCCGACGCCCGCTGTCGTACGACGCGGCCACCGTGGCGAACGGCTATGCATGAGGGCAATGGGAACCACGCCGATGAGTCTGCCTCGCGCGTACAACCCTGACGGGGTGACGCGTGTCCAACTGGCGTGGCAGAAGCATTGCTGGACTTCCCCGTCATTTCGGTGCGCACCGGGACAATCCCGTCGCGCCTGCGCTCCCGCACGCCCGGCGGCTACCCGGTGATCGTTCCCGTGCCGCCGGCCGCCACGACGCCGGGAGCTCCCGCGCTCCCCGCCGTCGCGGGCGCCCGTACGCCCGCCCGCGAGGGCCGCGTCCCGGGGCCCCGGGACAGCGCGGAGGGGACCAGCGACACCGCGACGGCCGCGACGGCCGCGACGGCCGCGGTGCCCGAAGTCGTCGCGGGGACCACCGTCGACCACCTCACCGAGACCTACCAGGCGCACTACCGCTCGCTCCTCGGGCTCGCCGCACTCCTCCTCGACGACACCGCCTCCTGCGAGGACGTGGTCCAGGAGGCCTTCATCCGGGTCCACTCGGCCCGCAACAGGGTCCGCGACCGGGACAAGACCCTGGCCTATCTGCGCCAGACCGTCGTCAATCTCTCGCGCTCCGCCCTGCGCCGCCGCATCCTCGGCCTGAAGCTCCTGTCGAAGCCGATGCCGGACATGGCGAGCGCCGAGGAAGGCGCGTACGACCTGCTCGAACGGGACGATCTCATCAAGTCGATGCGCGGACTCCAGCGTCGCCAGCGCGAGGTACTGGTGCTGCGCTACTTCGCGGACATGACGGAAGTCCAGGTCGCCGAGACCCTCGGCATATCACTCGGTTCGGTCAAGGCGTACGGATCGCGGGGCATAGCAGCACTGCGGGTGTCGATGGAGGCTGCGCAGTCATGAACGAGGACCGCAAGAAGAGTGAGGGCGAGGAGCAGCTGCTCCGGAGCCTCAGAGGCGGAGCCCCGGGAACGGACCGCGGGCTGCACGGCCTGACGCGCGCATCCGCGGGCGAGGGCCAGGAGGCCCTGCGCCAGCTGCTGCGCTCCGCACCCGGCGCCGAGGCCGGCAGCTCCGGCACCGCCGCTGCCTCCGCCGCCGACACAGCAGGCACCGAAAGCCCCGCCGCCGCCACCGGGCCCGTCGGGGAGGAGCAGGTGCTCCGCGATCTGCTCCACGGCGTGGTCGGGGGGATCGAACCCTCCGGCGACGCGCTGGAGCGACTGCGGTACGCCGTCCCCGCGCGCCGGGTCCGCAACCGGCGGGTCCTCCTCGCCTCGGTGGCGGCCGCGGTGCTGGTGGGCACCTCGGTCCCGGCGGCCGTGCACCTGGCCGCGGGCGGGGGCAGCGCCGACGACCACTCGACCATGGCGGGCCACGGCCAGCAGGGCAAGGACCAGAAGGGCGGGCTCTCCAACCCGCACCAGAACGGCTCCACCAAACCGAAGCCCAGCAAGTCCCCGGGCAAGGGCCAGAGCACGGCCGGCGCCACAGGGTCCGCGCCGACCCCGCCCGGCACCGGCTTCCCGGGCATCACCGTCCCCGACGTCGCACCGCCCGGGGCGGCCGTCTCCCCCCGGCCCGGCGTCACCAGGCTCCCCGGCGGCGGTCTGCTGCCCCCGCCGGCGGCTCCGGGCGTGCCCGCCTGCAGTGCCACCCAGCTCGGGGTGCTGGGCAGTGCGCAGCCCCCGACGGCCGACGGCAAGGTCTACGGCAGTTTCCGGGTCACCAACGTCTCGGTGCGGGGCTGCACCGTCCTCGGTCCGGACACCGTGACCGCGGCCCCGGCGGCGGGTTCCGACCCCGGCAAGGCCGGCCCGGCGGTGGCCGTCGTAGGCCACACCACGGGCGATCCGGCGACCGGGCTGCTGCCCGACCCGTCGATGGAGGCCCCGCTGATGGTGCTCGCGCCGAACGCGGCGTACGAGGTCCGCTTCGCGTGGGTGCCGTCGGCGGAGGGCTGTCCGGGCTCGGGCGCTTCCAACGGAGTGAACCCGCCGGCGGGCGAAGCGGGCGCCCCGAACACCGATCCGGGTACCGGAACGGGCACGGACGGGGACGCGGCGAAGGGCCCGGAGCCCGGGACGAACCCCCAGGCACCGGTGCCGGAGGGCGTGTCGGTGTCCCACACGGCCGATACGACGCTGCCGGGCGGCCCGACCACGCAGACGACGATCCCCGACGCGTGCGGCGGAACGGTCTACCGGACCGGGGTCATCCCGGTGTCGGACGCGAGGCCGTAGGGTCCGCGGGAAACCCGGTCCGGCTCAGGCCGGCCCGGCTCCGGCCGGCGCGGCGGCCGCTGGTTCCCCGGTGAGCAGCCCGGCCTCCGCGTCGCGCAGGGTCTCCACCTCGCGCCGGTAGAGCCGGACCCACATGAAGAGCACGAACGCGGCGAAGACGAACCACTCGCCGGTGTAGCCGAGGTTCTGGAAGGCCTTGAGGTCGAGCCCGGTGTTGACCGGAGCCTGCGCCGGGACCGGCGTCAGGCCGTCGGCGGGGGTCTGCACGGTCAGCCAGGCGTCGTACACGCCGTACGGCACGATGTTGACGAGCGAGGCGGCCCCGATGACGCCGAGCTGCCCGGCCGGGAGTCCGCCCGAGGAGTAGACGCCCTTGCTGCTGGAGTTCTCCGAGGCCTGCAGGGCCCCCGTGACCTCGACCCGCCCCGCCGGGGCGGCCGGAGCCCGGCCCGCGTCGGCGGTGCCCGGCAGCCAGCCCCGGACCACGGGGACGGCCCTGCCGCTGTCGGTGCGCAGCAGGGTCAGAACGTAGAAGCCGGATTTCCCGTCGAGCCGCCGCTCGGGGACGAGCATCTGGTCGGCGTACTCCCCGGAGACGGAGGCGAGCCGTCCGGAGGTGTTCTTGTCCACCGGGAGGAGCGAGTCCAGCGGCGCGGCCGCCCGGTCGGCGGGGCGCGCGCCCGTGGCCTCCTTGTGGCTGTCGACGCGGTCCTCGAACCGGCCGAGCTGCCAGGTCCCCATGAACAGGCAGAAGGGAACGCCGAGCGCGACGAAGACGTTGATCCCCCACCAGCGCGGGGTCAGGAGAAACCGGTGCACCCCACCACCGTACGGGGGGCGCACCGGTTCGCCGGGGCCGGGGGCTATCGCGGCAGGTGCTTCAGCGCGAAGTCGAGCTCCATCCGGACCTGCTTGATCCGCTCCTCCACGACGAGCGAGCCGTGCCCGGCGTCGTACCGGTACACCTCGTGCTCCGCGCCGCGCTCCGCCAGCCGGTCCACGTAGTTCTCGATCTGCCGGATCGGGCAGCGCGGGTCGTTGAGGCCCGCGGCGATGTGGACGGGCGCCTTCACCGCGTCCACGTACGTGAGCGGCGAGGAGACCTCGAAGCGCTCGGGAACCTCCTCGGGCGTACCGCCGAAGAGGGTGCGGTCCAGGGACTTCAGCGCCTCCATCTCGTCGTGGTACGCCGTCACGTAGTCGGCGACCGGTACGGCCGCCAACCCCACCGCCCAGGCGTCCGGCTGCGTGCCGAGGCCCAGCAGGGTCAGGTAGCCGCCCCAGGAGCCACCGGACAGCACGAGGCGTGCCGGGTCGGCGAGGCCGGAGTCCACCGCCCAGTGCCGTACGGCGTCGATGTCCTCCAGCTCGATCAGGCCGACCCGGTGCTTGAGGGCGTCGGTCCACTCGCGGCCGTAGCCGGTGGAGCCGCGGTAGTTGACCCGCACGACCGCGAAGCCGTGGTCGAGCCAGGCCGCCGGGGTCGCGGCGAAGGCGTCGCTGTCGTGCCAGGTGGGCCCGCCGTGGATCTCGAAGACCGTCGGGAAGGGGCCGTCGCCGTGGCCCGCGGGCCGCTGCGCGAGGGCGTGGATCCGCCCGCCGGGACCTTCCACCCACACGTCCTCGACCGGTACGGAGCCGGGCGGCCGGAAGCCGGGAGGGTCGAGCACGACCCCGCCCGCGGTCGACCGCACCACCGAGGGCTCGGCCGCGGAGGACCACTGGTACTCCACCGAGCCGTCGGGCCGCGCCGTCGCGCCCGACACCGTCCCCGGAGGAGTGTCCAGCCGTACGAGGGTCCGCGCGGCCAGGTCGTACCGCAGCAGCTCGCTGCGCGCCTCGAAGCTGTGCTCGATCAGCAGCGCGGACCCGTCGGGGTACCACTCGGCGCCCACGTCGCCCGGCAGGTCGACGGCCAGGCCCTCCTCGGTGCCCGCGGCCACGTCCCAGACCATCGGCTCCCACCGGCCGCGCCGCTGGTGGCCGACCAGCAGCCGGGTGTCTCCCGGGACGGGTGCGAAGCCGAGCACCATGAGGCCCAGGTCCTCGGTGCCGCCCTTGGAGTCGTCCAGCTCGGCGACGGCCGTGCCGTCCAGCGTGATGACACGCAGGGCCGAGTGCATCGCGTCGCCGTGCTCGGTGTGCTCGACGGCGAGCAGGGTCCCGTCGCGGGACAGGTCGCCGACGCCGGCCGACTCGCGGTGCCGGTAGACGACGGCGGGCGCCGTCCCGTCGGGCCGTACGACGTGGATGGTGGTCCCGTCCTCGTCGGTGGAGCGCCCCACGACGGTCGTACCGTCGCGGCCGATGGCCAGTCCGGCGGGGTACGAGGCCTCCAGCCCGGGTGTGGCCGGCTCGTCGGGGCCGCCGGCGAAGGGCTGGCGGACCCAGGTGCCGAACTCGTCGCCGTCCGTGTCGGAGAACCACCAGATCCACTCGCCGTCGGGGGAGAGTGTGCCGTCGGTGGTGCCGTTGGGGCGGTCGGTGGCCTGCCGCTGTGTGCCGGTGGCGCGGTCCCAGGCGTAGAGCTCGTAGGTCCCGGTCGCGTTGGAGACGAAGAGCGAGCGGTCGGGCGCGTCCTCGGCCCATTCGGGCAGTCCCACGCGAGGCGCCCGGAAGCGCTTCTCCCAGTCGGGCACGGTGGCGTCGGTCTCAGCGGTGGCGTCAGTCATGCCCCCATGTAACCCGATCGCGTCACCCGGCGGCCCGGGCCGGGCGGAGCCCGGGCCACGGGCGCGGGGCCCGGGCCGATCCGGGGCGGCGTGCGTAGGCTGGCGCCATGCGGATGATCGTCCGGGGCGCCCGGCTGCTGCACAGCGAAGGCCTGCACGACGTCGAGGTCGCGGAGGACGGGCGGATCGCGCGCGTGCTCCCGTACGACGACCAGAAGGAACCGCCGGCGACGGGGGTGCTGATCGAGGCCCGCGGAGGGCTGCTCAGCGCCCCCTTCGTCGAGCCCCACATCCACCTCGACACCGCCCTGACGGCCGGCGACCCGCGTCCGAACGCCTCGGGGACCCTCTGGGAGGGCATCGCCTGCTGGAGCGAGCGCAAGAAGACCCTGACCCGCGAGGACGTGATCGCGCGGGCCACCGAGGTGCTGCGCTGGCAGGCGGCGCAGGGCGTCCTGCACGTACGCACGCACTGCGACGTCACCGATCCGGCGCTGATGGCGCTCGACGGGCTGCTGGAGGTGCGTGACCGGGTCCGTGACGTCATGACCCTGCAGATCGTCGCCTTCCCGCAGGAGGGCATCGTCTCCTTCCCCGGCGGCGAGGCGCTGCTGCGCGAGGCGGTCCGGCGCGGGGCCGACGTCGTCGGTGCGATCCCGCACTTCGAGGACACCCGCGAGGACGGGGTGGCCTCGCTGTCCGCCGCCTTCAGGCTGGCCGAGGAGCACGGGCTGCGCGTGGACGCGCACTGCGACGAGATCGACGACGAGCAGTCCCGGTTCGTGGAGGTGCTGGCCGCCCTCGCCCTGCGCTCGGGGCTGCGCGGGCGCGTGACGGCCTCGCACACGACGGCGATGGGTTCCTACGGTGGCGCGTACAGCTTCAAACTTCAGCGGCTGCTGTCGCGTTCCGGGATCAACCTCGTCTCGAACCCCTTCGCCAACCTCAACCTGCAGGGCCGGTTCGACGCCTATCCCAAGCGGCGCGGACTCACCCAGGTCAAGGAGATGCTGGCCGCGGGGGTGAACGTGGCCTTCGGACACGACGACGTCATGGACCCCTGGAACGCGCTCGGCACCGGCAACCCGCTGCAGACCGCCCTCGTGGGGATCTACGCCGCCCAGCTCACGGGAGCGGACGAGATCCCGGTGGCCTTCGAGATGGTGACGGAGCGCGCGGCCCGCGTCCTCGGCCTCTCGCCCTCGGAGTACGGGGTCCGCCAGGGCAACCCGGCCTCCTTCGTGCTGCTACCGGCCGACTCGCCCACCGAGGCCGTCCGCCGCCAGGTCCGCCCGCGCTACGTGGTCTCGCGCGGCACCGTCCTCGCCGAAACCCCGGCGGCTCCGGCCCGGTTGCTGGCGTGGCCGGGGGATCAGGGTTCCTCGGAGGTGGACTTCCGGCTCCGCCTACGCTGACCTGTCATGACCTTCGTGACATGGACTCTTGACACTCCGTCCGGCCGGGCCGCACTGGAGATCGCCTCCGAGTACGCGGACGCGGCGCTGCTGAACCACTCCGTCCGCTCGTACGCCTTCGGGGCCGAGTACGCGGACCGGCACGGGCTCTCGTACGACCGCGAACTCTTCTACGTCAGCGCGCTGGTGCACGATCTCGGACTGACCGCGCCCTTCGACAGCCACACCCTGCCCTTCGAGGAGGCGGGCGGTCATGTGGCCCGTGTCCTGACGGCGGGCCTGGGCTGGCCGCCGGAGCGGCGGGCGCGCGCCGAGAAGATCATCGTCCAGCACATGCGTGACGACGTCACGGCGGCCGAGGACGTGGAGAGCCACCTGCTCCAGGTCGGGACGACCGCGGACGTCTCCGGGGTCGGCGTCGGTGACGCCGACCCCGTGTTCACGGCCGCGCTGCTCGCGGAGTACCCGCGGCTGGGCTTCGGCGACGCCTTCTTCGCGCTGGTCTCGGACCAGGCCGCGCGCAAGCCGCAGTGTGCGGCGGCGGCCTATGTGGCGAGCGGCGCGAAGGACCGTATCGCGGCGAACCCGCTCGACCGGCAGGTCTGAGGGAGCGGGATCAGAAGAGCCCCAGCGCGTTGTCCAGGGACCAGGCCTGCCAGGCCATGGTGAAGAAGGCGACCCCGGAGATCAGGGCCATCATCAGGTTCTGCCCCTGCTCGCCCCAGTCGTGGATCATCAGCACCAGGTAGACCAGGTTGAGCACCAGCCCGGCGATCAGGGCTATCGGGGTCAGGAAGCCGGCGATGAGGCCGAGCCCCAGGGCCAGTTCGGCGTAGGCGACGAGGTAGGCCATGAACCGGGGATAGGGCTTCACGACGACGTCGAAGCCGCGCGTGACGAACCCCCAGCGGTGTTTCTCGGCAACGCCAGCGGCCCAGCGGATGCCGCCTCCGCCGAACCAGTCCTTCTTGTCCTTGTGCCGCCAGCTCTCCAGCCACCACAGCCCGAGCCCGATCCGCAGAACGGCGACCCATTCGGGCCCGCCGAGCCAGATGGTGTGCATCCCCGGTTCCTTCCCTCGCAATGATCTGACGATGTGTCAGTTTCGAGGGAAGGGGGTCGGCGTGGCAAGGGGTCGGCGGAAGGGGCGCTCCCGTGCGTGCCGGGGCCCTGCGGGGCCAGGGGGCCGCCTACTCCGAATGCGGATCACTCGTTCCGGGGCTATGAATGGATATGTCCCTTATGTGATCGGAGTGACGCGTGGACGACTATCCGCTCCTCAACCTGTTCTGGACGATGCTCTGGCTCTTCCTGTGGGTCATGTGGTTCTTCCTGCTGTTCAAGGTGATCACCGACATCTTCCGGGACCACGACCTGCACGGCTGGGGCAAGGCGGGGTGGCTGATCCTGGTCCTCCTGCTGCCGTACATCGGCGTACTCGTCTACCTGATCGTCCGCGGCCACGGCATGGGCAAGCGGGATCTGAAACAGGCGCAGGAGAACGAGAAGGCCTTCCAGGACTACGTCCAGAAGGCGGCGGGCGGTGGTACCCACCACAGCCCGGCGGAGGAGCTCGCGAAGCTGTCTTCCCTCAAGGAGAAGGGCGACCTGACCCAGGAGGAGTTCGACCAGGCCAAGCAGAAGCTGCTGACCTGAACCTGAGGGTCACTCCCCGCCTCTCCATCCCCCTCCCCACCGCACCATCGCCACCACTCCCCACCGCGCGCCCTGGCGTGCGCGGTGGGGAGTGGTGCGTCAGGCCGCGGCCGCGGCCATGAGCGGCGGCGTCGACGGGCCGGGGGCCGGGGTGCGGAGCACGGAGGCAGAGGCGGAGGCAGAGGCGGAGCCGGGACGGGTGCCGTTGCCTGTACGGGTGCCGGGAACCGCGTCGGCGTCCGTGAGCAGGTCGATCAGGGAGGAGCGGGCCCGGGCCACGCGGGAGCGGACGGTGCCTATCGGGCAGCCGAGCATGATCGCCGCCTCCGCGTACGGCAGTCCCAACAACTGGGTGAGGACGAAGACCTCCCGGCGCTCGGCGGGGATGGCCGCCAGGAGCTCCGAGAGCGCGACCCCGTCCTCGAATCCGGGCACATCGCGCGGCTGGCTCTGCTCGGCGGCGCTCTGCCAGTCGTCTCTGTCGGCGATCCGTGGGCGGGCCGCCTTGTGGCGCAGGCTGTCCACGACGGTGCGCCGGGCGATGGAGAGCAGCCAGGTGCGGGCGGAGGAGCGGCCCTCGAAGCGGTGGAGGCTGCCCAGGGCGCGCAGGAACGTCTCCTGGGTGAGGTCCTCGGCGGACTGCGGGTCGGCGCTGAGGTAGGCGACGTAGCGGCGGACGTCACGGTGCAGGGCGCGTACGAACTGATCCACCGCGTCGGGGTCCCCGTCGCGCGCGGCCAGGGCGAGGAGGGTGACGGCCTCGTCGGGGCCGGCGGAGTGGCGCGTGGGGGTAGGGGTAGGGGTGGTGCCTGTCGCGAGGGTGAGCAGGGCAGGGGTCATCGCCTGAGGTCCTTAGGGGAATCCGGGAGCGGTGCCGCACGGCGGGGACTCTGCGTCTGCCGGGAGTCCCGGGAGTCCCGGGAGGCCTGGTCCCGGAGGAGGCCTGAGGGTCCCGGGGATGCTGCGCCTGCTGAGGGCCAGGGCTGCCGGGACTGGGCGGACGCGAGGTGCTGTGGGCACGGCTGAGCCGGTGAACGGGTTACGGCCTGCCGGGCGGCACGGCCGATGCCCGAGGCGCGGTGCGGGGCGGTGGGCCCGTCGCGCGTCGGGAAGCCGGCTGTCAGATGACAGCGGTCCCGTGAGGCGGACCCCGTGAGGTGAGGGCGTCGGCGAGCAGCAGCCTGAGCGGCGTCCGGACCCGGTGCTCCTGTGGGAAGCGGATGCGGGGCCGGTGCGCGGGCGCGGGGAGGCGGAGGATCAGCCGGAGCGGTACGAGGAGCAGAGCGGCGACGGCGCGCAGGACGCGGAAGGCGCCGCGTTCGCCGTACGCGAGCCAGAGGCCGCAGACCAGGGCGGCGAGGAGGTGACCGGCGAGCATGCCCAGGGGGGACATGGAGCCCATGGACGCCATCGAGCCCATGGGGCCCATCGAGCCCATGGGGTGCCCGGTCGCCGTCGCCGTCGGCACGGCCGTCGTGGCGCTGGCCACCGCGTGCGCGGCGTGCATGACGTGTTGGGTGTGGCCGCCCGTGTCCGGGGGCGGTGCGGGCTGCGGGAGGAGCGCGGGTGGGGCGCAGAGCAGGTACTGGACCCAGCGACGGGCCAGGGAGCCCAGCGAGGCCAGGGATCCCGGCGAGGCCAGGGATCCCGGCGAGACCAATGAGGAGGTGCCGGGTGCCGATGGGCGTGCCGCCACGGCTTGGGCCAGCGAGAACCCGCTGTGCAGGGCGATCTGTGAGGCGACGGTCGCGGAGGTGATGGCCGCCAGGCCGCGTTCCCTTCCGGCGAGGAGCCATCCGGTCGCGGAGGTGGCGGCGAACGCCGCCGCCATCGTCCACCAGGGGACGGCGGTTCCCGACATGAGGACGTGCCCGAGGGACGAGAGCAGCACACAGGTGGCCGCGAACATCGCAGCCCGTACCGCGCGGCAACATCGACCCGTAGTCATGGCGGGGTCATCGTTGCACCGGCCCGGCGGAGGCGACAGAGGGCATCAGGATTTCTCATCGGGCCGGGGGAAGGCCGCGCCGGAGTGTGGCTCACGCCACAACGAGCCCCGGGAACCCGGGTGTTCGTCCGTCCGACTCCTGTCCCGGACCGAAGTGCCGGGCAGTAGCGGATCGGAGCGTACGAGCGGTGGGGCAACGGAGCGTGCGAGCGGTGGGGGAACCGAACGCTTCGGCGCGGGACGCGGCGGTGGCGCCCGCCGACGCCGGCGGGCCGGGGACTGACGGCCGGTTGACGGTGCTGCTGACCAGCGCCATGGCTTTCTCGATGCTCCAGCTCTTCCTCTTCGGCGCGCTCGGCCCGCGCCTGGTGGAGGAGTTGGGCGTCTCGCCCACCGCACTCGGCTGGACCACCACGGTCGGGTTCGGTACGGCGGCCGTGCTGTCGCCCGTCGGCGGCCGGCTGGTGGACCGGATGGGGCCGCGGCGGTCCCTCGTACTCCTGCTGTCGGTGTCCGCGGTGACCCTCGCGCTGATCGGTGCCGCGCCCGGTCCCGGGTTCCTCCTCGCCGCCGTCGCGCTGGGCGGGATACCGCAGGCCCTGGCCAATCCGGCGACCAACAAGGCGATCCTCGCCGCCGTGGCCCCCGCCCGGCGCGGGCCGGTGACCGGCATGAAGCAGTCGGGCGTCCAGGTCGGAGCCTTCGCGGCCGGGCTGCCGCTCACGGCGCTGGCCGGCGGGATCGGCTGGCGCGGGGCGGTGTGGACGGCTGCCGCCACCGCCGCGCTGGCAGCGGTGTGGGCGCTGCGCGCCCTGCCGGCGGACCTTGGGGGTCCTGCCGGCTTTGCGGGTCATGCGGGTCATGCGGGTCCTGCGGGTCATGGGGGTCCTGCGGGTCATGCGGGTCCTGCGGGGAAGGCGGCAGCAACTCGGGCTTCGCTGGTTCCTCGCGGGACCATCGCTTGGCTGGCGGTGTTCTCGCTTTTCCTCGGTTGCGGCATCGCCTCCGTCAATACGTACGTGGCCCTCTTCGGCGCGCAGCGGCTCGGCATGGGGCCCACCGCGGCCGGAGCGCTGGTCGCGGTGCTCGGTGTCGCGGGCATCGGCGGACGCGTGGGCTGGGCGAAGGCGGCCCGGCCGGGGCGCGCCGAGTGGCTGCCGGGAGGGCTGGCGGCCGGCGCGGTGGGGGCGGCGGCGCTCCTGGCGGCGGCGCTCGCGGTGCCCGCGCTGGTCTGGGCGGGGGCGGTGGCCGTCGGGGTGTTCGCGGTGTCGGCCAACGCCGTCTCGATGGTCCTGGTGATGCAGCGCTCCGCCCCCGGCCGGGCCGGCCAGGACTCCGCCCTGGTGTCGGCCGGCTTCTTCGCGGGCTTCGCCGTCGGCCCGTCCCTCTTCGGCCCCCTCGCGGACACCGGCCGGTACGGACCGGGCTGGCTGCTGGTGGCGGCCGAGTTCGCGGCGGCCTGCGCTGTCGCGACGACCTGGGCGGTGCGGGAGCGGCGGGTTGGTCGGGGGCGTTGAGGGGGCTGGGGGGCGTCCCGGTAGTCGAGCGTCCTTCCGTGGTGGGCCGGTCCGTCAAGGGCGCTCCTCCTTCGTCGTCGCGTCGCTGCGCGATGGCCTTCGGCCACCCTTGACGGACCGTCCCACCACGGAAAAACAACAAGACTTCCGGGATCCCCCCGGGGGATGGCCTGGAGGGACGGATGGGGAGGAGCGGGCACGTCAGAGACGTACGCGCCCTCTCCGGCCGGTCAGCCAGACCCGTCACCTGTCAGGACCGCCCAGCTAGAGCGGATGGCTGCCCGGGACGATCGGAGCATCCAGGAGCGGGCGGTCGGCCACCCTTCCCGCACCTTCGCACAGCCAACACGAGCGTAAGGACGACCCAGGGCCCCGGGCGGTCGGTGGGCGCAGCGGATCGCTACACACTCTCGCTCGGCTTAGCGGCTGACGACCGTCTGTGGCTGGGCGGGAGCGGTGGTCGTGGGATGAGGATGTGGATGAGAGGGCTGTCGTGACTGGTACGGGTATGGCGCGTGTGAGCGGTGGTCGTGGGACGAGGGGGCCGGAATGGGCGGTACGGGCGCTCGCGGACGTCCTTGAGCGGGTCGGCGCCACCGCGGCCGAGGTCGAGGGCCGGTTCCCGCTGTACGCCGACCCGGACACGGGGCGTTGGACGACCACCGGCCGGGGCTCGTGGGCCGGTGGTTTCTGGGCGGGGCTGCTCTGGTTGCGGGCCCGGCACACGGGCGCCGAAGACGACCGGGCCGCCGCCTCCGCATGCACCGCCCGGCTGGCGGACTGGGCGGATGCCGACACCTCCACGCGCGGGCTGATCCTCTGGTACGGGACCGCTCTGGCCGCCGGTGACACGGGGGCGCGGGACGTGCGTACGCGGTCGGCCGGAGCCTGTCTGGCGGCGATGGACGCGGAACTCGGGCTGCTGCCCTGGGGATCGGCGTTCGGCGGCCCGAGGCTGCTGGCCCGGGTGGACGGGCTGCCCGGCACGATCCCCCTGCTCGCCACCACCGGACCCCGGGGCGCCGCGGCGGCCGCCTCCCACCTCCAGCGCCACCTGAGCCTGTGCCTGCCCCCGTACACCGGTGCCGGGGAGTGGGGGGCCGGTCAGGACATCGTGCCGGCCTGGTCCTTCGAAGAGGGGGCATGGCGGGCCTGCGCGGACCCGGCGCCAGGCTGGAGCCGGGGCCGGGCCTGGCTGCTGCTCGCGCTGGCCGACGTACTGCACCGACCCGCTGTAGCCCACCGACTGTCGGGGCACCCGGAGGCACTGGCGGAGCGCCTGGCCGCCTCGTGGACGGGCCCGCCCCTGGTTCCCCCGGCAGTGGACGCGCGCCCCGACGGCCCCCGCGACACGTCCGCCGCAGCCATCACAGCCGTCGCACTGCTGAAGCTCGCCCGCCTCCCCGGCCCAAGGTCCGCGCACCACGCAGACCGCGCGACCGCGATCCTGCACGGTCTGGTCGACGTACACCTGTCCCGGGGCAGACTGCTCGACGGCTGCTACGACGCGGAGAAAGCCATCGCCGTCCGGCACCAACTGGTGTGGGGAGACTTCTTCCTGGCGCTAGGACTGGCCGAACTGACCGGCCTGGTGGACGTACGCGACGCCTGACCGCCCACCCATCGACCCACCCATCGACCCACCCATCGACCCGCCCAGCCACGGACGGTCGTTAGCCGCTTAGCCGAGTGGGAGTGTGTAGCGATCTGGTGCGCCCGCCGATCGCCTGGGGGTGGTGGTCGTCCTTACGCTCGTGCAAGCCGTGCGAAGTCTCGGCAAGGGTGACTGACCGCCCGGTCCTGGATGCTCCGAGCTCCCCGGGCGTCTATTCGTCCGGCTGGGCGGTGCTGACAGGTGACGGGTCCGGATGACCGGCCCGAGAGGGCGCGTACGTCTCTGACGTGCCCGCTCCTCCTCATCGTCCCTCCCGGCCGTTCCCCGGGGGGATCCCGGAAGTCTTGTGGCGTTTCGGGGTGGGTCGGTCGGTCAAGGGTGGCCGAAGGCCATCGCGCAGCGACGCGACGACGAAGGAGGAGCGCCCTTGACGGGCCGGCCCGCGCCGAAAGGACACTGGACTGCCGGGCTCCCCCCGGACCCTGTCAACGCCACCGACCAACCCGCAGCCCCCGTTCAGGACAACCCCCGATACCCCTCGACACCCCCCACACCCCCCACACCCCCATACCCCCCAAGAACCCGCCGGGCCACCCCCGTGATGTGGAGTTCGTCCGGGCCGTCGAGGATGCGGGCGGTGCGGCCGGAGCGGTAGAGGGCGGGGAGAGCGGTGTCGGGGCCGAGGCCCGCTGCGCCGTGGACCTGGATGGCCGCGTCCGTCACCTGCTGGAGCATTCGGGCGGCGGCCACCTTGGCCAGGCCCACCTCGACGTGCGCGTCGAGCCCGGCGGCGATCCGTGCCACGGCCTCGTGGACGATCGGGCGGGTGGTGCGCAGCGCCAGCAGTGATTCGAAGACGTGGCTCTGGACCAGCTGGTGGCCGCCCAGCGGACCGCGCGACCCGGTACGGGAGTTCACGCGCGCGCACATGAGGTCGAAGGCGCGCTGCGCCTGTCCGAGCCAGCGCAGGCACCGCAGGGTGCGGCCCAGCTGGAGCCGTTCCGCGGCGATGGCGAGGGCCTGGCCGCGTTCCCCGAGAAGGTGGTCGGCGTCCACGTGGACCCGGTCGAACTCGATCTCCCACTGGCCGGACGCGCCCAGCACGGGCAGCTCCCGCACCACGCGGAAGCCCGGGGCCGAGGTGGGGACGAGGAGGAGGGACAGTCCCGTACGGTCGCCCGGCTGCCCGTCGGTGCGGGCCAGGACGGTGACCAGGTCGGCCTCGGCGGCGTGCGAGGTGAACCATTTGCGTCCGGTCAGGGTCCAGCTTCCGTCGGGCTCCTCGACGGCGCGCGTGGTCGTGAGGAACGGGTCGGTACCCGGCGTCTCCGGATCGGTCATGGCATAGCAGGCGCGCAGTTCGCCGGCCGTCAGGCGCCGGGGGTACAGCGTGCGCACCCGGTCGCTGCCGTGGCGCCACAGCATCGTGGCGTCCAGCAGCGGAGCCGATCCCAGGGCGGCCGGTCCGTGGTCGCTCGCCCCCTCGGCCTCGGCGAACCGTGCGTACCGGGAGAGGTCGACTCCTTGGCCCCCCAGTTCGGCGGGGAGCGGCAGCGCCCACAGGCCCGCCTCCTTCGCCGAGGCCTGGAGTTCCCGCAGGGCGGTGGCCGCCGCCGGGCCGCCCGCGTCGAGTACGGGCTCGCACGGCATGACCCGTTCGCGAACGAACGCGTCCACCCGCTCCCGCAGTTCCGACTCCGACTCCGACTCCGACTCCGACTCGTACCCGGACTCCGACTCGTACCCGGACTCCGACCCGTACCCGTACCCGGACTCCGACCCGGACCGGGTGTGGCCGGTGCCCGGGCCGCCTTCGTTGTCCGTCACTCGGTACTCCACCACTTTCCTCCAGCCCGCCGGGAACCCGTGGGAACGGCAGTGCGACTGCCTTCCCGTGGAACTGGTCGGGCGGGCACGCCCCTTGGTTCCCGTGTACGGATCACCTGCGGCCCCGGTCCACCGCCGGGCCGGAAGAAGAGGAGAGGCATGGCGTCACCAGCCGTCACCCAGACCGTTCGGCCGCTCGACGGGCTGCGCTTCACCGCCTCCGGACCGACCGCGCTCGCGGGTCCGGTGGCCGGGCACCTGAGGCTGCTGGGAGCCGTCGCGGACCCGGGGCAGGCCACGGGGGATGACGCGGGCGCGGCCCGCATCACCTTGACCGACTCCGGCCCCGGCCCCGACTCCGGCCCCGGCTCCGGCCCCGGCTCCGAAGCCAGCGCCATCGTCGCCTGGTCGTCGGGCCCCTCCGACCCCACGGGCGCTCCCGTTACCGACGAGGCGACCGCGCAGGCCGCCACCGGGATCATGGCCGTCCACGGCCGCCGCGACGGCCTGCCGCGCGGCCTCGCCGTCGACTACGCCGTCACCGCGACGGCCGTCCTCACCACGCAGGCGCTGCTCGCAGGCCTGCTGGCCCAAGCCAGGGGCGGCCCGGCCGCCTCCGCCCACGCCCGCACCTACGTGGACCGAGCCGGTCTGCTGGTCGTGTCCCAGTACCTCGCCGCGAGCGGCGCCGACGAGGGCGAAGCCGCCGAACTCGCGCCGGGCGGGCCCCCCTTCACCGCGGCCGACGGCACCCTCTTCGAGCTGGAGACCCTGGACCCGGGTGCCTGGGCCGGGTTCTGGCGCGCCCTGGACGCCCCCGCCGACGCGATGCGGGCCGGCTGGCGGCCCTTCCAGTTCCGGTACGCCACCGCGTGCGCCCCGTTCCCCGAGGCGCTGCACGCCACCACCCGCGCCCACGGCTGGCAGCGCATCCGGGACGCGGCTTCGGCCTCGGGGGCCGAGGTCTGCCGGCTGCGGAGCCTGGCCGAGCGGGCCGCCGAGGACGACGGGGCCGTCCCCTGGACCCTGGCCCCGTACGGCCCCGCCGGCCCCGCTGGCCCCGGCCGTCACGCGTCGAAGGCGGCGCCCCCCGCCGCGGGCCCGCTCTCGGGGATGACGGTGCTGGAGGCCGGCCGCCGGGTACAGGCGCCGCTCGCCGCACATCTGCTGGGGCTGCTCGGCGCCGAGGTCGTGCGGATCGAGCCGCCCGGCGGCGACCCGTTGCGCGGTATGCCGCCGGCCTGCTCGGGGGTTTCCGCCCGCTGGCTGGCGCTGAACCGGGGCAAGCGCGCCGTGGAGATCGACATCAAGTCCCCCGGGGACCGGCTCCGGTTGCGGGAGCTGGCGGCAGGAGCCGACGTGTTCCTGCACAACTGGGCTCCGGGGAAGGCGGCCGAGCTCGGGCTGGACTCCGTAGACCTCGCGCGGGCGAACCCCGCGCTCGTGTACGCGTACACCGGTGGCTGGGGCACGGGCAGGATCGCCGATGCCCCGATGGGCACCGACTTCATGGTCCAGGCCCGCACCGGCGTCGGCGAAGCCGCCCGGCCCGAGGGCGAGGTGCCCGCGCCGTCGCTGATGACCCTGCTCGACGTGATGGGCGGGCTGCTCGGAGCCGAGGCCGTCCTCGCGGGGCTGCTGCTGCGCGAACGCACCGGACTGGGGGTCCGCGTCGACTCCTCGCTGCTCGGTGCCTCCGACCTGCTGGTCGCCCCGGCCCTGCGCCGCGCCCGGAGCGGGGAGCGCATCCGCCGGCCCGCCGGGTTCCGTACGCCCCTGCGCACCGCCGACGGCTGGATCGCCCCCGCGGACGCGGACGCCGCGGCCTGTGCGCGGGCCGCCACCGCCCGCGGCCTCGCCGGGCTGTCCACCGTGGACGCCGTACGGGCGCTGCGCGCGCACGGCCTGCGCGCGACCGCCGTCACCACCGACCTGGCCGACCTGCACCACGACCCGCGCTTCGCCGGCTCGATCAGCCGGGACGCGCACGGTGCCCCCGCCGTTCCCGACCCCTGGAGCTTCGTATGACCGTCGCACTGCACGATCTACTGCCCGTGGACCTCCGCCGGTCGTGGGTCGTGGACGGCACCTGTCCCGACCTCGATCTCTACAGCCTCTTCCGGGCCCGCCAGATCGCCGATCTGCACCGCACCGCGATCATCGACGCCAAGGGCAAGCTCTGTTACACCGCGCTCGACCGCAAGGTGCGATGTCTGGCCACCGGCCTCGCGGACCTCGGCGTACGGCCGGGCGACGTGGTCGGTGTCCAGCTGCCCAGCGGGCGCGACGCGGTCATCGCCGACCTCGCCCTGGCCGCGCTCGGAGCGGTGGCCCTGCCCTTCCCCGTGGGCCGGGGCGGCCAGGAGGCCCGCTGCCTGCTGCGCCGCGCCGAGGCCGTGGCGGTCATCGCCGCCGTGGAGCACCGGGGCAGCCACCACGCCGCCGAACTGCGCGACCTGCTCTCCGAGCTGCCCGCGCTGCGCCATGTCATCGCCGCCGGACCGGCGGGTACAGCACCTGAAGGAACGATTCAGCTCTCGATGCTGCTCCGCTCCGACCCGGCAGCCTTCGTCCCCGCCCGCCCCGACCCCGACAGCGCCGCCCGCATCCTGGTGTCGTCCGGTTCGGAGGCGGAGCCGAAGATGATCGCCTACTCCCACAACGCGCTCGCCGGCGGCCGCGGCAACTTCCTCGCCTCGCTGATGCCCGACGGTACGCCGCCCCGCTGCCTGTTCCTCGTCCCGCTCGCCTCCGCCTTCGGCTCCAGCGGCACCGCGGTGACCCTCGCCCGGCACGGCGGAACCCTGATCGTCCTCGACCACTTCACCCCGGAGGCGGCCCTCGCGGCGGTGCGCGAACACCGCCCCACCCACGTCCTGGGGGTGCCGACGATGATCCGCATGATGCTCGACCGGCTGGAGGCGGAGGCGGCGGAGGCCGAAGCGGCGGGCTCCGGGGCCGTTCCGCCGCTGCCCGCGCCCGTCGCCGTGGTCCTCGGCGGCGCGCCCCTCGACGAGACCACGGCCGAGAGCGCGAGCCGCGCCTTCGGCTGCCCGGTGGTCAACCTCTACGGCTCGGCCGACGGAGTCAACTGCCACACCGGGCTCACCGCGGTGACCGACGGTCCGGGTGCCGGCGCGGGCATCGCCGCCGGACGTCCCGACCCCCGGGTCGCCGACATCCGCATCGCCGACACCGAGACGCACGAACCGCTCCCGGACGGGCAGGTCGGGGAGATCATCGCGCGCGGCCCCATGACCCCCATGTGCTACGTCGCCTCACCCGATCTGGACGCCCGCTACCGCACCCCCGGGGGCTGGGTCCGCACCGGGGACCTCGGTCTCATCGACGAGGGCGGGGTCCTGCACGTCGTCGGCCGCCTCAAGGACGTCGTCATCCGCGGGGGCGCCAACATCAGCCCCGCCGAGGTCGAACGGGTGCTGTCCTCCCACGATCGGGTCCGCGACGTCGTCTGCGTGGGAGTGCCGGACGAGCTGATGGGCGAGCGCCTCGCCGCCTGCGTCGTCCCGCGCGGCGGAGGCCTGCCCCTCACCCTCGACTCGCTGGGCGCACACCTCACGCGGCACAGCCTCGAACGGCGCAAGCACCCGGAGCGCCTGCTGGTGTTGACGGAGCTGCCGCTGACCCCGGCCGGCAAACCCGACCGCGCGGCCCTGCGCGCGAGGCTGGCGGGCTCCGGAGCGGGTGCCGCCCCGGATACCGGACCCGACACCGTGGCCGCCGGCACCGCGGCCGCGGTGTCCGCAGTGGGCGCGGTGTCCGCAGTGGGCGCGGCGGGCGCGTAACCGAGGGCGGGGCGGGCCCGAAGTGGCCCGCCCCGCCCGCTTTCCGCTCAGCCGGCCCTGCTCAGCCCGCCCCGGCCGGCCCATGCCCGGCCGGGGCGCTCGCAGTTATCCAGCCTTCCCCATGGCCTTCTTCAGCTCTGCCCCCGCGTTGCGGTAGACCGGCAGCAGATCGAGGTCGGCGCCCGGGTAGTTGACGATCTCCACCTGTCGTGCGCCCGAGTCGGGCAGCACCGTCCCGGTCGACATGTGCGCGTTGTCCAGCACCAGAGCCGGCTTCTTCCCGGACAGCTCGGCCAGCTGCGCCGGGGTGACCGCTTCGGGGCCGAACGTACCGACCGTGGTGGCGCCCGCCAGCTTCGCGGACCAGGTGGAGAACACCTGGCTCACGACCGCCGGGCTCTTCCCGCCGGGCCAGGCGGCCTGAACGTCCTTGGCGACCTTGCCGTACTCGGTGTCGAAGGCCGCCGTCCACTTCGCCGCGGCCTCCTGGGTGCCGAACAGCTTGCCCAGCCGGGCGACTTCGGCCTTGACCTTGTCGGCGTCGTTGTCGAGGGCGACCTCCACCAGCTCGGCCTTCGAACCGGCGGCCTCCTTGATCTTCGCGGCGTACGGCTCGAACGGCGCGTACAGCACGAAGTCCGCCGCGGCGACGGCGGCGAGGTCGGAGGGCTTGGGGTCGTAGTCCGGAGCGTGGTGCACGGACTGCGGCACGATCACCTTGACGTCCTGCGCGCCTGCGGCCTTCGCGAAGGCACCCTCCCAGGTGGTCGTCACCACCACGACGGGCTTGCCCCCCTCGGCGGGGGTGGCACCGCCGGCGGCCCCCGCTTCGTCGGTGCTGCCGCAGCCGGTCGCCAGGGCGGCCAGTGCCGAAGTCAGTGTGAGGAGGAGGGTGTTGCGGGCAGTGCTGCGGACGCGGGTTCGCGACGCCATGAGCTGATTCTCCGTTCGGGTACGAGGTGCACCGCGAGGACGAGTGCCCCCGCGGTCAGGACGAGGACCGGACCGGGGGGCCAGTCCAGCCGAAGTGCGATGAGGAAGCCGGTCAGGTTCACGAAGACGCCGATCGCCACGGCCCATCCGGTGATCGACTTCAGTGAGGTGCCCAGCCGGCGCGCGGCCAGCGCGGGCAGCAGGGTCAGGGCGTCGACCAGCAGGGCGCCCGTGAGTTTGATGGCCCCGGCGACCGCGACCGCGACGAGCACCAGCAGCACCGCGGTCAGCGCCCGCACCGGCACGCCCGAACACTGGGCGAGCTCACGGTCGTACAGCAGCAGTGCCACATCGCGCCGCCGCCACCAGAACAGCCCGGGTACGAGGACGGCCAGTGCCCCGAGCACCACCAGATCGGCGGTCCCGACGGACAGGATCGACCCCCACAGCAGGGCGAAGGCGCCGGAGGCGTTCACCCCGGAGACCGCCAGGACCAGGAGCGCGGCGGCGATCGCGAGGCTCATCAGCAGCCCCATCGCCCCCGACAGCCCGTCCGGCGTCCGGGCCAGCGGCGCGACACCGGCCCCGGCGAGGGCGCAGGCGACCAGCGCGCACAGCATGGGGTCGAGTCCCGTGAGCAGTCCGACGGCGATGCCCAGCAGCGCGACGTGCATCATCGCGAAGCGCACCGGCATGATGTCCAGCCCGACGATGACCACCCCGATCACGGGCAGCCCGACGGCGGCCAGCAGCAGGGCGAAACCCGCCCGCTGTACGGGGACCAGTTGCAGCAGGGTGCCGAGGTCGGCGCCGGCCGCCAGGGTGGCGCTCACCGGACCTCCCGCAGCCGGCCCGCGGCCATCTCCAGTACCCGGTCGCAGCGTTCCGCGAGGGCCCGGTCGTGCGTGACGACGACAAGTGTCACGGGCAGCGCGGCCAGGACGTCGGCGGCCTCGTCCTGCCCGGCGAAGTCCAGGGCGGCGGTCGGCTCGTCGGCGAGCAGCACTCCGGCCCCAGCGGCCACGCATCCGATGGCCCGGGCCAGGTACATCCGCTGCAGCTGGCCTCCGGACAGGGTGTGCAGGGCCCGCCCGGTCAGCGGTGCCACGCCCAGCCGCTCGGCGGCCTCGGCGGCCGCCCGGGGGTCCCCGCTGCTGGCGAGGAGCTCACGGCCCAGGAGCGGGAACCGTCCGGCGGCGGGCTTCTGCGGGATCCACGCGCAGGCCCGGCGCCGCCAGGCCGCGTCGGCGTCGCGGCCGCCGACCAGGATCTTGCCGCTGACCTGGGGGTGCAGCCCGAGCACGGCGCGCAGCAGGGTGGTCTTGCCCGATCCGTTGGTCCCGGTCAGGGCGACGCGTTCACCGGCCGCGATCTCCAGGTCCACGCCGACGACGGCCTCGACCCGGCCGTGCCGGCACGCCACCCCCTCCATCCGCACGTCCAGCCCGCCCATCCCACGCCCTTCCGCTGTCACCGGTCCCGTCCCCACCCGGTGTTAGTCGGGGGGCGGGAGCCTCCAGTTCCAGCGATCGGCTACGAGGTCCGTTCGGTTCACAACTCCCGGGCGGGCCAGTCGAGCAGCCGGGCTCCGATCACTGCCGTCTGCAGGGCGTAGCGCTGCACCGGGTCGGCCGTACTGGTGCCGGTGAGCTGCTGGATGCGTTCCAGGCGGTAGGTGAAGGCCCGCACGCTCAGGTTCAGCCGGCGCGCGGCCTGCGCCGCGTTGCAGCCGGAATCGAAGTACGCCGCGAGGGTGTCGAGCAGCACCTGCGCTCCGCCCCGGGCCTTCTGGAGCGGTCCCAGCGCACTGAGGACGAGGTCGGCCATGGCCTGCCGGTCCCGGGTGAGGACGGGGAAGACGAGCAGGTCGGCGGCGCGCAGCAGCGGGGCGTCGAGGTTCATGCGCCCGGCGAGGCCGAGGGCGTTCAGTGCCTCCTCGTACGAGTGGACCACGCCTCCCGCTCCGGGGTGCGCGCGGCCGATCGCGACCTGGGCGTCCCGGGTCGCCGCGCGGGCCTGCTCGGCGAAGTGCACGAGGACGTCGTCCTGGTCCCCCGGCGCGACGCACAGGAGCCGCCCGTCCTTGGCCGTGAGCAGGATCCGCCGGTTCCCGAACCGTCCGGCGAGGGCGCGTTCCACGCTCCGCATGGCGGGATGGGCGTCGTCGTAGGCCTGCGGACCGCTCGCGACCGCCACCGCGTGGGTGTGGGAGAGCAACAGCCCGAAGCGTTCGGCGCGCTCGGCGAGGTGTCCGGGGTCGCGGCGGCCCTGGAGCAGGTCGTCGATGAACTCCCGCCGCGCGGCCTCCTCCTGGCGTACGGCCAGGAGCTGTGCGCGCTCGTGGCCTTCGGCGAGCGCGTCGACGACCTGCTCGACGGTGGCCAGGACGCGGTCCAGGGAGGTGGGGGAGAGTCCGGGGCAGGCCGTGCGGGTCGTGACCAGGTGCGCACGCACCAGGTCGCGCAGGGAGTAACCGGCCTCGGCGGCCCGTTCTCCCACGGCGCGGCGCGACTCCAGTTCGCCGCGGGTGAGCCGGCGCCCGGTCGCGCACACCTCGGCCAGGATCGGCAGGTACCCGTCGAGACACTCCTCGGGTATCTCACGGACTGCCATGGTTCCTCCGGGTTCCTGACGGTCGCTCAGCGGACTGCTTCCGTACTCTCGACGCGCGAGCGTCAAGGGTTGCAGACCGCCACGACGGGCCGTCACCCGGCGTCAGGAACCCGCGTCAGGCGCCGGCGGGGGATCACTCCGAGGCGGGCAGCCCCGTCGTCGCGTCGGTGCGGGCCGTCCCGACCTGCTCGGCGTCGTACCCCTGGGCCTGGCGCAGATCGGTGCCGCGCAGGTCGGTGTCCCGGAGGCGCGCACCGGAGAGCACGGTGCCGTCGAAGCCCGCCCCGCGCAGGTTGGCCCTGCTGAGCACGGCCTTCGTGAGGATCGAGCCGGTCAGGTCGGCCCCGGGGAGCCAGGCGTTCTCCAGGTCGACACCGCGCAGATCGGCGTGGCTGAGGTCGCAGTCGGCCAGGCGGGCGCGGCCGAACCGGGCGTTGGTGAGGTCGGCACCCCGGAGGTTGGTGCGGCGGAGGTCCAGCCGGGAGGGCTCGTCCCGTACGGGGCGTCTGCCCAGCACGGTGAGGGCGGCCTGCACTTCCTCGTCGACGGGCCGGGATCCCGGTGCGCCGCCTTCCGGCAGGCGCGCGTGCTGCCGTACGAACCCGGCGAGCACCGCGACGACCGTCGTGTGGTCCTTCGCCGAGTCGCGCATGATCCGTTCGAGGCTGTAGATGCCGCCGAGGCGCTGGGTCGGGTGGTCGCCGCTCAGCAGCTTGATGGCCTCGACGTAGCGGTCCGTCACCTGACCTTCGCGCGTGAGCTCGGCCTGCTCCCGGTCCCGGGCGCGCGTGTGCTGCAGGGAGTGGTGCGTGTAGTACAGGCCCAGGCAGGCTATGACCCCGGCCCCGATGGCGACCAGGGTGGTCCGGAACCCGGTGACGATCACACCGTCGGCCGGCTGGAGGTTCTGCGTCCGCAGATGACCGCCGTCGATCATCCACGGCCCCCGCCACATCAGCATGAGGTACCCGGCCGAGACGAGAAGGAGGGCAGCCGCCCGAAGGGTGCGCTTCATGCGCGGATTCATGTCCACGCCCACACGCCCCGAAGCACGCCCACGCCGAGGCACGCCGCGGAGCCGGCCGCCCAAACACCAAAAGGGGCCTGATCCACTAAGTGGATCAGGCCCCTACCTGGTCTTACGAAGTCGGGGTGGCGGGATTTGAACCCACGACCTCTTCGTCCCGAACGAAGCGCGCTGCCAAGCTGCGCTACACCCCGATGTCCACCCCTGCAGCGCTTGCTGCCCTGGCGACATCGATTACTCTAGCGGACCCTCGGCCGGAGACGAAATCCGGTTTTCGCGTGGCGGGCGGTAGCGGTCCGCCAGGACCAGGGCGAGGCCGAGGGCGTAGAAGGCGGCGCCCAGGACCAGTGCGTTCAGTGCGACCCGGGCGTAGCCGTACTGGGCGGCGTCGATGAAGGGGTACGTGTAGCGGGACGGGACGTCGGGGGAGAGGAGGGCGCCGCGGGCCAGGGCGAAGGCCACGTAGAGCAGCGGGTACGCCAGCCACTGCGCGGCGTAGCGCGGATGCAGGGTGCGGGGGGTGGTCAGGAGGAGGAAGTCCAGGACGGCGCCGATGGGGGTGACCGTGTGGAGGAGCTGGTTGGCGACGGCCTTCGCTCCGGACAGTTCGGCCAGGTCCTCGACCACGTTGAACGGGCTCGACGGGTTGGCCAGGACCAGGTGGAAGACCAGCCCGGTGATCAGGATGAAGAGGAGGACGCCGCCCCGCCAGAGGGGTGCCACGTCCGGTTCGCGCCGGTGGGCGCGGACCGCCGAGAGCGCGAAGACGACCGCGACCAGGATGTTCGTCCAGATCGTGAAGAAGCTCAGGACGACGGGCACACTGCCGTACGCGCACTCGATGACGAGGCCGGTGAGGGCCGCGGCCGCGATCAGCGCGCGGAAGGCGACGGTCGGGAGGCGGAGCGCGGCGGGTGTGATCATCCTGTCAACGTACTCGGCGGACGGGCTCGCGTTAGGCCTTCGGAATCAGTGTCAGCAGTGTCGCCTCGGGCGGGCACGCGAACCGCACCGGGGTGAAGCGGTTGGTGCCGCAGCCCGCCGACACGTGGAGGTACGCGCGCTGCCCCTCCGCCTCGTGGGTCGAGAGGCCCTTGACGCGCTTCGTGTCCAGGTCGCAGTTGGTGACGAGCGCCCCGTAGAAGGGGATGCACAGCTGCCCGCCGTGCGTGTGCCCGGCCAGGATCAGCGGGTAGCGGTCGGCGGTGAAGGATTCCAGGACGCGCAGGTACGGGGCGTGGACGACGGCCATCGAGAAGTCCGCGTCCGTGTCCGGCCCGCCCGCGACCTTCGTGTACCGGTCGCGCTTGATGTGCGGGTCGTCCAGGCCGGTGAAGGCCAGCTCCAGCCCGTCGAGCTTGAGCCGGCCCCGGGTGTTGGTGAGGTTCAGCCAGCCCGCCGCGTCGAAGGCGTCCCGCATTCCCTCCCACGGGTTGTGGACGGCGCCGACGACCGGCGCGTTGCCGTTCAGCCCGTGCCGGCCCTGGGTCTTCTCGATCAGGTAGCGCCCGGGGTTGCGCATCCGGGGGCCGTAGTAGTCGTTCGAGCCGAAGACGTACACACCGGGGAAGGACATCAGGGGGCCGAGCGCGTCGAGGACCTCGGGCACGCCCTCGGTGTCGGAGAGGTTGTCGCCCGTGTTCACGACGAGGTCGGGGCGCAGCCCGGCCAGGGACTGCAGCCAGGCGCGCTTCTTGCGCTGACCGCCGACCATGTGGATGTCCGAGACCTGCAGGACGCGCAGTGGGCGCATCCCCTGCGGGAGCACGGGCACCGTGACCCGGCGCAGGCGGAAGGACCGCGCTTCGAAACCGGCGGCATAGGCCAGGCCGGCGGCCCCAGCCGCGGCGATCCCGGCGGTGACCTTCAGGGGTACTCCGTAACGCGCACGCATGTCCTCATGTTCGCAGACCTGGGCCCGTGGATCGCCGTTCGGTCACCGGATGGTCGAATACAAGCCATTCCGGCGCGATGTGGTTCTCCGTGGTCCGTGCGGGTGGGCCGCATTGCCGCAGCTCAACGACAGCAGGGTGGTCGGTGGGGTGGGAGTGAATGGATGGGTTCCGGTCAGGCGATGTGGATGTGGCGGAAAATCACTTGATCACACGTTCGGTTGGGGACCTAAGGTGAACCGGATTTCAGCCAGGCAACACGGATCTTTGGGGGAAGCGTGAAGCAAGCAGTTTCCAGGACGGCGTCAGTCATCGGCACGATTCTGGCCGCCCTCGTACTCGGACTCACCATGGCGACGTCCGCCGCGGCCGCCGGGTGCACGGGCTTCGGCTGCGACGGCCACGACCCGAACATCCAGAGCTGGCAGGAGGGGCCGAACACCACCTACGGCCCGGACGGGGTCGGCAGCAGCTTCACCCTCGAACTGCGCTGGGGCAAGACCGACGGTGACCAGTACAGCTGGGGCCGGCTCCGCTTCCCCAACGCCTCGGGCGCGGAGAACTGGAAGGTCTCCGTCGACCGTTGTCCCAAGAGCGGCGGCTCCCCCTGCGCCTGGGGCCTCGGCGTGCGCTACGGCTACGCCAGCGGTTGGTCCGCGGCGTCCGGTGCGAACTACACGGCGACCCGTACGCCGATGTACTACAACCCGTCGACCCACATGATGCGCGCCTGCGCCACCAACCCGTCGGGCGACCAGTACTGCACCGCCTGGTACTAGGCCGGACGGCAGGGCGCCAGTCGGACAGTACGGCGGAAGGCCGGACAGTACGGCGGAGGGCCGGACAGTACGGCGGAAGGCCGGACAGTACGGCGGAGGGGCCGGGTGCGTCGCACCCGGCCCCTCCGCCGTACCCCCGTCGTGCTCAGCCCGTGAGGAGCCGCTTCACCACGGCCGCCACCCGGCCGCCCTCGGCGAGCCCGGCGACCTTCGGGTTGACGATCTTCATCACGGCGCCCATGGCCCGCGGACCCTCGGCCCCGGCCGCCTTCGCCTCTTCGACGGCCTGGGCCACGATCGCGGTGAGCTCGTCGTCGCTCAGTTGCTTGGGCAGGTACGCGTCGAGGAGTTCACCCTCCGCGACCTCCCGCTCGGCCTGCTCGGTCCGGCCGCCCTGGGCGAAGGCCTCCGCGGCCTCGCGGCGCTTCTTCGCCTCCTTGGCGATCACCTTGAGGACTTCCTCGTCCGAGAGCTGGCGGGCCTCCTTGCCGGCCACCTCCTCCCGGGTCACCGCGGTCAGGGTGAGAC
Organism: Streptomyces sp. NBC_00435; assembly: GCF_036014235.1. Taxonomy (GTDB): domain Bacteria; phylum Actinomycetota; class Actinomycetes; order Streptomycetales; family Streptomycetaceae; genus Streptomyces. The sequence continues at coordinate 4,573,284 of NZ_CP107924.1, forward strand.
GGAGGGTCGAGGCACGCAGTTCGTCGCGTGCCCGGATCGCGGAGGTGAGGTCTTCCTGCAGCTTGGCCTTGAGCGTTGTCATGCGTCCTTCTTAACGTTCGGGTGCGAACACGGTCAACGCGATATCGCCGCGGACGGGCCGCGGGGCCCCGGTACGGACGGGCCGCGAGCCCCGCGTACAGACGGGCCGCGGGGCCCGCCTACTAGCGGGCGTCGCCGCCGCCGATGATCCCCGGCGGGAAGGTGACCCCGCCCAGCGGATCGGCCGCGCCGCCACCGGTGGCCCCGCCCGTGGCACCGGCGGCAGTCTGCCCGCCGGCCCGCCCGTCACCGGGCTTGTCGTTGCCGGGCTTCCCGTTCCCGGGCCTGTTCGGCTTCCCGTTCCCATTCCCGTTCCCGTTCCCGGGCCTGGTCGGGGTGGTGCTGGGCCGGGAGCCGCCGGACGGAACGGTCGGCTCCGGGATGCCGACCGTGATGAAGGAGGGGGCCTCGCGGCCGGACAGCGCGCCCGTGATCGCGTCCTTCCAGATCGGGCCGGGCAGGCCACCGCCGAAGACCTTCGGGTAGTACTGGCCGCCGATGGTGATGTCCTCCATGGAGACCTTCTTGGCGCCGCCGGAGCCGACCCACACCGCGCCGGACATGTTCGGCGTGTAGCCGACGAACCAGGCGTTGAGCCGGCCGTCGGTGGTACCCGTCTTGCCCGCGCTGTCGCGGCTGGTCAGCCCGGCCCGCTCACCGGTACCGGAGTCGACCACGCCGCGCAGCAGGGTGTTGATGGTGTCGGCCGTCGTCTCGGACATCGCGCGGTCGCACTTGGACTTCGGCACGGTGAGCGCCTTGCCGTGCGAGTCGGTGATCGACTCGATGGCGACCGGCGTGCAGTACACGCCCCGGTTGGCGAAGGCGGCGTACGCGTTCGCCATCGTCAGCGGGGAGAACTCGGCGGAACCGAGGGCGATCGAGGGCGCCTCGGGCACCTTCACGCCGCTGCCCTGGACGACGCCGAGCTTCTGGGTCATCTCGGTGACCGGGCAGAGCCCGATCTCGCTGATCATCTCGACGAAGTAGGTGTTGATCGACTTCTCCATCGCGGTCTTCAGCGCGTAGGGGCCGACCTCGTCCTCGGTCTCGTTCTTGGCGCGGGCGAGCTTGTGGTCACTGCCCGGCAGGTTGAGCCAGTTCGTCCCGTCGCACTTCTGCACCGGGCTCGGGTAGTCCATCGAGTTCGGCGACTGGTACACCTGCGTCGGGAGCATGCCGCGCTCCAGGGCCGCCGCCGCGATGAACGGCTTGAACGTCGAGCCGACCTGGAAGCCGTAGGCCGATCCGCCCATCTTCTTGTCGACGGAGAAGTTGATCTGGGTCTCGTTCTTCCCGAAGCCGTACGGCATCGACTGGCCCATGGCCAGCACCCGGCCCGTGCCGGGCTGGACCACGGTCATGGCGGACGCGACCTTGTCGTCCGCGTTCACGTGGTCCTTGATGGACTCGTTGGCGGCGTCCTGGGACTGCGGGTCCAGGGTCGTGCGGACGGTCAGGCCGCCCTGGTTCCAGACCTTCGCCCGCTCCTCGCGCGTCTTGCCGAAGGCGGTGTCGTCCAGGAAGGTGTTGCGGACGAAGTCGCAGAAGAAGCCCGCGCCCTTGACGGCGGTGATGCAGCCGTTCTTCGGCTTGGTCACCTTCAGCTGGACCGGCTTGGCCTTCGCCGCGTCGGCCTCCGCCTGCGAGACGTCCTTCGTGTCTGCCATGCGCTGGAGGACGATGTTGCGGCGCTTCGTCGCTTCCTGCGCGTCGTTCACCGGGTCGAACCGGCTCGGGGACTGGACCACGCCCGCCAGCAGCGCGGATTCCTCCAGGGTCAGGTCCTTGGCCGGCTTGCTGAAGTACCGCTGGGCCGCGGACTCGATTCCGTACGCCTGCTGGCCGAAGTACGTGATGTTGAGGTAGTTCTCGAGGATCTTCTTCTTCCCGAGCTCCTCCTCGACCTGGATCGAGTACTTCAGCTCGCGGATCTTCCGCCCGAGGCTCTTCTCCTGGGCCTCGCGCACCTTCGTCTCGTCGTCGCCGGCCTCTTCGACGAAGACGTTCTTCACGTACTGCTGCGTCAGCGTCGAGGCGCCCTGCGCGGCGCCGCCCTCCTGGGCGTTGCGGTTGACCGCGCGCAGGATGCCCTTGAGGTCGACCGCGCCGTGCTCGTAGAAACGCGAGTCCTCGATCGCGACGATCGCCTTCTGCATGTACGGGGAGATGGCCGTGATCGGGACCACCTGCCGGTCCCGTGAATAGACCGTGGCGATCAAGCCACCCTCGGAGTCCAGAATCGTCGTGCGCTGACTCAGCGGCGGCGTCTTGAGATTGGCCGGGATCTCATCGAACCCCTCGACCGTTCCCTTGGCCGCGAGACCCAGGGCGCCTGCGCCCGGGATCGCGATGCCCGCCAGTACAACTCCGGAGAGAACGGACACACCGAGGAACTTGGCGGCCTGCTGTGGCCCCGTGAGCCCGCCGCCCGAGCGCTTCTTTCCCATAGGGGGCAGCCTACGTTCTCATTCGCCGGACACACGCGAATGCCTTGGCCTAAGCTGTCCCCAACTGTCACAGCAGTGCGGTGGGACATCAACCCCTCGGCTTGTTTTTCACCCTTCCCGAATGGGGTGGACGCATGTCCGAATCTCGCCTGCTGGGATCACCTCGGCCCGCCGATTTCACCCAAATCGCCGGAATGGTCGGGCATGTCGCAGGATCACTCCGTCGGGTGATCTGCCGCTTACCCATAGTCCGTTCGGACCATTCAAGATTGGGCCCGTCGGGGGTGTTGCACTGTGCTCGCCTTCCGTAACGTCCTCAACTGGCAGCGGTGAATATGCCGCTACCGCCGTGGGGGAGCCTCGATTCGGGAGAGGACGGCGCCGGGATGGGCTGGGTTACCGACTGGAGTGCGCAGGCAGCCTGCCGCACTACCGATCCGGATGAACTGTTCGTTCAAGGAGCGGCACAGAACAGGGCCAAGGCGGTGTGCACCGGATGTCCGGTGCGGACCGAATGCCTGGCCGACGCGCTCGACAATCGTGTCGAGTTCGGAGTATGGGGCGGAATGACCGAGCGGGAACGACGTGCGCTGCTGCGCCGGCGTCCCACCGTCACCTCGTGGCGGCGCTTGCTCGAAACCGCCCGCACGGAGTACGAGCGCAGTACGGGCATCCTCACCATGGATGTTGACGCAGAGAGCGACGTTCCGTACGAGACGTACGCGGCAGCCGGGTAGACCACCCGGGCGCCCCGTCGTACGAACGCCTACGCTCCGGCCGGAACCCCGGCCGCGAGTCGCTCTCCGATGGCCCGCAGCCCGGCGAGGTCATGCACATCGCCGGGCAGGGCGGCCACTTCGGCCACCGCCACCTCGGGGTGAAGCGAGGTGAAGCGGTCACGCGTGCGCTGTTCGCGCGCGATGACCTGCATGCGCTCCGCGTGCAGGCGCAGCAGTCCTGCCGTGATCTCGTCCACGTCGGCGTCCAGGACGTCGGCGTACAGGGCGTCGTTCTTCATGGCGTCGTTCGTCACGGCGTCGTTCTTCATGCCGTCGGTCCCTACGGCGTCGCTCTCTCGCCCGGTGCGGGCATCCGGGTCGGTGGCGCTGCGGGTGGCGCTGTCGGTGTCGGCATCGGCATCGGTGGAGTCACGAAGTCCAGCTTTCCCGGACTCCTGATCGACAATGCCGCCCTCCTCAAGATTCTCCGCGGCGGCCAACGCCCGCTCGGCCGAAAGCTGGTCGGCACCGCTGCCGTGCACCCGGTTCAGTACGAGCCCGGCCAGCGGCATCCGCTCCGCGGCCAGCCGCTCCACGAAGTACGCCGCCTCGCGCAGCGCGTCCGGTTCGGGCGCGGAGACCACGAGGAACGCCGTACCGGGGGCCTGGAGGAGCTGAAAGGTCGCGTCCGCGCGGGTGCGGAAACCGCCGAACATGGTGTCCATGGCGGCCACGAACGTCTGCACGTCCTTCAGCAGCGAGGCACCCATCAGCTTGCTGAGCGTGCCCGTCATCATCGACATGCCGACATTGAGGAACTTCATCCCCGCCCGGCCGCCCACCTTCGCCGGAGCCATCAGCACCCGGATGAACTTCCCGTCCAGGAAGGACCCGAGGCGCCCCGGGGCGTCCAGGAAGTCCAGCGCGGACCGGCTCGGCGGAGTGTCCACGATGATCAGGTCCCAGTCGTCCCGGGCCCGCAGCTGCCCCAGCTTCTCCATCGCCATGTACTCCTGCGTGCCCGCGAAGCCGGCCGACAGGGACTGGTAGAAGGGATTGGCGAGGATGGCCTGCGCCCGCTCGGGATCGGAGTGACCCTCGACGATCTCGTCGAAGGTCCGCTTCATGTCGAGCATCATGGCGTGCAGTTCGCCGCCGTCCGCGCCTCCCACGCCCTTCACCCTGCGGGGGGTGTTGTCGAGCGAGTCGATCCCCATCGACTGGGCCAGCCTGCGCGCCGGGTCGATGGTCAGGACGACCACCTTGCGCCCGCGTTCGGCCGCCCGTACCCCGAGCGCCGCCGCGGTCGTCGTCTTGCCGACCCCACCCGCCCCGCAGCACACCACGATCCGGGTCTGCGGATCGTCCAGCAGCCGGTCCACGGCCAGCCGCGGGGGCGCGTCCATCGTCGTGTCCGTAGGGGTGGCCCTGCTCATTCCTCGCCCACCTGCTTCCGCAGTTCCGCGGCGAGCCCGTAGAGCCCGGCCAGGTCCATCCCCGCGCCGAGCAGGGGAAGTTCGTACGTCGGCACGTGCAGCTCCCGCAGGACGGCCCGCTGGGTGCGCTCCAGCTCCACCCGGCTCGCGTGCTCCGCGGCCTGCGCGAGCAGCGGGTCCACCAGCCGCTCGGCCAGCCCGCCGCGCCGGGCGCTGCCCAGACCCGCCCGGGACAGTGCCCTGGAGACCTCGGAGCGCAGCTCGCCGGAGGCGGCGCGCAGGGCGTCCTCGTCGAGGTGGTGCGGGCGGACCATGTTGACCACGACCCGCCCCACCGGCAGGCCCGCCCCCTCCAGCTCGGCGATGCCGTCGGCGGTCTCCTGCACGGGCATCTCCTCCAGCAGGGTGACCAGGTGCACGGCGGTCTCGGGGGACTTGAGCACCTTCATGACGGCCTGCGCCTGGTTGTGGATCGGCCCGAACCGGGCCAGGCCGGCCACCTCGTCGTTGACGTTCAGGAAGCGGGTGATCCGCCCGGTCGGCGGAGCGTCCATGATCACGTGGTCGTAGACGTACCGCCCGGCCTTGTCCTTGCGCCGCACCGCCTCACAGGCCTTGCCCGTCAGGAGCACGTCACGCAGCCCCGGCGCGATGGTCGTCGCGAAGTCGATGGCGCCCAGCTTCTTGAGGGCGCGGCCGGCCGAGCCGAGCTTGTAGAACATCTGGAGGTAGTCGAGCAGCGCCCGCTCGGCGTCGATGGCGAGCGCGAACACCTCGCCGCCGCCCGAGGCGACCGCGATCTTCCGCTCCTCGTAGGGGAGCGCCTCCGCCCCGAAGACCTGCGCGAGACCCTGCCTGCCCTCGACCTCCACCAGAAGTGTCCGCCTGCCCTCGCGTGCGAGGGCGAGCGCGAGTGCGGCGGCGACCGTGGTCTTGCCGGTGCCACCCTTGCCGCTGACCACCTGGAGCCTGCTCACAGAGCCCGAGCCTAATTCCTCCGGGGTGGTGGCGGTGGTGGCGGGTGCCCCTGTGGCAGGCACTACGCTCGCCTCCATGACCAAGAAGTTCGAATACGCGACCGTCCCGCTGCTGGTCCACGCCACCAAGCAGATCCTGGACACCTGGGGCGAGGACGGCTGGGAGCTCGTCCAGGTCGTACCCGGGCCGAACAACCCCGAGCAGCTCGTGGCCTACCTGAAGCGGGAGAAGTCGGCATGAGCGGAGTCGTCGAGGCGAGCCTGGCAGAGTTGGGCCTGACCCTGCCCGAGGTGGTCCCGCCGCTGGCCACGTACCAGCCGGCCGTGCGCTCGGGCGCGTACGTGTACACCGCGGGCCAGCTCCCGATGGTCGCGGGCAAGCTGCCGGTCACCGGCAAGGTCGGCGCCGAGGTCTCGGCGGAGCAGGCCAAGGAACTGGCCGCGACGTGCGCGCTCAACGCGCTGGCCGCGGTGAAGTCCGTCGTCGGCGACCTCGACAGGATCGCGCGTGTCGTGAAGGTCGTCGGTTTCGTGGCCTCGGCCCCCGATTTCACGGGCCAGCCGGGCGTGTTGAACGGTGCGAGCGAGCTGCTGGGCAAGGTCCTCGGCGAGAAGGGCGTCCACGCCCGCAGCGCGGTCGGCGTGGCGGTCCTCCCGCTGGACGCCCCGGTCGAGGTCGAGATCCAGGTCGAGCTGGTCCCCGGAGCCTGACCTGTCCGTGCGCCCCGGCGGGGCCGGACCGCCCAGGGCGGTCCGGCCCCGCCGGCATGTCAGAACAGGGGTCGGGGCGGGGTCGGGGCGCGGTCTTGGGAGGCCGGGCGCCGGTGGGCCCTCGAACATCGGGCCGGATGGCCGTAGCATCCCGCCATGCCGAATGGTCAGTACGGTCAACAAGAGCCCTCCGCCGGAGGCCAGTGGTACCCGCCGGAGTGGCCCGACCGCATCCGCGCGCTCGCGGACGGTTCGCTCACCCCGGTGGAGCCCAGGCGTGCGGCCACCGTGATGCTGCTGCGCGACACCCCCGCCGGTCCCGCCGTGCACATGCTGCGCCGCCGGGCCGAGATGGCCTTCGCCGGAGGCGCGTACGCGTACCCCGGGGGTGGTGTGGACCCGCGCGACGAGGACCACCTCATCGGCTGGGCCGGCCCCGACCGCCGCGAGTGGGCCGAGCGGATGGGCACCGACCCCGCCACCGCCCAGGCGATCGTCTGCGGAGCCGTCCGGGAGACCTTCGAGGAGGCCGGGGTCCTGCTCGCGGGCGAGTCCGCGGACACCGTCGTCGGCGACACCACCGGCGAGGAGTGGGAGGCGGCCCGCGCGGCTCTGGTCGCCCGTGAGCTGTCCTTCGCCGAGTTCCTCGACCGGCGGGGCCTGGTCCTGCGTTCCGACCTGCTCGGGGCGTGGGCCCGCTGGATCACCCCGGAGTTCGAGCCGCGCCGGTACGACACCTGGTTCTTCGTCGCGGCCCTCCCCGAAGGCCAGCGCACCCGCAACGCCTCCACCGAGGCGGACCGCACGGTGTGGATCCGCCCCGCCGACGCCGCCGCCGGGTACGACAAGGGCGAGCTGCTGATGATGCCGCCCACCATCACGACCCTGCGCTCCCTGGAGCCGTACGCGAGCCCGGCCGAGGCCCTCGCGGCGGCCGCCGCGCAGGACCTGACGCCGGTCCTCGCGCAGGCCACCCTCACGGACGGCGAGCTCGTGCTGAGTTGGCCGGGCCACGACGAGTTCACCAAGCGCGTCCGCGTCGCGAGCCCCGGAGGAGCCCCCGCATGACCGATGCCGCCGCCCTGCCCGGACAGCCCCGCGGAATGGTCGTCTCCGGGCCGGCCACCGCCCGCGCGGTGAACATCCTGGCCCCGAACGCCTCAGCGATGACCCTCGACGGCACCAACACCTGGCTCGTCTCCGAGCCCGGCTCGGACCTGGCGGTCGTCATCGACCCGGGCCCGCTGGACGACGTACACCTGCGGGCGGTCATCCAGAGGGCCGAGGAGGCCGGCAAGCGGGTCGGGCTCACCCTCCTCACCCACGGCCACCCCGACCACGCGGAGGGCGCGGCCCGCTTCGCCGAGCTGACCCGTACGAAGGTCCGCGCGCTCGACCCGGCCCTGCGGCTCGGCGACGAGGGCCTGGCCCCGGGGGACGTCATCCGCACCGGCGGCCTGGAACTGCGCGTGGTCCCGACGCCCGGCCACACCTCGGACTCGCTCTGCTTCCACCTGCCGGCCGACGGCGCGATCCTGACCGGCGACACGATCCTGGGGCGCGGTACCACCGTCGTCGCGCACCCCGACGGGCGCCTGGGGGACTATCTGGACTCCCTGCGCCGCCTGCGCTCACTGACGGTGGACGACGGGGTCCGCACGGTGCTCCCGGGCCACGGGCCGGTGCTGGACGACGCGCAGGGCGCGGTCGAGTTCTACCTCGCCCACCGGGCCCACCGCCTGGCACAGGTCGAGACGGCGGTCGAGAACGGACTGAGCACCCCCGAGGCGGTCGTCGCGCACGTCTACGCGGACGTGGACCGCTCGCTGTGGCCGGCCGCGGAGTGGTCCGTACGCGCGCAACTGGAGTACCTGCGGGACCACGGCCTGATCCCCGGCACCCCCGACTGACGGGGGCCACAGCGGCCACGAGGGGGACAGCGCGGGGACTCGCCGCAGTTCGAGCCCGGCACTTTCGGGAGTCAGTCGAGGATGGCGTCAAGCTCCACTTCAACGAGCCATTCGGGATCGATGAAGCGTGAGACCTCAACGAAAGTGCAGGCCGGACGGACCGACGCGAACCGCTCTCCGTGCGCTTGCGCGGCTTCCTTCCAACGAGTCACGTCGGTGAGCATGATGCGGGTCCGCACGACGTCCTCCAACGACGCCCCCGCTGCCTTCAGCGCGGCGTCTGCGATGTCCAGACACCTGACAGTCTGGGCATAGACGTCGCCTTGTCCCACGGTCGTCCCGTCGTCCCCGATGGGAGCAGTCCCCGCGACCGCGACGTACGCCCCTTTGCGAATTGCCCGAGAAAAGCCGATTTGGGGTTCGAAGGGCGAACCGGAACTGATCATCCGCCGAACATGATCCATTGCTCCATGATCCCAGATCACTGCACTTTCGCCACATGGCCTAGGCCTCCGCGCGGGGCCCCTTCCGCCCGTGCCGGGCCGTGTACTCGTCCGCGAGCCACGGTCCGAGGTCCTCCGTGTACGCCCGCAGGACGGCCGGGTCCGCCACCGGGTCCAGCGCGGCGGCGGCCGCGGCCCGCATCTGGTCGGCGCGCTCGGGGTAGTACCGCGCGAAGATCTCCGCGGATTCGCCGAGGTCGCTGGTCCAGCCGCCCCAGCGGGGCATGACGAGCGTGAACCCGGTCCGCACCAGGTGCCGCGAGATCCCCTGGCACAACCTGCGGTACTCCTCCGGGGTGGCCGCCTCCTGGATCCTGGCCCGCACCTTGGGCAGCAGTTCGGCGAGGTCGCCGTTGGTCTCGCGGGCGAGCAGGCCGTCCGGGCGGTAGCGGGGCAGGTGCTCGGCCAGATCGGCGCCGAGCAGCGGCGTGCACAGGCAGGCGAGGAACCAGCCCAGGTCGTAACGTTCCTGCTCGCTCAGCAGCCGGTCCTTGCCGTACAGCAGGACGCCGACCCCGTCGATCCGGTCGAACTCCTCGTCGAGGGCGCGCGCCAGTACCTCGGTGGTGTCGCGGTCCTCGGCGGAGGGCTCGTGGTGCAGGGCGATCAGCAGGTCGAGGTCGGACCGGCCGGGCCGGGCGGTCCCGCGTGGCACGGACCCGTACAGGTAGGCGCTTTGCAGCCGTGGCCCGTAGGCCTCCGCGATCCGCTCGCGGGCGGCGGTGACGAGCCCCCTGAACCCCGCCTGCACCTTCCCCAGCGCGCCCTCACGCTCGAAGTACCCGTACGAGTCGAGGCCTTTGTGCTCCATGGGTCCACTGTGCCCTTACCTCGGCCGGGCGTCTCTGGCCGAAACGCCGGGCAGATCCAGTGCCGCCGGCGTTCCAGGCGCGGGGCATGGGGCGGAGCCCCGGCAGCGGACCCGCACCCGGAAACGCGAAGGGGCCCTGCCACCGGGGCAGGCCCCCCTCACAACACGGCTACCGGCGTCAGCGCGACCGCTTCGCCAGCCGCTCCACGTCCAGCAGGATCACCGCGCGGGCCTCCAGGCGGAGCCAGCCGCGGCCCGCGAAGTCGGCCAGAGCCTTGTTCACGGTCTCGCGCGACGCGCCGACGAGCTGGGCCAGCTCCTCCTGCGTGAGGTCGTGCACGACGTGGATGCCCTCCTCCGACTGCACGCCGAAGCGGCGCGACAGGTCGAGGAGCGCGCGGGCCACACGGCCCGGAACGTCGGAGAAGACCAGGTCGGACATCTGGTCGTTGGTCTTGCGCAGGCGCCTCGCGACGGCGCGCAGCAGCGCGGTCGCCACCTCGGGCCGGGCGTTCAGCCAGGGCTGGAGGTCTCCGTGACCCAGACCCAGCAGTTTGACCTCGGTCAGCGCGGTGGCGGTGGCGGTGCGCGGGCCCGGGTCGAACAGCGACAGCTCGCCGATCAGCTCTCCGGGGCCGAGGACGGCCAGCATGTTCTCTCGGCCGTCGGGGGAGGTGCGGTGCAGCTTCACCTTGCCCTCGGTGACGACATACAGCCGGTCACCGGGGTCGCCCTCGTGGAACAGGGCGTCACCACGTGCGAGGGTCACCTCGCCCATGGAGGCGCGGAGCTCCGCGGCCTGCTCGTCATCGAGCGCCGCGAAGAGCGGGGCACGCCGCAGTACGTCGTCCACGAGTCTCTCTCCTATGTCGACCAGCCGGGGGATCGCTCCCCCATTTTGCCGGACGGCTCAAACAGTGCGATCAATCACGTTCATCACAAGGATGCCGGACGTACGGGTGTGCTGTGCGGCGAGAGGCCTATCGGGGTGGTGTTACCTGAGGTCCTGGGTGGGTGTTGCCGGCGGGCCCCGGACCGGCCGGGTGTCCAACAGGCCGGTGAGAGCACAGGCCAAGGGGTCCGGGGGAGTGACGGGGACACCGAATTCAGCCGTGGGCGAACAAGCCCTGGCGGGGGTCCCTCCGGAGCAGTCACCCCCACTCCAGGGCAAAGCTTCGGCCAAGAAACCCCTGCCGGGCCGAGGTCACGTCCGGCCACGGCCGACGGGCTGTGCGGCGTAGCCTTCGGGGATGGCAGAGAGCAAGGTCAAGAAGGCCGGGGCGAAGCCCGAGAGCCACCTGGCGATGGTGCGGCGGGCGCGCAGGATCAACCGCGAACTCGCGGAGATCTACCCCTACGCCCACCCGGAGCTCGATTTCCGCAACCCCTTCGAGCTGCTGGTCGCCACCGTCCTGTCCGCGCAGACCACCGACCTGCGCGTGAACCAGACGACCCCGGCCCTCTTCGCCGCCTACCCGACCCCCGAGGACATGGCCGAGGCCGTCCCGGAGGCGCTGGAGGAGATCATCCGGCCGACCGGGTTCTTCCGGGCCAAGGCCAAGTCGCTCCTGGGCCTCTCGCAGGCACTGCGCGACAACTTCGGCGGTGAGGTCCCCGGCCGCATCGAGGACCTGGTGACGCTCCCCGGGGTCGGCCGCAAGACGGCGAACGTCGTCCTCGGCAATGCCTTCGGAGTCCCCGGGATCACGGTCGACACCCACTTCGGCCGGCTGGTGCGGCGCTGGAAGTGGACCGAGCAGGAGGACCCGGAGAAGGTCGAGGCGGAGATCTGCGCGATCTTCCCGAGGAGCGAGTGGACGATGCTCTCGCACCGCGTCGTCTTCCACGGCCGCCGGATCTGCCATTCGCGCAGGCCCGCCTGCGGCGCCTGCCCGATCGCTCCGCTCTGTCCGGCCTACGGGGAGGGCGAAACCGACCCGGAGAAGGCGGCGAAGCTGCTGAAGTACGAGAAGGGCGGCCAGCCCGGGCAGCGCCTGAGCCCACCGCCGGACTACCCGGGCCTGCCGGCCCCCGCGAGGTCCGGGCCGGCCGGCGGCTGAGCGGGCCGCCGGGCCGCCGGGCCCCGGCCACCGGCGGGGGCCGGCCACCGGACCACCTGGCCCCGGCGGCGGCGCCGCACCCGCAAGGAACGAATCGCTACCCGCACCGCGTTTGGCCGTGTGTGGGGGAACAGGGACAGGGGTGCCTATGACTGAGGCCACGCAGAACCGCCCGGCGGACACGGCCGGCCCCGGCGCGGCCGCCGCGCACGGGGCCCCGTACGACGGCCGGAGCGACGGCGGCACCGCCCTGCGCACCCACGGCCTGCCCGGCTGGCTCGACCCCGTCGTCGAGGCGGCGCGGACGGTCCGACCGCAGCAGCTCAGCCGGTTCCTGCCGCCCGAGGACGGCGGCGGCCGCCAGTCCGCCGTGCTGATCCTCTTCGGCGAGGGCCTCCGGGGCCCCGAGCTGCTCCTCATGGAGCGCGCCGGCACCCTGCGCTCGCACCCCGGACAGCCCTCCTTCCCCGGCGGCGCCCTCGATCCCGAGGACGGCGACCCGCACACCACCGGCCCGCTGCGCGCCGCTCTGCGCGAGGCGGAGGAGGAGACCGGTCTGGATCCGGCCGGGGTCCAGCTCTTCGGGGTGCTGCCCCGGCTCTACATCCCGGTCAGCGGCTTCGTCGTGACCCCGGTGCTCGGCTGGTGGCGCGACCCCAGCCCGGTCGGCGCCGTCGACCCGGCCGAGACCGCCCGCGTCTTCACGGTGCCCGTGGCCGATCTCACGGACCCGGCGCACCGTGTCACCGCCGTCCACCCCCGCGGCTACCACGGCCCCGCCTTCACCGTGGAGTCCGCTCTGGTCTGGGGTTTTACGGCCGGGGTGATCGACCGGATCCTGCACTTCGCCGGCTGGGAGCTTCCCTGGGACCGGTCGCGGGAAGTACCCCTCGACTGGCACGCGTGAGACGGTGGCCCATGTGAACGTGCTGGACATCCTGTTGCTGCTCGCCGCCGTATGGTTCGCGGTCGTCGGCTACCGCCAGGGGTTCGTCGTCGGCATCCTGTCGGTGATCGGCTTCCTCGGCGGTGGTCTCGTGGCCGTGTCCCTGCTGCCCCTGATCTGGGACCGGGTCACCGACAACGGCACCCAGGTGTCCACCACGGTGGTCGTCATCGCCGTGGTCGTGATCATCATCTGTGCCTCGATCGGCCAGGCGCTGACCACCCACCTGGGCAACAAGCTCCGGCGCCACATCACCTGGTCCCCGGCCCGCGCGCTCGACGCGACGGGCGGCGCCCTGGTGAACGTGGTCGCGATGCTGCTGGTGGCCTGGCTGATCGGGTCCGCGCTCGCCGGTACGTCACTTCCCACCCTCGGCAAGGAAGTCCGCAACTCCAAGGTGCTCCTCGGCGTTTCGCGGGTGCTCCCGGCGCAGGCGAACACCTTGTTCTCGGACTTCAGCTCCACCCTCGCCCGCAACGGTTTCCCGCAGGTCTTCAGCCCGTTCTCCAACGAGCCGATCACCGAGGTCAAGGCCCCCGATCCGGCACTGGCGCACAGCCCCGTGGCCGAGGACGCGAAGCGCTCGATCGTGAAGGTCGTCGGCACGGCGCCCTCGTGCAGCAAGGTGCTGGAGGGCACCGGCTTCGTCTTCGCGCCGGGCAAGGTGATGACCAACGCGCACGTCGTCGGCGGGGTCGGCGAGCCCACCGTGCAGGTCGGCGGCGAGGGCAAGCTCTACGACGGCAAGGTCGTGCTCTACGACTGGGAGCGCGACATCGCCGTCCTGGACGTGCCCAAGCTGAAGGCGCCCGTGCTGGAGTTCGCCGACAAGGACGCGGGGAGCGGGAGCGACGCGATCGTCGCCGGCTTCCCGGAGAACGGCGCGTACGACATCCGCTCGGCCCGCGTCCGCGGCCGGATCAACGCCAACGGCCCGGACATCTACCACCGGGGAACCGTGCGACGGGACGTCTACTCCCTGTACGCGACGGTCCGCCAGGGCAACTCCGGCGGCCCGCTGCTGACGCCCGAGGGCAAGGTGTACGGGGTCGTCTTCGCGAAGTCCCTCGACGACCCCAACACCGGTTACGCCCTGACGGCGGACGAGATCCGCGAGGACATCCGGATCGGGCAGACTGCCGACCGGCGGGTCGACAGCCAGGGTTGCGCCCTCTAGGGAGCCACAGGGCCTTCCTGCGGCCCTCGGCCCTCCTGAGGGCCCTCCGGGAGCCCTCAGGAGGCCTTCGGGTCACTGGAGGTGTCCGGAGATGTGCTTATGTGCGCTGGTGCCTCAGCCGGGCCGAGACCCAGCGGGCCCGCCGGCGCAGGATGCGTGGAATCCCTAGTCGGGGGTCGGCGTAGCCTTCGCGGCTCTGCCCCCTGTGCGTGCCCGGCGTGACCGTCGAGCGGCGTTCGTGTGCGGTGTCACCGTAGTCGTGCGTCCAGCCCATACTCCGAGCTCTGCCCGGGGCCCAAGGTCGGTAATCGCGTTGGGGGCGGCCAATTGGCCTATGCGCCAGGCAATTGAATGATTGTCATATGAGTCATTCGGTTCAGCGGTCGGGCTCGGGATCCCGGAGCCAGTTGACCAGCTCGGTCGAGAACGCCACCGGGTCCTCCTCGTGCGGGAAGTGCCCGAGCCCGTCGAACAGCCGCCAACGGTAAGGGGCTTCGACGTACTCCCCGGACCCCGCCGCACTCCGCGTCCGCATCACCGGATCGAGCGAGCCGTGCAGGTGCAGCGTCGGCACCCGCACCGGCCGCTTCATGCGCCGGTTGAACTGCAGACCGTCGGGCCGGGCCATGGAGCGCATCATCCAGCGGTACGGCTCGACCGAGCAGTGCGCGGTGGACGGGATGCACATCGCGCGCTGGTACACCGCGACGTCGTCCTCGTCGGGGAGCCGGGGGCCCGACCAGTCCCGGATCAGTTCGCCGACGAGCGCCCCGCCGTCGGCCACGAGCTGCCGCTCGGGAACGAACGGCCGCTGGAAGCCCCAGATGTGCGAATTGGCGCGGGTCTGCCCGAAGTCGGACAGCATCGCCGAGCGCCAGCGGCGCGGGTGCGGCATCGAGGACACCACCAGCCGGCGCACCAGCTTGGGCCGCATCACCGCCGCCGTCCAGGCCAGGTAGCCGCCCAGGTCGTGCCCCACGAGGGCGGCGTCGGGCTCGCCCAGGGACCGTACGACCCCGGTGATGTCGAGCGCCAGGTTCGCCGGGTCGTAGCCGCGCGGGGTGCGGTCGCTGCCGCCCACCCCGCGCAGGTCCATCGCCACCGCCCGGTAGCCGGCGTCGGCGAGGGCGGTCAGCTGGTGCCGCCACGTCCACCAGAACTGCGGGAACCCGTGCAGGAGCAGCACCAGCGGCCCGTCGCCCAACTCGGCGACGTGGAACCGTGCCCCGTTGGCCGCGACGTCCCGGTGGGTCACTTCCCGCCCGCCGGGGATGTCGATCCGTACCGCCGTGGCGGCGGTGGGGGGCGTACCGGATGTGCCGGAGTCCGACGAGGGGGCTGTCATGAGGTCGAGCGTGCCACACCCACGGCGTTGTCACTGACCGACCGAGCGTGCGGCTTGACGGTGCCGACGAGGGCCGCGGTCTGCTTGACCGAGGCGATGGTCCTGGTCGGCGGCTTGACCTTCTTGAACTTCACCACGGCGAGCAGCCCGACCAGGCCCGCGAGCAGCCAGAACGCGCCGCCGACGATCAGGAGCGACCAGGCCAGCCCGAGCCCGAGGTTGTGGATCCCGTACGCCGCGGCGAAGCTCAGCACCGGCAGGGAGAAGAGGATGAGCACGCCCGCGGCGATGGCGGCCCCGCTGCCGATCCCCGCGCGCTTGACGTCTTGCTTGATCTCCACCTTGGCGAGGGCGATCTCGTCGTGCACCAGGGCGGACATCTCGGCGGTGGCCGAGGCGACCAGCTGGCCGAGTGTGCGCTCGGCTCCTGGGGCCCCTTGGTCCACTGCGCTCATCGCTCTCTCCCTCTGTCGGCCATCAGGCGACGGCTGTCCTGTCGTCAGTCAGATCATGCCGGACGGCCGCCGTCGGCGCTGGACCCGCCCGGCGCTTCGCCCGCCGCGGCGGCGGCCGCTTCGGCCCTGCGCAGGTGCTCCGCGGCCTTGGCCTCGTAGATCTTCGCCATCCGCAGGTGGTAGTCCGGCTTGTCCTGCTCGTAGATGTCCGGGATGCCGTCGAGGTCCTCGTCGCGCTCCTCGTCCTCGGTGAGCGCCTTGTACTTGCGGTTGCGCATCTTGAGGAGGACGCCCGCGAAGACCGCGGCGATGAGCGAGCCGATCAGGACGGCCGCCTTGACCTCGTCGGTGAGGACGGGGTCGTCGGTGAAGGCCAGTTCGCCGATCAGGAGCGAGACGGTGAAGCCGATTCCCGCGAGCGAGGCGACGGCGAAGACGTCCGGCCAGGCCAGGTCGTCGTTGAGCTCTGCCTTGGTGAAGCGGGCGGCGAGCCAGGTGCCGCCGAAGATGCCGAGCGTCTTGCCGAGGACGAGGCCGAGCACCACGCCGAGGGTCTCGGGCCGGGTGAAGACCTGGCCGATGGACTCGTCGGAGAGGGAGACGCCGGCCGAGAGGAGGGCGAAGAGCGGTACGGCGAAACCGGCCGAGACGGGCCGCACCATGTGCTCGATGCGCTCGCCGGGGGAGTGGGCCTCGCCCTCCTCGCGGTGGCAGCGCAGCATCAGGCCCATGGCGACACCGGCGATGGTGGCGTGCACGCCGCTGTTGTACATCAGGCCCCAGATCACCAGGGCGAGCGGGACGTAGACGTACCAGCCGCGGACCTTCGCGCGCAGCAGGAACCAGAAGAGGACCAGGCCCGCGAGCGCGCCGCCGAGCGCCAGGAAATTGATCTCACTGGTGAAGAACACCGCGATGATCATGATGGCGAACAGGTCGTCGACGACGGCCAGGGTCAGCAGGAACGCGCGCAGGGCGGACGGCAGCGAGGTACCGAGGACGGCGAGGACGGCGAGCGCGAAGGCGATGTCGGTGGCGGTCGGGACCGCCCAGCCGTCGGTCGAGCCGTTGCCGAGCACGTTGGTGAGTACGTAGACCAGCGCGGGCACGGCCATGCCGCAGAGGGCGGCGATGACCGGGAGCGCGGCCGCCTTGGCGTCGCGCAGGTCGCCCGCGACGAGTTCGCGCTTGAGCTCGATGCCGGCGACGAAGAAGAAGACGGCGAGCAGGCCGTCGGCGGCCCAGTGCTGGAGGGAGAGGTCCAGGCCGAGCGCGCCGGGGCCTATGTGGAAGGAGCGGACGCTGTCGTAGCTCGCCGAGACGGCGGGCACGTTCGCCCAGACGAGTGCGGCGATCGCGGCCACGAGGAGGAGGACGCCGCCGACCGTTTCCGCGCGCAGGGCGTCGGCCACGAAGCGGCGCTCGGGCAGCGAGAGCCGGCCGAGGAGCTTGCGGCTCTGGGTGTCGGTGGGGGTGGGCGCGGCCACGGGTGGCACCTCCGGGGTGGGTTGGACGGCATGGCGAAGCACGTTGCCGACCAGACTTCCCGGCGCACCCTGTGGAGTAATTCTTTTACCACTCAATACTTTACAGGGTGCACGCGTGGGCGTATCCGGTGATCGTCACTTTATGCGCGAAAGGGACACCCGGCGCGGCGCGCGCGGGATGCCCCCTTCACGGTGTCGTGCGGATGGTGCCGGGACCTCAGTCCTCGCTGCCGGCGGCCGGCAGCTTGCTCTGGATCAGGTCCATGACCGAGGAGTCCGCGAGCGTGGTGACGTCACCGACCGCGCGGTTCTCGGCCACGTCGCGCAGCAGACGGCGCATGATCTTGCCCGAACGGGTCTTCGGCAGTTCCTGCACCGGCAGGATCCGCTTCGGCTTGGCGATCGGGCCGAGCGTGGCGCCCACGTGGTTGCGCAGCTCCGCGACCAGGGTGTCCGTCTCCGAGGCGCTGCCGCGCAGGATGACGAAGGCCACGATGGCCTGGCCGGTGGTCTCGTCGTTCGCGCCGACGACCGCCGCCTCGGCGACCGAGGGGTGCGAGACGAGCGCCGACTCGACCTCGGTGGTCGAGATGTTGTGGCCGGAGACCAGCATCACGTCGTCCACCCGGCCCAGCAGCCAGATGTCGCCGTCGTCGTCCTTCTTGGCGCCGTCGCCCGCGAAGTACTTGCCGGCGAAGCGCGACCAGTAGGTGTCGATGAACCGCTGGTCGTCACCCCAGATGGTGCGGAGCATCGACGGCCACGGCTCGGTGAGGACCAGATAGCCGCCCCCGCCGTTCGGAACCTCGTTCGCCTCGTCGTCCACGACGGTGGCGGAGATTCCGGGCAGCGCGCGCTGCGCCGAACCGGGCTTGGTCTCGGTGACGCCGGGCAGCGGGGAGATCATCATCGCGCCGGTCTCGGTCTGCCACCACGTGTCCACGATCGGGCAGCGGTCGCCGCCGATGTGCTTGCGGTACCAGATCCAGGCCTCGGGGTTGATCGGCTCACCGACCGAGCCCAGGACGCGCAGGCTCGACAGGTCGAACTTCGCGGGGATGTCGTCGCCCCACTTCATGAACGTCCGGATCGCCGTGGGCGCGGTGTAGAGGATGGTGACGCCGTACTTCTGCACGACCTCCCAGAAGCGGCCCTGGTGCGGGGTGTCCGGCGTGCCCTCGTACATCACCTGGGTGGCGCCGTTGGCGAGCGGCCCGTAGACGATGTAGGAGTGCCCGGTCACCCAGCCGATGTCGGCGGTGCACCAGTAGACGTCGCTCTCCGGCTTCAGGTCGAACACCGCGTGGTGGGTGTACGAGGCCTGGGTGAGGTAGCCGCCGGAGGTGTGCAGGATGCCCTTGGGCTTACCCGTGGTCCCCGAGGTGTAGAGGATGAAGAGCGGGTGCTCGGCGTCGAAGGCCTGCGGCGCGTGCTCGGCGCTCTGCCGCTCGACGATCTCGTGCCACCAGACGTCGCGGCCCTCGGTGAAGGCGGTGTCCTGGCCGGTGCGGCGCACCACGAGGACGTGCTCGACCTGCGGACACTTGGCGACGGCCTCGTCGATGGCGGGCTTCAGGGCCGAGGGCTTGCCGCGGCGGTAGCCGCCGTCGGCGGTGATGACCAGCTTGGCGTCGGCGTCCTGGATGCGGGAGGCGACGGCGTCGGCGGAGAAACCGCCGAAGACGACGGAGTGCGCGGCGCCGACGCGGGCGCACGCGAGCATCGCGACGACCGCCTCGGGGATCATCGGCAGGTATACGGCGACCCGGTCGCCGGCCTGTACGCCCAGCTCGGTCAGGGCGTTCGAAGCCTTGGAGACCTCGTCCTTGAGCTCGGCGTAGGTGATCGAGCGGCTGTCGCCGGGCTCACCCTCGAAGTGGATGGCCACGCGGTCGCCGTTGCCGGCCTGGACGTGCCGGTCCACGCAGTTGTACGCGACGTTCAGCTTGCCGTCCGCGAACCACTTCGCGAAGGGCGGGTTGGTCCAGTCGAGCGTCTCCGTCGGCTCGGTGTCCCAGCTCAGCCGCCGCGCCTGCTCGGCCCAGAAGCCCAGCCGGTCCGCGTCGGCCTGTGCGTACGCGGCCTCAGTCACATTGGCGGCGGCGGCCAGATCGGCGGGCGGTGCGAACCGCCGCTCCTCCTTGAGCAGATTGGCCAGGCTCTCGTTGCTCACGACATGTCCCTTTCCCAGGGTGTCCGTTGTGTCCCCGGCATACCTCATCAGTCAATGGCCCAGGTGACAAGGGGTTGCCGGAAATTGGTGTAGACCTATTACTCGGTCGGGCCCACGCGCGAGTGGCCCCTTCCCGCTGCAGGGCGCGGGAAGGGGCCACTGAGTGGCACGGATACGGGAGGGTATCGGTTCGCGTGCTCCCGCCCGGTCCGGTACTACCCGATCAGCCGCGCAGCGCACCCGCGCCGACGGTGTCGAACACCCGGCAGTCGAAGAAGTCCTCCCCCTCCGACAGCAGGTACGCCTGCGCCTCGCCGACGTGGAAGTACATCCCGTGCAGTTCCAGCGTGCCCTCGGCGAGCCGCCGGGCCACCGATTCGTGGGCCCGCAGGTGCTCCAGCTGCTGCACGACATTGGTCAGGCAGAGCTGCTCCACGGCGTCTGCCGGCAGCCGGCCGGAGATCCGCGCCCAGGCGTGATGACGGCTGGCCATCCGCTCCAGGCTCGGCAGCCCGTGCCGCAGCCAGCGCCGCAACGGGGTCATGGGCGCCCCGGGCGAGGAGTTGAGCAGCGCCTGCATGGCCCCGCACCCCGAGTGCCCGCACACCGTGATGCTGTCGACCTGGAGCACGTCCACGGCGTACTCGATGGCCGCGGCGACCGAGTCGTCCGTGGACTCGGCGCCCGGGAGCGGGACGAGGTTGCCCACGTTGCGGACGGTGAACAGGTCCCCGGGCCCGCTGGCCGTGATCATGCTGGTCACCAGGCGGGAGTCGGCGCAGGTGAGGAAGAGCTGGGAGGGCCGCTGCCCCTCACGGGCCAGCCGGGCCAGCTCGTCGCGGACGTGCGGCGCGGTGTCCCGCTGGAAGGCGCTGATCCCACTGGCCAGTTGACCTGCGCCGCGCCGGCGGTGCGCGGCCGGGGCGGCGATCGAGGCGTGCGCCGGGCCGTGCGCCGGGCCGTTCTGCGATCCGTGCGCCGAACCGTCGGCCGATGCCTTGGCCGGTACGTCGGCCGGTCCGCCTGCCGGTGCGGTGGCGGGGGCGGTGGCCGTACGGGCGACAGCCGCGCGGTGGTCGCAGTGGTTCTGCCACGGCGTCCAGGGCCGGCAGCACTGGTGGTCCCCGCGCTGCGTGCCTTGGTTCTCCCGATCCGCGAGCCCGGCCCGCCGGGCCTGCTCGGTTTCGGCGATCCTGGCCCCCGACCGGCCCGTGACCTCCAGCGAGCCCCCGTGCGCCAGATGGGAGTCCTGCCAGTCCTGGAGCGTCTCGTAGGCGGCGTGGTCGATGAACGAGCCGTCGAGCTCGATGACCGCGTGCCCGTGGTGCGGGATCTGGTTCAGGGCCCGGCTCAGCCGCGGGACCGCGAGGAAGGTCAACTGCCCGCGCGCCCACACCCGGTGGACCCCGCTGTCGAGCAGCTCGATGGTGATCCTGGTCCGGGCGAGCCGGTGCAGGGCCAGGGCGACGGCCACCGCGATGCCGATGGCGACGCCCTCCAGGACCCCGCCGAGGACCACGGCCGCGATGGTCGTCGCGTAGACCAGGATCTCGCGGTGCCGGGTGACCGTGCGCAGGTGTGTGGCGCTCACCATCTGCACGCCCACGGCCATCACCAGTGCGGCGAGTGCGGCCAGCGGGATCAGGTCGAGCGCGGGGACGAGCAGACCGGCCGCGAGCAGCACCCAGAACCCGTGCAGCATCGTCGACCGGCGGCTGACGGCACCGGACTTGACGTTCGCCATGCTGCGGACGGCGCCGCCCGCGACGGGCAGCCCGCCCAGGGCTCCGGAGACGATGTTCGCCGCGCCCTGGCCGCGCAGTTCGCGGTTGAGGTCGCCCCGCGCGGGGCGCCGGCCCGTGCCGCGCTCGGCGGCGATCAGCTTGTCGGTGGCGACGGCCGAGAGCAGCGATTCCACGCTGCCGACCAGGGTGACGGTCAGCACGGCGGCGATGATGCCGAGCACCGGGCCCTCGGGCAGTTCGGGCAGCGCGTGGCTGCGCCAGGACGGCAGGTCCACGCGGGGCAGCGTGAGTCGCGTGAGGGTGGCGACGGTCGTGGCCACGGCCACGGCGGCCAGCGCGGCCGGCACCTTGCGCAGGGTCCGGCCCGCCCGCCCCGGCAGCCGCGGCCAGCAGAACAGGACCGTCAGCGTGAGCACGCTGACCCCGAGTGCGGCGGGATGCAGATCGGCCAACTGGCCCGGCAGTCCGCGGACATTGGCCAGGGTGGAGCTCTGCGGGGTGCCGCCGAGCACGATGTGCAGCTGGGCCAGCGCGATCGTCACGCCGACTCCGGCGAGCATGCCGTGGACGACGGCCGGGCTCACCATCAGGGCGGACCGGGCGGTCCGCAGTGCGGCGAGGCCGAGCTGGCAGCAGCCGGCTAGCACCGTGATGGCGCAGGTGGTGCGCCACCCGTAGTGCTGGATCAAGTCGGCGGTGACGACCGTGAGTCCGGTCGCGGGCCCGCTCACCTGGAGCGGCACCCCGCCGAGCCGCCCGGCCACGATCCCGCCGGCCGCCGCGGCGACGAGCCCCGCCTGGAGGGGGGCGCCCGTGGCCAGGGCGATGCCGAGGGACAGCGGCAGTGCGATCAGGAAGACGGCCAAGGAGGCCGAGAGGTCTCTGGCGATGGCGGGAGAGGGAGGGGATGTGGTTGCGGGGGTGGCTGTCATAGGTCCCGTCTCCTCGGGGGAGGGGTGAAGCGGCGGGAGTCTCAAAACTCGGTAAATGAACGGTAATGGAGAGTAAAGGTCGACGGTAGGAGATGGGGGCAAATGGTCTAGAAATTAGCGCTCACGAGTGATTAAGCATTTAGTACGGCTTGTCCTACCTTCCTAAAAACAGGCCTCGTGGGACGTTGCGGCGCGGAAGTCCTGCGATGGAACTGCGAGGGAAGAGGTGGGCGGATGACTGCCATCAAGAAGAAGACCGCCACGAAGAAGATTGCCGGCGGTCTGGTCGCCACGGCGCTGGTCCTGGGAGTGGCCGGGTGCAGCACCTCGGAGCCCGCCCGGCAGCCGTCCCCGGGAGGTCAGGCCGCCAAGAAGGGCGCTGCGGCCCCGGAAGGCCCGGCCCCGGGCAGCGTCAAGCGGCTCATCGGCGACGGCTCGACCTCGTACACCGGTCTGCAGCCGAACGTACAGAGGGCGCAGAAGCTGAAGCCCGGCGAAAAGCCGCCGCAGTTCGTCGTCTATTCGTGGGACGGGGCGGGAGAGGACAGCCAGAAGCTCTTCTCGCATTTCCGCGAGGTCGGCAAGAAGTACAACGCCCGTATGACGTACTTCCTCAGCGGCGTGTACATGCTCCCGGAGGAGAAGCGTTCCCTCTACACCGCGCCCCAGCATTCCTCGGGCCGCTCCGACATCGGCTTCGGCGACCCCCAGGGCATCAAGGACACCGCCACCCAGGTGCGCGGGGCCTGGCTGGAGGGCAACGAGATCGGCACCCACTTCAACGGCCACTTCTGCGGACCCGAGGGCGGCGTCGGCACCTGGTCCGTGGAGGAGTGGAAGAGCGAGATCAACCAGGCGAAGTCCTTCGTCAAGAACTGGAAGACGAACTCGCCGGCCCTCAAGGACATGGAGGCGCTCCCCTTCGACTACGACAAGGAGATGATCGGGGCCCGCACCCCCTGTCTCGAAGGCCAGAAGAACTTCATGCTGGCGGCGAAGGCGATGGGCGGCTTCCGCTACGACTCCAGCGGCATCAGCAAGCAGATCTGGCCGAAGAAGACGGACGGCCTGTGGGACATCCCGCTGCAGCTGGTGCCCATGCCTGGCCGCGCCTTCGAGACGCTCAGCATGGACTACAACTACCTGGTCAACCAGTCCGGTACGACCACGCAGGGCGACCCCTCGCAGCACGCGTACTGGGGTGAGCAGATGCGCGACGGCCTGGTCAAGGCCTTCGAGCGGACCTACCAGGGCAACCGCGCGCCACTGATCATCGGCAATCACTTCGAGTCCTGGAACGGCGGCACCTACATGCACGCCGTCGAGGACTCCATCAAGACCATGTGCACCCAGAAGGAGGTCCGCTGCGTGCCCTTCCGCGAGCTGGCGGACTGGCTGGACGCCCAGGACCCGAAGACCCTGGAGTGGATGCGCACCCTCGACGTCGGCGAGGCGCCGAAGGAGGGCTGGAACAAGTTCCTGACGGCGGGGCCGCCGGCGAAGCCGGCCGCCCCCGCCGGGGTCAAGCCGGCTGCGGAGCCGGCTGGAGCGGCTCAGAACGAGGAGTGAGCAGCTCCCGCAGGACGAAACCGGGGTCGACCTGTTCCGCCAGGTCGATCCCGGTCTTCGCGTTGCCCCAGCTCTCCGCGTTGCGCAGGTGGAAGTGGACCATCTGCTCCGTGTACCGCTCCCAGTCGCGGTGCGCGTAGGAGTCGTCCGCCGCGTCCTGCAGCGCCTGGAGGGCCAGCCGGTTGGTGGCCTCCAACAGCTCGAAGGAGGCCGGGCGGCCCTTCTCCATCGCCCGTACCCAGTCCGACTGCCCGACGGTGACCAGCAGGTCCTCACCGGCCTCGTCCTGGAGGAACTCGATGTCCTCCGGGCCCTGCACCTTGTTGCCGACGACCTTGAGCGTGATCCCGAAGTCCCGCGCGTACTCCTTGTACTGGCGGTAGACGGAGATGCCCTTGCGGGTCGGTTCGGCCACCAGGAAGGTCACGTCGAAGCGGGTGAACATGCCGGAGGCGAAGGAGTCCGAGCCGGCCGTCATGTCGACGACGACGTACTCGTCGGCGCCGTCGGCGAGGTGGTTGAGGCAGAGCTCGACCGCGCCGACCTTGGAGTGGTAGCAGGCCACCCCGAGGTCGGACTCGGTGAACGGCCCCGTGGCCATCAGCCGCACGGGCTCCCCGTCGAGGAGCAGGGTGCGCGCGCAGGCGTCGTAGACGGGGTTGTCCTCGTCGACGCGCAGCAGCCGGGAGCCGGTGCCGGGCGGGGTGGTCTTGATCATCGTGTCGGCGGACGCGATGCGCGGGTTGGAGCCCCGCAGGTAGTCCTTGATGAGGGGCAGGTGCGCGCCCAGCGCGGGCAGCGAGGCCGCCTCGTCCTCGCTGAGCCCGAGCGCCGCGCCCAAATGCTGGTTGATGTCGGCGTCCACCGCGACGACACGGGCTTCATTGGAGGCGAGGTGGCGGATGAAAAGGGAGGACAGCGTGGTCTTGCCGCTGCCGCCCTTCCCCACGAAAGCGATCTTCATGTTCACGAAGGGTAGTGGGTTGGTGGCTTTGTGTGGTGTGTCTGAGTGAAGAAGACCACTCCAAGGAGGGGTCGGTGCTACGGGGGCGCAGTGCGTAGGCTCCTACTTATGAGTAGCGCCTCCGGTTCCGCCGCCGTTCCTTCCGCCGCTTCCGCCCCCGCCGACCCGCTCGCCCCGCTGGCCGGTCTCCCGGGCGTCTCCGAGTCCGTGGATTCCGTACGCAGGGCCGTGGACCGGGTCTACGGCCACCGCGTCATGCGCCGGCGCGCCGGGGCGGTCGCCTCGGAGGCCGCGCTGCGCGGAGCGCGCGGGAGCGCGGCCCTCTCGGGTGCCGACTGGGCCCTGGAGGAGGTCCGCCGGCGGACCGATTTCGGCTCGGAGCCGGAGGCCCGAACGGTGGGCGCCGCCCTGCGGCTGGCGGCGGAGGCCGGCCAGCTGCTGAGCATCTGGCGCCAGTCGCCGCTACGGGTGCTGGCGCGGCTCCACCTCGTGGCCTCGGGCTCCACGGCCGACGGTGACATGGTCGGCAGGCCGCGGCTGGCCGGCGAACCGGTGGACGAGCCGCTGATCGACCTGCCGCTCCCGGACGCGCAGGAGGTGGCGGGCCGGCTGGAGGGGCTGTCCGGCCTGATCATCGCGGGCGGCTCCGCCCCGGCCCTGGTCACGGCGGCAGTGGTGCACGGCGAGCTGCTCGCGCTGCGCCCGTTCGGCTCGTACAACGGCCTGGTGGCGCGGACGGCGGAGCGGATCGTGCTGATCAACAGCGGTCTGGACCCGAAGGCGATCTGTCCCGCCGAGGTCGGCCACGCGGAGCAGGGTCGCGATGCCTACCTGGAGGCCTTCGGGGGCTACGTCTCGGGGACCGCGGAGGGGATGTCGGCCTGGATCGCGCACTGCGGCCGTGCGATCGAGCTCGGAGTCCGCGAATCGACAGCGGTCTGCGAGGCGCTCCAGCGCGGAGCCGCCTGACCTGACCTGACCGTTCCCTGACCTGGGCACATGGGTTGCGGCGACACCATACTGCTCAGGTGTCGCCGCTGGCACTTACGCCCAGTTACCAAGCGTCCTCGATGATTGCCCATCAGGTCGGGGACTTTGCCCGTTACCTGGTGCGGCTGGCCCGTAATCGACGGGTCGACGTCGCGTGGGTGCTCGGCGTTCATGCTTCGGTCCGTGGGCCTTACTGCGTTTTAAAGATGATCCTCTCGGATGTTCTTTGGTCTCGCGGGCCGTTGACTCCTTTGTACTCCGCTTCGGTGCCGAGCGAAACCCCTGGCCGCATTTCTTTGCATTCAGGGTCATCCCGGTGCGTATCGGACAGCTGCTGTCTTCGCAGGTCAGGACGCGGCCGCAGCGGCGAGCGCACGTCGCCGGCTCGCGTACCAGACCAGTCCGGCGGTAGCCGCGGCCGCGCCGACCGCCGCGGCGGCGACCAGTGCCGGCCGTGCGGGCATCGACAGGCCGGGTACCCGCTGCTTCAGCCGGACCGGCCGGTTGAAGACCAGCACTGGCCACTCCCGCGCCGTCGCCTCCCGCCGCAGCGCCCGGTCGGGATTGACCGCGTGCGGGTGTCCGACCGCCTCCAGCATCGGGATGTCGGTGGCCGAGTCGCTGTACGCGTAGCAGCGCGAGAGGTCGTACCCCTCGGACTCCGCGAGCTCGCGGACGGCCTCCGCCTTCGTGGGGCCGTAGGCGTAGTACTCGATCTCCCCGGTGAAGCAGCCGTCCTCGCCCACGACCATGCGGGTCGCGACGACCCGGTCGGCGCCCAGCATCTCGCCGATGGGCTCGACGACCTCGGCGCCGGAGGTGGACACGATCACCACGTCGCGGCCCGCCGTGTGGTGCGCCTCGATGAGGGACGCGGCCTCGTCGTAGATCAGCGGGTCGATGAGGTCGTGAAGGGTCTCGGCGACGATCTCCCGGACCTGCTGCACGTTCCACCCCTTGCAGAGGGCGGACAGGTACTCCCGCATCCGCTCCATCTGATCGTGGTCGGCGCCGCCGGCCAGATAGATGAACTGGGTGTAGGCGGTGCGCAGCACGGCCCTTCGGTTGATCAGGCCGCCCTGGTAGAAGGACTTGCTGAACGTCAGAGTGCTCGACTTCGCAATGACCGTCTTGTCCAGGTCGAAGAAGGCTGCGGTGCGAGGCAAGGAGTGCGGCAAGGGCTGATTTTCCACGACCCGAGCATATGCGCCCACCATTCGGCGTAAAGTGCGGCGCGTGGGTTTGCCTGAGAAGCCTCTCGGGTACACCATGGAAGTCACGGATCGTTCGCGACCGTGCTAACCCGGTCTGGCTCCTCCCCCCCCGAGTCGGACCGTGGGGACGACCCCCGCTCTCCCCCCCGGCGGGGGTCGTCGCATGTCCGGACGCGGTTCGCGTCCCTGCTTTCGGCCCTGAGTGATCATTCCTCGGCCTCCTCGTCTTCCTGGGGCCCGCGCGGCGTAGGCCCTCACCCCCTCGAACTCGTCACGGTGCGTAGTCGTTCCGGCGCGCTCCGGAACTCACCTGTTGGGGTGAGTGGGTTATTCACATTGGCGCGACCGCCCACAGTTTTCGAGCAAGATCCACTTCCTTTTCCCGATCCCGTCACGGTGATTCCGGCCGCGAAGTCCGCGGCGCTGGATTTGCGGTGAGAAGGAGGCGGAGATCGTGGCTGGATCGAAGTCGTGTGAAGTCCGGGATCTCGCGGTGGCGGGCGGGAGCTGGCTGAATCCCGGTGCCGGCGGGTCCGTGCCCGCCGGCGGACGGCCGCTGATCATCACTGAGGACCCCCTGCTGCTCGACGACCTGCTGCGGCTGTGCGCCGCCGCGGGAGCCGAGCCGCATGTGCACCACGCGGTGCCCGAGCAAAGCGGAACCGGTGGTGGCAGTGGTGACGGTGGTGGCGCCAGCGACGGCGGAGGCGGAGGCGGCGCGGGCGCTGCGGGCGTCGGCTGGGAGTCGGCGCCCCTCGTCCTGGTCGGTGACGACGCCGCCCGCCGGGTGCGCGGGGCGCCCCGGCGCGGCGGGGTCTTCCTCGTCGGCCGCGACCTGGACGACCCCCACGTGTGGCAGCGGGCGGTGGAGATCGGCGCCGAGGAGGTCCTGACCCTCCCCGACGCCGAGAACCGGCTCGTCGACCGCATCGCCGATGTGGTCGAGGGAGCCGGGCGGCCCGCCCTCGCCGTCGGGGTCATCGGAGGCAGCGGCGGCGCCGGAGCCTCCACCCTCGCCTGCGCCCTGGCCCTGCGGGCCGCCCGGGCCGGGGAGCGGACCATCCTCATCGACGGCGACCCCCTCGGAGGCGGCATGGACGTGCTGCTCGGGGGCGAAGCCGCCGAAGGGCTGCGCTGGCCCGACTTCGCCGCCTCCCGGGGTCGGGTCGGCGCCGGGGCCCTGGCGGAATCCCTGCCCGAGCTGCACGCACTGCGGGTGCTCAGCTGGGTTGTTTGAACAAACTTGCAATGTCCCATAGAGCGCCGGGGCTGGCGTGTTGCCGGGTTGTAGGGGGGTTGCACAGCTGTCTCTTTCCGATAGCGTCAGCGCATGGAACAAATGTTCTACTCTTCGACAGGCTGGGAAGCCTGGGGGCTGGAGTACAAGCCCGTTATCCCCGAGGGGATGTCCCTCGTCTTCGATGAGGATCTGCTGCTTGAGGACTCTGCGGGCCTGCGTCCTTCAGCAGTGATCAACCGCTGGGCCTGCGAGTTGCCGACGGACCATGTCCCCGCCGCCAACTCTTGGCCGAGCTACGTCCGCGCCGTTCGCATGTGGGCGGAGTTCGGAGCCGAGCACGGAGTGGGCCTGTTCGACACCAGAGACCGGCTCAAGGCCCTCCTGAGCGCGTACTCGATCCACCGGTCGAGCGGGCCCCTCGAGGCCCGCTACAGGGCGACGACGTGGAACCAGGAGATAGCGAAGCTCGGGAAGTTCTACGGCTGGGCGATCGCCAACGGGTACACCACTGCACTGCCCTTCACCTACACAGAAGCCACGGTTCTGTACGCCGGGCAGCTGCGGAAGGTGAAGGCGAACGGCGCCCGACGACGGCAGCCGAAGCAGCACGTCACCATCAAGTACCTCGAGGACGACTTCGCGGACTTGTTCCTCAAGGGTCTGGCCCGGCTTGAGCCGGACGGCTCGCAGGAGCGTGGCTACCGGGGTCGGGAGATGGCCCGCAACAGCGCGGTGGGGCGTTTCGTCTTCGCCTCCGGGACCCGCAATCAGGAGTTCTCCTACCTGCTGGCGTGCGAAGTGCCGCCACTGCCCCGACGGCGCTCGGACATACCGGTGCCCGTCGAGCTCCCGGCGAAGATCACCAAGGGTGAGAAGTTCCGGACGACGTGGACGGACTACGACACCCTGGCCGAGCTGCACAACTACCTGGCGTTCGACCGTGCGGCCGCTGTGCAGGGATCCAGCTGGTTGCCGCCGGCCAAGTGGGGGGAGCCGCTCCGCGTGACGGAGGCCGACTTCCGTGGCGGCCGGGTCAACGGTACGCGGATGCAGTGGGCGGACCTCGGGCCGGGAGAGCGCCGGCGATTGGTCGCACCAGGGGGCGGGTCGATGCTCTTGTCGGTGTGCGGACCGGGGCGGCCCTTCACAGCGTGGAACATCGTCTTCGAGCGGGCCTCTGACCGGATCCGGGAGCGCTACGAGCCCAGGTTTCCTCATGTCTGGCCCCACCGAGGACGTCACACGTTCGCGATGCAGACCATGGCCAAGCTGGTCGGCGGCTACTACGAGCGGGTCGCGCGTTTGGTGAAGGACGGCGACGACAACGCGGGGCTGGCCCTGTACCTGAGGACCACGGAGCCACTGATGGTCCTGCGTGATCTTTTGGGACATTCCACATCATTGACCACGGAAAGCTATCTCCACCGCCTGGACACCACGCGTGTGTTCGCCGAGCTGTACGAGCAGGTCGGGCAGTCCACCGGTCTTGCGGCGCGGGCCAGCTCGCGTGAGGCGGCGTCTGAGTTCGACGACGACCACGACGAGGATGGTGTCTGATGCCCGCTGTTGTGACCGAGGACCCGCTGGGCATCGCCGCTGAATTCAGCGATGGCACCACATGTGTCCTCAAGGTCGATGCTGTCAGGGCTGGAAACAGACGAGTTGTCAGCAAGAATCCGGCTCTCGCCAGGGAACTGCTCCTGGGATTGGCCGATCTGGTCCACCCGCACGGTGACATCAATGCAGATAGGACGCTCCGCGGATATCTGACAGGGATCAGGAACCTGACGAACGGCCTCGCGGAGCGTGGCTTCACGGGTACTTGTTCGGACCTGACCCGTGCACAGCTCGCGGCCCACTGGAGGCTCGGCGATGGCCGCCCGCAGCACGAGGGCCAGACGCGGGGGATGCTGCGTCGGGTCGATGATCTGCACGGGCTGCTGAAACCTGACGTCCGTGACCTTGTCGATGGCCGCAAGTTCAAGACCACCAACAAGTCGGATCTCAAAAACCTGCCGCCCTACAGCGAGACGGAATGGGCAAGAATCACCGAGGTCAGCCTCTCCGTGGTGAAGGAGTCGTACCGGGCACACCAGCGTGCGAAGGCGGCCGCCGAGGGCGGCGAGGACCCATTCCAGGGCGGATGGACCGCTGCAAATCTGCTGTGGGCCTACACGCAGCGGGGGCCAGACGAGGTGGGACCGCTTGCCATGTGGAGCTCGGCTCACCCCTCCGGGCTGTCGCGGGCGAAGTTTCCGTTCATGCGGACCACGGCCGCCGGTGGACTGTTTCCCGACGCGGCCACGGTGATCGCCTACCGGCTGTTGCTGGGCGTCTACACGGGCATCGTGCCGGACGGACTGGACGATCTGGGTCTGGGGGACGTCGACTGGGCCGGCGACGCGACAGTCCTCCTGTCCTACGTCAAGGGCCGGACCGCCGGGGAAAGCCGTACTTTGACCAGGCGGGCCAGCCGACTGCTGGAGCAGTGGACCGACCATTCGGCGCTGACGCGACGCTTCGCCCCGCCGCACCTTCGTGACCGGCTCTGGCTGAGGTATGAACTGCGCGGCAGGCATGACAACTGGCAGACAACCGTCCCCGACTCAATCACGATACGCAGATGGATCGTCGTACAGGGGCTGCTGGGAGATGACGGCAAGCCTCTGCAGATCCACCTGCACCGGATCCGCACCACGTACGACTCACTGCGCGACCGGCGTTCATGGATGGGAAGCCGCAGGGCCACCCTGGACCCGAACCGCAGCCCGGCCACCGAAGGGGACCACTACCTGGGGGCCCACACCGTCGAACAGCGCGAGCTGGTCGAGGAGATCATCGCCGAGGCCCAAAACGACATGCTGCGGCGGGCCGAGCCCCCGACAGTGCTGGTGACGGAGGATGTTGCGACCCTTGTGCAGGACTACCCGCGCAAGGTGGCGGCCCTGGGCCTGGATGACGAGGCCCTGGCGGCTCTGGTCGGTGGTCAACGCGACGTCTTCAGTGCAGCCTGCGGTGATCAACTATCGGGACTGCACGGCCCGAAGGGCAAGCCATGCCCGGCTCGTCCCTGGGTCTGCCTGCTGTGCCCGCTCGCGTTGTTCACTCCGCGGCACCTGCCGAACCTGATGCGGCTGCGGGCGTACTTCGCCCGCCAGTGGGACCAGATGACCGGACAGGAATTCCTGGGCGTCTTCGGCCACTACGACAGGCGGCTGACCGAAATCCTCACACCGGGGGCTTACTTCACCTCCGGAGCCCTGCTCGAGGCGGCCGGAGCGGTTGCCGACATCGACGACGAACTGCCGCTGCGGCCGGAAGAAGGCACCCGATGATGACGCACTCCACCACCTCGGCCTTCGCGGCAGCGGTGTACACGAGCCGGTTGGCCCAGGTGGATGTCTGCGAGGCGGCTGGCCTGTCCGTCCGTCCTGGGGGCGTGCGGCCTCTGGTCGGCCAGCTTGTCTGGGACTTCAGCGACGTGGAGGGCCTGCCCATATCGGTGTCGCCGTCGCTGTGGATCTACGACTTCGCCAGGATCAGCGATCCGCGGTGGCGTGTCGTGGCCCAGGAGTTCGCGTTCGCCCGGCTCGCCCCCGGGCACGAGAGTGTGCGTGAGCTTCCCCATGCCTTCCGCACCCCATTGGCGATCACCACCTGCAACGACCGGCTGGGCGAGCTGACCGAGTGGCTGAACTGGTTGACGGTGCGGGGGGTGACGTCGTTGGCCGCAGTCAACCAGCGGCGCTGCGATGCGTATTACCTCGAACGCAGCGTCGTGCGTGACCGTCAGGGCATCGACCTGCGGCCGGCCGGCCCTGGGAAGCGGCTGGTGGCGGCGATGGCCGTGCAGGAGCCTGTCTTCTACTCCGAGCTGTTCAGCGTTGACGGCTTCGCCGAGGGTTTCATCCCATGGCGGGGACGCTCCCCGTTCCAGGTTGCGGGATGCGACCTGAAGGCGGCGAACAAGGTCCAGCCCATGCGGCAGGAAGCACTGCAGCCCTGGCTCGCGGCCGCCCTATACGTCGTGGAGGTGCTCGGTCCCCAGGTCTTGGACCTGGTCCGGAGCATCAGGGACGAGGCTGAGGGGGAGAGTCCCGGACGGCGCTTCGGCGGCCTGTGGCGCGAACAGCTCGCAGCGGTGATCCGCTCTCACATAGCCAGTGGCACCCCCCTGGAGTCGATGGGTGAGCTCAAGGCCCGCGTCCGAGTGACCAAGGGCTGGTCCGAGGACGACCCGCTGTTGAACGTCAACCTGAACAGGCTGGCGGGCGAGACCGGCGGGATGGCGATCTTTCACCACAAGTACCTTCGGGAGCTTCGGCCGCTCTTGGAAGAGGCGGTTGCCAGCGTCGGGTTGGCGCCACGCTGGGGGCGGGACACCGGCTTGGTGGCCCGCGCCGACGGCGGCGGCGAGGTGCCATGGACCGAGGGGATCGAGACGGTCCAGGACGTGATTTTCCTGTTGGAACGGGTCCGCACGGCGTGCGCGGTGGTACTGGCGCTGCTGACCGGTATGCGCTCCAGCGAGCTGATGGAAATGCCCGTCGATGCTTGTGTCCCACCCCAGGACCTCGGATCGGGGAGGAGGCGCTACCGCCTTCGCACGAAGTTGATCAAAGGGCAGGAGTTGGGCGGAGTCTGGGACGAGTGGGTCACCGTCGCCAGGGCCTACGGTGCTGCGGGTCTGGCCGCTGATCTCCTCGATCCGGCGGATGCCCAGGACAAGCTGTTCGGCCGTATCCAGTTCGGTGCCCGCTGCGAGACTCTGCGTGATTGGGTCAACGGCCCGCAGGGGCAGCGGCTGGGGCTGGCGCGGATACCGGTGGACCCGATGAATATTCGGGTCACGAGGCGCACGCTGGCGATGGAGCTCGCGCACCGGCCCGGCGGTCTCCTGGCCGCGAAGATCCACCTCAAGCACCTGTCGGTGGTCACCACCGAGGGCTATGCGGCGACTCCCGGCGGGTCGCAGGCCCGGTTCATGGCCGATGTCGCAGCCGAGGAACAGGTCCGCAATACAGACCTTACGCTGGCGGCCTTCCGGGACTTCCAGCAGGGAGTCAAGCCGTCGGGCCCCGGAGCGAGGGACTTGGTCGAGTTCTTCACCTCCGTCGACGAGGCCCTGCGGGACCTCGAGGTGGCGGCGCCCGGGGTGCGGCCCGGGGACCAGGAGGTGATCAACTTGCTGGCCAGGAGGGCGAAGACGCTGCATCTGGGGATCGCGAACTACTGCTGGTTCATGGATCCTTCGAAGGCACTGTGCCTGATTTTGGCCGGGACGCCGGGGGCTGACCGGCCGCTCGCGGGAATGTGCGATTCATCCAGGTGCCCGCAGGCCACCCACATGCCAGGCCATCGCCCGGTCTGGGCGTCGAGCGCGGAGAACAAGAAGGTCTTCATCGCCTCCATCGGGCGGGGTCAACCAACCGAGAAGGCACGTCTGAAGGCGGATCTGGACCGGGATCTGCGAGTCCTGGCCGAGATCGACGCAGCCTGCGGAACGGTGGCCTGACATGGGACGAATCAGCGACCAGACGCGCATCCGCAACGAGGAGTCGATTCGGTCCGCCATGGACCGGATGCTGCGGGGCGACCTGCCGCCGGGCGGCAAGTGCGACCTGAACACCCTCGCGGCCGAGGCCGGTGTGGCTCGGACGGCTTTCTACGCCAAGAAGCACCGCGACGGCACGGCCCGCCCCGGCCCCTACCAGCACTTGGCCGAGGAGTTCGACCGCCGGCTGAAAGCCCTGCGGGAGGCGGGCGAGATCGTGGATCCTCGCCTTGCTCAGATCGAGCGACTCAAAGAGGCCAATACGTCCCTGCAGAAACGTCTGACCAGGCAGGACACCGAGCTTGCCGACCTGACCGAGTTCAAGCAGCGTGCTCTGTCCCGGATCGCGGCTCAGCACCTGGAGATCGAGCGTCTGCGTGAGCTGATGCAGGCCGGAGGCAAGGTCTCGAGCCTGCCGAGGAGGCCGCCCAGCAGCACGATAAGCAGCTGACCGGTGCCGAGCCGACCTGGCGTGTTGAGGGTCAGACCAGTGAGGGCAGGACGCCGCGGGTCCACCGGCCGAGCCAGAACGCGGCAGCTGAGGGCTGGTCCTGCCCTTCGGTGGACCCGTCGTGCAGCAGGTACTCGGTCGGAGCCACGTAGCCCTCGCCGGGGGCCAGGCGTATCCGGATGATGCGGATGGGCCGGCCGCTGGCCACGTAGGCGCGGAAGTCGTCCGTGTGGGGGTAACGCTGGGTGTGGTCGTCGGGGTGAATGGCCCGGCACACGGTCTGGGCGTCGATGGCGCCGAGGATGACGTACCGGGCGCCGGGGCCGAGGTTGAGACAGATCCTGCGGCGCCCGGTGTGCTTGTCTGCGTAGGAGAGTTTGTCCCAGTTGTCGATGTGGAGCCCGAGCAGCCGGCCGACGGTGTAGTTGTCGGTGGTCGTGACCACGTCGGGCTTGGCGAGGGCCTGGCCGAGGTACACCGCGTCCGGGTCGCCCAAGGAGCGTGTGAGGTCTTCGAGTGGGAGCCCGTCCCGGTACGGGGGCCTGACGATCTCGACCAAGGTGCTGTCCAGGGGCCTGCGTGGCGCCGTGACGGTCTTGACGTCCGTATCGGTCATGGGGCGCCACTGGCCGCCGGGAACGACCGCGCCGGGCTCGTAACCGGTTTCCTCGGGGCGGGTGGTGCGGACGCTGGCGACCTCGCAGCGGGCGCGGAGCGCGAGCGGGTCGCCGTAGGCGATGTGCAGGGGCATGGAGGTCCTCCCGGGTCAGTCGTCCCCGATGGTGATGTCGAGTTCGTTCACGAGGGCCTCGGCGAGATGGGCCTGTTGGCCGGGGTCGATGCGGACCTTCGCGAGGTTGGCGACGCCGCGGATCTGCGAGAGGTCGTTCTCGCGCAGGTCGGTGTCCCGGTAGCGGCCGGCGCCGAAGGCGGTGAGCCGGAACTGGCAGTCGGAGAACACCACGTCGGACAGGTCGCAGTCGGTGAACGTGGCCTCGGAGAGGACGCAGCCGATGAAGGCGACGGGGCCGGTGGCGCGGACCTTCTCGAAGGTGGCGTAGTCGAACTTGCAGCCCTCGAACAGGACGTCGTCGAGGACCAGGCCATCCAGGGCGGCGCCCATCAGCTTGGTGTCTCGGATGTGGACGCGGGTCAGCTTGCTCGCGTTCCAGCGGGCTGAGCCGAGGTCGCTGCCGGTGATCTCCACGCCGTGCAGGTTGAGGCTCTCGAACTCGACGCGCTTGGACCGCAGGCCGGTGATGCGGCCGGTGATGAGCTGGGTGTCCGTGAGGTCGAGCGACCTGAGGTCGGCCTCACCGAAGGCGAAGTCCTGGACGGTGCCGCGCGTGCTGTCGAGGGTGTCGACGGCCCGGAGGTACAGGCCGGGCTCGTCCAGCTCGGGGGTGGTGACCGTGACGTGGCCGAACGTGCGGGCGGTCATGGGGGCTCCGTTCTGTGGGGGTGCCGGGGCGGCCCCGCGATGGTGGCGGGACCGCCCCGGCTTGAGCGTGGGCTACTTCTTGCTCCAGTCGTCCCAGGTGGGACGGTTGTCGAAGGCCGGGGTCGGATTGTCCCAGGTCGGCCTGTTGTCGAACGTGGAGATGATCTGGGATCCCGCGGCCTCGAGGAGGGACTGGAATCCCTCGGCCGAGTCCAGCACGAGATCAGTGGCGGTGTTCGCGAGCATGGCGAGCGACTCCTTCGAGTAGGGCGATCTTCGCTGTGGTGCAGTACTTCGTACGGGTGCCGTCCATGCGGCCACCGTGCTCGAAGTACCGGTTCGCGGGGTGTGCACCTCCGCAGAACGCGAAGTAGGGGCAGGCGGTGCGGCAGGCGTCCACTCCGTCGCGGAACTCCGAGATCCAGGGGGTGCGCTGTTCGGCCTCGGTGACCAGGACGTCCAAGCTGTCGCGGAGCACGTTGCCGGTGGTGAAGTCACCGAACCGCTCGTCGGTGAACCCGGCCAGCTCCGGGGAGAGCAGGACGACCCCGCCGTCATGGGCAATGGTGGGAAGCGGGTCCCAAGGGGCCGACCTCTGGGCCGAGTCGGAATGCTGGCCGTGCAGGACGGCGCCGGCGAAATTCATCACCCGTGACACCTCCCGCAGGCGGATGGCTGGGTTGGCCCGCCAGGCGTCGGCCAGCGCGGCCCAGAACTCCACCGCCCGTGCCTGGTCAGCGGGCCGGGTGCCCAGGTTGACGCCCTCCTCCTCTTCCACGTTGACGCCGAGGGTGGTGACGCCCAGCTCGGCGAAGAACTCGTAGAAGCGGGCGGCGTCGGCCGGGTCGGGATCGGAGACGACGGCGATGGCGGAGTACGGGATGTCGCGGTGGCGGAGGCGTTCGATGCCGCGCATGGTGACGCGGAATCCCGGGTGGCCGGCGAGGGTGATCCGGTGGGTGTTCATGTCCTCGGGGCCGTCGATACTGACGCCCACGTGCATGTCGTGCTCCAGCAGGAACTCGCACCAGGCGTCATCGATGAGCGCGGCGTTCGTCTGCACGGAGTGCTTCACGCCCTCGAAGGAGGCCATGAGGGCGGCCAGGTGCTCGCGGCCGGTGGCCAGCGGTTCCCCGCCGTGCCACACGACCTCGAACGCCGGGTCGTCGGCGGCCCATGGGTTGACGGATGCGGCCGCGGCCTCGGCGACGGCAACCGGCATCAGGTGCTTCATCTTCCGGAACGGCAGGTAGCAGTACGTGCAGTCCATGGGCAGGCACTGCGTGGTCGGCTGCATGATCACGGACCGGGGCCTGGTCGCGATCCGTAAGGCGCTGGGCATCGTGCTCCTCTCGGTATGAGCGAGTGGTGCGTGGAAGGGCGCCGGGGGCCGTGGGGGACGGGAACCCCCGGCGCCGTGCTCCGCCCGGCTGCGCGGGAAGGGACGGGCGGAGTGGTGCCCCCGACCTGCGACGTCTGTGAGACCGAGGCCGGGGAGTCCGTAGCCCGGCTAGGCAGGCGGTTCGACGTCCGGCGCGGTGGCCGGAGGGGGTGCGCTCGCCTGGACCAGGTCCAGGACGTGGCCGCTGAGGACAAGGGCAGGACCGCTCAGACCGATGGCGAGGAGAGCGCCGATCATGCCCCAGCCGGGTTCGGGTAAGTGACTCCGGCCGGTCATCGGGGGTCAGCCTGGCGCAGGGCCTGGTGGTCGGGGATCACCCATTCCCGGCCCCCGCCTTCGGGGCGGAGGAACACGGCTTCGGGGATCTTCCTGCGGGTGGCAGGATCTTCCCACTCGCCGATGAACTCGACGATCGCTTCCCGGTCGTTCGCGTCGAGAACGCGGGCCCCCTCGCACAGCCACGAGGGGAGGTTCGTCCGGCTCATCGCGGCTTCCCCTCGCCGGCCGACCCGAGAAAGCGCGCCATACCCCGTTCGGCGCGGGCCTGGAGGGACGGACTCGGGTCCGGGCTGTCGGTCCAGGGCGCGTACTCGGGCCGCTGTCCGGCCGCACCGCCGGGGACGTCCTCAGGAGGCGCCAGGGTGTCGAAGGAGGCGTTCCAGCCCTCCTCGCCCCCGCCCTCGGGGCACAGACGGTAGACCGTGGTGCCGGTGTCCCCGGGGACGTCTATGACCACGCCCGTGCGGGAGGTTGCGGTGTCGTATGCGAGATCGCCGCGCAGGGGCCAGCGGGGGTCAGGATCGTCCGCCTGCTGTCGTACGCGGTCATGGTCAGTGCGACGCGTCGAGGTCATGTAGCGGACCGTATGCAGCCCGCTACACACGAATATGATTCCGTGGAATACCCGCAGATCAGTCCAGCGAAAAACGTCCGGTCATGCCACGCAGCCGCTGGCGCGTGGCGACCCGCTCGGCGTACACGATCTTCCGCAGAGTCGCCCTGGCGACGGGGTGGTTGCGGACGAGCTGAGGGGCGATGCGCTCGGCGGTCTCCAGCTCGGTCAGGGCCTGGTCGCGGTTGCCGTCCCACAGCCATGCGCGGGCGAGGTCCATGTGGTGGTGGCCGAGACGGGAGTTCGGCAGGACCGCGATGTGCGCCGGGTCCGCCTCGCGGTTGAGCCGCAGGGCCTTCGTCTGGTCGCTCATCTCCAGGGCGGCGCTGACGCTGTGGACGATGACGTTGCCGAGGCTGAACGTGACCGAGTGGCGATCGTGGATCTCGGGTCCGACATAGGCGTTGACGCGCTCTCCTGCCGTACGGGCGAGGGCGAGGCGCTCATCCGCCCCCGCACCGTTCCCGCTCCGGGCATAGGAGATCGCCGCCCGCAGATGCAGGGCGCCCCACATGCGCAGGGCGAGCGGGTCCCCGGATTCGTATTCGGACTCGATGCCGGCGAGGGCCTTGTCCCCGAGGGCGAGTGCGTCGGCCCAGTCGGCCGAGGCCCAGGTGTCCCACATCCGCATCCACAGCGCCATCGCAGGCATCACCGGGTCGCCGG
This sequence comes from Streptomyces sp. NBC_00435, assembly GCF_036014235.1. GTDB lineage: Bacteria > Actinomycetota > Actinomycetes > Streptomycetales > Streptomycetaceae > Streptomyces. The sequence continues at coordinate 4,611,585 of NZ_CP107924.1, forward strand.
AGAGCTGCGCGGACCACGTGGCCCGTTCACAGGCCATGGCGACCAACTCGGGGTGACCGAGCGCATGTGCGGCGGTGTGGGCGAACTTGCAGGCCACCGCGTAGATCGCGTACGCCTCTTCGCGTTCGTGGCCGGCGGACACCTCGGCGAGGGCACGCGCTTCCCTCAGCATGTCCGGCAACTCGCTCAGCACGGCGCCGTTCGCCGCCGCATCACGCAGCCGCAAAAGGCGCTTCATGTCATGCCACAACGCCTCGGACGGGCGCGGGGTGCCGTCGAAGACGGGGGCCAGGTCATAGCGGCGCAGCTCCCGCAGGATGGAGGCCGCGGACACCAGCCACTTGGTCTCGGCACCGCCCCCTGTGTACGGCCGCTCGATCAGGGTGTTCGGGTGACAGTGCAGGGCAGCCGCCACGGCGTTGATCAAACCGGCACGGTCCAGCTCGATCCGGCCCTTCTCCAGCTTGGACACCCAGCCCTGGGTCCGGCCCAGCGCGGCAGCGAGGTCGGCCTGCGTCATCCCGACGGAGAGCCGCTGCCGCCGGACACGCTGCCCGATCCGCTCTTGCTCCTCGATGTACCCGCTCACACCCACCACCCCGATCTGCGACCACACTTCTGACGCGAAGGTACCGCCGAGACGCGGCGAGGGACGGCCTTTGGCCAACGGATCCCAGACAGCGAGCGATTCAGAGCTCCGGCCTCGTTCTTCCCATGATCTACGTCACCTTGATACGGTCCAGTCAGCTCCGAAAGCGACACGATGTCGCGCTTCAGTGAGACACGAGCGGGTGGCCACGACCCCGCCCAAAGCGACACCACCTGCGAGGGACACGCACTTTGTAGAAACAAGCTGGGACCGGGGGGACCGGGTGGTGGTGCCGCCCGCCGCGATGCGCTCGGTGCTGGCCGCCGCCCGCCGAAGTGGCGGGGTCGTCGTGGTCGACCTGCCGCGCCGGGTCGACGAAGCCGTGGCCGAGGTGCTGGCGCAGCTGGACCTGGTGCTGATGGTGGTGCGGGGCGAGCTGCGGGCGGTGGCCGCGGCCGGCCGGGTGGCCGCCGGAGTCCGGATGGTGTCCCGCGACGTCCGCGTGGTCGTACGGGGCCGCGTGCCCGGCGGACTCGACGCGGAAGCCGTCGCCGGACTGCTGGGGGTGCCGCTGGCCGGTGAAGTCCCGGTCGAGGTGGGGCTCCCCGGCCGGGTGGCCGAGGGCGAGCCGCCGGGAGCGCACGGGCGGGGCGCCCTCGCCCGCTTCTGCGACGGCTTCTGGCAGCGCGCGCTCGGCACCGCCCAGGGGGTGACGGCATGAGCGCCGTACTGCTCGACGCGGTGCGCCAGCGGCTCGCCGAGAGCGGGGCGGAGCCCACACCGGCCAGGGTGGCCGCGGCCCTGCGGGCACAGGGCCGGCTGCTGGGCGACACGGAAGTGCTGGGAGTCGCCGCCGAACTGCGCTCCGAGCTGGTCGGCGCGGGACCTCTGGAACCGCTGCTCGCCGACCCCGAGGTCACCGACGTCCTGGTGGCGGCCCCCGACCGGGTGTGGGTGGACCGCGGCGGCGGGCTGGAGCTGACCGGGGTGACCTTCGCCGACCGCGAGGCCGTGCGCAGGCTCGCCCAGCGGCTCGCCTCCGTCGCCGGACGCCGCCTCGACGACGCGCGGCCCTGGGTCGACGCCCGGATGCCGGACGGCACCCGGCTGCATGCCGTACTGCCTCCGGTGGCCGTCGGATCGGCGTACCTCTCCCTGCGGGTGGTACGGCCGCGCGCGTTCACGCTCGAGGAACTGGTGGCGGCGGGGACGCTGCCGCCCGGCGGGCAGCGACTGCTCCGGGACATGGTGGAGGCCCGCCTGTCGTTCCTCGTCTCCGGAGGCACCGGCACCGGCAAGACGACCCTGCTCAGCGCCCTGCTGGGACTGGTCGGCCCCGGGGAGCGGATCGTGCTCGCCGAGGACTCGGCCGAGCTGCGGCCCGACCATCCGCACGTGGTGCGCCTGGAGACCCGGCCGGCCAACCAGGAGGGCGCCGGTCTGGTCACCCTCGCCGACCTGGTCCGCCAGGCACTGCGGATGAGGCCCGACCGCCTCGTCGTCGGGGAGGTCCGGGGAGCCGAGGTCGCGGACCTGCTCGCCGCTCTCAATACGGGCCACGAAGGCGGGTGCCTGGCTCAACCATACATAGACGCGGCTCGCGTTGGCAGGCACGACGAAGCCCCGCCAGCGCCTCGGGGGATGGGCACTGACGGGGCCGTTCTAGCGGGGGGTCCACTTCTCGCGGGTGCCCCCTGAGCACGTGGGGCACTTGACCTTGAACGTGTGGAGGCAGGTGTCACAGCCAGCGAACCCCGCACAGTCGGGACACCACACGGCCCCCGCTCCGCAGCAGTAGCCGCAGAGATCACCCTCGGTCCACAGAGACCAACGAGGTTCCCCGCCGGTCCGCCCCCCGTTCTGGCGTTGGGGTCGGCGTGTGGGTATGAAAGGAGATCGGCGCTGTGGTGGGGCTGTCACAGCCCTTCAGGCGCGCGGTGGGGGTGCTGGGCAATCTGGCGGTTGTAGGCCCTTACGAGGCCCATTGCGCCCCTCTGGCGGGCAACCTCCCGGGCGACGTGCCTACCCGCGCAGGTGCGACACCCCGGGACGGCGACCGGCTCTAATCGATCCACCTTGCCAACGGGAAGCGTCACCGCTTTGACCGCCTGACGAGCCCTTCCGGGTCGGCACAGTCGATGTGCCGGTAGATCACCACGTCAGGACCCGAAGTACGGGGAATGGCACCCCGGCGGCAACGGTCCAGGGTCCCTACCGGCTTCATGCACGAAGGGCACGTCTCGCCCGGCGGCGCAAAGGTCTCGTACTCCCAGAGTCGAGCGTCCGTATCAGTCGTCGCTGCCATGTCTTGCCGTCCCCTCACGTGGTCCGATGACGACCACGCTAGGAATCGACCGGGGCCAACTTCCAGCGAGTTCTACGCTGTTGCACACGACTTCTCAACGCAGCGCGTCGATTGCGGCAGTGACCAGGGTGCGGGCCTCTGCGCCATACGCCGTCATTTTCTGTAGGTCACCCCATGCCTTGACGTACATGCCTACTTCGCCCGGCGCCGTGAGCGTCACCTGTGCCGTCAGCAATTCCACATGCACGCGCTGATCATCGAAAATGTCGAATGTCTCCAAGGTCCACATGCCTCGTTCACGCGCTGCGAAAGGGATGATCCCGAGTGAGACAGCAGGCAGTGACATGACGGATAGCAGGTGCCCCAACTGTCCGGCCATCGTCTCGGGGTCGCCCACCTGGTAGCGCAACACTGCTTCCTCTACCAGCAGCGCGAAGCGGTGTGTTCCTTCATGCAGAACACGGGCGCGGGACATGCGGGCGTCGACTGCTTCCGCCGTGTCGTTGGGGGTGCCATGGAACCGGCTGATGGACGAGAGGAGCGCGGCGGCGTAGGCAGGTGTCTGGAACAGTCCGGGCACAAGGTGGGAGGCGTACCCCCGGTGCAGCTTGGTTCGCTCGTACAGCGGGACACGGGACTCCTGGAGACGGCGCAAGCCGGTTCGCTGGAGGCGCTTCCACTCCAGATACATGGAGTCAGCCGTGCGTGAGGTGGCAACGATGTCCGGGGCCTGGTCGTCAGCACCACACCCAGCGCACCAATCGCGAATGTCCGCGTCCGAGGGCGGTGTGATCGCATTCTCGATGCGGGACACCTTGGACTTGTGCCAGCCGCAGCGAGCCGCCAGCTCATGCCCTTTCAGGCCAGCGTCAAGGCGAACCTCCCGCAGACGTGCCGCGACGGCCTTGCGTGCGTTCTCGACGCTGGAAGACTGATAGCTGGGCATGGGCTGGCGGAGGGCTGACGAGGGTCAGACCGCGAACTCCTCGTGGGGTGTGGAACGGTCCCAAACAGACTCGAACGCGTCGGCGCACATCTTCGTCACTTGTGGGTCGTCGTTCAGCTCGTGGCCCACGAATGCCCCGTCTCCGGCGAAGTGGCCGAAGCGGATAAGACGGTCATCGAACAGCCAGAAGTCCGCCCCGGGCAAAGCGAGCGTGGCAGCCTCAGGACGAGGGAGCCAGCGGATCAACTCACCGGCCCCGACGTTGAGATATGTACCCGCGTGCTCGTACCGGATGTACTCGCTGACCGGCACCGAGACGATGCGGGCACGCCGCATGACAACACCCCGATTCACAGCCTCCTTCACCAGGTCCAGCCACGGGCGGCGGCCCTCTACGGACGCCGGGCTGATCTCGCCAAGCTCTCGCCACCTGGCGAAGTCTTCATCTTCCGAGGCGATGCCGTACGCGTCGCGCAGCTCCAGGTGGACGGCTGACCTCTGGCACCCTGCGATCAGCTCACCGAATGGCGGCACGCTGCTCGGCTTCATCACACGCCTTCCTGATCTGGTCCACCATGCTTACCGGGATGCGTACGACACCCTCGTGGTCGGGGATGCCGCCAACCTTGAGGCATTCCGCTTCCGTGGCCTTATCGGCTTTCACGCCCTGCATGACGAGATCGGCCGACGTGTCGTCTACCCACACACTGGGGCAGTTGTCGCCGTTGCTGTTGGGGTCCTTGCCGAAGAACAGTAGAGCCATGACCTTGCACTCCTGACTAGTCAGTTGCGTCTGGTTGCACGAGCCTCACCCCTACGCGTGAGCCAGCGCAAGAGGGCAACCAGGCAACGGGGTTGAGCCAGTGCGCCGGGCACGAGCTACCCCCGTCGCCAGCCCCAGGGAAGGAGCGGCCACGGGGGCTTGACCGTTGAATCGAAGGCAGGCGGAACCCTTGGAGTGACTGGGCAAACAGCGCCTCAGGCCCGCAGCCGGCCCCGGAGGCAGCCTTTCATTCGTAGGCACGCCTACGTACGGCAAAGCCCCCCACTGCCCAGCGCGGGCAGCAGGGGGCAGGGGTTAAAAGTGCCGGGGGCAGCAGCCGACGGCGAACAGGTCCAACGCGCATGGCACAGAGCCGAGTTCGAGCAGGTACAGCGTGGCGAGTACGGGCCACAAGGGGTGGTGCTCTGGGGTGTCCTGTTCCGCCAACTCGCAGCAGAGGTCGCGGAGTTCGTCACTGGCCACGGCGGTACGCATCCAGAGCCGCGACGGCAGCCGCGCGGGCGGCGTCGATGGGGTCGGCCGAAGCGGCGGGATCGGCTGTCTTCTCGTGTGCCGACAGGGCCGTGTCGAGCTGACCCAGGAAGCGCAAGAGTGGGTGGGCCACGGGTACGCCGGACGAACCGGGGACCGTGACGCCCTCGGCGACGATCTGAGCGGCTACCGCATCCCAGACGGCCCGGAGTGCCGGGTATCGCTCCGCGTCCACTGAGGCGGGCGCAGGGCGGCTCTGGGATGCCGTCACGGTCGCCTTGCGGGCACGTGCTGCCGCCTTGCGGTGAGCATCGCTGCAATACCGGGTGCGCCGGTCAGCGTCGGCAGGAATCGACACATCGCACGGAGCGTGCGCGCACCTTCGTCTCATTGCTTCCCCCTCTTGAGTTAGCGGACAGTCCGGAGAGGCTTGGCCGGGACGGACGCGTTTTTCGTTCTGGAGCTGGGATCGCTGAGCGGCAATGCGGCTGAGCTTTTTACCCGCATATTCCTATGCGCCCGATGGTGTGCCGCCAAGAGGGCGGCAATGCTTGCATTCAATGGCCCAGGAATCCGCGCGCTCATCACGTCGTGCCGACTGGGGCAACCGGTCCTTGAGTCTGTATCCAAAGCGCTGACACAACCGGCAGCGCGCCGGAACCCATGGATTATCGTCTCCGCTGAGCACTGCCCGACCATCGGGCCGCATCCATGCCGGACGCATCCACGACGGCCATTCGCTCAGTTCCTCAGCAGTGCCCGGGATCTCTCGTACCCTGAATGCGATGACTGAACGGCCGTCGCTGAGTTTGTGGGCAGCTGCCCGCTTGCGCCCCCATCCATTTTCGGTGAGGTACCCCCCTATGTCGGCGGGGCACTCCACGCACATACCCGCCCCCAGGGGTGCGCCATCGATGCGCACCCCCAAGAGCAATTCCATGAACATGGTTAGGCGTGCTCAGCGAGATCAGTGCCAACGAGCCAATCCGCCTCGGACTGCGGAACGTGGTACGTCTCGCCGTTCTGGAGAACATGAGCCGGAATGCCGCCATCGGTCGGACCGTAGCTCATGTAACCAATCATGCGAACGGTCACGGTCGGCTCGTCAGTGTTGAAGAAAGACATGAGTAGAACTCCTCTTAGGCGGAAACGGTGATCTTGCAGACGGCGGCAACGTTGGGGACAGCGATAGCAGCGCGAGCGATAGCGCGGACGGCAGTACCGTCCTTAAGGAATCCGAACTGATCGCTGATCTCGAATCCGGCGTCCTTGCGCCACACGGCGAAGATCTGATCTGCTTCGTACGTCAGAATTTCGGCATCCGGCAGGAACGGCGACAGCCACACGGGCACGCCGAGGATGGATCGCTGAATGCCAGTGGTCGGGGAACCGGCAGACTCGCTTAGAAGCGGCTTAAGCGATCCAGTCGCCTCACGTAGCGCCATGAGACCGGCCCACGCCTTCGGAGTCATCACAATGGCCGTAGCCTTCGCGTTCACTGATTCCAGCTTGCCGAATGCCGCAACGAACGGGTCAAGGTCCTTTAGTCCACCCGTAACCGCGTGAGCCTGTATACCAGCCGTCTTGGCAATCCCGACGAACCCCTTACCGCTGCCGGTACCAACCAGAGCCTCACGGTCAAAGCCCAGCGCAACGGACCGCATAAGCGACTTCGCAACCGGGTTCAGGAATGAGGAACCACCATCCTGCACAAGCTCATTGGCGAGCATGTCAGCGGCAGCAATCTTCCTCGGAGTGACCTTGAGCGGATCAGCGCCAAATCCGCCCGTCGGCAGGTCGTCAAGCTCACCGATGAAACCGGCCGTAAAGTCAGAGCGGATAACCGGGAACGAGTACGTCTCGGCGTTCGTCTGCACACGGTTCACACCGGACGCCATAACGACCGACTGAGGGGCCAGTAGATCGACGAACTGAGAGGCAATCTGCTCCGGGCTGAAAGCCTTGGCAGTGCCGGTCGTGGTAATCCCACGGGCCGACTGAATGGAACGGCTCATGAGATCGCCCGGCGTCACTCCGGCACTCTCGCGACCGGGGAAAAGGCTGCGTGTGGTACCCATCTCCTGAAGTGGAGACCTGATGCTTGTGGCCATCTCCTCAGCGGCAGACGCGGCAATGTGGCGCTTGGCGCTGTCGTCGTGTTCCTTGATCTGATCGAGTAGCTTTCCCTCCTCCTTCTGCTCGTTTGGAGTGAGCTTGCGGTTCCGCGCCCCCTCCGCGAGTTCGCGCAGCTTGTTTGTGGCAACTTCCCGCTTTTCCATGGCGACGCGGGCAATCTCGGCATGACTCATCTAAGGCCCCTTGCTGGTCCTCTTGAAGGCGACAGAAAGGCCCGAACCGCGAAAATGGTGGGTCCAGGCCGGCGTGGGGGCTGAGATTGAATCTCGGAAAGCCCCTCACTTGTATTAGTAAGTGTCTACGCGGCCTTAATCTCGGCGCGCTTCCTGGTGGCCCACTCGCGCTTGCGCTGCCGATTGCGCACCGCCCGGCATTCGTCCGAGCACATCAGCGGCCAACGGCGCTTCTGCCCCTCCGGGCGCTTCTGTTCATACGTCTCGCCGCACACTTCGCATTCACCCGTGAACACCTTCACTCCGTCCACCACACGGATGGTTCCGCCCTTCGTCACCCAGGACATGGGGCGGGCCTCACGGCGCCGGATGACCAGCCGGGAACGGAGCACGTCTGCGCGAAGAGAGGGCGGGAACTCCCACAGAGGCCGGAACGGATCGGCTGTCAGCCGGTAGCTGCCACGGGCGAAGCCAGCGCGCACGTCCACGGGGCCGTTCTCGCCCTGCATGTACCGTGCCGTGTCCCACTGCATCCATGCCTGAACAACTTCCGGTGCCATGTGCTCCGTGAGTTCGTCGGGGGTTCCAACGAGCCCGTCAATCTCCTTCGCTGTCAGGTCAGTTGGGTTGTAGTACACGGGAAATCTCCTGTCTCAGGACATAGAAAAGCCCCGGTTGAAATAGCCGGGGCAGTAGCGCACGTGGGGTATTGGTTGGGTCACCGCGTCACGGGACGTGGAGGTCAGGCGGCCTTGCGCTTGCGGTGCTCTGCCGTCTTGCACCGGTTGGAACAGAAGCGACGCGGGCGGCCACGGCCCGACCATCCAGCGGGCTCACCGCAGTGAGCGCAGACGGCTTCCTTGCGCTCTGCCTCTGCAATCCACTTGGCATCCTCCAAGTCGTCCTGCGCGTCCTGGCAGTGGCGCTCCGCCTCGCCTTCGTAGTCGCAGAACTTCTTGAGCGGGTGGGTTGCCTCGAAAGGCTCGCCGCACAGCGGGCATGTCATCCACACGCGGGGTGTACGGGGCTTCTTGCTGTCCCGGTACCGGGCTTGTCGGCAGGCAGCGGAGCAGTAGCGCTCCTGCCGCCCGGTCAGCGGCTCGCCGCAATGCTGGCACTCATCGGTACGGTTGTCGTTGTCGTAGTAGCCCAAGAGGGCACCCCCTGTTACTTAAGTCCGTGAGACGAAACAGTTGACGGCAGTAACGGCTATAGCTTTAGTTGTGAGTTTCTTAGAGCTAAATGAAATACTGTTACTCGTCACTGAAATTAGTAACAATCATTCTTTGGAGTCTCGCTCCTCCCGCTGACGGGCTGCCCTGTAGGCGGCCCGGTCCCGGCACCGCTTCGAGCAGTACCGGGCAGGGCGCCCCACGCCGCCGTATTCGACCGTGCGCCCACACTCAGGCCCCGCGCACGGCTCACCCGCGCACAGGCTCTCGGCGACCCCCAGCGCGTTCGCTACGAGCCTGTGCAGCCTCTGCGTCCGCTCATCGCCGCCACGGACGCTTTCCCATGCGGTGGCTTCGGCCTCCTGTAGCGTGCTGAGCAGTCCGGTGAATCTCGGCGTATCCATTTGGCCCCTTCGTTGATATCCGGTGTAAGTAGCTGTGAGGCCCGTCGAGTTCTGCCGTGATTCGCCGGGCTCAAGCAAGGTCTAGTGACGCGAAAGACCCATGGCACCCCCACTAGGGTGGGAGGGATTCCGCAGGCCACGACGAAGCCCCGCCAGTCGCCGGGACCAGCGGGGCTTGTTCAGGTTTCAGGCGTCCTTATGCGGCCTTGTCGTGCATGCTCTCTACGGCAGCGATGGCGGCAAGTTCCGCTGCCGCTGGGTTGTCGCGGAACCATGCCGGGCCCTCGAATGCAACAGTCGTCCGGCTATCGCTGAATCGGCGCTCAGCGGTCTTTGGCAGCGGAGCCACGGTTGCCACTGCGCCGAACTCCCGAAGCATGGCGTTGCGGCCCTCGGTGTCTCGTGCGTTCCACTCATCAGAAAGGGTCTGTCCCGTGCGGACCCATTCCGTCCGAGTGGGGACGGCATCGGCCAGTAGCAGCGTCGCTAGCTTCTCTTCGAGCGCGGATATTTGCCCGATGACGGTTTGAGCGGACCGACCCCCAGCGGGCAGCGCAGCAAGATTTCCACTCAGATTGTCTAGAGCCTCTTCGGTCTCGTGTATTTCACGACTGACGTCATGGCCCCCGGTAGTGACCTCGATCATGAGACCGAAGCGCCCGAAGCGCTTGAGGAATTCGGCTTCCACCTGCCCATCAAGGCCGCTGGCCTGGATGATGTTCGACGGGTGGATGCCGATCTTGCCGACGCCGTTCTTACAGACGTATGTCGAGTAGTCGGCACCCTGCACCAAACGCTTCTGGTGGTACATCGGGCCGGAGCATTCCGAGCACGCAGCGACGTGCAACAACAACGCCTTGCCTGTACGGGACTTGCCCCTGCCGACTGCGCGTCGGTCAGTGACCTCCCGCACTGTGGTCCAGGTATCGGCGTCCAAGAGTTCCGGGCCGACACGGTGCGGCTCTCCCTTGGCATCCAGTACAGGGAGGAGGGTTAGGGCGCTGCGGGGCTTTCCCGGTGCGGCCTGTACGAGAAACCCACGGGCGGCGGGGCTGATCATTACGTCGCGGAGGGTGCTCGTGCTCCACTTGGTCCCGCGTGTCTTCCTGCCGCCTCGCTGCCGGGCATAGTCGGCAGGAGAAGGGACACCACGGGCGTTGAGATCGTTCATAAGGCCAGTCATTGAGGCCCCGTGCTTGATCAGCTTTTCGGCGCAGTCACGGACGATGGCTGCCGCTTCCGGGTCTATGTCGAGATAAGTGCCGCCGTCTCGTTTGATCAGCTTGTAGCCGTACGGTGCAGCCCCGCCAAGCCAGCGCCCCACGCTTCGGAGGTGCTTCTTCGATGCTGTGATTCTGGCCTTGATCACGTCGCGCTCGTACTCCGCGAAGCTGGACAGCAGGTTGACCATGAACCGCGAGGTGTCGGGATTGAGCGCCCCATCGGCGGTGATCAGAGTTGCATCAGAGCCGTCGGCAGCGCGGAGCAAGCGGGAGAACTCAAGAACACTGCGGGCGTAGCGGTCCAGCTTGGCGGCCAACACGAAGTCGGCTTCATCCAGCGCAGCAAGCACCTTCGCCATGCCCTCACGGGCTTCGAGGCGGGACGCGCCGGACACGTCCACGTCTTCAGCGATGAACAGGACTCGCCACCCTTGCTGAGCGGCGTACGCCTCGCACGTTGCCGTCTGGGATGCGACGGAGGTGGAGGTGTCGGAGTCGCGAGACAAGCGGATGTAGATGATGACTGTTTTGGGCTTCACGTTGGCCTCTAGGGAGTCGATCCCGCGTGGAGCACCACGCGTTCTACCGCTCCTAGGGCGTGAGGGATTCCCACGGACGGGAGGAACCCTGCCGCTCTAAGTGGAAGATGCGTGAAGTGCCACGGGAGACACCCGGGCGGGTGCGGCACGGTCCATGCCAATGCCGCCGCACACGTACCGGCCCGGCTGGAAGCCCTGGGGACGGCCGCCGGGCTCGACCGGGCGGCCCTGCACAGCCAGTTGGCGGCCGCCCTGACCCTGGTGGTCCACCTCGTACGGGACCGGGCCGGCCGGCGCCGGGTCGCCGAGGTGCACGTGCTGGAGCGGGATCCCGCCGGTCTCGTGGTCACCGTGCCCGCACTGCGCTGGGCCGCGCGGGGATTCGTACGGGAGCGGGGCTGGGAGCGGCTGCGCCCGCTGCTCGGAGGTGTCCGGTGAGCGCCGCGGCGGTGGTGCCCGTACCGGTGTTCGCCGGGATGCTGTGCGCCGGGGCGGCCGCCTGGTCGCTGGCCGGGGGCGACCGGGTGTCCCGGCGGGCCAGGGTGCTGCTGGCCGGGGCGGGCCCGGTGGTACCGGCCGGGCCGGTGCGCTGGGAGCGGCTGGTGATCGCCTTCCGGATCCGGGCCGCGCACCGCCGGGAGTGGATCTGCCTCGGGGCGGGGCTGGTGCTCGCGCTGCTGGGCGGGTCGGTGATCCCGCTGCTGGCGGGGGCGGCGGCGCTGCCGCTGGTGCGCCGGTGGCTGCGGGCCCGGGAGCGGGCGCGGTCCCGGGCGGCGCGGGCCGCCGAAGTGGTGGCGCTGTGCGGCGCGGTGGTGGGCGAGCTGCGTGCCGGAGCCCAGCCCGGCCAGGCACTGACAGCGGCCATGCGCCGCACGGTGTCGGGCCCCGGCGGGCCGGGAGCCGCGGAGGCGGGGGTGCTGGCGGCGGCGGCCTTCGGCGGGGACGTGGCCGGTGCGCTGCGACTGGCGGCCCGGGAGCCCGGCGCGGAAGGGCTGGCCGCGATGGCGGCCTGCTGGCGGGTCTCGGTCGACGGGGGCGCGGGGCTGGCCGCCGGACTGGACCGTCTGGAAGGGGCGTTGCGGGCCGAGCGGGACCGGGAGGAGTCGCTGCGCGCCCAGCTGGCGGGAGCCCGATCGACCACGGGGGTGCTGGCCCTGCTGCCCGGGGTCGGCCTGCTGATCGGTACCGGACTGGGGGCCGATCCGCTGCGGGTGCTCCTGCACAGCCCGGTGGGGTGGGGCTGCCTGTTGGCCGGCGGGGTGCTGGAGGCCCTGGGGCTGCTGTGGTGCCGGCGGATCGTCCGGGTGGGGGAGCGATGACGGCGGGCTTCGCGATCCACAGGCTGGGGATGGCGCTGTGCCTCGCGGCGGTGGCGCTGTGCGCTGCGTCGGCGGTGGCGGCGCGATTCCGGGAGCGGGCGGCCCGGCGCCGGCTCACGGGACTGCTCGCGGTCGAAGAGGCACCCCGGCGACCGCTGTTCGGGCCCCGGGTGCGGGGAGCGTTGGCGGCCGGGGCCGGGCCCACCGGGGCCCTGGCCGCGGTCTGGGTGCTGATCGGCGGCCCCGCGGGTGCGGTGGCAGGCTGCGCGGCGGCCCTCGCCGTCCGGTGGTGGCTCGCACGGCCTCGGCCGGCCACCGGGGTGGACCCGGCCGAGGTGGAGCGCCAGCTCCCCTTCGCCGCCGACCTGCTGGCCGCGTGCCTGGCGGCCGGAGCCGGGCCGGTGGACGCCGCCGAGGTGGTGGGGGAGTCGCTGGGCGGCCCGGTGGGCGAGCGGCTCACCAAGGCCGGGGCGGAGCTGCGGCTCGGCGGTGAACCGGGCGCCGCGTGGGGGAGGTTGGCGGAGATACCGGGCGCCCGCGCGCTGGCCGAATGCCTGGAGCGCTCCGCCCGCACGGGGGCGCCCGCCGCCGAACCGGTCTCCCGCATCGCGGCCACGCTCCGGGCGGACCGCGCTCGGCGGGCGGGAGCCAGGGCGCAGCGGGCGGCGGTCCTCGTCACCGCGCCGGTGGGTCTGTGTTTCCTCCCCGCTTTCCTCGCGCTGGGAGTGGCACCGGTGGTGATCGGAATGGCTTCCGGTCTTCTGTCCGGCACCTGAAATGGCTGCCCGAAATCACCTTCGGGGCGAGCCGTCTGAGATCACGTCAAAAAGCTGAATCAACAGGAGGTTGTCATGAGGATCATCTGGTTTCGTGTGCGGGCGGCGCTGAGGGGTCGTGCGGGCGACGCGGGAATGTCCACTTCGGAATACGCCATGGGCACGATCGCGGCGTGTGCGTTCGCGGCCGTTCTGTACAAGGTGGTCACGAGTGAAGTGGTCTCGACGGCACTTCAGTCGACCATCGGGAAGGCACTCGATGCGCCGTTCTGACCGGGGATATGTGACGGCGGAGGCGGCAGTGGTGATTCCGGCGCTGGTGCTGTTCGCGGCGCTGCTGGTGTGGGCGCTGATGGCCGCCGCCGCCCAGATCCGGTGTGTGGACGCCGCCCGGGCCGGTGCCCGGGCGGCGGCCCGGTCCGAGCCGGCGGAAGCGGCGGTGGAGGCGGCCGAGGCGGCCGCTCCGGCGGGGGCGCGGGTGGACCTGTCGCGGACGGGCGACCTCTGGCAGGTCCGCGTATCGGCCCCCGCCCCGGGCCCGGCCGCCCTGCCGATCCGCCTCACGGCTGCGGCGTCCGCCCTGGCCGAGGACACCGTGGGACCACCGCCATGACCCGGGCGGAGGACCGGGGCCGGGACACGTGCCGGGTGCGGGTGCGGGGCCGGGAGCATGGGGGTGGGCGGGAGCGGGGGTCGGCCACGGTCTGGGGTGTTGTGGTGGCGACCGTGCTGGTGGCGGTGTTCGGCGGGGTGCTCCTGCTCGGGCAGGCGGTGGTGGCCCGCCACCGGGCCGCGGCGGCGGCCGACCTGGCCGCCCTCGCGGCGGCCGTGAGCTGGTCCCACGGCCCGGAGGCCGCCTGTGCCGCGGCGGCACGGGTGGCGGTGGCGCAGGGTGCGCGGATCGTCGGGTGTGAGGTGACGGGCGAGGTCGTGGAGGTCACGGCCCGCGCACCGACGGGCCCGTTCGGCCCGCCCGTGCGTTCCCGCGCGGGCCCGCCGCAGGCCGGTGAGCGCCGATGACGGCCCGGCCGGCCCGGGTCGGCCCCGCGCCCCCCGAGGCGTCGACATTCAGCCATTCGGTGGGAGGCCCATGTTTGGGTTCCGGGCCCGCGGCCCGGGCACGGCCCCGATCGGGTTCCGTCGGCGGCGCGCCCGGCCGGTCCGCCGCCGGCTCGAGCGGTCCCAGCCGTCCGCCGCATGCGCCTGGGGCGAGAGCCGGGGCCGGGGCGCCGTGGCGGGCCCGCGCGCCAGTGGTCGAGGGCAGCGGTGGCGCTGCGGGACCCCCCCGGCCGGCCCCGGTGGTCGACCACCGGGATTGGGGGGCCCGCGCGGTCGTGGTGGTGGGAACGCTGGCGCCCTGGGAAGTTCATCCGGCCCCGGGGTCGACCACGGGGATTCCGGAGCCTGCCTGAGGCCGGGAGAGGCGCCGTGACGGCCTCTGGGGCGTCCGCGGGGGCCCTCCCGCCGCCTCTGGGGGCAAGTGGGTGCCTGGGCGTGCCCGCGTGTCGAGAGGGGGTGCCTGGGCGGTGCCCTGGGTGGTGTCCGCGCGTGGCGCCGCCCAGTGCCCGGGGTGGTGTCCGCGCGTCGTCGGGCGAGGGAGTGCCTGGACGGTGCCTGCGTGTCGCGAGCGCTGCGCCCTGGGCGGTGTTCGCGTGGTGGGGCGGGGCTTCTGGCGGGGCAGTCCGGTCCCGCCCGCGGGGGCTGGGCCGGGGCCGGGGGCGGTCAGGCGTGCGTTCGTGTGGGGGTGCGGGTGGTCAGGGGGGTGGGGGTTCTGCGAGGAGGTGGGTGAGGAGGCGGACCGCGCCGCGTTTGTGGAGGGGGTCGTTGCCGTTGCCGCACTTGGGGGACTGGATGCAGGACGGGCAGCCGGCCTCGCACTCGCAGGCGGCGATCGCGTCGCGGGTCGCCGTCAGCCAGGCGCGGGCCGTGTGGAAGGCGCGCTCCGCGAAGCCGGCGCCGCCCGGGTGGCCGTCGTAGACGAAGACCGTCGGGAGGAGGGTGTCGGGGTGCAGCGGGACGGAGACCCCGCCGATGTCCCAGCGGTCGCAGGTGGCGAACAGCGGGAGCAGGCCGATCGAGGCGTGCTCGGCGGCGTGCAGGGCGCCACCGAGGATCTCCGGGTTGATCCGGGCCTCGTCGAGCTGGTCCTCGGTGACCGTCCACCACACGGCACGGGTGCGCAGGGTGCGGGGAGGCAGGTCCAGTTTGGCCTCGCCGAGCACCTCGCCGGTGATCAGTTTGCGGCGCAGGTAGGAGACGACCTGGTTGGTGACCTCCACGGATCCGAAGCAGAGCCTGCCCCGGCCCCACGCGATCTCAGTGTCGGTCTCCAGGACGGAGATGGCGGTCGTGTCGCGGGCCGTGGTGGAGAACGGCGGGTTCGCCTCCTCGACCAGCGCGACGGAATCCTCCAGGTCCAGGTGTTTCACGAGGTACGTGCGGCCCTGGTGGAGGTGGACCGCCCCGTCGTGGACGGCGGTGTGGGAGGCCTCCTCGTCCACCGTGCCCAGCAGCCGGCCCGTGGCGGCCTCGACGATCTGGACCGGGCGTCCGCCGCCGCCGCGGATGTCGGTGAGGTCCGAGGCCCGTTCCCGGCGGGTCCAGTGCCAGGCGGTGGCCCGGCGGCGGAGCAGTTTCGCCGCTTCGAGCTGGGGGAGGAGCTCGCGCGCCGCCGGACCGAAGAGGTCCAGGTCGGGCTCCGTCAGGGGAAGCTCGGCCGCTGCCGCGCACAGGTGCGGGGCCAGGACGTACGGGTTGTCGGGGTCCAGGACCGTGGCTTCCACCGGCTGCTGGAACAGGGCCTCGGGGTGGTGGACCAGATAGGTGTCCAGCGGGTCGTCCCGGGCGATCAGCACCGCCAGCGCGCCCTGGCCCGAGCGTCCGGCGCGGCCGGCCTGCTGCCACAGGGAGGCGCGGGTGCCCGGGTAGCCGGTGATCAGGACGGCGTCCAGGCCGGAGACGTCCACGCCCAGCTCCAGGGCGGTCGTGGCGGCCAGCCCGAGCAGGTCGCCGGAGTGCAGGGCCCGCTCCAGGGCCCTGCGCTCCTCGGGCAGGTAGCCGCCGCGGTAGGCCGCGACCCGCCCGGGCAGTGAGCGGTCGATGCCGGCGAGCTTCTCCTGGGCGATCACCGCGATCAGCTCCGCGCCCCGCCGGGAGCGGACGAAGGCGACCGTACGGACGCCCTGGACGACCAGGTCGGTGAGGAGGTCGGCGGTCTCGGCGGTGGCCGTACGGCGCACGGGTGCGCCCTTCTCGCCCTTGAAGTCGGTCAGGGGCGGTTCCCACAGGGCGAAGACGACCTCGCCGCGCGGGGAGGCGTCGTCGGAGACCTCCACCACCGGCAGGCCGGTCAGCCGGGTCGCGGCGGTCGCCGGGTCGCTCGAGGTGGCGGAGGCCAGCAGGAAGACGGGATCGGAGCCGTAGCGGGCGCACAGTCGTCGCAGCCGCCGCAGGACCTGGGCGACGTGGGAGCCGAAGACGCCCCGGTAGGTGTGGCACTCGTCGATCACGACGTAGCGCAGCGCCCGCAGGAAGGAGGCCCAGCGGGGGTGGGCGGGGAGGATCCCCCGGTGCAGCATGTCGGGGTTGGTCAGGACGTAGTTGGCGTACTGGCGCACCCACTCGCGCTCCTCGACGGGGGTGTCCCCGTCGTAGACGGCGGGCCGGACTGCGTTGCCGAGCGGGCCGGCCAGTTCCCGTACCGCGCGGCGCTGGTCGGCGGCGAGGGCCTTGGTCGGGGCGAGGTACAGGGCGGTCGCGCCCCTGCCGTTGGGCGCCTCGGAGCCGTCGGCGAGGGCGGAGAGCACGGGCGCGAGGTAGGCCAGGGATTTGCCCGAGGCGGTGCCCGTGGCGACGACCACGGACTGGCCGTCGAGCGCGTGCTCGGCGGCCGCGGCCTGGTGCTCCCACGGATGGTCGATCCCGGCGGCCGCGATCGCGGCTACGACATCAGTTCGGATGCGATCGGGCCAGACCGCATGACGACCCGCCCGAGGGGGCAAGTGCTCCGTATGGGTGATGCGCGCAGCCC
Source organism: Streptomyces sp. NBC_00435 (assembly GCF_036014235.1). Taxonomy (GTDB): domain Bacteria; phylum Actinomycetota; class Actinomycetes; order Streptomycetales; family Streptomycetaceae; genus Streptomyces. Next base: position 4,628,452 of record NZ_CP107924.1, read on the forward strand.
GGGAAGACCCCCGTGAGAGCCGGTCCAGGACCGTGCCGGGGGTGGGTCTGATGTCCTCGGGTGCCGTGGGCGGACCGGGACGGTGAGTGTTGGCCATTGGAACCGAGTGTGTCACCGGCGTGCGGGACAATGGTCAGAAGGCGTCGTGCGCGCCTGCCGGTAAGTGATTGAATGCCATCGCGGCAGCCAATCCCTCGCCCACCTTCGGGTGGGGAGGCCCCTGGGGGGCGCCGCTCGATAGCAAGGTGCTGGAGGATCCGTGGACCTGTCCCTGTCGACTCGCACTGTCGGCGACCGTACGGTCGTGGAGGTCGGTGGCGAGATTGATGTGTATACCGCGCCCAAGCTGCGCGAGCAGTTGGTCGAGTTGGTGAACGACGGCAGCTACCACCTGGTTGTCGACATGGAGCGAGTGGACTTCCTCGACTCCACCGGGCTTGGTGTGCTCGTGGGAGGCCTCAAGCGCGTCCGCGCGCACGAGGGCTCGCTGCGTCTGGTGTGCAACCAGGAGCGCATCCTGAAGATCTTCCGAATCACCGGTCTGACCAAGGTGTTTCCGATCCACACCTCGGTGGACGAAGCCGTCAACGCCACCGACTGACGGACCTTGCCGGCGAGAGCCGATGAGAGCCGATGAGGAGCGGGGGGTACCGGGCCACAAGCGGTCCGGGCCCCTGTAAGGCACGCCCGTAGTCCGAGGGGGACGCGCATGGCCACCGTTGAACTGCGCTTCAGCGCCCAGCCCGAACACGTCCGGACGGCCCGCCTGGTCGCGGCCGCCGTGGCGCGGCGGGCCGGTGTGGAGGAAGCCGTACTCGACGAGGTCCGCCTCGCCGTGGGCGAGGCCTGTTCGCGTGCCGTCGGACTGCACCGCAGCAACGGGCTGACCGCGCCCGTCCGGGTGGTGCTGACCGAGGAGGAGAAGGTGTTCTCCATCGAGGTCGGCGACGAAGTGCCCGGGCCGGCCGGCGGTTCGGCTTCCGCCGTGCCCGGAATCGAGGCCGTCCTGGACCCCGATGCCGAGGGTGAGGACGAGATGGGTCTCGCCGTGATCAGCGGCCTGGTCGACGACGTCGAGGTCATCAGCGGGGAATCGGGCGGAACCATCCGGATGAGGTGGCCCGTCTCGGGGAACTCCGAGCTGCCGTAGCGGACCGGACGGCAGGCGGCGGACGGCGGCGGCTCCAAGCCGTTCCGTGATCCCGTCGTGGCCCCGCCGCGCGAAGCGGTAGCTCAGCCCTGGCAGCTCTGTGATCCGCTGCCGGGGACATTCGTGTGCCCTGGGCCTGCCCGGTGTCCTGCCCTGCCCTGCCCTGACCTGACCCTTGTCCGGCCACCCGCCCCGCCCTGCCCTGCCCGGCGGCCCTGCCCGGTCCGGCGGTCCTGCTGGTCCCTGCCCGGCTCTGGTGCGTCTTCGCGTCCGTCTGCCCGCCCTCCGTGGCTCCTCGGGCCGGATCGGGGCGCGGTCGGTTCTCGGAGCCGGCTCGTGGGGGCGGTGGCCGGGTGGGTGCCGGGCGGGCGTGGGGAGTGCCGGGCGGGTGGGTGCCGATGATGTTCCGCCGCGCGTGCCGACGTATCGTCTGATCTTATTCAAGGCCCTGCCGAGCAGGGCCTTTTGTATGCTCGTAGATCAATTCCGCGACCGGGATTCCGAGGGTTTTCTAGATCACTGATCAAGCGTCAATGCCTTTGTCCCGTTACCACTTTCGAGGGTAATGGAGTGACCAGATCTATTGGTGAGGAGCAAGTGCAGGCCAATTCCGTTTCCCGCGCACTGTTTTGATCCCGTCGTGCTCCCTACAATCCGTCCACATCTTGAGCTCATCACGTCAAGGAGGACGAATGACGGGGCTCTTCACCCCTATCGCGCCCGGTCGCACCACTGACCTGGCATCCGCAGTACTCACTGATGACAATCGGCTCATCGTGATCATCATTGCGGCCGTGGCCATCGCCGCGCTCGTCGTCGCGCAGATCCTGGTCCGCCAGGTCCTCGCGGCCGACGAGGGAACCGACTCCATGAAGGAGATCGCCGCCGCCGTACAGGAAGGCGCCAACGCCTACCTCGGCCGGCAGTTGCGCACCCTCGGCGTCTTCGCCGTCGTCGTGTTCTTCCTGCTGTTCCTGCTCCCCGCCGACGACTGGACGCAGCGGGCGGGACGTTCCGCCTTCTTCCTCGTCGGTGCCCTCTTCTCAGCCGCCACCGGCTACATCGGCATGCGCCTCGCGGTCCGTGCCAACGTCCGCGTGGCCGCCGCCGCACGCGAGGCCACCCCCGCCGAGGGGGAGCCCGCCAAGGACCTGACCGAGGTCTCCCACAAGGCCATGCGGATCGCGTTCCGCACCGGCGGCGTCGTGGGCATGTTCACCGTCGGCCTCGGCCTGCTCGGCGCGTCCTGCGTCGTGCTCGTCTACGCCGCCGACGCCCCCAAGGTCCTGGAGGGCTTCGGCCTCGGCGCCGCGCTGATCGCGATGTTCATGCGCGTGGGCGGCGGCATCTTCACCAAGGCCGCCGACGTCGGCGCCGACCTGGTCGGCAAGGTCGAGCAGGGCATTCCGGAGGACGACCCGCGCAATGCCGCGACCATCGCCGACAATGTGGGCGACAACGTCGGAGACTGCGCGGGAATGGCCGCCGACCTCTTCGAGTCGTACGCCGTCACCCTCGTGGCGGCCCTCATCCTCGGCAAGGCCGCCTTCGGCGACCTGGGCCTGGCCTTCCCGCTGATCGTCCCCGCCATCGGGGTCGTCACCGCGATGATCGGCATCTTCGCGGTCTCCCCGCGCCGAACCGACCGCAGCGGAATGACCGCGATCAACCGCGGATTCTTCATCTCCGCCGTCATCTCGCTGATCCTCGTCGGGATCGCCGTCTACGCCTACCTGCCGGGCACCTACAAGGAGCTCGTCGGCGTCGACGACGCCGCGATCGCGAACCACTCCGGTGATCCGCGCATCCTGGCGCTGGTGGCCGTCGCCATCGGCATCGTGCTCGCGGCCCTGATCCAGCAGCTCACCGGCTACTTCACCGAGACCAACCGCCGTCCCGTCCGGGACATCGGCAAGTCCTCCCTGACCGGCGCGGCCACCGTGGTCCTCGCAGGCATCTCGGTCGGACTGGAGTCCGCCGTCTACACGGCGCTGCTCATCGGCCTCGGCGTGTACGGGGCGTTCCTGCTGGGCGGCACCTCGATCATGCTGGCGCTCTTCGCGGTGGCGCTGGCCGGCACCGGTCTGCTCACCACCGTCGGCGTCATCGTCGCCATGGACACCTTCGGCCCGGTCTCGGACAACGCCCAGGGCATCGCGGAGATGTCCGGGGACGTCGAGGGCGCCGGCGCGCAGGTGCTGACGGACCTGGACGCGGTGGGCAACACCACCAAGGCCATCACCAAGGGCATCGCCATCGCCACCGCCGTGCTCGCCGCGGCCGCGCTCTTCGGCTCGTACAACGACGCCATCGCGAACGCGGTCAAGGACGTCGGTGCCAAGGCCAACGAGATGAACCTCAGCCTGGACATCGCGCAGCCCAACAACCTGGTCGGGCTGATCCTGGGCGCGGCCGTCGTGTTCCTGTTCTCGGGTCTGGCCATCAACGCCGTCTCGCGTTCGGCGGGCGCGGTGGTCTACGAGGTGCGCCGTCAGTTCCGGGAGCACCCCGGGATCATGGACTACACCGAGAAGCCCGAGTACGGGCGCGTCGTGGACATCTGCACCAAGGACGCGCTGCGCGAACTCGCCACGCCCGGGCTGCTCGCCGTCCTCACCCCGATCGCCGTCGGCTTCTCGCTCGGCGTCGGAGCCCTCGGGTCCTTCCTCGCCGGAGCCATCGGCACCGGCACCCTGATGGCGGTCTTCCTCGCCAACTCCGGTGGCGCGTGGGACAACGCGAAGAAGCTGGTCGAGGACGGGCACCACGGCGGAAAGGGCAGTGCGGCGCACGAGGCCGTGGTCATCGGCGACACCGTCGGCGACCCGTTCAAGGACACCGCCGGTCCGGCGATCAACCCGCTGCTCAAGGTCATGAACCTGGTGGCACTGCTGATCGCCCCCGCCGTAGTGCAGTTCAGCTACGGCGCGGACGCCAACCCGACCGTGCGGGCGATCGTCGCGGTCCTCGCGATCGGCGTCATCGTCGGCGCGGTGTACATCTCCAAGCGCCGCGGCATCGCCATGGGCGACGAGGGGGAGGGCGAGAACGAGAGCACGCCCGCCGAGCGGGTGGCCCAGCAGGCCGACCCGGCGGCGGCGGTCTCCTCGTGACCAGGATTTCTTCCTGACTCGACCGTACGCCCGAACGGCGGACGGGTGGCGCGGACTGACGCGCCGTCCGTCCGCCTTTGCGTTTCACGGATGGCGGGCGTGTATCTTCCGGGCCGAGAGTCTTCGAAGGGACCAATCCGGTGAACAAGAAGCTTGCGGCCGCGGTATCGGGCGGTGCGGTGCTGATGCTCGTCCTGTCCGGCTGCGGCGGGGACGACGGCGACAAGAAGACCGACGCCTGGGCCAAGAAGGTCTGCGACAGCTGGCAGCCCGAGCTCAAGAAGATCGAGCAGGCGAACGCCGACATCAAGCGGGTGGCGACCGAGAGCAGCAAGCCCGAGGAGGTCCAGACGACCGACTCTGCGGCCTTCGGAACCATGTCGTCGTCGTACAAGGCGATGGGTACGGCCCTGCAGGGCGCGGGTGTTCCGCCGGTCAAGGACGGCGAGAAGACCCAGGCCGCCGCGGTCATGGGATTCGAGTCGACGTCGCAGGGCTACACCGCTCTGAAGACGAAGATGGACGCCCTCGACGCCAAGGACCAGGGCAAGTTCGCCGAGGGCCTGAAGGGCGTGGCGAGCGGCCTGGAGGAAGCGACCAAGGGCGGCAAGGAAGCGCTGGACCAGCTCAAGGCGGGCGGTCTGGACAAGGCGATGAACGGCCAGAAGGGCTGCCAGGTGACGACTCCGTCACCGGCGAAGTCCTAGCGCGGGCCGGCGCCTTGGCGCCGCCTTGCCAGCGATGGCGGTGGCGATGGCGGTGGCGGTGGCGCGGCGCGGACCGGGCGGCCGGGGTCCTTCGGGACTCCGGCCGCCCCGGCGCGTTTCCGGGGGCCGCCCGGACACCGGAACGGACGAGCCGCCTGACCTGGGCGAGGTGCCCGGAACGGGCGATCCGCCGGGCCGGTCAAGGCCGCACGGGCCTTACGAAGCTCCGCACGGGCGGGGTCCGTCCCGGGGCGCCCGGCCCGGGCGGGAGCTCCCGGTCGCGACGGGCGCCCGCGCCGCAGGCCGTTTGGCGCGGGGAACGGCGGCGGCAGCGGCCACAATGGGCGGGTGAGTACCACCAGCCTTCCTTCCGGTCTGCCCGCCCGCCTCCCCTCGCCGGCCCGCGCGGCCGAGCTCCGCGCCGCGCTGCTCGCCGCGGGCTTCACCGCCGACGGGCTGCTCGACCTGCTCGGCGCCCCGGCCTACGCCGCCCTGGCCCGCAGCGAGACCGTCCCGGCCCTGCGCGCCACGCGGAGCGCCGGTGACGGGCCGCTCGCCTGCCTGATCCGGCTGTTCCTGTTGCGGCAGCCAGTGGCGTACGCGCACGCCGCGGCCGCGCTGCCCGTCGACGCGGCGCTGGCCGACGGTTGGCTGCGCCGCGAGTCGGACGCCAGCGGCGCGGACACCGTGCACGCCACCGTGGACGTGCGCCCGTACGGCGGGCCGGAGGGCGAGGACTGGTTCATCGTCTCCGACCTCGGCTGCGCCGTCGGCGGGGCCGGCGGAATCGGCAGCCGCGAGGAGGGCGTGGTCCTCGGAGTCGGCGGCGCCTCCACCACCCTGGCCGGGATCACCGTCCGTACGCCGGTCGGCTCGGCCCTCGACGTCGGCACCGGATCCGGGATCCAGGCACTGCACGCCGCCCAGCACGCCACCCGGGTCACGGCGACCGACGTCAACCCCCGGGCCCTGGAATTCACCCGGTTGACGCTGGCGCTGTCGGGGGCCCCGGAGGCCGAGCTGCTCGCGGGGTCCCTTTTCGAGCCCGTCGGCGCGGCCACGTACGACCTGATCGTCTCGAATCCGCCCTTCGTGATCTCCCCCGGGGCGCGGCTGACCTACCGGGACGGCGGAATGGGCGGCGACGACCTGTGCCGGACCTTGGTCCAGGAGGCCGGAGCCCGGCTCAACCCGGGCGGGTACGCGCAGTTCCTGGGTAACTGGCAGCACGTGGACGGCGAGGACTGGCACGACCGGGTGCGGGGCTGGGTGCCGCGCGGTTGCGACGCCTGGATCGTGCAGCGTGATGTGCAGGACGTCACGCAGTACGCGGAGTTGTGGCTGCGCGACGCGGGTGACCACCGCACCGACCCCGCCGAGTACGAGCGGCGGTACGAGGACTGGCTGGACGAGTTCGAGGCCCGCAAGACCAAGGCGGTCGGCTTCGGCTGGATCACGCTGCGGCGCACGGACGCGGCCGAGCCGTCGATCGTGGTCGAGGAGTGGCCGCACTCGGTGGAACAACCGCTCGGGGACGCCGTCGTCGCGCACTTCGCCCGGCAGGACTACCTCCGCGACCACGACGACGCGGCCCTGCTCGCGGGCTACTTCCGGCTGACCGAGGAGGTCGTGCAGGAGCAGGTCGGCGCGCCCGGTGCGGAGGATCCGGAGCACGTCGTGCTCCGGCAGCACCGCGGCATGCGGCGCGCCACCAAGGTCGACACGGTGGGGGCCGGCTTCGCCGGTGTGTGTGACGGATCACTGAGCGCGGGGCGAATTCTGGACGCCATCGCGCAGCTGGTGGAGGAGGACCCGGTGGTCCTGCGGGACCGGACGCCCGAGGCGATCCGGATGCTGGTGGAGCAGGGGTTCCTGGAGCCGCTGACGGGGGCGGGTCCGGCCGCTGATCCGGCCGCTGATCCGGATGCCGATCCGGGCGCCGATCCGGGCGCCGGGGAGTGACCGGGAGTGACCGGGAGTGACCGGGAATGACCGGGGAGTGGTCGGGAGGCCGCGCGCCGGCGCCGCCGTGGCGGGCGGCCGGACCCAGGATGTAACCCCAGGTTCAGCCGGTGTACCCCTCCGCCTGAAAGGCTCCGCGACAGCGGGATCCGGGGGGATCCCGGGAGCGGCCCGGGGATGAGGGGAACGGCATGGAGAGCGGTCCGGCGATCTTCGCGGCGACCGTGTTCCTGCTGTTCGGGGCCGCTCTGCTGGCATGGACGGGGGCGCGCGCCCCGCACGGCGCGCCGGTGGCCGAGGGCGTGCGCCCCGTCGTGGCCGTACCGCTGGCGCTGCTCGCCGGCGGGGCCCTGCTGGCCCTCGGGGTCTGGTGCCTCGGGCGGCTGTGACACCGGTCTCGTGGGGGCGGTCCCGACGCCGGGGGCCGTGACACCGGGATTCTGAACTCCGCGGGCCGTCGCGCCGCGCCCGCCACGCCGCGCCCGCCACGCCGCACGCGCCACGCCGCGCCCGCCACGCCGCACGCGCCACGCCGCACGCGCCACGCCGCACGCGCCACGCCGCACGCGCCACGCCGCACGCGCCACGCCGCGCCGCGCCCGCTACGCCGCGCCCGTGTCGCCGGGATCCTGATGCCGCGGGGCCGTGGTGCCACCGGCCGGGGGACCCGCCGGAGACCAGCCGGGTACCCGTCGGCCCGCGCGGCAGCCGCGATGGGTGGCGGCGTAGAGACCCTCCCGGGACGGGCTCCGTCACCGGCGGGGCACCCGGTCACCTCGCCCGTACCCCGGCGGCGCGCCGGGTTTCGCGGCGTCCCCCGGGATGCGCGTACGGCCGTAAACGCCGACGTGAAGAGGGGTGCGGGGGCGGGGCCAGACGGCCCTCTGGACACTCGGCCCGGTGAGCGCGGAGGGCCCGGCGCGGCATCCGGGCGGCAGAAATGGCACTTGTCGGGTTACCGTTCGAGTGGCCGTTGCGGGCTTCTGCCGTTTGACACGGGGGCGGGTTGTACCGTCACACTCCGCAGCGTCGCCGTACTGCGACCGAGTGCCGACCGGAGAGAAGAGCCAAGTTGTCCCCGACTAGCGAGACCGCAAAGGGCGGCCGCCGACTCGTCATCGTCGAGTCCCCTGCCAAGGCGAAGACGATCAAGGGCTACCTCGGCCCCGGATACGTCGTCGAGGCGAGCGTCGGGCACATCCGCGACCTCCCCAGCGGCGCGGCCGAGGTGCCCGACAAATACACCGGTGAGGTCCGCCGCCTCGGTGTGGACGTCGAGCACGACTTCGCACCGATCTACGTCGTCAACGCCGATAAGAAGGCCCAGGTCAGGAAGCTCAAGGAGCTCCTGGCCGAGTCCGACGAACTCTTCCTCGCCACCGATGAGGACCGCGAGGGCGAAGCCATCGCGTGGCACCTGCAGGAAGTCCTCAAGCCCAAGGTCCCCGTCCACCGGATGGTCTTCCACGAGATCACCAAGGACGCGATCCGCGACGCCGTCGCCAACCCGCGCGAGCTCAACCAGCGCATGGTCGACGCCCAGGAGACCCGCCGCATCCTCGACCGCCTCTACGGCTACGAGGTCTCGCCGGTCCTGTGGAAGAAGGTCATGCCGAAGCTGTCGGCGGGCCGCGTCCAGTCGGTGGCCACCCGCATGGTCGTGGAGAAGGAGCGCGAGCGCATCGCCTTCCGCTCCGCCTCGTACTGGGACCTGACCGGGACCTTCGCCACCGGCCGCGCCGGTGACCCGTCCGACCCCTCCACGCTGGTCGCCCGCCTGAACACGGTCGACGGCAAGCGCGTCGCGCAGGGCCGCGACTTCGGCTCGACGGGGCAGCTCAAGGGCGAGGTGCTGCACCTCGACGAGGCGAACGCGCGGGCGCTGGCCGCCGCTCTGGCGGAGACCTTGTTCGCCGTCCGGTCGGTCGAGTCCAAGCCGTACCGCCGCTCCCCGTACGCCCCGTTCCGCACGACGACGCTCCAGCAGGAGGCCTCGCGCAAGCTCGGCTTCGGTGCGAAGGCGACGATGCAGGTGGCGCAGAAGCTGTACGAGAACGGCTTCATCACCTATATGCGTACCGACTCCACGACGCTGTCGGACACCGCGGTGACGGCGGCCCGGGCGCAGGTCACGCAGCTCTACGGGGCCGAGTACCTGCCGGAGAAGCCGCGCGTCTACGCCGGCAAGGTCAAGAACGCGCAGGAGGCGCACGAGGCGATCCGTCCTTCGGGTGATCGTTTCCGCACTCCGGCCGAGACCGGTCTGACCGGCGACCAGTTCCGCCTGTACGAGCTCATCTGGAAGCGGACCGTCGCCTCCCAGATGAAGGACGCGGTCGGCAACTCGGTGACCGTGAAGATCGGCGGCCGGTCCGCGGACGGTCGGGACGCGGAATTCTCGGCGTCCGGCAAGACGATCACCTTCCACGGCTTCATGAAGGCCTACGTGGAGGGCGCCGACGACCCGAACGCCGAGCTCGACGACCGCGAGAAGCGCCTCCCGCAGGTCGGCGAGGGCGACGCGCTGTCGGCCGAGGAGATCACGGTCGACGGCCACTCGACCAAGCCGCCGGCCCGCTACACCGAGGCCTCGCTCGTCAAGGAGCTGGAAGAGCGCGAGATCGGCCGTCCGTCGACGTACGCGTCGATCATCGGCACGATCCTGGACCGCGGGTACGTCTTCAAGAAGGGCACGGCGCTCGTGCCGTCCTTCCTGTCGTTCGCCGTGGTCAACCTGCTGGAGACGCACTTCGGGCGGCTCGTCGACTACGACTTCACCGCCAAGATGGAGGACGACCTCGACCGCATCGCGCGGGGCGAGGCCCAGTCCGTGCCGTGGCTGAAGCGGTTCTACTTCGGCGCGGAGGACGCCACCGAGGTCGTGCCGGCCGACGGTGACGCGCTGGGCGGTCTGAAGGAGCTGGTGACCGACCTGGGCGCGATCGACGCCCGGGAGATCTCCTCCTTCCCCGTCGGCGAGGGCATCGTGCTGCGGGTCGGCCGCTACGGGCCGTACGTGGAGCGCGGTGAGAAGGACGCGGAGGGCCACCAGCGGGCGGACGTCCCGGAGGAGCTGGCCCCGGACGAGCTGACCGTCGAGTACGCGGAGGAGCTCTTCGCGAAGCCGAGCGGTGAGTTCGAGCTGGGCAAGGACCCGGTGAGCGGGAACGAAATCGTCGCGAAGGACGGTCGCTACGGGCCGTACGTGACGGAGATCCTGCCCGAGGGCACGCCGAAGACGGGCAAGAACGCGGTCAAGCCGCGGACAGCCTCGCTGTTCCAGTCGATGAGCCTGGACACGGTCACCCTCGAGGACGCCCTGCGGTTGATGTCCCTTCCCCGGGTCGTGGGCGTGGACGCCGAGGGCGCGGAGATCACCGCGCAGAACGGCCGCTACGGCCCGTACCTGAAGAAGGGCACGGACTCGCGGTCGCTGGAGACCGAGGACCAGCTGTTCGCCATCACCCTGGAGCAGGCGCTCGCGATCTACGCGCAGCCGAAGCAGCGGGGGCGTGCGGCCGCGAAGCCGCCGCTGAAGGAACTGGGCACCGACCCGGTGAGCGAGAAGCCGGTGGTCGTCAAGGACGGCCGCTTCGGCGCGTACGTGACGGACGGCGAGACGAACGCGACGTTGCGGCGGGACGACGACGTCGAGACCATCACGCCGGAGCGCGGCTACGAGCTGCTCGCGGAGAAGCGCGCCAAGGGCCCGGTGAAGAAGACGGCCAAGAAGGCTCCCGCGAAGAAGGCCCCGGCGAAGAAGGCGACGGCGACGAAGACCGCTGCCGCCAAGACCACTGCCGCCAAGAAGACGACGGCGGCGAAGAAGACGACGGCCGCGGCGAAGAAGACCACGGCCAAGAAGACGGTCACGAAGAAGGCGACGGCTGCTCCGGCGGCCGAGTGACCGCCTGTCCCCGGCCTCCGGTCAGAGGATTGAGCAGGGCCCGTGCGATCCGCACGGGCCCTGCCCTTGTCCCGTAGAGGACTCCGCCCCGCGCAGTGGGACAGCGGGCCCGGGTCGCAGCTCCGGACGGGTGGGTCCGGGGTCACACCGGACCTTGTCCACAGGCCTCCGCACCCGCATGGCGCAGCGGATAGGCTGGGCGGATGACGCGAGCCGAGCAGCCAACGGTCGTGACCGCCACCGCCACCGCCCCCACCTACGACGAAGCCCTCGCCGCGGACTCCCGCGAGCGGGCGGTGCGCGCCCTGCTGCGCACCCCCAGGCTGCGCCGGCTGTGGAGCGCCCAGCTGGTGAGCGGCATCGGTGACGCCCTCGCCCTGCTGGTCCTGGTGCTGCTCGCCTTCCAGGCGGCCGTGGACCAGGACTCCTTCGGCGGGGGGTACACCGGCTGGGCCCTCGCCGTCGCCGCCGTCTTCGGCGTCCGCGTCCTGTCCACCACCCTCTTCGGCGCGGTCCTGCTCGGACCCCTGTCCAAGCTCACCGCCCCCGGCGGCGCGCTGGACCGCCGCTGGACGATGATCGGCGCCGACGGGATCCGGCTCGGGCTCTTCGTCGTGGCCCCGCTGTGGCTCGACTGGATCGGCGCCCACGCGCTGACCGCCCTGCTCGCGACCGTCTTCGTCTCCGGCGCCGCCGAGCGGCTGTGGGCGCTGGCCAAGGACAGTGCCGCGCCCGGTCTGCTGCCGGGGCCGCCGCCGGAGGGGGCGACCGTACGGCCGCTGCCGGACCACCTGGACGCGCTGCGCCGGCTGAACCTGCGTACCTCTTTCGCCGCGATGCCCGTCGCCGCGGCCGCGCTCCTCGCCGCGACCCTCGTCGGCAAGGCGCTCGGCCTCGGCATCGGCTGGTTCGCCGAGAACCAGGCGGCGCTCGGTTCCTACGTGGCCTCCGGACTCTTCGCGGCGTCCGTGTCGCTGCTGCTGCCGCTGGTGCTGCCCGCGACGAAGACCCCGCGGCCGCGCTCGCCGCTGGAGGGGCTGCGCGCGCCCAGGGCGGGGGACCAGCCGGAGAAGGGGCGGACGGGGGCCGTCCCGCTGTTCGTCCTCGCCTGCGCGGCCGTCGCCGGAGCCGTTGCTTCCGCCGCCGCCGTCGCGGTCCTGCACGCCACCGATCTGGGGGGCGGAACGGCCGCGTTCTCGCTGTTCGTACTGGCCCTGCTCGGTGGCACCGCCGTCGGCATCCGGGCCACCCAGGCCGGCAAGGTCCTCCCCGCCCTGTCCCGGCGCCGCCTGCTGGCCCTGGCCATCGCGGTGGCCGGGCTCGCGCTGCTGCTGACGGGGCTGGTTCCGGACACCTCCACCGTGGTGTTCCTGTCGCTGCTCGCGGGGGCCGCCTCGGGCGTCGCCGCCAGCACCGGGCACACGCTGCTGGACCAGGAGACCGAGGAGTTCCGCCGGACCCGGGTCACCGCGCACCTGCAGGCCGTCGTCCGGGTCGCCGTAGCCGTCGGCGCCATGGCCGCACCGCTGCTCGCCGCCCTGATCGGCCCGCACCGGCTGGCCGCCGGCGAGGTCGTGTTCGCGCACGGCGGCGCGGCCTTCACGCTGATGCTGGTCGGAGCCCTGCTGCTGCCGGTCGCCGTCGTCGTACTGGCCAAGGCCGACGACCGCAGCGGCGTACCGCTGCGCCGCGACCTGCGCGAGGCCCTGCGCGGCGGGGAGCCGGTCCAGGCCGCGTCGGATGCCGGGTTCTTCATCGCCCTGGAGGGCGGCGACGGCGCCGGCAAGTCCACCCAGGTCCAGGCACTGGCCGACTGGATACGGGACAAGGGACACGAGGTCGTCGTCACGCGCGAGCCCGGGGCGACCCCGGTCGGCAAGCGGCTGCGCTCGATCCTGCTCGACGTGTCCTCCGCCGGTCTGTCGAACCGTGCCGAGGCCCTGCTGTACGCGGCCGACCGGGCCGAGCACGTGGACACCGTCGTACGGCCCGCCCTGGAGCGCGGCGCCGTCGTCATCACCGACCGCTACGTCGACTCCTCGGTGGCGTACCAGGGCGCCGGCCGCGATCTGTCGCCGACCGAGATCGCCCGGATCTCGCGCTGGGCCACGGACGGGCTCGTACCGAATCTGACCGTGCTGCTCGACGTGTCGCCGGAGGCGGCCCGGGAGCGGTTCACGGAGGCACCGGACCGGCTGGAGTCGGAACCGGCGGAGTTCCACCAGCGGGTGCGGGCCGGATTCCTGACGCTGGCCGCGGCCGACCCCGGGCGCTACCTGGTGGTCGACGCGGGCCAGGACCCGGAGTCCGTCAGCACCGTCGTGCGCCACCGCCTGGACCGGATGCTCCCGCTCTCGGAGGCCGAGGTGGCCGCGCAGGCGGAGGCCCGGCGGCGTGCCGAGGAGGAGGCGAAGCGCAAGGCCGAGGAAGAGGCGGCGCGCAAGGCCGAGGAAGCGCGGCTGCTGGCAGAGGAAGAGGCCCGCAAGGCCCGCGAGGCGGAGGAGGCCCGGGTCAGGGCCGAGGCCGAGGCCGCCCGCAAGGAGCACGAGGAGAGGCTGCGCGCCGAGGAGGAGGCCCGCGAGCGGGCCGAGGCAGAGCGGCTGCGGCTGGAGGCCGAGGAGAAGGCCCGCGCGGTGGAGCAGGAGCGGCTGCGCAAGCAGGCGGAGGAGGAGTCCCGGCTGCGCGCCGAGGCCGAGGAGCGCCGGCTGGAGAAGCAGCGCAGGGCCGAGGAGGCCCTGCTGAAGGCCGAGGAGGCGCGGCGGCTGGCCGCTGCCGCGGCGGCCGGGGCGGCGGCTGCCTCCGTGGCGGCCGCTTCGGCGGCAGCCGCGTCGGCTTCCGTGCCGGCCGCTGCTGCGGCCGCCGCTCCGGCTCCCACCGCCACCGCGGCCGCCGCCGCGCCAGCGCCTACGGCCGATCTGCGCAAGGAACCGCAGCGCGACGAGGCCGTGACGATCGAGACTCCGGTCGTCAAGCGGGTCGTGCAGCCGGACGACGTCACCCAGACGGTCCCGGTCCCGAAGGCCGATCCGGCCGCGGAGACCTCGGTGCTGCCGCCGGTCCGCGCGACGGGCCCGGCCGACGAGACGGCCGTACTGCCCCCGGTACGCCCGACGGGTTCCGGTGGTGCCGGTGCCGGCGGCGATTCGGGTACGGGTACGGGTGCCGGCGCGGAGGCTCCGCGGGCGCCCAGGGCCTCGTACTCCGCGTCGCGGCCGACGACCCGACGCCCCGCGGAGAACCCGGCCGACCGGGTCCCGCCGGACATCTTCCGCGACGCGGGCAGCGACGCGACCCGCGAGCTGCCTGTCCTGGGCGAGGACGGCCGGCCGCGCCGGGCCCGCTCGGACTGGGCGGAGGAGACCCCGCTGGACGATCTGCCGACGCTGGCGGACGAGCTGCTGGGCCCGCGCCATGACGACGAGGACGACCAGGGCCGGGGGCCGCGGCGCCGCTGAGGCGCTGGGGACGGAGCTGCCGGTGCCGGTGCCGGTGGTGGCGGTGCCGGTGGTGGCGGTGGGCTGGCGGGGATTGTCAGTGGGAGCCGCCACACTGGGTGAGCAGGCACGGACGGTACGCGAGGGGAAGGGTGGTGGGCGGGATGCCCGTATGGGACGACCTGGTGGGACAGGAGCGGGTCCAGACGCAGCTGGCCGCCGCCGCCCTCGACGCCGACGCCCTGGTCACCGCCATCGAGGCGGGGGTCGCGGCGCCGGCCGCCTCGAAGATGACGCACGCCTGGCTGTTCACCGGCCCCCCCGGATCCGGACGGGCAACGGCCGCCCGGGCCTTCGCGGCCGCTCTCCAGTGCACCAGCCCCGACCGGGCCCTCGGCGGTGCGCCGGGCTGCGGTTTCTGCGACGGCTGCCACACCACCGTGATCGGCACGCACGCCGATGTGGAGATCGTGCGTACCGATCAGCTGTCCATCGGCGTCAAGGACACCCGGGCCCTGGTCCGCCGGGCGCAGCTCTCGCCGGCCGTCGGGCGCTGGCAGGTCATCGTCCTGGAGGACGCCGACCGGCTGACGGAGGGCGCGGGCAACGTGCTGCTCAAGGCCGTGGAGGAGCCCGCGCCGCGGACCGTGTGGCTGCTGTGCGCTCCCTCGCTGGAGGACGTGCTGCCCACCATCCGCTCCCGCTGCCGGCACCTGACGCTGCGCACCCCGCCGGTTTCCGCCGTCGCCGAGGTGCTGGTCCGGCGCGACGGCATCGAGCCGGCCGTCGCGCAGGCCGCCGCCCGGGCGACCCAGGGGCACATCGGCCGGGCCCGTCGGCTCGCCACCGACGAGGCGGCCCGCTCCCGGCGGGCCACCGTGCTCAAGCTGCCGATGCGCGTGGACGACGTGGGCGGCTGCCTCAAGGCGGCGCAGGAGCTGGTGGACGCCGCCGCCGAGGATGCCAAGCAGGTCGCGGAAGAGGTCGACGTCAAGGAGACCGAGGAGCTGAGGGCCGCGCTCGGCGCCGGAGCCGGTACGGGCGGGCGGATGCCGCGCGGCACGGCGGGCGTGATGAAGGAGCTGGAGGACCGGCAGAAGCGGCGGCGCACGCGTACGCAGCGCGACACCCTCGACCTGGCGCTGACCGACCTCACCGGCTTCTACCGGGACGTACTGGCCTTGCAGCTCGGCTCCTCGCTGGCCATCGCGAACGAGGAGATACGGCACGACCTGGACCGGATCGCCCGCGAGTCGGGCCCCGAGCGCACCTTGCGGCGCATCGAGGCGATCATCGCGTGCCGGCAGGCCCTGGACCGCAATGTGGCCCCGCTGCTCGCGGTCGAGGCGATGACGATGTCCCTGCGGGCGGGCTGAGGCGGGCTGAGGCGCTGCCGAGCGCGGGCTTTCAACTCACGTTGACGGCATCACCCGTTCGAGGGGCACGGGTGTTGCCTCCGGGACGGCGCCGGTCCGTGCGGGGTGGCGGCCCGCGCCCGGGCGGCCGTCCGCCGCCCGCCGTGCGCGGCCACCGCACCGGGCATGCCCGCAGGCCGTAGGCTCCGAGGATGGACACCAGCCGCCTGCTGCGCACCACCGGAACCGTGATCGCCGCTGCGGGGCTACTGCTCTCCGGGTGCACGTCGGGCGGTTCGGGAGGACCCCGCGCCGCCGCGTCGTCCAGCGGGGGTTCCGCCGCGCCGTCGGCCGCGTCGACCGGGATCCCGGCCGCGCTGCGCCCGTACTACGACCAGAAGCTGAGCTGGCGCGAGTGCGGTGTCCCCGGCTTCGACTGCACCACCATGAAGGCCCCGCTGGACTACGAGAACCCCGGGTCCGGCGACATCGACATCGCGGTGGCCCGCCGCAAGGCCACTGACCCCTCCAAGCGGCTCGGCTCGCTGGTGGTGAACCCGGGAGGCCCGGGCGGCTCCGGCATCGGGTACCTCCAGGCGTACGCGGGCATCGGATACCCGGCGCCGGTCCGCGCCGCGTACGACATGGTCTCCTTCGACCCGCGCGGGGTGGACCGCAGCAGCCCGGTGGAATGTCTGACCGGCCCGGCCATGGACAAGTACACGCAGGTGGACCAGACCCCGGACACCCCGGCGGAGCAGGTCCTGCTGGTGGCTTCCTTCAAGGAGTTCGCGGCGGCCTGCCAGGCGCACTCGCAGCGGATCCTGCCGCACGTGTCCACGGTCGACGCCGCCCGGGACATGGACGTGCTGCGTGCGGCGCTGGGGGACGAGAAGCTGAGTTACGTCGGAGCCTCGTACGGCACCTTCCTCGGCGCGACGTACGCCGACCTCTTCCCGGGCCGGGTCGGCCGGCTGGTCCTGGACGGGGCGATGGATCCGTCCCGCCCCGCGCTCGAACTGAACCGGGACCAGACCGCGGGCTTCGAGACGGCCTTCCGCGCCTTCGCGGCGGACTGCGCGAAGCAGCCCGACTGCCCGCTCGGCCAGGGCACCCCGGAAGCGGTGGCGGAGCGCCTGAAGGAGTTCTTCCGCAAGGTCGACGCCCAGCCGGTGCCCACCACCGACCGGGCCCGCCCGGCCCTCGGAGAGTCCCTGGCGACGACCGGGGTGATCGCCGCGCTGTACGACGAGAACTCCTGGCCGCAGCTGCGCGAGGCGCTCACCTCCGCGATCAAGGACAACGACGGCAATGGCCTGCTGGCGCTCGCCGACAGCTACTACGAGCGCGAGCCGGACGGCAGGTACGCCAACCTCATGGCCGCGAACGCCGCCGTGAACTGCCTCGACCAGCCGCCGGCCTTCGACGGCCCTGGAGGCGTCGAGAAGGCGGTGCCCTCCTTCGAGAAGGCCTCCCCGGTCTTCGGCCCGGGCCTCGCCTGGGCCTCGCTGAACTGCACGTACTGGCCGACGAAGGCCACTGGCACGGCCCGCGCGCTGAACGCGAAGGGTGCCTCGCCCATCGTGGTGGTCGGCACCACGCGCGACCCGGCGACCCCGTACAAGTGGGCCCAGGCCCTGGCCGCCCAGCTCGACTCGGGTGTCCTGCTGACCTACGACGGCGACGGCCACACGGCGTACGGCCGCGGCAGCGACTGCATCGACTCGGCGATCAACCGCTACCTCCTGCAGGGCGCCGCGCCGAACGACGGCAAGAAGTGCTGACCCCGAACTGAGCGCGCACTGAGCCCGCGCCGACACCGCGCCGCCCCCTCGACGACCTTGTTCGGGGCACCCCGTTTAACCCTGTAGACTTGGCGCCGCTGCTGATGAGAGGCTCCCACCAGGGAAATTCTTGTCTTCCCAGCGGTGCCGCCTTAGCTCAGCTGGCCAGAGCAACGCACTCGTAATGCGTAGGTCTCGGGTTCGAATCCCGAAGGCGGCTCTGTAGAACCCCTAGGACTCACTCGCCGTGACCTGGGGGTTTTGCTATTTCCGGGGTCAGTCGGCGGATGCGCCGACCGGGGCTTCCGCACAACTGTCCGGCCTTCCCCTTGCTGCGGCCGCATCGCTCCCGGCGCGTAGGCCGGTGGTCAGGCCGGGGAGCCTGGTGCCGCTCCCGATCCGGACGCCTACGCGGGCGTAGGCGGCGTGCCCAGTGCCTGACGTGCCGCGCTCGTGAAACGCTCCCGGCTGAGTTCCCGGGCTTCCTTGTTGCGCGTGAGCACATCCAGCATCGCTTCGGCCTCGCCTAGGGTCGCCGAGAGCCGCTCGACGTTCTCCTGTAGCGCTCCCTGTGCTTCTCCAGAAACCTGCCGGAACTGCGCGATGCTCTGCATCACTTCCGTCAACAGGGGGTGACCATCAAGATCGCTTAGATTCCGCCCCTGATCACGATAGGCATCCATGAGCCCAGCCAGCTGTGCGCTGCGCTGCCTGTACTCCTCCGTTGCCTCGGCCACAGCCTCAGAGTGAACCGGGCGGCCGTCGACCGCTGTTATCGCGGCTTGGGATGCCCGGATGAACCGGGTGGAGGCTTCGACATCTTCCTGCATGCCCTCGGTCAGGTTCTCAGCCGCTTGCGTGACTTCCTCGGGCCCCAAGAGCGCGATTCGCCGTGCACGCTCCGCCATGCGCCCTGCAGCCTCTCTGAGTTCGTCGAGGCCTGTCGAGCCAGGGTCGGGGACATCTACGGGTGCCTGAGTGATACGCAGGCACTCGTCCCATGCTTCGAGGAAGCTCTCGTACGTACTGAGCCGCTGCTGCCGAAGCCAATGGCCATGCTCCACGGCGCCCTGGTCCTGGACCTGTCGCCGTACAGTCTCGGCATTTTTTTCAGCGCCGAACCGGGTTGATCGGGCTCCGACAATGGCGCCCAGCCCGGTTGCAGCCAACCCGATCACCGCGACTAGGAGAGGAATCACTAAGTCCTTCACGGCAGCCCATCATGTCGGCCCAACCGGCACTTGGAAACCACGCATCGTGCCAGAGCCGTTCAGGGGCGAAGCGCCGCCGGGTGACGCGAGCCTGGGCGGATTCGCTGCCGCGTCAGCGAAGCGGTTCCCAGCCCTACTTCCGTGGCTTCTTCCGCACGCTCTTCTTCTTGACCTTGGCCCTGGCCCTGGCCTCGACCTGGGCCTTGGCCTTCTTGGCTGCCTTGCGCGCGGCCTCTTCTGCCTCGGCTCTCCGTCGGAGGGGGACCAGCTGGTGGCCTCGGCGGCGCTCTTGCCGACGTGGGGGAGCACGCTCTGGTAGATGTCGCGCGTGATCCGGGTGTCGCTGTGCCCGAGCGTGTTCGACACGATTTCCAGCTTCCCCGACGTGGAATCGGCTCAAAAGTACACCCAGTACTGCATCCGCCAGAACACGGCTGAGATCCAGGACTGGCTGAAGAATCCGCCGCCCAGCCCCGCTTCGAGATCGTTCCAGGTGTCGTCGGTACCGCTGGAAGGCCCACTTCAAGGAAACGCGGTAACAGGCCGGACCTCGGAGAAGGCGAGCGCGTCCTATGCAGGACCCGTCCACGATGCCCATGGCGTGAGCACTCGAATCAAGTACGACCCGAACCTCAACCCGCCGTTCGTCGTCCTCACGTCGATGCCGGAATAATGGAGCGAATGATGCACGACCTCACCGCGGAAGGCTGGGCAGACGGACTCGGGCTGTACGAGGACCGCTGGGCCTTTGCGGCCGTTGCTCCCCGCGAGCACGCGGAGTGGTGGTTCGATGTTGCAGCGATCATGCGTGGTGAAACCGCTGATCCCCGGGGTTGGGCGTCCCTCGATCCCTACGAGGAGGAGGTCGACCGCGAGGTCGAGACGTTCGCCTGGATCGAGCCCCCCACCCATCCGGCCGACGTGGCTCGGTTCCGGCATTCCGTCGATGAGCTGCCACGCTCCTCGGCCACATCACTGATGGTCCTTCTTGCAATCGTCGGCATGGACGCGGCGAAGACATGGGATTTCAACGAGCGGCAACCGGAGATGGAACGCCGCGCTCAGTTGCTGCTCTCTCGGTTTCCTGTCGGCACCCGTTTCTACTCCAACATCGGCTGGGACGGCGAGGCACCGAATTTTTACGAGCAGCCGGTCAACGCGACCAATCCATTCAGCCGGAGCCGCTGGGATGCGGGACTGCTCGCGGTCGACGACACCGAAGTCGCCCTGATCTGGACGTTCGAATCATTCTGACCTTCCCGACCCAACGGGGGACCCTGTGCTGACGCGAACCGCCACCTACCCCGACCGGGAAACCGCCCAATGGGCCACCCAGGAGGTCATCACCCGTAACGAGCAGGCCATCCACCGCTGGCTCGCCCAGGGCACCCGCCTCCGACTCACCCTCGAGGCGGCCTGGCCCTCCCGTCCCGATCCGGTCGGCCGCTGCGCTGCCTGTACTCCTCCGTTGCCTCGGCTACAGCCTCAGCGTGAACCGGGCGGCCGTCGACCGCTGTTATCGCGGCTTGGGATGCCCGGATGAACCGGGTGGAGGCTTCGACATCTTCCTGCATGCCCTCGGTCAGGTTCTCAGCCGCTTGCGTGACTTCCTCGGGCCCCAAGAGCGCCATGCGCCGTGCACGCTCCGCCATGCGCCCTGCAGCCTCTCGGAGTTCGTCGAGGCTGGTTGAGCCGGAGTCGTGAGGACCTTGACCCGCCGGAGAAGGCCCTGGCCTTCTGGCGACGTGGCGGGCGTGGCCCTTTCGTCGCCGCCGTCGATGGGATCGCTCATCGAGGCGGACTGGCCACGAGGAAGATGAACCAGTCGGGGTTGGTGCGGCTGATTTCGGCGGGTGCACGTCATCTCGGCGATCCGGGTCTTCTTTCGGGATGGCGGACTGAGCGTCACGGCACAGGGCGCACGCGGAAGCCCGACCTTCCAGGGAGGTCGGTCGTGGCGGCACCGGGCCGCTCGGTGAGGGGAATTGGCTGTGAAGGCGGTGGCCGGCAGCGACCGCGCCGGGGGTGAGTCGGTGCGATCCGATTTCCTGGGCGATCCGTGAGGCCTTAACGGAGGGCGGTGTGCTTTCTCGTCATGTGGGACCGCCAGGCCCAGCGGGCGAGCCCGCCGATGGCCAGGGAGGCAAGGATCGCGCCCCAGTCGATGACGTGGGGGAGGCCGGGGAAGAAGGCGAAGAAGGCGAAGGACGCGGCGGCGCCGGTGAGGAAGGCGGTGATGCCGGCGCGGCGGCGTTTGGCTTCCCATGCGGGGTCGTCGGGAATGGGTTGGGCGGTCATGTGCGGCTCACTTCGTGATGTGGTGGCACTGGCTGACCCGGCGAACACCGTTGATGTTGAGGTGCGCGCATGCCTTGCCGTAGTGGGGCAGTGTCTGGGGCTTGTTGTCACGCATCGGGTGGATCTCGCACTCGGTGTGCGTCTTGCCGGGGGAGGTGCGGTAGGTCTTGTTGTCGGTGTCCGCGTAGGTGAAGTCGATGCGCCAGTTGCAGAAGCCGGCGTTGAGCGCGCCGACGAATCCGCAGTCGACGCCGGCGTTCTGGTAAGTGATCTTCTTGCCGTCGCCGCGGACGATGTGGGTGAACATGCAGCCCGTCGGAACCGTCATGGTGACGCCGCCGACTTGGTAGTCGAAGCCGGCGACGGGCGTTGAACCGATTGCGCCAGCGTGCGCCTCGGCGGTGGGTAAGACGGCCAGGGTGGCCGTCGCGGCGAGAGTGATGATGATCCGGGCTGCGAAGAGCTTTCCCATCGGTGTCCCCTTCTGGCGGAGTGTGTCTGTAGATCGGAACTCCTGCTCGTCTGTTGGGGGTGCTGCCCGGGAAGTGAGTCCACTACGAAGAGTGATCAACAGATTGGCATGCTGACCAGCCGTGACCACCGCTCCTCGATGTTGATCCGTGGGCCTGCGGTTGTGTCGTCGAGGCGCTCGGCGCCGTTGTCCAGGTCGTTGGGGCTCTTCGAGCGCCGCCTGCCCAGGGAGGGCACCGACCACCTGATCGAAGGCAGTGTGGCCGCCTTCCTGCGGGCCTATCGGGCCAATTGAGCGGGAAACCGGGGCGGCGCGCCCGGGGGTGGGCTATGCAGGGGCGTGGCGGGGCCGTCTCCTTACCGTGGGGCGGCCGGTGGCGACGCGTGAGGGGGGCTCTGTGGAGGAGTTGGCGGCGCTTGCCGCGGCGGCGGCCGCGCAGTTCGTGGGGCTGGCGGTCTCCGACGGCTGGGAGTCGGCCAAGGGCCG
This sequence comes from Streptomyces sp. NBC_00435, assembly GCF_036014235.1. GTDB lineage: Bacteria > Actinomycetota > Actinomycetes > Streptomycetales > Streptomycetaceae > Streptomyces. The sequence goes on from NZ_CP107924.1 coordinate 4,650,331, forward strand.
GGTGGCACGTTTCCTCGGCCGCCGCGGGGAAGGCGTCGAGCCGGTCGTCGAGGGCGGCGCGGAGCCAGCACGAGGAGCGGAGCTCGCGGCGGTCGACGAGCTCGCCGGAGCCGGTCAGGACGCGTGGCCTGAGGGGCTGCTCCGCGTGCTCCTGGAGCGGCCCGGCGCCGAGACGGAGCTGCGGACGCTGCTCGGCGAGCTCGGTGGCCTCGCCCAACCCGGTGGACCGCCGGGGGTGGTGGTCAACTCCGGTTCGCAGTACGGGCTGTACCAGGGAGCCGTGATCCACGGCGGGGTCAACTACCACGTCCCGGCGGCCAAGCCCGTCGAGGTGCCCGACGAGATCCCCGCGCTGCGCACGCGTTTCCACAACCGCACCGGCGAACTGGCTGAGATCGACGGGCTGATCCCCGAAGGCGCCGACCACGTCAGCGTCCTCCTGCTGGGCGGAGCGCCCGGCGTCGGGAAGACCGCGACGGCGACCCGCTGGGCGCACGCCTCGCGTTCGCGCTTCCCGGACGGGCAGCTCTACGTGGACTTCGCCGCGCTGCGCGGTCCGGCCGGCGGCGGCGACGTCTCGGCCGCCGTCGGGATGTGCCTGCGGTCCCTGGGGGTCGAGGAGGAGTACCTCCCGCACTCGCTGGCCGAGCGCACCCGGCTGTACCGGCAGCGGTCCGCGGGCCGCCGGATGCTGCTCATGCTCGACGACGTCAGCGACCCCGCGCAGGTCAGGGCGCTGATCCCGCGGGGCGCTGGCAGCGCGCTGGTGGTCACGAGCAGCAGCGCCCGGCTCACGGAGCTGTTCGCCGACGGGGCCCGCCCGCTGGACCTGGAACCGCTGACCACGGCGAGCGCGCTGCTGATCCTCGCCGACCGCTGCGGTGAGCGGGCGATCGCCGCCGAGCCCGGGGCGGCCGAACGGCTCGTCGCCCTGTGCGGCGGACTGCCCGTGGCCCTGCACATCGTGGCGGCCCGGCTGCTGACCACCCGCCGGCTGACCCTGGCGGACCTCGCCGCGGAGCTGGCCGACGATTCCCGCAGGCTGTCAGCGATGTCCCTCCGAGGGGAGAGCACGGTGTCCGTCTCCGCCGTCTTCGATTCCGCCTACCGTCAACTGGGGCCCTCGGAAGCCAGGTTGTACCGGCGGCTGGGCCGGCTGCCCTGCCGGAGCTTCGACGCGGGCACGGCCGCCGCCGCCGCGGACCTGGGCGCGGAGGAGACCCTGGAGCTGCTCGACGTACTCCAGGACGCCCGGCTCCTGGAGTACGGACAGCAGCGCTACCGGATGCACGACCTCGTACGGCTGCACGCGCGCGAGCGCGCCGAGGCGGAGGAGGGCCCGGGCAGCCACCGGGAGCTCGTGGAGCGGGTCGCGCGGAGCTACGTCGTACGCGTCGGCCACGCCGACCGGGCCGTACGCGCCGAGCGGCTGCGGATCGCCGACTTCGACCCCGGGCCGGAGCCGAGCCCCTTCCGCGGGGGCGGCGCCGGCCGCGAGGAGGCGCTGGAGTGGCTGGAGGCGGAGCGGGCCGGGATCGTCGCGGTCCTGCGCGAGGCCTCCGGACTCGGGCTGCGCACGCCCGTGTGGCAGCTCGCGGAGGGCTTCACCGCGCTCTTCCTGTACCGCCGCCACCTCGGGGACTGGCGCGAGTCGCTCGAACTGGGCGCCGCGGCCGCCGCCGAGGACCTCGTACCGGCCGCCGAGGCGCGGCTGCGGAGCATGCTGTCGCGGCCGCTGATGGACCTGGGCGAGCTCGCGCAGGCGCGTACGGAGCTGGAGAAGGCGGTGGCCTGCGCCGAGGTGGCCGACCGGACCGTGCTGCGGGCCTCCGTCATGGAGTTCCTCGGCCGCTACCGGGACCGCGTCGAGCCGTCCCGCGCCATCGAGGCGTACGAGCGCTCGCTGGAGTTGAACACCGAGGCCGGCGAGGCCCGGGGCGCGGCCATCGCCCTGCTCTTCCTCGGCTGCGCGCAGGACGCCGCCGGGGATCCGGCCCGGGCGCTGGAGACCCTGACCCGGGCGAGGGAGACCTTCCTCGCCGGGGCGGAGCCGGATTGGCGGATGGCGGCCCGGGCGGGCATCGCACTGGGCCGGGCCCACGACCACCTCGGCGACGGAGCGCGGGCGGCGGCCGAACTGCGCGAGGCCGTACGGCTCCTCGCGCGGGAGGGGGCCGCGCACTACGAGGCCGAGGCGCTGCTGGCCCTGGCGGACCTCGCGGAGCGGCCGGGCGGCGACCGGACGGACCTCGCGGCGGACCTGGCACGGGCACTGGAGATCCACGAGGCGGGCGGCAGCCCGCTCGCCCGGTCGCTACGGGAGCGGCTGCGCGCCCTGGAGCCGTAGGCGCAGGCGTACGGGGCTGCGCGCCCCGGCGGCGCCGGCCCGCAGGGTCACCTCCGCGTCGGCGAGGGGCAGTCCCGCGCGCAGGCGGGCGTACACCGCGGCCGCGGCGAGCCCCGGGTCCGCGGAGCCACTGACGGACAGGGTCCTGCCGTCGCGCAACCCGACGAGGGCGCCGCCGGCCCCGGGCGGCCCGCCGGCGGCGGTGTCGTCGGCCACGGCCACCGCCGCCACCACGGCACCGGGCCACGCCTCCAGGGTGTCCGCGATCCAGCGTGCCGGGTCCCCGGCGGCGCGGCCGGTGACCACGGAGGCGCTCTCGGTCAGGCGCCGGTCCGGCTCGGTGTCCTCGCAGGCCAGGTGCGTGAACGCGGAGTCGACGTCGTCCCGGTCCGGCTCCCCGGCGGCCGCGGGGAAGCGGCGTACCCCGACGGTGTCGGCGGTGACCTCGGTGCTCACCCGCCAGGCGGTGCAGGGCGTGGCGCGGGGAGGTCCGGGCAGCGCGAGGGCCGGGGCCTGCGGCGGGGCGGAGTCCGGTTCCGCCAGCCGCAGCAGCCGGTACAGGGCGCCGCGCAGCCGGGCGTGGGCCCGCCCCGGCTCGGCGAAGGCCTGCCGTGCGACGGGGGCGTAGCGCCCGGGCTCGTACCCGTCGATGGCCGCCGTGACCCGCGCCGCCAGCTCCGTACCCTGCGCGCCGGGCTCCAGTCGGGGCGCGAGGCGGGCGAGCGAGGCGGCGGCCGTGCCGGGGACGGACTCCTCGCCGAAGGCGCCCAGCAGCACCGGGGCGCCGAGCGCGGCTCCGTACAGGGTCACCGATCCGTGGTCGCCGATCACCAGGTCGGCGGCGACGAGCGCGGGCCGCCAGTCGTGGACCGGCGGGATCAGGAGCAGGCCGGCGTCGAGGGCGGAGGCCAGCTGGGAGGTGCGCAGCTGCCAGGCTCCGTGCCGGGACCAGACGTTGGGGTGGAGGACCAGGGCGACCCGGTACTCGTCGTACGGCAGCGCGGCGAGCAGCCGCGCGGGCAGCTTCGGGTCCTGGCCGATGAGGGAGGACCGGGCCCACGTCGAGCTGATCAGGACGAGCCGGCGGTCGTCCGCGACCCCGAGGGCCCGCCGGTGGGCGGGGCGCCGGGGCAGGCCGGCGAGGAGCTCGTCGAAGCAGGGGTCGCCGACGAGCAGGGTGTGCCCGGCGGTCTTGGGATGCGCGGCCCGCAGCTGCTCCTCCTGGCCGGGGTGGGAGACGGCGAGCCAGGCGCGGCCGGCTTCGAGGAGGGCGTCGGGGACCAGCCCGGACAGGCGGACCCGGGAGGAGCGCGAGTCGGGGACCAGTTTCTGGAAGCCGACGCCGTGCGGGAGGACGAGGACGGGGCAGTCGCCGGCGGGGACGTCGATGTTCTCGCTGGCGGAGAGGATGAGGTCGGGGGCGGCCGCGGGGATCCGGTCCCAGGGGATGACGCGGCAGCCGGCGTCGTGGAGGAGGTCGGGGACCCCTTCGCTGAAGGCCGACGTGGGGTCGTGGGCGAAGACGACGCAGATGCGGCCGTCGTCGCGCACGAGGGCCGGCAGGCACTCGAGGACGCGCACGGTCGAGGTGACGGTACGGGCGGCGACGACCAGGGTGCGTTCGGCGCGGAACGTGGCCCAGCGGTCGGTGTCGGCGTCGGCGCCCGCGTCGCCGCCGGCGTCCGCCCGGGCCCCGGCGGCGGCCGGTCCGGCGGCGCTAGGCGGGGTGGTGTGCATGGCCACCCCGGAAAACTACGTGCTGCCCGCCCGCTTCACGGATCGCGGATCGCGGATCGCGGATCGCGGATCGCGGATCGCGGATCGCGGATCGCGGATCGCGGATCGCGGATCGCGGATCGCGGATCGCTCCACCGTGCCCCTATCGCATCCCGTGCGGACTGGCCAGTTGCCGCCCGCCGGCAGAAGCCTGCCGGACCGGCGCCCGGTACACGGTACTGGGGTACCCCGCCCGCTGCGGTCGCCGGGCCCCCGGCCCGGGGCTACGTTGGACGGGTGAGCACGACACGGTTGCGCAGGGCGGCTGTGGGAGCAGCCGCGGTGGGGCTCCTCATGGTGCCCCTGGGGGCCGGTGCCGGGTACGCGGTGGACGCCCCGACACCTCCGGCGGCGAGCAGTGGGGCCGCCTCCGACGAGTTTCCGCAGCTCACCCCCGCCGTGGCGCGGCAGTTGGACGCCGCGGTCCGGAAGGTGATGGCCGAGGCCAAGGTGCCCGGGGTGCAAGTGGCCCTGTCGGCGCCGGGCAAGGGCGAGTACGTACGGACCTTCGGGGTGGCCGACAAGGCCACCGGCGCGCCGATGACCGACGCCCTCAACATGCGGATCGGCAGCGAGACCAAGACCTTCACCGTGACCGCGATGCTGAAGCTGGTCGACGCGAGGAAGATCGGGCTGGACGACCCCATCGGCAAGTACGTCGACGGGGTGCCCAACGGCGACCGCATCACCTTGCGCGAGCTGGCCGGAATGCGCAGCGGGCTGTTCAACTACTCCGCCGACGAGGACTTCTTCAAGGCTCTGACCAGCGATCCCCGGCGGCCCTTCACTCCGCAGCAGCTGCTCGAGTACTCCTTCAAGCACCCGGTGCTCTTCGAGCCGAACGCGAAGTTCTACTACTGCAACACCAACCTCATCCTGCTCGGGCTCGTGGTGGAGAAGATCAGCGGACGGACGCTGGCCGACTACATCAACCAGGAGGTCGTCGAACCCGCCGGGCTGAAGCACACGCTCTTCCCGGTCGGCGCCGAGTTCCCGAAGCCGCATGCCCAGGGCTACACGGACCAGACGGCCTCCGGGAAGACCGAGGACGCCGCCGACTGGAACCCCTCCTGGGGCTGGGCGGCGGGCGCGATGATCTCCGACCTCACCGACCTGCGGCAGTGGGCCAAGGTGCTGGCCACGGGTGAGCTCCTCACCCCCGCCACCCAGGCCCAGCGCCTCAAGGTCGTACCGGCCCTCCCGGGCACCGGCTACGGACTGGGCATCTTCAACGTCCAGGGCTGGATCGGGCACAACGGCTCCCTGCCCGGCTACCAGTCGCTGACCGTGTACGACCCGCGGACGAAGGCCACGCTCGTCGTGCTGCTCAACACCGACATCTCCGCCCGGGGAGAGGAGCCGAGCACCCTCTTCGGAGAGGCGATCACCAAGATCGTCAGCCCGGAGCACGTCTACACCCTGCCGGCGCAGCCCGTCACCGGGGACCACTGAAACCTCAGGACGCCGCTCCCGCACTCCCAGCCGCCGTAGCGCAGGGCGGCTGGGAGCCCCTGTGTCCGCCCGCGCACAATGGGGAACGGCGCGCGGGAGTGGACTAGGGAGAGCGATATGAACGGTCGGACGACGCCGGACGAGGCGCGGGTGGACGAGGACCTGGCCGACGGCCCGGCCGCGGTGCTCCTGCGCGAGGCGGGCGAGGCGGATCTGGACGTCGCCGCCGAGCTCTTCCGCGGCTACCTGGAGTTCTACGAGGTGGAGGTCGAGGACCCGGAGCGCCCGCGCGCCTTCCTGGCGGAACGGATCGGGGCCGGCGATTCCTTCGTCCTGCTCGCCGAGGTCCCGGGGGCCGGCACGGTCGGCTTCACCCAGGTCTACCCGATCTTCTCCTCGCTGGCGATGCGTCCCGCGTGGCTGCTGGGCGACCTGTACGTGGCCCCGGCCGGCCGGCGTACGGGCGCGGGCCGCGCGCTGCTGCGCGAGGTGCTGCGCCGGGCGCGGGAGGCCGGGGTGTCGGGCGTGCAGCTGGAGACGGCGTACGACAACCACCTCGCGCAGGGCCTGTACGAGGCGGAGGGCTTCGTCCGCGAGGAGTTCCACATGTACTTCCACGATCTCTCGGAAAAGGTTTGAGGAAGGCTGCAACATTCCGGCGGCCCCGTCGCGTCGTTGGGGTGAGACGGACGCGAGGGGGAGCGGATGCGGCAGGGTCGCAGAGACGGGTTCCGTGAGTTCGCGACGGGCAGATCGGCGCACCTGTACCGGTCGGCCTGTCTGCTGACGAGCGGTGACACCCACCTCGCGGAGGATCTCGTACAGGAGACCCTGGGGCGCATGTACCTGATCTGGGGGCGCATCACGCGGATAGACAATCCCGCGGCGTACGCGCAAACGGTGCTGGTACGGGCCTTTCTGACGCACCAGCGCCGCCGGTCGACGGGGGAGCGCCCGGTCGGGGAGTTCCCCGATCCGGTCGCGGCGGCCGACGGCGACCCGGTGCTGCGGCTGACCCTGCTGCAGGCGCTGGGCCGGCTGGCGCCGAAGGACCGGGCGGTGCTGGTGCTGCGGTACTGGGAGGACCGCAGCGTCGAGGAGACCGCCGACGCGATGAACGTCAGCTCGGCGGCGGTCCGCACCCGGAGTTCGCGCGCGCTGGCCCGGCTGCGGGAGCAACTGGGCGGCTCGATCACGGAGTTCGCTGAGCGCTGAGTGCTGAGCACTGAGTGCTGGGCGCCGGGCGCGGATCGCCGAGCCCTGAGCACTGAGTGCTGGTCCGCTCCGGCGGGGCCGCTGTTCCTTCTCCCTCTTCCTCTTCCTCTCCTTTGCCCTCGTTCCACGACCCCTCTGGACGGAAGGTCCGATTCCGCATGCCCTTTGAAGATGAGCTCGGTGAAGCCCTCCGTCGTACCGGAGACACCTTCACGGCCGACGGCCGTGACCTCGTCGACGCCGGGGAACGGCGCGGCCGACGGCTGGTGGCCCGCCGCAGGGCCGCCGTGGTCGGCGGATCGGCGATCGCCCTGGCGGTGATCGGCACGGCCGGCGCCTACACGGGCGGGCTGTTCGGCTCGGGCGGCGGCGCCGGTCAGCCCAATGTGGCGTCCGCACCGGAACCCCCCAAGCCGACGGATGCCCCGCTGAAGGCGCGCACCGGCACCGGGGCCGTCTCCGCCGAGCAGCTGATCGGGGTGCTCAAGCAGCTACTGCCCGCGGGGAACCTCACCGACGCCACTGCGCGGGGCACGGCGGACGGGAGCGGCCCGATGGTGAGCGGGGTCTTCGACGACGGCAAGGGCAAGGCGGCCATCGGCCTCGGCCTCAGCCGGGTGGACCCGAAGGGCGCGATGGCCGACGACATGGTGAAGTGCCCCTCCAAGGCGACCATGAAGTACGACGGCTGCAGCTCCGAGAAGCTCGCGGACGGTTCGCGGCTCCTGCTGTTCCAGGGTTACGAATATCCCGACCGCCGGGTGGACACGAAGTCCTGGCGGGCCACGCTGGTGACCCCGCAGGGGTTCCTCCTCGACGCGCAGGAGTGGAACGCGGCGACCGAGAAGGACTCGCCCGTCACCCGGCCCGCGCCGCCGCTGACGCCCGCGCAGCTGAAGGCGCTCGTGGCGTCCCCGCTGTGGCTGCCGGCCCTCAACGACCTGCCGGCCGCCGCGCAGTCGCCGGCCCTCGAGCCGGCACGGTCGGGGCCGAAGGCGGTGGAGATCCTGGGCAAGCTGGTGAGCGGATACGACATCCCGGTCGTGGACGAGTACGAGGACGGGACCGACCTGGGCTACCTGGTGCTCGACGACGGCAAGGGCCGCTCGATGGTCAGCCTGCAGATCCAGCCGGACAACAAGGACCACCCGGGGGTCTGGAAGGACCTGTTCACGGGCGCGGAGACGCTGCCGGACGGAACGAAGGTCCTGTCCCGGCAGCAGCTCGGGGAGAAGGGCGGGGCCGGTGTGGTCTGGTGGAGCGTGGAGGCACTGCGGCCGAACGGGACGCGGGTGATCGTCTCGGCGTTCAACGCCAAGAGCCAGTCGACGGCGGCGACCCGCAAGGAGCCGGTGCTGACGATGCAGCGGCTGCGGGAGATCGCGACGAGCCCGAAGTGGTCCGGGTACGGGCAGTAGCGGCTCCCGGGCCCCGGTCCGTGCCTCGCACCCGTTAGGTCGCGTCAGTCGCCTCGCGTTCGTTGTCTCGCGTCCGCTACTTCGCGTCCGCTACTTCGCGTCCGCTACTTCGCGTCCGCGTAGCACTCGACCACCGCGGTGGTGAACGGGAAGCGGACCGGTGTCTCGCCGAAGGTGATGCGGCCCGCCAGGTCCCCCGCCGCTCGGATCGCTTCGGTCACTGCCCGCGCCTCCTCCTGCGGGCAGTGGACGATCACCTCGTCGTGCTGGAAGAAGACGAGCTCGGCCCGCATCCCGGCCTCCGCGATCGACCGGCGCAGGGCCGCGAGCAGCAGCAGCGCCCAGTCCGCGGCGCTGCCCTGCACCACGAAGTTGCGGGTGAAGCGGCCGCGCGCCCGCGCGTCGGTCGAGGCGTAGCTCGGCACCCAGCCGTCGGGGGCCTCCTCGGCGTCCTCGGCGACGGCCGGCGGTGGACAGGTCCGGCCCAGCCAGGTCCGTACGAGCCGGCCCTCCTCGCCCGCCTTCGCGGCGTCGTCCACGTAGGCCACGGCCCGGGGGAAGCGGCGGCGCAGCGCGGCCAGGTTCTTCAGGCCGTCCCCGGAGGTCTGTCCGTACACCGCGCCGAGCACGGCGATCTTCGCCATGTCCCGGTCCCCGGGGAAGCCCTGGCGGGAGATGGAGGTGTACAGGTCCTCCGGGCGGCCGGCCACCTCCATGAAGGCGGGGTCGCGGGAGATGGCGGCGAGCACCCGCGGCTCCATCTGGTCGGCGTCGGCGACGACGAGCCGCCAGCCGGGGTCGGCGACGACGGCCCGGCGGATCACCTTGGGGATCTGCAGGGCTCCGCCGCCGTTGGTGACCCAGCGGCCGGTGTAGGTGCCGCCGGGGATGAACTCGGGGCGGAATCGGCCGTCGTGGACCCAGTCCGCGAGCCAGGACCAGCCGTGGGCGGTGTAGATCCGGTACAGCTTCTTGAACTCCAGGAGGGGTTCCACGGCGGGGTGGTCCACGTCCTGGATCTCCCAGCGGCGGGTGGACTTGAGCTTGATCCCGGCCTCCGCGAAGGCCTTGACCACATCGGCGGGCAGCTCGGGCCGTACGCGGCGGCCGAAGGCGGCGGAGACGGCATCGGCGAGCTCGGCGAGCCGGCGGGGCTGCCCGCGGCCCGCGTACCGCTCGCCGAGCAGCTCCGTCAGCAGCGCCCGGTGCACGTCGGCCCGCCAGGGGAGCCCCGCGCGGTTCATCTCCGCGGCTACGAGGAAGGCCGCCGACTCGGAGGCCACGAGCAGTCGCATCCGGTCGGGGTGGGCGGTGGCGTCGAGCCGTTTCGCCTGGTCGGCGTGGACTGCGACGAGGGCGTCGAGCGGGACGGGGGCGGGCTGGGGGTCGAAGAGGGAGTGCTGGCTGCCGGGCTCCGCCGCACGCTGCGGGGGGTCGGGCGGTACGGGGGCGTTCGTGAGGCGGGCCCAGGCGGCGGCGGCCGAACGGGGTTCGCCGAGACGGCCCTCGTGGGCGAGGAGCAGGAGCTCGGCGTCCTCGATGTCGTAGCAGCGCTCGACGCGGGCCCCGGCGGCCAGCAACCGGGGGTAGACGGCGGGGGTGGACCGCCAGACCCAGCGGGTCCCTGGCGGGGCCGCGCGGATCGCCTCGGCGGGGTCGGTGGTGGTGATACGGGCTCCGCCCGTGGGGCCGTCCAGTGACATGGCCTGCCACCGGCCGTCGCCGTCCTCGGCGAGGGCCCACCGGGAGGTGTGCTCGCTCATGGGTGCGAGTGTCCCACCGGGGGCTGACAGTGCCGGTGCGTGCCGCGCGGGGCCGGGCTCTGCGGGGCTGTCCCCTTGCCCTCCCCCGGGCCCTGCGGGGGCTGTCCCCTTGCCCTCCCCCGGACTCCGTCCGGGGGCCCCAGGGGGCTCCGCCCCAGACCCCGGTCCTCGAGCGCCGGACGGGCTGGATTTGGCTGCGCCGACCCATGCCAAGCTGGACGGTGTGAGAGACATCGTCGACCGGGCCTGCGAGGCCGCGCTGTACAACCAGGACGACGCCGGGCTGGACGCCGGGGCGTCGGTGCTGGTCGCCGAGGGGGAGCGGTGGGCCGGGGTCGGCCAGGCCTTGCTCGCGCGCGGGGAGGAGTACGTACGCCAGGCCTGGGAGCGGGGCTGGCGGCCGGACGACGTACTGCGCCTCGTGCGCCGGGACCTGGAGCCGGCGCACGTACGGATCACCGGGGACCTGGTCGCCGCCGAGGCGCGGCGCTACGCCCGGCTCCCCGAACGGTGGAGCGACGCCGAGGTGTGGTGGGCGGACGACACGCGGTACGGCGAGCAGCTCGCGCAGCGGGAGCGGACCGACCGCTTCAGCCTGGCGACCGCCGTGCTGGAGGTGTTCCGGCTGCTGATCCGGCTGCCGTCCATCGAGCCGGTCGGGCCGTTGCCGGGGGACGCGACCGACGTACTCGAACACGCGCACATCGAGCCCCGCATGCTGGGCCGGATCCGGGCGCTCCTCGCCAAGGCCGAGGCGACCACGTTCCCGGAGGAGGCGGAGGCGCTCAGCGCCAAGGCGCAGGAGCTCATGGCGCGGCACACCGTGGACGAGGCCCTGCTCGCGGTGAAGAGCGGCGTCAGGCAGATACCCGGCGCCTGCCGGATCGGCGTCGAGGCCCCGTACGAGGAGGCCAAGGCGGTGCTGCTCGACGCCGTGGCGGGGGCGAACCGCTGCCGGTCCGTGTGGAACAGCGCCTACGAGTTCTCCACCGTCGTCGGCTTCGAGAGCGACCTGGAGGCGGTGGAGCTGCTGTACACCTCGCTGCTCGTGCAGGGCACCGCTGCCATGACCCGGGCCGAGGCCGGTCAGCGGGCGGGTGGTCGCAAGCGCACCAAGACCTTCCGGCAGTCCTTCCTGCTGGCCTACGCGAGCCGGCTCGGCCAGCGGCTGGCGGAGACCGCCGAGCACACGGTGGCCGAGGCCCCCGACAACCTGCCCGCGCTGGTGGCCCGGGACGTGGCCGTCACCTCGCGGGCCGAGGAGATGTTCCCCCGGACCACGACGACCCGGCTGCGCGGGGCCACCGACCTCGCGGGCTGGGAGGACGGGACGGCGGCGGCCGACCGGGCGCACATGGCGGAGGGCAGCCGCCCGTCCCTCCAGGGGTAGTCGCGCCTCCCTGGCGCGTGCCGCGTCCTGCTGGCCGGTGCCCCGGGGCCGGTACTCGGATGCCGGACGGGATGGGTTGGGCTCCGCCCGCTTCAGGGCCGCTCGGCAGGTGCGGGAGCCGGGGCGTCAGGCGAGGCGGGAGCCGGGGCGTCCTCGCGCAGGGCGCGGGCTTCCGACTTCAGGATGCGGGCCGATCGGCCCAGGCCACGGGCCATTTCGGGCAGCTTCTTCGAGCCGAACAGCATCAGACAGACGAGCACGACGATGGCGACGTGCCAGGGTTCCAGGCCGTTCCTGAGCATGGGTCGGTCCTCCACCTTCCGGACGGGGTCGGCCGGGTGCCGACTGGCTGATGATGGGGTTTGTCCGGGCACAACGCCATGGATCACGTCATATCTGAAGAACACCTGAAGCCGGGCTACCCTCGGTGCCATGAGCTGGGTCCGGGCGCTGAAGGACACCGCGCGATCCGGTCTGCGGGTCGAGCGGACCCGTCTCCAGCCACTCGTCGCCCTCCGGGCCGCCGTGGGGCTCGCGATCGTCATCGGGGTGAGCCTGGCCCTCCTCGGGCCGGGCGCCGCCGCCAGCTCCGCCTTCGGCGCGTACATGGCGGCCGTCGCCACCTTCCAGAAGAGCTGGCGGCCGCGCCCCGTCCTGGCGCTCGCGGCCGGGCTGACCCTGGCCGTCTCCACCTTCGTCGGCTATCTCGTCGGCTCCTCGCACGCCCTGGCCTTCATGCTGCTGCTCGCCGTCTGGTGCTTCCTGGCGGGCCTGATGTGGGCGGCCGGCCCCACCGCCGGCATGATTGCCTCCGGCAACGTCGCGATCATGCTCGTCACCGTCACGCTGCCCACCTCCGTGCCGCAGGCCGCCGGGCACGCCGCGCTGATCGCCGCCGGCGGTGTGGTCCAGGCAGCGCTGATCGTCCTCTTCCCCGTCCGCCGCTGGGGCGCCCAGCGCGACGCGCTGGCCGACGCGCTCGCCGCCGAGGCCGACTACGCGCGCCGCCTGCGCCACGACCCGGCCGCGTCCTTCGACCCGCAACCGCTGATGAGGGCGCGGGACGCCGCGACCGTGACGGTCCGCCAGGCCCGCCGCCGCCCCGCCGAGCTGCACGGGGCGCGGGGGCTCGCGGAGCGGGTCCGGCCGGTGCTGGCCTCGCTGGCCGACCCGGCGGTCGGGGCACCGGCCGAGGGCCCGGCGCGGGACCGGGTGCGGGAACTGCTCGCCGCGGCCGGGTCGGTCCTGGACGCCGCCGCGTCCGCGATCCGGCACGGGGAGGCGGTACGGCTGCCCGCGCCGGCCCTCGCGGTGCTGAAGGCCCCCGACACCGCCGACCTGTTCCAGGGCGCCCCGCTGCGGGCCGCGCGGCGGCTCGCCGCCCTGCTGGACGACGTACTCGACACCGCCGAGCCGGGCTCCGGACGCACCGCCGATCCGGGGGAGTCGATGCTGCGGCCCACCCTGCCGGCGCTCGCGCCGATGGTGCTGGCCGCCGTACGGGCCGAGCTGCGCCCCGGATCGCCGATCCTGCGGCACGCGCTGCGGGTCACCGCCGTCGCCTGCGCCGGCTACGGCATCGGCCACGCGCTGCCGTTCGGCCACGCCTACTGGGCCCCGATGGCCTCCGTCATGGTCATGCGGCCCGATTTCACGCAGACCTACACCCGCGCGGTCGCCCGCTTCGGCGGCACCCTGGTCGGGGTGGCCTTGGCTACCGCCGTCGTCCAGCTCGCGCATCCGGGGATGTACCTGTCCGGGCTGCTCGCCGTCATCAGCGCGGGCCTGATGTACACGCTGATGCGCACCGGATACGCCGTCTCGATGGTCTGCGTCTCCGCCTATGTCGTCTTCCTGCTCGGCATGGGCGGAGCCCGCTGGGACCAGACCGTGCCCGACCGCGTCGCCCTCACCCTGGTCGGCGGAGTCCTCGCGATGGTCGCCTACGCCGTCTACCCGGCCTGGGAGACCCCGCGGCTGCGGACCCGGCTGGCCGACTGGCTGGTCGCCGACGGGCGGTACGCGGCGGTCGTGCTCGGGCAGTACGCCGATCCCGCCGGGGCCCGGCGCGCGGACGTGCGGGAGGCGTTGCTGGCCGTCCGCGACGCCCGGGTCGCCTGGCAGGAGGCGGTGGACCGGGCGGCCGGGGAGCCGGTGCGCCACCGGGGGATCTCCGGGGCGGCCGCAGACGACGCGGGCCGGGCGCTGGCCGCGATGGGCCGGCACGCGATGCTGCTGGAGGCGCACTTCCCGGACCGGGCGCAGGCTCCGGCCCCGGGCGCGGCCGAGTTGGCCCGGGTGCTGCGCTCGGCGACGGAGGCCGGAGCGAAGGCGGTCCGGGAGCGCAAGGTGCCCGAATGGGACGCGGTCCGGGCGGTACTGGCCGACTGGGAGGCCCCGGAAGAGGGGGTTCTGCGCGGGGCGGCGGGGCAGCTGCTGGAATCCCTGGAGGAGGTCTCCGAGGCTCTGCGCACCCCACCCGCCACGGACCCCAGCCCCTAGCGGCACCGGGGCCTCCGTTCGTGCACGTGCATCTGCCCATGCAGGCGTTCATGAACACAGCTATGATCCGGTGCAGTTGACATCTGCACTATCGGGGGCTTCCTGTGGACCACGCGTACAACGGGATGGCAGCTGCAGAGCTTGACGGGGTGACCTGGCAGAAGAGCAGACACAGCAACTCGCAAGGTTCCTGTGTGGAGTTCGCGAAACTGCCGGGAGGCGAGGTTGCCATGCGCAATTCGCGGTTTCCGGACGGACCGGCTCTCGTGTACACGCCGGCCGAGATAGAAGCGCTGCTGCTGGGTGTCAAGGACGGCGAGTTCGATCACCTGATCAGCTGAACATCAGGGATCCGCGCAAAGGATCAAGCCATGCACGTGCACTGGCCGGGACTGATCGCAATGATCGGTCCCGGCCGGTTGCCGTGTCTGTGGCGATTCGTCCGGCGGTGGTCCGGCGCCGGTCCGACGGTTCAGTCCTGGAGCGTGAACAGCGCCCAGACGACCTTGCCGGTCAGCCGGCCCGCGAGCGGATGCCAGCCCCAGCTGTCGCTGTAGGAGTCGACGAGGAAGAGCCCTCGCCCCGATTCCAGGTCGCAGTTCTGCTCCGTCGCCTCCGGTGCGAAGTTCCCGCCGGGCCGGTCCTCGCTGGGATCGCGCACCGCGCACACCAGCCGGGTGCTCCACCGCATCAGGTGCAGCCGGACCGGCTGCTCCGAATCGCCCGGGGCCGGGCGGGAGTCGTCCGGGAGGGCGTGGCGCAGCGCGTTGGTGACGAGTTCGGAGACGACCAGCGCCACGTCGTCGAAACGGTCGTCGAGGCCCCACTGGGAGAGGGTGGAACGCGTGAAGGTGCGTGCTCCGCGCACCGCGTCGAAGCGGGCGGGCAGGGCGCAGGACGCGGACCCGGAGACAGCCGTGGGATCGACCGGGGGAAGCCCCTGCCGTAACGGCTCGAGCATGGTCGATCCATTCGTCCCCATGCGAGGCACTCCCGGGATTCGAAAGAACTGCGGGGCACGCAGGTGCGCGGGACCATGGTTCCGAATGCGGAAGCCGGATGCAAGGGCAGATGCACGTGCACGCGCCGGACCTGTCCGCTCCCGTGACGGTTCTTGCTCATTTCTTCCTACGCATACTTACGGACTTCTTTTACGGTGGGGCCAATTCCGTTACAGAACGAGTACGGAGCGAAGCGTTTTGGTGGCAGACTGCGGGCCTTGAGGGGCACGGGGGCCCCTGCGACGCAGTCGTTCAAGACGCAGCCATCCACTAGTGGGGAGGGGCAGGACCAGTGACCGCAGAAGCCAGTGGTTCTGTGGTGCGCCGCATTCTCCTGGGCTCACAGCTCAGGCGACTCCGAGAATCCCGCGGCATCACCCGTGAGGCGGCCGGCTACTCGATCCGCGCATCCGAATCGAAGATCAGCCGCTTGGAGTTGGGAAGGGTGAGCTTCAAGGCCAGAGACGTCGAGGACCTCCTCACGCTCTACGGAGTCACGGACGGCGCGGAGCGGGAGTCCCTCCTGGGGCTGGTCCGCGAGGCCAACGTGGCCGGCTGGTGGCACAGCTACGGCGATGTCCTGCCCGGCTGGTTCCAGACGTACGTCGGCCTGGAAGGCGCCGCCTCCCTCATCCGCATCTACGAAGTGCAGTTCGTGCACGGCCTGTTGCAGACCGAGGCGTACGCCCAGGCGGTGGTCAGCCGAGGCATGCCCGGCGCCGGCCGGGCCGAGATCGACCGCCGCGTCGCGCTGCGCCTGGAGCGCCAGAAGGTGCTGGTCTCCGAGAACGCGCCCGTCTTCCACGCCGTCCTCGACGAGGCCGCGCTGCGCCGGCCGTACGGCGACCGCGACGTGATGCGCGGCCAACTGGAGCACCTCATCGAGATCTCCCAGCGGCCGAACGTGCACCTCCAGGTCATGCCGTTCTCCTTCGGCGGCCACGCCGGTGAGAGCGGTGCCTTCACCCTGCTGCGCTTCCCCGAGTCCGACCTCCAGGACGTCGTCTATCTGGAACAGCTCACCAGCGCCCTCTACCTGGACAAGGACGAGGAAGTGGGGCAGTACGAGCGGGCGATGCTGCGGCTCCAGAACGACTGCCCGGACCCCGACCGGACCCGGGACCTGTTGCGTGGACTTCTCCAACTGTCTTGATTCACACGTACTATGACGGCTGATCAGTGCATGACCAGCACGATCGGCATGGCGACGACCCATGGGTCTCCGGTGCAGCGCAAGGACGCGCGCTCGCAGTAAGGGATGGCATGTCCATATTCGACGACCTGGCTCACCAGTACATCGACGGCGAATGGCTGGCCGGTACCGGTTCGTGGGACATCATCGACGTCAACCCGTACAACGGGGAGAAGCTCGCGGCCATCACCGTGGCCACCGTCGAGCAGGTGGACCGGGCCTACCGTGCCGCCGAGCGGGCCCAGAAGGAATGGGCCGCCACCAGCCCGTACACCAGACGAGCCGTCCTGGAACGCGCCCTGCGGATCACCGAGGTGCGCGAGAAGGAGATCGTCGAGGCGATGATCGACGAGCTCGGCGGGACCCGTCCCAAGGCCGAGTACGAGGTCCACCTCGCCAAGGAGTTCATCCGCGAGGCCATGCAGCTGGCCGTCCGACCCGAGGGCCGCATCCTGCCCTCGCCGGTCGAGGGCAAGGAGAACCGGGTCCAGCGCCTCCCCGTCGGGGTCGTCGCCGTGATCAGCCCCTTCAACTTCCCCTTCCTGGTCACCCTCAAGTCCGTGGCCCCGGCCCTGGCGCTGGGCAACGCCGTCGTGATCAAGCCGAACCAGAACGCTCCCGTCGTCGGCGGCGGGGTCATCGCCAAGATCTTCGAGGACGCCGGGCTCCCGGCCGGCCTGCTCAACGTGCTGGTCACCGACATCGCCGAAATAGGCGACGCGCTCCTGACCCACCCCGTCCCCAAGGTGATCTCCTTCGCCGGTTCCGACCGGGTCGGCCGGCACGTCGGCGCCGTCGCCGCCCGCCACTTCAAGCGGACCGTCCTGGAGCTGAGCGGCAACAGCGCCCTCGTCGTCCTCGACGACGCCGACCTCGACTACGCGGTGGACGCGGCCGTCTTCAGCCGCTTCGTCTACCAGGGCCAGGTCTGCATGGCCGCCAACCGCATCCTGGTCGACGCCTCGGTCGCCGAGGAGTTCACCGAGAAGTTCACCGCCCGCGTGCGCGCCCTGAAGACCGGCGACCCGCACGACGCCGACACCCACATCGGCCCCCTGATCAACTCCTTCCAGGCCGACGCCCTGACGGCCCTCGTGGACCGCGCCGTCGCCTCCGGCGCGCAGGCGCTCGTACGGGGCTCTACGCGCGGCAACCTGGTCGAGCCCACCGTGCTCGCCGGGATCCCCGAGGACTCCCCGCTGCTCTGCCAGGAGATCTTCGGCCCCGTGGCGCTGCTCGTGGTCTTCGACGGCGAGGACGAGGCGGTCCGCCTCACCAACGAGACCCCCTACGGCCTCAGCGGCGCCGTCCACACGCGCGACGTGGAGCGCGGGGTCCGCTTCGCGCGGCGCATCGAGACCGGGATGATCCACGTCAACGACTCCACCATCGGCGACGAGCCGCTGGCCGCGTTCGGCGGGGAGAAGGCCTCCGGCATGGGCCGGCTGAACGGCGAGGCCACCGTGGAGGCCTTCACCACCCAGAAATGGATCTCGGTCCAGCACGGCCGGACCCAGTTCCCGTTCTAGGGGCCGGGGCGATCTAGACTCGGGCGGGTCAGGCGAGGACCGTCCGGGGGAGAGCCGAGTTGAGCAACATACCGGAGACCGGGCGCACACCCCGGGTCCAGAACCGGCTCATCATGATCCAGATCGTGGTGTTCTCGCTGCTGCTGACCCTCGGCGGGCGCCTCTGGTACCTCCAGATACGCAACGGCCAGGAGTACACGGACGAGGCGAAGAACAACAACACCCAGCAGGTCGTCCAGCCCGCCGTGCGCGGCTCGATCCTCGACTCCCGCGGGGTCCCGCTCGCCGACAACGAGACCCGCATGGTGGTCTCCGCCAGCCGCACCGAACTCTCCAAGATGAAGGACCGCGGCCACGGTGTGCTGACCCACCTCGCCGGGGTGCTGGGCCTCAAGCCCGAGGACGTGGTCAACGGGGTCCGGCTGTGCGACGCCAAGACCCCCAAGCCCTGCTGGAACGGCTCCCCGTACCAGCCGATCCCCATCACGGACGAGGCGACGACCGACCAGGTCCTGGAGATACGGGAGCACGCCGAGCAGTTCCCCGGCATCACCGCCGAGCCCACCGCCCTGCGCCGCTACGCCGGCCCCGACGGCGCCAACACCTCCCAGGTGCTCGGCTACCTCTCCCCGGTGACCGACGCGGAGATCACCAAGGCGAAGGATTCCGACTCGCCGTACCTGCGCTCCGACCAGGTGGGCCGCAGCGGACTGGAGCGCACCTACGACAAGGAACTGCGCGGCAAGGCGGGCATCACCCGCTACGAGGTGGACAACCTCGGCCGGGTCATCGGTGAGGGCGTCAGCGACAAGGCGGAGCCCGGCGCGAACATCGTGACCTCGATCGATTCGCGGGTGCAGGCGGTGGCCGAGCGCGAGCTGAACAACGCGATGATCGAAGCCCGCAAGGGGTACGACAAGAACACGCACCGCAACTACGAGGCCGACTCGGGCGCCGTCGTGGTCATGGAGGCCAAGACCGGCCGGGTCGTCGCGATGGCGTCCAACCCGACCTACGACCCGAACGCCTGGGTCGGCGGCATTTCCTCGAAGGACTACGCCTCCCTCACCGACAAGCAGTCGAACTACCCGCTGCTGAACCGCGCCATCCAGGGGCAGGCGGCCCCCGGCTCGATCTTCAAGGTGGTCTCTTCGACCGCGGCGGTCAACGCCGGCTACCCCTTCAACAACCGCTACGGATGCCCGAGCTCGTACTCGGTGGGCAGCCAGGTCTTCACCAACTTCGAGTCCCAGGGCTACGGCGACATCACCATCGGCAAGGCCCTGGAGGTCTCCTGCGACACCGTCTACTACGCCATCGCGGACAAGGAGTGGAAGAAGGACGGCGGCATCAAGCCCAAGGCCCAGCCCGGTGACTGGTTCTTCAAGACCGCGCACGAGTTCGGCCTCGGCAAGCCCACCGGCATCGACCTGCCCAGCGAGGTCCCCGGCCGGGTCCCCGACCGCCAGTGGAAGAAGGACTTCTTCGAGGCGAACAAGGCCGCCTGGTGCCGCGACGGCAAGAAGGACGGCTCCTACGCCGAGAAGATCGCCTACGAGAACTGCCGCCAGGGCAACCAGCTGCGCGAGGGCGATGCGATCAACTACTCCATCGGCCAGGGCGACACCCTCGTCACCCCGATCCAGATGGCCTCGGTCTACGCCGCCATCGCCAACGGCGGCACGCTCCACCAGCCCAGCATCGGCAAGGCCGTGGTCAGCGCCGACGGCAGCTCGGTGAAGGAGATCGCTCCGAAGGAGCAGGGCAGGCTCCCGATGGACGCCAAGCTCCGCGACAACATCGACGGCGCCCTGGCCGACGTGGCCACCACCGGCAGCGCGGCCTGGCGCTTCGGCGGCTGGCCGCAGAAGCAGATCCCGATGCACGCGAAGACCGGTACGGCGGAGGTCCAGGGCAAGCAGACCACCTCGTGGTTCGCCTCCTACACCGCGGACTACGCGATCGTGATGACGATCTCCCAGGGCGGCACCGGCTCCGGAGCCTCGGGACCGGCCGTCCGCAAGATCTACGAGGCGATGTACGGCCTGGACGAGAAGGGCAACCAGGACCTCGCCAAGGCGCTGCTCCCCAAGCCGCAGACCGGGCTCCCGCCGGCCCGCCAGGAGGGCCAGTAGAGACGCGTGGCTGACGCGCCGCCTTGAGGACAGAAGCTGACCGCAAGCCTACGTAACGTGGTTCCTGTCAGCAGGAGAAGGACCCACGGAAAGCAGGCGGTCGGCATGGCTCAGATTTCTACAGAGGTTCCCGGTGACGAGCGCGGCACGCTCCTCTCCTTCGTCGAGGCCCAGCGGAGCGCGCTGCGCGAGGCGGCGCAGGGGCTGACCGAGGAGCAGGCCGCGAGCCGGCCCAGCGCCAGTGAGCTCTCCCTGTCCGGGCTGCTCAAGCACGCGGCGCAGTGCGAGCTGAACTGGCTGCGGATGGCAGGGGGCGCGCCCGGCGGGGACGAGGACTCGGAGCAGTCCTGGAGCGATGCGTTCCGCCTGGTCGAGGGCGAGTCCGTGGAGTCGGTCCTGGCCTTCTGGGACGGGGTCAGGGGGCAGACGGAGGCCTTCGTCGCCGCGGTCCCCAGCCTCGACGACAGTTTCCCGCTGCCGCCGGCCCCGTGGTTCCCGGCGGACGCCAAGGTCTCGATGCGCTGGATGCTCCTGCACCTGGTGGAGGAGTTCGCCCGCCACGCGGGCCACGCGGACATCATCCGCGAGTCCATCGACGGCACCCGCGCCATGGGATAGCCCGCCCCGCGCCTCCGCGGGCGTACGGCTTGCACCTCACGCCACGTGAGGGACCACAGTGGAGGGCGTACCCAACCAGAGGAGCGGGAACGATGAGCTACTCCGTGGGCCAGGTCGCCGGTTTCGCCGGAGTCACGGTGCGCACGCTGCACCACTACGACGAGATCGGGCTGCTCTCCCCGGGCGGTCGCAGCCACGCGGGACACCGGCGGTACGAGGACGCCGATCTCGACCGGCTGCAGCGGGTCCTGTTCTACCGGGAGCTCGGATTCCCGCTCGACGAGGTCATGGTCCTGCTGGACGACCCGGAATCGGACCCGAGGGAGCACCTGCGCCGGCAGCACGCCCTCCTGTCCGACCGGATCGCCCGGCTCCAGCAGATGGCCGCGGCCGTTGAGCACGCCATGGAGGCGAAGAAGATGGGCATCAACCTCACGCCCGAGGAGAAGTTCGAGGTGTTCGGGGACAAGGACCCCGAGCGGTACGCCGAGGAGGCGGAGCGCCGCTGGGGCGGCACCGAGACCCATGCCGAGTCGCAGCGCAGGGCCGCCGGCTACACGAAGGGCGACTGGCAGCGGATGCAGGACCAGGTCGCCGACTGGGGCACCCGGTACCGGGCGCTCATGGAGGCCGGTGAGCCCGCCGGGGGCGAGCGGGCGATGGACCTGGCGGAGGAACACCGCCTGCACATCTGCACGTGGTTCTACGACTGCTCGTACGAGATCCACACGGGTCTGGGCGAGATGTACGTGGCCGACGAGCGGTTCAGGGAGTTCTACGACTCCATGCACCCGGGCCTCGCCGGGCACTTGCGGGATTCGATCATGGCCAACGCGGTGCGCAAGGTGTGAGGACCGGGGCTCCGGAACCAGCCGGGGGCGGTGTGCGTTCATAATTGGACGGACACCCCCCCGATCCAGGAGAGCCCGGAACTCGTGAACACGCTTGCGCTCGGCCCTGAGTGGATCTCCCCGGAGTATCTGATCGGGCATTTCGGCCTGATCGGCATCCTGGTCATCGTCTTCGCGGAATCGGGTCTCTTCGCGTTCCTGCCCGGAGACTCCCTGCTCTTCACGGCGGGGCTGTTCGTCGCGAGCGGCACCATCAGCCAGCCGCTGTGGGTGGTGTGCGCCCTGATCGTGGCCGCCGCGATCCTCGGTGACCAGGTCGGATACATGATCGGCAAGGTGTTCGGGCCGAAGATCTTCAGCCGGCCGAACTCCCGGCTCTTCAAGCGCGAGAACCTCGACGCGGCGCACGACTTCATGGAGAAGCACGGCCCCAAGGCCATCGTGCTCGCGCGTTTCGTGCCGATCATCCGCACCTTCGCGCCGATGGTCGCGGGCGCCACCGCGATGAAGTACCGCACCTTCCTGATGTTCAACGTCATCGGCGGCGTCCTGTGGGGCGCGGGCGTCACGGTCCTGGGCTACAAGCTCGGCCAGTTCGAGGTCATCAAGAACAACG
This sequence comes from Streptomyces sp. NBC_00435, assembly GCF_036014235.1. GTDB lineage: Bacteria > Actinomycetota > Actinomycetes > Streptomycetales > Streptomycetaceae > Streptomyces. The sequence goes on from NZ_CP107924.1 coordinate 4,672,136, forward strand.
TCGAGCCGATCTTCATCGGCATCGTCCTGGTCTCCGTGATTCCGGTGATCTTCGAGGTGCTGAAGTCCCGCAAGCACAAGAAGGCGGCCCGGGAGGCGGGTGCGCAGCCCGCCACCGGGGACGACCCGCAGGCCCCGGGCCAGCGCAGCGGCCGCCACGCGAAGCGCTGAGCCGGCCGGGCCCCGTACGTACGACCCCGATGCCCCGCGTGACCGGATCCCCGGTCCGCGGGGCATCGCCGTGTCCGGGGGCGGGGCAGGCAGGCCCTAGAACCCGCGGGTGCGCTTCGCCGCGCCGCGCTTGGCCGCGCTGGCCGCGCCCGGGATCCGCATGAACAGGCGGGACATCTCCGAGCCGAGGTTGACTCCGATCGCGATGGCGAGCGCGATGGCCGCGGCGTTCGTCAGCGAGCCCAGGCCCTCGTTCAGCCGGTTCTCGGCGATCAGCAGGAGCCCGTAGTACGTGGCCGAGCCCGGCAGCAGTGGGCCGATGGCGGCCGTGACGAAGGGCAGGGCCGAGGAGAACCGGTGCCGGGCGAGGAGCTGGCCGAAGAGTCCGACCAGCCCGGCCGCGATCGCGGTGGACGGTACCGGCGGCATCTTGGCGGCGTAGTGCAGGGCTCCGTAGATCACCCAGGCGATCCCGCCGTTCAGGGTCACGAACCACACGGTGGAACGTTCCTGCTGAAGCAGGATCGCGAACGTGAACACCAGCACCATCGAGGCGGCGATCTGCAGCAGCGGTCGCTGGTCGATCTGGAGGATGTCCTCCGGTCGCGGGTTGGAGCCGAACTGGAGGCCGACGTAGAGCACCACCAGGACACCCATGATGATGCCGATGAAGAGGTACATGACCTCCAGCAGCCGGGCGGACGCGGTGATGTAGTAGCCGGTCAGGCCGTCCTGCACGGCCGCGACCAGCGCCCGTCCCGGCAGTAGGGCGAAGAGCCCGCCGGTGATCACGGCGGAGGAGCGCACGTCGAACTCGGTGAGCTTCAGCGCCACGCCCATCGCGGCCGGGGGCATCGCCGCGACCACGAACTGGTAGAACTCCGGCAGCCCGCGCCCGGCGCACAGCCAGGCCAGCCGGTCGCCGAGCACCGCCCCGAGTGCGGCTGCGAAGAACACCAGCACCCCACCGCCGACCAGCGTGGAGGCCGCGCCGGCGAGCAGTCCGGCGGCGGCGGTGAGCATCCAGCCGGGGTACGGGTGCCGGTTGCGGCGGATCTCGGCGAGCCGGCGGTACGCGTCCTCCAGCGAGATCTCGACCTCGTGCGCGGTGATGTCGTTGACGAGGCGGAACACGGCCGAGAGCCGGGTGTAGTCGGTGCCGCGGCGGCGGACGGTGCGGTTCGCCGACACGGGGTCGTCCACCAGGGAGGGCTGGTGGGTGATCGACAGCAGGGTGAAGGTGACGGTCGGCTCGCAGCGGTCCAGACCGTAGCTGCGGGCCACCGCGAACATCGCGGCCTCCACGTCCTCGGCGCCCTCGCCGCCCGAGAGCAGCAGCTCGCCGATGCGCAGCGTCAGGTCGAGCACGCGCCCCACGGCGGGCCCGGTCTCCGCGGCCAGCCGCTGCGCGGGTTCCGGCACCGGCCGGATGTCGACCGGCATGCGCAGCACCGTACGCATGCGGTCCTGCCAGGGGGACTCCTTCATCCGGGTGACGGGGAAGCCGGCGGTGCCGGTGTAGGCCGGCGGAGAGTGCGCGGCGCTGTAGGTGTGCGGGGTGGCGAAGGCGGAGCCCTCGGATTCCACGGCCACCGAGGCGAGCCCGTCGGGGACGGCGAACTCCGAGGTCGGCTGGTCCTCCTCGGTCACCTCGGGGTCCACCCCGACCCCGTCCGGCACGGAGAACGCACTGTGCGCCTCGTCCGACTTCGGCTTCCGGTCCTCGGTCCCGGATGCTTCGCCCTCCGCCACGCGTCCTCCAGTCCCTGGCCCGGCCCGTATCAGTATGCGGACTGGTTCCACCCATCTTCAGCCCCGCCGGCGTTCGGGGCGCGGGGGTCCGGGGGCGGTGCCCCGGCCACGGACCCGCACCCGGGGCACGACAACGGGCGGCACCCCCGAAGGGATGCCGCCCGCGGTGTCACAGGGGCCGACGGGACTCCCGCCGACCCGTCAACCGAGCGGAGCTCAGTGGTGGCCGCCCTGCGCCTCCAGGCGCTTGTAGGAGGCCTCGATCTCGGCCTCGGCCTCGGTGCGGCCGACCCAGTTCGCGCCCTCGACCGACTTGCCCGGCTCCAGGTCCTTGTAGACCTCGAAGAAGTGCTGGATCTCCAGGCGGTCGAACTCGGACACGTGGTGGATGTCGCGCAGGTGCTCCACACGCGGGTCGGACGCCGGCACGCACAGCAGCTTGTCGTCGCCGCCCGCCTCGTCCGTCATGCGGAACATGCCGATCGCGCGGCACTTGATCAGGCAGCCCGGGAACGTCGGCTCGTCCAGGATGACCAGCGCGTCCAGCGGGTCGCCGTCCTCGCCGAGGGTGTTCTCGACGAAGCCGTAGTCCGCTGGGTAGCTGGTGGACGTGAACAGGCGACGGTCCAGGCGGATCCGGCCGGTCTCGTGGTCCACCTCGTACTTGTTCCGCGAACCCTTGGGGATCTCGATGGTGACGTCGAACTCCACGTCCTGCTCCTCCATGATCAGCTTCATTGCTTCGGGGCTGCGTTTGGTTCACCTGCCTGCGCGGACGCCCCAGCCATGCCGGGTGGGGTGCCATGCTCGCGGCAAGACGCAATGGTTAAGTGTCCCTCACGCATATGTGTGATCGCGAAAGGGGCTGGTCCGAGGTGCCATTGGTCAAGACGTGGCAGCTCAGCGCGGTGTCGGCCGTCGCCGGCCTCGCCCTGTCGGCCGCGACGGTGGCCGCCGCGGGTCCCTGGGACTCCGGCCAGCGTAAGGCCGAGCGGGACAAGGCCGCCTCCTGGGGCCGTACGGGTGGCGCAGATCACGGTGAGGGGGGCGTCGGCGGGGTGCCGCAGGCCGCCCCCAGCGCCCCCGGAGTGCTCCCCGGAGTACGGCCCGCCGGAGCCGGATCCGGCAACCAGGCCGGAGCGGTGGATTCCACATCCCTCGCCGCCGCCCTGCGGCCGCTGCTCGCCGATTCCGCGCTCGGCAGCGTCCGCGGCGTCTCGGTGACCGACACCGCCACCGGACAGGTGCTGTACGAGTCCGGGGCCCGGGAACCCATGACCCCGGCCTCCACCGTCAAGATCGCCACCGCGGCGGCCGCCCTCACCGCCCTCGGCCCCGACCACCGGATCCGGACCACCGTGACCCCCGGCGCCGGCCCCGGCCGGATCATCCTGGTCGGCGGCGGAGACCCCTCGCTCACCGCCCGGAAGAAGGCCCCCGCCGGCGCCGGCGGCAGCCTCGTCGCACTGGCCGCCGACACCGCCCAGGCCCTCAAGGCGGCCGGCACCGACACGGTCGCCCTCGGCTACGACGACTCTCTCTACACCGGCCCCGCCCGCCACCCGATCGGCGTCAACGACAACATCGCCCCGGTCACGGCCCTCACCGCCGACGAAGGCCGCCCCGACGACTCCTTCTCCGGCCCCGTCGCACGGACCGACGACCCCTCCAGGGCCACCGCCCGTGCCTTCGCCGCCCTGCTCAGGGAACGGGGCATCAAGGTCACCGGCGAACCCGCCGGTGCCAGGGCCGCCGCCGGAGCCGTCCCGCTCGCCGCCACCCTCTCGCCCCCGCTGTCCGGACTCGTCGAGCGAATGCTGACCAACAGCGACAACGACATCGCCGAGGCGCTGGCCCGCCAGACGGCCCTCGCCTCCGGAGCGCCCGCGAGCTTCGACGGCGTGGAGCGGTCCCTCGTCGCCCGGCTCGCCTCGCTCGGGGTCGACACCACCGGCTCCCGCTTCGCCGACGGCAGCGGCCTGAACCGCGCCGACAAGGTCAGCGCAGGCCTGCTCACCGCCCTCCTCGCCAAGGCCGCCGATCCGCAGCGCCCGCAGCTGCGCCCCGTTCTCACCGGACTGCCCGTCGCCGGATTCACCGGCACCCTGCGCACCCGCAATTCGGGCGCCTCCCCGGCGGCCGGCCTGCTCCGGGCCAAGACGGGCACCCTGACCGGTGTGAACTCCCTCGCCGGCACCGTCGTGGACCCCTCCGGCCGACTCCTCGCCTTCGCGTTCCTGACCGCGAACGCGGCCGACCCGGGCGCCGCGGAGAAGGCCCTCGACAAGCTCGCGGCAGCCGTGGCCACTGCTCCCTAGGGATCCCGCGCGCGCGGGAGTCCACGTACGGTTGACGCATGACGAGCTTCGGTGGTGCGGAGATGGTCGACTGGAACCTCGCGGTGGCGACCGCGACCAGGCTCGTGCGGCCCGGTCCGGAAGTCGGCCGGGACGAGGCCCGGGCCGTCGTCGCGGAACTGCGCAGGCACGCCAAGACCTCGGAACGGCACGTGCGCGAGTTCACCAGGATGATGCCGGAGGGCTCGGTCCCGCCCGACACGCCCGTACTCGTCGTGGACCGGGCCGGCTGGGTCAAGGCCAACGTGGCCGGCTTCCGCGAACTCCTGGCACCACTCCTCGACAAGATGCAGGAGCGCCGCACCGGCACCCCCGGCGGCACCCTGCTCGGCGCGGTCGGCGGCAAGGTCACCGGCGTCGAGCTGGGCATGCTGCTCAGCTTCCTGGCCTCCCGGGTGCTCGGCCAGTACGAGACCTTCGCGCCCTCCACGCTCGACCTGCCCGGCTCGGCCGGCGGCGGCCGGCTGCTCCTCGTCGCGCCGAACATCGTGCACGTGGAGCGGGAGCTGGAAGTGGACCCGCACGACTTCCGGCTGTGGGTCTGCCTGCACGAGGAGACGCACCGTACCCAGTTCACGGCCGTCCCGTGGCTCCGCGAACATCTGGAGGGCGAAATCCAGACGTTCCTCGGCGCCACCGAAGTGGACCCGGCGACCGTCCTGGAGCGGCTGCGCGAGGCCGTGCAGTCCTTCGCCGGCGCCCGCCCCGACGCGGAGGACGGCGAGGAGGGCCGCTCGCTGGTCGAGCTCGTCCAGACCCCCGAACAGCGCGAGGTACTGGCCCGGCTCACGGCCGTCATGTCCCTGCTGGAGGGCCACGCCGACTTCGTCATGGACGGGGTCGGACCCGAGGTCGTGCCCTCGGTCGCCGAGATCCGGGAGAAGTTCCAGCAGCGCAGGGCCAGCGGCGCGGGCCGGCTCGACGCCGTCCTGCGCAAACTGCTCGGCCTCGACGCGAAGCTGCGCCAGTACCGCGACGGCGAGCGGTTCGTGCGCGCCGTCGTCGGCCAGGTCGGCATGGACGGCTTCAACCGGGTCTGGACCTCCCCGAACACACTGCCGACCAAGGCCGAGATCGCCAGGCCCGCGGACTGGGTGGCCCGTGTCCACCGCAAGGGGAGCGAACAGAGCGAGACCAGCGAGGAGGTGTGACACGAGAGGCGTGAAGATGTCCCTCTGGGGGAAACAGCGTCACCCGTCCGAGGGACCGTGGGGCGTGGAAGGGCGTGCGATGCTCGAGGAACGGCTCGGTTCTGTCACCATCATCGCACTCTGAGTGACAACCCCCGTTCGCGGGGAAGCCGGGCAGCACCCCAGCGCACCACCCTCCCCCAACGCCTCCTCAGCGCCTCCGAGGCATCCGAACTCCACCGAAGGGCACCGGACATGGGTCCCCATCCTGCGGTCGCGGCGATACGCCTGGCGGTCCGCCGCGCACTCCACGACGTCCTCACCGACCTCACCGACCGTCCCGTTCCCCCTCCGGCGACGCCCCGGGTCGGCCGCCCGAGCCGCACCGTCGGAAACCTGGCCGGTCCCGCCCCCCACGATCCCCTCCCCGACACCGCGCCGCTCGTCCTCGTCGCCTGCTCCGGCGGCGCCGACTCCATGGCGCTCGCCTCCGCCCTCGCCTTCGAGGCCCCCAAACTCGGAATCCGGGCCGGCGGCATCACCGTCGACCACGGTCTCCAGCACGGCTCCGACCTGCGCGCCGCCGAGGTCGTCGCCCGCATGACCGCGCTCTGCCTGGACCCGGTGGAGGCCGTCGCCGTGCGCGTCGGGCGTGAAGGCGGCCCCGAAGCCGCCGCCCGCGACGCCCGCTACGCGGCCCTGGACGAGGCCGCCGACCGGCTGGGCGCCGTAGCCGTGCTGCTCGGCCACACCCGCGACGACCAAGCCGAAACCGTCCTGCTGGGCCTCGCCCGCGGATCCGGCATCCGCTCGCTCTCCGGCATGGCGGAAGTGTCCGGGGGACCGGGAAGCCCCGGCGCCCGCGGCCGCCGCCACCGCTACCGCCGCCCGTTCCTCCAGGTCGACCGGCAGACCGCCCGCAAGGCCTGCATGGTCCAGTCCCTCGCCGTGTGGGACGACCCGCACAACACGGACCCCGCGTACACCCGCTCCCGGCTGCGCCACGAGGGGCTGCCCGCCCTCGAGAAGGCGCTCGGCAAGGGGGTCGTGGAGGCGCTCGCCCGCACCGCCCAGCTGTCCCGCGACGACGCCGATGCCCTGGACGCCTGGGCCGCCGAGGCGGAGAACGGCGTACGGGACGAGGCCGGCCGCCTGGAGTGCGCCAAGCTGTACGCGCTGCCCCCCGCGGTCCGCCGCCGCGTACTGCGCCGGGCCGTCGTCGCCGCCGGGTCTCCCGCGGGCTCCCTCTTCGCCCGCCACATCGAGGAAGTCGACCGGCTCATCACCGGTTGGCGGGGTCAGGGTGCCATCAACCTGCCCGGCCGGGTCGAGGCTCAGCGGCAGGGTGGCAGACTGGTCATCCGGCAGGGCTGATTGGTGCTGAAACACGGCTGAGACCTCCGGGGTCACCCCCCGGAGCCCCAGCCGACAACGAAAGTGATGCGGGTGGACGAGAAGGACATGGGCAGCGACCTCCAGTCGGTGCTCATCACCAAGGAAGAGATCGACGCGAAGCTGGCCGAGCTGGCCGCGAAGATCGACGCGGAGTACGCGGGCAAGGACCTGCTCATCGTCGGCGTCCTCAAGGGCGCGGTGATGGTGATGGCGGACCTGGCGCGTGCCGTGTCCACCCCGCTCACCATGGACTGGATGGCGGTGTCCTCGTACGGCGCCGGGACCCAGTCCTCGGGCGTGGTCCGGATCCTCAAGGACCTGGACACCGACATCAAGGGCAAGCACGTCCTGATCGTCGAGGACATCATCGACTCGGGCCTGACCCTGTCCTGGCTGCTGTCGAACCTGGGCTCCCGCGAGCCGGCCTCCCTCGAGGTCGTCACGCTGCTGCGCAAGCCCGACGCCGCGAAGGTCGCCATCGACGTGAGGTGGGTCGGCTTCGACATCCCGAACGAGTTCGTCGTCGGCTACGGCCTGGACTACGCGGAGAAGTACCGCAACCTGCCGTTCGTCGGCACCCTCGCACCCCACGTGTACGGCGGCTGACCCAGCCGGGCCGGCAGACGTACCGACAGCCGGATCAACCGTCCGGCAGGGGAACCCTGGAGCGATTCCCGCCGTTGGAGCATGGAAAGGCGGGTCTGTCAGCCGTCCCATGGGGCAGCGGGTGACAATACAGGGGTACATTCCGAAGAACAGTCTTTACTCACAGCAGCATTTACCTACGGGCAGGAGGGACGGGGTGCCTAGCGCCCCGTATGGATGGACGTGAAGCGATACTTCCGTGGGCCGGTCATGTGGATCGTGCTGGCCGTCCTCGCCGTGGTCGTGTTGATGAACGTCGTCGGCTCCGGCGGCGGCTACAAGTCGGTGGAGACCAGCGAGGTCATCAAGGCGATCAACAGTGGCCAGGTGGAGAGCGCCAAGCTCACCACCGGTGACAGCCAGATGATCAAGATCGAGCTGAAGAAGGACCAGAAGCTCGGCGACAACGACGGCACCAAGTTCCAGGCCAACTACATCGGGGACCAGGGCGTACAGCTCGCCCAGAACCTCCAGACCAAGTACGAAGCCGGTCAGATCCCGGACGGTTACGCCGTCTCGCCGGACAAGACCAGCCCCTTCCTGAGCGTGCTGCTCTCCCTGCTGCCGTTCGTCCTCATCGTCGTCGTCTTCCTGTTCCTGATGAATCAGATGCAGGGCGGCGGCTCCCGAGTGATGAACTTCGGGAAGTCCAAGGCCAAGCTCATCACCAAGGACACCCCGAAGACGACGTTCTCGGACGTCGCGGGCGCGGACGAGGCCGTCGAGGAACTCCACGAGATCAAGGAGTTCCTGCAGGAGCCGGCGAAGTTCCAGGCCGTCGGCGCCAAGATCCCCAAGGGCGTGCTGCTCTACGGCCCGCCCGGCACCGGTAAGACCCTGCTCGCGCGTGCCGTCGCGGGCGAAGCCGGTGTCCCCTTCTACTCGATCTCCGGTTCCGACTTCGTCGAGATGTTCGTCGGTGTCGGTGCCTCGCGTGTCCGTGACCTGTTCGAACAGGCCAAGGCCAACGCCCCGGCGATCGTCTTCGTCGACGAGATCGACGCCGTCGGCCGGCACCGCGGTGCGGGTCTGGGCGGCGGTCACGACGAGCGTGAGCAGACCCTCAACCAGCTGCTCGTCGAGATGGACGGCTTCGACGTGAAGGGCGGCGTCATCCTGATCGCCGCCACGAACCGTCCGGACATCCTCGACCCGGCCCTCCTGCGCCCCGGCCGCTTCGACCGCCAGATCGCGGTCGACCGTCCGGACATGCAGGGCCGTCTGGAGATCCTCAAGGTCCACCAGAAGGGCAAGCCGGTCGCACCGGACGTCGACCTGGGTGCTGTCGCCCGTCGCACGCCCGGCTTCACGGGTGCCGATCTCTCCAACGTCCTGAACGAGGCCGCGCTGCTCACGGCCCGCTCGGACAAGAAGCTGATCGACAACCACGCGCTGGACGAGGCGATCGACCGTGTCGTGGCGGGCCCGCAGAAGCGGACCCGGATCATGTCGGACCGGGAGAAGAAGATCACCGCGTACCACGAGGGCGGACACGCCCTGGTCGCGGCGGCTTCCCCGAACTCCGACCCGGTCCACAAGATCACGATCCTGTCCCGCGGTCGGGCCCTGGGTTACACCATGGTCCTGCCCGACGAGGACAAGTACTCGACCACGCGCAACGAGATGCTCGACCAGCTGGCGTACATGCTGGGCGGGCGCGCGGCCGAGGAACTGGTCTTCCACGACCCGACCACGGGCGCCGCGAACGACATCGAGAAGGCCACGGCAACGGCCCGCGCGATGGTCACGCAGTACGGCATGACCGAGCGTCTCGGCGCGATCAAGTTCGGCGGGGACAACACCGAGCCGTTCCTGGGGCGCGAGATGTCGCACCCGAGGGACTACTCGGAAGAGGTTGCCGCGCTGGTCGACGAAGAGGTCAAGAAGCTCATCGAGACCGCGCACAACGAGGCCTGGGAGATCCTGGTCGAGAACCGCGACGTCCTCGACAACCTGGTCCTGGCGCTCCTCGAGAAGGAGACGCTGAACAAGGAGCAGATCGCCGAGGTCTTCTCGACGATCGTGAAGCGCCCGGCCCGCCCGGCGTGGACCGGCTCCTCGCACCGCACGCCGTCCACCCGTCCGCCGGTGCTCTCTCCCAAGGAGCTCCAGCTGACGAACGCGGCGAACGGCACGTCGGCGACGACCTCGCCGGCCGTGTCGGTGGAGAAGGCCCCGGAGCCCTCCCCGGAGGAGCGTCCGGAGGGCTGATCCCTCCCGGAATGGATGCCGCGCCCCCCAGGTTCTAGCCTGGGGGGCGCGGCACTTTCACATGCCCGCGCGTGCACAGACAGGAACGAGGAAGAGATGACCGACCCAGTGACCCTGACCGGTGGCGAGGGCACGATCGGCGAGTTCGACGAGAAGCGCGCCGAGGCAGCGGTCCGCGAGCTCCTGATCGCGGTCGGCGAGGACCCCGACCGGGAGGGCCTGCTGGCCACCCCGGGCCGCGTCGCGCGGGCGTACAAGGAGATATTCGCCGGCCTCTACCAGAAGCCGGAGGACGTCCTGACGACGACCTTCGACCTCGGTCACGACGAGATGGTCCTGGTGAAGGACATCGAGGTCATGAGCACGTGTGAGCATCATCTGGTGCCGTTCCACGGCGTGGCCCACGTCGGTTACATCCCGTCCACCGACGGCAAGATCACCGGCCTGTCGAAGCTGGCCCGGCTCGTGGACGTCTTCGCCCGCCGCCCCCAGGTGCAGGAGCGGCTGACCACCCAGATCGCCGAGTCGGTCATGGACATCCTGGACCCGCGCGGGGTCATCGTGGTCATCGAGTGCGAGCACATGTGCATGACCATGCGCGGGGTCCGCAAGCCCGGCGCCAAGACCATCACCTCGGCCGTCCGCGGCCAGCTCCGCGATCCGGCGACGCGCAACGAGGCCATGAGCCTCATCATGGCGCGCTGAGCGGGTCTTGTTCGACGGGGATTCGGACGCGCAGCGTGGCTTCCGGCCGCCGGCCGGGGCCGCTCAGGCGCTGGCGGTCGCCTTGGAAGGGTCCTCGTCGTCCGGGAGCTTGAGTACGTGCTCCAGGAAGAGGGCCGCCGCGACGACCGCCGCGCCCGCCAGCACCGAGAAGGCGGCGTACCAGGTCTGGTCGCGGCGGGCCGGTACGTCGAGGGCACTGGTGAGCAGGAAGACGCCCACGCCGCCGTAGGCGCCCGAGACCAGGGCCGCCACCAGGGCGCTGGACTGGCCGAAGACCACCGCGCGGGCCGCCATCAGCGGCTCCACGCCCTTGGCGCCCGGTACCCGCTCGCGCTGCGCCTTCAGGCGGGCGCGCAGGGACAGGGCGGTCGCCAGCAGGACCACCGCGATGGCGCCGAGCACGATGGGTGCGGCGAGCGGGACGCCCGGGAGCGAGCCGTAGGAGTTCCACAGCCGGGCGCCGGCCCAGGACAGCACTCCGGCGACCGCGAAAATACCCGCCAGGACCGCCGGCCTCAGTTGCTTCACGTGCGCCTCTCCCCGCTCTCCGTCCGTACCTGGTGATCCTAAGTCTTCGGCCGGGCGGGGGCGGGCTACTCCGGGAGGCGCAGTTCCAGGTCGGGGCGGCGGGTGAGCCCGGCCCGGCCGACTCCGGCCAGCAGCGCGGCGACGGGCCCGTGGCCCGGGATCTGCGCCTCGGGGTCGATGTCGCTCCAGGGGGCCAGCACGAAGGCGCGCTGGTGGGCGCGCGGGTGCGGGAGGGTGAGGACGGGATCGGCGGAGACCACGTCGGCGTAGGAGATGATGTCGACGTCGATGGTGCGGGGCCCCCAGCGCTCCTCGCGGACGCGGTCGAAGGCCTCCTCGATGGCGTGCCCGCGCTCCAGCAGGGAGCTGGGCGGCAGGGTGGTCTTCACCGAGATGACGGCGTTGAAGTACGCCGGCTGCGAGCCCGGGTCCACGCCCCACGGCTCCGTCTCGTAGACGGGGGACACGGCCTTGACGCGCAGGCCCGGGGTGTCGCCGAGGGCGTCGATGGCGCCCTGCAGGGTCTCCAGCCGGTTGCCCAGGTTCGCGCCCAGCGCGATGACGGCCCACTTCGGGTTGGACAGCGTGACGTCCGCCGCGTCGACAGCCTCGACGACGGACGCCGGTACGGGCTGGACGGTGGGGTCGCTCTGGGCGTTCATTCCGTTGTTCACGCGCGGCTCCGGGTGATCGTGATGGTCACGTCGTCGAAGGGGACGGTGATGGGTGCGTCCGGTTTGTGGACGACGACCTCCACCTGAGCGACCGCCTCGTGCTTGAGGCACTGCTGGGCGATCCGCTCGGCGAGCGTCTCGATCAGGTCGACCGGCTCTCCCTGGACCACGTCGACGACTTCTTCCGCGACTACCCCGTAGTGCACGGTCTTAGCCAGGTCGTCGCCGGCCGCGGCGGGACGGGTGTCGAGGTGGAGCACCAGGTCGACGATGAAGGTCTGGCCTTCCTCGCGTTCCCGGGGGAAGACGCCGTGGTGCCCGCGAGCCTTGAGGCCGCGCAGCGCGACACGATCCACGCGAATCACTCCTGCTTTTCGTAGGTGCTTCCGGTCCGGGACTCCCCGGATCCATGGCCTAAGCCGAGTGCGGTCGGCGTCGTCCAGCTTCGAATTTACCTGCGAAATACTCCGGACCCCGACGGAGGGGTCAGGAGGGCTCCTCCTCCTCGTCCTCGTCGGAGTCCGTGAGGACGGGAGAACCGTGGTGCGACCAGAGCCGCCAGCCCTCCGATGTGCGTCGGAACACATTCGTGGCGACGACGAGCTGGCCTACGAGCGGACCCAGTTCCCCGCCGTCCTCGGCGGGTCCGCCGCTGAGGATGTTCTCCGTGCAGGTCACCAGGGCGGTGTCGCCGATGACGGTGACCTTGGTGTCGGTGAGGAAGAACTGGATGTACTCGGTGTGGGACATGATCAGCGCGTAGGAGCGCAGCACTTCTCCGCGCCCCGACAGGACCGGCCAGCCCGGGTGCACGCAGGTGATCTCGTCCTCGAGCCAGAGCGCCGACAGGGCGTCGAAGTCACCCCGCTCCATGGCCTCGTAGAAGGCCGTGTTGACCTCTTCGACGGATTCGATGTCGGTACGGCTCACCGTTCCCCTTCCTCGCTGCTACGGCTGGTACGGAGTGCCCCTTCCACGGCGCGGGCCACCCGAACCGCGTCGGCGCTCGCCCGTACCTCGTGGACGCGTACGGCCCAGGCGCCCTGGTGGGCGGCGATCGCGGAGACGGCCGCGGTGGCGGCGTCGCGTTCGCGGGCGGGCGGCGGGGCGGCGTGGTCGGCGCCGGCCAGTACCCGGCCGAGGAAACGCTTCCTCGATGCGGCGACCAGCAGCGGGAAGCCCAGGGCACGCAGCTCCGGGAGGCGGGCGACCAGGGCCAGGTCGTGCTCGGCGTTCTTGGCGAAGCCGAGACCGGGGTCGACGAGGATCCGCTCGGGGGTGATTCCGCCGGTCACGACCGCGTCGATGCGGGTCAGCAGCTCGGAGGTGACCTCGGCGAGGACGTCCTGGTAGACGGCGAGGCTGTTCATGCCGTCGCTGAAGCCGCGCCAGTGCATCACGACGAACGGCACTTCGGCGGCGGCGACGGCCGGGATCATGCCGGGGTCGGCGAGGCCGCCGCTGACGTCGTTGACCAGCGTGGCTCCGGCGGCGACGGCCCGCGCGGCGACGGAGGCGCGCATGGTGTCCACGGAGACGACGACGCCCTCGGAGGCGAGGCCGCGCACGACGGGGACGACCCGGCGCAGCTCCTCCTCCTCGTCGACGCGGGAGGCGCCCGGACGGGTGGACTCGCCGCCGACGTCCACGAGGTCGGCGCCCTGGGCGACGAGGTCGAGGCCGCGCTTGACGGCCGCGGTGGTGTCGAACCAGCGGCCGCCGTCGGAGAAGGAGTCGGGGGTGACGTTGACGACGCCCATGACCCCGCAGCGGTCCCACTCCGGCAGACCTGTGACCCGGCCCCTGTCGGCGGCCCCGCGCTTCGTGTTCATGGATCCAAGGGTAGAGCTGCCCCGCACATGGCAGGTCCCCGCAACTCTGAGCTGCGGGGGACCTGGAATGCGTACATCCGCTTACGCGGCCCGGACCTTGTGCTCCGCCTGCGCGGGAACCGTGCGCACGTGGTTGTGGGCGCAGGTACGGACGGGCTTGGGACGGCGGCGGCTGGCGAACAGGCGGGGCAGGGCCAGCGTCACGAAGCCCTCGGCCTGCATCGCGGCGAATCCGATGCGGGGCAGGTCGCGGGTGGTGCGGAAGACCACGAAGCGGGGCTCCCAGCGGGGCTTGAACTTCGCGTTGAACTTGTACAGCGACTCGATCTGGAACCAGCGCGACAGGAACACCAGCAGGCTGCGCCACATCCGCAGCACCGGTCCGGCGCCGATCTTCTCGCCGCGGGCCAGGGCCGAACGGAACATCGCGAAGTTCAGCGAGACCTTCTCGATGCCGAGCCCCGGGGAGGCCTCCAGGGAGGCGACGATCAGGAGCTCGTTCATGCCGGGGTCGGCGGCGCGGTCGCGGCGCATCAGCTCCAGCGACATGCCGTCCTTGCCCCACGGGACGAAGTGCAGGACGGCCTTCAGGTCGCCGAAGGGAGAGGTGTCGCCCTCCTCGACGCGGTGCGCGGTGGCGATGTAGCAGTCGCCGTCGCCCGGGTCGCCGACCCGGCCCAGCGCCATGGAGAAGCCGCGCTCGGTGTCGGTGCCGCGCCAGGCCTCGGCGGCGCCCCGTACCTGCTCCAGCTCGGTCGCGGTCAGCTCGCTGACCCGGCGGACCTTGGTGGTGTAGCCGTTGCGCTCGATGCGCTTCACCATCTGGCGGACATTGCGCATCGCCCGCCCGGCCAGCGAGAAGTCTTTGACGTCGACGATCGCCTCGTCGCCGAGCTCCAGGGCGTCCAGGCCGGTCTCGCGGGTCCAGACCTCGCCGCCGGTCTCGCTGCAGCCCATGACGGCGGGGGTCCAGGAGTGGGCCTTGGCCTCCTCCATGAACCGCTCGATGGCGCCGGGCCAGGCCTCCACGTCGCCGACCGGGTCGCCGGAGGCGAGCATCACGCCGGAGACGACGCGGTAGGTGACGGCGGCCTTGCCGCTGGGGGAGAAGACGACGGCCTTGTCGCGGCGGAGCGCGAAGTGGCCGAGCGAGTCGCGGCCGCCGTGCTTGGCGAGCAGCTCGCGCAGCTTGACCTCGTCGTCGGCGGTGAGCCGGGCGGCCGGGTGCTCGGGTCGGAACGCCAGGTAGATGGTGGTGACGGCGGTCAGCATGCCGAGGGCGCCGAGGGAGTATCCGACGGTCCAGGACACCCGGCCGGCGTAGTCGACGGGACCCTCGAAGCCGAAGAGCCCGTAGACGACGTGGCTGATCTGCTCGTAAACACCCGGATTGCCGACAACGCGGCCGGGGTGCGAGTTGACGATGACCAGTCCGAGCCCGATGGAGCCCGCGCTCATCAGCACGAAGTTGGCGAGCGCCTTCCAGCGGCTGCGCGGGTCCGGGAGGGCCTTGAATTCACTCTGGTGGCGTACCAGGAGCCCCAGGAGCACCGCCGCGATGACCACGCCGATGACGGAGTGGCGGTACGAGAACTGCGCGACCGCGCCGGCCGGCAGCAGCACCACCGCGGCCCGCCAGGCGCGGCGCTTGCGGCGCTTGAGCCCGTGGGCGAGCAGCAGGAGCAGAACGCCCGCGCTGAGGGCCAGAGCTGCGGCGAAGGGGCCGAAGGAGCCGGGGAGCACCTCGGTGAACGCGTGGATGCGGCTGTGCCTGAAGCGCGGGAAGACCCCCGCCGCGATGTCCAGCAGACCGACGACCATGACGGCCGTGCCCACCAGACCGGGCACCGACTCCGGTCGTGGGCCTCGGAGGATTCGGCTGGCCCGCTTCGGAACCTGTCCCGACTTATCGCCATCTATCCTGCTAGACATCGCTTCCCGTTGCTCCGCGAGAGATCATGTGGCCGAAGGCCGCGACAGCCTCCGGAGTGTGGTGCGTCCACTAGGACGACATCGAGGGGGAGCGGGTTCACTCATCCGCCGAGAAAAAAACTAGTCCTGCCATAGAAAGTCGACTGACTGCTCATGGGTCTCACCAGTAATACGGTTCTGGCGCTGGCCATCATCGCCGGTGTGCTGCTCTTCGCGGCCACGGTGTGGTTCTGGCCGAAGCTTTCGGGCCGCTCCTGGCGCTCGGTCCTCGGCCGGATCGGCCTCCTCCTGGCGACGCAGCTGGCGCTGTTCTCGGCGGTGGGTCTCGCGGCGAACAAATCGTTCAGCTTCTACGGGTCCTGGGGCGACCTCTTCGGCCAGGAGACCGCGATCGGCAAGGTCGTCGACCACGGGATGAGCAGCGACGAGATCAAGATCGTCGACAAGCAGCGGCTGGACGTGCCCGGCGGCGCCAAGCCGCAGGTCGGCGGGCAGATCCTGAAAGTGGCCATAACCGGGCAGAAGTCGAAGATAACCAGCCCCGGCTACGTGTGGCTGCCGCCGGAGTACTTCCAGCCGCAGCACAAGGACCAGAACTTCCCGGCCTCCATCGTCCTCACGGGCTACCCGGGCACCGCCGAGAACCTGATCAAAGGGCTGAACTACCCGATGACGGCCTTCAAGCAGGCCAAGGCGGGCAAGATGAAGCCGATGATCCTGGTCATGCTCCGCCCCACGGTCTCCGGCAACCGCGACACCGAGTGCGTGGACATACCCGATGGCCCGCAGACCGAGACCTTCTTCGCCCAGGACCTCCCGCAGGCCATCCAGAACACCTTCCGGGTCGGCAAGAAGCCCGAGAACATGGGCTTCATCGGCAACTCCACGGGCGGCTACTGCGCCCTGAAGATCGCCGCTCACTACCCGCAGACCTTCGGCGCCGCCGCCGGCCTGTCCGCGTACTACGAGGCCGCGGACGACCCGACGACCGGTGACCTCTTCCACGGGGACGAGAAGCTGAAGGCGCGCGCGAACGTGCTGGAGTCCATCAGGGCGAAGAAGCCGGCCGGTACGTCCTTCCTCGTCACCAGCAGCGAGAAGGGCGAGCCGAACCTCGGCGGGACCAAGAGGTTCATCAAGCTGGTCAAGAGCCCGGACCGGGTCTCCTCGATCATCCTCGACAGCGGCGGCCACAACTTCAACACCTGGCGCCGCGAGATCCCGCCGATGCTGGTGTGGCTGAGCGGCCGGATCCAGGCGTAGCGCGAGGCTCAGGCCTCCTGCAGTTCGGCCCGGCGCAGCGCCCGGTGCACCCCCTCCGGGGTGAGTACGCCGATCAGCGCGCCGGAGTCCGGATCCGTGACCCCGATCCGGCCCGAGTCCTCCTGCAGCAGCAGCGCGAGCGCCTCGCGCAGACTCGCCCCCAGCGCCACTTCGGCGGTGGGGGCCTTTCCGTCCGCGGCCGACAGGTCGGCCTGCGCCACCGGGGTGACCGCGAGCCGCTTCAGCCCCCGGTCGGCGCCGACGAAGCCGGCCACGTAATCGGTCGCGGGGGCGCCCAGCACCTCCGCCGGGCGGGCGAACTGCTCGATGGTGCCCGCTCCGTACACCGCGATGCGGTCCCCGAGCCGGATCGCCTCCTCCAGGTCGTGGGTGACCAGCAGGATCGTCTTGCGCACTGTCTTCTGCAGGGCCAGGAACTCGTTCTGCAGCCGCTCGCGCACCACCGGGTCCACCGCGCCGAACGGCTCGTCCATCAGGAGGACCGGCGGATCCGCCGCGAGCGCGCGGGCCACGCCCACGCGCTGGCGCTGCCCGCCGGACAGCTGCTCGGGGTAGCGCCCCCCGTAGACGGCCGGGTCCAGCCCGACCAGTTCGAGGAGTTCCGCGGCCCGCGCGCGGGCCCTGGCCTTCGGGGTGCCGATGAGCTGCGGCACGGTGGCCGTGTTCTCCAGCACCGTCTTGTGCGGGAACAGCCCGACCTGCTGGATCACGTAGCCGATGCGGCGGCGCAGTTCGACCGGGTCGGCGGCCGCGATGTCCTCGCCGTTCAGCAGGATCCGGCCGGATGTCGGCTCGATGAGGCGGTTGACCATCTTCATGGTGGTCGTCTTGCCGCAGCCGGACGGGCCCACCAAGGTGACCAGTTCGCCCTCCGCGACCTCGAAGGACAGGTCCGCGACGGCCGTGGTCCCGTCGGGGTAGCGCTTGGTCACTTGCTCGAATCGGATCACAACGCCATCCTTCCCTACCCGCGCCGCGGGTTTGTGAAGGGCGTGTTGCCCCAGTGCGAAGGATTCCGGCCATTGTCGGCGGTGGGGGTTATGGTCGCTCCTACGTACGTGTGGGGACGGGGGTGAGGACGGATGGCCGGGCAGAGCTGCCTGGTGGCGAACGACTGGATCTGCTGGGACTACGTCACGTCCCGCTCCCAGGAGCTCACCGATGCCACCCTCGAGCACGTCTGGATCACGGTGGTGTCGGTGCTGATCGGCGTCGCCGTGTCCGTCCCGCTCGCGTTGCTGGCCCGCCGCGGGCGCCGCTGGGCGGCCCCCGTCCTCGGCGTCACCACGCTGCTCTACACGGTCCCCTCGCTCGCGATGTTCTCGCTGCTGCTGCCGGTCTTCGGGCTCTCGGCGGCGCTGGTGGTGACCGGGCTGGTGCTGTACTCGCTGACCATCCTCGTCCGCAACCTCCTGGCCGGCCTCGAAGGCGTTCCCGAGGAGGTACGGGAAGCCGCACGCGGGATGGGGTACGGTCCGGGCCGGCTGCTGTGGCAGGTCGAGCTGCCGCTGGCGCTGCCCGCGCTGCTGGCCGGCGTACGGATCGCCACCGTCTCGACGGTCGCGCTGACGACGGTGGGCTCCATCGTCGGCAAGGGCGGCCTCGGCAATCTCATCGCACCGGCCGTGAACAGTTCCTTCAAGGCCCAGGTGCTCACCGCCTCGGTGCTGTGCGTGCTGCTCGCGCTGGTCGCCGACCTGGCCCTGCTCGGCCTGCAGCGACTGCTGACGCCCTGGACGCGCGCGGCCGCCGCCGGAGGGGCCTGATGGGAGTTCTGGGACAGGCGTGGGACTGGCTGGCGGACGGCGCCAACTGGTCCGGGGAGAGCGGGGTCTGGCACCGGCTCGGCGAGCACGTGTACGTCAGCGGGATCGCCCTGGCGCTGGCCTGCGCGGTGGCCCTCCCGGTCGGACTGTGGCTCGGTCACCTCGGCAAGGGCGGCGGCCTCGCCGTCAACGTCTCCAACATCGGGCGGGCCGTGCCGGTCTTCGCGGTGCTGGCGCTGTTCATGGTCTCCCCGCTGCGCAACGCCGGGTACCTGCCCACCATCGCCGCGCTCGTGCTCTTCGCCGTACCGCCGCTCCTGACCAACGCCTATGTCGGCATGCGAGAGGTCGACCGGTCGGTGGTCGAGGCCGCGCGGGGCATGGGCATGTCCGGCGGCCAGCTCTTCTGGCGGGTGGAGCTGCCGCTCGCGCGGGGTCTGGTGATGACGGGCCTGCGCTCGGGCGCGGTCCAGGTCATCGCCACGGCCACCATCGCGGCCATGGTCGGCCAGGGCGGCCTCGGCCGGATCATCACCGCCGGCTTCAACACGTACAACACCCCGCAGGTCGTCGCGGGCGCCCTGCTGGTCGCCGCGCTGGCCCTGCTGGTGGAGGGCGCGCTGGTGGCGGCCGACCGGCTGCTGCCGGGTGCGGCGTCCCGCTGAGCGGGGCCCGGCCGCACCGCCCGCGCCGCATCCCCTCCACCCTGTACCCCGCCCCCCTGAAGGAGATTGAGATGAGCAAGTCCACGCGCGTCCTCGGCGCGGCCCTGGGGGCCGTCGCCCTGACCGCATCGCTCGCCGCGTGCGGCGGCGACAGCCTGGAGAAGACCAAGGACGGCGGTTCGTCGGCCTCCGCGTCGGCCGAGGGCGCGAAGGGCGGCAAGCTGGTCATCGGCGCCGCCGGCTTCACCGAGTCCAACGTGCTGGCCGAGCTGTACGCGCAGGTCCTCAAGGACGCCGGGTACTCCACCTCCATCACCACGGTCAGCAACCGCGAGCTGTACGAGCCCTCGCTGGAGAAGGGCGAGATCGACGTCGTCCCGGAGTACGCGGCGACCCTCGCGGAGTTCCTCAACGCCAAGGTGAACGGTTCGAAGGCACCGGCGGAGAAGGCGGTCGCGTCCAGCGACGTGGCGGCGACCGTGGCGGCCCTGGAGAAGCTGGCGGTCCCGCTGGGGATCAAGGCGCTCGCGGCGGGCTCGGCGGTCGACCAGAACGCCTTCGCGGTGAGCAAGGAATTCGCCACGAAGAACAATCTCAAGACCCTTTCCGATCTGGGCAAGTCGGGTCTGAAGGTGAAGATCGCGGCGGGTGACGAATGCTCGGTGCGGCCCTTCTGCGCCCCCGGATTGCAGAAGACATACGGAATCGATGTTTCCGGTATTGACCCGAAGGGTGTCGGAACCCCGCAGGCCAAGCAGGCGGTGAAGGACGGCGCCGACCAGCTGGTGCTGACCACCACCACGGACGCCACCCTCGACAGCTACGGCCTGGTCCTGCTGGAGGACGACAAGAAGCTCCAGAACGCCGACAACGTCCTCCCCGTGGTCAACGCCAACGACGCCGGCGCCCCCGAGATCGCGGCGGCCCTGGACAAGATCACCAAGGCGCTCACCACGGCCGACCTGGTCGAGCTGAACCGCAAGGTCGACGCCGAGCGCGCCAAGCCGGCGGATGTCGCGAAGGCCTATCTGGAGTCCAAGGGGCTGCTGAAGAAGTAGGAGTTGTGCCTTTCGTACGGCAGGTGGGGTAACTGCTCGGAAACAGATTCCCGAGCGGCTACCCCACACCCTGTCAACGCCCTGTAAATTTCAGGCCATGCCCCGTGGACGCCACCGCAATCCCGAACCTCTTCACCGGCTGCTCACGCCGACGACCGTCGCCGGTGTGTCCGTCGCCGGTGCCGGCGCCGCCTGGCTGCTCGCGGAACCGATGGCGCTGCGCCTGCTCGTGGCCGCCACGGCGGCCGCCGGGGTCGTCGGCGCCGTCGTCATGCGCTCCTGGGACCGGGCGGCAGGCCGCCGGGTCACCGAGCTCGGGCGCGAGCGGGTCAAGGACGAATGGCGTACGGACGAGCGGATAGCCGAGCTCGAATCCGACCTCGAAGAGGCCCGAGTGCTGCGCGGCAAGCTCGATGCCAAGCTGCGGGCGAAGCGGGTGGAGCTCGCGGGGCTGCGCGGCGAACACGCCTCGCTGCTGCGCCGGTACGCGACTGCCGAGACCGAGCGGGCGAGCGCCCTGGAGCGGCGCCGGCTGCTGGCCATCGAGGCCGCCGGGCCCCTGGCCGCGGGCGCCTCGGGGGCGAAGGAGCTTCCCGCCGTCTCCGAGGAGCGGACCTCGGCCGGAGCGGCCACCTCGGTCGGCTTCGCCCGGGCCAACGCCGCGCTGGCGGCCCTCGCCGGCAAGGCGGACGGCCCCCGGACGGCGAAGCCGGCGGCACTGGAGGCCCCCGCGACTCCGGCCCCCAGGACCCCCGAGCCCCCCAGGACCGCCGGGACCACTGAGGCTGCCCCGGTCGCCGGGGCGGCTCCGGCGGCGCCCGCAGCGCTGGAGGCGCACTCCCGGCCCGCGCTCGCCGGCCCGGCACCCGCCGGCCCCGCGGCCGCCGTCCCCGCGCGCCGGCTCGCGGCCACGGTGGCCCCGTACGCCGCCCAGCGGCGGCCCGCCTCGCGCGTCGAGGGCGGCTTCGACTTCTTCGGCACGAAGACCGCGGCGCAGGCCCGCGCGGTCATCGAGGCCGTCCAGAACGAGGACCTGGCCGACGTGGTCGGCGCGGAGGTCCTCGCGGTCCACAAGGCGGAGGCCGCCCAGGGCGTGGAGCCGGAGTTCAAGGCGCCCACCGCCGAACAGCGTGCCGTGGGCCAGGTCATCGACCTGACGGCCCATGACGAGACCGAGCCGATCGACGTGGTCCGGCTGCGCAGCGCGATCTCCTAGCGCTGTGACCCGCTAGCGCAGCGAGTCGAACCAGCGCACGGCCTGCGGCGCCGAGCGGACCGCCGAGGTGAAGTGGTCCGCGTCCGGACCCTGGTCGACGACGTCCGCCCGGACCCCGTGGCGGGCCAGATCGGTCGCGCAGGCACGGGCATTGGCGATCGGCACGTCGGTGTCGCCCGCGCCCGCGTAGAGGCGCACCGGGACGGCGGGCTTCCAGTCGCAAGCCCCGTCGTTGGCCGTCAGGACCTCCTGCAGCGCGCCCCTCGGCCGGCGTACGTTCGCGGCCCACTCCGGGGTGAGCAGCTGGTCGGGGCCCGCGGGGAGTCCGGCGACGATCTCCTCGAAGGGGTGGCTCCCGTCGAACAGTCCTTCCACAGCCTGTGCATAAGGCGCCCGGAACACCTCGGAGGGGTCCTTGTAGAGCGGGTGCAGCCTGTTCTGCGCGGTGAGGAAGTAGGAGAGGTAGAAGACGGCGGAGGCCGGGGCGACGCTGCCGTCGGCGATGCCGGGCAACTCCGAGCCGCTCAGGTCGTAGGGCCCGGCGATCGGGGCCAGCGCGCGCAGCCGGAAGCCGTCACGGCCCGTCGCGAGCTGCCGTCCGAGCGCCATCGCCACCTGGCCGCCCTGGGAGAAGCCGGTGGCGTACACGTCCCGGGTGACGGTGCGGCCCAGCCGGTCGCCCGCGGTACGGGCCGCCGTCAGCATGTCGACCGAGGCGGTGACCGAGGACCGGGTGTCCATGTACGGGTGGGCGCCGGGCCCGGCGCCCAGGCCGAGGTAGTCCGGGGCGGCGACGGCGCGGCCGGCGGAAGCGTGCAGGTAGGGGGTGAGCCGGTTGTAGCCCGCGCCCCCGGACGGGGCGTCGTCGCGGGTGGCGACCGTCCCGTGGGTGTCGGAGACCAGGTCGAGCCGGTGCGGGCCCCCGCGGGGGAGGACCAGGAGCCCGGTGGCCGTGGTAGGGCGGCCCTGGGGGTCGACGGTGGCGTAGGTGAGGCGGTAGGCGGCCGTGCCGTACCGGACGGTCGAGGCGTCGAAGCCGAAGGAGGAGAGCCGGGAGGCGACTTCGGCGCGGCCGACGCTTTCCAGGGGAGTGACGGAGATCAGCCGGCCGCGGTGGCTCTGCGAGGCGGCGGTGGCCGTGGCGGTGGCGCTGGAGGCCGCTGCCTCTTGCGCCGGCCCTTGCTCCGGAGCCGGAGCCGGAGCCGGTGTCGCGAGCGCCGCGGGTGCGGCGAGGCCGCCGAGGACGGCTGCGAGGGCGGTGGCAGCGGCGCCGCGCCGGAGCCACTGGCGGCCGCTGTGCTTCTGCTGGGTCGTCATGCCTCCGAAGCTACGGCGCCCCCCGCACCCCCAACATCCGGCCGCCCCAACCCCGTTAGGGGTGCTACCCCCCCAGGGCTCCGAGGCTGTGCCCGGCCCGCCGTGGGGCTAGAACAGCGGGAGCTGGCCCGGGTGGGGGGCCGGGGCGAAGCCGTCCAGGGTCGGCGCGGAGGCACCGAGCATCACGCGGGCACGGGAGCCGGGGCAGGAGACGAGGTCACCGCGCCCCCGCCCCGAGGGCGGGTCGTGGCGGGCGATCCGCCCGGCGGTGACGGCGCAGTCGCGGCCACAGGAAGGGCAGGCCCGGCGGGGTGAGTGGGACATGCCCCAAGTCTGCCCTGCCCCGAGGACACCGGCACTCCTGCGCCGGCCCCTCAGGGTTCGCGGGTCGTCAGCCAGGTTTCGTGCGCTTGGGTGATCCGGGTCCACAGGGTCGCGCGGTCTGCCGGGGTCAGGTCGTCCAGGTCGCGGCCGAAGAGGGACGCCAGGGTGGAGTAGAACTCCTCCGGGCTCTCCAGTACCCGCTCCGTGTCCCCCTTCGCCGGGTCGATCCGGCTCAGCACCCGCCCCCGCAGCACGTCGATGCCGTCCGCGTCGCGCCGCAGGGCCGCGAAGGCCCGTACGAAACCGGAGTCCTCGGCGGTCGACAGCCGGACGTGCTCCGCCTCGAAGTCGGCCGTCGAGGCGGGATTCGAGCGGAAGCTCACGATCGGGGCGGAGCTGCCCGGGTGGCGGTAGATCCAGTCCGCCCCGTCCGCCCCGTCCGCCCGGTCCAGCCGTTCCAGGGAGTAGGTGAAGGAGCCCTGCTGGTACGAGCCCTCGCGCAGCGGCAGCGGCTCGTACGGGCCGTCGCCCAGCCCGGCGTCCACGAAGTACTCCGCGGCCCCGACCCGGACCGTGAGCGCGAGGTGGTTGCCGCTCGGGCCCTGCGCGGCGGACTCGGCCTCGGACTCCTTGTACACACCGCCGACATGGCGGGTGACCTCGTAGCCGAGGTGGTCCAGGAGCGCGGCGAAGGCCCCGTTGAGGTGGAAGCAGTACCCGCCGCGCCCGGCGGCGAAGCGGCGCGCCGACAGCTCCGGGTCGATGCCCGGCGCGCGGCCGAGCTGGATGTCGAGGTTCTCGTACGGAACTCGCTCCAGATGGGCCCGCTGGAGGGCGAACAGTCCCTCGGCGGACGGGACACCGTGGTCGCCGATGCCGAGGCGACGCAGATAGTCCGCGTATATGCCGGAGGTGCCAGAGGTGCCGGAGGTGGCAGAGGTCATGCGGGCAGCCTAGATCGCGGCCCCCTCCTTCGGCACCGTCACTTGTCGATGTCGCCCACCACGAAGAACAGCGAGCCGAGGATCGAGACCATGTCCGCGACCAGCTGGCCGGGCAGCAGTACCGCCAGGGCCTGGATGTTGTTGTACGAGGCCGAGCGCAGCTTGAGCCGGTAGGGGGTCTTCTCGCCCTTCGAGACCAGGTAGTAGCCGTTGATCCCCAGCGGGTTCTCGGTCCACGCGTACGTCTCGCCCTCGGGCGCCTTCAGTACCTTCGGCAGGCGCTGGTTGATCGGGCCCGGCGCCAGCTCCGCCATCCGGTCCAGGCAGGCCACCGCCAGGTCCAGCGCGTTGTGGGTCTGCTCCAGCAGGACCTCGAAGCGGGCCAGGCAGTCCCCCTCGGTGCGGGTGACCACCTTCAGGACGTCCTGGAGCTCGCCGTAGGCCAGGTACGGCTCGTCGCGGCGCAGGTCGAAGTCGACGCCGGAGGCGCGGGCGATCGGGCCGGAGACCCCGTACGCGTGGACGGCCTCGGCGGACAGGACGCCGACGCCGCGCGTGCGGCCCCGGAAGATCTCGTTGCCGCGGACCAGGTCGTCGTAGACGTGCATGCGGGTGCGGACGTCGGCGATGGCCTCGCGGGCCCGGCCGAGCCAGCCGGCCGGGAGGTCCTCCTTGAGGCCGCCGACCCGGTTGAACATGTAGTGCATGCGGCCGCCGGAGATCTCCTCCATGACGGCCTGGAGCTCCTCGCGCTCGCGGAACGCGTGGAAGATCGGGGTGATGCCGCCCAGTTCGAGGGGGTACGAGCCGAGGAACATCAGGTGGTTCAGGACCCGGTTCAGCTCGGCGAGCAGCGTGCGCATCCACACGGCCCGCTCGGGGACCTCCATGCCGAGCATCCGCTCGACGGCCATGACGACGCCCAGCTCGTTGGAGAACGCGGACAGCCAGTCGTGGCGGTTCGCGAGCATCACGATCTGGCGGTAGTCGCGGGCCTCGAAGAGCTTCTCGGCGCCGCGGTGCATGTAGCCGACCACCGGCTCGGCACTGACGATCCGCTCGCCGTCCAGGACGAGCCGCAGGCGCAGCACGCCGTGCGTGGAAGGGTGCTGGGGGCCGATGTTGAGCACCATGTCGGTGCTCTCCGCCGCGCCGCCGATGCCGACCGTGGTCTCCGTC
This sequence comes from Streptomyces sp. NBC_00435, assembly GCF_036014235.1. Classification (GTDB taxonomy): domain Bacteria; phylum Actinomycetota; class Actinomycetes; order Streptomycetales; family Streptomycetaceae; genus Streptomyces. Next base: position 4,697,241 of record NZ_CP107924.1, read on the forward strand.
ATGCGCGCATTCTCGCAGCCCTAGGCTGGGGCAATGGAAACGGGGACAGAGGGTGAGACGGGTCCACCCGAGTGGGTGGGGCTGCCGGGCGGGTTGCTGACTCTTCGCAGACTGCTGCTGGTGCTGTGGATGACCGTGCTCGCGGCGGTGACCGCCGTCGTACTGGGGCTGGCGGTCGGGCCGGCGTGGGCGGCCGTGGGGGCGTTCTGGCTCGCGGTACTGGCCTGGGGCTGGGTGCTGCTCGGGCGGAACTGGCGCTCCTGGCGCTACGCCGAGCGCGCCGACGACTTGCTGATCAGCCGGGGCGTGATGTGGCGGGAGCAGACCGTGGTCCCGTACGGCCGGATGCAGCTGGTGGAGGTGACCTCGGGTCCGCTGGAGCGCCGCTTCGGGCTGGCCTCCGTACAGCTGCACACGGCCGCGGCGGCGACGGACGCCAAGATCCCCGGGCTGGCGCCCGAGGAGGCGGAGCGGTTGCGCGACCGGCTGACCGAGCTCGGCGAGGCAAGGTCGGCGGGCCTGTGAGCGCCGCCGGTCCCGCCGGGCCCGCATCACCGCTGCCCGGCCCCGCACCGGATCCCGGTCCCGCACGGGAGTCCGGTGCCGGTGCCGCGCCCGTCTCCGAGCGGCGGCTGCACTTCCTGACGCCGCTGCGCCGCGCCTGGGTGCCGATCGCCGCGACCATCGGCATCGTCGCCCAGCAGGGCGAGAACGTCTCGGAGTGGGTCACGGCGGTCTCCATCGCCCTGCGGGTCCTGGCGCTGGCCGCGCTGGTCCTCGTCTTCGGTGTGTACGGCTTCCTCAGCTGGTGGTTCACGCACTACGCCGTCACGGACACCGAGCTGCGCATCCGCAGCGGCCTCCTCTTCCGCCGCACCGCCCACATCCGCTTGGACCGCATCCAGGCGGTCGACGTCACCCGCCCCCTGCTGGCCCGCTTCGCCGGAGTCGCCAAGCTCCGCCTGGACGTCATCGGCACCGAGGAGAAGGACGAGCTGGCCTTCCTCAGTGAGAAGGACGCCGTCGCGCTCCGCGCCGAGCTGCTGGCCCGCGCGGCCGGCTTCGACCCCGCCGAGGCCCTCGTCCTGGGCGAGGCCCCCGAGCGGGAGCTGCTGCGTGTGACCCCGCGCGACCTGGCGGTGTCGATGCTGCTCACCCTTTCCACCCCGGCGGCCGTGGTCGGCGGGCTCGCCGCCCCGGTGGCCGTGTGGTGGCTCAGCTCCAGTCCGTGGGCGGCCGCCGTCGCCCTGCTGCCGGTCCTGGGCGCGGTCTGGAAGGGCACCGCCGGCCGCTACCTCACCGAGTACGACTGGACGGTCGCCGAATCCCCGGACGGGCTGCGCCTCGACCACGGACTGCTCGACCGGGCCCACGAGACGGTGCCGCCGGGCCGCGTGCAGACCGTACGGATCGTCGAGCCGCTGCTGTGGCGGCGGCGCGGCTGGGTCCGGGTGGAGCTCGCGGTGGCCGGCTCGAAGAACGATGTGCTGGTCCCGGTGGCCACCCGGTCCGCCGCCCATGCCGTCGTCGCCCGGGTGCTGCCCGGCGTCGACCTCGCGGGCCTCGTCTTCGCGCCGTCGCCCCGGACCGGATCCCGCTGGGTGGTGCCGGTGTGGTGGAAGGGGTACGGACTGGCCGTCTCCGAGGACGTGTTCGCGGCGCGCCACGGCCGCCTGTGCCGGCGTACGGAGATCGTCCCGCACGCCAAGGTGCAGAGCGTGCGCCGCTCCCAGGGCCCGTGGGAACGGGCCCGCGGCGTGGCCGACGTCCACGTGGACACCGGCGCGAACGCGACGGTCACGGCCCGCCTGCGCGGCTCGGCCGAGGCCGACGCGCTGCTCCACGCCCAGGCGGCCCGCTCCCGCACCTCCCGGGCCACCGCCCGCCCGGACCGCTGGATGACCTGAGCGACCCGAGCGGGCCTGAGTGGCCCGACCGCCCCCGGGCGGCCCGAGCGGCCTGACGGCCCCGGCGGGCTCAGCCCGTCGGGACCTGGAGGGTGGCGCGGCCCGTCAGGGCGCGGTGGTCGGAGCAGTACACCCGGGTCACCGGCAGGACGATCTGGTTGTCCGGGCCGACGGCCTTGCAGTCGCCCGGGATGTTCTGCGCCTGCGCCGAGTAGGTGCCCTCGGGGAGTTTGCCGCGGGCGATGATCAGGTCGATCTTGGGGTGCGGTCCGCAGGCCGGCTGCCCGGCGGCCTCGCGCGGGGGCAGCGCCGTCCACGTGCCGTAGCCCGGGCAGTGGGCGGCGTTGTTGTCGTCGAGCTCGGTGTGCCTCTTCATCAGGGGCTTCAGCCGCACGTACTGCTTGAGGTCGGGCTGGGCGTTGAAGTCGCCCGCCACCAGATAGGCCTGCTTCGCCTTGGCGAACGAGTCCAGGACCCGGGCGACCTCGGCCAGCTGCTGGGAGTTCACCTTCCGCTGGGAGCTGCTGCGGGGAGTGGGCAGGGAGCGGTTCGAGCCGGTGATGTGGACCGTGCAGAACTTCATCCGGGGCTGATCCGTCAGCGGGGCGCACAGCATCTTGCGGTCCTCGACGCCCCGGCCCACGGCCGTCAGCCTGGTCTTCTCGCCCTTGGTGTAGTCCTTGGGTAGCAGGTACTCCTCGGACGTACCGAGCTCATGGCTGCTGAGCAGCGCGTTACCGAATCCGCCGCCCCGGCAGATACCGGTACCGGCGTCCCGGGTCACGGCGAACCGGGCATGGGCCTCGGGCACCGTCCACCCCGAGACCTCGGCGAGCCCGTCGCGGATGGCCTCGTACTGGTCCTGGCAGATCTCGTTGAAGGAGATGAAGTCGGGCTGCGCCGCCGTGATCGACGTGATGGCGTCCTGGACGAGGCCGGTGTCGGTCCGCCCGCGGTGGAGGGCGCTGCCCGCCACGTTCCAGTGGAACACCGAATAGGTGCGCGCCTCGGTGATCCCCGGGTCCGGGTCCGGGCCCGGATCCACGTACGAGTCCGAGTCCGAGTCCGCGTCCGGGGAGGCGGACTGGCAGCCCGCCGTGAACAGGATCGCCAGGGCCAGTGCGGCCGCCCCCAGCACCGCGGTGAGCGGCGAGCGCCCGCGGCGGGCCCGGGCGGCCCGGGGTATGGAGCCCTCGGCGGTGGAGGGCAGTTCTGCGGTGCGCACGGTCTACAGGGCCCCGCCGCCCGCGCGGACCAGCCCGGTCTCGTACGCCAGGACCACGACCTGCACCCGGTCGCGCAGGTTCAGCTTGGTCAGGATGCGGCCGACGTGGGTCTTGACCGTGGCCTCCGACAGGACCAGGCGGGCGGCGATCTCGCCGTTCGACAGGCCCTGGGCGACGAGCATCATGACCTCGCGCTCGCGCTCCGTCAGCCGCTCGACGTCCTTGTTGCGCGGCTCCGCGGAGGTGGACGGGAGCATCGGCGCGAAGCGGTCCAGCAGCCGGCGCGTGGTGGACGGGGCGACGACCGCGTCGCCGCTGTGCACCGAGCGGATCGCGGCGAGGAGTTCGCCCGGGGGGACGTCCTTGAGCATGAACCCGCTGGCGCCCGCCTTCAGGCCCGAGAAGGCGTACTCGTCCAGGTCGAAGGTGGTCAGGATGATGACCTTGGGGTGTTCGTCCGGCTCGCAGATGCGGCGCGTCGCCTCCACCCCGTCGAGCCGGGGCATGCGGACGTCCATCAGCACCACGTCCACCTTCGTGGCCCGCAGCACCTCCAGCGCCTCCAGGCCGTCGCCGGCCTCGGCGACGACCTCCATGTCGGGCTGGGCGGCGAGGACCATGCGGAAGCCGGTGCGCAGCAGCACCTGGTCGTCGACCAGCATCACGCGGATGGAGGGGCTGGTGGGGAAGGACATGGTCACCTTTTCTTGAGGGGAAGCAGGGCACTGATCCGGAAGCCGCCTCCGGGCCGGGGACCCGCGTCCAGGGTCCCCCCGACCATACCGATGCGTTCGCGCATGCCGATCAGGCCGTGGCCGGCGCCGTCCGCGCCGCCGTCCTCGTACAGTTCGTGGGCCGCGCCCCGGCCGTCGTCCTCGACCAGCAGGCCGAGCCCGTCGTCGAAGTACACGAGTCGCACGCTGGCGCTGGCGTCCGGGCCGCCGTGCTTGCGCGTGTTCGTCAGCGCCTCCTGCACGATCCGGTACGCCGTCAGCTCCACGCCGCTGGGCAGTTTGCGCGGGGCGCCCTCGACCTCGAAGTCCACCGCGAGCCCGGCCGCGCGGACCTGCTCGACCAGGACCTCGATCTGTTCCACGTCGGGCTGCGGCACGTAGTCCTCGGACTCCTGCGGTTCGCCCGTGCGCAGGACGCCCAGCAGCCGGCGCATCTCCGCGAGCGCCAGGCGCCCGGTGCCGGAGATGGTCTGCAAGGCCTCCTTGGCCTGCTCGGGGGCCACGTCCATCACATAGGCGGCGCCGTCGGCCTGGACCACCATCACCGAGACGTTGTGCGCGACGACGTCGTGCAGCTCGCGGGCGATCCGGGCGCGCTCGGCGGCCACGGCGACCTTGGCCTGGGCCGCGCGCTCCTGCTCCAGGCGCTGGTTGCGCTCGACGAGCTGGGCGTAGTAGGCGCGGCGGGTGCGCAGGGAATCGCCCGTCACCCAGGCGAGGGCGAAGGGGACCATCATGAACAGGACGAACATGATGCTCTCGGGGCCGGACGCCCCCTTGTCCACGCCGACGCGCACGAAGTACAGCGGGGAAGCGAGCAGACCCCAGCCGAGGGCGGTGCGCGAGAGCCAGCGCGGCACGTCGGCGGCGGCGATCGTGAAGAGCACGACGAGCATGGCGAAGTCGTGGACGTCCGCGATGCCGCCGATGGCCAGCTGGTAGAGGCCGGTGACTACGGTCAGCCAGAACACCGGCACGGTCCACTTGCGGCGCAGCGCGACCGCGCTGCTCAGGGCCACCACAGCGGGCGTGGCGAGCAGCGCCTCGCCGGTGGTCTGGTGCGTCGAGGCCACGGATGCCATCGAGAACCCGAAGAGGAGGACGGCCCAGAAGCTGTCGACGCCGGTCGGGTGTCTGCGGAGGAAGTCGTAGAGGCGCTGCACGTAACCCAGAGTAGGGAAGCCGGATAGGTGCTGGAGTCAACCAGAGGGGCGATCCACATGGCGAGGGAGTACTACCGGAGGTGGAGGCGACCATAACCTTTCTCCAGTGAGCACTCAGGGTGAAGGCACGGCGCAGAGGGGGCCGGTCCGCTGGCGGACGGCGATGGAGCGGGCGCTGTACGGGCCCGACGGCTTCTACCTACGGCCCGGCGGTCCGGGCCCCGCAGGGCATTTCCGCACGTCCGTGCATGCCTCGCCGCTCTACGCGGGAGCCGTGGCCCAGCTGCTCCTGTGGGTGGACGAGGAGCTCGGCCGTCCGGAGGAGCTGGACCTGGTCGACGTAGGGGCCGGGCGGGGGGAGCTGCTGGCCGGGGTACTGGGGGCGCTGCCCGCGGAGACGGCCGCGCGCGTGCGGCCGTACGCGGTGGAGCGCGCGGGGCGCCCCGGCGGGCTGGACGAGCGGATCCGGTGGGTGAGCGAGCCGCCCGGGGGCGCCAGGGGGCTGCTCTTCGCGAACGAGTGGCTCGACAACGTACCGCTGGACCTCGCCGAGGACGGACGTTACGTGGAGGTCGCGCGGGACGGTACGGAGAGCGAGGGCGGCCCTGTGGAGGGGCGGGACCGGGCCTGGCTGGAGCGGTGGTGGCCGGGCCCGGGCCGTGCGGAGATCGGGCGGGCGCGTGACGAGGCCTGGTCGGCGGCCGTCGCGGCCGTCGAGCGGGGCCTCGCGGTCGCGGTGGACTACGCCCACACCCGGGACGCCCGCCCGCCCTTCGGGACGCTGACCGGATTCCGGGCCGGTCGGGAGGTCGCGCCCGTGCCGGACGGCGGCTGCGACGTCACGGCCCACGTGGCGCTCGACGCGTGCGCGGGGCCCGGGGCGGTGCTGCTGACCCAGCGGTCGGCGCTGGCGGCACTCGGAGTCTCCGGGGCCCGGCCCCCGCTCGCGCTGGCCTCCGCCGACCCGGCGGCGTACGTCCGGGCCCTGTCCCTGGCCGGGGAGGCGGCGGAACTCACCGCGCGCGGTGGCCTCGGAGACTTCGGCTGGCTGGTGGAGCCGGTCGGCGTCCGCCGGTGGCCCGGGTAGCGGCCGGGGCTCCGCCCAGGACCCCGCTCCTCGAACGCCGGAGGGGCTGAAGAGATCGCCTCGAACGGCGGCGGGGCTGGATTCATCCAGCCCCGCCGCCGTTCGAGGTCCGGGTCCGGACTACTGCGTCACGTCGTGGTCGTGACCCTCGCGCAGGCCGCCACCGCCGGCACCGCCGGTGCTCGGCGCAGAGACGACGGGCCGGCTCAGCGGAGCCAGGTCGTACGCGTAGTGCCCCACCGCGTTCGCGATGACGTCGACGTTGATGTCGAGCGCCTTCTGGTCGATGTTCGCGATGGTGTCGCCCTTGCCGTGGTAGTTCACGTCGTACGCGACCCCGGCCTGGCCACCGAACTTCGCCGCCTGCGCCGCCGTCTTGATGCCCTCGGCGCCCGTGTCCGTACCGCCCGACGGGATCCCGGCCGCGATGAACGGGCCGTAGTCGGAGCGCCCGGTGAAGTCCGAGCCCTCGTGCGGGATGCCGCGGCCGTCGAGGAAGTCGGTGATGCCCTTCTCCAGCTGCGCCGAGCCCTCCGGGCCGGGGCCCGAGCCGACCTTGTCGGAGTCGTCGCCGTCGTAGACGAAGTAGGCGGAGTTCGGCGAGGCGATCATGTCGAAGTTCAAGTACAGCTTGATCTGCTTCCTCTGCGCGTCCGTCAGTCCGTCGACGTACGCCTCGGAGCCGAGCAGGCCGAACTCCTCCGCCGACCACCAGGCGAACTTGACCTTGTTCTTGATCTTCGACTGGCTGCTCGCGAGCCGCTGTGCGACCTGGAGGATGCCGGCCGAGCCCGAGCCGTTGTCGTTGATGCCCGGGCCCGCCTTGACGGAGTCCAGGTGGGCTCCGAGGAACACGGTGTTGTTCTCGTCGCCGCCGCGGGTCTCCGCGACGACGTTGTACGTCTTGCGGCTCTCCCGGAACTCGCGGATGTCGAGGGTGACCGAGACCGGCCCGGCCGCGGCCTCGGCGGCGAGCTTCTCGCCCTCCTCCTGGGAGACGCCACCGGTCGGGACCTTGCCCGCGTCCGCGGCACCGAGGGTGCCGTTCAGGGCGCCCGCCGTGTTGTTGTAGATGACCGCGCCGACCGCTCCGGCCGCCGCCGCGTTCGCCTGCTTGATCGCGAAGGTGCAGCCGCCGCGCTTGACCAGGGCGATCTTCCCGGTGAAGGCGCCCGCGGCGAAGTCGCCGGGCTCGCAGCCGTTCGTACCGTCCGCGTCGACCGGGGCGACGGCGAGCTGGGCCGTCACGCCGTTCGCCGGGCCGCTGGCGGTGTACGTCATCAGTTTGACCGGGACGTCGCGGCCCGCGGCACCGTTGACCTTCAGGGTCTCGGCGATCGTCTCGACGTACACGAAGTCGAACTCGTTCCTGGTGACCTTGTACCCGGCCGCACGCATGACGGCTTCGACGTACTTGGCCGACTGGACGTGGCCCTTGGAACCCGCCACGCGGGTGCCGTCGTTGTAGTCGGCGAGGGCCTGGAAGACCTTCAGGTGGTTGTTGGCACCCTTGCCGGTGGCTTCCTTGACCAGTTTCCTGGCCAGCGCGTCACCCCGGGCGGCGTCGCTCTGCGGGCTGCCGGTGGCTCCGGCCGGTCCGGCGAGCAGCAGCGGGGAGACAAGGGCCGCGGCCGCCAGGGCGGCGGTGGCTGCGGCTATACGGCGTGAGGGCATGAAAGTCCTTCCACGGCAGGTGCGGGTCAGGTGCGGTGCGTTGCGTGGGGGGATCGGTGGACGCACGTTAAACACCAAGTGGCGGCCATGGCCAGAGTTTTCGCTGATTTCGGTTTATGAAATCCGTATATCGGTGATTCCGCGCCGTCGAGAACCGGCCAAAGGCCACTCTTCGAGCTAGCGGAGAATGCCCTCGATGAAGTCGGATCCGATACGGGAGACGGCCGCGAGGTCCAACTGATGCTGGACATAACGCCCTTGACGGCGGGTTTGGAGAAGCCCGGCCTTCTTCAGCACCGCCAGGTGGCGGGAGACCTCCGGGGCGCTGATCCCGTGCGCGGCCGCCAATTCGCCGGTCGTGTAAGGGGCACGCGCCAGATTGCGGCACAGCAGCATCCGCATCGGGTGGGCCAAGGCCTCCATGCGCCGCTGCAGCAGTTCCACCGACCCGGGGGACGCGGCCAGTTCGGGAGAGCCGAGCGGATAGTGGATGACCGGACGCCAGCCCGGTGCGTGCAGCACCAGCAGGTGGGGCCAGCCGAAGTTCGTGGGCACGAACAGCAGCCCGTCGCCTATTCGGGGATCGGTGGCGGTCGTGGAACCGTGGACCATCTTGTCCACCGTGACCGTGGTCAGCCCCTCGTCGACGCTCAGCGCCGGGGAGACCTCCTTGAGGGCGGCCGCCAGCCCCTTGCGCCGCAGCAGCTCCGTCTTGTGGCGGACGTCCGCGCTCTGGCGGGGTTCGATCCGGCGCCAGGTCTCCGCGAAGAAGGCCTCGTCGCAGTCCTCCAGCAGCCGGCGCAGCCAGACCCGTACCCCCGCGGTGTCGTCCAGCACCCGCACGGCGAACGCCAGCTGGGCGGGTCCGCGCGCGGAGGCCGTCTCCAGGGCCTTGGCGCGGGCGAGCGGATCCGAGAGCGGCGAGGGCCCGCCGCCGTCGTTGTACAGCGCCAGCCGGCAGTGCTCCAGGGCGGCCGTCACGAACCGCTCGTCGTCCAGCCGGTCCAGTACGTCGAGCTCGGCGGCCAGCGTCGCGGCGGGCCGGCCGGAGCCGCCGGGGATCCCGGCCCAGGCCATGAAGATGTCGGCGAAGGAGCTGCGCCACATGAAATCGCCCTCCAGCAGCCGGTCCGCGAGCTCGGGTTCGAGCGCGGCGGTGGTGGTGGAGGTCCAGGAGGCGAGCCCGGGATGGTGGCCGGGCTGGGAGAGCGCGTGCAACGCCATGCAGAGCTCCGCGAGGGGGGACGGCGCGAAGCCGATCCCCTCCGCGGGGAGCCCGGTGATGCCGATGGTGACGCTCATCGGATCATTCTGCCGGTGCGCCGGCCGCGCGGTTGACGGGGCGCGTCGGACTTTCCCCCGTCCGGCCGTGCGGGGTGGCCGCGCAGCGGCGCCCCGGCCTCCGGCGCCCGCCGGAGGCTAGAGGCGGGCCGCGAAGCCTGCGACCGCCTCGGCCACGTCCGCCTCCGTCCAGGACAGGCCCGGCGCGGTGACCTCGACCTCCGTCATGGACAGGCCGGGCGGGCCGTCGGGGGACCAGCGGCGGAAGAGCATCGTGCCCGTCTCCTCCGCGAGGCGGACGCCCGCCTCGGTGAGGCGGTCCGCGTCGTAGGGGAGCCACACCTGGAACTGGTGGGTGTGCGGGACCTCCGGGGTGACCCGGAACCAGGGGACCGCCGGGGCGGCGGCGAGGGCCGAGGACAGCGCGGACGCCACCGTCCGCGCCTTGGCCACGTAGGACGGAAGCCTCGGCAGCTCCCGTTCCAGCCCGGCCAGGGCGGAGAGCGCGGCCGGGAACTGGCGGAAGATCTGGCCCCCGTAGCGGTGGCGCCAGACCCTGGCCTCCTCCACCAGCGAGGCGGATCCGGCGAGCGCCGCCCCGCTCAGGCCGCCCAGCGACTTGTAGAAGGAGACGTACACCGAGTCCGCCAGCGCCGCGATCTCCGGGAGCGTCCGGCCGAAGTGCACCGTGGACTCCCACAGCCGGGCGCCGTCGAAGTGGACCACCGCGTCCCGTTCCCGGGCGGTGTCCACCAGCGCCGACAGCTCCCCCCACGTGGGCAGCAGGAAGCCCGCGTCGCGCAGCGGGAGCTCCAGCATCAGCGTCCCGAACGGCTCCGGCAGCCCGGCGACCTCCGAGGCGGCCGGCTGGCGCGGTTCGCCCGTCGGGTGGACGGTCCGCAGGCCCGAGACCACGGACAGCGCACCGCCCTCCCACCGCTCCGGATGGCTCATCGGATGCAGGGCGACCACGGGGTTCCCGGTCCGTCCGGCCCAGCAGCGCAGCGCGATCTGCTGGGCCATGGTCCCGGTCGGGAAGAACGCCGCGTCCTCGGTCCCGAGCAGCTCCGCGACCCGGCGTTCCAGCCGCTCCACGACACCGGTGCCGTACACGTCGGCCGGCTCGTCGGGGTCCGCGGCCAGACCGCCCAGGTCCGCCAGCAGCTCTCCGACCGTCGCCTCCCGCAGGCTGTGCGACAGCTTCCGCTCCGCGACCCGCCCCGCCGCGACCAACCGCTCGGCGACCCGCTCCGCGTCCGTGACCCGCTCCGCGTCCGTGACCCGTTCCGGCTCCCCGCCCGTGCTCGGCTGCGCGCCCGTGCTCCGCTCCGTGTCCTCGTTCATGCCCCGATCATCGCCGACCGGCCCGTACGCCAGGAGCTAGCATGGCGACGTATCGTCCGGTACCCCCCGCGGACTGGAACGGAAGGCCTTCCCCGCGTGAATACAGCCCCTCAGGCGGAGCGCCCCGCCAGGCTCGCCGTCGGTGTCGTCGGAGCCGGCCGGGTCGGCCCCGCCCTGGCCCGCGCCCTGCAGCAGACCGGGCACCGCCCCGTCGCGGTGTCCGGCGTCTCCGACGCCTCGCGCCGCCGCGCCGCGCGGATGCTGCCCGACGTCCCCGTCGTACCGCCCGCGCAGGTCCTCGAAGTCGCCGACCTCGTGCTGCTCACCGTCCCCGACGACGCGCTGCCGTCCCTGGTGGAGGGCCTCGCCGAGACCGGCGCGGTCCGCCCGGGACAGCTCCTCGTCCACACCTCCGGGCGGTACGGGGTCTCCGTGCTGGACCCGGCGCGCCGCGCGGGCGCCCTCCCGCTGGCCCTGCACCCCGCGATGACCTTCACCGGCACCGAGGTGGACGTGCAGCGCCTCGCGGGCTGCTCCTTCGGGGTGACCGCCCCCGACGAGCTGCGGCTCGCCGCCGAGGCCCTGGTCATCGAGATGGGCGGGGAGCCCGAGTGGATCGCGGAGGCGAACCGCCCGCTGTACCACGCGGCCCTCGCCCTCGGCGCGAACCACCTGGTCACCCTGGTCGCCCAGTCGATGGAACTGCTGGCCAAGGCGGGCGTCGAGCACCCGAACCGGATGCTCGGCCCGCTGCTCGGCGCGGCCCTCGACAACGCCCTGCGCTCCGGTGACGCCGCCCTGACCGGCCCCGTGGCCCGCGGCGACGCCGGCACCGTCGCCGCGCACGTCTCGGAGCTGCGCAAGCACGCCCCGGGCACGGTCGCCGGGTACCTCGCGATGGCCCGTACGACCGCCGACCGGGCCCTGGCGCACGGTCTGCTCAAGCCCGAGCTCGCCGAGGACCTCCTCGGCGTCCTCGCCGACGGAGCGAACGGAGCCAACGGAGCCAACGGCTCAGGCTCCGGCCCGGGTTCCACCGGCCCCACGGGATCCGCGGGTGGTGACCGGTGATCCTCCTCGACACCGCCCGCGAACTGCACGGCCTCGCCCGGACCGGTCCCGCCGCCCGCCGCGCCGTCGTCATGACCATGGGCGCCCTCCACGAGGGCCACGCCACCCTGGTCCGCACCGCCCGCGCGCAGGTCGGCCCCACCGGCCAGGTCGTGGTCACGGTCTTCGTCAACCCCCTCCAGTTCGGGGCGAACGAGGACCTCGACCGCTACCCCCGCACCCTCGACGCCGACCTGGCCCTGGCCGAAGCGGCGGGCTCGGACGCCGTGTTCGCCCCGGCCGTCGACGAGGTGTACCCCGGCGGGGACCCCCAGGTCCGCGTCAGTGCCGGACCGATGGGCGGGCGCCTCGAAGGCGCCACCCGCCCCGGGCACTTCGACGGCATGCTGACCGTCGTCGCCAAGCTGCTCCACCTCACCCGCCCCGACCTGGCCTTCTTCGGCCAGAAGGACGCGCAGCAACTGGCGCTGATCCGGCGGATGGTGACCGACCTGAACTTCCCCGTCGAGGTGGTCGGCGTACCGACCGTCCGCGAGGAGGACGGGCTCGCCCTGTCCTCCCGCAACCGCTACCTCTCCGCCAAGGAGCGGCACACCGCCCTCGCCCTCTCCCGCGCCCTGTTCGCCGGCCGCGACCGGCTCGCCGCGCAGGCCGCGCTGCGCGCCCGCGCCGCGGCGCAGGCCCCGCCGGCCGGCGACGAGCGGGCCTCCGGCCTGGCCCGGCTCGGCGAGATCCGGGCCTCCGCCGACGCCCACGCCGTCGCGGCGGCGGGCGCCGGGCTGCCGGACGCCGTACGGGCCGCCGCGCGCCACGTCCTCCAGGAGGCGGGCCGCCACGAGCCGCCCCTCGTGCTGGACTACCTGGCGCTGGTGAATCCGCAGGACTTCACCGAGGCCGGCCCCGGCTTCACCGGTCAGGCCGTACTGGCCGTCGCCGCGAAGGTGGGCGCGACCAGGCTGATCGACAACATCCCATTGGAGTTCGGAGCACACGCGTGAGCACCACAGGCAGAGGCCCCGCAACACCGGGCGCCAGCACCGGCATACGGCTGCACGCCCCGGCCCCCGGCTGGTCCGTGGACGCCGATGTCGTGGTCGTCGGCTCCGGCGTCGCCGGCCTGACCGTCGCGCTGCGCTGCGCGGCCGCGGGCCGCCGTACCGTCGTGGTCACCAAGGCCCGGCTCGACGACGGCTCCACCCGCTGGGCCCAGGGCGGCATCGCCGCCGCCCTCGGCGACGGGGACACCCCCGAGCAGCACCTCGAGGACACCCTCGTCGCGGGCGCGGGCCTGTGCGACGAGGCCGCCGTCCGGCTCCTGGTCACCGAGGGCCCGGGCGCCGTGCGCCGGCTCATCGCCGAGGGCGCCGTCTTCGACACCTCCGCCGAGACCGGGGAGATCGAGCTGACGCGCGAGGGCGGCCACCACCGCCGGCGCATCGCGCACGCCGGCGGGGACGCCACCGGCGCCGAGATCTCCCGGGCGCTCGTCGAAGCCGTCCAGGAGGCCGGCATCGAGACCGTGGAGAACGCCCTCGTACTGGACCTCCTGCAGGACGCGCGGGGCCGTACCGCGGGCGTCACCCTGCACGTCATGGGCGAGGGCCAGCACGACGGGGTCGGCGCCGTCCACGCGCCCGCCGTGATCCTGGCGACCGGCGGCATGGGCCAGGTGTTCTCCGCGACGACCAACCCGTCCGTCTCCACGGGCGACGGCGTGGCCCTCGCGCTGCGCGCCGGGGCCGAGGTCTCCGACCTCGAGTTCGTCCAGTTCCACCCCACCGTGCTCTTCCTCGGCGCCGACGCGGAAGGCCAACAGCCCCTGGTGTCGGAGGCCGTGCGCGGCGAGGGCGCGTACCTCGTCGACGCCGACGGCGTCCGCTTCATGACCGGCCAGCACGAGCTCGCCGAGCTCGCCCCCCGCGACATCGTCGCCAAGGGCATCATGCGCCGCATGCAGGAGCAGGGCGCCGAGCACATGTACCTGGACGCCCGGCACTTCGGCGCGCAGATGTGGGAGCAGCGCTTCCCGACCATCCTGGCCGCCTGCCGCTCCCACGGCATCGACCCGGTCACCGAGCCCATCCCGGTCGCCCCCGCCGCGCACTACGCCTCCGGCGGCGTACGGACCGACCTGCACGGCCGCACCACCGTCCCCGGGCTGTACGCCTGCGGCGAGGTCGCCTGCACCGGCGTGCACGGCGCGAACCGGCTGGCCTCCAACTCCCTGCTGGAGGGCCTGGTCTTCGCCGAGCGGATCGCCGACGAGATCATCGGCAACCCGCCCGCCGGCAACGGCCCCGGCATCCCCGTCCCGGCCACCGGCCCCCTCCAGCCCGCCGAGGCGCGCTACGAGATCCAGCGCATCATGACCGACGGCGCGGGAGTGCTCCGCTCCGCCGAGTCGCTCAGCCGGGCCGCCGCCGCGCTCGAAGCCCTGTACGCGACGGCGCTGACGGAGCTGGAGAGCCAGGGCAAGACGGCCGTCCCCGGCACGGAGACCTGGGAGGCCACCAACCTGCTGTGCGTGGCCCGGGTGCTGGTCGCCGCCGCCCAGCGGCGCACGGAGACCCGCGGCTGCCACTGGCGCGAGGACCACCCCGACCGGGACGACACCGACTGGCGCCGCCACCTCGTCGTACGCCTGTCCGCGACCGAGCGGCGGGCCCTGGTCGTCACCCCCACCGACTCGGCGGACTTCCCGTCCGTACAGATCCCCCTGAGCACCGACAGCCTGGAGCGGTAACCGTGAGCACGCACGAGCACGAGCACGAGCACACCCCCCACGAGCACGAGGAGCTTCCGCTGCTCGACCAGAGCGAGGGCGGCGGCTGCGGCGACGACTGCGCCTGCGGCGAGGGCGAGGAGACCGGCCTCGACCCGGCGCTCGCCCAGCTGCTCGTGGACGCGGGCCTGGACCCCATCGAGGTCGAGGACATCGCGCACATGGCGATCTCCGAGGACCTCGACGGCGGGGTCGACGTGACCACCGTCGCCACCGTCCCCGAGGACGCCGTCGCGACGGCCGACTTCACCGCGCGCGAGGCGGGCACGGTCGCCGGCCTACGCGTCGCGGAGGCGGTCCTGTCCGTCGTCTGCACCGACACCTTCGAGGTCGAGCGGCACGTCGAGGACGGCGACCGCGTCGAGCCCGGCCAGGTGCTGCTGTCCGTACGGGCCCGCACCCGGGACCTGCTCACCGGCGAGCGCAGCGCGCTCAACCTGCTCTGCCTGATGTCGGGCATCGCCACGGCGACCCGCGCGTGGGCCGACGAGCTGGAGGGCACCAAGGCCAAGGTCCGCGACACCCGCAAGACCACGCCGGGCCTGCGCTGCCTGGAGAAGTACGCGGTCCGCTGCGGCGGCGGCGTCAACCACCGGATGTCCCTCTCCGACGCGGCGCTGGTCAAGGACAACCACGTGATCGCGGCGGGCGGCGTCCGCGAGGCCTTCAAGGCCGTGCGCGAGCAGTTCCCGGACCTCCCCATCGAGGTCGAGGTGGACACCCTCCAGCAGGTCCGCGAGGCCTTGGACGCGGGCGCGGACCTGATCCTGCTCGACAACTTCACGCCCATCGAGACCGCGGAGGCGGTGGCCCTGGTCCACGGCCGCGCGGTGCTGGAGTCCTCGGGCCGCCTCACCATGCACAACGCCCGCGCCTACGCCGAGACGGGCGTCGACTACCTCGCGGTCGGCGGGCTCACCCACTCCTCCCCGATCCTGGACATCGGCCTCGACCTCCGCGAAGCGGTGTAACCGATGCTCCTCACCATCGACGTGGGCAACTCCCATACGGTCCTGGGCCTGTTCGACGGTGACGAGATCGTCGAGCACTGGCGGGTCTCGACCGACCCGCGCCGCACGGCCGACGAGATGGCCGTGCTGATGCAGGGCCTGATGGGCATGCACCCGATGCTCGGCAACGAGCTGGGCGACGGCATCCACGGCATCGCGATCTGCTCGACGGTGCCGGCGGTCCTGCACGAGCTGCGCGAGGTGACCCGCCGCTACTACGGCGACGTCCCGGCGGTGATCGTGGAACCCGGCACCAAGACGGGCGTCCCGATCCTCATGGACAACCCGAAGGAGGTCGGCGCCGACCGCATCGTCAACGCGGTCGCGGTGGTCGAGCTCTACGGCGGCCCGGCGATCGTGGTCGACCTCGGTACGGCCACCACCTTCGACGCCGTGTCCGCGAAGGGCGAGTACGTCGGCGGGGTGATCTCCCCGGGCATCGAGATCTCCATGGAGGCCCTCGGTGTGCGCGGCGCCCAGCTCCGCAAGATCGAGCTGGCCCGCCCGCGCAACGTCATCGGGAAGTCCACCGTCGAGGCGATGCAGTCGGGCGTGGTCTACGGATTCGCCGGCCAGGTCGACGGGATCGTGGCCCGGATGGCCAAGGAGCTGGCCGGCCCGGGCGGCTCCCCGGACGACGTCCGCGTCATCGCCACGGGCGGTCTGGCCCCCATCGTCCTCGGTGAGGCCGCGGCCATCGACGAGCACGAGCCCTGGCTCACCCTGGTCGGCCTGCGGCTGGTCTACGAGCGCAACGCGCCCAGCTTCGACTGACCGGGCGGGCCCGCCGCGGGCCCGCCGTCCGGCCCGACGGCCCCCGTCCTCCCCGCGGGGCGGGGGCCGTTTTCGCCCCACGGGCCCGCCGGGGATGTCGTATGTTGGCGAGCCGACTGCCCAGGCGAGTACAGGACGGACGGCCCGCATGCCCCGTGACACCGCCTACTCGCGCGTCGCGGACGCCCTGCGGACCCGGATCCGGGCCGGGGAGTGGCCCGTCGGCGGCAGGCTCCCCTCCCGGGCCCGGCTGGCCGCCGAGTACCGCGTCGGGCAGTCCGTCACCCAGCGCGCGATGGAACTCCTGATCATCGAGGGCCTCCTCGACGGCCGGGCCGGCGCCGGCACCTACGTCCGGGTCCCGCGCGCCCGGCTGCGCGTGGTCCGCTCCCGCGGCGGCGGCGGCCCGGCCGGCTCCGGGCCCGTTCGCGGGGAGTCCCGGTCCCACACCAAGACCCGGGTCGCCGCCACCGAGGGCATAGCGGAGCGGCTCGCGATCGCCCCGGGGGACCCGTGCGTGCTCACCACGTACGCCTTCCTCGACGAGGACCGGCCCTTCGAGGTGTGCGAATCATGGGAGCCGATGGCCGTCACCGACGGAACCCCGGTCCTGCTGCCCGAGCTGGGTCCCCACAAGGGCGCCGGAATCGTCCAGCGGATGCGCGCGATCGGCATCACGGTCACCTCGGCGCTGGAGGTCCCGCGCCCGGCGCGCGCGACCCGCCGCCAGGCCGGTCTGCTCGGCATCACCGTCGGAGACCTGATCACCGAGATCGAGCGCACCCACTACGCGGCGGACGGCCGCGCGGTGGAGACCGCCGACATCGTGGTCTGCGACCGGCACTCGGAGATCGCCTACGAGATTCCCCTCCGGTAATCCGGAACGGGTGACGTGCGCGCCGGAGCGGAACGCACGGCCCTGAACGCAAGGCTCGCCGGCCCGCACGCACGTCCTTACCGTGTCCTGACGCCTGGCATGGGAAATTCCCCGGAAATGGCCGAAGTGCGGCCGTCACGGGGATACCGTCACCCCACGAGAAATACCGGGAGCTCGTCCACGGCGCTGCACGCGCCCGTGAACGGAGGAGACACCATGACCGCTCGGCCCGCCTGGCAGAAGTCCTCGTTCTGCGGCGAGGGGGACAACTGCGTGTACGTCAGCGCCGCCCCCGGCACCCTGGTCCGCGTGGCCGACCGTGCCGACCCGGCCCATCTCGTTCTCGCCACCACCCAGGCCGCCTGGGCCGATTTCCTCCGCGAGGTCAAGCGGTCGGGCTGAGCGGCCGGGCTGAGCGGCCGGGCTGAGCGGCCGGGCCGGGTCCGCCGGGTCCATTCCGCGGGGACACGCGCCGCGCACGTGTCCGCTGAGGGAATTTTGTCCGATTAGCGCGTATCTTCGGCCCATGCCCACGCCCTACGGATCCCGCGGCGGCATGGCGTTCGGCGCCGATGAGCTTCACGTGCTCAGGCGCTCGCTCGCTCACGCCCTTCAGTCCACGACGGCCCCACTGACGGCCACCGAGGTCCAGGACTGCCTGCGCCTCGCGGCGTCGGTGGACGACGCGGTCCAGGAGGCGGGCCGGCTCAGAGCCTTCCTCCTCGCCGACCTGGCCCGGTACAGAGCCGCCCTGCCCGGGAGCCTCCCCGGCTACCTGGAACTGCTGCAGGACGCCCTGGCCGCCGGCTACGAGCCGGTGCCGGACGACCTCGCCGCCCTGCGGGCGCTGCGCGCCAACCCGGTCGCGGCCGCGCTGCTGGACCGGGCGCAGGGGATCGCGGAGCGCTCCGTACGCCGCAGGCTGTCCACGGCGCCGGCCCCGCGGACCCGGCTGCTGACCCTCGCGGGCGGCACCGCCACGGGAGCGGGCCGTGCCACGGGTCAGGGCTCCGGCTCCGACTCCGGCAAGGAGAGCGACCCGGCGCGGCCGCAGCCCAAGCCGCATCCCGACGACCGGCCGGGGCGGCCCATCCCCACCCCGGGCGAGGTGTTCCCGCCGCGCCGCAAGCCCACGCCGCCCCCGGAGGCCGGGCGCGCGGCCGGGTAGCTAGGCTGGGGGCATGGACTACGTTTCCGCGCTCGTGCCCCCCTTCGTGATGGCCGTGTTCTTCATCGCGCTCGTCGTGACGATCGTGAAGAGCCAGGGCGGTGCCAACAAGGCCAAGGAGGACGCGGTCGTCGACGCCGTGCTCTCCCGTGCCGAGGCCGCCCAGCAGCCCCGGTCCCAGACCCACGAGTAGCCCCGCAAGCAGGCCCCGCAAGGGGACGGGCGTACGGCCTCCAGGGCCGTGCGCCCGTTTTTGTTGCGCGTTGGATCCCGAATAGCCGGGCAATTCCGCACAACCCGCACTATCGTGCTGATGTGCCTCGCCCCTTGGGAGAACTCGAAGACGCAGTCATGACGCGGGTGTGGCAGTGGAACCGCCCGGTCACCGTTCGCGAAGTCCTGGAGGACCTCCAGCAGGAACGGTCCATCGCGTACACCACGGTCATGACCGTTATGGACAATCTCCATCAGAAGGGCTGGGTCCGCCGGGAAGCGGAAGGCCGGGCCTATCGATATACGGCGGTCTCCACCCGAGCCGCGTACTCGGCCGCACTGATGAACGAAGCCTGGTCGACGAGCGACAACCCCGCCGCCGCTCTCGTGGCCTTCTTCGGGATGATGTCGGCGGAACAGCGCGAGGCACTCCGGGACGCCGTACGCATCGTGCAGCCGGCCGCCCCCGAAGAGCCCGCGGACTCCCCGGCCCCGGCACCCGGCGCCGAAGACGACTCCGGCGGGCGGAGCACGGACCCGGGGCGATAACGTCCGGGCATGGGTGAGTTTTCCGCTGCAGATGCAAAAACAGTGACGATCCGCCGAGCGCGCACCGGTGACGTTCCCGCGCTGCGCCGCCTCCTCGACCAGTACGTGCAGCAGCGCATCCTGCTCGACAAAGCGCCGGTCGTCCTTTACGAGGACATCCAGGAGTTCTGGGTCGCCGAACGCGACTCCGACGGTCAGGTGGTCGGCTGTGGCGCGCTCCACGTGATGTGGGAAGACCTGGCCGAAGTCCGCACTCTCGCCGTCGACCGCGACTTGAAGGGCGTGGGAGTCGGCCATCTGGTGCTCGACAAGTTGCTCCAGACCGCCCGCAGGGTAGGCGTCAGCCGGGTTTTCTGCCTGACCTTCGAAGTGGACTTCTTCACGAAGCACGGCTTCGTCGAGATCGGCGAGACCCCGGTCGAGACCGATGTGTACATCGAGCTGCTGCGTTCCTATGACGAGGGCGTCGCCGAGTTCCTGGGTCTCGAACGGGTGAAGCCGAACACCTTGGGCAACAGCCGGATGCTTCTGCACCTGTGATCGATCACAGCGGGGATTTCCCGGGACCCCCGTACGTGTGGCCTATGTCCGAATCGCGCACGTTTCCCGACCCGTTGCGGACCCGAACCCGTGACAGGGGGTTTGTGTTTTCCAGGCAAAAGCGGTTTCCTTTCCGCGTACTGCTTTTCGATGAAAGGAAATCCCGGTGGCACAGAAGGTTCAGGTCCTTCTTGTCGACGACCTCGACGGCGGCGAGGCGGACGAGACGGTGACGTTCGCTCTGGATGGCAAGACCTACGAGATCGACCTCACCACCGCCAACGCGGAAAAGCTCCGCACTCTGCTCGACCCGTTCACCAAGGGCGGCCGCCGCACCGGTGGCCGTGCCGCGGCGGGGCGTGCCAAGGGCGGCCGCGGCGCCGCGGTGTCCGGTCACCCGGACACCGCCGAGATCCGCGCCTGGGCCAAGGCCCAGGGAATGAGCGTCAACGATCGCGGCCGCGTTCCGCAGGAGATCCGCGAGGCCTACGAAAACCGGGGCTGACCCTCGGGCAGCCCCCCGGTGACGACGCGCCTCGCAGGGGCCGTACGCCGCCTCAGTCGCGCCCGGTGGCATTCCGTCGCCGCCGCCGCGACCAGGCGTACGAGACCGGGCCCGGCGCTGTCTTCTCCGAGACCGGGCCCGGCGCCCTGCCCGTGCGCGGGCAGGGCGGGCAGCAGTGCCTCGCACCCCTGCTCGGGGGGCCGCAGCCAGACGGCGGCCCCCCGAGGGTTTTCACCGGGCCCCACGAGGTGTCCCGGAGGCAACGGAGCGGTGATCCGGCCACCCGTACCCAGGGCGGTCAGGTCCAGGGCGACCCCGCCCCACTCCAGCCACTCGAGCAGCCCCTCCAGCTCGTCGGCGCTCCCCGCGGCCACCAGGAAGCGCATCCTGCGGCCCATGAGCGCCACCGGACCCGTCGCGAGGGGTCTGCGCAGCACCGCGGCGCCGGCATCGGCCGGCAGCTCAAGCACGTCGAACAGGACCCCGGTCACCAGCTGCACGGGCGGTCCGCCGGCCAGTGGCCAGCCGAGCACGCGTTCGTACCAGGACGCAGTCGTGCCGGTCGCGGTGCGGGGGAGCGGGACAGTGACGGGCGGCGCGGTGGGAGCCATGACCGGAGCAACTCCCCAAACGCTCCGGGGTTACGCGCGATGTGACGTTCAGCACTCGTATCAATGCGGAACGTAAACATCCGTGGGGGTGGAGTCCCACATTCGGGACGGCGACGTGTTCGCCCGTAGCGGAGGGACCCGTCGTCCACCGGCGTGAACTGTCCGCTCCTACGGGTAAGACATTCCTAGTGGATCGGGGCGACACGCAGATTTGCAGGGTCCGAGACCGGCTTCCGTTCGCCATCGGCGTACACGTGTGACGGGTATCTGCCTGGCCTGCGGGAACATCGTCTCGCACCATCGGGTTGGAGCAGTTGTCGGCACTTACAACCGGGTTTTCCCACGGACGTGAGGGTGAGCCGCGGACGGATGTCGGCAGTTGGAATGAGCTGTCCCGCCCCGCGGGACTAGCATGCGGAAGGACAGGGCGGGGACCGACCCCGAACTGCCCGACCGCTCTGAGGAGCGATAAACGATGTTCGAGAGGTTCACCGACCGCGCGCGGCGGGTTGTCGTCCTGGCTCAGGAAGAAGCCCGGATGCTCAACCACAACTACATCGGCACCGAGCACATCCTCCTGGGCTTGATCCACGAGGGTGAGGGTGTCGCCGCTAAGGCCTTGGAGAGCCTCGGGATTTCGCTCGAGGCTGTTCGCCAGCAGGTTGAGGAGATCATCGGACAGGGGCAGCAGGCCCCTTCCGGCCACATCCCCTTCACCCCGCGGGCGAAGAAGGTCCTGGAGCTTTCGCTCCGAGAGGCCCTCCAGCTCGGCCACAACTACATCGGCACCGAGCACATCCTGCTCGGCCTCATTCGCGAGGGCGAGGGCGTCGCCGCCCAGGTCCTGGTGAAGCTGGGCGCCGATCTCAACCGAGTCCGGCAGCAGGTCATCCAGCTGCTCTCCGGCTACTCCGGCGGAGGCAAGGAGTCGGCCACGGCCGGCGGCCCGGCCGAGGGCACGCCCTCGACCTCGCTCGTCCTGGACCAGTTCGGCCGCAACCTCACCCAGGCTGCCCGCGAATCCAAGCTCGACCCGGTCATCGGGCGCGAGAAGGAGATCGAGCGGGTCATGCAGGTGCTGTCCCGCCGGACCAAGAACAACCCGGTCCTCATCGGCGAGCCCGGCGTCGGCAAGACCGCCGTCGTCGAGGGCCTGGCCCAGGCGATCGTCAAGGGCGAGGTGCCCGAGACCCTCAAGGACAAGCACCTCTACACCCTCGACCTGGGTGCACTGGTCGCCGGTTCCCGCTACCGCGGTGACTTCGAGGAGCGCCTCAAGAAGGTGCTCAAGGAGATCCGCACCCGCGGCGACATCATCCTGTTCATCGACGAGCTCCACACCCTCGTGGGTGCGGGTGCCGCCGAGGGCGCGATCGACGCCGCCAGCATCCTGAAGCCCATGCTGGCCCGTGGTGAGCTCCAGACCATCGGTGCCACGACGCTGGACGAGTACCGCAAGCACCTCGAGAAGGACGCCGCTCTCGAGCGGCGCTTCCAGCCGATCCAGGTGGCGGAGCCTTCCCTCCAGCACACCATCGAGATCCTCAAGGGCCTGCGCGACCGCTACGAGGCCCACCACCGCGTCTCCATCACGGACGAGGCCCTCGTGCAGGCGGCCACCCTGGCCGACCGGTACATCTCGGACCGCTTCCTCCCGGACAAGGCGATCGACCTGATCGACGAGGCCGGCTCCCGGATGCGCATCCGCCGGATGACCGCGCCGCCGGACCTCCGCGAGTTCGACGAGAAGATCGCGAACGTGCGTCGCGACAAGGAGTCGGCCATCGACTCCCAGGACTTCGAGAAGGCGGCTTCCCTCCGTGATTCGGAGAAGCAGCTGCTGGCGGCGAAGGCCAAGCGCGAGAAGGAATGGAAGGCCGGCGACATGGACGTCGTCGCCGAGGTCGACGGCGAGCTCATCGCCGAAGTCCTGGCGACCGCGACCGGCATTCCGGTCTTCAAGCTCACCGAGGAGGAGTCCTCGCGCCTGCTGCGCATGGAGGACGAGCTCCACCGACGCGTCATCGGCCAGAAGGACGCCATCAAGGCGCTCTCCCAGGCGATCCGCCGTACCCGTGCGGGTCTGAAGGACCCGAAGCGCCCGGGTGGCTCGTTCATCTTCGCCGGCCCGTCCGGTGTCGGTAAGACCGAGCTGTCCAAGACGCTCGCCGAATTCCTCTTCGGTGACGAGGACGCGCTGATCTCCCTCGACATGTCGGAGTTCAGCGAGAAGCACACGGTTTCCCGTCTCTTCGGTTCGCCCCCCGGCTACGTGGGCTACGAGGAGGGCGGCCAGCTGACCGAGAAGGTCCGCCGGAAGCCGTTCTCCGTCGTCCTCTTCGACGAGGTCGAGAAGGCGCACCCGGATATCTTCAATTCCCTTCTCCAGATCCTGGAAGACGGTCGCCTGACCGACTCCCAGGGCCGGGTCGTGGACTTCAAGAACACGGTCATCATCATGACGACCAACCTGGGTACGCGGGACATCTCGAAGGGCTTCAACCTCGGCTTCGCGGCCCAGGGAGACACGAAGACCGGATACGACCGGATGAAGGCGAAGGTCAACGAGGAGCTCAAGCAGCACTTCCGGCCCGAGTTCCTCAACCGTGTCGATGACACGGTCGTCTTCCACCAGCTCACCGAGGAAGACATCGTCCAGATCGTCGACCTGATGATCGCCAAGGTGGACGACCGCCTGAAGGACCGCGACATGGGCATCGAGCTCAGCGCCGAGGCGAAGGCACTGCTCGCCAAGCGCGGCTACGACCCGATCATGGGCGCGCGTCCGCTGCGTCGCACGATCCAGCGCGAGATCGAGGACATCCTGTCGGAGAAGATCCTCTTCGGCGAGCTGCGCCCCGGTCACATCGTGGTCGTCGGCAAGGAGGGTGAGGGCGAGGAAGCCAAGTTCACCTTCCGCGGCGAGGAGAAGTCGGCTCTGCCGGACCTCCCCCCGATCGAGGCCACGGGCTCCGGCCCGGACCTGTCGAAGGGTGCCTAGGCGCCAGTCGCCGACAGCAGTACGAAGGGGCGGCCCCGGAACCGAGAGGTTCCGGGGCCGCCCCTTCGTCGTGGGTCCCTTCGGCCGTGGGCCGGTCAGACGTCGTACGTCTGCGGCAGCCTCCGGATCCGCGCGTGCGGGAAGCGCCGGAGCATCCGCTCCTCGGCGTCCGGATCGCTTTCCTTGTCGTCGTCGTAGCACCACACCTTCCGCAGCGAGGGCAGGTCCGCGAACTCGGCGAGGCCCTCCAGCACGTCGGGGTGCACCTCGATCCCCCGCAGGTCCCGCAGTGCCGAGAGCTCCGCCCACGCGGCCTCCCCGGCGGGCCGCCAGTCGTAGCCCAGCCCCAGGTGCCGCAGGCTCCGCAGACGTCCCAGTCCCGCCAGATCCGGGGCGGTACCGGTCAGGTCGAGCGACTCGGGCCGGCACTCCTCGGAGAAGTCCCCGAAGGACCAGGGGCCGTTCCTGCCGGTCAGGCTGAACCTGCGCAGCCGGGGCCAGCTCGCGAGGGCCGGGCCGAGCGGTGTGGAGTTGTCGAGGGAGAGGGAGACCTCCTCCAGGGGCAGTCCGTGCAGTGCGCCCAGGTCGGACAGGTCCGTCCAGGCGTGGATCCGCAGCCGCCGCAGCGAGGTGTGGCCGCGCAGGAACTCCGCGTCGGCCCCGCCGGAGAAGCTCCACAGCGTCAGTCCCGCGACCGGCTGGCGGCCCAGCAGACGCGCCAGGGCGCTCCGGGACACCAGGTACCCGACGAACAGGTCGGGCGGGCCGGTGAAGCCGGTCAAAGCCGCGGCTTTGGCGTCCGAGTCGAGGACGAGCCCGGTGGGCGGCGGGTCCATCCTCGTGAGCACCTCGGCGGCGTACTGGTGGACGTCGAAGCGGTCCCACGCGGCGGTCAGGGTCTTGTGGACCCGTTCGTCGGCGTGCCGGGCGTAGCCGGCGAGGTAGCCGACGGCTGCTTCGCCCCCCGCCTCCGCGGCCGCGATCACTGACAGGTGGGCTCCGTAGCCGGCCTCCGTGTACCGCGGCAGCAGGTCCAGGACCAGTGGTCCGAGCCGGCCCAGCGTCCGTGCCGTGTCCTCGTCCTTCGGGGGGATGAGCCGGCGGGCGGCCGACCGGACGTCCTCGCGGAGCTCCGGTTCCAGCTCGGCCGCGTACTCCAGCGACGCCAGGGCCAGCAGGACCGCCCGGTCGGTGTCCCGGACCAGCAGGTCGCCGATGATCGCCGCGCGTTCGAGGGGACGGCCCTGGGCGACGGCCATGCGGATGACGTCCTCCCACTGGTCGTCGTCCGCGTGCCGGGTCAGTTCGCCGAGGCTGCCCTCGTCCAGGGCCGCCCGTGCCCCCAGGAAGTCCTGGAAGGTCCGGTGGACGAACTCCAGCGTGTCCTCCGTGGGGGCCCGCAGGAGGCCGGTCCGGTCCAGGAAGTGCCGCAGGACGGCCGGGGCGTCCCCCAGCGCCTGCGCGGCCGGTACGGAGGGCAGCGCGGCGGCGATCAGCCCTTCGGCCCGGCCGCGGCCGATCTCGGTGCGGCCGTTGCGGATGAGCCAGTACGCGAGCCGCTGGAGCAGCTGGAGCTGGGGCTCCTCGGCGACCTCGGGCAGGCGCAGCTCCCGCTCCCGGTCGCGGCGGTGCAGCAGCATCGACAGGGCTGCCGTGTAGAGCTCCTTGCGGCCCGAGGGCAGGAAGCCCCGGCGTTCGCGGTGCAGGGCGCAGATCAGTCCGCACAGCAGTGGGTTGGTGGCCAGCCGGGCCAGCTCCGGCTTGGTGGTCAGGGATTCCAGCAGCTGGTCGCGGAGCTCCTCGCCGGCCTCGGTCGCCGCGTGCCAGCGGGTGACGAAGGAGGCCACTGCGGCCCGGTTCATGGGGACGAGGGCCAGCTCGGTGAACTCCTCACCGGCCAGCCAGTCCTGGCGGACGGCCGAGGGCCGGGAGGCGACCAGCCAGCGGTTGCCCGGGTAGGCGGCGAAGAGGTCGACGAGCCAGTCGCGGGCGCGGGCCCGCTCGGGCTCCGGGATCTCGTCGATCCCGTCGATCAGGACCAGGCCGCGCCCCGCGTTCAGGACCCGGTCCTCCCAGCCCTCCGGGGACTGCCCCTTGAGCGCGGTGGCCGCCAGGAAGTCCTTGGCGGCGGGCAGCGGATCCCCGTACCGCGTCAGGGTCCGCAGGGGCAGTACGTACGGGACGAGACCGCCCTCGGTCGCACCGTCGCGGCTGGCGGCGACGGTCAGCTGCTGGATCAGGGTGGTCTTGCCGGAGCCGGCCTCGCCGCGCAGCAGGACGCGGCTGCGGTGGGTCAGTACCGCGTCGGCGGCGTCGGCGCGGTAGTGGGCCCAGCGCCCCAGCAAGGGCGGAGCGAGCCTGGCGGGGAAGGGGTCGTCGTGTTGGCGGGAGGCCGTCTCCAGGCCCACGTACGCCGCGTCCAGCGGCCAGCGCGCGGAGCCCGGGGGCAGGTCGAGCCCGAAGATCGTCAGGCTGCTGTGCCGTTTGACGAGGTAGGCCAGGTACCGGGCCTCGAACTCCGCGTCCCGGCCGTCCTGGCGGGGGATCCGGGCGAGCAGCGCATCGATCTTGGCGATCGTCTCGGCCTGGCGGCGGGCGATTTCGACCAGGGCCCGCGGGATGTAGGTGGAGCGGGTCGTGAAGAAGTTCAGGATGTGCAGGCAGGTGGTCTCCAGCAGCCGGTCGTGGAAGAGCTGCGCGTCGCGCCCCAGGCCCGTGGCGGGCGCGGCCCCGCGCAGTTCGGCGGCGAAGGCCCGGGGGCCCATCTCGACCGCCTGGGCGTCCTCCAGCGTGATGTCCCCCAGCGCGTGGAGGGTGACGGCCAGCGCGGTGGCGACGCCGGCCTCCTCGTCCGGCGGCAGTGGCTGCTCGCCGGGGGCCTGTAACGCCTCCGCGACCAGCTTGCCGGAGAGGCGGCGCAGATCGTCGCGGGACAGCACGCGCTGCTCGCGCGGGGAGAGGTACGAGGTGATCCGCACGGGCCGGTCCACGAGGCCGGCGCCCGCACCTTCCCCGCGGAAGAGCTTCTTCACGAGAGGGGTCACGACCCCCGAGGCCAGCCGGATCCCCACCACGGATGCGTCCACGAGCGGTGAGCGTAGCTCCCGGCGGAACGGACCGCAGGGCTTTGGTCCCGGCGGGCGTCCGCAGAGGTCCCGGGGCGGTGACAAGCCGCACAGGGCAAATCGGACCTACTAGGAGCATTCGTAGAACTTGGTGTCCGATTTGCCCTACCCCGAACCCAGTAAGGGAGCGGTCAACAGGCCTGACAGCCCTCGTGGCACCTACGAGCCCGGGTAGTACCTGCGGGGTTTGGGGAAGCCGGGGGCCCCGGGTTACCAAGGATGGGCAAGCAGGCCCGGCACCCGCTCAGCGTGCCGGGTCCTTTCTTGCCCGAAGCCACTTCGGTACCGGCAGTACCCGCGGTACCGGCAGTACCCCCGCAGTACCCGCAGTACCCCCGCAGTACCCGCCGTACCCGCAGCACCGTCCCCGTCCCCCGCCCCGGAGGTCTCCTTCATGTCCGCGAAGCGCGTCAGCACCCGTCGTACCCGCATAGCCCTCGGCGCCAGCGCCCTCGGCGCGGCCCTGGCTCTCGGGGCCGGGACGACCGCCGCCTTCGCCGACGAGGCCCAGACCGCCCTGACCGGCACCGCCGGGCTCGTGTCCGAGCAGGCCGGCGCCCAGGCCGCGGCCGTCGCCGCGAAGCCGGCCGCCCTGTGGGAGAAGCCGGTGTCGAAGTACACGCTCTCCGCGACCTTCGGCAAGGGCGGCACCATGTGGTCGCACAAGCACTCCGGCCAGGACTTCGCCGTTCCGGTCGGCACCGGGGTCGACGCCGTCTCGGCGGGCACCGTCGTCAAGGCCGGCCCGAACGGTGGCGGCGACGGCCCGGCCTACGGCAACGCCGTCGTGATCAAGCACGCGAACAACACGTACTCGCAGTACGCGCACCTCTCCAGGATCCAGGTCAAGATCGGCCAGAAGGTCTCGAAGGGCCAGCGGATCGCCCTCTCCGGCAACACCGGCAATTCGAGCGGCCCGCACCTCCACTTCGAGATCCGGACCACCCCGAACTACGGCTCGGCCGTGAACCCGGTGGCCTTCCTGCGCCAGGTCGGCGTCTCCGTCTGATCCAGGCCGGGAACGTCCGGGATCAGAACAGCAGCCAGGATCCGAACGGCCTGATGGACGGGTCGAGCTTGCCCGGCTGCTGGTTGAGGACCTGCTCCGGCGACAGCGCGATCCGGTAGACGCGCACGGTGTCCATGGCCCCGGTCCACCCGCCGGTCCACTTGTCCTGCGCGCGGGTCCGGCCCAGCTCCAGCGAGCCGGGGGCCCGGAAGAGGGTGGGCACCGGAGTTTCGCCGGCCGCCTTGCCGTTGATGTACAGGGAGATCTTCTTGGCCTTGGCGTCGTAGGTGCCGGTCAACTCCGTCAGGGTGTTGTCCACCTTGCGGCCCTCGGCCACCACCGTCTTGGTGGTGGCGTCCGTGCCCGCCGCGTCCGTCTGGACCCGGAAGATCCACACCTGCTTGCCGTTCACCTCGTCCGAGCCCAGCTCGAAGGAGAACGTCTTCTGGTTGCCCTGGCTGACGGCGATCTGCCGCCCCTTGGGGGCGCTGTTCGAGACGCGGGCCGAGACGGTGAAGCTCTTGGCCACGTCGATCAGGGCCTTCTCGGACTCGGCGTAGGAGTTCTCGCCGCCCGTCGTACGGAACTCGAAGCGCTTGTCGACGGCGACCACGGACGCCTCCGAGCCCATCTTCAGATGCGACTTGCCGCTGCGGTCGCGCAGCTGGGTCGGGTCGCCCGCCACGGTCGGGGCGTCCGCCGCGGGCTTGGAGCCGCCGCCCGACGGCGAGGGGGAGGGCGGGGCCGGGGACGAGGCGCTCGGCTTGGCGTCGTCGGTGCTCCCGCCGGATCCGAGCAGTGCGTAGGCTCCGCCACCGGCCAGCAGGGCCAGTACGGTCACCCCGCCGCCGATCGCCCACATCCGCTTGCGGCGCCGCTCCCGGGCCGCCCCGTCGGCCAGCGCGGCCCAGTCCGGCTCGTCGGCCGGCGGCTGGTACTGCGTCGGGAACGGTGTGCCCGGGCCCTGCTCGAAGGGTGCCTGCTCAAAGGGTGCCTGCTGGTATGGCCCCTGCTGGTACGGGCCCGCCTGCGGGTAGCCGTACCCGGCGGGCTGCTCCGCCGGGCCACCGGGCGGCGGGCCGAAGCCGCCGGGGGCGGGCGGGTAGCCGTAGCCCCCGGCCCCGGGCTGCTGCCCGGGCTGCGGATAGCCGTACCCGTCGGCGGGTACCTGCCCCTGGGGGTAGCCGTAGCCGCCGTTGTCGGGGGCGCCGGGCTCGGGCTGGGGGCTGTGCGGGCGATCCGTACCGTCAGTCATGCGTCGGATGCTAAAACATCGCCGCCGGCAATCGAACAGCCGATGGGTCCTAGTCCGTCCGGTGGACGATCGGGAAGCTCCCCGTAGCCGTCGGCGCGTGCTCCGGAAGCCACAGCACGGCCACCGCTCCCGCCGCCGCGCCCTCGGGCAGGAAGCTGCCCGGAGCCGCCACGTTGCGGAAGGTCAGCCGGGCGCCCAGCACCCGGGCCTGCCCCTCCGCGATGGTCAGCCCGAGCCCGTGGCCCACCCCGGCGCGGTCCGTGGACCCGGTACGGAACCGGCTCGGGCCCTCGCGCAGCAGAGCCTCGGGGAAACCCGGCCCGTGGTCCCGGATCCGGACGACCCGGCCTTCGACGTCGACCTGGACCGGCGCCTGCCCGTACCGCGCGGCATTGGCGAGGAGGTTGCCGAGGATCCGCTCCAGGCGACGCGGATCGGTGCTGACGATCTCGTCGGCGACGATCCGTACGCTCGCCTCCGGCATCAGCGAGGAGACCCGGCGGCTGACGAACTCGCCGAGGGCCACCTCCTGGAGCTCCGCGCGCTCGGAAGCGCTGTCCAGCCGGGCCACCTCCAGCACGTCCTCGACCAGTGCCCGCAGCGCCTGCGCGCGGTCCCGTACGAGCTCGGTCGGCCGGCCCGGAGGCAGCAGTTCCGCCGCCGTGAGCAGGCCCGTCACCGGGGTGCGCAGCTCGTGCGCGATATCGGCGGTCACCCGCCGCTCCGCCTCGAGCCGCTGCTGGAGCGCGTCCGCCATCGCGTCGACGGCCCGTGCGAGGTCGTCGGTCTCGTCGCGTACGACGCCCCCGACCGCGTCCCGCACCCGTACCTCGGGGTCCCCGTGCGCCACCCGCTGCGCGGCGGCCGCCGCCTTGCGCAGCCGGCGCGAGATCTGGCCGCCGATGAGCACGCCGAGCGCCGAGCCGCCGATCACGACGGCGAGGGAACCGACGACCAGAGCCCGGTCCAGGTCGTGCAGCATGTTGGCGCTCTCCCGGAACGGGCTGTTCAGCGACAGCACCTGCCCGTTGCCGAGCGGTACCGCCGCCCACACCTGGGGCAGTCCGCGCGGGTTTTCCTGGATGAAGGTGCCGCGCCGCCCGGACCGGGCCTTCTCGCGCAGGACCGGGGGCAGTTCGGGGTCGTTGAGCTTGGCGCCCATCTGGGGTTTGCGGCCGGCCTCGGCGGTGCGCGAGATGAACTGCACCCGGTCCAGCTGGACCTCGCGGGCGCTCTCCAGCATCGACACGCGGGCAGCACTGTGCACCACCAGGCTCAGTGCGACGGCGGTCAGCGCGCCCACGGAAGCGATGGCGAGCGTGATCTTCCAGCGGATCCCGGTCCGCAGGGTGAACCGCTTCATTCAGCCTTCATCCCCGTGTTCGCCCCCCGCTCTCGTTCTTCTCAAGGCATCAGGCCTTCAGCTTGTATCCGAAACCGCGGACCGTCTCGATCCGGTCCTGCCCGATCTTGGTGCGCAGCCGCTGGACGTGGACGTCCACGACGCGGGTGTCGCCACCCCAGTCGTAGTCCCACACCCGCTCCAGCAGCCGGTCGCGCGAGAGCACGGTGCCGGGGGAGGTGGAGAACTCCAGCAGCAGCCGCATCTCGGTGGGCGTCAGCGCCACCGAGGCACCCGCCTTGTGCACCTCCATGCCCTCCGTGTCGACCTCCAGGTCGCCGAAGACCAGGACCCCGCGCTCGCCCGAGGCGTCGTCCTCGGTCCCGCCGCCGCCCTGCGGGCCGCCGGCGTGGCCGAAGCGGCGCAGCACCGCGCGGATCCGGGCGACGAGGACGGAGCCGTCGAAGGGCTTGGTGACGTAGTCGTCGGCGCCGGCCTCCAGGCCCAGGACCACGTCGATGGAGTCGGCGCGCGCCGACAGCATGATGACGGGGACGGTGGACTCGTCGCGGATGCGGCGGCACAGGCTCACGCCGTCCATCCCGGGCACCATCACGTCCAGCAGGGCGATGTCGGGCCGGTCGGCGCGGAACGACTCCAGTCCGGAGAGGCCGTCGGGCATGGCCGTGACCACGAACCCGTCGCGTTCCAGCGCCAGGGTCGTGGCCTCACGGATGACGTCGTCGTCCTCCACGAACAGGACATGGGTCTCGGCCATTCGGGAGCCTCGCCTCGCCTCGGTACTCGGTGCTCTTCGTTTCTGTTCCGCTGCCCGTCCGGGGTCAGCCCTTCGGGCTGACGGCCGGGGCGGGGGCCGCTCCACCGTCGACCACATTGCTGTAGTCGGTGTGCACCCGGTCCTGCTCGGTGAACTTCTCCCCGTTCCAGCGGTAGGTGATCAGGTCCTCCCCGGACGGGTAGGAGAGCGCGTCGCTCTTCCCGTAGACCGGCTTGGTGAGGACCAGGTCGCCCCGGTCGATCTCGGCGTAGACGGGCGGCTGCTCGTCCGAGAACACATTCTCGTACGTGTCCCCCTCCGCGCGGTACACGAACGAACCGCGGCCCAGCGCGTCGGCGCAGGACAGGACGTTGATGACGATGTCGACCGCCGGCCCGCCGGTGACCTTCCCGTAGCTGACGTCCACCGGGTACTCCTTGCCCGAGCAGGGCTTCAGATCCCGTTTGATCTCGGCGCCGACCTTCGGGTCGGCCTTGAGGATCGCGACCGGGTCGACCTTCGTGCCGGCCTTGCCGGAGGACTGGGGGACCCGCCCGGTGGCGGCGCCGTCGTGCTCGGAGGGCGCGGGGGACGGCGCGCCGGTCTTGGCCACCGACTCGGTGCGGGCCGGGCCGCCGTCCCGCAGCCCCGTGCCCCCCGTGGAGCAGCCGGCCGCGAACAGCACGGTGCCGGCGAGGACGACCGTCCCCGCCGACATGAGTACCACCGAGCTCCTGCCGCTCAGTCTTGGGCCAGTTAGGCCGCGCACCGCTCACGCCCCTCGTACCGGATGGTGTGGTCACCGCGCTCCAGCGCGCGCATGTCCAGGTCCCGGCTCTCCAGTTCCTGCCGGAGCCGGGCCAGTGCGCGGTGCAGAGTGCTCTTCACGGTTCCCGCCGACATGCCGAGCGCCGCTGCCGTCTCCTCGGTGCTCATCTGCTCCCAGTGTCGCAGCACCACCACGCTGCGCTGCTTGGGCGCGAGCACCTTGAGGATGTCCATCAGCAGGGCGCGGTCGGCGCGCTGGTCCGAGCCGTCCTCGACGCGGGCGTCGGGGAGCTGCTCGGTGGGAACCTCTTCGAGCTTGCGGGCGCGCCACCACTCGGTGCGCGTGTTGATCATGACACGGCGCAGGTAGGCGTCGGCGAGGGACTTGTCGGCGATGCCGTCCCAGCGGCCGTAGGTGCGGACGAGGGCGGTCTGCAGGAGGTCCTGGGCGTCGGTCGGGTCCGGAACCAGGCGACGGGCACTGCGCAGCAGCGCGTCCTGCCGGGTGCGTACGTACTCTTCGAATTCGAGTACCTCGCCGTGCGCCATCTCAGACCGCCTCCGTTCCGACCAAACCGTTCATCCGCTGCCTTACGGATCCGACGGTACGGAGGCGTTGTCACGGGCCTGTGCGGGTCAGCCTTCGGTGGGCGCACGGACACCCATAGGTTGTGTAACAGTGCCCGTGAGCTGCGGTTTCCCCGAATAAAGCGGAATGCCTGACTCAGCCTCAGGGGCCTGCCCGGCCGCCGGGGCGGGCCCGGCCGGAAGCCGGTACATCTGGCCCGCCAGCGGCTCCACGAGGCCGTCCGAGACCAGCCCGTCCAGCGCGCGGGCCCGCTGCACGGGCTCGTCCCAGACGGTGTCGAGGACGGACCGCGGCACCGCGCCGACCGCCTCTCGCAGCACCGCGAGGAGTTTGCCGCGCACCTGCCGGTCCGTTCCGGCGTACGTCTGCCCGCGCCGCGGCGGGCCCTCGTGCGCGGGCTTCCCGGCGAGCCGCCACGCGCACAGCGAGGCGACGGGGCAACTCCCGCAGTCCGGGGTCCTGGCCGTGCACACCAGGGCCCCGAGCTCCATGGAGGCGGCGGCCCAGCGGGCAGCGGTGTCCTCGTCCTCGGGGAGCAGGGCCCGCGCCAGGCGCCGTTCGGCGGCGGTCGTGGCGTTCGGCGGGTACTCGACCCCGGTCGCGGTGCGCGCGAAGACCCGGCGCACGTTGGTGTCGAGGACCGCGTGCCGCTGTCCGTACGCGAAGGAGGCGACGGCGGCCGCCGTGTACTCGCCGATCCCGGGCAGGGCCAGCAGCTGCGCGTGCTCGCGCGGTACGTCGCCCCCGTGCCGCTCCGTTATGGCGGCGGCCGCGCCGTGCAGGCGCAGGGCCCGGCGCGGATAGCCGAGCCGCCCCCAGGCGCGTACGGCCTCACCGGGGGCGTCGGCGGCGAGGTCGGCGGGACGGGGCCAGCGGGCGAGCCACTGCTCGTAGACCGGCAGGACCCTGTTGACGGGGGTCTGCTGGAGCATGAACTCGCTGACCATCACCCCCCAGGGGCCGGCCTCGGGGCGGCGCCAGGGCAGGTCGCGGGCGTGTGCTTCGAACCACGCGATGACGGGGGAGTGCAGCGCGGCGGCGGGAATGGTTGCAGTCATGGCAGACGGCATCCTGGCACGTTTCGCGGTCAGCGTGCCGGGCCCGGGCCGGTGATCAGGACAGCGGCGCGCCCGCCTCCGGCCCGTACGGCGGTGACGACCTTGGCGGTCGGGCCAGTGAGCGCGAGGACGGCGAGGGGGGCGAGGCTCGCGCCCAGCAGCAGGCCCATGGCCACGTCGTGCGGGTAGTGGACGCCGACGAAGACGCGGGAGAAGGCCATCAGCAGCGCGAGCGGAACGGTCAGCAGTGCGAGGCGGGGAACGGCCAGGGCCAGGACGACGGCGGCTGCGCCCGCGATGACGGAGTGGTTGCTGGGGAAGGACCAGTCGCCGGTGGCCGGGCACGTGACCAGCGAGGCCGCCGCTCCTGCCACGGCCCGGCAGGGGCGCTCCTCGTCGACGCTGGACTTCACCAGCTCGGAGGCGACGTAGGCGAGGGCGGTGGCGAGCGGGGCGAGCAGCGCGAGCGCCGCCGTGCGGGGGTCGCGGGCGCCCCGCGAGCGCCACCACACGGATATGAAGAGGGCGCCGAAGACGAACAGTCCGTACTCCGTCCAGAACTCGAACGCCGATTGCACCCAGGCAGGGGTCGAGTGGGCGAAATCGGTGACGTCGAGGTAGAGGCCGGAGCTGTCCATGGTGACCGACGGTATCCAAAACGGAATAACGTCCTCATCAGACTCCTGGCTGATTCCGGACGCTACCGGATCCCCCCGCAGGATGATCATCGGCAAAACAAGCCGGGTGCGCGGCATGTGGGGCACTGATCGCGCCACGAACTCTCGTAAAGTTCCGTCCGTGGGATCTCTGCGCAAACCGGTCGGGCCGCTCCCCTCCTCCATCTACTGGCGACGGAGGGCCGTGCTGGCGTCCGTCGCCGCGCTCCTCGCGCTCCTCGCCGTATGGACCGTCAGTTCCGGCGGGGGGAAGTCGAGTACCAACGGCAAGAACCAGGGCGGCTCCGGACCCGCCACCCAGATCACCCCGGGCCCCTCCGGGTCCGGCCCGGCGATCAGTCAGGCCCCGGGCGGGCGTGGGGGGTCGGGCTCGGGCGGCGGCGGTACGGGCGGCGGCACGGGCACGAGCCCCGATCCCGGCGCGAGCTCCGGCACGGGCAAGAACGGTGAGCCGGGCAGCGAGCCGGGCTCCGCGGACCAGGGTGGCGCGGGCGGATCCGGCGCCGCCCAGGTCGTCCCGGCGGACTCCCCGGTGCCCACGTGCGCGCCGAGTGCGCTGCAGTGGGAGGTCAGGAGCGTGAAGAACGAGTACGAGGCGAGCGAGAAGCCGCGCCTCGAACTCCTCGCGCGCAACGTCTCCGGTACGACCTGCAAGGTCGATCTCGGCCCGAAGCAGGCCGTGCTGACCATCACTCAGGCGAGCAACGCCAAGCCGGTCTGGTCCTCCTCGGACTGTCCGGCGGGCGCGGGCAACGTGTTCTTCCGGGTGGCCGCGCAGGGCGAGACGAAGCAATCGCTGGAATGGGACCGCCACTTCAGTGCGGCGGACCAGTGCCAGACGCCTCCGGCGGGGGTGGCGGCGGCGGACACCTACGTGGTCGAGGTCAAGTCCCCGGGGATGCAGGTGGCGCGGACCTCGTTCGTCCTGAAGCAGGAGTAACCGGCCCGGCGCCGTCGCCTGGGGCTCTGTCCCCGGACCCCGCGGGGTCCGGGGACAGAGCCCCAGGAGCGGCCCGGCCTAGACGTACCGCTCCAGGATCGAGGACTCCGCCAGGCGGGACAGACCCTCGCGGACGCTGCGCGCACGGGCCTCGCCCACGCCGTCCACCGTCTGGAGGTCGTCCACGCTTGCGGCGAGCAGCTTCTGCAGTCCGCCGAAGTGCTCCACCAGCCGCTCGATGATCGCCCCCGGCAGCCGCGGAACCTTCGCCAGCAGCCGGTACCCGCGGGGCGACACCGCCGAGTCCAGGGTTTCCGGCGAGCCCGTGTAACCCAGGGCCCGCGCCACGATCGCCAGTTCCAGCAGCTCCGGATGGGTCAGCGCGTCCAGGGCCGGCAGCGCCTCGTCCACCGTGCGGGAACGCTTCGCCGTCGGCTCCGGCACGTAGTCCCGGATGACGAGCTCCCGCTCCTGCTCGATCCCGACCGTCAGCTCGTCCAGCTGGAGCGACAGCAGACGGCCGTCCGTGCCGAGTTCGACCACGTACTCCGCGATTTCCGTCGCGATGCGCCGCACCATTTCCAGCCGCTGTGCCACCGCCGTGACGTCGCGGACCGTCACCAGGTCCTCGATCTCCAGCGCGGACAGCGTCCCGGCGACCTCGTCCAGACGGAGCTTGTACCGCTCCAGCGTGGCCAGCGCCTGGTTCGCCCGCGACAGGATCGCCCCGGACTCCTCCAGCACGCGCCGCTCGCCGTCCACGTACAGCGCGATCAGCCGCATCGACTGCGAGACCGACACCACCGGGAAGCCGCACTGCTTCGAGACCCGGTCCGCGGTGCGGTGCCGGGTGCCCGTCTCCTCCGTGTGGATGGACGCGTCCGGCACCAGCTGGACGCCCGCCCGGAGGATCTTGGTGATGTCCTTGTCCAGGATCAGCGCGCCGTCGAGCTTGCACAGCTCACGCAGCCGGGTCGCGGTGAACTCCACGTCGAGGACGAATCCGCCGGTGCACATCGCCTCGACGGACTTGTCCATGCCGAGGACGATCAGCCCTCCGGTGTTGCCGCGGACGATCCGTTCCAGCCCGTCACGCAGCGGCTGACCAGGTGCGACCGCGCTCAGCGAGGCGCGCATCATGGCCTCCTGCTTGGAGCTGGCGCCCGACTTCCCGGATGCTGCTGCCCCGTCCTTGGCTGCCACTGCACTCCTCCGGTCGCGGGTTGTACCGCCTGCGTACGGCCGGGCGGACCATCCCGAAGTCTACCGGCGCGGCCCCGGCCCCCGCCGTGCCTTGGCCCGGCCGGGCCGGGGAGCACCCCGTCCGGGCCACTTGACCTGCGGTTTCAGCCCTCGTCGCGGTCCTTCGAGGGCGTACGTGTCCGGCCGCGCGGCAGGACCCGCAGCGCGTCTCCCATGTCCGCGACCTCCGTCACCCTCATCCCGGCCGGCACCTTCCCCGGATCCACCGGCACCAGCGCGTGCGTGAAACCGAGCCGGTGCGCCTCCGCGAGCCGCCGCTGCACGCCCGTCACGCGCCGGACCTCGCCCGCGAGACCGACCTCCCCGATGGCGACCAGATTCTTCGGGAGCGGTACGTCGCTGGCCGCCGAGGCCAGCGCCAGCGCCACGGCCAGGTCGGCGGCCGGCTCGGTCAGCTTCACCCCGCCCACGGTCGCGGTGTAGATGTCCCGCTTGCCGAGCGCCGTGATCCGCCCGCGCTGCTCCAGCACCGCCAGCATCATCGAGACGCGCGAGGTCTCCAGCCCGGAGGTGGTCCGGCGCGGCGAGGGGATCTGCGAGTCCACCGTCAGCGCCTGCACCTCGGCGACCAGCGGCCGCTTGCCCTCCAGGGTCACCGTCAGACAGGTGCCGGGGACGGCCTCGGCACGGCGGGTCAGGAACAGCCCGCTCGGGTCGGCGAGGCCCGTGATGCCCTCGTCGTGCAGCTCGAAGCAGCCGACCTCGTCCGTCGCTCCGTACCGGTTCTTCACACCGCGTACGAGGCGCAGCCGCGCGTGCCGGTCGCCCTCGAAGCTCAGGACGACGTCCACGAGGTGTTCCAGCAGCCGGGGACCGGCGATCGCCCCGTCCTTGGTGACGTGGCCGACGAGCAGCGTGGACATCCCGCGCTCCTTGGAGGCCCGGATCAGCGCCCCGGCCACCTCCCGGACCTGCGCCATGCCGCCGGGCGCACCGTCGATCTCGGGGGAGGCCACGGTCTGTACGGAGTCCAGGATCAGCAGCGAGGGCTTCACCGCGTCGAGGTGTCCGAGGACGGCGGACAGGTCCGTCTCGGCGGCGAGGTAGAGGTGGTCGCTGAGCGCCTTGATCCGCTCGGCCCGCAGCCGCACCTGGCTCGCCGACTCCTCGCCCGTGATGTAGAGCGTGCGGTGCTCGTCGCTGGCCGCCTTCGCCGCGACGTCGAGCAGCAGCGTGGACTTGCCCACGCCCGGCTCCCCCGCGAGCAGCACGACGGCCCCGGGGATCAGCCCACCGCCCAGCACCCGGTCCAGCTCGTCCACGCCGGTGCTGCGGGCGGTCGCGGTCCGGACGTCGACCTGCCCGATCGGCACGGCGGCCGTGGTGACCCGGCCGGCCGCGGTGGTCCGGACGGCGGGCGCCCCGCCCAGCTCCTCGACGGTCCCCCAGGCCTGGCACTCGGGGCACCGGCCGAGCCACTTGGCGGTGGAGTACCCGCACTCGGTGCAGCGGTAGGACGGCCGGTCCTTGGCGGACGAACGGGATGTACGGGCAGCAGCCATGCGGCCACCGTAGCCGCCGCCTCCGACAGCGCCGTGCGCCCGCCGTGGCGTGCACCGTCAGGGGCGCTGTCAGCGCGATGCCGATCTGTTCACCCGTAAGGGCTAAAAGTGGGTAAGGCTTCCGGAGCGTCACCGGCGCGCCGCCTACGGTCGCCAGGTGAACAGCAGCAACCAGGGACACCTCGCACCGCGCACCGGCGCACACCGGGCGCACGGGCGCACGCCCCCCGAGGGGACCAGGGTGGAGCAGCCGCCACCGTTCCGGTACGAGCCCTACCTGGACGGGCTGTTCACGTACTGCCTTTCCGTCCTGTGCGACCACGACACCGCCACGGACGTGCTCGGTGACGTCCTCGCCGTGGCCGAGCGGTACCCCGGCCGCTGCCCCGACGAGGGGGACCGGCGGGCCTGGCTCTACGCCCTCGCGCGCTGGGCCTGCCTGCGGCGGCTGGCCGAACGGCGGCGCGAGCGGTACGGCTACGGCGGAGCCCATTCCGCCCGGCGTGCACCGGAGCACGCGGGATCCGGCCGTGCGCCGCACCCCGCGGGCGCGGAGGCGAACGCCGATACGAACGCCACCGCGAACGCCGATGCGAACGCGGCCGCGAACGCCGCGGCGTACGGAGCCCCGTACGGGGCCGCGCGCCCGGCCGGCCCCAGCGGTGTCGACGGACCTGTCGGCCCCGACCTGTCGGCCCACCGCCGCACCGAGCTCGCCCGGCTCGCCTGGCCGGAGGCCGCCGGTACCACCCCCGAGCAGCGCGAGGCGCTGGAACTCGCCGTCCGCCACCGCCTCGCCGTCGCCGAACTCGCCGCCGTCCTCGGCACACCCCCGGCCACCGCCCGCGAGCTGCTCTCCGGCGCCGCCTGCGAGGTCGAGCGCACCCGCGCCGCCCTCGCCGTCGTGGAGACCGGCAACTGCCCGAGCGTCTCCCGGCTCACCGGCGAGGACGGCGCGGGCGGGGGAGACGGCGGCGCCGGGAACGTACTGCTGTCCTCCGCCCTGCGCGCCGAGCTGGTCCGCCACGTCGACGACTGCCCGCGCTGCCGCCGCGTGGCCGAACGCGTCGGAGCCGGCGCGCCGTGGCCCGGCTCGGGCGGCATCAACACCGCCGCCCTCCCGCTGGTCCCGGCCCCGCGCACCGCCGTCCGCGCCGCGATGCTCCGCTCCGGCAGCCGCCGGGGCGCCGGATCCGGACCGCGCTTCGACCGCACCGGCTTCCCGATGGACCCCAAGGACCGCGCGGCCCGCCGCGACCGGCTGCGCGCCCGGGCCGTGACCACCACCGTGGTCGCCACCGTCGTCGCGGCGCCGGTGCTGGCGCTGTGGGCGGCGTACCGGGGCGCCCCCAGTACCGGGGAACCCGTCGGCGGCAGCTCCACCCGTATCTCCGCGAGCGAGGCTGAGCTCCCGCTGCCGCGCACCGACGGGCGCCCGCTGACGGCGTACGAGAACGCCGGCAACGCGGCCGTCACCACCGGCGGCCCCGGCTTCGCCGAAGACAGCGCCGCCCCCGACGTCTCGGTCGAGGTCATCAGCAGCGGGGAGCCCTCCGCCACCCCCGGCGCACCCGGTACTCCCGGACGGCTCACCGCGAGCGCCGCCTCGCACGGCACGACCACCCTGCTCACCCTCACCGCGTCGGGCGGCGCCCCGGTCGACTGGCGGCTGTGGTCCGACGCCCCGTGGCTGCGGGCCAGCCGTACCTCGGGCCGGCTGGCCCCAGGAGAATCGGTCACCCTGCGGATCATGGTGGACTCCGAGGCCCAGCCCGTCGGGGCCTGGAGCGCCCGGGTCGGGGTGGACCCGGGCGGCGCGGTGATCTCCATCCAGGGCCGCGGCCGCCCGGCACCGACCCCGACGCCCACGCCGCCCGACCCGACGCCGACCCCGACGCCGACTCCCACGCCGACCCCGACTCCGACGCCCACCCCGACACCCACGCCGACCCCGACGCCCACCCCGACCCCGACCCCGTCGGACGGAACGCCCTCACCGACGAGCACGACTCCGTAGGAACGGGCCCAGCGGTGGCGGACCTGCCGGGCCCCGGCGGGCCCGGCAGAACTACTGAACCGCCGGATCCGCGGGGTGCGGGGCCATCGGCAGCAGCGAGGAGAGCCGCGCCTCGCACAGCCGCACGAGCGCCTCGTACCCCTCCTCGCCCATCAGCTCCGTCAGCTCGGGGCGGTACGACACGTACACCGGCTCGCCGGCTCCGTGCGCGGACGTGGCCGACGTGCACCACCAGTGCAGGTCGTGGCCGCCGGGACCCCAGCCGCGCCGGTCGTACTCGCCGATGGACACCTGGAGCACGCGCGTGTCGTCGGGCCGGTCGATCCAGTCGTAGGTCCGCCGGATCGGCAGCTGCCAGCACACGTCCGGCTTGGTCTCCAGCGGCTCCTGGCCGCTCTTCACCGCCAGGATGTGCAGGGAGCAGCCGGCTCCCGCCGGGAACCCGGGCCGGTTCAGGAAGATGCAGGCGCCGTCCCAGCGGCGGGTCTGCTTCTCCCCGTCGTCGTCGTGCTGCGTCCAGCCGGTCTCGCTGCCGACGTCGTGGAACTGCCACAGCTCCGGGGTCAGCCGCGCCACGTTCTCGGCGACCCGCTTCTCGTCGTCCTCGTCGGAGAAGTGCGCACCGAGCGTGCAGCAGCCGTCGTCCGCGCGGCCCGCCTGAATGCCCTGGCAGCCGCTGCCGAAGATGCAGGTCCAGCGGGAGGTGAGCCAGGTCAGGTCGCAGCGGAAGACCTGCTCCTCGTCGGCGGGGTCGGGGAACTCCACCCAGGCCCGCGGGAAGTCGAGCCCCTTCTCGTCGGCCGGCCCGGACCTGGCGGCCTTGGCGGGCTTGGCGGACTTCGTCCTCTCCGCTTTCCCCGGCTTCTCAGGCGTGTCCGAGCGGGACTTGGACTTGTTGGCCTTCTTCGTATTTGGCACAAACCCAAGCCTAAGCGCCCCTTACTCCACCCCTACGCCTTTGGCCCAGTAGCGTTTCCCCCCATGAGACTCGGTGTCCTTGATGTGGGTTCGAACACGATCCATTTGCTGGTGGTGGACGCACACCCCGGTGCGCGCCCGCTGCCGGCGCACTCGCACAAGGTGGAACTGCGCCTGGCGGAGCTCCTCGACGAGCACGGCGCGGTGACGCCGGAGGGCGTCGAGCGACTCGTTTCCGTCATCGCGGACGCGGTGCAGGCGGCCGAGGACAAGGGGTGCGAGGACGTACTCCCCTTCGCGACGAGCGCGGTACGGGAAGCCACGAACGCGGACGAGGTCCTCGCCCGGGTCAAGGCGGAGACGGGCATCGACCTCCCGGTGCTGAGCGGCGGCGACGAGGCCCGCCTGACCTTTCTCGCGGCACGGCGCTGGTTCGGCTGGTCGGCGGGCAAGCTGCTGCTCCTGGACATCGGGGGCGGCTCGCTGGAGATCGCGTACGGCATTGACGAGGACCCGGACGCGGCCGTCTCCCTGCCGCTGGGCGCGGGGCGGCTGACGGCGGGCTGGCTGCCGGGCGACCCGCCGGACCAGTCGGACATCAGGGCGCTGCGCCGCCATGTACGGGCGCAGATCGCGCGCACGGTCGGCGAGTTCAGCCGCTTCGGGACTCCGGACCGGGTGGTGGCGACGTCGAAGACCTTCAAGCAGCTGGCCCGGATCGCGGGCGCGGCCCGCTCCGCCGAGGGCCTGTACATCCAGCGCGACCTGACCCGTAAATCCCTGGAGGAGTGGGTCCCACGGCTGGCGGCGATGACCACCGCCCAGCGCGCCGCCCTCCCCGGAGTCTCGGAGGGCCGCTCCAACCAGCTGCTCGCGGGGGCGCTGGTCGCGGAGGGCGCGATGGACCTCCTGGGCGTGGAGGCCCTGGAAGTCTGCCCCTGGGCCCTCCGCGAAGGCGTGATCCTCCGCCGCCTGGACCACCTTCCGGCCTGACCCCGGTCCGCAGGCCGGTCCGCGGCCCGGGTAACGGCGGAAGGGTGGGCAGGGGACTCCGCGCAGCGGCCCCGCGGCCCCGGGCCGGCCATCGCGGCCGGGCGGCCCGTCGCCCGGGTTGACCCGGCCCCGGCCCCGGCCCCGCGGCTACCCCGATACCCTGTCTCCGTGGCAAAACCAGTCCGGATCCCGACCGCGAAAGTCGCCCTCTCCACCGCCTCCGTCTACCCGGAGTCGACGGCGACCGCCTTCGAGATCGCCGCGCGCCTCGGCTACGACGGCGTCGAGGTCATGGTCTGGACGGACCCGGTCAGCCAGGACGTCGACGCCCTGCGCCGCCTCTCCGACCACCACCGGGTCCCGATCCTCGCGATCCACGCCCCCTGCCTCCTCATCACGCAGCGCGTCTGGTCCACCGACCCCTGGACCAAACTCCAGCGCGCCCAGGCGGCGGCCGAGCGCCTCGGTGCGAGCACCGTCGTCGTCCATCCCCCCTTCCGCTGGCAGCGCCAGTACTCCCGGGACTTCGTCAGAGGCATCTGGCGGATGGCGGACGAGACCGACGTCCGCTTCGCCGTCGAGAACATGTACCCCTGGCGCTACCGCGACCGCGAGATGCTCGCGTACGCCCCCGAGTGGGACGTCACCAAGGACGACTACCGGCACTTCACGGTCGACCTCTCCCACACCGCGACGGCCCGTACCGACGCGACCGCGATGATCGACCGGATGGGCGACCGCCTCGCGCACATCCACCTCGCCGACGGAAACGGTTCCGCGAAGGACGAGCACCTCGTCCCCGGCCGCGGCAGCCAGCCCTGCGCCGAACTGCTGGAGCGGCTGGCCGCCACCTCCTTCGACGGCCACGTGGTCATCGAGGTCAACACCCGTCGCGCGATGTCCTCCGCCGAGCGGGAGGCCGACCTCGCCGAGGCCCTGGCCTTCACCCGTCTCCACCTCGCGGCGGCCCCCGGCCCGGCGGTCAGGACCCCGCGCCCATGACCGAGCCCCTCCCCGCCTCCACGACGGACCCGGCCTCCGCGAGCGAGCCCGCGGTCAAGCCAGCGGTCAAGCCAGCGGCCGAACGAGCGGCCAAGCCCGCGACCGAGCCCCCGGTCAAGCCCGCCCCCCGCCGTGGCCCCGGCCGCCCCCGCCAGGACGAGGCCGAGGACGGTCCCGGTACCCAGGAGCGCATCCGCCTCGCCGCCCGCGCCGAGTTCGCGGCGCGCGGCTACGACAAGACCTCCGTGCGCGGCATCGCCAAGGCCGCCGGCGTGGACCCG
Organism: Streptomyces sp. NBC_00435; assembly: GCF_036014235.1. Lineage (GTDB taxonomy): Bacteria > Actinomycetota > Actinomycetes > Streptomycetales > Streptomycetaceae > Streptomyces. The sequence continues at coordinate 4,740,275 of NZ_CP107924.1, forward strand.
GCCCTGGTGCACCACTACTTCGGCAGCAAGGAAGACCTCTTCGCCGCCGCGATCGAGCTCAGCATGGAGCCCGCCCTCGTCGTGCCGGCGCTCCTCGCCCCCGGCCCCGACGGCATCGGTGAGCGCCTGGCCCGCTACTTCCTCGGCATCTGGGAGAACCCGGTCACCCGGACCCCGCTCCTCGCCGTGATCCGTTCGGCCCTCACCCACGAGGCCGCCGCGAAGGTACTGCGCAGGCTGGTCCTGACCCGGCTCCTGGAGCGGATCGCGGCCGACCTCAACGTCCCCGACCCGACCTTCCGCGCCGAGCTCGCCGCCTCCCACATGGTCGGCATCGCGATCCTGCGCTACGTCGTCCAGATCGAGCCCCTCGCGTCGGCGGACCCGGAGACCATCATCGAGATGGTGGCCCCCACCCTCCAGCGCTACCTGACGGACGAATGACCGAGTACTGAGCCACCCGTCCCGTCATGCGGACACCGTGTCCGTATCGCGGGCGAGGGGCGTAGCCTCGTAACCGAGCCATATCCACAGTCGCGGCAGGCGTACCCACGCCACCGCACTCATGGGGAGTGAACCCGATGCCCGAGCTGAGGTCCCGCACCGTCACCCACGGCCGCAACATGGCGGGCGCACGCGCCCTTATGCGTGCGTCGGGCGTAGCGAGCGGGGACATCGGGAAGCCGATCATCGCGGTCGCCAACTCCTTCACGGAGTTCGTCCCCGGCCACACCCACCTGGCCCCGGTCGGCCGCATCGTCTCCGACGCGATCCTCGCCGCCGGTGCCGTCCCCCGCGAGTTCAACACCATCGCGGTCGACGACGGCATCGCCATGGGCCACGCCGGCATGCTGTACTCGCTGCCCTCCCGCGACCTCATCGCCGACAGCGTCGAGTACATGGTCGAGGCCCACTGCGCCGACGCCCTGATCTGCATCTCCAACTGCGACAAGATCACCCCCGGCATGCTGATGGCCGCCCTGCGCCTCAACATCCCGGTCGTCTTCGTCTCCGGCGGCCCGATGGAGGCCGGCCAGGCCACGCTCGTCGACGGCACCGTCCGCAAGCTCGACCTGATCGACGCCATGGTCGACGCCTCGAACGAGAACGTCTCCGACGAGGACGTGCTCCGCATCGAGGAGAACGCCTGTCCCACCTGCGGCAGCTGTTCCGGCATGTTCACCGCCAACTCGATGAACTGCCTCGCCGAGGCCATCGGCCTGGCCCTCCCCGGCAACGGCTCGGTCCTCGCCACGCACACCGCCCGCCGCGCCCTCTACGAGGACGCCGGCCGCACGATCGTGGAGATCACCAAGCGGTACTACGAGGACGGCGACGAGTCGGTCCTCCCGCGCAACATCGCCAGCCGCGACGCCTTCGAGAACGCCATGGCCCTCGACATCGCCATGGGCGGATCCACGAACACGATCCTCCACCTCCTCGCCGCGGCGCAGGAGGCGGGCCTGCAGTACGACCTCACGGACATCGACGCCGTCTCGCGCCGGGTCCCGTGCCTGTCCAAGGTCGCGCCGAACGTGGCGCCCGGCGGCACGTACTACATGGAGGACGTCCACCGGGCCGGCGGCATGCCCGCCATCCTCGGTGAGCTGCACCGCGGCGGCCTCCTGAACAAGAGCGTCAACTCCGTCCACTCCGCCAACCTGGAGGAGTGGCTGGCGAAGTGGGACCCCCGCTCCGGCACGGCCTCGGCCGAGGCCATGGAGCTGTGGCACGCCGCCCCCGGCTGCAAGCGTTCCGCCACCGCCTTCTCCCAGTCCGAGCGCTGGGAGACCCTGGACCTCGACGCCGAGGGCGGCTGCATCCGCTCCGTCCAGCACGCGTACTCCAAGGACGGCGGCCTCGCCGTCCTGCGCGGCAACATCGCGGTCGACGGCTGCGTCGTGAAGACCGCCGGTGTCGACGAGTCGATCTGGACCTTCGAGGGACCGGCCGTGGTCTGCGAATCGCAGGACGAGGCCGTCGACAAGATCCTCCGCAAGGAGATCAAGGCGGGCGACGTCGTCGTCATCCGCTACGAGGGCCCGCGCGGCGGCCCCGGCATGCAGGAGATGCTCTACCCGACGTCCTTCCTCAAGGGCCGCGGCCTCGGCAAGGTCTGCGCCCTGGTCACGGACGGCCGTTTCTCCGGCGGCACCTCGGGCCTCTCCATCGGCCACGCCTCCCCGGAGGCGGCCTCGGGCGGCACCATCGCGGTCGTGGAGGACGGCGACCTGATCCGCATCGACATCCCGAACCGCTCCATCGAGCTCCTGGTCGACGAGGCCACGGTGGCCGCCCGCCACGCTGCCCTCGGTGGGGTCTATGCCCCGAAGAACCGCGAGCGCAAGGTCTCCGCGGCCCTGCGTGCCTACGCGGCCATGGCCACGAGTGCCGACAAGGGCGCGGTCCGCGACGTCTCCCTCCTGGAAGGCTGACCCAGGCCCTCCGGGCCGGGCCCCCGCGGGCCCGCCCCACGCACTGCGGCTCCGGCCCCGTCCGACACCCTCGGACGGGGCCGGCCCCGTTTCACCACCCCGCGGGATCTGCCGCCGCCACCGCGAACACGGTCCCGTCCGGCGCCGAGGCGTACACCCGGCCGTCCGCGGCCACGGGCGCGGGCAGGCTCGCCGCGAAGGTGTCCTTCCCGGTGCCCATCCGGGGCCTGGTCTGGCCCAGCAGCCGCCCCGAACCCGCGTCCACGGCCAGGAGCCGGCCGTCCGGAGCCGTCAGGTAGACCCGCCCGTCGGCGAACACCGGCCGGGAGGCCAGGGCCAGCCCCGTCTCCAGCCGCCACTCCTCCTTGGCCGGGCCGACGGCCACGAGCGCGCCCGGGGCGCCGAAGACGTACACGACACCGTCCGGCCCCACGGTCGCCTCGGCCTGGTACAGCGGAGTCGTCAGCCGGACCCGTCCCACCGCGCGCGTGCTCAGGTCCACCCGTACCACCGCGTTGGTCCTGGCCTCCTGCACGCCGGTCTCCAGCAGGAACAGCGCGCCGCCCGCCACGCCGACGGGCTGCAGCAGCCCGGCCGTGCGCGTCTGCCACCGGACCGCCCCGGTCGCGGGGTCCACCGCCGACAGCTGGGTCGTCTTCCCGTCGCGGGCGGGCGTCGCCCCGTACAGCACCGGTCCGCCGGGGCCCTGCGGCGCGCCCCACCACTGGGAACCCACACCGCCGACGGGCTTGGTCCACCGCTCGGCGCCGCTCGTCGCGTCCAGGGCGGTGACCGCGCCGCCCGCCGCGGCGACCAGCACCGTCGCGCCGAGGGGTACGACGTGCGCGCCCTCCGGGAGGCTCCGGTGCCATCGCTCGGCGCCCGTCGCGGGATCCCGGGCCTGGAGCAGCCCGCTGCCGGGAGCCGTGACGAGCACGAGCCCGCCCGCGTGGAGCGGAGCGCTGCCGGTCGCCGGCCGGGCGTCCGGACCGGTCTCCCGCAGCTTCCACACGGCGGCCCCGTCCGTCGGGCCGAGCCGGGCCACCGCCGGCCCCGGTCCCGAGCAGTACAGGGCCGGGGCCTGCCAGGAGCAGGCCTGGCTGCGCTCGCCCAGCCGTACCGACCACGGAGCGAACGCCGGCGCAGGCGGGGACACCGGCGCGGTCCCGGCCCCGGACGGCTTGGTGCCGGACCGGGCAGCGGAGCCGGAGGCGGCCCCGGAGGCGGCCCCGGACCACAGGTATCCGCCGACGGCCCCCGCGACGAGCAGCAGCCCGAGCCCGGCCGACACCGCCACCCGGGTCCGCCTCCCGCCCGCGGGAGCCGGCGGGACGATCCGCTCCCGCAGGTGCGTGGCCTCGTCCGTTCCGGCGGGCCTCCTCGGCCGCGGGATGAAGGCCTGCGTGTCCAGGTCCGTCGGGTACGCCACCGCGCGCAGCGCCACGATCAGCGCGTCGGCACTCGGCCGCTCCGCCGGATCCTTGGCCAGGCACTGCGCGACCAGCGGGACGAGCCGCTCCGGCAGCCCGGTCAGATCGGGTTCGCTGTGCACCACCTGGTACGCCACGAGGTAGTGGCTGTCGGAGTCGAACGGCCCGCGCCCGGTCGCCGCGTGCACCAGTACCGCCCCCAGGGCGAAGACATCGGCCGCGGTCCCGACCTCGCGCGGCCGCTGGAACTGCTCGGGCGCCATGAACGGCGGGGTCCCGATCAGCTTCCCCGTCTCGGTCCGCAGATCACTGTCGGCCGGCCGCGAGATCCCGAAGTCGATGACCCGCACACCGTCCGGGGCCATCAGTACGTTGCTGGGCTTCAGGTCCCGGTGCACGACCCCCGCCCGGTGGATGTCCCGCAGGGCCTCCGCCAGTCCGGCGGCGAGCCGCGCCAGTTCCCGGGGCTCCAGCACGCGTTCGCGTACCCGCTCGGCGAGCGTCGGGGCATCGATGAACAGCGTGGCCATCCAAGGCCGTTCGGCATCGGGGTCCGCATCCACGACGGGCGCGGTGAACGCTCCGCTGACCCGCCGGGCGGCCGCGACCTCCTGCCGGAAACGGGCCCGGAACTCCGGGTCCACCGCATGCTCCGGGTGCACGATCTTGACGGCGAGTTTCAGCCCCGACTCGGAGGTGGCCAGGTGGACGACGCCCATGCCGCCGGAACCGAGCACGGACTCGAGCCGGTACTGCCCGGCATACTCCGGAAACCCCGCGTAGTCCGCATGCACTGAACGCACCGCTCACCACCCCCGCCGGAGCCTAGTCGATGGTCCGTGCGAATCTCCAAGGTCCTGCTACCCTGCGCGAGTTGCGCAGTGCAACGTCGTAGGGGGGATTTTCCGCATGGCCATCGAGAGCGATTCCGGCCAAGTCCAGAGCCTGACGTCGGGCTCCGGATTTCCGACATTCCCGGTCGCACCGGGCTACCGGGTGAACGTCCGCAACGGTCCCGGCACCAACTACTCGGTCGTCCGCGTCCTGCCGCTCGGCGCGACCGTCGGGATCCGCTGCCAGTGCGAGGGCATGACCGTCTCGGGCCCGTACGGCACGACCAACCTGTGGGACTGCATCGGCAACGGCGAGTTCGTCTCCGACGCCTACGTGAAGACGGGCAGCGACGGCTGGGTCACCAGCCGCTGCGGCTGAGGTCCATCCGGTCCATCTCGCGGTCTGACCCGTGAGACACCCCCGGCCCGCCGCGGCCGGCGGGGGATAATCGCTGGTGTGAGTGACGACCAGCGAGACCAGACCCCCGCCGAGTCGGCCGCCGCGGCCGAGGCCCCGGTGCAGCCCGCGGTGCCCACCGGCCCCGAGCCCGAGCCGATCCGGTTCTTCGGCACCACGTGGGTCAACCGCGACGGCGGCTACCTCCCGCGCCGCGCGGGCGTGGCCCTCGGTGCGCTGGCCCTCGCCGTCGTCGGAGCCTTCCTGCTCCGCTTCTCCTACGAGGGCCTGGAGATCGGCAACGTCGGCTCCTTCCTCAGCATCTCGGTCGTCGTCCTCTTCGCGATCGCCAGCTCCATCGCGTTCGTCAAGACCTGGGAGTCCTTCAGCCGCCGCCAGGCCCCGTCCTCCGACGAGACGGCCCTCAAGGGGCTCAAGGCGATCGGTTTCATCGGCAGCCTCATCGCGTACTTCCTGCGCTGCTTCGTCGAGGCCCCCGGCGAGAAGCTGCGCCGCACCGAGTACGAGCTGGCCTCGGCTGAATTCGCCCGCCGCCGCAGTTCCCGTACGGGCAACCCGGCCGCCCGCCGCCCCAAGCGCAAGAAGTAGGCCCCGGCCCGTCCCCGGAACGACCCCAGCCCCTGTGGGCTTGCGTCAGGGGCACGGCCAGGAGCATTATTCATCACATGATGAATAACCAAGCGGCCGCCGCCGTCCACGCAGCCGACCTCACGGTCCGCCGCGGCACCGGCCGCAACCCCCGCACCGTCATCGACGGCATCGGCTTCGACGTCCCCCGCGGCCGCATCACCGGCCTCCTCGGCCCCTCCGGCTGCGGGAAGTCCACCCTGATGCGCTCCGTCGTCGGCACCCAGGCCCACGTCACCGGCACCCTCGACGTCCTCGGCAGCCCCGCCGGCCACCCCGGACTGCGCTCGCGCATCGGCTACGTCACCCAGGCGCCCTCCGTCTACGACGACCTCACCGTCCGGCAGAACCTCGACTACTTCGCCGCCGTCCTCGACCCGGGCCGCGCCGCCGCCGACCGCCGCCGCGAGACCGTCACCCGGGCCATCGCCGACGTCGACCTCACCAGCCGCGCCACCGCCCTCGCCGGCAACCTCTCCGGCGGCCAGCGCAGCCGAGTCTCCCTCGCCGTCGCCCTCCTGGGCAGCCCCGAGCTCCTCGTCCTCGACGAGCCGACCGTCGGCCTCGACCCCGTCCTTCGCCGCGACCTGTGGAACCTCTTCCACGACATCGCCGCCACCCGCGGAGCCACCCTCCTCGTCTCCTCCCACGTCATGGACGAAGCCGAGCGCTGCCACGACCTGCTCCTCATGCGCGAGGGCCGCATCCTCGCGCAGGGCACCCCGGACGCACTGCGCACCCGTACGAACGCCGACACCGTGGAAGAGGGCTTCCTCCGCCTCGTCGACGCGGCCGTGGCGGAAGCCGCCGACGCCGACGCCGCAGCCGCAGCCGCCGACGTGGCAGTCGCACACCCCGAAGCCGCCAACGGGAGCACCCGATGAGCATCGCCCGCACCACCGCCACCGCGGCCCGCGTCCTGCGCCAGCTCCGCCACGACCCGCGCTCCATCGCACTGATGCTGCTGGTCCCCGTACTGATGCTGATCCTGCTCCGCTACGTCTTCGACGGCAGCCCGCGGACGTTCGACAGCATCGGCGCCAGCCTCCTCGGCATCTTCCCGCTGATCACGATGTTCCTGATCACCTCCATCGCGACCCTGCGCGAGCGCACCTCCGGCACCCTCGAACGCCTCCTCGCCATGCCGCTCGGCAAGGGCGACCTCATCGCGGGCTACGCCCTCGCCTTCGGCGCCATGGCCGTGATCCAGTCGCTGCTCGCCACCGGCGTCGCCCTCTGGGTCCTCGGGCTCGACGTCATCGGCTCCCCGTGGCCGCTCCTGCTCGTCGCCCTGCTCGACGCGCTCCTCGGCACGGCGCTCGGCCTCTTCGTCTCCGCCTTCGCGGCCTCCGAGTTCCAGGCCGTCCAGTTCATGCCGGCCGTGATCTTCCCGCAGCTCCTGTTGTGCGGCCTCTTCGCGGCGCGCTCCACCATGCAGCCGGTCCTGGAAGGCATCTCGAACGTCCTGCCCATGTCCTACGCCGTCGACGGCATGACGCAGGTCCTCACCCATACGGACATGACCACCGATTTCGTCCGCGACGCCCTCGTCGTCGCAGGCTGCGCCCTCCTGGTCCTCGCCCTCGGCGCCGCCACCCTCCGCCGCCGCACGCCCTGACCGGACCACCCGCACTGACCGCCCTGCGGACGCCCCCGCCCGCTTCCCTCCCCGGGTGCAAGGATGAGCGCGTAGACGTAGCTCACGTGCATGAACAGTTCGGCGAGGTGAATCGGGCATGACCCAGACAGTCGCAGTCCTCGGTACCGGCAAGATCGGCGAGGCCCTGCTCAGCGGGATGATCCGCGGCGGCTGGCCCGCCTCCAAGCTCCTCGTCACCGCCCGCCGCCCGGAACGCGCCGAGGAGCTCCGCACCCGCTACGGCGTCGAGGCCGTCAGCAACGCCGAGGCCGCCAAGCGCGCCGACACCCTCATCCTCACCGTGAAGCCGCAGGACATGGGCAAGCTCCTCGAAGAGCTCGCCCCGCACGTCCCCGCAGACCGCCTGGTCATCAGCGGCGCCGCCGGCGTCCCGACCTCATTCTTCGAGGAACGGCTCGCCTCCGGCACGCCGGTCGTCCGCGTCATGACCAACACCCCCGCCCTCGTCGACGAGGCCATGTCCGTCATCTCTGCCGGCAGCCACGCCACGGCCGCACACCTCCTGCACACGGAGGAGATCTTCGGCGGCGTCGGCAAGACCCTGCGCGTCCCCGAGTCCCAGCAGGACGCGGCCACCGCCCTGTCCGGCTCCGGCCCGGCCTACTTCTACTTCCTCGTCGAGGCCATGACCGACGCCGGCATCCTCCTCGGCCTGCCGCGCGCCCAGGCCCACGACCTCATCGTCCAGGCCGCCATCGGCGCCGCCGTCATGCTCCGCGACAGCGGCGAACACCCGGTCAAGCTCCGCGAGGCCGTCACCTCCCCGGCCGGCACCACCATCAACGCGATCGTGGAGCTGGAGAAGCACGGCGTACGGGCGGCCCTGATCGCCGCCCTCGAAGCGGCCCGCGACCGCAGCCGCGAACTCGCCTCCGGCAACAGCTGACACCCGGCCGGTACGGGGCCGCGCACGCGGCCCCGTACCCGCGCCCGGCCCCGCACCTGCACCCGCACGGGGGCCGGGGCTCTTCAGGGCTCGAGCAGCCCGATGGCCCGGTACGCCTCGTCTACGACGGGCCGCGCCATCGCCCGTGCCCGCCCGGCCCCCTCGCGCAGCACCGCCTGCACCGTCCCCGGATCGGCCGCCAGCTCCGCGTGCCGGACGCGGACCGGCCGGAGCAGCTCCACCACGGCGTCGGCGACGTCCCGCTTGAGCGCCCCGTAGCCGCTGTACCCGTCGGCGAGCTTCTCGGGCTCGCTCCCGGTGCATGCGGCGAGGATGTCCAGCAGGTTCGCCACCCCGGGCCGTTCCGCCCGGTCGTAGACGACCCCGTCGTCCCCGCTGTCGGTGACGGCCCGCATCAGCTTCTTCCGCACGGCCTCGGGCTCGTCGAGGATGAACACCACCCCCGGGCCCGCGTCCCCGGACTTCCCCATCTTCGAAGTCGGGTCCTGCAGGTCCATCACCCGCGCGGCCACCACCGGATGCGTGGCCCTGGGCACCGTGAAGGTGTGCCCGTAGCGCTGGTTGAAGCGGACGGCCAGATCCCGGGTGAGCTCGACGTGCTGGCGCTGGTCCTCACCCACCGGCACCTCCTCGGTCCGGTAGGCCAGGATGTCCGCGGCCATCAGTACGGGATAGGTGAGCAGCGAAAGCCGTACGCCTTCGCCCGAGGCCTGCGCCTTCGCCGTCTTCTCCTTGTACTGCACCATCCGCCGCAGTTCCCCGTCGGAAGCCGTGCACTCCAGCAGGTAGGACAGCCGCGCGTGCTCGTCCACATGGCTCTGCACGAACAGCGTGCACTTCTCGGGCGTCAGACCGGCGGCCAGCAGCAGTGTCGCGGCCTGCCGGCTGAGCCGGCGCACCCGGGCCGGATCGTGCTCGACGGTCAGGGCGTGCAGATCGACGACGCAGAACAGCGCCTCGTCGGGCCGCTGCTCGGCGGCGACCCACTGCCGTACGGCCCCCAGGTAGTTCCCCAGTGTCAGATGCCCGGTCGGCTTGACCCCGCTGAAGATCCTCGTCATGTCCCTGCTCCCTGCTCGTACCGGTGTGGGTGTCGACGCCACCGCGTCGGGCGACCGAGCCGCTCCCGGGAGGGAGAAACAAAAACGGCCGCCGTGGTCGGCGGCCGTCGAGCGCGTGCGTGCTCGCGTGGATGGTCGGCCGCCGTCAGGCGGCCCACCAGCGAAGGTCAGGCATGAGCGCACGCATAGTCATGGAGCAGAGGTTAGACCGTGGAGGGTCAGGAGGGCGTGAGGTTTGCGCACTCCGCGCGGCCGGCGAGCCGGGGGGTTGACACGACTGTGCCCCATCCGTAAGGTTCTTCGAGTTGTCCGAAGTGAGCGCCGACCCCGGTCGGTCCCCGGACAGCCATCCCGCACTACACATTCGAACGAACGACTCACTTTGTCGTCCCGTTTTCATGCGTATTTGCGAATGAGGAATCCGCGTCCACGGGCGCAGTCGCCGATTAGGTTCGGGGGCAAGGAATCCGCTACTATCTCACTCGTCGCAAGGGCCCAACAGCCCGAACGGCAAATCCCGTTGACTGGGAGTCAGGCCCGAAAGGATCTGATAGAGTCGAACTCGCCGGAAAGGGAAAGCGCGAAAGCGAAGAACCGGAAGGCGAAAAACAAGCGGGACTGACTCTGATAGAGTCGGAAACGCAAGAACGAAGGAAGCGCCCGGAGGAAAGCCCGAGAGGGTGAGTACAAAGGAAGCGTCCGTTCCTTGAGAACTCAACAGCGTGCCAAAAATCAACGCCAAAAGTTGATACCCCGTCCATTTCGGTGGATGAGGTTCCTTTGAAAAAGACCTGTGGGGTCGCGGCTTCGGCTGTGATGCTTGCAGGCAATTACACAGCGAGGATGCAGTGGACGGTCGGTCTTATTCCGACATGGCTGTCCCGCTCTAAGTGCGTGTGCACCCGATTACGGGTAAACATTCATGGAGAGTTTGATCCTGGCTCAGGACGAACGCTGGCGGCGTGCTTAACACATGCAAGTCGAACGATGAAGCCCTTCGGGGTGGATTAGTGGCGAACGGGTGAGTAACACGTGGGCAATCTGCCCTTCACTCTGGGACAAGCCCTGGAAACGGGGTCTAATACCGGATAACACTCCTGCCTGCATGGGCGGGGGTTAAAAGCTCCGGCGGTGAAGGATGAGCCCGCGGCCTATCAGCTTGTTGGTGGGGTAATGGCCCACCAAGGCGACGACGGGTAGCCGGCCTGAGAGGGCGACCGGCCACACTGGGACTGAGACACGGCCCAGACTCCTACGGGAGGCAGCAGTGGGGAATATTGCACAATGGGCGAAAGCCTGATGCAGCGACGCCGCGTGAGGGATGACGGCCTTCGGGTTGTAAACCTCTTTCAGCAGGGAAGAAGCGAAAGTGACGGTACCTGCAGAAGAAGCGCCGGCTAACTACGTGCCAGCAGCCGCGGTAATACGTAGGGCGCAAGCGTTGTCCGGAATTATTGGGCGTAAAGAGCTCGTAGGCGGCTTGTCACGTCGGATGTGAAAGCCCGAGGCTTAACCTCGGGTCTGCATTCGATACGGGCTAGCTAGAGTGTGGTAGGGGAGATCGGAATTCCTGGTGTAGCGGTGAAATGCGCAGATATCAGGAGGAACACCGGTGGCGAAGGCGGATCTCTGGGCCATTACTGACGCTGAGGAGCGAAAGCGTGGGGAGCGAACAGGATTAGATACCCTGGTAGTCCACGCCGTAAACGTTGGGAACTAGGTGTTGGCGACATTCCACGTCGTCGGTGCCGCAGCTAACGCATTAAGTTCCCCGCCTGGGGAGTACGGCCGCAAGGCTAAAACTCAAAGGAATTGACGGGGGCCCGCACAAGCAGCGGAGCATGTGGCTTAATTCGACGCAACGCGAAGAACCTTACCAAGGCTTGACATATACCGGAAAGCATTAGAGATAGTGCCCCCCTTGTGGTCGGTATACAGGTGGTGCATGGCTGTCGTCAGCTCGTGTCGTGAGATGTTGGGTTAAGTCCCGCAACGAGCGCAACCCTTGTCCTGTGTTGCCAGCATGCCCTTCGGGGTGATGGGGACTCACAGGAGACCGCCGGGGTCAACTCGGAGGAAGGTGGGGACGACGTCAAGTCATCATGCCCCTTATGTCTTGGGCTGCACACGTGCTACAATGGCCGGTACAATGAGCTGCGATACCGTGAGGTGGAGCGAATCTCAAAAAGCCGGTCTCAGTTCGGATTGGGGTCTGCAACTCGACCCCATGAAGTCGGAGTTGCTAGTAATCGCAGATCAGCATTGCTGCGGTGAATACGTTCCCGGGCCTTGTACACACCGCCCGTCACGTCACGAAAGTCGGTAACACCCGAAGCCGGTGGCCCAACCCGTAAGGGAGGGAGCTGTCGAAGGTGGGACTGGCGATTGGGACGAAGTCGTAACAAGGTAGCCGTACCGGAAGGTGCGGCTGGATCACCTCCTTTCTAAGGAGCACAGTACCGATTGCAGACAAATGTTCTGCACGGTCAGCTCATGGGTGGAACGTTGATTAGTTGGCACGGTTTCCTTGATGGATCACAAGTACTGCTTCGGCGTGGAAAGTGACTCACTGATGGGGGATCGTGCTTGGCACGTTGTTGGGTATCTGAGGGTACGGCCGAAAGGCTGTCCTTCTGCGATGCCGGCCCCAGTGAACTTCATCTTCGGATGGGGGTGATGGGTGGCTGGTCGTTGCTTGAGAACTACACAGTGGACGCGAGCATCTGTAGGCCAAGTTTTTAAGGGCGCACGGTGGATGCCTTGGCACCAGGAACCGATGAAGGACGTGAGAGGCCGCGATAGGCCCCGGGGAGCTGCCAACTGAGCTTTGATCCGGGGGTGTCCGAATGGGGAAACCCGGCAGTCGTCATGGGCTGTCACCCACTGCTGAACACATAGGCAGTGTGGAGGGAACGCGGGGAAGTGAAACATCTCAGTACCCGCAGGAAGAGAAAACAACCGTGATTCCGGGAGTAGTGGCGAGCGAAACCGGATGAGGCCAAACCGTATGCGTGTGATACCCGGCAGGGGTTGCGCATGCGGGGTTGTGGGAATTCTTTTGATCGGTCTGCCGGCCGGTCGGCGAGTCAGAAACCGTTGATGTAGTCGAAGGACATGCGAAAGGTCCGGCGTAGAGGGTAAGACCCCCGTAGACGAAACATCAGCGGCTTGCTTAAGAATCTCCCAAGTAGCACGGGGCCCGAGAAATCCCGTGTGAATCTGGCGGGACCACCCGCTAAGCCTAAATATTCCCTGGTGACCGATAGCGGATAGTACCGTGAGGGAATGGTGAAAAGTACCGCGGGAGCGGAGTGAAATAGTACCTGAAACCGTGTGCCTACAAGCCGTGGGAGCGTCGCCGTTATTCTTCGGAATAACGGTCGTGACTGCGTGCCTTTTGAAGAATGAGCCTGCGAGTTAGCGGTGTGTAGCGAGGTTAACCCGTGTGGGGAAGCCGTAGCGAAAGCGAGTCCGAATAGGGCGATTGAGTTGCACGCTCTAGACCCGAAGCGGAGTGATCTAGCCATGGGCAGGTTGAAGCGGAGGTAAGACTTCGTGGAGGACCGAACCCACCAGGGTTGAAAACCTGGGGGATGACCTGTGGTTAGGGGTGAAAGGCCAATCAAACTCCGTGATAGCTGGTTCTCCCCGAAATGCATTTAGGTGCAGCGTCACGTGTTTCTTGCCGGAGGTAGAGCACTGGATAGGCGATGGGCCCTACCGGGTTACTGACCTTAGCCAAACTCCGAATGCCGGTAAGTGAGAGCGTGGCAGTGAGACTGTGGGGGATAAGCTCCATGGTCGAGAGGGAAACAGCCCAGAGCATCGACTAAGGCCCCTAAGCGTACGCTAAGTGGGAAAGGATGTGGAGTCGCAGAGACAACCAGGAGGTTGGCTTAGAAGCAGCCACCCTTGAAAGAGTGCGTAATAGCTCACTGGTCAAGTGATTCCGCGCCGACAATGTAGCGGGGCTCAAGCGTACCGCCGAAGTCGTGTCATTGCAGCTATAGGGCCAACGCCCGCTGTGATGGGTAGGGGAGCGTCGTGTGCCGGGTGAAGCAGCAGCGGAAGCTAGTTGTGGACGGTTCACGAGTGAGAATGCAGGCATGAGTAGCGATACACACGTGAGAAACGTGTGCGCCGATTGACTAAGGGTTCCTGGGTCAAGCTGATCTGCCCAGGGTAAGTCGGGACCTAAGGCGAGGCCGACAGGCGTAGTCGATGGACAACCGGTTGATATTCCGGTACCCGCTTTGAAACGCCCAATATCGAATCAGGCGATGCTAAGCCCGTGAAGCCGTTCCGGACCCTTCGGGGAAAGGAAAGTGGTGGAGCCGGCGGACCAGACTTGTAGTAGGTAAGCGATGGGGTGACGCAGGAAGGTAGTCCAGCCCGGGCGGTGGTAGTCCCGGGGTAAGGGTGTAGGCCGAGGGGTAGGCAAATCCGTCCCTCATATAAGGCTGAGACCTGATGCCGAGCCGATTGTGGTGAAGTGGATGATCCTATGCTGTCGAGAAAAGCCTCTAGCGAGTTTCATGGCGGCCCGTACCCTAAACCGACTCAGGTGGTCAGGTAGAGAATACCGAGGCGTTCGGGTGAACTATGGTTAAGGAACTCGGCAAAATGCCCCCGTAACTTCGGGAGAAGGGGGGCCAGTCCTGGTGATCGGATTTACTCCGTGAGCTGGGGGTGGCCGCAGAGACCAGCGAGAAGCGACTGTTTACTAAAAACACAGGTCCGTGCGAAGCCGTAAGGCGATGTATACGGACTGACGCCTGCCCGGTGCTGGAACGTTAAGGGGACCGGTTAGTCACATTTCGGTGTGGCGAAGCTGAGAACTTAAGCGCCAGTAAACGGCGGTGGTAACTATAACCATCCTAAGGTAGCGAAATTCCTTGTCGGGTAAGTTCCGACCTGCACGAATGGCGTAACGACTTCTCGACTGTCTCAACCATAGGCCCGGTGAAATTGCACTACGAGTAAAGATGCTCGTTTCGCGCAGCAGGACGGAAAGACCCCGGGACCTTTACTATAGTTTGATATTGGTGTTCGGTTCGGCTTGTGTAGGATAGGTGGGAGACTTTGAAGCCCCAACGCCAGTTGGGGTGGAGTCGTCGTTGAAATACCACTCTGGTCGTGCTGGATGTCTAACCTCGGTCCGTGATCCGGATCAGGGACAGTGTCTGATGGGTAGTTTAACTGGGGCGGTTGCCTCCCAAAAAGTAACGGAGGCGCCCAAAGGTTCCCTCAGCCTGGTTGGCAATCAGGTGTTGAGTGTAAGTGCACAAGGGAGCTTGACTGTGAGACCGACGGGTCGAGCAGGGACGAAAGTCGGGACTAGTGATCCGGCGGTGGCTTGTGGAAGCGCCGTCGCTCAACGGATAAAAGGTACCCCGGGGATAACAGGCTGATCTTCCCCAAGAGTCCATATCGACGGGATGGTTTGGCACCTCGATGTCGGCTCGTCGCATCCTGGGGCTGGAGTCGGTCCCAAGGGTTGGGCTGTTCGCCCATTAAAGCGGTACGCGAGCTGGGTTTAGAACGTCGTGAGACAGTTCGGTCCCTATCCGCTGTGCGCGTAGGAATATTGAGAAGGGCTGTCCCTAGTACGAGAGGACCGGGACGGACGAACCTCTGGTGTGCCAGTTGTCCTGCCAAGGGCATGGCTGGTTGGCTACGTTCGGGAGGGATAACCGCTGAAAGCATCTAAGCGGGAAGCCTGCTTCAAGATGAGTATTCCCACCTCCTTGAGAGGGTAAGGCTCCCAGTAGACGACTGGGTTGATAGGCCAGATGTGGAAGCCCGGTAACGGGTGGAGCTGACTGGTACTAATAGGCCGAGGGCTTGTCCTCAGTTGCTCGCGTCCACTGTGTTAGTTCTGAAGTAACGAACTGTGTCATATCCGGTTGGTTAACTTCATAGTGTTTCGGTGGTCATAGCGTTAGGGAAACGCCCGGTTTACATTCCGAACCCGGAAGCTAAGCCTTTCAGCGCCGATGGTACTGCAGGGGGGACCCTGTGGGAGAGTAGGACGCCGCCGAACAAATTTTATGGGGAAGCCCCGTACCAGGTATCTGGTACGGGGCTTTTCTGCGTTTACCGGCTCTGTGAGGCCTTCGCGTAGCAAAGGAGTGCCCGCCGGCGTCGCGGCCGCCGTCCATGCCGCGCGCCATCTGGCCTATGAGGGCCAGGGCGGGGTTGTCCTCGACCTGAACCACTGAGTCGGTTTCGGGCTGAGCGGGGCTCAGGATCTTTCGATGTCCTGCGGATGCCCGGCATGGGGTCCGGATGGATTCGTACCGACGGCTCGTAGGGTTGTCGCATGGGCTACGACCTCGTCATCTTCGACAACGACGGCGTGCTGGTGGACAGTGAGCCGCTCGCCAACAGCATCCTCGCCGGGTATTTGACCGAGCTGGGGCACCCGACCTCGTACGAGGAGTCGCTGCGCGACTACATGGGTGCCGCCGTGCACCGCGTGCACGACCTCGTGCGGGAGCGGACCGGGCAGGCGTTGCCCGCCGACTTCGACACCACGCTGCACGCCCGTACCTTCGCCGCCTTCGAGCGCGAGCTCAAGCCCGTGCCCGGGGTCGAAGGGGTGCTCGCCGCGCTGGTCGAGGCCGGGACGGCGTACTGCCTGGCGTCCTCGGGGAGCCACGAGCGGATCCGGGTCGGGCACCGGGCGGCCGGGCTCGACGAGTGGTTCGAGGAGGAGTGGATCTTCAGCTCGGAGGACGTGGGCCAGGGCAAGCCGGCCCCGGACCTCTTCCTGCACACCGCGGACCAGATGGGCGTGGCCCCGGGCCGGTGCGTGGTCGTGGAGGACAGCCCGCTGGGTGTCCAGGCCGCCGTCGCCGCCGGCATGGACGTGTACGGGTACACCGCGATGGTGCCCGCCGACCGGCTGCCCGGCGCCACCGGTTACTTCGGGGACATGAACCAGCTGGCCGAGCTGCTCGGGCTGGAGGTCGGGACCGCCGGGTCGGCAGGGTATTCGGGTGGGTACACCGGTGGTTACAACGGCGGGTTCTCGCACTGACCCAATCGATGTTGTGATCGCTCTACCCACCGGTAGGACCGGCGCCTACGCTGTGCCGCCATGACAGCAGACGCGCGGCTGAGCCGCGGGCGCGGGGCGTTGGGGTTCAGTTTCTTCGTGCAGGGCGTGGCCTTCGCGCTCCTCGTGACACGGATCCCGGCCATTCAGGACCGGTACGGGATATCCGACGGGCTGCTGCCCGTCTTCCTGGCCGCCGTGCCGATCCTCGCCGGAGTGTCCAGCGTCGTCACCGAGCACCTGGTGAAGCGGGTGGCGCCCAGCACCGTACTGCGGTGGGCGCAGCCGCTCGTGCTGCTGGCGCTCCTCGGGGTCGGCGCCGGCAGCCAGATGTGGCACGTGGCGCTGGCCCTCGGCGCGTTCGGGCTGTTCGTGGGGGCGCTCGACGCCTCCATGAACATGCTCGGGGTGAGCCTGCAGGGCGCGTACGGACGCAGCATCATGCTCGGCTTCCACGCCTCGTACAGTCTCGGCGGCATCCTCGGCGCCTCCGCGGCCTGGGCGGGTGCGCACTGGCACCTCGCGCTGTTCACCTCGTACCTGCCCGCCGTGGTGGTCCTGCTGCCGCTCGCGCTCTTCGCCAGCCGGTTCTACGTGGACCAGGAGACCGGCGGGACCCCTTCCGGGACCAAGGGGCTCGGCGCCGGCGGGTTCAAGCTGCTGCTGCCCCTGTGCCTCGTGATGGCCTGCGCGTACATCGGGGACTCCACTGTGTCGAACTGGAGCGCCAAGTACCTCCAGGACGTGCTGGGGAGTTCGGAACAGCTCGCCACCGTCCCCTACAACGTCTACATGGTGACCACCTTGCTGGGGCGGGCCGTCGGGGACCTCGGTGTGCGGCGCTTCGGGGCCGTGGCCGTCGTACGGATCGGGACGGTCCTCGCCGCGCTCGGGTTCGCCGTGGTCGCGGCCGCGCCCGGGGCGTGGTCGGGGATGCTGGGCTTCACGCTGCTGGGGATCGGGCTGTGCGTGATCGTGCCGCAGACCTTCGCCGCCGCGGGGAGGCTCTTCCCGAACTCCTCCGACACCGCCATCGCGCGGCTCAACATCTTCAACTACGTGGGATTCCTCATCGGCGCACCGCTCGTCGGCGGCATCGGCGACGCCTGGAACTACCGGGGCGCGATGCTCGTGCCGATGGTGCTGGTCCTGGTGACGCTTTTCTACGCCCGATCGTTCGGCGCGAAGGAGGCCCGATACGGTGTTGCGCATGAGCGGCCGCGGGTTGTTGATGTGGGACGAGGCGGTAACGAAGTATGACTTCGGGCCGAGCCATCCGATGGACCCGGTGCGCCTGGCGCTGACCATGGGTCTGGTGCGGGCCTTCGGGCTCGACCGGGAGCTGGAGGTGCGGGCGGGCCGGCCGGCCGGGGAGTCCACGCTGCGCCTCGTCCACCGTGAGGACTACGTCGCCGCGGTGCGCGAGGTGTCGGCCGACCCCGGGGTCGCGGACGGTTCGTACGGGCTCGGGACCATGGACGACCCGGCCTTCCACGGCATGCACGAGGCGTCCGCGCTGATCGCCGGGCAGTCGGTGGCGGCGGCCGAGGCGATCTGGCGCGGGGACGCCGAGCACGCCGTGAACTTCGCCGGCGGGCTGCACCACGCGATGCCCGGCGGGGCGGCCGGGTTCTGCGTGTACAACGACGCGGCGCTGGCGATCGCGCGGCTGCTGGAGCTGGGGGCCGAGCGGGTCGCGTACGTGGACGTGGACGTGCACCACGGGGACGGGGTGCAGGCGGCGTTCTGGGACGACCCGAGGGTGCTGACCGTGTCCCTGCACGAACATCCCCGGACCCTGTTCCCACAGACCGGGTGGCCCGAGGAGACGGGCGGGCCGGCCGCTGAGGGGTCGGCGGTGAACATCGCGCTGCCCGCCGGGACCGGGGACGAGGGGTGGCTGCGGGCCTTCCACTCGGTGGTGCCGGAGCTGCTGGAGGACTTCCGGCCGCAGGTGCTGGTGACCCAGCACGGGGCCGACACCCACTTCGAGGACCCGCTGGCGCATCTGGCGGTGTCGCTGGACGCGCAGCGGGCGGTGCAGGAGGCCTGCCACGAGCTGGCGCACTCCTGGGCGGACGGGCGGTGGCTGGCGCTGGGGGGCGGGGGGTACGCGGTCGTGGAC
The DNA here is from genome assembly GCF_036014235.1 of Streptomyces sp. NBC_00435. Classification (GTDB taxonomy): domain Bacteria; phylum Actinomycetota; class Actinomycetes; order Streptomycetales; family Streptomycetaceae; genus Streptomyces. Next base: position 4,758,831 of record NZ_CP107924.1, read on the forward strand.
GTCGTACCGCGGTCGTGGACGCACCTGGTGGCCATTGCCGGGCATCGGCCGATCGCACCGGAGACGGCGGTGCCGGGGTCCTGGCGGGAGTTGGTGTACGCGCGGACGCGGGAGGTGGCGCCGGGGCGGATGACTGACGGGCGGGTGCCTGTGTGGCGGGACTGGGAGGCGGGGTACGACCCCGCCGATCGGATCGACCAGGCCGTACTGGCCACCCGGCGTGCGGTGTTCCCCCTGCGGGGGTTGCTGGCCTAGGGCCTGTCTCACCTGCCCGCCCTTCCACCGTTGGCGTGAGGTTACGCCAACGGTGGTGGGATTGGCCGGAACTGGTGAGGGGTCAGGTCCGGTGCGGGAGCATCGGGAGGGTGTTGAGTACCGGCGCGCTGCGTGCGCATCTGCTGGCCGCCCGTCTGGCCGGGACCGTCGCGACTTCCCGGGAGGAGAGCCTGCGCAGTTACCGGCTGTTCGCGGCACGGGATCCGCGCGTGCTGCTGGGGCTGGATCCGGAATGGGGCTGGGGGGAGGCGGAGCTCCTGCGGCTCATGGCGGACAAGTGCGGGGTCTCGGCGGATCCGGCGCACGTCAGCGGGCCGGACATGATCGATCCGGAGCGGACGGTGGCGGGGCTGGAAGCCTTCGCCGAGCGGCTTCGCGCGGCTGCCGGGATGCGGGCCCCGGTGCTGTTAGGGACCGGGCACCCGCACCGACTCCTGGGGTTCTACGCCACATTGGCCGACGCGTTGTCGGCGGCGGGATGTGATGTCCTCACCCCGGCGCGGGGGGTGCCCGTCGACATGCCGACCCGGTTCGGCGTACGTACGCACCGCATCGATTACGTACGGGGGGTCGCACTGGTGCGTGAGGACGGCGCGCGGCCGGACGGGAGTGGCACCGGCGCGCACTCCCATTCGCCGCTGCCGGTTCGGATCGCGCTCGGGGCCCTCGCGGAGTCCGGCGGGCCGCTGCCGGAGCTCGTGATCGGGGATCACGGATGGGTCTGCGGCGCAGGTCAGCTTGGTGTGGAGGCGATCGGTCTGGCCGATACGGATGATCCCGCGCTGTTCGTGGGGGAGGCCGAGGGGCGGGTCTCGGTGGCCGTTCCGCTTGATGACGCGGTGCGCTCGGACTACTACCGACCGCTCACTCGCTATGTACTCAATCGGGCGAGTCTGTCGGGTTGGCAGGAGTGGCCGTAGCTCCTCTTCCCCACTCGTATCACACGCCCCTACTCTGGGGAGTGAGCGTGCGACGACGGGGCGTAACCGGAGGGGAAGCCGGTGCCCGTCATGCGCGGAAGGTCAAGGTGTGTCATGGCTGCTGGCGAGAGGCCTCTCAGTGAGGTTCAGTTCCTGACCGTGGCGGAGGTCGCCTCGGTGATGCGAGTGTCGAAGATGACCGTGTACCGCTTGGTGCACAACGGACATCTGCCCGCAATCCGGGTGGGCCGGTCCTTCCGGGTCCCCGAAAATGCGGTGCACGAGTACCTCCGCGAGTCTTTTGTGGGGGTGGAATCGGCCTGAGGGCAAGGGTCGGGAGCCCGCTGTCGCTCCTCGGAGGCACCGGATTACAAGCTCAGAGCTCGGACGGGTAGGCTAGGCCGACGTAGGTCGTGTGGGCCCAGACGCCCCGCACCGAGATCCCCGCGACGCGGGGATGTTCCGAGAAGTGAGCGAGGGTAGTCGTGGGCTCTGTTATCAAGAAGCGGCGTAAGCGGATGGCCAAGAAGAAGCACCGCAAGCTGCTCAAGCGCACCCGCGTCCAGCGCCGTAACAAGAAGTAAACGGTAGCTGTACGTGTTCTCCGCAGCCCCTCCACCATTCTGGTGGAGGGGCTGCGGTGCAGCCGGGGGACTTCTTCGAGGGAGGCGCTGAGCTCGTGGGGAAGGTCGTGCTCGTTACCGGGGCTGCCCGGCAGCTGGGAGGCCGCTTCGTGCGGCGGATCCAGCGGGACCCGGAGGTCGAGCGGGTGATCGCGGTCGACGCGGTGACGCCGTCGCACCGGCTGGGATCGGCCGAGTTCATCCGGACGGACATCCGGCAGTCGGCGATCGCCCGGGTGCTCGCCGAGAACGCCGTCGACACGGTGGTCCATCTCGCGGTCACCGGAGGTGCCGCGACGGGCGCGGGTGCCGTCTCGTACAGCACCGTCAAGGAAACCAACGTCATCGGGACGATGCAGCTCCTCGGGGCCTGCCAGAAGTCCCCGACGGTTCGGCGGCTCGTGGTGAAGTCCAGTACCAGCGTGTACGGGGGCACCTCACGGGATCCGGCCGTCTTCACCGAGACCACGCAGCCCAAGTCGCTGCCCGCGGCAGGCTTCGCCAAGGACGCCGTCGAGGTCGAGGGGTACGTACGGGGCTTCGCGCGCAGGCGGCCGGACGTCGCGGTGTGCGTACTGCGGTTCGCGAACATCTTGGGACCCTTCGCCGACTCGGCGCTCGCCGAGTACTTCTCGATGCCCCTGATCCCGACCGTGCTGGGCTACGACCCGCGGTTGCAGTTCGTGCACGAGGACGACGTACTGGACGTGTTGCGGCTCGCGGCGCAGACCAGTGGGATCAGCGGGACGTTCAACATCGCCGGCGACGGGGTGCTGCTGCTGTCGCAGTGCACGCGCCGGCTGGGGCGGCCTACGCTGCCGTTGCTGCTGCCCGCGGTGACGTGGGTGGGCTCGGCGCTGCGGGCGGTCGGGGCGACGGACTTCTCGCCCGAGCAGATAAGGCTCCTCACGCACGGGCGGGTCGTGGAGACCACGCAGATGCGGGAGGTGCTGGGATTCGAGCCCATGTACACGACCGCCGAGACCTTCGCCGACTTCACGCGGAGCCGGGGGAACGGGCTGTTGCCGCCGGAGCGGGTGGGGCGGGCCGTGGACCGGGTGGCGGAGCTGTTGAACGTGGAGGCTGGGGCTGTGGCTGAGGGAGCGAAGCGATAGTGGCGGACGCCAAGGTGATTCCGTTCGACGAGGACCGGCCGCGACGGCGGTCGTCGTCCGCGGCCCGGCGGGTCCGGGTGGCGCCGGAGGCGCCGGATCCGGTGGTGGAGGCCGTACCGGAGCCCACTGCGGAGGGCGACGGCTGGGACCGACGGATCGCCGGCGGTCTGGCGTTCCTGCGGCGCCGGATCACCGGGGACTACGAGGTCGACGCCTTCGGCTACGACAAGGAGCTGACGGACCAGGTCCTGATGTCCCTGCTGCGGCCGGTGTACGACAAGTACTTCCGGGTCGAGGTCAAGGGCATCGAGAACATCCCGAAGGAGGGCGGCGCGCTGATCGTGGCGAACCACTCCGGGACGCTGCCGCTGGACGGTCTGATGCTCCAGGTCGCCGTGCACGACCAGCACCCGGCACAGCGGCACCTGCGGCTGCTGGCGGCGGACCTGGTGTTCATGCTGCCCGTCGTGAACGAGATCGCCCGCAAGGCCGGCCACACGCTGGCGTGCGCGGAGGACGCGCAGCGGCTGCTGGAGGCCGGGGAGCTGGTGGGCGTGATGCCCGAGGGCTTCAAGGGGATAGGGAAGCCGTTCGGAGAGCGGTACAAGCTCCAGCGGTTCGGGCGGGGCGGGTTCGTGTCGACCGCGCTGAGGGCGGGGACGCCGATCGTGCCGTGCTCGATCGTGGGGGCGGAGGAGATCTACCCCATGATCGGCAACGCGAAGACGCTGGCGCGGTTGCTGGGGATTCCCTACTTCCCGATCACGCCGACGTTTCCGCTGCTGGGGCCGCTCGGGGCGGTGCCGTTGCCGACGAAGTGGACGATCCAGTTCGGGGAGCCGATCGCCACCGCGGGTTATGCGGCGGAGGCGGCGGAGGATCCGATGCTGATGTTCAACCTCACCGATCAGGTGCGGGAGCAGATCCAGCACACGCTGTACAAGCTGCTGGTGCAGCGGCGGTCCGTGTTCTTCTGACCGGTGGGTGCCGGGGGCCGGCCCCCGGACTCCCGTGCCGGAAGAAAGCGCTGGTGGGGCTGGATGAATCCAGCCCCACCAGCGCTTTCCGCTATTCCACGTCTTCCGCCTTGATGCCCAGGCCTGGGAGGAGGCCGGGGAGGAGGGGCGGCAGGGTGATGTCCGGGTGGGGATGTTCCGGAGTGCTGCCGGACTGGGATGGGGTCGGCTGGCCCGCGGGCGGGTTCAGCAGGTCGCCCGTGCCACCCAGGAGGCCACCGCCGGCGGGCGGGGGCTTCGTGGCTCCCGAGGCCGACGGTGTGGGGGTCGCGGACGGGGTGCCCGAGGGGGGCGGTGCCTGGTGCTTGCCCGCCGGGGCACTCGGCCTGGTGGAGGGGCCGGAGCCGCGGGTCTGTTCCGGAGGCTTCGGGAGCAGACCCTGGAGCGGCGCCACGTCTTGGTCTATGGCCTGGAAGACCGACTCCACCTCACCGCCCACGTCCGTGAGCTGCGCCGGGAGATTGCCCCGGAGCTTGGCCCAGGCGTCGCGGTGCGACCTGGAGAACGAGGACAGCGCCTGGATCGGGCCGAGTGAGCCGTCCCGTTCGTAGGCGGCCTGGAGCAGGCGGTGGCCCTCCGAGGCATCGTGCTTCATTCCCGCGAGTGCCCGGCGGATCTCGCCGAGGGACTCGTGGTCCAGGGCGCCCAGACGGCCGCGCTCCATGAGCCGGCGCGCTTCCGAGAGACGGCTCGAGGCCTGGTCGAGATAGAGCTCGCCCCGGTCCGAATCGTCGTCGGCCATCCCGAGCCGGATGTCCTCCATGCCCCGCTTCACGGGGTACAGGTGGTCACCCGGCAGGGCGTCCGTGCTGGCAGCGGCCACTCCGCTGAAGGCCCCCGCGGCCACACCTACGGTGAGGCCGCCCGCTGCGATGCCCTTGGACCAGCGGGAGCGGGGCCGCAATTTCCGGAGCGAGGTCGCCCGGTGGGCGCCGCGGCCGGTCCGCTGTTCGGGCACTTGAGGGTCCGCGGCCACGCCGCCCCCGGCCCTCTCCTCCATCACCTTGGCCTCCATGGCGGCAATGAGCTGGGCTCGTTGCACCACTTTGACCTCGGGGTCCAGCACCGGGCGCGGCATTCTTTCGCCGAGCGCGCTCGCCAGGGCCAACAACCGGTCGTGGTCGGCAGGTTCGGCAGGTGCCTCGGACTGCTCGGCCGCCGGGTCCGGTTCCGAAAGGTCGGACGGGGTCCGCTCCTCCAGGGCCTGGGCGAAGGCGTTCGCCCGCCGGTGCGGAGTCACGTTCGCGATCACTGGCGGCACCTCCTCTCGTCATGACGATCGACTCCCCAAGGTGTCCGGAAGGTTGCCTTCCTTGAGCACATCCACACTTTCGAGTGAGCGGCTTCGGGCAGGGCTTGTCCACAGGGAGCCTGCATCCCGCACAACGAGCGGCGCGGCACTTGGGTTACGGACGAAGGATGATCGGACCACAGCGTCGTCAATGTCGTCGGTGTCGGCAGTGTCATCAAGGTCATCAGGGAGGGATACCGAATGTGATCGAAGAGGCGGCGTCAGCGGGCGTCGTCCGGGAGGAGGCGGGCCAGCGTGCGGACCGCCCGGTACTGGAGGGTCTTGATAGCACCCTCGTTCTTTCCCATCACCCTGGCCGTCTCGGCGACCGAGAGGCCCTGCAGGAAGCGCAGGGTCACGCACTCCTGCTGCTGCGGATTGAGTTTCCGTACGGCTTCCAGCAAGGCCGCGTTGGAGAGGGACTCCAGGACGGAGTCCTCGGGGGACCGTTCCACCTCGTTGGCGTCCAGCATTTCGCCCGTGGTGACTTCCAGGCGGAAACGGCTCGACTTGAAGTGGTCGGCGACCAGGTTGCGGGCGATCGTCACGAGCCAGGCGCCGAAGTCACGGCCCTGCCAGGTGAAGGTGGAGATACGGCGCAGCGCACGCAGGAAGGTCTCGCTGGTGAGATCCTCCGCGGTCGCCTTGCCGCCGACGCGATAGTAGATGTAGCGGTAGACGGTGTCGCTGTACTGGTCGTACAGGCGGCCGAAGGCTTCGGCCTCACCGGCCTGGGCACGTTCGACCAGGTCCATCATGCGGGCCTGGTCGCTGTCCGCGGTGGGGCGGCGGGCGGCGGGCGCGGTCGTACCGGCGGCGGCGCCACCGGAGGCCGCGCCGCCGGTGCGACCGCGTCTGCCCACCGTTGCTCCGCCGTCGGTCAGGGCATAGCAAGGACCGGCCGGGCCGAGTCCGGCGGGGACCGCGGTGGCGAAGGCGGGGACGGCGTACGCGGTGGGGACGAAGCCGCGCAGGTGGTCGAGGACCGTTGCGCGCAGCGTAGCCAGGCCCGAGGCGTCAACCCCGACAGGTGGGTACACGGGACTCCCAGAGGCAGAGCTTCCATCACGTGCAGTGCGGGACCGTTCACCCGTCGTGTCGACAGGTGGCGGTGGCATGCGTTTGAGGAGAATAACGCTTCGTACAGGCAGTGCTACACCCAGTTGCTCAAATCACCGGTTACGACACTTCTGTTGCGTGTCGAAGGCATATTCAGTCGCACATGGTGATCGATTCTTGATCGGTTGGGTGCGCGGAATGGCTGCTTCCACGGTGGCTCGCGACCGAGTGGGGCAGGGCGGAGTGCCGCGCCGGAGGCGCGGGTAGAGGTGAGCGAATGCCCCGGGCCCGGGGGCTCGGCGGGTGCGGTGGCGCGGGAGGCCGGGCAGGAGCCGGGCAGGGCCCGGGCGCGCGGCCCCGCGAGGGCTACCGGCGGCGGCGGTGCAGGGCGATCGCGGCGGCCGCGCCGCCCGCGATCGCGCCGACGCCCGCGGCTGCCGGGACGCCGACCTTCACGGCCTTGCGACCGGTCCGATAGTCGCGCAGGCGCCAGTCGTTGGTGCGGGCATGCTTGCGCAGTTTTGTGTCGGGATTGATCGCGTACGGATGCCCGACCAGCGACAGCATCGGAATGTCGTTGTGCGAATCGCTGTACGCGGCGCAGCGCGCGAGGTCCAGCCCCTCGGCGGTGGCCAGGGCGCGCACCGCCTCGGCCTTGGCGGGGCCGTGCAGCGGCTCGCCGACCAGCCGGCCGGTGTAGATGCCGTCCACGGATTCGGCGACCGTGCCCAGCGCCCCGGTCAGCCCGAGCCGGCGGGCGATGATCGTGGCCGTCTCCACGGGGGCGGCCGTCACCAGCCACACCTTCTGGCCGGCGTCGAGGTGGGCCTGGGCCAGGGCGCGGGTGCCCGGCCAGATCCGCTCCGCCATGTACTCGTCGTAGATCTCCTCGCCGATGGACATCAGCTCGGAGACCTTGTGCCCCTTGACGATGGACAGGGCACTGTCGCGGGCGTCCTGCATGTGGTCGGGGTCCTCGACCCCGGCCAGCCGGAACCAGGCCTGCTGCCAGGCGAAGCGGGCGAGCTCGCGGCGGCGGAAGAACTCCCGCTTGTAGAGGCCGCGGCCGAAGTGGAAGATCGCGGCGCCCTGCATGACGGTGTTGTCGAGGTCGAAGAAGGCGGCCGCGAGGTCGTCGCCGGCGACGGGGAACTCGGGCTCGGGGCCCGCGGCCTCCTCGGCCTCGGCCCGGGCCCGCGCGGTGTCGGGGGCCGCGGCGTCGGGATCTCCGTCGGCCAGCGCGGTCTTGCGGGCGGCCTCGGCCGAGGCCTCGCCTGCCAGAACGCTCCGCGCGGTGGCGGAGCGCCTACGGGGGGTGAGCCATCCCAGAGCGGCCATGACGCGAGCATAGCCACTGTGTTCGGAAGTTCCCGAACTCGTGGGAAGCGAGGGCTTGAACGCTCCCCTCCCCGGGGGTGAAGTTTCCCTCCGCTCCGGATCGGTGTGCGGATTTTCGGCTCGGGCCGCCCGGCGAACCGGCGGTTGCTCGGGTTTCCTGCGGCGCAAATTCAGTTCGTACTCCCGGCGAGTGCGTACTCCTGGCGGTGCCGTGTGTCCGGCTGCCGCGCCGCACCGTGCGCGGCTCGCCGTGGAGTGCGCGGGGAGGGTCCGGTTCGCGGCGTGTGCCCGCGAGGGAGAATGGGCGCATGAGTCCTCTGCTGCGCCGTGCCGGGAAGAAGCGTCCTGAGGAGCGGATGGTCACGCTCGTCGGGAAGCCGGGGTGTCATCTCTGTGACGACGCCCAGGAGGTCGTCGAGAAGGTCTGCGCCGAGACAGGCGCACAGTGGGAGAAGAAGGACATTACGCAGGACGAGGAGCTCTACCGCCTGCACTGGGAGCAGATTCCCGTGGTGCTGGTGGACGGTGAGCAGCACACCTTCTGGAGGGTGAACCCTGACCGGCTCCGACGGGCATTGCGGGCTTGACCCGTCGGGCGGTTACGATCGTGGGCGATTTATGGGGTCTCGGGGGCGTATTGGTGAGGAGTGTGTTCCGTTTTGCCCCCTTCGGGAATTGAACGGGTTCGGCGTGTCGCCCGTTCCCGCCCCGTACGCCCAAGGCGCGTGACCCCGGTCACTTTGCTCGGACAAACCGGACACAATCTTTGTGCACGCGTTCACAAAGACATAGCCTGCATTCGACGGGGTGGTCCTGGGACAAGTGGCCACCTGCAGCCCCGCTCATCCCGCAGGAGCATCGTGGCAACTGGCCGAACTCACCGACCGGCGACCCGCAGCCGAGGTATTCCCGAGGCCACTGTCGCCCGGCTTCCGCTGTACCTGCGCGCCCTCACCGCGCTCTCCGAGCGATCGGTGCCCACGGTGTCCTCCGAGGAACTGGCCGCGGCCGCCGGAGTCAACTCCGCGAAGCTCCGCAAGGACTTCTCCTACCTCGGCTCCTACGGGACCCGCGGGGTCGGTTACGACGTGGAGTACCTCGTCTACCAGATCTCCCGCGAGCTCGGGCTGACCCAGGACTGGCCGGTCGTCATCGTCGGCATCGGTAACCTCGGCGCCGCACTGGCCAACTACGGCGGCTTCGCCTCGCGCGGCTTCCGCGTGGCCGCGCTCATCGACGCCGACCCGGCCATGGCCGGCAAGCCCGTCGCCGGCATGCCCGTGCAGCACACCGATGACCTGGAGAAGATCATCGAGGAGAACGGCGTCTCCATCGGGGTCATCGCGACCCCGGCGGGTGCCGCGCAGCAGGTGAGCGAGCGGCTGATCGCCGCCGGTGTCACCTCCATCCTGAACTTCGCCCCGACCGTGCTGTCCGTGCCCGAGGGCGTGGACGTGCGCAAGGTCGACCTGTCCATCGAGCTCCAGATCCTGGCGTTCCACGAGCAGCGCAAGGCCGGCGAGGAAGCGGCTGCCGCCGCTGCCGCCGGCGGCAGCGCCGTGGGCACCGGCACCGGGGCGGCCCCGGCCGCCGCCGTCGTGCCGCCCGCCGGGCGGGCCGCCGCCGTCGCGCGCAAGGGCGGTCCCGAGGGCGATGTGCCGGCGGTGATGCCGGCATGAGTCTGCTCGTCGTAGGCCTCAGTCATCGCAGTGCGCCCGTGAGCGTGCTGGAGCGCGCCTCGCTGCCCGTCGATGCCAAGGTCAAGCTGCTGCACGACACGCTGGCCGCCGAGCCGGCGACGGAGGCGGCCGTACTCGCCACGTGCAACCGGATCGAGCTGTACGCCGACGTGGACAAGTTCCACGCGGGTGTCGCCGAGCTGTCCACGCTGCTGGCCCAGCACAGTGGGGTCGCGCTGGAGGAGCTCACCCCCTATCTCTACGTGCACTACGAGGACCGGGCGGTGCACCACCTGTTCTCGGTGGCGTGCGGCCTGGACTCGATGGTGGTCGGCGAGGGGCAGATCCTCGGACAGATCAAGGACGCGCTGGCGCTGGGGCAGGAGCTCCACACGGCCGGGCGCCTGATCAACGACCTCTTCCAGCAGGCACTGCGGGTCGGCAAGCGGGCGCACTCCGAGACCGGGATCGACCGGGCGGGGCAGTCGCTGGTGACCTTCGGGCTGGAACAGCTCGCCGTACACGTGCCGGTGGAGGAGTGGGCCGCGGGGAAGCGGGCGCTCGTCATCGGGGCCGGGTCGATGTCCTCGCTGGCCGCGGCGACGCTCGCGCGGGTCGGTGTCGCCGAGGTCGTGGTGGCCAACCGGACCGCGGAGCGGGCGGAGCGGCTGGCCGAGATTCTGGTTGCCTCGGGCACCGGGGTGACGGCTTCGGCCATCACGATGTCCGCCGTCGCCGACGAGCTGACACGAGTCGACGTCGTCGTGTCCTGCACCGGCGCCACCGGGCTCGTGCTGACCGGGGACGACGTGGCCGCGGCCGTGGAGGCGGACCCCGCGGGCGCCGATGGTGCGGAGCCGACGCCGGGATCCGGCCCCCTGACCCCCGCGCCTCAATCACCGGCGGGGCTGGACGTGCCCGCCGAGCTCGTCGCGCGCCTCGCCGTACTGGCGGCCGGTGGGCGGCGGATCGCCGACGCCGGGGCCGTGCGGAGCAAGGTGGCCGTGGACGAGCGCGACGGGTGCCCCGTCGGGCTGGAGGCGCTGGCCTCCGATCCCGGGCGGACCGCCGACGGGCGCGCCGCGCTGGCCGGGGTGGACGCCAGCTCGCTGGAACTGCACGGCACCTGGGCCGACCAGGGCGAGGCCGCCGCGCAGCGGCAGCAGCCGCGCAAGGAGGCCCGTAACCGGGCCGACGAGCAGCACGTGACCCTCGCGCTGCTCGACCTGGCCATGCCCCGGGACATCGACGCCGCCGTGCACCGGATCCCCGGGGTACGGCTCGTCGACATCGAGTCGCTGGCCGAGGCGTCCGCCGACGCGCCGATGGCCGCCGACGTCGACGCCGTGCGCGGGATAGTGGCCGCCGAGGTGGCCGCCTTCGGCGCCGCCCAGCGGGCCGCGCACATCACGCCCACCGTGGTCGCCCTGCGCGCCATGGCCGCCGAGGTCGTCGCCATGGAAGTGGCACGGCTCGACGGACGGGTACCCGACCTCGACGACCGGCAGCGGGCCGAGGTCACTCAGACCGTGCGGCGCGTCGTCGACAAGCTCCTCCACGCGCCGACCGTGCGCGTCAAGCAGCTCGCGAGCGAGCCCGGCGGCGCCGGGTACGCCGAGGCGCTGCGCGAACTCTTCGATCTCGACCCGCAGACGGTGGCCTCCGTCAGCCGGGCGGACGCGGCAGACCAGAACGACGACTCAGGACGGGCATCATGAATCCACGTCTCGACCAGCCCCTCCGGCTCGGCACGCGGCGAAGCAAGCTGGCCATGTCCCAGTCCGGACATGTCGCCGAGGCGGTACGGGCGATCACCGGCCGGCCCGTCGAGCTCGTGGAGATCACGACCTACGGTGACGTGTCCCGCGAGAGCCTCTCGCAGATCGGCGGCACCGGCGTCTTCGTCACCGCCCTGCGCGAGGCACTCGTACGCGGCGAGGTCGACTTCGCCGTGCACTCGCTGAAGGACCTGCCCACCGCGCAGCCCGCCGAGCTCGTCATCGCGGCCATGCCGCAGCGCGAGGACGCCCGCGACGCGCTCGTCGCGCGCGACGGCCTCACCTTCGAGCAGCTGCCCGACGGCGCGCGCATCGGTACCGGTTCGCCGCGGCGCACGTCGCAGCTGCACGCGTACGCCCGCTCGCTGGGGAAGGTCATCGAGACCGTCGCCATCCGCGGGAACGTCGACACCCGGATCGGGTTCGTGCGCAGCGGCGAGCTCGACGCCGTCGTACTCGCCGCCGCCGGCCTCAACCGGATCGGCCGCGGTGACGAGGCCACCGACCTGATCTCCGTGGACAACATGCTGCCCGCACCCGGCCAGGGCGCCCTGGCCGTGGAGTGCCTCGCGTCCGACACGGACCTGATCTCCGCGCTCGCCGAGCTCGACGACCCGTACACCCGGGCCGCCGTGACCGCCGAACGCGCCCTGCTCGCCGCCCTGGAGGCCGGCTGCAGCGCCCCCGTGGGCGCGCTCGCCGACCTGCTGGCCGACGGGCAGATTGTCAATGAGATGCGCCTGCGTGGAGTCGTGGGAACCCTCGACGGTTCCACGCTGGTGCAGCTGTCCACCACCGGTCCCGTGCCCCAGTCGTACGACGAGGCCATGGCGCTCGGCCGCGAACTCGCGGACGAGATGCTGGCCAAGGGCGCGGCCGGTCTGATGGGGGAGCGGTCGCTTTGAACCCCACAAGCCCAACCACCTCCGCATTCGCGGCCGTCGCCGTCCACGGGCACGTCACCTTCCTCGGTGCCGGCCCGGGCGACCCGGGACTGCTGACGCTTCGCGCCGTGGAGGCCCTGGCCGCCGCGGACGTACTGATCGCGGAGCCCGAGGTGCTCGAGGTCGTACGTACGCATGCGCGCGCGGGGGTGGACACACCACAGCTGACGATCGCTGACGAGAAGTCAACGGCCGCCGGGGTCCCGGTGATCCGAGACGCCGCCAATCTTGTCATGGAGGCCGCGCGCTCCGGCAGGCGGGTCGTCCGTGCCGTCACCGGTGACCCCGGACTCGACGGGAACGCGGCCGACGAGATGCTCGCCTGCGCGACCGAAGGGATCCCCTTCGAGGTCGTCCCGGGCGTCGCTACCGCCGTCGGCGTACCCGCGTACGCCGGTGTGCCGCTCAGCGGCAAGCAGGGCGCGGACGTGCGGTTCGTGGACGCCCGCAACGCCTCCCAGCGCTGCTGGAGCGAGGTGGGCGCCAGCGACGGCATCCTCGTCGTCTCCGCGACGCTGGAGACGGTGTCGGCGGCCGCCGCCGAGCTGGTGAGCGCCGGGCGCAAGCCCGACACCCCGCTCACCGTGACCGTCGCCGGTACCACCACGCGCCAGCGCACCTGGTCCGCGACCCTGGGCACCATCGCCCAGGTCTTCAAGCAGGGCAAGATCCTCCCCTCGCCCGAGGGCTCGCGCCCCGTCATAGCCGTGGTCGGGGAGCACGGCGCCGCCGCGCGCCGCGAGGAGCTGTCCTGGTTCGAGTCGAAGCCGCTGTTCGGCTGGCGGGTCCTCGTACCGCGCACCAAGGAGCAGGCGGCCTCGCTCTCCGACCAGCTGCGTTCGTACGGCGCGGTGCCCCACGAGGTGCCGACCATCGCGGTGGAGCCGCCGCGCACCCCGCAGCAGATGGAGCGGGCGGTCAAGGGACTGGTCACCGGCCGCTACGAATGGATCGCCTTCACTTCGGTGAACGCGGTCAAGGCCGTACGCGAGAAGTTCGAGGAGTACGGGCTCGACGCCCGCGCCTTCGCGGGAATCAAGGTCGCCGCCGTGGGCGAGCAGACCGCCGCCGCGCTGGTGGAGTTCGGCGTCAAGCCCGACCTGGTGCCCAGCGGCGAACAGTCCGCCGCCGGACTGCTGGAGGACTGGCCGCCCTACGACCCGGTCTTCGACCCGATCGACCGCGTCTTCCTGCCGCGCGCCGACATCGCCACCGAGACCCTGGTCGCCGGGCTGATCGAGCTCGGGTGGGAGGTCGACGACGTCACCGCCTACCGGACCGTGCGCGCGTCGCCGCCGCCGCAGGACACGCGCGAGGCGATCAAGGGCGGCGGCTTCGACGCCGTTCTCTTCACGTCCTCCTCGACCGTGCGCAACCTGGTCGGCATCGCCGGCAAGCCGCACAACGTCACCGTCATCGCCTGTATCGGCCCGGCCACGGCGAAGACGGCCGAGGAGCACGGGCTCCGGGTCGACGTGCTGTCGCCGGAGCCGAGCGTGGGCAAGCTGGCGGAGGCCCTGGCCGAGTACGGGGCCGCGCGCCGCGAGGCCGCGAAGGAGGCCGGGGAGAGCGTGTACCGGCCCAGCGAGCGACGGCCGGGGGCGCGCAGGCGTCGTACGACCTGATGTGGGCGTTAAAGGGTAGGGCCCGGGTGCGAGCGCACCCGGGCCCTACCCTTGTTCCCGACTGTTCTCGACCGATGCTCGAAGAGGCGACTAGAAGATGAGCACGTACGGATCCTTCCCCGGCTCGCGGCCCCGCCGGCTGCGCACCACCCCGGCGATGCGGCGGATGGTCGCGGAGACCCGGCTGCACCCCTCGGACCTGATCCTCCCGGCGTTCGTCCGGGAGGGCATCAGCGAGCCGCTCGCCATCTCGGCGATGCCCGGGGTGGTCCAGCACACCCGGGACACGCTGCGGAAGGCCGCCGTGGAGGCGGTCGAGGCGGGCGTCTCGGGGATCATGCTGTTCGGGGTCCCGGCCGACGAGAACAAGGACGCGCGGGGCACGGCGGGCACCGAGCCGGACGGGATCCTGCAGCTCGCGATCCGCGACGTGAAGGCGGAGGTCGGCGACGACCTCGTCATCATGTCCGACCTCTGCCTGGACGAGTACACCGACCACGGCCACTGCGGGGTCCTGGACGAGCACGGCCGCGTGGACAACGACGCGACGCTGGAGCGCTACGCCGAGATGGCGCAGGTCCAGGCCGACGCGGGCGTTCACGTGGTGGGTCCGAGCGGGATGATGGACGGCCAGGTCGGCGTCATCCGCGACGCGTTGGACGAGACGGGCCACGAGGACGTGTCGATCCTCGCGTACACGGCGAAGTATTCGTCGGCGTTCTACGGCCCCTTCCGCGAGGCGGTCGCCTCCTCCCTCCAGGGAGACCGCAAGACGTACCAGCAGGACCCGGCGAACGCCCGGGAGTCGCTGCGCGAGCTCGCCCTCGACCTGGAGGAGGGCGCCGACATGGTGATGGTCAAGCCGGCGGGGCCGTACTTGGACATCCTGTACCGGGTCGCGCAGTCGGTGGACGTCCCGGTGGCGGCGTACCAGATCAGCGGAGAGTTCGCGATGATCGAGGCGGCGGCGGAGAAGGGCTGGATCGAGCGCGACCGCGCCATCCTGGAGACCCTGCTCGGCATCAAGCGGGCGGGCGCGGACACGATCCTGACGTACTGGGCGACCGAGGTGGCGGGGTGGCTGCGGGGGGAGCGGTGAGGTCTGCGGGTTGAGGTCTGTGGACTGAGCGTCAGGGCCAGTCCACGATTCCGTAGAAGACGATGTAGTCGAGGATCACGGCCGCCGGGGCGATGAGCGCGAGCACCACCCGGCGGCCGGAGTTGTGCCGCTGCCAGGGCAGCGCCCAGGCGGCGACGAGCAGCCCGAGCGCCAGGAGCAGACCGGTGGCGAAGACGGTGAAGGCGACTCCGTAGGAGGCGTCGAACCGGTCACTGGCGATTTCGCCGCAGGAGTCGCATGCCATGGGCGACAGCGCGACGAAGAAGAACGCGACGGCGGCGAGCGGCAGCGTCAGCAGGCTGGCGACGAGCGGGGCGATGAAGGCACGGGGGTCCCGGGCACGGGTGTCGTGAACGCCGTCTGCGCGGCCTGTCAGGTCCATGCACCCAGTCAACGCGGCTGCGGGGGCGGGCACATGAGTGCGGGTACTCAGGGTGAGCGGGGGCTGCGGGTTGGTCGGTGGCGTTGACGGGGTCCGGGGGGAGCCCGGCAGTCCAGTGTCCTTTCGGTGCGGGCCGGTCCGTCAAGGGCGCTCCTCCTTCGTCGTCGCGTCGCTGCGCGATGGCCTTCGGCCACCCTTGACCGACCGGCCCACCCCGAAACGCCACAAGACTTCCGGGTTCCCCCCGAGGAACGGCCGGGAGGGACGGATCGGGAGGAGCGGGCACGTCAGAGACGTACGCGCCCTCTCGGGCCGGTCATCCGGACCCGTCACCGGTCAGGACCGCCCAGCTGGAGCGGATGGCTGCCCGGGGAGCTCGGAGCATCCAGGAGCGGGGGGTCGGCCACCCTTCCCGCACCTTCGCACGGCCAGCATGAGCGTAAGGACGACCACCACCCCCAAGCGGTCGGTGGACGCGGCGGATCGCTATTCGCTCTCGCTCGGATAAGAGATCGTTTCAGTTGGCGAGGTGTTCTGCCTTGGTGGCATCCGAGCGACGGATCTTCCGCTTTGTGCTGCCGGGCGCAGCGATATTCATTGCGTCACAGCGGCTTGAAATCGCCCATCTCTTGTCTGGGGGAGGGGGGCCGGGTAAGAGAACCTCAGTAAGGGCTCAATTCTCATTGATCATCCCGCGAAGATCACTACTGTTCATTCGTCTCCACCGAACTCGTTACTTGCGCCAGGCCCTGGTCGGGGGCAAGTAAATGGACCGGCAGCCACGTCAAGGCGAGGGTCTTGTGAACGGCCGGGTGCATCCGACATCAAAAGCCGACGAGTCGGCTTCAGATTTTGAAAGGTCGCGGAATGAACGCTCTAACCGCCCTGGCGTCGGCCGCTTTCGGCTCCACCGTCTATCTCGTGACTCTCTCGACTGTGAGCCGACTGAACCGGCTCGCTCGGGGTGTCAAGGTCGCGGGTCTGGTTCTGACCGGCCTGGCCCTGTGCGCACTCATCGGAATTGTCGCGTTCGCAAGCCGGAGTGTCACGCTCGGGTTCATCGTCGGTGCTGGCCTGACGCCCCCCGTCCACCGGTGGATCCTGCAACGACGCAAGCAATCCGCTGAGCCGAGCGAGACCGTGTAGCGATCCGATGCGCCCACCAACCGTGTGAGGGTGATGACATGCCCCAAGCAGTCGGTGAGCGCGTCAAATCGCTACACGGTCCCGCTCGGCTCAGCGACCACCGGCCGTCTTGGGCTGGACATAGGCACGCCCATGGCCCGGCAGTGGTCTGAGGGCGGTCCTGATCTTTCGTCTTTAGCATCCGAGATCTGATCGTTTCGATTGCTCGGCCACGGACGGTCGGTTGCCGCTTAGCCGAGTGGGAGTGTGTAGCGATCTGGTGCGCCCGCCGATCGCCTGGGGGTGGTGGTCGTCCTTACGCTCGTGCAAGCCGTGCGAAGGTGCGGGAAGGGTGGCTGACCGCCCGGTCCTGGGTGCTCCGAGCTCCCCGGGTGTCTGTTCCGTCCGGCTGGGTGGTGCTGATGGGTGTCGGGTGCGGATGACCGGCGGGAAAGGGCCTGGGGTCTGCCAGTCTGCCCGCTCCTCCTCATCGTCCCTCCCGGCCGTTCCTCGGGGGGATCCCGGAAGTCTTGTGGCGTTTCGGGGTGGGTCGGTCGGTCAAGGGTGGCCGTAGGCCATCGCGTAGCGACGCGACCGCAGGGAGCGCCCTTGACGGGCCGGCCCGCACCGAAAGGACGCTGGACTGCCGGGCTCCCCCCGGACCCTGTCAACGCCCCCGACCAACCCGCAGCACAGGCACCCCCCACTCCGAGTCGCGTCGTATCCCGCTCAGGCGCACCCTGGAGACAGGGTGAACCCCTGGAGGTGGTGCACCATGTCCACACTCGTTGGGTGGCATGTGGAGCTCGAATTCACCGAGGAAGGCCACCGCACCAGTGCGGCGGCCCTGGTCAGGCTCGGGGACGGCTCCGAGATCCGGACGCACGGCTATGCCATGCGTCATCCCTCAGACCCGGATCAGCTCAAGGTTGGAGAAGAGATCGCCGGCGCGCGGGCGCTGATGGACATCGCGTCCCAGATGCTGCAGAAGGCCCACACCGAGATCGACGCGGCGACGGGCCGGCACTCCTATCCGCTGACCCACTGAGCCAGCCCCGCCCAGGCGGCGGGGGTCAGGTCGAGTACGGGCCCGTGCGGGACCTTCGAGTCCCGCACGTGGACGGTGTGGGGGCGGATGGCGACCTCGACGCAGG
The DNA here is from genome assembly GCF_036014235.1 of Streptomyces sp. NBC_00435. GTDB lineage: Bacteria > Actinomycetota > Actinomycetes > Streptomycetales > Streptomycetaceae > Streptomyces. The sequence continues at coordinate 4,776,276 of NZ_CP107924.1, forward strand.
CGTCGCCCTCGTCGCTGCTGTAGCTGGACTTCCGCCAGGCGACCGCGACTTCCAGGCAGGCATCACCGTCGTCACCGCTGTAGCTGGACTTGAACCACTTCAGTGCGGTCGTGGCGCTCATGTCTCTCCTGCCAAGCGTCTCAACAGGCCTCGAGTCTGCTCGGTGTTGAGGGCCTGAGTCCGCAGCATCGCATACCGGCGGGAAAGGATGCTGACCTCATCCGGGTTGGAGATCAGTAGGCTGCCGCGCTGGGTCTCGGAGTATCCGAGGTGCTGGTGATCCGGGGTCTCCAGAAGGATGAACGGGCCGTTGAGGCCTGCGTGAGTGGTCTGCCCGAAGGGCAGAACCTGCAGCGTGATGTCCGGGAGGTCCATCCACGAGAGCAGGTGGTGCAACTGCTCCAGGTGGACGTCTTCGCCGCCGATCCGGACCTGGAACGCGGCTTCCCAGAGGATGAAGCTGAGGCTCGGCGGGGCTTTGCGGCGCAGGATGGCCTGTCGGGCTATGCGGCCGACGGTCAGGGCTTCGACCTCCTCATCAGGATGGGCCGGTACGCGGTTGCGGAACAATGCCCGCGCGTAGTTTTCGGTCTGGAGGAGCCCAGGGATGCGCATGGACTCGTACCAGGAGAGCGCAATGGCGCTCTTTTCCAGGTCCAGGTACTCCTCCGCCCACGGAGCAGTCGTGTCCACGAGGGGCATCCCGTGTGCCGCCACCGCCAACAACCCCGGCAACCCCAGCACCTGATCCATCAACTCCGCGACATTCGGCATCAGCGCCCGCCGCCCCTGCTCGATCGACGCGATGGTCTCCGCATCCAGGTTGACCAGCTCGCCGAGCTGTTTCTGCGTCAGGTTCTTGGCGATCCGGGCGGCGGCCACCTGCTTGCCGACCATCTTCATGGTCGTCGCGTTCGGCCGTGCGCGTTTCCTCGGTGGCATGACAGCGAACTCCCCACCTTCGCGGCTCCACTACCCCGTGCCAACCCGTACTCATCACTGAGTACGGGTTGGCGCTCAGTCGCACGGTAGTCACGTAACGCGACGATCGTCCGGTGAATCTGCATACTCAAGCCGCCCTCCTGAGTGAGCGGCTCTACCTGCGAAATCCCCAAACCGTCGCAGCCGCGCGCCACTTCACACGTGACACCTTGGAAGTGTGGGGGAGGGGCGACCGGCAGGACGATCTGTTGCTCTGCGTGAGCGAGCTGGCGACCAACGCGCTGCGCCACGGAGTCCCGCGCGGGCGCGGCTATCTGCTGCGGCTGCTCGCCTACGACGGGACCGTCCGCGCCGAGGTGCACGACAGTGGGCCCGGGCTCTCGCGGATCGCGGACCGGCCGCCCGGGCGGGGGCTGTTGATCGTGGACGCCCTCGCCGACGCCTGGGGCGTACTGCCCCGGGTGCCGGGCAAGGTCGTCTGGTGCGAGTTCCGCTGACCGGTCCGCATCAGCACGATCGACCGCTCCGCATCAGGGCGACGAATCCCCCGCCAGTCGAGCCCCCACCCGCCGGCCCCCCGCCAGCCTGCCCGCCGCCCAGCCGAAGGCGAGGCAGGCGGGGGTGTAGAGGGCGAGGTTGAGGGTGCGGAAGGGGCCGTCCGGTGGGCTGTCGAGGAGGCCGGTGGCCCAGCCCAGGCCCGCGAGGCCCCGTACGGCCAGGCCGGCGGCGACGGCGGCGGTCACCAGGCGGGTGGCCCGGCGGGTGGCCGGGCCGCCGAGGCCGTGCGTGTGCGCGAGCACGGCCGCGGCCCCGGTCAGGGTGAGCGCGGCGAGTGGCAGGACCACGGGCGGCCCGAAGGACACCTCGGTGCCGAGCACGGCGAGGGACAGCGTCCGCTCGTCGGGGGCGGGCCAGGTCAGGCCGGTGGCCCAGTACAGGTGGACCAGCCCGTCGGCGGTGAGCAGTGCGGCCAGCGCACGCCCGGTGCGCAGCCGGGTCCTGTCGCGCAGTTCGTTCATGGTGTGCCCCCTCGGTGCTGAAACGCTTCGGCACGGAGAGGAGGGGGCTCGCAGAGGGAACGTTCCCTGTGAGCCCCGTCACTCGGGTGGCGGCCCGGTCAGGCGTCGAGTCCCGGCTTCGCCTTGATCACCGAGAAGACCGCGCCCTGCGGGTCGGCCAGTACGGCCATGCGGCCGGCGGCCATCTCGAAGGCCGGGGCCGCGACGGAGGCTCCGGCGCGTACGGCGGCGGCCTGGATCTCGTCCACGTCGTCGACGCTGAAGTAGGGGATCCAGTGCGGCGGGGTGCCCTTCGGGTGGTTGCGCAGGTCCATCATCCCGGCCACCGCGCGGCCGCTGACCTGGAACTCGTGGTATTCCCCGGCGTCCGGCATCTTGGACACGGCCGTGGTGACCGGCAGGATGGAGCTGTAGAAGGCGCGGGCGGCGGGGAGGTCGCCGGTGCCCAGCTCGTTCCAGATGAGGGCGCCGTGCTCGTTGACGATGCCCGCGCCGTCGAAGGTGCCGGCCTGCCACAGGCCGACGACGGCTCCGGTCGGGTCGGCGAGGACGGCCATCTTGCCGAGGTCCATGACGTCCATCGGGCCCATCAGGACGGTGCCGCCCGCGTCGGTGACGGCCTTGAGGGTGCCGTCGATGCCTTCGGTGGCCAGGTACGTGGTCCACACGGTCGGCGGCATCGGATCGGGGGTGCTGCCGTCCGGGTTCATCGCCTTCATGATTCCGGCGACCGGCTTGCCCTTGAGGGTGCAGACGGCGTACCCGCCGGTCTCGGGCGGGCCGACCTCGCCCTGCCAGCCGAAGAGGTCGGCGTAGAAGTCGATGGCCGCCTGCTGGTCGGGGACCATCAGGTCGATCCAGCACGGGGTGCCGGGCTTGTAGGGGCCGTTCATGTCGGGCACGGATGCCTCCGGGGAGTGGGCGGGGGGTTGGACGGCCGGTCCCCTACCCGGGCCGTGCGGCCCGAACCGGGCCGTACGGGTGACTGCGTGGCCCGGCTCCCCGGTGCACTGCCCGAGGGTTCGCGATTGCTGCGGAATTCACGGATCCGTTCTCGGGTGTCGGCCGATCTGAGCGTGGACGAAGTCATCGACGACCTCGATGCGGGACGGCGGCGCGAATGATCGCGATCGACGCGAGCGCCGTCGTCATGCTGGTCGCCGATGCGGGTCCGGTGGGCGAGGCGGTGCGTGAGCGGGTGCTCGGCGAACGGCTCGCCGCTCCCTACCTGCTCGATGTGGAAGTCGCGCACGCGCTGCTCGGCCGCCACCGGGGAGTCTGACGACAGGCCCCGCCGCAGCGGAAAGCCCCGCCGCAGCGGGGCTTTCCGTGCCGGGCCGTCGCGCAGAAGGTCAGAGCTTCTCGGGCGTCCGGATGCCGAGGAGGGACATGCCCTTGGAGAGGGTTCGGGCGGTCAGGTCGCAGAGGAACAGGCGGTTCTCGCCGACGACGAGCTCCGGCTCCGGCTTCACGACCGGGCACTGCTCGTAGAACGTCGCGAACAGCGAGGACAGCTGGTAGAGGTACGCCGCCACCTTGTGCGGGGCGTACTCCGCGGCCGCCTCACCGAGCAGTTCGCCGAAGTGGTCCAGGTGCAGGCCGAGCGCGCGCTCGGCGGGGGCCAGCTCCAGCTCCGGGTGCGCGACCGGCTTGCGGTCACCGGCCCGGCGCAGGATCGAGCCGATACGGGCGTACGCGTACTGGAGGTACACGGACGTGTCGCCGGTCAGGGAGACCATCTGGTCCAGGTCGAACTTGTAGTCACGCGCGGCCGAGGTGGACAGGTCCGCGTACTTCACGGCGCCGATGCCCACGTACTGGCCGTTCTCGACGATCTCCGCCTCGGTCAGACCGACCTTCTCCGCCTTGTCGCGGACCACGGCGGTCGCCCGCGCCACGGCCTCGTCCAGCAGGTCCACCAGCCGCACCGTCTCGCCCTCACGGGTCTTGAACGGCTTGCCGTCCTTGCCCAGCACGGTGCCGAAGGCCAGCTGCACGGCCTTGGTGTCCTCGTTCAGCCAGCCGGCCCGGCGGGCCGTCTCGAAGACCATCTTGAAGTGCAGGGACTGCCGCGCGTCCACCACGTACAGCAGGGTCGAGGCGCCCAGCACGCCCACGCGGTCACGGATCGCCGAGAGGTCGGTCGCGGCGTAGCCGAAACCGCCGTCGGACTTCTGGACGATCAGCGGGGTCGGGTTGCCGTCCGGACCCTTGACGTCGTCGAAGAAGACGCAGAGCGCGCCGTTGGAGCGGACGGCGACGCCCGAGTCCTCCAGCAGTTTGCAGGTCTCGGCGAGCATGTCGTTGTAGCCGGACTCGCCGATGACGTCGGGGTCCTGGATGTCCATGTCCAGCTTGTTGAAGACGGAGTAGAAGTAGATCTTCGACTCGTCCACGAACCGCTGCCAGAGGGCGAGGGTCTGCGGCTCGCCGGCCTGCAGGTCCACCACCCGGGCCCGGGCGCGCGTCTTGAACTCCTCGTCGGAGTCGAAGAGGGTGCGCGAGGCCTTGTACAGGCGGTTCAGGTTGGACATCGCCTCCTCGCCGGAGACCTCCGCGACCTCCGCGCCGTCGGGCGACTTGTGGTCCAGCTCGTGCGGGTGCTCCATCAGGAACTGGATGAGCATGCCGAACTGGGTGCCCCAGTCGCCGATGTGGTGGCGACGGACAACCTTCTCGCCGGTGAATTCGAGGATCTCCACCATCGCCGCGCCGATGACCGCCGAGCGCAGGTGCCCGACGTGCATCTCCTTGGCGACGTTCGGCTGCGCGTAGTCGATCACCGTCGTACCCGGCCGCGCGGCGAGCGGCACGCCGAGACGGTCGTCGGCGGCGCGCCCGGCCAGGGTCTCGATGATCGCCCGGTCGGTGATGGTGATGTTGAGGAAGCCGGGGCCCGAGACCTCGATCTCCTGGATCAGGTCAGTGGTGTCGATGCCCTCGACCACGGTCGTCGCCAGCTCGCGCGGGTTGGCCTTGGCCTTCTTCGCGAGCGCCAGGATGCCGTTGGCCTGGAAGTCGGCCCGGTCGCTTCGTCGCAGCAGCGGGTCGCTCGCACCGGCATCCGGCAGGGCGGAGGCGAGTGCGTCGGCGACGCGCTGGTTGACGGAGGAAGCGAGGGAAGGGACCGAGGCCATGAGCTGCCGTTCCTGTGAGGTCGTGCGTGCACTTGTGCTTGAGCTTGCACTTGGGTGTTCCGACAAGGACCGAGTATCCCACGCGGGGGCCCGGCGCTTCGCGGGATATCAGTGGGCGGAAGCAACCCCGGAGCCTCCCGTTCCGTCTGGGAGAATGGCCCACAGCCAGCATTCGAGATAGAAGGACGTGTCGTGGCTCAGAGCGCCCCCAGCAGCACCGAGACCGACTGGGTCTCCCGTTTCGCGGACGAGGTCATCGCCGAGGCGGAGCGCCGAGCCCCGGGCAAAGCCGTCGTCGTCGCGTCCGGACTCTCCCCCTCCGGCCCGATCCACCTGGGCAACCTCCGTGAGGTCATGACCCCGCACCTGGTCGCGGACGAGGTCCGCCGCCGGGGCTACGAGGTCCGCCACTTGATCTCGTGGGACGACTACGACCGCTACCGGAAGGTGCCCAAGGGCATCCCCGGCGTCTCCGAGGAGTCCCACGCCCAGCACATCGGGCGCCCGCTGACCGCCGTGCCCGCCCCGGCCGGCTCGGCGTACCCGAACTGGGCCGAGCACTTCAAGGCCGCCATGGTCGAGTCCCTGGCCGAGCTGGGCGTCGAGTACGACCCCATCAGCCAGACCGAGCAGTACACGAGCGGCGTCTACCGCGAGCAGGTGCTGTTCGCGATGAAGCACCGCGCCGACATCGACGCGATCCTCGACCAGTACCGCACCAAGCAGAAGCCGGGCGGCAAGAAGCCCCAGCAGAAGCAGGTCGACGAGGCCGAGCTGGAGGCCGCCGAGGGCTCGGGCGCCGCCGCCGAGGACGACGGCACCGTCGGCGAGGCCGGGTACTTCCCGTACAAGCCGTACTGCGGCGAGTGCGGCAAGGACTTCACCAAGGTGACGTCCTACGACGACACGACGACCGAGATGACCTACGTCTGCACCGAGGACGAGTTCACCGAGACGGTCAAGCTCAGCGAGTTCAACCGCGGCAAGCTGGTCTGGAAGGTCGACTGGCCGATGCGCTGGGCCTACGAGGGCGTGATCTTCGAGCCCTCGGGCGTGGATCACTCCTCGCCCGGCTCGTCCTTCCAGGTCGGCGGGCAGATCGTGGGCATCTTCGGCGGCGAGCAGCCGATCGGACCGATGTACGCGTTCGTCGGAATCAGCGGCATGGCCAAGATGTCCTCCAGCAAGGGTGGGGTCCCCACCCCGGCCGACGCGCTGAAGATCATGGAGCCGCAGCTGCTGCGCTGGCTGTACGCGCGCCGCAAGCCGAACCAGTCCTTCAAGATCGCCTTCGATCAGGAGATCCAGCGGCTCTACGACGAGTGGGACAAGCTGGAGGCCAAGGTCACCGACGGCTCCGTGCTGCCCGCCGACGCCGCCGCGCACGCCCGCGCCGTACGCGTCGCCTCGCACGAGCTGCCGCGCACGCCGCGCCCGATGGCGTACCGGACGCTCGCGTCCGTCGTCGACATCACCGCCGGGCACGACGAGCAGACCCTGCGCATCCTGAGCGACCTCGAGCCCGAGCGGCCGCTGGCCTCGCTCGACGAGGTACGCCCGCGCCTGGACCGCGCCGAGAACTGGATCACCACCCAGGTCCCCGCCGACCAGCGGACGCTGGTGCGCGAGGAGGCCGACGTAGAGCTCCTGTCGTCCCTGGACGACGAGGGCCGTGAGTCGCTGCGGCGGCTCGTGGACGGGCTCGAATCGCACTGGTCGCTCGACGGGCTGACCACGCTCGTCTACGGCGTACCGAAGGTGATGGCCGGCCTGGCGCCGGACGCCAAGCCGACGCCCGAACTCAAGGTCGCGCAGCGGACGTTCTTCGCACTGCTGTACCGGCTGCTCGTGACCCGCGAGACCGGACCGCGCCTGCCCACGCTGCTGCTCGCGGTGGGGGCGGAGCGGGTGCGCAAGCTGCTGGCCGCGTAGGTTCCGCACGGACGCGGGGAAGGGCCCGCACCCCCTGGGGGGTGCGGGCCCTTCCGGTTCCCCGGGGCGTGGGGATCGGGCTACGCGATGTGCTCGTTCTCCAGCTCGGTCTGGTAGCGCTGCTTGAGCTGCGGGAAGATCTTGCGGATCAGCGAGGCGCTGCGCGGATGCACCACGCCGTACCGGTCGGCCAGCACTATGTCGAGCTGCTCGGCGGTCAGGACCTCGCCGTTCTCCTCCAGGTGGGAGCGGAAGACCTCGTACGCCGCCTCGGCGAACTTCTCGTCCTCGTCGGCGCTCGGCGCGTCCTCCGGGGGAGCCCCGTCCTGCCGGGGAGCCGGTACCGGGAGCTCCTGACGCTGGTCCGGGTCCTGCTCCTCCAGGCCGGTCGGGGGCATCACCGGGGTCGGCTCCAGGCCCTCGACGTACTGGGGGTTGTAGCCGCCCTCGTACGCGGCCTGCGGCGCGCGGGGAGCGGCGAACCAGGCGCTGTTGTGGGCGGCGGGCATGGCGGTCGGGTCCACCACGAAGGGGGCGGCGTCGGGGTGGCCCTGCGGGGCGGCGCCGCCGTCCGCGGCGTCCCAGAACGGGGGCTCCGCGGCAGCGTTTTGGTGGCCCTGGGGGACGGGGCCGTGCGGGCCGGGGCCGGCTGTTGCGGCGGCCGCGGCGGCGAAGGCCGCCTGCTGTGCGGCGGTGCCTGCCGGCAGGGGTTCGCCCGCCGGGCCGAAGGCCTGGGCCTGCAGCTGGGCCTGTGCCTGCGCCTCCATCTGCGCCTGCGGCCCTGCCGGGGCGACACCGGCCTGGGGCTGGCCCTGGGCCGGGAGGACGTGTGGGCCCGCCGCTCCCGCGAGGGCCGGGGCGGCCGGGTTCTGCGCGGAGGTGTGGAGGGCGGCCGTGGAGCCGGGCGGGAGGGCCGGGTGGGTCGTCGGGTCCGCCGGGGGGAGCAGGAGGGGGTCGATGCCGGCCGCCGCCAGGCCTTCGGGGGCCGTCTGGGAGAGCGGGACGCCGATGCGGGCCAGACGCAGCGGCATGAGGGCGCCGACCGGGGCCTTGCGGCGCCAGAAACGGCCGTAGCGGGCCTGGAGGCGGGCCTGGTAGATCAGCCGGTCCTGCTCCATGCCGACGGCCTGTTCGTAGGAGCGCAGTTCCCACAGCTTCATCCGGCGCCACAGCTTGAAGGTGGGGAGCGGGGAGAGCAGCCAGCGCGTGATGCGCACGCCCTCCATGTGCCGGTCGGCGGTGATGTCCGCGATCCGGCCGACCGCGTGGCGGGCCGCCTCGACGGTGACCACGAAGAGGATCGGGATCACGGCGTGCATGCCGACCCCGAGGGGGTCGGGCCAGGCCGCCGCGCCGTTGAAGGCGATCGTCGCCGCCGTCAGCAGCCACGCCGTCTGGCGCAGCAGCGGGAACGGGATACGGATCCACGTCAGCAGCAGGTCCAGCGCGAGCAGGACGCAGATGCCCATGTCGATGCCGATGGGGAAGACGAGCGAGAAGGTGCCGAAGCCCTTCTGCACCGCGAGGGCGCGTACGGCGGCGTACGAACCCGCGAATCCGATCCCCGCGATCACGACGGCTCCGGCGACCACCACACCGATCAATATCCGGTGCGTACGAGTCAGCTGCATCGCGGCCACCCGCGATCCCCTCCCCTTGTCGAGCTACGGCAGGCACAGCGTACGCGCGTACGGGTGACCGGATGTCGGCGGTCCGGACGTCGGCGGTCCGGGTGCCCGGACCGCCGACGCGCCGCGCGTACGCCTGGCCGCTAGGAGTTCGACGGCGAAGGCTGCTGCTCCGGCTGCTTCTGCTGGTTGGCCGCCTCGACCGAGGCCACGGTCTCCTTCGTCGCCGCGATGGCGTCCTGGAGCAGCTTCGCGTGGTCGGGGGCGCCCGCGCCCTCGTAGGCGGTGCCGTTGTAGTCGAGGGTGATGACGACGTTGTGCGTGCGGGCGATGACGGTCGTGTTGGCGAAGTCACCGTCCTTCTTGGTGGTGAAGGTGACGGAGGTGGCCTGGTCGCCGATGCCGCCCGCCGCTTCCGGCTTCACGTTCTCCGCACCCTCGACGACCTTCGCCTTCTCGACCTGCTTGGTGTACTCGTCCTCGGCGCGCTTGCTGCCGGTGCCGACCGAGGCGAGGGAGTCGTAGCGGATCAGGGAGATCGAGAGCCAGCGGTACTGCGAGCCCTTCAGACCGGCCTCGTCCAGGCCGTTCCAGGTGCAGGTGGCGCGGCTGCTGAGGTCGTTCGACTTGGCCGCCGTACCGTTGGCGTCCTTCGCCTTCGGGACGATCGTCTCGATGGTCTTCGCGGCGACCGCCTTGCACGGCTCCGGCAGCGTGGAGTACACGGCCTTCTCCAGCGCGGCGGTGGCCTTGGAGCTCGGCTTCGCGGACGAGGCCGCTTCGGGCTGCTTGCCGTTGCCGCTGCCGGTGCCCGAGTCCTTGCCCGAGTCGGACGAGCAGCCGGCGACCGTGAGGATTACCGGAACGGCTGCGCAGGCGAGGACGCGGGTGAGACGCGAAGCTGATCGGTGCATGATTCCTTCAGACGTTGTGGGTCTTCGTGCGGGCTCATTGGGCCCATTGCGGGCGCGGGACCCGAGCAACGGTAGCCCGACCCGGCGCCCGCACGCTGTGCGCGCCGTCACCCGGGGCCCGCGCGCCCCCTCCCGGCGGGCACGGCTACTCGTTGAACCGGTCCACGAGGGCCTGCGCCAACTGTCGTGCCCTGTCCTGGGTTTCCGTGCTGGGCGGGACCGCGCCGGGGAGCGCGGGCTGGACGCTGTACTCGACGGTGACGATGACGTTCGAGGTACGGAACACAATGCGGACGGTGCGTGACTGGACGGCGGTGGCTCCGGCCTGACCGAGCTTGTCGTCGAGGAAGGCCTCGTTGCCGAGCCCTTCGAGGACGCGGGAGCCGAGCTCGGGCGGAGCGGAGGAGGCGGAGGGCGAGGGGCTGCCGCTCGCGGGCGCGCCGGGACTCGCGCTCGTACCCGTGGGCGCGGCCGCTGTCGGGGTCGGGGTGGGCGCCGTCGTCGCACCGGCACCCGGCGTCGCACCGGCACCCGGCGTCGCACTCGCACCCGTACCCGGCGTCGGGCTCGTGACGGGTCCGGGGACGGGAAGATGGGCGTTGGTGAGCTGGCGGATGTAGACCTGCCGTGCCTTGTCGTCGTCGCTCGCGACGGCCCGGTCGTACGAGACCACGCGCTCGAAGCCCACCGACAGCAGCCGGGTCTCGGTCGGCGTCTGCGCGGTCCAGCGGCAGCCGACGCGCCGGTCGGCGTCGTACGAGGGGTCCGCGACACCGGCGTAGAGCGCTTCGCGCGCGGCGGGGGCGAGGGAGTCGGCGGCCGGCAGCATCGCCTTGACCTTCTTGGCGTCGGCGGCCTTGCAGGGCATGGGCAGGCTGCGGTACTTGCCGGGCTGCGCGACCGCCCCGGCATTGCCGCCGGCCTTCGCGTCGCTGGTGGTTCCGCCCCCGCCGCCCTCGGTGCACGCGGTGAGGCCGGCCGTGAGGGCGGCGAGCATCGCGATGGCTGGCAGGACTCCACGTACCGACTTGCGCTGCACGTTCCACCGGCTCCCTTCGGGAAAAATGCGTTGCCGCGGCTCGGGCGCGGATGGACACAATGTCTATCGCACACGCTGGTGCCGGCGCCGGCCTCCCGTCGTATTTGAGGCCAAGAGCGAGGCTTTTTGCGTATTGAGGCTTTTCTGTGGTTAACGGGGTGTTGGTGCCGAAATGTCGTATGTAGAAGTGCCCGGGGCGAAGGTTCCGATCCGGATGTGGACCGACCCGGCGTCGGTCGAGGACAGCGCGATGCGCCAGCTGCAGAACACGGCCGGCCTCCCGTGGATCAAGGGCCTGGCCGTCATGCCGGACGTGCACTACGGCAAGGGCGCGACGGTCGGCTCGGTCATCGCCATGAAGGACGCGGTCTGTCCGGCGGCGGTGGGCGTGGACATCGGCTGCGGCATGTCGGCGGTGAAGACCTCCCTGACGGCGAACGACCTCCCGGGGGACCTGTCGGGACTGCGCTCGCAGATCGAGCGGGCGATTCCGGTGGGGGCGGGGATGCACCGGGAGGCGGTGGATCCGGGCCGCTTGTACGGGTTCTCGGTGGATGGGTACGAGGATCTGTGGAAGCGCTTCGACTACCTCGCGGACGCGGTCAAGTTCCGCCATGAGCGGGCTTTGCGGCAATTGGGAACCATGGGTGGGGGAAATCACTTCTGGGAACTTTGCCTCGACGCATCCGGTTCGGTGTGGATCATGCTGCACTCGGGTTCCCGGAACATCGGCAACGAACTGGCCGACTTCCACATCGGAGTGGCTCGCGGACTCGCGCACAACCAGGGGCTGGTGGACCGGGACCTCGCCGTGTTCCTCGCGGCCACGCCCGAGATGCGGGCCTACCGCGAGGACCTCTTCTGGGCGCAGGAGTACGCCAAGTACAACCGCGCCGTGATGATGAGCCTGTCCAAGGAAGTGATCCGCAGGGAGTTCCGCAAGGCCAAGGTCTCCTTCGAGCGGGAGATCAGCTGCCACCACAACTACGTGGCGGAGGAGCGGTACGACGGCATGGACCTGCTGGTCACGCGGAAGGGCGCCATCCGCGCCGGCAGCGGGGACTACGGGATCATCCCGGGCTCGATGGGCACGGGCTCGTACATCGTGAAGGGTCTCGGCAACGAGAAGTCCTTCAACTCGGCCTCGCACGGAGCGGGCCGGAAGATGAGTCGGACGGCCGCGAAGAAGCGCTTCTCGGCGCGGGACCTGGCGGAACAGACCAAGGGCGTGGAGTGCCGCAAGGACTCGGGCGTCGTCGACGAGATCCCGGGTGCCTACAAGTCGATCGAGCAGGTCATCGACCAGCAGACCGACCTGGTCGAGGTCGTCGCGAGGCTCAAGCAGGTCATCTGCATCAAGGGCTGACGCCCGCAGGTGGGCGGGGGAGCGGAAGGGCCCGGGCCGGGAACGGTCCGGGCCCTTTCCGTGGTGTTCGCGGGTGTGATGTGATCGGCGGCGTTCCGGTTGGTGCGTTCTGTGGGGGGTCTTTCGTGATGGGTCTTTTGCCTGGTCGGCGGGGTGTGGGGGTGCTGGTGGCCGGGGTGGCGGCCGTGGTCGCGGTGGCTGTCGCGGGGTGTTCGTCCGGGAAGTCGGGGGTGGGCCCGAAGGTGGATGGGAAGCCGGGTGCCACGAGTGGTGTGGTGGCGGCTCCCGAGCGGCGGGTGATTTCCGTCGCCGATGCCGAGAAGGTGTTCAACAACTTCGGGTGGGCGAACTCGGTGGCCGAGGGGAAGGCCGATTTCGCGGCGATCTCCAAGATCCAGACCGGGGCGCTGCTGGAGGAGAGCAAGGCGCGGCACGCGCGCAAGAACCTGCATTCCATCATCAGGGACGGGGACACCGACTTCGCCCGCCCCGTCTTCGTGATCCCGACGGAGCGCGAACAGCCGGGGTATCCGCGCTCGTTCGTCGTGTTCAGCAAGGCCGATGCGTATGTGGAGGACCGCGCCACGGCGGTGCACCACTTCGTGCAGGCCGGGCCGGGCGGTGAGTGGAAGGCGGCCGCCACCTCCTGGGTGTACGGAGCACCGGTCAAGGCGGGGGCGCCCCCGGCCCGGTTCCTGGAGGGCGAGAACCTCCTGATGCGGGAGAAGGAGATCGCGGCACCGGGTACGGACGTGGTCGCGGGTGCCGTGTTCTCCTCGCGGGCCGGCGAGGACCGCAAGGCCTGTGGGCGGTACGGGGACTACTTGAGCTTCACCGCCCCCGACGGGGAGCGTGAGAGCGAGTACTTCGTGCCGGGCCCCCTCGCGAGCGGGGTGGTCGACGCGTACAACGCGAAGGACGAGCTGGTCGACGGGCTGGTGCGGAGCAGCTTCGCCTACGCGCCCTCGGGCGGGGACCTGCCGGTGGTGCGGCTGGCGGGCGGTGCCTCGCTGGTGACCTGCACGTACGTGGTGTCCGAGCACTCGGAGGGCAAGCCGGGGACGAAGTGGTTCGCGTTCAAGAAGGGCGGCGACACCGAGCGGATGATGGGCGGGTCCCGGCACTGGAAGGTCGCGGACCGGCGCTGGGCGGTGACCGCGGTGATCGAGGTTCCGGAGCGAGGGCCGGCCGATGTGGTGACCGTCAACTCCCGTGGTGCGGAGCTGCTTTCGGCGGAAGGAACTCCCTACTAGGGGATTGACGCGGGGAGTTGGTCTAGACCAAGGTGTGCGCCATGTGGAGATCTCGCGTGCTTCTTGCCGCGCTCGCGTCGTTGTCGCTCGCTCTCGGGGCCGTGGGGACCGCCGATGCCGTGGGGTCCGGTGAGGCCGCTCCGGCGGCCGGGGCCGCTGCTCCGGCAGCCGGCTCCGACTCGGCCGCTGCCGCTGCCTCGGCCGCGCGGAAGGTCGGGCTGCCGCCCGTCGTCTCGCACGTGCCGACCGCCGAGAAGGTCGTGTTCATCACCCTCGACGACGGCTGGGTCCACGACCCCGCCGTCGCGCGGACCCTCGTCGACCAGCGGATCCCCGTCTCCCTGTTCCTGCTGCCGGGCGCGACCTCGTACGACACCCAGTACTTCACCGACCTGGTCGACCAGGGGCGGGCGACCGTGGAGAACCACACCGTCAACCACCCCGACCTGACGACCCTCGACGCCGCGGGCAAGGACGCCGAGGTGTGCGGGGCCGGGGAGCAGCTGGCGGCGACCTTCGGGCGGGATCCGAAGCTGCTGCGACCGCCGTACGGGGCCGTCAACGACGACGTGCGGCTGGCGGCGAAGGCGTGCGGGGTCAAGGCGCTGATCACGTGGACGTACGACTTCACCACGTGGGGCGAGACGCCGGCGACGCCGCAGCTGCACGCGGGTGACATCGTGCTGCTGCACTTCACGCCGACGCTCGGCGCGGACCTGAAGCGGGCCCTGGACGCGGCGAAGGCCGCCGGGCTCAAGCCGGCGGCCCTGATGCCGCACCTGAAGAGTGCCGGGCTGGTCCAGTAAGGGGCCCGGCCGGTACGGGCTACAGCTCGCGGTGGACCTTCGTGTTCGAGGCCTGGGCGCGGGGGCGGACCACCAGGAGGTCGATGTTGACGTGGCTGGGACGGGTCACCGCCCAGGTGATGGTGTCGGCCACGTCGTCGGCGGAGAGGGGCTCGGCCACGCCGGCGTAGACCTTCTCCGCCTTCTCGGCGTCGCCGCGGAAGCGGGTCTTCGCGAACTCCTCGGTCTTGACCATGCCCGGGGCGATCTCGATGACGCGGACGGGCTGGCCGACGATCTCCAGGCGGAGGGTCTCGGCGAGGATGCGGGCGCCGTTCTTGGCGGCCACGTAGCCGGCGCCGCCCTCGTAGGTGGAGTGGCCGGCGGTGGAGGAGAGCACGACGACCGTGCCGTCGCCGGAGGCGGTCAGGGCCGGGAGCAGGGCCTGGGTGACGTTGAGCGTGCCGATGACGTTGACCTCGTACATCGTGCGCCAGTCGGCGGGGTCGCCGGTGGCGACGGGCTCGGCTCCGAGTGCCCCGCCGGCGTTGTTGACGACCACGTCGCAGCGCTGGAGGGAAGCGGCGAGGGCGTCGACGGCGGGGCGGTCGGTGACGTCGAGGGCGTAGGCCGTGGCCTCGTGGCCGGCGGCCTGGATCTCGGCGGCCAGGGCCTCGACGCGGTCCTTGCGGCGGGCGGTGAGGACGACGTGGTAGCCGGCCGCGGCGAGCTGCCGGGCGGTGGCCGCGCCGATGCCGCTGCTCGCGCCGGTGACTACGGCGGTTCGGGTGGCCGTGCTCATGCGGGCTCCTCGTGCGTTCGTACGGGTGATTACTCGCCAGCATAGGCCGGTCGCTCCGCAGGTCACCGGCCGCGCGGGGCGTACATGATCACCGCCGCTCCGGCGAGGCAGACGAGGGCGCCCACGATGTCCCATCTGTCGGGGCGGTAGCCGTCGGCGACCACGCCCCAGAGGAGGGAGCCGGCGACGAAGACCCCGCCGTAGGCGGCGAGGACGCGGGCGAAGTCGCCCTGGGGCTGGAGGGTGGCGACGAATCCGTAGAGGCCGAGGGCGATGACTCCTACGCCGATCCAGGCCCAGCCCTTGTGCTCGCGGAGGCCCTGCCAGACCAGCCAGGCACCGCCGATCTCCAGGAGCGCGGCGAGGGCGAACAGGGCGGCGGAGCGGGCGATCAGCATGGCCGGAAGCCTACGCAGAGGGTGAGTGGCGGGCGGACGGGCCGACGGAGGGGTGGGCGAATGGGCGGGGGCTCGCCCTCATTCGTGTGATGGTCCGAACAGCGGGTGGGCGGGATGGCTAGCGTCCGCGCGTGGAGGTGGTCGCGGTGCGCAGAGGTGCCGTACGGAGTGTGGTGATGGCTGGGCTTCTGGCGCTGCTCGGCGGCGCGGTGGGCATCGGGGGCGCGAGGAGTGCCCGCGCCGGGGCCGGCCCGGAGGCCGACGTGGCCTACCACGGGCGGGTCGCCCTGGCCCACGGGCGGCTGCGGATCCTGCTGGTTCCGGAGAACGAGGGCCCGTCCGCGCTGGCGAACGCGACCGTACGGCTGCGGCTGTCCGCGGAGCTCGCGGACCGGCAGGAACTGGCGGAGGGCTGCGCACGGGCCGGGTTGCGCGAGGTGGTGTGCGAGACGGGGGAGCTGTCGCTGCACGGGCGGGGGCGGCACATCGGGCTGGCGCTGGCGCTGAAGGAGCGGGCTCCGGAGGTGGTGGTGCGGGTGGACACCTGGTGGAACGGCGGCGCGACGGACCGGAACCACAGCAACAACGAGCACGTGGTGCTGGCGCTGGACACGGGGGACACGTACGCGTTCTGACGCGGGCCGGACCGGGGGTGTCCCGGGGTGGTGCCGGCCGATCCGGGCCGCGCGGGGTGACGGGGGCCGGATCGGCCGACCCCGAACCCGGCCGGCGTGCGGCTACGGCTGCTACGGGGCGCCGATGCCGCCGAATTCGGTGAGGGCGGCCTCGACGATGCGCTCCAGCCGGGCGTGATGGGCGCCGCGCCAGTAGACGCGCTCGCAGTCCGCGCACTGGGCGAAGACCTCGTACGAGCGCTGCGTGCCGCTCTCCAGTCGGTCGCCGACGCTGTCCTTGTCGGCCTCGCGGAGGGTGCCGTTGCACGCGGTGCAGCGGGTCCACGGTTCGAGGGCGGGGGCGAACCGGCTCAGGATGTCCCGGACCTGCTCGTCGGGGTTGTCGCTGTAGACGTACGCGCCGGCGAACAGCTCGCGGCGACGCAGCAGTCCGCGGTCGCGGGAGAGCAGAACGCGCCGCTCGGCGGCGGAGCGGGTGGCCAGGGCCGGGTCTCCGATGTCCTCGTTCTCGTACGCCGCGTCGACGCCCAGCAGGCGAAGGCGGCGGGCGAGGGTGCCGAGGTGGACGTCGAGGAGGAAGCGCAGCGGCGCGGTGCCGGGGACGCCGGGGACCCGCTGGGGGCGGTCGACGCCGAAGACCTCGACCGATTCGCCGGCCAGCGGTACGTGGGCGAAGGGTGTCTCGGCGCCGTCGACGAGGATCCGGCCGACTTCGGTGAGCGGGATGCCGGCCGATTCGACGACGTGGCCGAGGCTGGAGACGCCGTCGGTGGTGGTCGCTACGCGTGTGCCGCGCCGCGCGGGTGCGGCGAACACGTGCAGTTCGGGGGCGAGGGTGAGGGCGATGGCTGGTCCGTTCACGGGGCCAGCATGCCACTGCGGGGTGCGGGTGGGCGGGGGATTTACGGGGCCGCCGCCGCCCGGTCGTGGCTCTCGCGACGGGCGTTGACCTCGTCGAAGTGGTCTCCGCCCCGGTGGACGGCGTCGTGGACGCGGCGGTCCTCGGGGAGACGGCTCCGGCCTTCGTCCGCGACGGTGGCGCCCACGTGGGGCTGCGCCCGGGCGCAGCCCCACGCGGCAGAGCGGGGGGTCCGCGTGGTGGAGCAGGAGGTCGCGGCGGACGGCGCGCACCTGGCCCGCCCGGTGTCGCTGGTGGACGCGGGCGGGCTGGCGCTCCGGGTGGCGGAGAGCTTCCCCCGGGAGGAGGCGCCGAAGGGCCACGCCCGCCTCGCGGACGGCGGTGCGCGCGGCCGCATCCTGCTGACGGTGGACTGACGGCCGGTCGCCGCTGCCGGGGCTGGCGAACCGGTGGCTGCCCGGCCCAGTGGCCGGGCGGGCCGGCTACGGTACGCGCGTCGCGTGCGGGGCGGGCCCGGCGTGTGCCGGGTGGTGCCAGGGCTTGCGTACGACGGCGCTCGGTGCGCGCAGCGGGATGCCGGCGGCCGACTCGCAGTTCACCACGGTGTCGGCGGTGCCCGCCTCCCCGTCGCAGGCGTCCGTGTCCGGTCCGCCGTCGAGGCTGTCGTTGGCGGGGCCCGCGAAGATCGCGTCGTCGCCCGTGCCGCCTTGGAGCCGGTCCCGGCCGCCGGCGGTCCCGACGGTCGCGTCGCCGTCGAAGTTGACGTTGTCGCCGAAGAGGGCGTCGCCGCCGCCCCGGCCGTCGATCACGTCGTTGCCCGCCACCGTCGTGGCGGCGTTCGCGACCGAGCTGTCGCCGACGAGGGCCTCCGCCGAGGCGCCGCCGGTGATCCGGTCGTTGCCCGCGCCGAAGGCCTGGCCGCCGCCGTCCGGGTCCGCGATGTTGTGGTCTCCCAGGGCGAAGATCCCGCCGTCGGAGCCCAGGTCCAGCACGTCGTTGCCGCCGTTGCCGTAGACCGCGGCGATGCCCTCGCTGTCCCCGATCAGGGTGTCGCCCGTACCGGCTCCGCCGATGAGGGTGTCGTTGCCGGCGCCGGTCGCGGTGCCCCCGAACGGTGTGGCGGAATCCCCGAGGAGGCCGTCGTCGCCGTTGCCGCCGTCCAGCAGGTCGTTCCCGCCGCCCTCAGCGTCGCCGCCGAAGGCGACGCTGTCGCCGCTGACGTGCTCGTCGTCCCCGTCGCCGCCGAAGAGGCGGTCGTTCCCGCCGCCCTTGGCGTTGCCGTTGGACTCGCTCCTCGAGTCACCGGTCAGGAAGTCGGCGCCACTTCCGCCGTCGAGGAGGTCGTTGCCGCCTCCTTCGGCGTTTCCGCTGCCCGTGAGCGAGTCGCCGACCATGTCGTCGTCACCGTCGCCGCCGAGCAGGACGTCGTTCCCGCCGCCCTTGGCGTCGCCGGTCACGACGGCCACGTCGCCGCGGAGCACGTCGTTTCCGGTGCCTCCGTCGATCCGGTCGTTACCGGTTCCGCCGATGAGCCGGTCGTCGCCGCCGAGGCCGCAGATGACGTCGTTGCCGCCGCGGCCGTCGATGACATCGGGGCCCGCCGAACCGACGATGACGTCGTTGCCGGGCGTGCCGGTGAGGGTTCCGGCGCCCGTCAGGGTGGCGGGGAGGCCGAAGCAGGTGGCCGGGGCGGCGACGGCGAGGGCCGCCGGCTGTCCCAGTGTGATGAGTGCCACTGTGACGATGCCGGCCGTGATCAGTCGAGCCATGCGAATGCCTCCGGGGCGAGAGTCAGCGTTGGGGGAGGAATGCCCCGGCAATCGCCGCTCCGCGGCCACCGCTCCGCCGTCTGCTCCATGCCGTCCGTCGTACGGATTACCTGATGGTGCGTCAGATGCGTCAGGTGCGTCAGGTGCGGACGGGCGGAGCCGGGTCAGGCCGGGCCCTCGGGCCCGGACCGTCCGGCCCGGACCGTCAGGGCCAGACCAGGCAGTACGGCTGGTGCCCGGCTTCGTGGAGGCGGTGGGAGAAGTCCTGCCACTCGTGGAGCAGCTGGTAGACGTTGAACGCGTCGCGCGGGCCGCCGCGGTCGGGGACCGTGGACCAGATGAAGGCGGCGGCGCCCACCGACTCCTCGCCGATGCCGCGCAGCGGGTCGACGACCGTCATCGGCAGCTTCACGACGGCGTAGTCGGGGTGAAGGACGACCAGCTCCAGCGGGGGGACCTTGTGCAGGGGTATGCCCTCGATGCCGGTCAGGACCATCGCGGCGACCGTTTCCGGCTTGATCTTGCTGAACATGCCGCCCATGCCGAGCTCGTCGCCGCCCAGCTCCTCCGGCCGCATCGTCACCGGGACGCGCGCGGCCGTGGCCCCGTCGGGGGCGCCGAAGTACTTGTACGTCACGCCCATGCCGCGGCCCCTGGGCAGGCCCTCGGGGTCCTGAGCGGGGTCCGGGACGTGTTCCGCGGCGTCCGTGACGCGGCGGCGGTGCTTGCCGCGGCGGCGTTCGCGGGCGCGCTGCGGATCGAGGTCGTCCGTGCCCTCGCCCGGTCCACCACCGCGTTGCATATCTCCACCCGACTGGTCTTGCCTGCCCCGGCCCCGCGGCCCCCGCCACGCAGCCTGATCATCATGGCAGTGACCTCCCCCGGGGTGGCGTGGTGAAACGCCCGTCCGCAAGTCAGTCGCGGCCTCTGAGACCATGGCTGGTGTGAGCTACCCGTACCCGTATGAAGCCAAAGTCTCGCAGACTCTCTTTGACCGTGCGTCGCTAGTGACGCCTGGCGGCGTGAACTCTCCCGTGCGTGCCTTCCGCGCCGTGGGCGGAACGCCCAGGTTCATGGTGTCCGGTACCGGTCCGTACCTGACCGATGCCGATGGGCGCGAGTACGTCGACCTGGTCTGCTCGTGGGGGCCGATGATCCTCGGTCACGCCCACCCGGCCGTGGTGGAGGCCATCCAGGCCGCCGTCGTCCGCGGCACCTCCTTCGGTACCCCCGGCGAGGGGGAGGTCGCGCTCGCCGAGGAGATCGTCGCGCGGATCGCGCCCGTGGAGCAGGTCCGCCTGGTGTCGTCCGGCACCGAGGCGACCATGTCCGCGATCCGCCTCGCCCGCGGGTTCACCGGCCGCGCCAAGATCGTGAAGTTCGCCGGCTGCTACCACGGGCACGTGGACTCGCTGCTGGCCGCCGCCGGCTCGGGGCTGGCGACCTTCGCGCTGCCTGACACCCCCGGTGTCACGGGCGCGCAGGCCGGGGACACGATCGTGCTCCCCTACAACGACCTCGAAGCGGTCCGGGCGGCCTTCGCCGCGCACCCCGATGAGATCGCCTGCGTGATCACGGAGGCCGCGCCCGGCAACATGGGCGTCGTGACCCCGGGGGAGGGCTTCAACCAGGGGCTCGCCGATCTGTGCCGGGCGAACGGTGCCCTGTACATCTCCGACGAGGTCATGACGGGTTTCCGTACCTCGCGCGCCGGCTGGTACGGCGTGGACGGCGTCGAGCCCGACCTGATGACCTTCGGCAAGGTCATGGGCGGCGGCTTCCCGGCCGCGGCGTTCGGTGGCCGGGCGGACGTGATGGGGCACCTGGCCCCCGCCGGTCCCGTCTACCAGGCGGGCACGCTCTCCGGTAACCCGATCGCGACGGCCGCCGGCCTCGCGCAGCTGCGGCTGTTGGACGACGCGGCGTACCGGAAGGTCGACGCGGTGTCGGCTCAGGTCCAGGCGCTGGTGACCGAGGCGCTGACCAAGGAGGGCGTCGCGCACCGGCTGCAGACCGCCTCCAACATGTTCTCCGTCTTCTTCACGGAGGACGAGGTCCGCAACTACGACGACGCGAAGAAGCAGGAGGCCTTCCGCTTCAACGGCTTCTTCCACTCGATGCTGGCGCAGGGCGTCTACCTGCCGCCGTCGGCCTTCGAGTCGTGGTTCGTGTCCACCGCCCACGACGACAAGGCGATCGAGCGCATCGCGGCCGCCCTGCCGGCCGCCGCCCGAGCCGCCGCGGAGGCGACCGCATGAGCACCGAGGCCCGCGGCGAAGGCGCCGAGATCACCGTCGTCCACGTGGTGCGCCACGGCGAGGTGCACAACCCGGAGGGCGTCCTCTACGGCCGCCGCCCCGGCTACCACCTCTCCGAGCTGGGCCGCAAGATGGCGGACCGGGTCGCGGAGCACCTGGAGAACCGGGACGTGACCCACGTCGTGGCGTCCCCGCTGGAGCGGGCCCAGGAGACGGCGTCGCCGATCGCGAAGGCGCACGGGCTGGACCTGGCGACCGACGGCCGCCTGATCGAGGCGGGCAACGTCTTCGAGGGCAAGACCTTCGGGGTCGGGGACGGCGCGCTGCGCAAGCCCGAGAACTGGAAGCACCTGACGAACCCGTTCCGGCCGTCCTGGGGCGAGCCGTACGTCGAGCAGGTGGTCCGGATGATGAGCGCGATCGAGACCGCCCGTGACGCGGCCCGTGGCCACGAGGCGGTGGCGGTCAGCCACCAGCTGCCGATCTGGATCGTACGGAGCTTCGCGGAGAAGCGGCGGCTGTGGCACGACCCGCGCCGCCGCCAGTGCACGCTGGCCTCGCTGACCTCGTTCACGTACCAGGGCGACAAGCTGGTGTCGGTGGGTTACAGCGAGCCGGCGCGGGACCTGGTCCCGGCGCACCTCCTCGCGGGGGCGAAGCCGGTGAAGGGCAAGTCCAAGGCGTTCGGCGCGTAGGCCCCGGCTCTGGCCCGGCCCCGGCCCCGGCCGGGCGGAGACGTGGGGTAACGGGTCGGCCCGAGGGGCCGGCCCGGACCCGCCGGCCTCCGGTCCTTGTGCGGCGGGTCAAGACTCAGCCTAATTTCATACAAGTTGCCTGACGTGACCGTGTCGGTCTTCTGCTTCGCTGAATTGTCCGTTTGTATGACATTTCATGAGCGATATGCGCGACTTCAGCCGGAGAGGTGTGCTCGGGCTCGGACTTGGCGCCGCGGCGGTCGGTGTCGCCGGCTGCAGTGTCGGCGGGCCGTCCGGCGCGGGCAACCCCGGCCCGGTCAACCCGCCGGACGGCACCCGGCCCGGCGGCCCGGCCGCCAAACCCATCGGTGACGGTTCCACCGCCGACACCGGGCCGCAGCCCCATCAGCCGGCCGCCCCCGTACCCCTCCAGCCGGGCGAGACTCCGCCCCAGTTCGTGGTGTTCAGCTGGGACGGCGCGGGGGAGATCGGCAACGGCCTCTTCCCCCGCTTCCTCAAGGTCGCCAAGGACCACGGCGCGGCGATGACCTTCTTCCTCTCGGGGCTCTATCTCCTCCCCGAGTCCAAGCGGGAGCTCTACAGACCCCCGAACAACCCCGTCGGCGCCTCCGACATCGGCTACCTCAAGGACGAGAACGTCCGCAACACCCTCAAGTACGTGCGCGAGGCGTGGCTGGACGGCCACGAGATAGGGACCCACTTCAACGGGCACTTCTGCGACGGTTCCGGCTCGGTCGGCCGGTGGAGCCCGGAGGACTGGCAGAGCGAGATCGACCAGGCCGTGTCGTTCGTCACCAACTGGCGGACCAACACCGGCTTCACCGACCTCGAACCGCTGCCCTTCGACTACCGCAAGGAACTGGTCGGGGCCCGCACCCCCTGCCTGCTCGGCCGGGACGGCCTGCTGCCGACCGCCCAGAAGCTGGGCTGGCGCTACGACTCCAGCTCGCCCGGCGGCCTCCAGCAGTGGCCGGTCAAGCGCGGGGGCCTGTGGGACCTGCCGCTGCAGTCGCTCCCGTTCCCCGGGCACTCCTTCGAGGTGCTCTCGATGGACTACAACATCCTCGCGAACCAGTCCAAGAACACCACCAAGGGCGTCCCCTCCAACTACCCGGCCTGGCGGTCCCAGGCCACCGCCTCCTACCTCGGCGGCTTCAGGCGGGCCTACGAGACCAACCGCGCGCCCCTCTTCATCGGCAACCACTTCGAGGAGTGGAACGGCGGCATCTACATGGACGCCGTCGAGGAGGCCCTCAAGGGCATGGCGGACAAAAAGGACGTACGGCTGGTGTCCTTCCGCCAGTTCGCCGACTGGCTGGACGTCCAGAACCCGCAGGTTCTGGCCAGACTCCGCACGCTCGGTCCCGGCCAGTCGCCGACCGGTGGCTGGGGCACGTATCTCGCCGGCGGCTGACCGGCCGCCGGTCCGCACCTGACCAGCGGCTTAACACACGCCCCGGGGGGCGCGGAAGATCCCCGAAGGGCACATGCGAAACTTTTCACATGAGCCTTAGCCGCGCCCCCCGTCGCCGCCGCTCGACCAGCGGCCGCGCCATCCTGCTGACCGCGGTGACCCTCGCCAGCGCCCTGACCCTGACGGCGTGCGGCGATTCGGACGGCGGCAGCAAATCCTCCGGTTCCGCCGGAGGCAACTACGTGACGGGGAGCAGCGGCATCGCCACCGTCGCCAAGGCCGACCGCGACGAGGCCCCCAAGCTCGACGGCGACACCGTGGACGGCAAGACCCTCGACACCAGCACCCTCAAGGGCAAGGTCGTCGTGCTCAACGTCTGGGGCTCCTGGTGCCCGCCGTGCCGCGCCGAGGCCCCGTACTTCGCGAAGGTCGCCAAGGAACTGGAAGCGGCCGGGCAGCCCGTCGCCTTCGTCGGCATCAACACCCGCGACAACACCAAGCAGAACGCGGCCTCCTTCGAAGAGACCTACGGGATCACCTACCCGAGCCTCTTCGACCCGGACGGCAAGCTGATGCTCCGGTTCCCCAAGGGCACCCTGAACCCGAACGCCATCCCCTCCACGATCGTCCTCGACAAGGACGGCAGGATCGCGGCCCGCACCCTGGTCGCTCTCAACGAGGAGAAGCTGCGCTCGATGATCGACCCGCTCCTCACGGAGAAGTGACCTCGTGGTCAACGGGTTCTCCGAGGTCGTCCTCGCCGCCGAATCGACCGGCATGAACACGACCGTCTTCAACGGCGCGCTGCTGCTGGCCCTGCCGATCTCGCTGCTCGCGGGGCTGATCTCCTTCTTCTCGCCCTGCGTGCTGCCGCTGGTCCCCGGATACCTCTCCTACGTGACCGGCGTCGGCGGAGCCGACCTCGCCGAGGCCCGGCGCGGCCGGATGCTCGCCGGCGCGAGCCTGTTCGTCCTCGGCTTCACCGCCGTGTTCACCTCGACCGGTGCGCTGTTCGGCTTCTTCGGGCGGACCCTCGCGTCCAACAAGGACGTCATCTCGCAGGTGCTCGGCGGGCTGGTGATCCTGCTCGGCCTGTTCTTCATGGGTGCGATCCCCGGTCTGACGATGCGCGAGTTCCGCTTCCACAAGAAGCCGGCGGTCGGTCTGGTCGGCGCGCCCGTCCTCGGAGTGCTCTTCGGCCTCGGCTGGACCCCGTGCATGGGCCCGACCCTGGCCGCCGTCGGCACCCTCTCCATGGAGCAGGCGACCGCCGCCCGCGGCGCGCTGCTGACCGTCGTGTTCTGCCTGGGGCTCGGGCTGCCCTTCATCGCCACCGCGCTCGCGTTCCGCAAGGCGCTCGGCGCGTTCGGCTGGGTGAAGAAGCACTACGCCTGGGTGATGCGCATCGGCGGAGGCATGCTGATCCTGACCGGTCTGCTGCTCGTCACAGGAATGTGGAGCAGCATCGTCAGCGACATGCAGAGCTGGACCAACGGCTTCACGGTGGGGATCTGAGGACTACACGGACATGAGTACGACCGACAAGGCGTCCACCGAGGCGCCGCACGACTCCCCGGATTCCGTTTCCGCCGACGCGACGGCCGAGGCGGCCGCCGGCGCCCAGTTGTCCACCGCTCCCCTGGAGGAGGCTCCCGGCGGCCCCGTGGGCATCGGCGTGCTCGGCTGGGCCCGCTGGTTCTGGCGGCAGCTCACCTCCATGCGGGTGGCGCTGATCCTGCTCTTCATGCTCTCCCTGGCGTCGATCCCGGGTTCGCTGATCCCGCAGAACCAGGTCGATCTGATGAAGGTCGCCGCCTGGAAGAAGGACCACGCCTCCTGGGTGACCGTCGCGGAGAAACTCCAGCTCTTCGACGTCTACAGCTCGGTGTGGTTCTCCGCGATCTACCTGCTGCTGTTCATCTCGCTGATCGGCTGCATCCTGCCGCGCTCCTGGCAGTTCGTCGGCCAGCTCACGGGCCGCCCGCCGGCCGCCCCCAGGCGGCTCGACCGCATGCCCGCGTACACGACGTGGCGTACGGACAAGTCCCCGGACGAGGTGCTCTCGTACGCGAGCGGCCTGCTCGGCCGCCGCCGGTTCCGTACCGAGGCGGGCGAGGGGTCGGTCTCCGCCGAGAAGGGCTATCTGCGCGAGGCGGGGAACCTGGCGTTCCACGTCGCGCTGATCGTGATGCTGATCGCCTTCGCCTGGGGGCAGTACTTCAAGTCCGAGGGCGGCAAGCTCGTCCTGCGCGGCAAGGGCTTCTCGAACACGCTCACCCAGTACGACGACTTCAAGTCGGGCAGCCTCTTCGACCCCGACGACCTGCCGCCGTTCTCCTTCACCCTGGACAAGTTCGACGCCACGTACGAGCGCAGCGGCCCGCAGAAGGGCACCCCGCGCGACTTCAAGGCGTACGTCACCTTCAGCGACGGCGCGCACGGCAAGCCGCAGAAGCGCGAGATCCAGGTCAACAAACCGCTGGAGGTGGACGGGTCCAAGGTCTACCTGCTCGGCCACGGCTACGCGCCGGTCATCTCGGTGACCGACTCCAACGGCAAGGTGGTCTACAAGGACGCCGTGCCGATGCTGCCGCAGGACGCCAACCTCACCTCCACCGGCGCGGTGAAGGTCACCGACGGGTACAAGGACAAGGACGGGAAGGCGACGCAGCTCGGCTTCGCCGCGATGTTCGTGCCGACCTTCGCGGGCGCCGGCCAGGGCACGATGTTCTCGCAGTTCCCGGAGCTGGACTTCCCGGCGCTCGCGCTGAACGCGTGGCACGGCAGCCTGGGCGTGGACTCGGGGCTGCCGCAGAACGTGTACCAGCTGGACACCTCCAAGATGGAGTCGTTCAAGGGCGACGACGGCAAGCCGCTCTCGAAGCGGATGCTGCCCGGCGAGAGCATGGAACTGCCCGGAGGGCAGGGCACCGTGAAGTTCGAGGGCATCGAGCGCTGGGCGACCTTCTCGATCACCCACCAGCCGGGCAGCGCGATGGCCCTCACGGGCGCCGTCGCGGCCATCCTGGGTCTCGCGGGCTCCCTGTTCATCCAGCGCCGCCGGATCTGGGTCCGGGCGGCCGCGGGCAAGGACGGCGTGACCGTCGTCGAGATGGCGGGTCTCGGCCGCAGCGAGTCCGCCAAGCTGCCCGAGGAGCTTTCGGGCCTGGCCGGCGCGCTCCACCAGCAGGCGCCCACGGCGGCGCCGGCCCCCATCCCACCTGTCGAAGAAGCCGAAGAAGTCGAAGGGGAGCGCGCGTGATGCAGCTCGCGGCCGCAACCAACGAGAGCCTGGCTCACCTCAGCAACAACCTGATCTACGCGTCGATGGCGGTCTACACGCTCGCCTTCCTCGCCCACATCGCCGAGTGGATCTTCGGTAGCCGCAGCAAGGTGGCCCGTACGGCCGCCGCGCTCACCGCCCCCGTGGCCGACGCCCCCGCCGTTCAGGTGCGGGGCAAGGGGGGTACGGCGGTCCTCGACAAGCCCAAGGTCGTCACGCGCAGCGCCGCCGGCGCCCGTGACGTCCCGGACGGCCCCGGCGCGGCCGGCGGCACCGTCAAGGGCGACCTGTACGGGCGGATCGCGGTCTCGCTGACCACCCTCGGCTTCCTCCTCGCGGCGGGTGGTGTCGTCGCCCGCGCGATGTCGGTGGAGCGGGCCCCCTGGGGCAACATGTACGAGTTCTCGATCACCTTCGCCACGGTGGCCGTCGGCGCGTACCTGGGGCTCCTCGCGCTGAAGAAGAACGTCCGCTGGCTCGGCCTGTTCCTGGTCACCACGGTCCTGCTGGACCTGGGCATCGCCACCACGGTGCTCTACACCGACAGCGACCAGCTGGTCCCGGCCCTGCACTCGTACTGGCTGTGGATCCACGTCTCCACCGCGATCTTCTGCGGCGCGGTCTTCTACATCGGTGCGGCCGGCGCGGTCATGTACCTCTTCCGCGACTCCTACGAGGCCAAGCTGGCGGACGGCGGCACGCCGGGCCGCTTCGCCACCTCGGTGATGGAGCGGTTCCCGTCGGCGGCCTCGCTCGACAAGTTCTCGTACCGCATCAACGCGGCCGTCTTCCCGCTCTGGACCTTCACGATCATCGCGGGCGCGATCTGGGCCGGCGACGCGTGGGGCCGCTACTGGGGCTGGGACCCCAAGGAGGTCTGGTCCTTCGTGACCTGGGTCGCCTACGCCTGCTACCTGCACGCCCGCGCCACCGCCGGCTGGAAGGGCCGCAAGGCCGCCTACCTCGCGCTCTTCGCGTTCGCCTGCTGGATCTGGAACTACTACGGCGTGAACATCCTGCTGAGCGGCAAGCACTCGTACGCGGGAGTCTGACCCGGGTCGTGGTACGACGCAGGGGCTCCCGTCACCACGTGCCGGCCCGGGCACCCCGCGCGAATCAGTCCTTGTCGGTGTCCTTGGCGTCCCGCTCCTCGCCCTTGGCGTCCCGCTCCTCGCGCAGGGACTTCAGGAACTCCGGATTGTCGTCGGGCGCCACCCACTGGGTCCGGCGCGCCCGGCCACCGCCGGCGCCTCCGACGCCGGCCACCCGCTTCTTGCCGGCGAACAGCCACACCACCGGACCGACGATCGAGAAGAGCAGGATGATCAGGACCCAGACGACCTTGGGGAGGTGCTTGACCTCTTCCTCGGGCGTGTTCAGGCAGTCGATGAAGGCGTAGATGGTCAGCGCGATGATCAGCAGGAACGGCAGATAGCGCAGCACGGTGTGGGACCGACCCCCAGAAGAACGGTGCGGACCGGACGGGTCCGCGGCGGACTCCTCCAGGGTAGAGGGCCCGCCGCGGTTCGGGCTCGGAGTGGGGATGCCACAATTGCCCGCATGGCTTACGACGATCTCCGCTCGCTGCTCCGGGCCCTGGAGCGGGAGGGCGACCTCAAGCGCATCAAGGCCGAAGTGGACCCGTACCTAGAGGTCGGGGAGATCGTCGACAGAGTGAACAAGGCGGGCGGACCCGCGCTGCTCTTCGAGAACGTCAAGGGTTCGGCGATGCCGCTGGCCATGAACGTCTTCGGGACCGACCGGCGACTGCTGAAGGCCCTCGGGCTGAAGTCGTACGCGGAGATCAGCGAGAAGATCGGCGGCCTGCTGAAGCCGGAGCTGCCCCAGGGCTTCATCGGCGTCCGCGAGGCCTTCGGTAAGCTCGGCTCGATGGTGCACGTGCCGCCGAAGAAGGTGAAGGGCGACTCCGCGCCCGTCCAGGAAGTCGTCCTCACCGGCGACGACGTGGACCTGGACCAGCTGCCGGCCCTCTTCACCTGGCCCAAGGACGGCGGATCCTTCTTCAACCTGGGACTCACGCACACGAAGCACCCGGAGACGGGCGTGCGCAACCTCGGCCTGTACCGCCTCCAGCGCCACGACAAGCGCACCATCGGCATGCACTGGCAGATCCACAAGGACAGCCGCAACCACTACGCGGTCGCCGCCGCCCGCGGGGAGCGGCTGCCGGTCGCGATCGCCTTCGGGTGCCCGCCGGCCGTGACGTACGCGTCGACCGCGCCGCTGCCGGGCGACATCGACGAGTACCTCTTCGCCGGGTTCGTGGCGGGCAAGCGGATCGAGATGGTGGACTGCAAGACGGTCCCGCTCCAGGTCCCGGCCAACGCCGAGGTCGTCATCGAGGGCTGGCTGGAGCCCGGGGAGACGCTCCCCGAAGGCCCCTTCGGCGACCACACCGGCTTCTACACCCCGCAGGAGCCGTTCCCCGCGCTGAAGATCGACTGCGTGACGATGCGCAAGCGTCCGCTGATCCAGTCGATCGTCGTCGGCCGGCCGCCGACGGAGGACGGCCCGCTGGGGCGTGCGACGGAACGCTTCTTCCTTCCCCTCCTCAAGATCATCGTCCCGGACATCGTGGACTACCACCTCCCCGAGTCGGGCGGCTTCCACAACTGCGCGATCGTCTCGATCGACAAGAAGTACCCGAAGCACGCGCAGAAGGTCATGCACGCCATCTGGGGCGCGCACATGATGTCGCTGACGAAGCTGATCATCGTGGTGGACAAGGACTGCGACGTCCACGACCTCCACGAGGTCTCGTGGCGAGCCCTGGGCAATACGGACTACTCCCGCGACCTCACCGTCGTGGAGGGCCCGGTGGACCACCTCGACCACGCCTCGTACCAGCAGTTCTGGGGCGGCAAGGCGGGCATCGACGCCACGAAGAAGCTGCCGACGGAGGGTTACACCCGGGACGGCGGCTGGCCCGACATGGTCGAGTCCGACCCCGCGACCGCCGCCCTGGTGGACCGGCGCTGGAAGGAGTACGGCCTGTGAGCCCGATCGTCGTGGAGGGCCCGGAGCTCTTCATCGGTACCGACACCGTCTACGTGGCCCTGGTGCGCCCGCGGATCGACCCGGCGGACCCGGGCGTCCGCGCGGCCGCCGAGGAGGCGGGCGTCTCCCCGGAGGAGTTCGCGGGTCCCGGGAACGTCTGGGCGCTGATGCTGGACCAGGAGGACGGGGACGGCGACGGATTCGAACTCCCCGGCGCGCGGGACACCGAGGCCGACGACTTCGCGGAGCAGCTTGAGCGCGCCCTGGGCGCCGCCGAGCCGTTCACCGCGGAGGCCGGCAACTTCCTGCGCCTGGAGGCCCGCCCGTCCGGCGACGCCTGGCTGCTGACCGCGCATGTCACCCCGCCGGAGGGCCACGAGACCGGCCCCCAGACCCTGGAGCTCGGCGCGCTCCCCACGGCCGGGCTACTGGCCGACCTCGAAGACTTCCGGAGAACCCTCGTATGACATCCGCAGCCGAAGGGGTCCTCGGACCCGGCCCCGCACCGGAGGCCACCGGCAAGGTGAAGGCGTTCCTGAGGCTCGTGATGATCGAGCACTCGGTCTTCGCGCTGCCCTTCGCCTACATCGCCGCGCTCACCGCCATGTTCACGCTCGACGGGCGGATGCACTGGCGCGAGCTGCTGCTCGTCACCGTCTGCATGGTGGGCCTGCGGACCTTCGCGATGGCCGCGAACCGGATCATCGACCGGGAGATCGACTCGCGCAATCCGCGTACCGCCGGGCGGGAGCTGGTCACCGGGGCGGTGTCCGTGCGGTCCGCCTGGACCGGGGCGGGGATCGCGCTGGTCGTCTTCCTCGGTGCCGCGGCGCTGCTGAACCCGCTGTGCCTGATGCTGGCGCCGATCGCCGTCGTGCCGATGGTGGTGTACCCGTACGGGAAGCGGTTCACGAACTTCCCGCACGCCATCCTCGGCCTCGCCCAGGCAATGGGCCCGATCGGGGCCTGGCTCGCGGTCACCGGTGAGTGGTCCTGGGACGCGGTCGTCCTCGGCCTCGCGGTGGGCGTGTGGATCGGCGGGTTCGACCTGATCTTCGGCTGCCAGGACGTGGCCGCCGACCGCGCCGAAGGCGTCAAGTCCGTCCCGGCCCGCTTCGGCATCCCGGCCGCCCTGTGGGGCGCCCGCGGCGCGCACGTCGTGACCACGGCCCTGCTGGCCTGGTACGCCGTCGCGACGGACGCCGGCCCGCTGTTCTGGTTCGGCCTGCTGATTGTCGTCGGCGCGTTCCTCTACGAGCACACCATCGTCAAGCCGCACGACCTGTCCCGCCTGAACCGGGCCTTCTTCACGGTGAACGGGTTCATCGGCATGGCGCTCTTCGTGTGCGCCCTGCTGGACCTGGTGGTGCGCGGGCTGTCGCTGTAACTCGATCGGAGTGGGGATTCATCAGTGATGTCGCAGTCCCCTTCGATCCCGGCACCGCCTCCTAGACCGCCGCCGCCTCCGGTCGCGGCCGGGCCAGCACGGCCACCGCCGCGCCGGCCAGGAGGCCGAAGAGGTGGGCCTGCCAGCTGACCACGGAGTCCGTCGGGAGGGCTCCGGCCAGGAAGGTCGTGCCCCAGACGGCGGCCATGACGACGGCGACCGCGACGCCGAGCGGGCTGCGTTCCACGAAGCCGCGTATCAGCAGGTACCCGAAGAGGCCGAAGATCAGGCCCGAGGCGCCGGCCGTGATGCTGTGGGCCGGGGAGATCAGCCAGACGGCGAACCCGTCGGCGACGACGATGGCCGCGCAGACGGTCAGGAAGCGGCGGATCCCGCTCAGTGCGGTGACGAATCCGAGGACCAGCAGTGGGACGCTGTTGGACGCCACGTGGTCGAAGCCGAAGTGCAGGAACGGCGCCAGGGGGATCCCGCCGAGGCCGTCGGCCTCCCGGGCGGTGATCCCGTAGGCGTCGAGCGCGTGGCCCGTGGCGTAGTCGACGGCCTCGATCACCCAGAGCAGGGCGACCCAGCCGAGCATCAGCTGCGCGGACTGTTTGACCCGGCCGGTCCGGCTCCAGACGCTGATCCCGCTCATGACGACCCCGCCCCCTGCGCTTACGTGTCCACCCCTTGAACGTGCGGCCACCTTAGCCAGTGCCCATCAGCGGTGGCCGGATAGTCTCGGAGGTATGACTGAGGGCAAGCGCACCCCGTGGGTGGTCGGGGTTTCCGGGGCGTCCGGGACGCCGTACGCGGCCGCGGTGATCCGCGGGCTGCTGGCGGCGGGCGAGAGCGTGGACCTGGTGGTGAGCAGGGCGTCCCGGCTGACCCTGCTGGACGAGACCGGGATCGCCTTCCGCGACGCGCACTGGCGGGACGACCTGGGGGAGTGGCTGGAGCACGGGGCCGACGGCAAGCCCGCGACTTTCGCGCGGCCGGAACTGGACGGGGTCCGGTACTGGGGCGCCGGAGACCTGGCGGCCGGACCGAGCAGCGGCTCGTACCCCGTCAAGGGAATGCTGATCGTGCCCGCGTCCACGGCCTGCGTGGCCGGTGTGGCGCTCGGGCTGTCGAAGGACCTGCTCCAGCGGGTCGCGAGCGTGACGCTCAAGGAGCGGCGCCGGCTGGTGGTGGCGGTACGGGAGACCCCGTTGAGCGGGCAGACGCTGAAGCATCTGGTGACGCTGGACGAGGCGGGCGCAGTGGTGCTGCCCGCCTCTCCGGCGTTCTACGCGGGCGCGACGCACATCCAGGACCTGGTGGACTTCGTCGCGGGGCGGGTGCTCGACGCGGCAAGCGTGCCGCACGGGCTGTACCGCCGGTGGGAAGGGGAGCTGGGAGGCTCCCGGCCCCCCGTTCCCGGGAGGGCCCAGGGGGCGAGCGGTGGCGCTTAGCGCTTCTTGGCACGCCCCGGCTTGCGGGTCTTGTCGACGCGGTGTGCGGCGGCGGGCTGGTCGGTGCGGGATCGGTTGGCCAGCTCCTGGAGCTGTCGCATGTGCGCGTAGGCCATCTCGATCGTGTACACGGTGAACCACTCCTGAAGATCGTCAGATCGCCTTTGATCTGTTGAAAGATTCACAGGGTGTCGACCCTGTGTGCCTTTGATTCTATACGTAAACTCGAGGGAACGCCGAATAATGGAAGGCTCCAGGTATATGGACGCGGTGGATAGGCAGCTCATCCAGGCACTTCGTGAGAACGGACGTGCCTCGTACGCGGAGCTGGGCCGGCTCGTGGGCCTCTCCGGCCCCAGCGTCACCGACCGGATCAACCGGCTGGAGACGGCCGGAGTCATCACCGGCTACCGCGCGACCGTCGACGCGGCCTCGCTCGGTCTCGGCGTCACGGCGCTGATCGGCATCTCCCTCTCCGACGCCGCGGACCACGAGGACGTGGCCCGCCGGCTGCGCGACCTCTCGGAGATCGAGGACTGCTGGTTCATCGCCGGTGACGACTCCTTCATGCTGAAGGTGCGCGCCAACGACGTGGACGGGCTGGAGAAGATCATCCGAAAGCTCTCCGGCACCAAGGGCGTCTCGCGGACCCGCACCACGATCGTGCTCTCCACCAAGTGGGAGAACCGGGTCGGGGGACTGCCCGAGGAGGCCTGAGAGTACGGTTGGGGCGGTCGCGGGCAGTGACGAGGACTGAGGACAGAGGAGAGGGCGGCATGGACGCTGGGCTCAAGCGTGAGCTGGAGGAGAAGGTTCGTTCCGGCGAGCGGCTGACCCGGGAGGACGGCATCGCCCTCTACGAGTCGGACGACCTGGCCTGGCTCGGCGGCCTCGCCCACGAGGTGCGTACGCGCAAGAACGGCGACGTCGTCCACTTCAACGTCAACCGGCACCTCAACATGACGAACGTGTGCACCGCTTCGTGCGCCTACTGCTCGTTCCAGCGCAAGCCGGGCGAGAAGGACGCGTACACGATGCGCATCGAGGAAGCCGTTCGCCTGGCCAAGACCATGGAGAACGAGAACCTCACCGAGCTGCACATCGTCAACGGACTGCACCCCAGCCTCCCGTGGCGGTACTACCCGCGCTCGCTCTCCGCGCTGAAGGAGGCGCTGCCGAACGTCTCGCTGAAGGCGTTCACGGCGACCGAGATCCACCACTTCGAGACGATCTCCGGCATGTCGGCCTCCGACATCCTGGACGAGCTGATCGAGGCCGGTCTGGAGTCCCTCACCGGCGGCGGCGCGGAGATCTTCGACTGGGAGGTCCGCCAGCACATCGTCGACCACCGCACCCACTGGGAGGACTGGTCGCGCATCCACCGCCTCGCGCACGCGAAGGGCCTCAAGACCCCGAGCACGATGCTCTACGGGCACATCGAGGAGCCGCGCCACCGCGTGGACCACGTGCTGCGGCTGCGCGAACTGCAGGACGAGACCGGCGGCTTCCAGGTCTTCATCCCGCTGCGCTACCAGCACGACTTCGTGGACATGAAGGACGGCAAGGTACGCAACAAGCTCCAGGCACGTACGACGATGGCGACGGGCGCGGAGGCGCTGAAGACCTTCGCGGTCTCCCGGCTCCTCTTCGACAACGTGCCGCACGTCAAGGTCTTCTGGGTGATGCACGGCGTGCAGACCGCCCAGCTGGCGCTGCAGCACGGCGCGGACGACATGGACGGCTCGGTCGTCGAGTACAAGATCACGCATGACGCGGACAACTACGGCACCCCGAACAAGCTGGGCCGCGAGGACCTGCTGGAGCTGATCCGCGAGGCGGGCTTCCGGCCGGTCGAGCGCAACACGCGCTACGAGATCATCCGCGAGTACCCCGGCCCGGACGCGGGACTGCGCGAGACGCCGCAGGCGATGCGGCTCTGACGTCGGCCGACGAGGCCCCGGTTCCCTCTCAGGGGATCCGGGGCTTTTTTGTGCGCCGGGCCCGTCGGCCGCGACGCGGCGGGCCGGGGCCGGTGCGGGCGCGACCCCGGCGGGCCGGGGCCGGGTCCCGGCGTGCTTCACTGGACGGGCACGAGCCGGCGTACAGGACGTACAGGCGGCGAAGACGAAGAGAGAGCAGGGGTCACCGTGTCCCTCAAGCCGAGCGCGACGATCCGCTACACCGCGATGCGTCTGGGGATCTTCGTCGGGTGCCTCGTCCTGGTCGCGGGCCTGGTCCGGCTGGGCTGGGTGCCCGGAAGCCTGGGCGACGCCAACTTCGTCTGGATCGTGCTGCTCGCCCTCGTGATCTCCGCACCGCTCTCCTTCGTCCTGCTGCGCAAGCAGCGCGACGAGATGTCCGTGGCCATCTCCGGACGCGTCGCGGGTGCGAAGGGGAAGCTCGCCGCGAACCGCAGCCAGGAGGACGTGGCGGACGACGCCTCGCACGCCAGTTAGGTTCATCACACACCGAAATGCCTCGGCGCCGGGCCCGCTGCCCGCCGTGCCGGGGCTTTCGGTGTTCTCGGGGTCCGCAGCCGGGAAGATCTCAAAGGGACCCTTTTAGATTCCCAAAGAAGAAGTGTTAGCGTGTTCAACATGTTGACGACAGCCACGCACCGGGTCACCCGGATGACCACGAGCGTTCCGCTCATGGCGCGCCTGCACGTCGACCTCTGCCGCCGCGTGTCCGCGGCCTGTTGCTGTTGTCGCTGAGTCCCGCGACCAGCCCCGGCACAGCAGCGGTCCCGCCCGCCCGGCTCTTCGTCATTCCGGGTGCTGCCGCACCGCACCACCACCCCACCGCAGAAACCGCAGATTCACCCGGAGAGTGTCCGTGTCCGCGTCACCGCAGACCCCTGCCGCCCAGGCCCCGGCCGAAGCGCCCGCCAAGAAGTCCTCGTTCAAGTTCCCCTTCTGGGCCCAGATAGTCACCGGCCTCGTGCTCGGTGTCCTGCTCGGCTGGGTCTCCCGCAGCCAGGAGATCAGCTGGCTCGGCACCACGCTGGAGCAGATAGGCGACATCTTCGTCCAGCTGCTGAAGCTGGCCGTCGCCCCGCTCGTCTTCTTCGCCATCCTGGTGTCCATCACCAACCTGCGGAAGGTGAACAACGCCGCGCGGCTCGCCTCGCGCACGCTGCTCTGGTTCATGATCACGTCGCTGATCGCGGTGGCCATCGGCCTCGGCATCGGCCTGCTCACCAACCCGGGCTCCGGCACCGGCCTCACCCCGCAGGACGGCAAGCTGCCGAAGCGCCACGGGTCCTGGCTGGACTTCCTGACCGGCATCGTGCCGAAGGACATCATCACGCCGTTCACCGAGCTGAACGTCCTGCAGATCGTCTTCCTCGCCGCCGTCGCCGGTATCGCCGCCCTCCAGCTCGGCAGCAAGGCGCAGCCCGTGCTGAACCTCGCCGAGTCCGTGCTGGAGCTGCTCCAGAAGGCCCTGTGGTGGGTCATCCGCCTCGCCCCGCTCGGCACCGTCGGCCTCATCGGCACCGCGATCGCCACGTACGGCTGGGACCTCCTCGGCAAGTACGCGACCTTCACGGCCGACGTGTACGTCGGCTCCGCGCTCGTGATGTTCGGCGTCTACCCGCTGCTGCTCTGGACCGTCGCCAAGGTCAACCCGCTCCAGTTCTTCAAGGGCGCCTGGCCGGCCATCCAGCTGGCCTTCGTCTCCCGCTCCTCGGTCGGCACCATGCCGGTCACCCAGAAGGTCACCGAGCGCCTCGGCGTCCCGAAGGAGTACGCCTCCTTCGCCGTCCCGTTCGGTGCGACGACCAAGATGGACGGCTGCGCCGCGATCTACCCCGCGCTCGCCGCGATCTTCATCGCGCAGATCTTCGACGTGCAGCTCGGCATCACCGACTACCTGCTCATCGCCTTCGTCTCCGTCGTCGGCTCGGCCGCCACGGCCGGCCTGACGGGCGCCACGGTCATGCTGACCCTGACCCTGTCCACGCTGGGCCTGCCGCTGGAGGGCGTCGGCCTGCTGATGGCGATCGACCCGATCCTGGACATGATGCGCACCGCCACCAACGTGGCCGGCCAGGCGCTGGTCCCGGTCATCGTCGCGGCCCGCGAGGGAATCCTGGACAAGGTCGCCTACGCGACCGCCTCCTCCTCCCTGCTGGACGAGCCGGCCCAGGCTCCGGCCGAGGCGGCCCCCGAGGCCGCCGCCGAGAAGGTCCTCGTCACGGCCTGACCCCCGGCCACCCGCGCCCCGCAGCCCCCGCCCCCGTCCGGGCTGCGGCATGCCCGCCGGTGTGCACCGATCCGCACCCCCACGGCCGCGGCCGGCGCCCCGCGGACATCCACCGGGAGCGGGAGCTCCTGACCGCCGCGTGGGCCCGGAACCCGGACCCCGGCCCCACGGAGGAGCAGGTGGTCACGTACCCCTTCGCCGGGCTGCTGCCCGAAGCGCTGTGCACCCGGATCGGGGCCAGGGAAGACGCCCTCGAAGAGGAGGCCGAGGAAGGGTGGCGAACAGTTCGAGGTGCCCGCAGCGGGGGCAGCGGGCGGCCTCGACGCGGTAGCGCTTCTTGCCCTTGACCATGTTCATGCGCGGAGTCCAGGAACGAAGCCGCGGAAGGTCCCCCTTCGGTTCGCTCAGCCGGTGGCGGCGTGCGCGATGAATCCGGCCCAGGCGCGGGGCGCGAAGGCGAGGTGGGGCTGGTGGAGGTCTTTGGAGTCGCGGACGTGGACCGTGGCGGGGGTCGTGGCCACCTCGACGCAGGAGTCGCCTTCGCTGCCGCTGCTGTAGCTGCTCTTGAACCAGTCGAGCTCGGGATTGTCGATCATGTCTCTCCCAGCAGTTCCTTGATGAAGTCCCGCGACTCCCGTGGCGTGAGAGCCTCAGCCCGGATGATGCCATAGCGCAGCTCAAGGACTCGGAGCTGCTTCGGGTCGGATACGGGGCGCCCGTTGAACGCTCCTTCGGAGCGCCCCACGGCGGTGCCGTCCCCGAACTTCAGGATCTCGATGCCGCCGTCCATGCCGGCGTGCGCCTCTCGGCCAGTCGGCATGACCTGGAGTGTCACATGGCGCAACTGGCCTACCTCCAAGAGGTGTTGGAGCTGATGGCGCCACACCATTGTGCCTCCGATGGGGCGGCACAGTGCCGACGCCTCGTGGACGAAGCTGATCGAGGGGGAAGGCGTCCGGCTGAAGACGGACTGGCGGGCCACGCGTGCGGCGGTGTACCTCTCCACCTCGTCCTGCGCGTAGGAGGGCTGCCGCATCTCGAAGAGCGCCCGAGCGTGGTCCGGAGTCTGGAGCAGCCCGTGGACGGTGTGCGTGCTGTAGACGCCGATCTCCACCGCCCGACCCTCCAGCTTCGCCAGGTCCCGGACCTTCTTCGGGTAGCGGACCTGCTCCATGTCCTCCTTCATCGCGGCGATCTTCCCGCCCGCCCGCAGCGCCTCGTCCGCCCTGTCCAGGTACTCCGGGCGCGGGATGCGTTTGCCCGCTTCGACCTTGCGGACGAGGTCCTCGCCGTAGCCGATCTCCGTGCCGAGGTCCGTGGCGCGGATGCCCGCCTCCTCGCGCCAGGCCTTGAGCTGGCGGCCCAGCGCGGCCAGGACGGCCACGCCCTGTTCGTCCTCGGGATCGACGTCCCAGCCGGCGTCTTCCGTACCGTCACTGTCCACGCTCATGCGTGCCCACCTCCGACGCACCGAAATTCCTCAACGCTCTGTACCCGAGGCCTGGTCAGGACAGCCGGGACAGCGCCGGACAACCACCGGACAAAGGCCGGACGCAAGGGGGTTGCCGCTTCTCACGGTACGCACGGACGGCCACGCTGAGTGACGTGATGACTCAACTCGTCGACTTCCACGTCCAACTGTCCGCCACCCCGCGCGGCGCCCGGCTCGGTCGCATGCTCGCCGTCGAACAACTCCGTTCCTGGGGGCTCCCTTTGGAGGGCCCCGCGCAGATCGTCGCCGAGCTCGGTGCGAATGCCGTGACGCACGGGCGGGTCGCGGGGCGGGACTTCCGGCTGGCTCTCACCGTCACCCCCGGCAGGCTGCTCATCGAGGTGGCGGACGCGCGCGGTGACCGGATCCCGGAGATCTGCGACGCGGGGCGCGGGCTCGTGGTGGTCGAGGCGCTCGCGGAGCGTTGGGGGGTGAGGGAGGGGCCGGTTCCGCTGAAGGTGGTGTGGGCGGAGGTCCGCCTCGACACCCGGGTCGCGGGTCTCCGCGATCCGGTGGCGCCGGACGCGTAAAGACCCAAAGAACCGGGGGAAAAAACCAACCGACCCAACCCAACCGACCCGCGTCCGGCCCGCTCGCGGGCCTCGTCGCTCGGTCGGGTGAACTATTCCAACTCGGCTGGATTTCACACTGGTTGGCGGGCATATGCTCGCCCCGACAACAACACCAGACATGAGACGGCCCCCGGCGGGACTGCAATCCCGGTCGAGGGCCTGACCAAAGTAGGAAGTTGCACCTTCCCCATGGCTCTTGAGCAGCCTAGCGCGCCCTTGCACGCATCGTCCCGAGTTCGGCCCGGGACCCCCCGATCCGGTGTCATCCACGTCAACACGTGGCACACGAGTCACTACACGGTGATCGGCAACCACCTCCTCCAGCACCGCGAGCTGTCGGCGACGGCGATCGGGGTCGCGGCGCACATCCAGTCGCTGCCCGACGGTGCGCCCGTCGGCGTGAAGGCGCTCGCCGAGCGGTTCCCGGAAGGGGAGATCCGGCTCGGGTCAGCCCTGCGGGAGCTGGAACGGCACGGCTACCTGGAACGGCGCCGCGAGCGGCTGGGGGACGGGCGCGTGGTGACGCGGACGTACTCGTACAACAAGCCCGGGGCGGCCCTGGGCGGGCCGCCTCCGTCCCGGCCGTCCCCGCCTCCGCCGCCTGGCGGGGAGCCCGTAGCGGATCCCGTGCGGGATGCCATGGGGGATGTCATGGGGGATGTCATGGGGGAGCGGGAGCCCGAGCCGGTCGTGGCGCCCTCGCCCGAGCTGGAGGCGGTCGTGGAACCCGCCCCCGGGCCGGAGTCGGCCCCAGTCCCCGTCGCCGCAGCAGGGCCGGAGGCCCCCGCGCCGGAGGCTGCCGCGCTGCTGGCCGGGTTGCGGCGCCACGACCCCCGGCTGCTGCTGTCCGAGCGGGACGTCGCGCGGCTCGCGCCCGGTGTGTCGGCCTGGTTGGCGCGGGGGGTGGAACCCGAGTTCATCGTGCGGGCGCTGTCCGCCGCCCTGCCTGAGCCCCTGCGCAACGCGGCCTCCGTGCTCGCGTACAGACTCGCGGCCCTGCTCCCGCCGCCCCTGCCCCCGGTTCGGGTCGCGGCCGCCGGGCCGGTGGGGCGGCGCCCGAACCCGCTCCAGAACTGCGACGGCTGCGACCGGGCCTTCCGCGCCCCGGCCCCCGGCCGCTGCCGTACCTGCCCGCCTCCGTCGGCCGGGGAGCGGGTCGTCGCCTGAGTTCCGGGGAGGCCGCGTGGAGCATCCGTGAAGAGGCGCTCCCGGGGGTGGCCAGAATCGGTTACTCATAAGTAGATTACCGGCGGTAACTCCCGTTCGACCGAGGAGCGTACCCCGTGGCAGCCGAATCGAGCCTGGTCAGAGTCATCAAGCCCGCCGATCCCGGCGAACCCGTCAAGACCGTGATCGACGGACGGGTCCGTGAAGTGTGGGTGCCCGCGCTGGTCCCGGTCCAGGTGAGCGGCTCCCTCGGGGACATCCCCTTCGACAATGCCCGGGAGGCCCCGGGCGAGGCCGTACTCGCCCGCAAGGAGCGGGACGGGAGCTGGCGGGACGTCACGGCGGCCGAGTTCGCCGCCGAGGTGCTCGCCGTCGCCAAGGGGCTGATCGCCGAGGGGCTGCGGCCGGGCGACCGCATGGCCATCATGGCGCGGACCACGTACGAGTGGACGCTGCTGGACTTCGCGGGCTGGGCGGCCGGGCTGGTCACCGTACCGATCTACCCGACCTCCTCCGCGATCCAGGCACGCTGGATCATCCAGGACTCCGGGGCCGTCGCCTGCGCGGTGGAGGACACCGCGCAGGCGCGGATCATCAGTACGGAGCGGGCCAACCTGCCCTGGCTGCGCCACCTCTGGGAGTTCGACACGGGAGCCGTGGCGCGGCTGGTCAAGGCGGGCGAGCAGGTGCCCGACGAGGTCGTGCGCGACCGGCGGGCGGGGTGCGCGCCGGAGTCGGTGGCGACGCTGATCTACACCTCCGGGACGACCGGCCGGCCCAAGGGGTGCGTGCTGACGCACGCCAACTTCTTCGCCGAGGTGGACAATTCGGTGGAGCTGCTGCACCCGGTCTTCAAATCGGTCAGCAAGGATCCCGCCTCCACGCTGCTCTTCCTTCCCCTTTCCCACGTCTTCGGGCGGATGGTGGCCGTCGGGTGCATGCGGGCCCGGGTGAAGGTCGGGCACGCGCCGAGCATCCGCGGCGAGGACCTCCTCGCGGACCTGGCAGGCTTTCGGCCGACGTTCCTGCTGGCGATCCCGTACGTCCTGGAGAAGGTCTACAACACCGCGCGGGCCACCGCCGAGAGGATGGGCCGCGCCTCCTCCTTCGACCGGGCCGCCCGCATCGCGCGCGGCCTCGGCGAACTGGCCGAGGGCAAACGGCCCGGACTCGGCCTGCGCCTCGGGCGGGCCGTGTACGACCCGCTCGTCTACCGCCGGATCCGGGCGGCGCTGGGCGGGCGCGTCCGGTACGTCCTGAGCGGCGGCTCACCCCTCGGGCGCCGCCTCGCCGCCTTCTACACGGGCGCGGGCATCGAGGTCTTCGAGGGCTACGGGCTCACCGAGACGACCGCGGCCTCCACCATCACCCCGCCGCTGCGGCCCCGGCTGGGGACCGTGGGCTGGCCGCTGCCCGGGACGGCGGTACGGATCGCGGACGACGGGGAGGTCCTGCTGTGCGGGCCGCACGTGTTCGCGGGGTACTGGAACGGCCCGCCGGTGGGCACGGCCGGGCAGTGGCTGGCCACGGGGGACATCGGCGAACTGGACGAGGACGGCTACCTCACCATCACCGGCCGCAAGAAGGACATGATCATCACCAGCGGCGGCAAGAACGTGGCCCCCGCCCCGCTGGAGGACTGGCTACGGGCCCACCCGCTGGTCGGCCAGTGCATGGTGGTCGGCGACAACCGGCCCTACGTCACCGCGCTGATCACCCTGGAGCCGGAGGGGCTGCAGCACTGGCGGCAGATGCACAAGAAGACCGGGATGCCGATCGGGGACCTGGTCCGCGACGAGGAACTCCTGGCGGACATCCAGCGCGCGGTGGACGACGCGAACCGCCTGGTGTCCCGAGCGGAATCGATCCGCCGCTTCGCGGTCCTGCGGTCCGACTTCACGGAGGAGCGCGGCCACTTGACCCCGTCCCTGAAACTGAGACGCGCCACCGTGGCCCGGGACCACGGGCGCGAGATCGAGGGCCTGTACCGACAGGCATGACGGCTGCGGCCCGCCGCCCCGGGGGTATCCGGGGAGGCGGGCCGTCATCCATTGGGCATTGCCCGTGGGGTTCGACCAGCCGGTGATTCCCAGGGAAGTGGCCAGGCCGGTGGTGGTCCAGCTGGCGCCGGCCCCGTGCCGGAGGCTGTCGGTCTTCCGGCGTGGGCCCACTGCGCTCCCCCTCCCAGGCGGTGCGGCGAGGGCCGAACGGGTGAGGGTTCGTGGGCAGGGTGGGTGGGGGCGGTTTAGGGTGGGCTGACCGGATTTGGGGGGTCTCTGAGGAGGGTGCAGTGCACCGTTCCCGCCCGTCTCCGTCCCCATATCCGTCTCCGTCTCCGTCCCCATGCCCGGCCCGTGTTCGAGGGCGCGGGCGCGGGCGGCGTGCCCGGGCTCGGATAGCCGGCGGGCTCGTGGGGGTCGTGCTCGGGGCCGGGGTGCTGGCCGCCGCGGCGGGGTCCGGGCCCGGCACCCGAACCGGCGTCCCCGCCCCCGGCGGCGGGCCCCGGATGCGGTGGGGGGAGTGTGCCGAGAAGCCGGTGCCCGCCGGGATGCAGTGCGGGAGTCTTGGTGTGCCGCTCGACTACGCCAGAGGGGGGATGGGCGGCGGGACCGTCCGGCTCGCCCTCGCCAGGCTTCCCGCCACCGGGCCCGGACGGCGGCTCGGGTCGCTGGTGCTGAACTTCGGGGGGCCCGGGGCGGCCGGGATACCCACTCTTGCCGCCGACCCCAAGGCCTTCGCGGAGCTGAACAAGCGGTACGACCTCGTCACCTTCGATCCCCGGGGGGTCGGGCACAGCGATCCCATCAGCTGCGGCGGGGACTCGCAGCAGGCGGAGGAGGCGGCCACGGGCACATCCGGCGCCGCCGACGGGCCCGCCGCCGAGCTCGCCGCCCTCCGGGCCGTCGCCAAGCGCTGCGCGCGCGACTCCGGGCCCGTGCTCCC
The DNA here is from genome assembly GCF_036014235.1 of Streptomyces sp. NBC_00435. Lineage (GTDB taxonomy): Bacteria > Actinomycetota > Actinomycetes > Streptomycetales > Streptomycetaceae > Streptomyces. The sequence continues at coordinate 4,818,664 of NZ_CP107924.1, forward strand.
GTACGTCGGCACCGTCAGCGTGGCCCGGGACCTGGACCTGGTGCGGCAGGCCCTCGGGGAGGAGAAGCTCGACTACCTCGGCTTCTCCTACGGGACCCGCCTCGGCGTGGTCCACGCGGCGCTGTTCCCGCGCAGCACCGGCCGGATGGCCCTCGACGGGGTCGACACCCTCTCCGAGCCGCTCACCGAGCAGGCCCTTGTCTCGGCGGCCGGACAGCAGCGGGCGCTGGACAACTTCCTGGTCTGGTGCTCCCGCCAGCAGGGGTGCGTCTACGGAACGAACACCCGTACGGCCAAGGACAAGGTGCGGGCCCTCGTCGCGCGGCTCGACGCCGAGCCGCTGCACGGCGAGGGCGGTCTGCGCTTCACCGGACAGGACGTGGCCGAGGCCATCGGGGTCGCCCTGTACTCGAAGGAGGCGTGGCCCCGTCTCGCGGACGCGCTGGCCCTCGTCGAGCACGGGAACCCGGTGGGGCTGATGCAGCTCGGCGGGCCGACCGAGCCGCCCCCGCCGGAGGCGGAGGGCGGCACCCCCGTGCCCGCCGACAACGCCTCGGCCGCCCTCGTCGCCGTGAACTGCGCCGACGACCCGGACCGCGGCGACGACAAGGCATCCCCGGCCGCCGTCGCGCGGGAGATGGAGGCGCTCCAGCCGATCTTCCTCGCCGCCTCGCCCGTCTTCGGGCCGCGCCAGCTGATGACGGTGCTGTCCTGCTACGGGCGACCCGCCGGCACGGATTTCATCCGGAAGATCGACCACCCGGCCGGGATCCCGCGCATCCTGCTCGTCGGAACGCGCGGGGACCCGGCCACCCCGTACGAATGGACGGAGGAGACGGCCGAGCGGCTCGGGAACGCCGTGGTCCTGGACTACAAGGGCGACGGGCACACCGGGTACACGTCCTCGCCCTGCGTGCAGGAGTACGTGAACCAGTTCCTGATCGACGGCCGGCTGCCCGCCGGGACCCGGTCCTGCCCCGCCGGGGAGGCGCGACCGGCGCGGGGTTAGGGTGGCGCGCCCGAAGTTCGCTGGTGGGGGAGAAGAACGCGTGAACCGGAAACAGCTGTGGTTGATGACCTGCGGTGTCACGGCAATGGCCGCACTGCTCTCGGCCTGCGGCGGCGGTGACGGCCCCGACGGCGGTGACGGTGGTGGTGGCGGCGCCGTGGTGGGGGACGCTGCTCCCTCGGCGGGTGCGTCCGCGGACCCGTCCCCGTTCGCGGACCCGGTGTCCGAGAAGGCGGCCACGGCCGAGAAGGTCAAGTCCGCCGTGGAGGCACGGCTCTCCGTGCACGAAGCCCGGTTCGGCTCCGGTGGCACATCGCCGTGCTCGACGGGCTCGGCCAAGATGTTCACGCAGGACTGCGACGCCGCGGTGCGGACGACGAACGACGACGCGGCGTTCGCCCTGACCCAGATCGGCGGCCACGAAGGGTTCGCCACGCTGAGTGCGGCGGCGCAGAAGATCCAGCAGGCCGCCGCCAGGTATCAGGAGCTGGGCTGCGCGAAGAACCCGGCGGACGCCGCCGATCGGCAGGCGTGCCTGGCACCGGCATCCGTCCTCGCCCAGGGCTTCCCGGACCTCCGCAGCGGCGCCAACCTCGGTCTGGCCGGCAAGTAGCAGCCGACGCAGCAGCCGGCGGTCCGACCGAGGTTGGCGCGAGGGATCAGCAGTTGGGGTGGATGGAGCGGTCCGCGAAGCGGTCCGCGAGCCAGTTCCCGGCCTCCAGGGAGTGGGTGATCACGCCGCTGACGTGCTCGCCGACCCAGACGGTGTCGAACTCGACGTTCGCGCCCCGCGCGCACCAGTCGGAGCGCAGCCGGCGCCCCACGGCGTACGGGATGAGCTCGTCGCCGAGCGCGTGGTACTGGTACACGGGCGCGGCCGGCGCGGTGCCCCCGAGCCTGCTCTGGTTCAGCCGGGCCTGCCAGTCCGGCTGCGCGAGCGGGTTGCGGGTGGTCAGGTCGGAGATCCGCTTGAAGGAGCCGGCGATGGAGTCGATGGCGACGCAGTTCTCCTTCATGCCGGCCACCAGGGCCTTGCCCGCCGGGTTGAGGTAGGAGGCGAGGTCGAGTTCCGGGAAGGCCGCGTCCTGGCCGGCGGCGGCCATGAAGATGAGGCCGGAGCCGTAGGAGCCGTCGTTGAAGTCGGCCACCTTCATCAGGTCGGCCGGGACACCGCCCGTCGCCGTGCCCTTGACCTTCAGCTCCGGTGCGTACGAGCCCTGCAGCTCGGCCGCCCAGCTGCTGGCCTGGCCGCCCTGGGAGTAGCCCATGATGCCGACCGGGGTGCTGGCGGACAGCCCGGTCCCGGGCAGGCGGGTCGCGGCGCGGGCGGCGTCGAGTACCGCGTGGCCGGCGGAGGGGCCGACGGTGTACGTGTGGACCCCCGGGGTGCCGAGGCCCTCGTAGTCGGTGACCACGACGGCCCAGCCGCGCAGGGTGAGCTGCTGGATGAGGTTGGCCTCCAGGGCGGTGCCGTAAGGGAGGTTGTTGCTCGGTGCGCAGGAGTCGCCCATGCCGATGGTGCCGACGGCGTAGGTGACGAGGGGGCGCGGGCCGGTGCGGCCGTCCTGCGGGACGATGACGGTGCCCGAGACGACGTTCGGGGCGCCCTCGGCGGTCGTCGAGTTGTAGTGGATCTTCCAGGCCCTGGTGTTGGTGGGCTGGAGGGGCAGCGGATGGAACGCGGACGGCTCGCTGCTGACGATGTCGCCGGGGCGGGGGGCCCGGCCGGCCTCCTCGGCCGCGTGGGCGGCGGTGGCGGGTGCGACGGCCGACAGTGCCAGGGCGGCCACGGCGGCGAGGGCTGACGCTCGGGCTGACTTCAGGGCTGAGCTTCGGATGCGCATGGGGCGGCTCTCCCAATGGGTCCGGTGGGGGTAGGTGAGGAGACCGTAGTGACCGACCGGTAGGAAGGTCGCTGACCGCGCAGCTCAGCTTTGCTGACCCGGGACCTCATTCACCCGGTTGCCGGATCGGTGCGGCGCCGCCGCCGGCCCCTCGACGGCAGGCCCCGGCCCTAACCCCCCGACGCGATGCGGTACGCCCCCGGCGTCGTACCCGTCCAGCGGCGGAAGGCCCGGTGGAAGGCCGTGTCCTCCGAGAAACCGAGCCGGGCCGCCAGCTCCGCGATCGGTTCGCGGCTCTCCGCCAGCCCCGCGATCGCCGCGTCCCGCCGCACGTGGTCCTTCAGCTGCTGGAAGGACGTGCCCTCCTGCTGCAACCGCCGCCGCAGCGTCGCGGGCGACACGGCGAGCCGCCCCGCCACCTCCCCGAGCTCGGGCAGCCGCGGCGAGCTCCGCAGCGCCTGCGTCAGGCTCCGGCGGACCTGCTCCGCGACCGTGGTCCCGTACGCCGGACGGGACAGCAGGTCGAAGGGGGCCCGGCGGAGCATCGCGTCGAGCGCGGCCTCGTCGCGCACCAGCGGCGCGGTCAGCCAGTGCGCGTCGAAGGCGACGGCCGTGCCCGTGCGGGCCTCCCCGAAGCGGACCGGGCAGCCGAAGATGATCTCGTACTCCTCCTCGTGCGGCGGCGCCGGATACGCGAAGGAGGCGTACGCGAGCGGGATCCGCCGCCCGATCAGCCAGCTGCTCAGCCGGTGCCAGATGGCGAGCACGCACTCGGTGAGGAAGCGTTCCTCGTCCCGCGCGAAGTCGTTGCGCACGGTGAACCTCGCCTGCCCGCCCTCGACTTCGAGCGCCAGGTCCGGCCCGCCGGGGAACAGCCCGTAGAAGGTGGCGGACCGGTCCACCGCCGCGCCGAGGTCCCGGCAGCCCAGAGCGGCGTAGCACATCATCGCGAAGGTCCCGGGGCGGCTGGGGGCGGTGGACAGGCCGAGGAACTCGTCCTGCGTGACCCGGTACAGCGCCCGGAACAGCCGCGCGAACTGCGCGGGCGTGACCCGCGCCCGGTCGTCGCCCAGCAGCAGCGGCGGAATCTGCGCCTCCTGGAGCAGCGGCACGATGTCGACACCCCTGCCGCGCGCCCCCGCGAGCACGGCACGCACGTGGTGCACGGTGACCGTCCGCCTCCCCATGGATCTGACGGTAGCCGCAATGAGCGCTGGGGTCAGCGGGGGTGACGCTTCCGGTCATGCCGCGGAAGCCTCCCCGGTGCCTAGCGTCTTCGGTACGACCCGAGGGGGAGGCGAGCCCGATGACCGACGCGACCAGTGGTGCGGCGAGCGACGTGACGGACGGAGCCGAGCGGCGACCGCGCACGCTGGCGGTCTTCACGGAGTGGACGGGCGAGCGGTACGCGGCCGAGACCGCGCTCCGGCACAAGGCGCCGCCGGTGCCGCCGGCGGCACCGGGCACCCCCGCGGCCCCCGGCAGCTGGTCCACCGTCTCCGTCTCCTACGGGGAACTGCGCGCCCGCGCAAGGGAGTCCGGGCGCGCCCTGCTCGGGCTGGGGGTCGCCGCCGGAGAGCGGGTCGCGGTGCTCGCGGAGACCCGCCCGGAGTGGACGTACACCCACTTCGGGGTCCTGGCGGCGGGCGCCGTCCTCGTGCCGGTGTACCCGACGGCGGGGGAGGAGGAGCTGGCCTGGGTGCTGTCGGACTCCGCGGCGGTGGTGGCCGTCTGCGACGACGCGGCGCAGGCCGCCCGGGTGGAGGCGCTGCGGGGCAGGGGGGACCTGCCGGCGCTGCGCGCGGTGGTGGTGATGGACGAGCTGCGGTCCCTTCCCGGGGCCGCTGCGGAGGCCGAACTCCTGGCCCGGGCAGCCGCCGTGGAGCCCGCCTCCGACGCCTCCATCGTCTACACCTCGGGAACCACCGGCCTCCCCAAGGGCTGCCGCCTCACGCACGGCAACCTGGGGGCGATCCAGGACGCGACGCTCCCGCTGATCAAGGGCGGCCCGGGCGACTCCACGTACCTCTACCTGCCCCTCGCCCACCTCCTGGCCCAGCTGATCCAGTTCACCACCCTCCTGGAGGGCGGGGAGCTCCGCTACTTCGGCGGCCGGATCGAGGACGTCATCGGCGAGCTGGCCGAGGCCCGGCCCACGCACCTGCCCTCCGTACCGCGCCTGTTCGAGAAGCTGCACTCCGTGGTCCTCTCCCTCGCGGAGTCCCAGGAGGGCGGCGCCGCCCGCTTCGGCGAGGCGGTCCGCCTGGGCCTGCTGGCCGCGGAGGGCCGTCTGCCGGAGGAGTCCCGCGAGGCGTACGAGGCGGCGGAGAAGTCCCTGTACTCCCTGGTCAGAGGCGCCTTCGGAGGGCGCCTGAAGTGGGCGCTGACGGGCGGGGCACCGATCGCCCCGGCGACGCTCGACTTCCTACGGGCCTGCGGGATCGCGGTGTTCGAGGGCTACGGGATGACCGAGTCGGGCGGGGTCATCAGCCTGAACCACCCGGACGGGGTCCGGTACGGCTCGGTGGGCCGGCCGATCGCGGGGTGCGAGGTCCGCATCGCGCGGGACGGCGAGGTCCTGGCCCGGGGCCCGATGGTCTTCCCGGGGTACCACGGCAACGACACCGCGACGGCGGAGGCCCTGGACGCCGGAGGCTGGCTGCACACGGGCGACCTGGGCGAGCTCGACGCCGACGGCTACCTCTCCATCACGGGCCGTAAGAAGGAGCTGATCATCACCTCGGCGGGCAAGAACATCACCCCCACCGAGCTGGAGTTCGCCGTCCAGCGCTCCCGCTGGGTCTCCCGCGCGGTCATGATCGGCGACCGCCGCCCCCACCCGGTGGCCCTGATCACCCTGGACGCGGAGGAGATCACGGCCTGGGCGGCGCGCGAGTCGATCGACCTCGACCCCGCACACCCCGGCGACCACCCGGCGGTACGGGCCCTCGTGGAGGAGGCGGTCTCGGCAGCCAACGCCACGGTCTCCCGCCCGGCCCGCGTCCGCGCCTTCCGCATCCTGGCCGAGGAGTTCACGGTCGAAGCGGGCACCCTCACCCCGACCCTGAAACTCCGGCGGCGGGCGGTGGCGGAGCGGTACGCGGAGGAGATCGAGGGGCTTTACGGGTAGGTGGGGGGTGTGGGGTGGGGTGGGGGTGTTGACGGTCGGTCGGGGGTGGGCGGGATCGGGGGTGGTGCGGGAGCTGCGGGTTGGTCGGGGGCGTTGAGGGGGCCGGGGGCGTCCCGGCAGTCGAGCGTCCTTCCGTGGTGGGCCGGTCCGTCAAGGGCGCTCCCTGCGGTCGCGTCGCTGCGCGATGGCCTTCGGCCACCCTTGACGGACCGGCCCACCACGGAAAAACACAAGACTTCCGGGATCCCCCCGGGGGATGGCCTGGAGGGACGGATGGGGAGGAGCGGGCACGTCAGAGACGTACGCGCCCTCTCGGGCCGGTCATCCGGACCCGTCACCCATCGGCACCGCCCAGCCGGACGGAATAGACGCCCGGGACGATCAGAGCATCCAGGAGCGGGCGGTCGGCCACCCTTCCCGCACCTTCGCACGGCCAGCATGAGCGTAAGGACGATGACAGGCCCCACGCGGTTGGTGGGCGCGTCAGATCGCTACACACTCTCGCTCGGCTTAGCGGCCATCGGCCGTCTGTGGTTGGGCATAAGCCGCCCACCCACCACACCCATCCCTCTCGGCTTAGCGACCATCGGCCGTCTGTGGTTGGGCATAAGCCGCCCACCCACCACACCCATCCCACTCGGCTCAGCGACCATCGGCCGTCTGTGATTGGGCGCAAGCCGCCCACCCACCACACCCATCCCACTCGGCTTAGCGACTGACGACCGTCTGTGGCTGGATCTGGATATAGGCCCGCCCATGGGCCGGCAGTGGTCTGAGGCCGTCCGGCGACGATCCGCAGACCCCCCAAGACCCCCAAGACCCTCAGGACCACCACGGACCCTCAGACCGCTAGGACCGTCACGGGCCCTCAGGTCCGCTAGGACCACTACAGACTCTCAGGGCCCTGAGGACCTGAGAGTCTGTGTTGGTCCTAGTGGTCCTAGCGGACCTGATCTTTCGTCTTTAGCATCCGAGATGTGATCGTTTCGATTGCTCGGCCACGGACGGTCGGTTGCCGCTAAGCCGAGTGGGAGTGTGTAGCGATCTGATGCGCCCACCGACCGCCCGGGGGTGGTGGTCGTCCTTACGCTCATGCTGGCGGCGCGAAGTCTCGGCAAGGGTGTCCGACCGCCCGGTCCTGGGTGCTCCGAGCTCCCCGGGTGTCTGTTCCGTCCGGCTGGGTGGTGCTGATGGGTGTCGGGTGCGGATGACCGGCGGGAAAGGGCCTGGGGTCTGCCAGTCTGCCCGCTCCTCCTCATCGTCCCTCCCGGCCGTTCCTCGGGGGGATCCCGGAAGTCTTGTGGCGTTTCGGGGTGGGTCGGTCGGTCAAGGGTGGCCGAAGGCCATCGCGCAGCGACGCGACCGCAGGGAGCGCCCTTGAGGGGCCGGCCCGCACCGAAAGGACGCTGGACTGCCGGGCTCCCCCCGGACCCTGTCAACGCCCCCGACCAACCCGCAGCACAGGCACCCCGCAGCTCCCCTCCGGAAGGGGGAATTCCGCCGCCTTTGCTGTCAAGCGGAATCTGGAACCGATCATGACTACGTCGAAATGGTCCAATCCCTACGTGGTCGGTCGGACCCGCCATACACTTCGAGCCGTCAACGCCAAAAAGAGCCAGGGGGGCGCAAAATGGCGGACGGTAATTCCACAGTTCAAGTCCGGGTGCAAGAAGGTGTGGTGTGGGTCGAAGGCGAGGCCTATCCACTGCGCAACATCTCCCACGTCGGACAGCGCGTATTGGAGGTCAACAAGGGTGCGGCCTGGAAACAGTTCATCCGTCGCGCTCTGCTCTGCCTGGTCGTCGGCGGGATCGCGACGGCCATCTTCGGGAACGTCGCCGCGATCATCATGGTCGTCGTCCTCGGTCTGCTGATCTGGCAGCTCGTGCAGGTCATCAGCAGGCCGCCGGTGTACGGCCTCGTCCTCAACACCTCGGGCACCCAGCGCGATGCCGTGTGGTCCCTGGACCAGTCCGAAATCCAGAACCTCGTCTACGAGATCACCAAGGCCATCGGCAAGCCCAACTCCGCCCCGGTGACCATCAACATCAAGGAGGCGGTGATGGGGGACCAGATCAAGCAGTACGGAGCCGGGGCCATCGGCGTCGCCCAGCACAGCGGCTCCGGCGACATCAGGGGAGGTGGCCGCTGATGGGCGGCGACCAGTACACGCAGTACGGACCCGGGAGCATCGGCAAGGCCTCGCACTCGGGCTCAGGTGACATCGTGGCCGGAGGTAAATACGTCGGCGGATCGGCGCCGGAAGCATCGGCCGTTGAAAAGCTCCTCGAAGAAGTCCAGGCGATGAGGCAGCACCTGGACACCAGCGACCGGGCGGAAGTCGACGCGGCGGTCGAAGAGATCCGAGAGAATCCGTCCGAGGAGAGATTCAAGAGAATCCTCCGGACATTCTCCGGAATTGCGACGCTCATCGGAGAAGCGGGAGTTCCCGTCATCACCGCCATCAAGGCACTGCTCGGCTGACCACAAGCGGAAGGCGAGGGGGCCACGACGGGTGGCCCCCAGTCCTACGCCTCCGAGACCCCACCGAGGAACGCGGCCCAGGCGGTGGGAGTCACGGCCAGCTGCGGGCCGGCCGGGACCTTGGAGTCCCGTCCGGGTGGAGGTGAGCGATGCCCGGGGTGACCGGGAGCCACCGGAGGCGGCGGCCGCGGTGGACGCCTGGTCGGCGGAGAGCGGGCGCGGGCTGGAGCTCGTACGGGCGGTGGCGCGGGAGTGGGGCGTCGGGCCGCGCGCGTCGGGCGGGCCGGGGAAGACGGTGTGGGCCCGCCTGTGAGGCGGGAGGGTTCCCGGTGGGGTGGCGGGCGGGCGCTCCTCGACTGCGGACTTCGGACTTCCGCCGGTTGACGTGCGCACGTAGGTCGAGGTCATCATGGGGCCATGACGAACGGGGCGGGCAGCGACGGGCGGGGCAACGGCCAGGCAGGCAACCGGCAGATGGAGCATGACCAGGCGGCCCACGGCAGTGTCGCCCACGGCAATGCCGCCCATGGCAATGCGGCCCACGGCCCGTCGGACGCAGGCCGAACCGTCCCCGCTCAAGCCGGCCGCGCTCAAGCCGTCCCCGCCCCGCCCAACCCCGCCCCCGATCCCCTCGGCCTCGGCAAGCCCGTAGAGACGGTGCCGTGCCCGCATTGCGGGGCTCCGACCACCGTGCTGATCGGTCGGGCACTGGAGACCAGTGGGTGCACGCACTTCGCCGAGGGGACCGTGTTCGCCCTCGTGGCCGGGGCCGCGGGCAAGTACTACGCCGAGGACAAGGGCTGGCCGTGGCTCACGGCGGTCGGGGTCCTCGCCGGGGTGCTGATCTTCGCCGTCACCATCTGGGTGATCCGCGACGCGAACCGGACCGCCGCGCGGGCTCGGGTCGCCGTGGACCGTGCCCGCGCCAAGGGTGTGACGGCCACCCACTACTGCGGTGCCTGCTGGGAGGCGTCCGCCCCCGGAGCGCCGGCCTCCACCTGACCTCGGCCGGACGCGGGCGGCGGCACGGGACCCCGTGACGGACGTCTCCCCGCCGCCGCCCCCGACGGCCGCCGGGTCGTTGTGTGCTCGGTGTAAGGTGAATTCCGATCGATCTCGATCACAGGATTGTTACTCCCCGAGGTCGTCACCGTCATCGCCCCGCGCGATGCCACGGCGGCGCGCCGCTCGAGGGGAGGCAAGGCCTGGGTAGCGCCGTTGGCGCGACCCGGGCCTTTTTTGTTGCCCGAATCCTGGTGTGAGAGGTCGCGACCGATGCAGGACGGCAACAGCCCAGGGATGCAAGGACGCATCATGAACACACCCACAGCAGGGCCCGGCGCGCTGGCGGAGCAGATCCTCCGAGGCGTCGGCGGACCCGGGAACATCGAGAGCCTGACGCACTGCGCCACGCGGCTGCGCTTCCAGCTCCACGACGGGGAGAAGGTCGACCAGGCCGCGCTCGACGCCCTCGGCGGCGTCATGGCCACCGTGCCGCAGTCCGGTGACCGCCTCCAGATCGTGATCGGCGGAGCCGTCGCACGCGTCTACTCCGAGATCATGAACCTGCCGTCGATGAGCGCCGGCGGCACGCCCCGCCCGCAGTCCGACGCGGACGTCAAGGCCGCGGTCCGGTCCAAGGGCCGCGGCCGCTACGCCTGGGTCGACAACTTCTTCGAGTACCTCTCCGACTCGTTCCGCCCGCTCATGGGCGTGCTGCTCGGCTCCTCGCTCATCATCGCGATCGCCTCCGTGCTCGACGCCCTGGGCGTGGTCGACTTCCGCGCCGCGGACAAGTCCGCCACCTGGGTCTTCGTCGACGCGATGTGGCGCTCGGTGCTGTACTTCCTGCCGATCATGGTCGCCTACAACGCGGCCAAGAAGCTGAAGATCGACCCCTGGGTGGGCGCCGCGGTGATGGCCGCGGTGATGACCCCGAACTTCACCGGCATGCTCAACCCGAAGTCCGGGATCCCCGGCATCACCTGCACCACCAACGGGACGCTGGGCACCCAGGAGTGCGTGGCGCACGTCTTCGGGCTGCCGATGCAGCTGAACGACTACGGCGGCCAGGTGTTCGTGCCGCTGCTGATGGTCGCCGTGCTCGCCCTGGTCTACAAGGGACTGCAGCGGATCTTCCCGGAGACCGTGCACCTGGTCTTCGTCCCGTTCTTCAGCATGCTGATCATGATCCCGATCACCGCCTTCCTCATCGGCCCGATGGGCGTCTGGGCCGGCAACGGCCTCGGTTCGGGCCTGTCGTGGCTCAACGGCAACGCCCCGATCGTCTTCGCGATCATGATTCCGCTGCTGTACCCGTTCCTGGTGCCGCTGGGTCTGCACTGGCCGCTGAACGCGCTGATGCTGGTGAACATCAACACCCTCGGCTACGACTTCATCCAGGGCCCGATGGGCGCCTGGAACTTCGCCTGCTTCGGCGCGACCGCCGGTGTGCTGCTGCTCTCGATCCGCCACCGGGAGAAGGAGATGCGCCAGACCTCCGTCGGCGCCCTGGCCGCGGGTCTGCTCGGCGGCATCTCCGAGCCCTCGCTGTACGGCATCCACCTGCGCTTCAAGCGGATCTACCCGCGCATGCTCGTGGGCTGCCTGGTGGGCGGCGTGATCGTGGGCGTCCTGGGCGGCGTGGACACCAAGGCCTTCGCCTTCACCTCGCTGCTGACCATCCCGGTCTTCTCCCCGATGGGCACCTACGGCATCGCGATCACGGCGTCCTTCTTCGTCTCGATGGCGCTCGTGTACTTCTCCGACTTCCGCACGCCGCAGGAGCGCGTCCAGGCCAACGCCGAGCGCGACGCGGTCGAGGCCGCCGAGGCCGCCGCCCGCGGCGAGGCCGTCGTGGTGGCCGATGACCGCGAGCTCGTCACCGTCGGAGCCACCACGGCTTCCACCACGGCTTCCGCCGGTCCCGCCGCCAGTGTTCCTGCGGGTTCCGCCTCCGCCGCCGGAACTTCGGCCGCCGGAACTCCCGTCGCCGGGCCGGGCATCACGCTCGCGGCGCCGGTCGCGGGCCGGGTGGTCGGTCTCGACGCGGTCGGGGACCCCGTCTTCGCCTCCCGCGCGCTCGGCGAGGGCGTGGGCATCGAGCCCGCCGACGGCCACGTCGTCGCCCCGGTCGACGGAGAACTGGTCACCGTCGTCAGCACCGGGCACGCCTTCGGCATCCGCACCGCGGACGGCGTCGAGGTGCTCATCCACATCGGCATCGACACGGTGCAGATGAACGGGGAGGGCTTCGACGTGCGCGTCGAATCCGGTCAGCGGGTCCGCGCCGGCGACCTCCTGGTCGAGGTCGACCTCGATGCCGTACGCGCCGCCAAGCACCCGACGATCACCCTCATGACCGTCACCAACACCGCGGACCTCGCCTCGGTCGAGCCGCACACCGGACAGGACGTCGCGGCCGGAGCCCCCGTGGTGACCGTACGGCGGTGACGACCCGCCACCGGTCCGGCGCGCGCCCGCGTCCCGTACGGGGACCCGGGCGCGCGCCGGACCGGTCCGGGAGGGGATGGGACCCGGGCTGCGGGCAATGCGAGACCATGGGAAGAAACCGGACCCCGGACAGGAAGGAGGGCAGGCGGTGAAGGCGCTGCGTGTCCTCAACAACAACGTGGTCCTCGCGCGCGACGAGCAGGGCCAGGAGGTCATCCTCACCGGGCGCGGCATCGGCTTCAACTGCCGTCAGGGCCAGCGCGTCGACCCCGAGCTGATCGTGCGCGTCTTCGTCCCGGCCGACGGCCGTGACCCCGACCACCTGGCCGAGGTCCTCTCCCTCATCGGCGAGGAGGTCCTGCGGGCCGTCGTGATCGCCCTCAGCGAGGTCGGCATCGAGGGGCGCGAGTCCACTCGCCCCACCCTGGCCATCGCCGTCGCCGACCACGTGGCCGGGGCGCTGGACCGGGCCGCGCGGGGCATCGTCGTCGAGTACCCGCTGCGCGCCGAGGCCCAGACCCTGTACGCCGAGGAGTACGCCCAGGCGCAGCGCCTGCTGCAGGCCATCAACGCGCGTGTGGATCCCCAGCTGGACGCCTCCGAGGCGACCGCGCTCACGCTGCACCTCGTCAACGCCGGCTTCACCTCGGGCGACCTGTCCTTCACCTACACGATGACCGGGATCATCCAGCAGATGCTCGCCGTCGTACGGGAGCGGTACGGGCTGGAGGTCCCCCAGGAGTCCATGAGCGCGGCGCGGTTCATCACCCACGTGCGCTACCTCTTCGTGCGGGTCCAGCAGCACCGGCAGCTGACGGGCCACGAGTCCACGATCGGCAAGGGCATCCGCCAGCACTACCCGGAGGCGACCCGCACCGCGCAGCAGCTGGCGACGATCGTCGAGCTGCGGCTGGGGCAGCAGCTGAGTGAGGACGAGGTCTCCTACCTGGCTCTCCACGTGGCCCGCATGACCATGGAGGTCGACGGCACCGCCGCGTGAGTGCGGTCCGCCCGGCCGGCTACGGCTTGAGGTTCTCGGAGATCAGCTTCTTGAAGGCGTCCGGGGCGATCGAGTCGATCCCCTGACCCGAGTTGACCGTGAGCTGCTTGCCGTTGACGGACACGTCCGGGGTGCGCTTCTTGCCCTGGTCGAAGAAGGCCTGGCCGACCTTCTCGGCCCACGGCATGTAGGTGAGTTCCTTGACCGCCTTGTTGAAGGCGGGCGTGCGCAGGCCCGGGACCTGGTCCGCGAGGTCCAGCAGGGTGGCCGTGGAGCCGAACTTGTCGTCCGATTCCTCCGTCGGGTGGTTCTTGTAGAGCACCTGCAGGTACTCCATGAACTTCTCCGGGCTCTCGTTCACCGCCGCGCCCATGGCGTTGACCGCCCGCCTGGAGCCCTTGCCGCTGCCCAGCGCCTTGTCCAGGAATGTGGTGAAGTGGTACTCGACGCGGTATGTGCCCGCGTCCGCCTGCTCCTTGAAGGTCCTGCCGAGGCCGATCTCCACGCCCGCGCAGAAGGGGCAGCGCGGGTCGAGCCAGACGGAAAGGACGTTCTTCGCGTCGGCCTTGCCGTACGGGATCACGATCCCGTCCTTGCCGGTGGTGTTGGCCGGCTGGACGAACGGCTTGCCGGCGGCCTCGTCGTCGGCGCCGGAGGATTTCGCCGCGTAGACACCGATGCCGACCGCGAGGGCCAGTACGGCGACCAGCGTGCCGCCGATGAGTACGCGTCCGCGCACCTTCGCGCGCCGGTCCTGCGCCTCGCGTTCCTCACGGAGCCGCTCGCGGGCCTCTCGTCGCTGGTCCTTCTTGCTGGTTGCCATCCCCCAAGGATAAAGACCATAGAGCGGTCAAGTACGTGCCATTAGGGCATATGGGGCAGGGACTTAAGGCTCTGACCGGTTTCCGGCCAAGGTCCCGGTGAAGACGAGACGAATGGAGTGGCACATCTCCCGGGGCGCCGGTGAGTTGAGTCCGAAGACCTGATAGACAGTTGACATCCACGGCCCGATCGGTCGTGCGGGTAGCAAGATGTGACGTTTTTACGTTTTACGGGGGCCCGGACCGGCCTCCGTCTGGGGGGATTGCCGCACTGTGAAGCCACTTCACCGTCACCTCGTCAACACCTCGCGCAAAGTCATGTGCACGGCCGCCCTCGCGGCCAGCCTGACCACCGCCGCGGTCGTGACCAATACGCCGATCGCGGGCGCCGGGGAAGCCGAACCGACCCCCGACAGCCCGCAGGCCACCGACCGCGGCGACGCCCGGCTGGAACTGCCCGACCTGGTCGCCGACCCGCCGCCGCCCGGTGCCGCCAGCCCCGAGGGAGCCGTCGCGGGCATACCCGCGACCGCCCTCGACGCGTACAAGCGCGCCGAGACCTCGGTGGCCGCCGCGCTCCCCGGCTGCCGGCTGCCCTGGCAACTGCTCGCGGGCATAGGCCGGACCGAGTCCGTGCACGCCTCCGGCTACGGGCTCAAGGCGGACGGGTACACCGAGAAGCCGATCCGCGGACCGCGCCTGGACGGCAACGGCTTCGCCGAGATCAAGGACACCGACAAGGGCGAGTGGGACGCGGACGCCGTGTACGACCGCGCGGTCGGCCCGATGCAGTTCATCCCCTCCACCTGGAAGACCTGGGGCGCCGACGGCAACGGCGACGCCAAGCGCGACCCCAACAACATCTACGACGCGACGCTGGGCGCGGGCCTCTACCTGTGCGCGGGCGACCGCAACCTCTCCGACGCCGCGCAGCTCGACAAGGCGATCCTCAGTTACAACAACTCGCGCGAGTACGTGAAGACCGTGCTCGGGTACATGCGGCAGTACCAGGCCGGTGCCGGCGTCACCCCGGTGCCGAACCCGCCGGCCGGCACCTACCCGACCCCGAACCCGCCGGTCCTGCCGACGCCGCCGACCCCGCCCGCGCCCAGGCCGCCGACGCCGCCCACCCCGACGCCCACGCCCACTCCGACCCCCACCCCGACCCCCACTCCGACCCCGACGCCCACTCCGCCGGCCGCGCGGCTGGACAAGCTGGTGACGGTCGGCTCCGCCGAGCTCACCGCCGAGGCCGGGACCGACTTCGCACAGGCTCCGCAGATCAAGGCGCTGCTGAGCGACGGCAAGCCGGCCACCGACCAGGTGATCGTGGTGACGGTCGAGCAGGACACCACCGGCCGGACCCTCTTCGCCGCCGACGGCAAGGAGTTCGCGGTCCTGCACACGAACGCCCAGGGCCTGGTCACGGTGCCGAAGCTGAAGGCGGGCGCCAAGGCGGGCACCTTCGTCCTGCGCGCCACGGGCTACGCCACCGCCAGCGAGATCTCCGTGCGGATCGCCGGCAAGGTGACCCCGGCGAAGCCGGTACCCGTCCCGGAGGCGGACCAGCTGGTCCGCAGCGGCGCGGGCGCGGACAAGCCGATCGTCGCGGTGACCGGTGACGCGATCAAGGGCGTGGAGTTCCTGGCGACGGCGAAGGACAAGCCGGTCGCGGGGGCGAAGGCCACGGCCGGCTTCGGGACGAAGGGCGAGGACGGGAAGTGGGTCCCGGCGGACCCCGAGAAGGCGGGCGTGACCCCGTACTTCCTCGACAAGGAAGGCAAGAAGCTCACGGAGCTGGCACTTCCGGCGACCGGGGCGGACGGCAGGATCGCCCTGCCGGAGCTGTCCACCAAGGGCGTCGCCCCGGGCGCGTACACGCTGCGCGTGCGGATCTCGGACAAGGTGGTCCTCTTCGTCGAGATCACCGTCACCGCGGCCGTGCCGCCGGTCACCGAGCCGCCGGCCAAGCCCGCCCGGAAGTCCTGAACCTCGGGCGCGGCCGGTGTGACCGTCCCGGCCGCGCCCGAGTCCCGGCAGTACCGGAGCCCCCGCCCTGCGGGGGCTCCGGCCGTTGCGCTCCTACGGCTGGCCCTGGAAGGTCTTCCGCAGGAGCGTGCCGAACTCGGCGGGATGCGTGGTCAGTCCGGTGTGCCCGCCGGGGAAGTGCAGGAGCTCCGCGCCCAGTCGGCCGGCCAGGAACGCGGCCGGGCGGTACGGCAGCTCGCCGCGCGAGTCCTGGCCGCAGGCGAGCACGAGCCGGTCCGACACCGCTGCCAGCCGGTCGAGGTCCGGGGACCAGGACATGAAGCCCGGCACGATCCGCCCGAGGAAGTAGGGCAGGTTGGCCATCGTTCGCGCGGCCCGCGCCGCCGCCTGCGGCGGGAGCGGGAGCCCGGTCCGGGGTGCGGGGGTGGCGCCGGCCGTCCCGGAGGCCTTCTCGGAGTCCTTCTTCAGGCCCGCGGCGAACACGGTCATCGCCGGCATGAGGCCTTGTGCGTCGAACGTCTCCTGGACGCGCGCGAGGAGTGCCCGGTGGTCGGCGGCGTCCGGCAGGACCTCCACCACCGGCGGCTCGTGCGCGACGAGGCGTTCGATGCGTTCGGGGTGGGCGGTGAGCAGGTGCAGGGCGGCGATCGCGCCCGAGCTGGAGCCGAAGACCCTGGCGGGCCGACCGGGCGACAGCAGTTCCAGCATCCGGAAGGCGTCGTCGGCGTGTTCGGCCACGCGCTGTTCGGCCCCGGGTTCGTCCAGGGTGCTCCCGGACATGCCGCGCGGGTCGTAGGCCGCGACCGTGTACGCGGCGGCCAGGTCGTCGGCGATCCCGTCGAAGGTGGCCGCGCCGCCGGCCCCTCCCGGGATCAGCAGCAGGAGCGGGACCCGGCCGCGCACTTCGTAGTGCAGGGTCGCGCCGCTCACGCGCAGGCTGCCGGTGGTCGGTGCGTTCATCGGGAGTCCCCTGCCCCGGCGTCCGGGTCCGCCGCGGACGCGGGCCAGTGCCGCAGGAGGGTGTGCAGGGCGTCGAGGGCGCGGACCCAGGAGTCCTGCGGCGGGCGCTCGTGCCCGAACCCGCCCGTGGCCTCCAGTGCGACGAACCCGTGGAAGGTGCTGCGCAGCAGCCGTACGGCGTCGGTCAGGTCGGGCTCGGGCAGTCCGTAGCCGCGCAGCATGCCGTAGGTCAGCTCGACCGCGCGGCGCGGCCCGGGGGCCTTCGCGGCCAGTTCGGGGTCGATCCGGATCCGGGTCTGGGTCGCCGCGTACCGGCCCGGGTGCTGGTGGGCGTACTCCCGCCAGGTGTTGGCGAACGCGACCAGCGCGTCCTTGCCCGCCAGTCCGGTGGTCGCCTCCGCGATGCGCATCGTCTTCTCGTCGGCGGCCAGCAGGGCGATCCGCCCGCGGAGGTCTTCGAGGCTGCGGACGTGCGCGTACAGACTGGCGTCCTTCACGCCGAGTCTGCGCGCCACCCGCGCCATGGTCACCTGATCGAGCCCGGCCTCGTCCGCCAGCTCTGCTCCCGCGACGGTCACCCGCTCCGCCGTCAGCCCTGCGCGCACCATGCGTCCTCCCGTTCCTAGGATTCCTAGTTTCAATCTAGGATCCCTAGGAATGCAACGGGATATGGCAGTGCGGGCCGGGGGTCGGCCGCTGCTGGGGCTCCGGCCCCCCGGTGCCGGGTGGGCGCGGCCGCGGGTCCGGGTGGGCGCCCGGCCGGGGCAAAAGGCAGGAGCCCCGCCGACTCTGCTCGCGCAGAGAGGACAGGGCTCCTTGGGTACTGCATATCCAACCGCGATTGGTTGGCCCAGGTGACTAGGCCGGCTGGACGTTCTCCGCCTGCGGGCCCTTCGGACCCTGGGTGACGTCGAAGTTCACCAGCTGGTTCTCCTCGAGGGAGCGGAAGCCGGAGGCGTTGATCGCGGAGTAGTGGACGAAGACATCCGGGCCGCCGCCGTCCTGGGCGATGAAGCCGAAGCCCTTTTCAGCGTTGAACCACTTGACGGTTCCGGTAGCCATGAGCCCTCCTATGGGCCAAAGGGTCGCCCTGCTCCAGAACCTGCTAAGAAGTCTGAAAACTACAAAAGCCTGCGGGTCACATTCTCCGCAGGCCTCGTACTGCAAGGGAAACCAAACTGCAACTTGCGATGAGCCTAGCACGCACCCTACGGCCGAGACCAGAGGGAAAGATCACGTCACTCGGACGTTTGAGACCCGCCAGACGGCTGACGGCGGCACGGGGGCTAGTCTCGCGATGTGGACGTCTATCGCAGCCGGCCCCGCGTCGGCCACATTCAGTTCCTGAACTGCCTGCCCCTCTACTGGGGGCTGGCCAGAACCGGCACGCTGCTGGACCTGGAGCTGACCAAGGACACCCCGGAGAAGCTCAGCGCGAGCCTTGTCCAGGGCGGCCTGGACATCGGCCCGATCACCCTCGTGGAGTTCCTCCGCAACGCGGACGAACTCGTCGCCTTCCCCGACCTCGCGGTCGGCTGCGACGGACCCGTCATGTCCTGCGTGATCGTCTCGCAGGTCCCCTTGGAGCAGCTGGACGGCGCCCGCGTCGCCCTCGGATCCACCTCGCGAACGTCAGTGCGCCTGGCCCAGCTGCTGCTCGCGGAGAAGTACGGGGTCCAGCCCGACTACTACACCTGCCCGCCCGACCTGGGGCTGATGATGCAGGAGGCGGACGCGGCGGTGCTCATCGGCGACGCCGCCCTGCGGGCCTCGCTGCACGACGCACCCCGGCTCGGGCTCGCCGTCCACGACCTGGGGGCGATGTGGAAGGAGTGGACCGGGCTGCCGTTCGTCTTCGCCGTCTGGGCCGCCCGCAAGGACTACCTGGAACGTGAGCCGGGCGTCGTGCGCAAGGTCCACGAGGCCTTCCTCGCCTCCCGGGACGTGTCCCTGGAGGAGGTCGGCAAGGTCGCCGAGCAGGCGGCCCGCTGGGAGGCCTTCGACGCGGAACTGCTGGAGCGGTACTTCACCACGCTCGACTTCCGCTTCGGCCCCGATCAACTGGCCGGCGTACGGGAATTCGCGCGACGCACGGGACTGACGACGGGCTATGCGCCGGATGTGGCCGTGGAGCTTCTGCCCATGGCCACCCAGGGGTATTAGCGGGGCTTATGGCACATTCACCTTTCCGTATGCCGGAATACCGGAATGCGGGAATGCGGGGACGGTGAATGCGGCCGCGCCGTTCACCGGGAATGCCCTCCCCTTTCACGCCCGCTTCGCGGGAGCGCGTGCGGCCGTCGGCTTCTTGAGGGGGCCCAGGGACGCTGCTAGCGTGCGTCGCCAGGGCACGGGGTGCGGGGCGGGGGCGTCGAAATGGGGATCCGGGAACGCGCGGGCACGCCGGGCCGCGGACGCGCGGTGGCGGGCTGAGGTGGGCATCACGCTGTTCGTCGCCGGGGTCACGCTCTGGGGTGCGGTGACGGGCCTGTTCCTGCCCCGCGCCGCCTACCGCCTCTCGGTCGACGCGGGCAGTGCCTGGCGCTCGGCCTGCCCGGCGGGACACCCCCTCACCGGCCCGGCCGGAGGCTGGCTCGGGCGCGGCACCTGCCCCCACTGCCCTGCCGGACCCCCCGTCGGCGCCGAGCGCACGGGCACCCGTAGTGGACGGAGCGCTGCCGTCTACGCGCCCGCGGGCGGGCCCGTACTCGCCACCACCCTGGTCTGCCTCGCCTTGGGGGCCGGGGTCGGCGCCCGCCCCGAGCTGGTCGCCTGGCTGCTGCTGGCCCCCCTCACCGTCCTGCTCTGCCTCGTCGACCGGGCCGTGCACCGGCTGCCCGACGTACTGACCCTCCCGCTCGCCGCCACGACCGCCGCCGCCCTCGGGGCGGCCTCCCTGTCCGGGGACCCCGGCGGATCCTGGCCGCGTGCGCTGCTCGGCGGACTCGTCCTCGGTGCCTGCTACTTCCTCCTCTTCCTCATCAACCCCCGCGGCATGGGCTTCGGCGACGTCAAGCTCGCCCTCGCCGTCGGGCAGGTGCTCGGCTGGTACGGGTGGCCCGTGCTGTTCGCCGGCACCCTCGCCGCGTTCCTCGCGGGCGCCGTGCACGGCCTCACCCTGATCGCGCTGCGCCGGGCGGACCGCACGAGCCCGATCCCCTTCGGCCCCTTCATGGCGGGCGGCGCACTGGCCGGCGTGATGTACGCGGGTCTCGGCCTCGGCGCCGGCCTGGGCCTCTGATGCGGGAGGAGGCGCCCGCAGGGCCTCCGGGCCGCGGCCGGCGGGCCTGGCGTAGGCTGGATCGGTCCGGAACCTTGACACAGCCGAACGACACAGCCGAAAGGTGACGCACCGGTGACCGACCAGGCCGCTCTCCAGTCTGTCCTCGACCGAGCCGCCGCGGGGGGCCGGATCACCAGGGAAGAGGCGCTCGACCTCTACCGCGACGCTCCGCTGCACGCCCTCGGCCAGGCCGCCGACGCCGCGCGCCGGCTGCGCTACGCCGGTACGGAGCACATCGCGACGTACATCATCGAGCGCAACATCAACTACACCAACGTGTGCGTCACGGCGTGCAAGTTCTGCGCCTTCTACGCGGCCCCCAAGGACACGAAGAAGGGCTGGTCCCGCGACCTCGACGACATCCTGCGCCGCTGCGCGGAGACCGTCGAACTGGGCGGCACGCAGGTCATGTTCCAGGGTGGGCACCACCCCGACTACGGCGTCGAGTACTACGAGCACCACTTCTCCGCCATCAAGCAGGCCTACCCGCAGCTGGTCATCCACTCCCTCGGCGCGTCCGAGGTCGAGCACATGGCCCGGATCTCGAAGGTCTCGGCCGAGGAAGCGATCAAGCGCATCCACGCCGCCGGCCTCGACTCCTTCGCGGGCGCCGGCGCGGAGCTGCTCCCGGAGCGGCCGCGCAAGGCGATCGCCCCGCTCAAGGAGTCCGGCGAGCGCTGGCTGGAGATCATGGAGATCGCCCACGGGCTGGGCGTGGAGTCCACCTCCACCATGCTGATGGGCACCGGCGAGACCAACGCCGAGCGCATCGAGCACATCGCGATGATCCGGGACACCCAGGACCGTACGGGCGGCTTCCGCGCCTTCATCCCGTACACCTACCAGCCCGAGAACAACCACCTCAAGGGCCGTACCCAGGCCACGGTGTTCGAGTACCTGCGCATGATCGCCATCGCGCGCCTCTTCCTCGACAACATCGCCCACATCCAGGGCTCCTGGCTCACCGTCGGCAAGGAGGCGGGCCAGCTCTCGCTGCACTACGGCGCCGACGACCTCGGTTCGATCATGCTGGAGGAGAACGTCGTCTCCTCGGCCGGTGCCAAGCACCGCTCCAACCGCATGGAGATCATCGACCTGATCCGCAAGGCGGGTCGCGTCCCGGCGCAGCGCGCGACGACGTACGAGCACCTGCTCGTGCACGAGGACCCGGCGAACGACCCGGTCGACGACCGCGTGGTCTCGCACATCTCCTCCACCGCCATCGAGGGCGGCACGGCCCACCCCGAGCTGAAGCTCATCTCCTCGAACTGACGCGCCGTGCTGACGATCCACACCGCCGAACTCCTCGTCACAGGGTCCGCCGGGTCCGCTCCGCTGTCCGGCGGCGCGGTCCTGGTCGAGGGCGACCGCATCGCCCGCGTGGGCCCGTACGAGGAGCTCGCCGCGGCCTATCCGCACGCGCGGGCCCGCAGCTGGCCCGGGGTGCTGACCCCTGGGCTGCTGGTGCGCGGCGGCGACGAGCTGCTTGAGCGCACGTACTACCCGGACGACCCCTACGAGATCACCGAGCTCGGGACAGAACCGATCAGCGGCGCCGAGGCGTTGGCCGACCTCAAGATGACCGAGGCCCGCTGGGGCAACAGCGCGCGGCGCGCCACGCAGAAGCTGCTCGCGCGCGGGGTGGTCGCGGTGGCCGGCCGTTTCACGGTCCCGGCCGTACGGACGGCGGTGGTCCGCTCCGGACTCACCGTCCTGCCGTCCGCTCCTTACGAGGGACCGGCCGCCCTGGACCCCCTCGCCGGGCGGGGCGCGGCCGATGAGGCGTTCCACGGGGTCCTGGAGGCGGGCGCCCCGGCGCGTTTCGCGGCCTTCGCCGTGTCCGGCCCGGCGGAACTGCTGGAGCGGGGCCCGACCACCTGCGTGGCCACGGTCATCGGCGGCAGGCTGCTGCACCGCCGCCGCTGAGCGGGCCGCCGCTGAGCGGGTCGGCGCGCGGGCCCGGGCGACGCGGCTCAGGGAACGGCCGGGCCCCTCGTGTAGTTCCCCTTCGCGTCGAACGGCCAGGCGTTGGAGCGGCAGCCCAGCAGCCCCTTGATCTGCTGCATCATCGCCGGCGCGGGCAGCCCCGGTCCGGGACAGGTCTCGTGGCCGTGGCCCAGCTCGTGGCCCACCTCGTGATTGATGATCAGCGCCCGGTAGTCGGCGGGCGGCCCGTCGAACTGCGGCGAACCGAGCAGCCAGCGCCGGAGGTTGACGATCACTTCGTGGCCGGCGCGGCAGTTCGTCTCGCCCTTCAGCTCCGTGGTCACCACCTCGCACATCCGGTCAGTGGTGACCGGGGTGGCTATCCGTACGGTGAACTCCACCGGCCCGGACCCCGTCAGCTGGAACGCGACCTTGGGATCGGCGATCCAGCCGCGCCGGTCGCCCAGGACGGCGTCGACGGCGCGCGCGGCCTCGTCCGGGTCGATGCCCGTGCCGTCCTCGGCCTCGACGCGGTAGCGCCGTACCGTGCCGGAACCGTGGACGGGGCCCGAGGCGGTGGCGGCCCGGAAGGTGCCGGGCCCCTTCTCGGGGAGCGCGGCCGGGCCCGGGGCGGGCGGTGACACCGGAGGTGACGGCGTGGGTACGGTCACGGGCGCGGCGGGTTCGGGCGGCCCGGACTCCGGCGTGGACGGGGCGGAGAGGTTCGCACGAGGGTCGGTGTCCTGGGGCAGCAGCCCCGTCACCAGAGCCACCGCGACGACGGCGCCCGAGCAGAGCAGCAGCGGGAGCACCATCCGTGCTGGCCGGCGGCGGCCACGCCGGCGGCGCCCCCGGGCGGATGTGCGGGGGGTGGGGCATGTGGTGCGATGTTTCGTCATGACTGGTTCCATGATCATGCGGAAGTGGGCTGCCTCTTCGCCCTACCAGACGTCCGTGACCTCGGAACGTTGCTTGTTGTGACGGGTGACACGCGCGGACCGTTCCTCGACCACCTCCTGTACGTGCCCGGGTACCGCCCATCGCGGGCGGGGCGGCCGGGGCGGGCGGGCGCGGGGGAGGGCGGGCCTGCGAGAATGACGGTGCACCCGCCGGACCGTCCGTCTGTCCGGTCGGCGGTCCGCAGCACCCGTACCCGTACCCGAGGGGCCAACGCCAGTGACCAGCGCTTCCCTGGACAAGCAGCCGCACGAAGTCGCCTCCATGTTCGACGGTGTGGCGGCGAACTACGACCTCACCAACGACGTCCTCTCCCTCGGGCAGGCCCGCCTGTGGCGCAAGGAGGTCGCCAAGGCGGTCGGAGCGCGCCCCGGGCAGCTGGTCCTCGACCTCGCCGCGGGCACGGCCACCTCCTCGCTGCCCTTCGCCGCGACCGGCGCGTACGTCGTGCCCTGCGACTTCTCCCTCGGCATGCTCCGCGAGGGCAAGAAGCGCAACCCCTGGCTCCCGCTGACGGCGGGCGACGCTACCCGCCTCCCCTTCAAGGACGACGTCTTCGACACCGTCACGATCTCCTTCGGCCTGCGCAACGTCCAGGACACCGACGCCGCCCTGCGCGAGCTGTACCGGGTCACGAAGCCCGGCGGCCAGGTCGTGATCTGCGAGTTCTCGCAGCCCACCTGGGCGCCCTTCCGGACCGTGTACACCGAGTACCTGATGCGCGCGATGCCGCCGGTGGCCCGGGCGGTCTCCTCCAACCCCGACGCGTACGTGTACCTCGCCGACTCCATCCGCGCCTGGCCCGACCAGCCCGCGCTGGCCGCGCTGCTCCAGAAGGCCGGCTGGGGCCAGGTCGCCTGGCGCAACCTGAGCGGCGGCATCGTGGCCCTGCACCGCGGCGTCAAGCGGTAGGGAGGGAACCGGCGATGGACTACCAAGCGCTGCTGGAACAGGTCGCCACCGACATCGCCCCGCTGGTCGGCAGCGGTACCACCGCCGAGTACATCCCGGCGCTGGCCTCCGTCGACCCCCGGCAGTTCGGGATGGCCATCGCCGACGTCGACGGCAACGTGTTCGGGGTGGGGGACTGGCGCACGCCGTTCTCCGCCCAGTCCATCACCAAGGTCTTCGCCCTGGCCCTCGCGCTCGCCGAGGGCGGCGACAGCCTGTGGGAGCGGGTGGGCCGGGAACCCTCCGGCAACCCGTTCAACTCCCTCGTGCAGCTGGAGTACGAGAACGGCATCCCGCGCAACCCCTTCATCAACGCGGGCGCGCTCGTCGTCACCGACCGGCTCCAGACGCTGACGGGCGACGCGAGCAGCGAACTGCTGCGGTTCCTCCGCGAGGAGAGCCAGAACCCGGACGTCGCCTTCGACGCGGAGGTCGCCGCCTCCGAGCAGGAGCACGGGGACCGCAACGCTGCCGTGGCCCACTTCATGGCCTCGTACGGGAACATAGACAACCCGGTGCCGACGCTGCTGGACCACTACTTCTGGCAGTGCTCGATCGAGATGTCCTGCGCCGACCTGGCCCGGGCCGGCCGCTTCCTGGCCCGCCACGGGCTGCGTGCGGACGGCTCGCGGCTGCTCACGCGGAGCGAGGCGAAGCAGATCAACGCGGTGATGCTCACGTGCGGGACGTACGACGCGGCGGGGGAGTTCGCCTACCGCGTCGGCCTGCCGGGCAAGAGCGGTGTGGGCGGGGGGATCGTGGCGGTGGTGCCGGGCGCGTGCACGCTGGCCGCGTGGAGCCCCGGCCTGGACCCCCAGGGCAACTCCGTCGCCGCGGTCGCCGCCCTGGACCGCTTCACGACCCTGACCGGCCTCTCCGTCTTCTGACGCGCCGCTCGCGCCGCTGCCCCGGACTCCGTCCGGCGGGGCTGGGAATCCCGCCCCGCCGGCCTTCGAGGCGCGGGCTACGCCTCGGTGAGCGTCAGCTCGTAGCGCCGGCCGTGGCGGGTGCCGCCGGGGAGCAGGAAGCGGTCCGCCAGCGTCATGCCCAGCCGCTCCGCGACGGCGATCGAGCGGGCGTTGGCGTCGTCGACCATCGCCACCACGTGCGCCACGCCCGCCTCCCGGACCCGGTCCACAGTCGCCAGCGCAGCGGCGTAGGCGTAGCCGCGGCCCCAAGCGGAGCGACCCAGCCGCCACCCGATCTCGATCTCCCCGACCGGGCCCCACGCCTTGGCCGCCGGCCACGGCTGCGCCCCGGTGAAGCCGATGACCTGGCCCTCCCCGTCGAGCAGCGTCCACAGGCAGAAGCCGAGCCGTGCGTCGTGCAGCCGCTGCCGCGCGGTGAGCTCCTCGTAGAAGGAGAGCTCGGCCGGTCCGCCGAGGAACTCCATGACGTCGGGGTCGTCGAAGACCCGGTACCAGGCGTGCGCGTCCTCGTCCGTGGGCACACGGAGCTGGACGGCGGGGAGCGGCCGGGTCGGCGAGGTGGTCACAGTGGGCAGCCCTTCGGATCGTGATCTCTCTCGCTGCATAGACTGCACATGTCTTGTGCCGTTGGGCACCCCTTATCGAGCCTTCGGGAGACCCCGCCGTGACCGAGCCCCTCTCCGAGCACTCCGCGGATGTGATCGTCGTCGGGGCCGGGCCCGCCGGCTCGACCACCGCGTACTACCTGGCCAAGGCCGGACTCGACGTCCTGCTCCTGGAGAAGACGGCGTTCCCGCGCGAGAAGGTCTGCGGCGACGGCCTGACCCCGCGCGCCACCAAGCAGCTGGTGTCGATGGGCATCGACATCTCCGAGGAGGCCGGCTGGCTGCGCAACAAGGGCCTGCGGATCATCGGCGGCGGCCAGCGGCTGCAGCTGGACTGGCCGGAGCTGGCCTCCTTCCCCGACTACGGACTCGTCCGCAAGCGGGACGACTTCGACGAGACCCTGGCCCGCCAGGCGCAGAAGGCCGGCGCCCGCCTGTACGAGCGCTGCAACGTCGGCGAGCCCGTCCGCGACCCCCGCACCGGTCACATCACCGGTGTGACGGCGAAGCTCGGCGAGGAGAAGACCCCGGTCACCTTCAGCGCCCCGCTCGTCGTCGCGGCCGACGGCAACTCCTCGCGCCTCTCCCTGGCGATGGGCCTGCACCGTCGCGACGACCGCCCGATGGGCGTGGCCGTGCGTACGTACTTCACCTCGCCCCGCCACGACGACGACTACCTGGAGTCCTGGCTGGAGCTCTGGGACCGGCGCGGAACCGAGGACCGGCTGCTGCCCGGCTACGGCTGGATCTTCGGCATGGGCGACGGCACCTCCAACGTCGGTCTCGGCATCCTCAACTCCTCCTCGGCCTTCAAGGAGCTGGACTGGCGCGAGGTCCTCAAGGCCTGGTGCGCGTCGATGCCGGAGGACTGGGGCTACACCCCGGAGAACATGACGCAGCCCATCCGCGGCGCGGCCCTGCCGATGGCCTTCAACCGCCAGCCGCACTACACCAAGGGCCTGCTGCTCGTCGGTGACGCGGGCGGTCTCGTCAACCCGTTCAACGGCGAGGGCATCGCCTATGCGATGGAGTCCGGCCAGATCGCCGCCGACGTCATCGTCCAGGCACACTCCCGCGCGACCACCGCGCTGCGCGAACTCACCCTGCACAGCTACCCGAAGGTCCTCAAGGAGACGTACGGCGGCTACTACACCCTGGGCCGCGCCTTCGTGAAGCTCATCGGCAACCCGAAGGTCATGAAGATCGCCACCCAGCGCGGTCTCAGCCACCCGGTGCTGATGAAGTTCACCCTGAAGATGCTCGCCAACCTGACCGACCCGACGGGCGGCGACGCGATGGACCGCGTCATCAACGGCCTCTCGAAGGTGGCACCCCGAGCTTGACCGTTCAAGGCCGGGCCGCTCGCTGGACAGTCGAGCGGCCCGGCCCGGCCCGTGGTGTTGGGCCGTCACACGTTGACGATTTTCACCTTCGGTGAGCCGGGAAGCTCCTCTGCGGCCTTGCACAGCGCCGGGATGTGCGACTTGTCAGGGGTGACGAGGAGTACAGGGGGAGTGCAGAGTGCGGCCGTGGCGACCACGAGTGCGTCCACGAGGCATTCGTGTCCGTCAAGGCCCGAGGCGTCCAGCAGTTTCGCTGCGGCGTCCGTCACCGCGTCGTTGACCGGTTTCACGTCGAACCGGGACAGCAGGAACTGGAGTCGCTTGTCGGCTTCTCCTGTTCGACGCACCGCCAGGGGTGTCAGGGCGGACAGCGCCACGCGTCGGCCGCTCTGCTGAGCGACCTCGATGCGAGCACGCATCCCCTCGTCACTGTCGACGTGCAGTGAAAGTCCTTGGGCGTCCAGGACGAGCGTGCCCTCGCTCTTCGCCTTGATCTTGAGGCGCTTGCTTACCACTCCTGCTCCGCCTGCCGCCGAGCTTCGGCGGATACGGGGCCGAACGCCTTGCGGTCAGCGGTCACGACCTCGCGGAGCTTCTGCGCGGCGAGCCATTCCTCCAGAGCTTCGGCCACAACGGAGGAGAACCCGCTTTTGCCCGCGCGTTCCTCGACTTCCTTGATCAACGACTGGGCGAGCGACACGGATCTCTTGCCAGCCCGCTCGACGGCCTGGGGTGCCACGTGACTGCTCATACCTAATACGTACCACCGGCGGTAGGAAACTTCTCGTCCGATGGTCACCTCGGTGGAACCAAGGTGGCCCCGAAGGACTCGGGGCCCGGACGGATCAGGCGGGCTGGGCCGGGGGGACCTCCCCGGTGCGGCCCGCCTGCTTCTGGCGGGGTTCGTCGGCGGGGTCGTACGGGGCCTCGTCCGCGCAGTGGACCGTGCGGATGCAGCGGGTCAGCAGGACCAGCCCGCAGATCAGCAGCGTGCCCGAGGCCGTCCAGTCGAGGCCGAGGGTGATCGGGGAGCTGGGTTTGTGCCACGGGCGGGTGGTGTTCAGCAGCCAGCCGCTCAGAGCCAGCAGGCCGAGCCCGGCGGCGGCCAGGGCGGCGGTCGGGTCGGCGGAGCCGGCAGTGGAGCAGGCGGCCCGGTCGGCGGCGGGGCCGCCGGGCGGGCGGGGGCCGGCGCCTTGGCCGGGAGCTTCGTCGGATGGCCTGGTGCTCACGGAACACCACCTCCTGGGGTGACTCGGGCGTGCTCGCCCCGGCTATCTTCGCAGGGCTTCGGCAGGTTCGACACGGGCTGCCCGCCAGGCGGGGTAGAGCCCCGCGAGCAGACCTGTCAGCAGCCCCGCGAGCGGTGCGGCGGCGACCGTCAGCGGATGGATCACCGGGGTCCAGTCGCGCGCCAGGGACACGGCGACCACGGTGAGTTCGCCGAGCGAGGTGCCGACCAGGCCGCCCAGCGCGCCGAGCGCCGCGGACTCGGTCAGGAACTGGGCCGAGATGTGCCGCCCCCGGGCTCCCAGGGCGCGGCGCAGCCCGATCTCGCCGGTCCGCTCCAGGACGGCGACGAGCGTGGTGTTGGCGATCCCGACCGCGCCGATGACCAGGCAGATCCCGGCGAGCAGCAGGAACAGCGCGCTCAGGTCGGAGGTGACGCCGGAGCGCAGCAGCCGAGGGTCGGGCGGCGGTACGGCCTTGAGGTACTCGGGGTGATCGGGGCGCAGCGCCAGCGGGGCGAGCTCGGCGACCTGGCGGGCGGCGCCGAGTTCGGTGGCGATCAGCATGCTCGCGGTGCCGGGCGAGGGCTGGCCCCACAGTTCCTCGGCGGTGGCCCGGGGCACGAGCACGGACAGCAGGTTCTCCGGCTTGCGCCGCACGTCGGAGATGATCCCCGCGACGGTGAAGGCCTCCTGGCCGATGTAGAGCGCGGGCCGGGTGGCCAGGGTGGTGATGCCGAGGCGGCCCGCGAGTCCACCGCCGATGACCACCACGCGCTGCCGGCTCCGCTCGGCGAACTCGTCGTAGAGCCGGCCCTCCTGGAGGGTCGGCACGAGGGCGGCCACGGCCCCGGGGGAGGCGGCGACGACGGACGCGCCGCTGATGGACCCGCCGCTGGCGGACCCGGTGGTGCCCGACGGCAGGGAGCCGAGGGTGGTGCGCGAGTCCAGGCGGACCGGCCACAGCACCCCGGCGTTCTCGATGCCGGCGACGGCGCGCAGCCGCTGTTCGGCATCGGCGGGAAACCCGGGTCCGGCGAACTCGCTCTGCTGGCCGGCGACGTCCTCGACGGTCACTTCGGTGGCGGTCAGGACGTTGAACCGGCCGTCGATCTGCGAGGAGATGGTGGCGGTGAGGCCGAGCACGGCCACGAAGCTGCCGACCCCGAGGACGGTGCCCAGGGCGGTGAGCACGGCCCGACCGGGGCGGCGCAGCATGCCGGCGACGGCCTCGGCGAGTGCGTCGCGCACGGAGAGCCGGGTCGGCCGGACGGTGCTCACGTACGCAGCCGCCCGTCGCGGATGGTCACGGTCCGGGCGCCGCGCCGGGCCACCTCGGGGTCGTGGGTGATGACGAGGACCGTCATCCCGGAGTCGTGCAGTTCGTCCAGCAGCCCCAGTACGGAGGCGGCGTTGGCGGAGTCGAGGTTTCCGGTGGGTTCGTCGCACAGCAGGAGCGAGGGGCGTCCGACGAGGGCGCGGGCGATGGCCACGCGCTGGCGCTCGCCGCCGGACAGCCGCCCGGGCACGGCGCCGGCGCGGTGCCCGAGACCGACCTGGTCCAGCGCCTCGCGGGCCCGTACGAGGCGCTGCGCGCGCGGTGTTCCGGTGTAGAGCATGGCGAGGGTGATGTTCTCCAGGGCGGACCGGTGGGGGAGCAGGTGGAAGGACTGGAAGACGAAGCCGATCCTGCGGCCGCGCAGGGCGGTGCGTTCCCGGTCGGGGAGCGCGGAGGTGTCGATCCCGTCGAGGAGGTACCGGCCGCTGGTGGGGGAGTCGAGCAATCCGGCGACGTTGAGGAAGGTGGACTTCCCGGAGCCGGAGGGGCCGACGATGGTGATGAACTCGCCGCGTTGGACGGTTAGTTCGCAAGGGCGCAGGGCTTTGACGGGTGGTGGCCCGGGATAGGTGAGGGCAACATCGCGGAACTCGATGACGGGGGTGACAGGGGTGACGGGGGTGCCGGGCTCCGGCTCCCCGCTCGCCCGGGAGCGGCGCGGTCGGGGCAACCTCACGTGCCGGTTCCCTTGCGGGCGGCGCCGATGACGACCCTGGTGCCGACCGCGAGGGCGTCGGCCCGGACGGGGGTCACGGCCACGTAGCCGTCCCCGCTGGTGCCGGTGCGGACCGGGATGCGGCGCTGCGTACCGTCGGCCGAGACGGCCGTGACGAGGGTCTGGCCGTCGGGGCTCGAGGAGACGGCGGTCACCGGGACCACGAGGGCCTCACCGTCGGTGGCGGCGGACTCGATGGTCAGCCGGACGTCCTGCCCGGCGAAGGCCGCGGGCAGCGGCTGGTCGGCACGGACCGTCATGCGGTAGCCGGCATCGGCCCCGCCCGCCTTGACCGGAGGGCCGCCCTGGACGCCCTGACCACCCTGCCCGCCCTGGCCGTTCTGCTCGGACTGCTGGCCGGTGGAGCGCTCGGTGGCCACCAGGGCCACCTTGCCCCGGGCGTCGGTGCCGGCCACCTCGGAGGAGACCACCACGGTCATGCCCGGGCGCAGCAGTTGCCTCCTGTCCTCCTTGAGGTAGGCCTCGACGACCAGTTCACCGGCGGACAGCGTGAGCACCGACGCGGAGACGGGGCCGCCGACACGGCCGCCGACGGAACTGACCCTGGCGGGGAAGGACCCGAGGAACACGGTCTCGGAGGCGGGCAGCATCGGCCCGTCGGCGGCCTCCGCCGCCGCCAGCCCCGCCCGGGCGTCGGCGAGTGCCTGGCGGGCGCGCGCCAGGTTCCGGGCCGATTCGCCGGCGCCGGTTGACGCGCCCGTACCGCCGTCGGCGCCGCCGGCGGTCCTACCGCCGCCCGTCGGACCCGTCGGACCCGTCGGACCCGTCGGACCCGTCGCGCCCGAGGAGGCGGAGGGCTCGGGGGTCGCCGTCCTGCCCCCGGCTGCGCCCACTGTCCTGGCAGCGGCCCTGGCCCCGGCCTCGGCGTCCTCCACGGCCCATTCGGCCGACCGTACTGCCTGCCGCGCTGTCTTCAGTACCTCCGCGCCACCCGCCACCGCGGGCAGCGGGTCGTAGCCGATGGCCTTGTAGCGCGCGGCGAGGGCGCTCTTCGTACCGGACCCGAACACGCCCTTCGGGTCGCCGCCGGTGCCGTGCCCGAGTTCCCGCAGTGCCTGCTGCAACTGCGCCACGTCGTCTCCGGTGGCTCCCGGCTTCAGGTCGCGGTAGACGGGCAGGGTGCCCCTGAGGGGGAACACGGGCCGCCCGGACACCTCCGCGAGCAACTGCCCGGCCGCGATCGTGTCCCCGGCCCGCACCGGCAGTTTGGTCACGACGGGTGGGCCCGCACCCTCACCGGGGCGCGGCTGCGGGGCCACCTCGACGCTCTGGTCGGCGACCACGGTCCCGCGCATCACCACCTTCTGCGCGAGCACCCGCCGCTCCACCACCGCGGTCAGGGCGCCCTGCGCCGGCGGTCCGGTCTCGGCGGCCACCTGCGCGGGCGACTTCACCAGTGTGGTGGCCAACAACCCCCCGACAGCCATCAGCGCGGCCCCGGCGACGACGCCGATCACCACGCGCCGCCCGCGCGCGAGGCCGCTGGAGTCCCGCGCACCGCCGGCGCCGTCCTGGCCGCCGTCGGCGTCGGTGTCGGTGTCGTCCACTACGACCGCATCCACGACGCCGTCGTCCACCACGACCGCATCCACCACGCCCGTGTCCGCCACGACGTCCCGCAGCTCACTCACCCGCCGAGTACGGTGCTGCCGTTGGAGCCCCGGTCCGGCCTGCACTTCTCGGCGGCATCGACGTGCTTCGACTTCAGTTCGAGCATCTGCTCCGGAGTGATGGCCCGGTCGTCGAAGGCCCCGGTCACCGGATCGGGGTCCGGGTACCAGGAGACGCCCTGCTCGCGCAGGCATGCGGCCTCCGCGCGGGCAGCTGCCAGTGCGTTCGGGTCGACCGGCCCGGGAGAGGTCTGCGGCGGGACCTTTTCCTTGCGCGGAGGGCTGTCGCTCGCCCTGGGCGTACCGCCGCCGGAGCACGCGCCGAGCGCGAACGCGAGCGTCACGACGGCAGGTATGAAGGCCACATGCTTACGCATAGAGGGTGCTTCCCTCGATATGGGATGGATGAGGGCGCCGCGGAGACGAGATGACGTGCGAACGCGCCTGGCGATCCTAGAGAGTGTTTTCCCGGGTCACAACCCACCTCTCAGCATGCCCACTTGCCTGTTCGGAGGCTGAGAATGCGGCTTGTCCGGGCATGGTGACTCGGCTTAAATCTGGAGCGGTTCCAGTCGCGTCCTCGACGGCACCAATGACGAACCGAATCCGAACGGCAGCAACCGGAATTGCCCCGCATCTCGAAGGAATCACCGATGTCTTCCTCCCCGCGCCGCCCGGCCCTCACGACCGCCCTGCTGGCGGCGACGGCCGTCCTGCTGGCGGGCTGCTCGGACGGCGGCGGCGGTGGGGGGAAGGGGAAGGGCGGCGCCGAACCGGCCCTCGGTCCCGTCGCGACGAACCCCGCGACCTCGTCGATCTCCCTCCCGATGGACGCCTACACGGACTCGGACGCCGAGGTCCGGAAGATGGACGCGGTACAGGCCCGGCTGATCGAGCGGTGCATGGCCCGGTACGGGTTCAGCTACGAGGCACCGTCGAAGCGGCCCGCGGCGGGCAGCGGAGCGGAGGCCGACCGGCACCGGGACCTGTTCGGCGAGGCGGACCCCGAGCACGCGGCGGCCTACGGCTACGACGGCGACTCCGGGGTGCCGCGTCCCGCGAAGCCGGCTCCGCCGCAGCTCAGCGAGAGCGCGTCCGCCGTGCTCTTCGGTACCCGGCCGGGGGAGAACGCGCCGGTCGGCCCGGATCCGATGAGCCAGGAAGAAGCCGACAAGGCGGACAGCGGAGTGGAGATCGGCGGACAGAAGGTGCCGGCCGGCGGCTGCCTGCGGGAGGGGTACCGCAAGCTGTACGCGCCCACGAAGGGCAGCGTCGACCTGCTCTTCTCCTTCGGTCTGGCCTCCCAGGCGCACAGCCGCGCACAGGAGGACTCCCGGGTGGTGGCCGCTCTGAAGAGCTGGTCCGAGTGCATGGGAAAGGGCGGGTACGGGGGAGTGGCCACCCCGTACGCGGTGATCGAGAAGCTGGGCCTGCAGGAGGACAAGGGAGGCCCCAAGGCGATCGCGGTCGCCACCAGGGACGTGGCGTGCAAGCGCGAGGTGAACCTCGTCGGGATCTGGGCGGCCGCCGAGTCGGCGTATCAGCAGCAGTTGGTCGAGGAGCACGCCGAGACCCTCGCCCAGTACAAGAAGGAGCGCGACGCGCGCTTCAAGCTCGCGGCCTCGCTGATCTGACCGTCCGGCTCACCGTCCCGGCCACCGCCCCCGCCTCACCACCCCCGCCTCATCGCCCTCCGGGCCGGGGCGAGCACGCCCGGATCGCGTCGCGGTGGTCCCGTCTGAGCGCCTGCCACTGCTCGGCGGTGCCGCCGGGCTCCTGGTACAGCACCTCGCCCGTGACCGGATCCGGGTCCGGGTACCAGGAGACGCCGTGCTCCCGCATGCACGCGGACGCCAGGCGCGCGGCGGCGAGTTCCTCCGGGGTCGCCCGCACGGCCGCGCGCGAGGGTTCGAGCGGTGCGCACGCCTTCTGCGCGTCCCCGAACACCGGATTCTCCTTGTCCTCCACGTGGGGCGCGCCGTCGTCCCCGTAACCGAGCGTCAATCCGTGCTGTTCCATGCACTTGTAGAAGGGAATGTCCGCCGCCGCCAGAGAAGACATGGGCGAAGGGGCGGCCGCGAGTCCGGGTGCGGCCGTCGCATTGTGCTTCCCCTCGACCTTCCCGCCCCCTTCGCATCCGGTCAGTGCGATGCACATGAGGAGTAATGCGGATATTTCGCGTACACGCACGAGGTTGTTTCCCTTGCGGTCGGCGGTATGGGCGGGCGCGGCCGTGAAGGAGGGGCGGAGCGCGCCGGAGAGACTAGGTCGGCTCCGGGAAATCCAGCAAGGTTGGTACGAGCCAAGGCGGTTGTGGCCTGATCAGCCGAGAAGTAGCTTGTCCGGAAGTGTCCCGGAAGGTTTAATCCCGGCCGGAATCAATTCCCTGGAGATGGAGGAATCCGCAATGACCAAGCCCCTTCGCAGCCTCGTCGCCGGCTGCGCCACCGCGGTATCGGTGGGTGCCTTTCTCCTGGTTGCCGCCGGGTCGGCGGCCGCCAACACGGAGCGGGACGGTTATCTGGAAACCAGCGAGTTCGGCCTTTACTACAACTCGAACAGCGGCGGTTGTGTCTTCGATCTGATGTCGTCCGACTGGAACTTCTACAACGACCTCTTCAAGGGGCCGGAGGGCTGCGCCGGCATGAACCGGGTGACCAACGACGACACCGCGTCCTACCGGAACCGGGACACGTACACCTGGAAGGTCGGTACCGACCCGAACCTCGGGGGCTACATCGGATCGCTTCCCCCGGGCTACGTCGGCAACGCCAGCGCCAACTTCAAGAACAGGATCACCTCGGCGACGTTTCTCGACTGACGGTGCGGGTCCGCCCGCGGGAGGGCCCGGACCCACCCTGAGGGCTCCGGACGGCACCCAGGCGCCCCCAGGGCCCCCAGGGGCCCCTGGGACGGCAGAAAGGCCGGTACTCCACCCCCGAGCGGGGGAGTACCGGCCTTTCGCGCGTCGCCGAGAGCGGCTCGGGACGGCGGGGATGTGTCCAGTGACGGACGGTCCGGTCCGGGGAAGGACCGGAGGGGGATCAGAGGACGCGGACGGCGCCCGTCGGCTTGTCGTAGCTCAGGGAGCGCTCGACGATACCGGTGCTGGAGTTCTGCGCGCCGACGAACTTGCCGCCACCGACGTAGATGGCGACGTGGTACGCGCTGCCCCTGGAGCCCCAGTACAGGATGTCGCCCGGCTGCAGGGCGCTCAGGGAGACCGAGGTACCGGCCGAGGACTGCGACTGCGAGACGCGCGGCAGGGAGATGCCGGCCTGGCGGTACGCGGCCTGGACGAGGCCCGAGCAGTCGAACGAGGACGGGCCGGTGCCGCCCGAGACGTACGCCTTGCCGACCTGCGCGCGGGCGAAGTTCACGATGGCGGCGGCGGAGCCGGTCGCCGGGGCGGTGACGGTGCCCGAGCCCTGCGAGGAGCCCGTGGAGGAGGAGCCCCCGGAGGAGGACTTGCCTTCGAGCGTGGTGCGGGAGGAGCTGCGGTTGGCGCGCGCGGCCTCGGCCTTGCGGTCCGCCTCCTGCTTCGCCTTCTGCTCTTCGTCGGCCTTCTGCTGGGCGTCGGCCTTGGCCTGCTTCGCCTCGGCGGCGGCGCCCGTGCGGGCGGTCTCCTCCAGGGCGTTGACCTCGCCGTCGACGGCGGCGGCGCGGGTGTTCTCCGCGGCCTTGGCCACGGCCGAGGTGACCTCGGCACTCAGGTCCAGGTTGAGGACCGGCATTTCGAGAGTGGTCTCGGGAGCGGCCTCGGAGGACGGGGTGGCACTCGCCGTGCCGGCCATGGCCAGGGTGCTGAGGACGCCACCGGCAACTCCGGCGCGGACCGCGAGCTTCGAGGCGCTGCGGCGGGGCTTCCGGTGGCTGGGTATGTGAGCGGTGAGGGACATGGGTACAACCGCTATCAGGGGGTTGCGGTTCCCTTCAAGAAACGTGGTCTGCGCCACAGTTGCGCGCGAACCGGGCGAACCGGGCGCGTCGAAACCCTTATTGACGCCGTAACGGGCGAATCGGACGCCCGCTCGCAAGGCTGTGATCATGGGTTTTCCGCGATTAGTCCGAATTGATCCACGGCCTACCATCCACCCCGACAGATGGCCAAGCCCCCTTTCGTTGCCGCGAATCCGGAGTGGCGCAGGTCACAGACTTGTCACGTCATGCGGACGCTGTGGCCGTCCTGTGACCCGACCGTGAGCTCGCCGCCGGGTCGCCTCGCGGTCGCCGCCGGGTCCCAGATGTCCGCGGGCGTCCGCGGAGGCCCGTCGCGGCACCCTCACACCCGGACCCTGCCCCGACTTCGTGAACGCATGCACGCGTCCACTCCCGTACGCGCACCGTCCCCCGGGTGGGGGACGGCGATCCCTTTATCATCACGCGCATCAGCTTGCCAATTTGCATGCAGCGACCACGATTTGATAGTGCGACAGGCCTTCCACCTGCGGCGAAGAGGTTGGATGTCACCTTTGGTGATCATGTGGATGCTTCGCGTATGAAGATCACCACTCATCGGACTTCATGATCGTTCGTCAGGTGGTGGAGATCACAAACTCGTTGTTGTAACCCGTGTCGCAGATCACAGACGGGCAGGCATAAGATGCGCACCAGTCCGGCTTGTGAACTGCCTCACATGCGAGGCGGGGCGCGTGGCGCCGGCACGGCGGTCCAACGGTCAAGGACGACTGGAAGGAGCGAGGAGCGTGAATGCGTACGCGCCCATCCTCGTGCTCGGCGCCCTCGGCGCAGGGTTTGCGATCTTCTCCGTGGTCATGGCCACGCTGATCGGCCCAAAACGGTACAACCGGGCAAAACTTGAAGCGTACGAGTGCGGCATCGAGCCCACTCCCATGCCGGCCGGCGGCGGCCGCTTCCCCATCAAGTACTACCTGACGGCGATGCTCTTCATCGTCTTCGACATCGAGGTTGTCTTCCTCTACCCCTGGGCGGTCACCTTCGACTCGCTGGGGATCTTCGGGCTCGTCGAGATGCTCCTCTTCGTGCTCACCGTCTTCGTCGCCTACGCCTACGTATGGCGCCGCGGCGGCCTGGAATGGGACTGAGGGGCTGAATTTCCATGGGACTGGAAGAGAAGCTGCCGAGCGGCTTTCTGCTGACCACCGTCGAACAGGCCGCGGGGTGGGTGCGCAAGGCGTCCGTCTTCCCCGCGACCTTCGGCCTGGCCTGCTGCGCCA
Organism: Streptomyces sp. NBC_00435; assembly: GCF_036014235.1. Lineage (GTDB taxonomy): Bacteria > Actinomycetota > Actinomycetes > Streptomycetales > Streptomycetaceae > Streptomyces. Next base: position 4,855,457 of record NZ_CP107924.1, read on the forward strand.
TCGAGATGATGACCACCGGAGCGGGCCGGTACGACCTGGCCCGCTTCGGCATGGAGGTCTTCCGCGGATCCCCGCGCCAGGCCGACCTGATGATCGTCGCGGGCCGGGTCAGTCAGAAGATGGCGCCGGTGCTGCGGCAGGTGTACGACCAGATGCCCGCTCCCAAGTGGGTCATCTCTATGGGTGTTTGTGCGTCTTCGGGCGGAATGTTCAACAACTACGCGATCGTCCAGGGCGTTGACCACATCGTCCCGGTGGACATCTATCTGCCCGGCTGCCCGCCCCGCCCCGAGATGCTGCTCGACGCGATCCTCAAGCTCCACCAGAAGATCCAGGGATCGAAGCTCGGCGTGAACCGGGAAGAGGCGGCCCGCGAGGCGGAGGAGGCGGCCCTCAAGGCGCTCCCCACCATTGAGATGAAGGGGCTCCTGCGGTGAGCGAGGACCCGGCCGTGGAGAACGGCCCCAGCGATGGCAACAACGTGCCCGTGCCCCGCGGCGCGGCCGGCCCCGAGGTGATCGGCGTCCGCAAGGGCATGTTCGGCGCCGCGGGCGGCGGCGACACCAGCGGTTACGGCGGCCTCGTGCGCACCGTGGCCCTGCCCGGCGCGAGCGCCCGCCCGTACGGCTCGTACTTCGACGAGGTAGTCGACGAGCTCGAGGGGGCGCTGGAGGAGCAGGACCTGCTTCCGGAGAACGCGATCGAGAAGGTCGTCGTCGACCGGACGGAGCTGACCCTCCACATCGCCCGCGAGCACCTCCTGCGCGTCGCGAGGACCCTGCGCGACGACCCGGCCCTGCGCTTCGAACTGTGCACCGGAGTCAGCGGGGTGCACTTCCCCGACGACAAGGGCCGCGAGCTGCACGCCGTCTACCACCTGCGCTCGCTCACCCACGGCCGGATCCTGCGGCTGGAGGTGTCCGCACCGGACGCCGACCCGCACGTCCCCTCGGTGGTCTCCGTCTATCCGACCAACGACTGGCACGAGCGCGAGACGTACGACTTCTTCGGTCTGATCTTCGACGGGCACCCGGCCCTCACCCGGATCATGATGCCGGACGACTGGCAGGGCTTCCCGCAGCGCAAGGACTACCCGCTCGGCGGCATCGCCATCGAGTACAAGGGCGCCCAGATCCCGGCTCCCGACCAGCGGAGGTCGTACAGCTGATGTCCACTTCGAATCACGCCTCTGCCCGCGAGACCACCGAAGGCACCGTCTACACGGTCACCGGCGGCGACTGGGACGAGGTCGTCCAGTCCGCGGCCCGCGCCGACGACGAGCGGATCGTCGTCAACATGGGTCCGCAGCACCCGTCCACCCACGGTGTGCTCCGCCTGATCCTGGAGATCGACGGCGAGACGGTCACCGAGGCCCGCTGCGGCATCGGCTACCTCCACACCGGCATCGAGAAGAACCTCGAATTCCGGAACTGGACGCAGGGCACCACCTTCGTCACGCGCATGGACTACCTGACGCCGTTCTTCAACGAGACGGCGTACTGCCTGGGCGTCGAGAAGCTGCTCGGCATCACCGACCAGATCCCGGACCGCGCCACCGCCATCCGCGTCCTGCTGATGGAGCTCAACCGGCTCTCCTCCCACCTGGTGTGCATCGCCACCGGCGGCATGGAGCTGGGCGCGACCACGATCATGATCTACGGGTTCCGCGACCGCGAGCTGATCCTCGACGTGTTCGAGCTGATCACCGGACTGCGCATGAACCACGCGTTCATCCGCCCCGGCGGCCTCGCGCAGGACCTGCCCCCGGGCGCGGTCGACCAGCTCCGCGAGTTCGTGAAGACCATGAAGAAGAACCTGCCGGAGTACGACAAGCTCGCCACCGGCAACCCCATCTTCAAGGCCCGCATGCAGGACGTCGGCTACCTCGACCTCACCGGCTGCATGGCGCTCGGCGCCACCGGCCCGGTCCTGCGCTCCGCCGGCCTGCCGCACGACCTGCGCAAGTCCGACCCGTACTGCGGCTACGAGAACTACGAGTTCGACGTACCGACCACCGAGTCCTGCGACTCCTACGGGCGCTTCCTGATCCGCCTGGAGGAGATGCGCCAGTCGCTGCGCATCGTCGAGCAGTGCCTGGACCGGCTGGAGCCGGGCCCGGTCATGGTCGCCGACAAGAAGATCGCCTGGCCCGCGCAGCTCGCCATGGGCCCCGACGGCCTCGGCAACTCGCTCGACCACATCAAACAGATCATGGGCACCTCCATGGAGTCCCTCATCCACCACTTCAAGCTGGTGACCGAGGGCTTCCGGGTACCGGCGGGCCAGGCGTACGCGGCCGTCGAGTCCCCCAAGGGCGAACTCGGCGTCCACGTGGTCTCCGACGGCGGGACCCGCCCCTACCGGGTCCACTTCCGCGACCCGTCCTTCACCAACCTGCAGGCCATGGCGGCGATGTGCGAGGGCGGCCAGGTCGCCGACGTCATCGTCGCCGTCGCCTCCATCGACCCCGTGATGGGAGGCGTCGACCGATGACCGACATCGCTTTGGGCATGCCCCAGCTGCCGGCCCCGGACTACCCGGCCGAGGTGCGCGAGCGGCTGGCGGCCGACGCCGCCGAGGTCATCGCCCGCTACCCCGACAGCCGCAGCGCGCTGCTGCCGCTGCTGCACCTGACGCAGTCCGAGGAGGGCTACGTCTCGCGCACCGGCATCCGGTTCTGCGCCGACGTACTGGGTCTGACGACCGCCGAGGTCACGGCGGTGGCGACCTTCTACACCATGTACCGGCGCAAGCCCTCGGGCGACTACCAGGTCGGGGTCTGCACGAACACCCTGTGCGCGGTCATGGGCGGCGACGCCATCTTCGACGAGCTCAAGGAACACCTCGGGGTCGGCAACAACGAGACCACCGCCGACGGCAAGGTCACCCTCGAGCACATCGAGTGCAACGCGGCCTGCGACTACGCCCCCGTGGTGATGGTCAACTGGGAGTTCTTCGACAACCAGACGCCCGAGTCCGCCAAGGCGATGGTGGACGACCTGCTGGCCGGCCGCCCCGTCGCGCCGACCCGGGGCGCACCGCTCTGTACGTACAAGGACACCGCGCGGATCCTGGCCGGCTTCCCGGACGAGCGCGAGGGCGCGGTCGAGGCGAGCGGCGGCGCCGGACACGCGTCGCTGATCGGCCTGCGCATCGCGCGCGGAGAGTCACCGCAGCTCGGCAAGGTCGTGCACCAGCGTGCCGAGGCCACTACCGAGGAGGGGGAGTGAAGACGGTGACCGCTGAGACGCATGAGAACGGCACCAGCCCGGAGAAGCTGCTGGCACCCGTGCTGTCGGCGTTCTGGGACGAGCCGAACTCGTGGACGCTGGAGACCTACCGGCGCCACGAGGGCTACGAGGGCCTGCGCAAGGCCCTGGCCATGACCCCGGACGACCTCATCGCCTACGTGAAGGACTCGGGCCTGCGCGGCCGCGGCGGCGCGGGCTTCCCCACCGGAATGAAGTGGCAGTTCATCCCGCAGGGCGACGGAAAGCCGCACTACCTCGTCGTGAACGCGGACGAGTCGGAGCCGGGAACCTGCAAGGACATCCCCCTCCTCTTCGCCAATCCGCACTCCCTCATCGAGGGAATGATCATTGCCTGTTACGCGATCCGGTCGGAGCACGCCTTCATCTACCTGCGCGGCGAGGCCGTGCCGGTACTGCGGCGCCTGCACGAGGCGGTGCGCGAGGCGTACGAGGCCGGCTACCTGGGGGAGAACGTCCTCGGGAGCGGGTTGAAGCTCGACATCACCGTGCACGCGGGAGCGGGCGCGTACATCTGCGGCGAGGAAACGGCCCTCCTGGACTCCCTCGAAGGCCGGCGCGGTCAGCCCCGGCTGCGTCCTCCCTTCCCTGCCGTCGAGGGGCTCTACGCCTGCCCCACTGTCGTCAACAACGTCGAATCCATCGCCTCGGTTCCCGCGATCCTGAACAAGGGCAAGGACTGGTTCAAGGCGATGGGGACCGAGAAGTCCCCCGGATTCACGCTGTACTCGCTGTCGGGCCACGTGGTCGGCCCCGGCCAGTACGAGGCCCCGCTCGGCATCACCCTGCGCCAGCTCCTCGACATGAGCGGCGGCATGCGGCCCGGGCACCGGCTGAAGTTCTGGACCCCGGGCGGCTCCTCCACCCCGATGTTCACGGAGGAGCACCTCGACGTCCCGCTGGACTACGAGGGCGTCGGCGCCGCCGGATCCATGCTGGGCACCAAGGCCCTGCAGTGCTTCGACGAGACGACCTGCGTGGTGCGGGCGGTGACCCGCTGGACCGAGTTCTACGCCCACGAGTCCTGCGGCAAGTGCACCCCGTGCCGCGAAGGCACGTACTGGCTGGTCCAGCTGCTGCGCGACATCGAAGCGGGCAAGGGCGTCATGTCCGACCTGGACAAGCTGAACGACATCGCCGACAACATCAACGGCAAGTCGTTCTGCGCGCTCGGTGACGGCGCGGCCAGCCCCATCTTCTCCTCGCTCAAGTACTTCCGCGCGGAGTACGAGCAGCACATCACGGGCAAGGGCTGCCCCTTCGACCCCAAGAAGTCGACCCTCTGGGCCGACACGGAGGTGACCGCATGACCGTGACCACTACGGCAGCCTCCGGCGGCGGGGAAGCGGCGGTTCCGCCGGCGGACCTGATCTCCCTGACCATCGACGGCATCGAACTGTCGGTGCCCAAGGGGACCCTGGTCATCCGGGCCGCCGAACAGCTCGGCATCGAGATCCCCCGGTTCTGCGACCACCCCCTCCTCCCGCCGGCCGGCGCCTGCCGCCAGTGCATCGTCGAGGTCGAGGGCCAGCGCAAGCCGATGGCCTCCTGCACCATCACCTGCACCGACGGCATGGTCGTCAAGACGCAGCTGACGTCCGAGGTCGCCGACAAGGCCCAGCGCGGAGTGATGGAGCTGCTGCTCATCAACCACCCGCTGGACTGCCCCGTCTGCGACAAGGGCGGCGAGTGCCCCCTGCAGAACCAGGCCATGTCCCACGGAAACGCCGAATCACGTTTCGAGGGCAGGAAGCGGACGTACGAGAAGCCGGTCGCGATCTCCACGCAGGTACTGCTGGACCGCGAGCGGTGCGTCCTGTGCGCGCGCTGCACCCGCTTCTCCAACGAGATCGCCGGCGACCCGATGATCGAGCTGCTCGAGCGCGGCGCGCTCCAGCAGGTCGGCATCGGCGAGGGCGACCCCTTCGAGTCGTACTTCTCCGGCAACACCATCCAGATCTGCCCGGTCGGCGCCCTCACCTCGGCGGCCTACCGGTTCCGCTCCCGCCCCTTCGACCTCGTCTCCTCCCCGAGCGTGTGCGAGCACTGCGCGGGCGGCTGCGCGACCCGGACCGACCATCGCCGCGGCAAGGTGCTGCGCCGGATGGCCGCGGAGGACCCCGAGGTCAACGAGGAGTGGATCTGCGACAAGGGCCGCTTCGGGTTCCGCTACGCGCAGCGCCCCGACCGGCTCACCACCCCGCTGGTGCGCGGCGATGACGGGATCCTCGCCCCGGCCAGCTGGCCCGAGGCACTGGAGGCCGCGGCCAAGGGGCTGGCCGCCGCGCGCGGCCGGGCCGGAGTGCTCACCGGCGGCCGCCTCACCGTCGAGGACGCCTACGCGTACGCCAAGTTCGCCCGGGTCGTGCTCGACACCAACGACATCGACTTCCGGGCCCGGGTGCACAGCGCCGAGGAGGCCGAGTTCCTGGCCGCCTCGGTCGCCGGCACCGGCAAGGACCTCGACGGCAGCGGCGTCACCAACAGCTCGCTGGAGGCGGCCCCGGCCGTGCTCCTCGTCGGCATCGAGGCCGAGGAGGAGGCCCCCGGGGTCTTCCTGCGGCTGCGCAAGGCCCACCGCAAGCACAAGCAGCGGACCTTCGCCCTCGCCCCGTTCGCCACGCGCGGCCTGGACAAGGCGGGCGGCACCCTGCTGGCCGCCGCCCCCGGCACCGAGCCCGAGTGGCTGAACGCGCTCGCCTCGCGGACCGGCCTGGAGGACGGCGGCCACGCCGCCGCCGAAGCGCTGCGCCTGCCCGGCGCGGTCATCGTCGTGGGGGAGCGCCTCGCGGGCGTCCCCGGCGCGCTGACCGCGGCCGTCAGGGCCGCCGCCGCGACCGGTGCCCGGCTGGTGTGGATCCCGCGCCGGGCCGGGGAGCGGGCCGCCGTCGAGGCGGGCGCGCTGCCGTCCCTGCTGCCGGGCGGCCGCCCGGCCACCGACCCGCGCGCCCGCGACGAGGTCGCCGCCGCCTGGGGCCTGGACGAGCTGCCGCACCGCTACGGCCGCGACACCGGCCAGATCGTCGAGGCCGCCGCCACCCGGGAACTCTCCGCGCTGCTGGTCGCGGGCGTCGAGCTCACCGACCTGCCGGACCCGGACCGCGCCCGGGTCGCACTCCAGGAGGCCTTCGTGGTCTCGCTGGAGCTGCGGCCCAGCGAGGTCACCGACCACGCGGACGTGGTCTTCCCGGTGGCCGCCGCCGCCGAGAAGTCGGGCGCGTTCATCAACTGGGAAGGCAGGGTCCGGCCGTTCGAAGCCGCGCTCAAGCCCGAGCAGATGACCCGCAGGCTCGCCCCCGCCGACTCCCGCGTGCTGCACATGCTGGCCGACGCGGCCGACCGCCCCGTCGCTCTGGCCGACGTACACGCGGTGCGGCGCGAGATCGACCGGCTCGGCCAGTGGGCCGGGGAGCGCGCCGCCGAACAGTCCGCGGACACCGCGCCGCTGCCCCGGCCGGGTGCCGGAGAGGCGGTCCTCGCGGGCCACCGGCTCCTCCTGGACCAGGGCCGCCTGCAGGACGGCGACGAGGCCCTGGCCGGTACCCGGCACGAGGCCAGCGCCCGCCTGTCGGCCGCCACGGCCGCCGAGACCGGCGTCAAGAACGGCGACGTCCTCGCGGTGACCGGACCGGCCGGCTCCGTGGAACTGCCGCTGCGCATCACCGAGATGCCCGACCGGGTGGTCTGGCTCCCGATGAACTCCACCGGCTCCGGGGTCCTCGCCGACACCGGAGCCCGACCGGGGGCCCTGGTCCGCATCGGCCCGGCCACCCCCGCCGACACCAGCGACTCCCCTGCGGAGGTGGGCGCGTGAACACCGTTCAGATCGCCGCCGAAGACCTCTCCCTGTTCGGCAGGGACGTCTGGTGGCTCGTCGTCGTCAAGGCGGTGTTCTGCTTCGCCTTCCTGATGGTGACCGTGCTCTTCTCCATCGTGTGGGAGCGCAAGGTCGTCGCCTGGATGCAGCTGCGCATCGGCCCCAACCGGCACGGCCCCTGGGGCATGCTCCAGTCGCTCGCCGACGGCGTGAAGCTCATGCTCAAGGAAGACCTGATCGTCAAGCGGGCCGACAAGGTCGTCTTCGTCCTGGCCCCGATCATCGCGGCGATCCCGGCCTTCATGGCCATCGCGGTGATCCCCTTCGGTCCCGCGGGCAACGAGGTCTCCATCTTCGGCCAGCGCACCACGATGCAGCTGACCGACCTGCCGATCGCGATGCTCTACATCCTCGCGGTCGCCTCGGTCGGCATCTACGGCATCGTGCTGGCCGGCTGGTCCTCGGGCTCCACGTACCCGCTCCTCGGCGGCCTGCGCTCCTGCGCGCAGATGATCTCGTACGAGATCGCGATGGGCGCGGCCTTCGCCTCGGTCTTCCTCTACTCCGGTTCGATGTCGACCTCGAAGATCGTGGAGGCGCAGGCGGACCGCTGGTACATCATCCTGCTCCCGGTCTCCTTCATCATCTACGTCATCACGATGGTCGGCGAGACGAACCGCGCCCCCTTCGACATGCCGGAGTCCGAGGGCGACCTGGTCGGCGGCTTCAACACCGAGTACTCCTCCATCAAGTTCGCGCTGTTCATGCTGGCCGAGTACGTCAACATGGTCACCGTCTCGGCGGTCTCGGTCACCCTCTTCCTGGGCGGCTGGCGGGCCCCGGCGCCGATCTCCACGTACTGGGAGGGCGCCAACCACGGCTGGTGGCCGATGCTCTGGTTCGTCATCAAGGTCCAGCTGCTGCTGTTCTTCTTCATCTGGCTGCGCGGCACGCTCCCACGCGTGCGCTACGACCAGCTGATGAAGCTCGGCTGGAAGGTGCTGATCCCGGTCTCCGTGGTGTGGCTGATGCTGGTCGCCACCGTCCGGGCGCTGCGCAACGAGAACTACGACTTCCAGGAGATCGTGCTCTACGTCGGCGGCGGGGTCATCGCGATCCTGCTGCTGTCCTTCGTCGTGGACCTCTTCCGCGACAAGAAGGAGAAGGCGGCCCTCGCGGACGCCGAACAGGCCGCCTCCGAGGAGCCCTTCGACCCGCTGGCGGGCGGATACCCCGTACCGCCCAAGCCCGGCCAGCACCTGGCACCCGTACCGCGCAGGCGGCCTCGCAGTGAGCGGGAGCTCATTGTCAGTGGCGCGGCGAATACTGACAGTGACCGAGAGGAGGGTGCTGAGAATGTCTGACAAGTCTGACGCCGAGCAGGGCGAGAAGTGGCAGAACCCGGTGGCCGGCTTCGGCGTGACCTTCAAGGCCATGTTCAAGAAGCGCCTCACCGAGCAGTACCCGGAGCAGCAGAAGACCACCGCTCCGCGCTTCCACGGGCGGCACCAGCTCAACCGCCACCCGGACGGTCTGGAGAAGTGCATCGGGTGCGAGCTGTGCGCCTGGGCCTGTCCCGCCGACGCGATCTACGTCGAGGGCGCGGACAACACCGAGGAGGAGCGCTACTCCCCGGGTGAGCGGTACGGCCGGGTCTACCAGATCAACTACGCCCGCTGCATCCTGTGCGGGCTGTGCGTCGAGGCGTGCCCGACCAGGGCACTGACCATGACGAACGAGTTCGAACTGGCCGACTCCAGCCGCGAATCGCTCATCTACACCAAGGAGCAGCTGCTCTCCGGGCTGACCGAGGGCATGGTCGAGGCTCCGCACTCGATCTTCCCGGGCACCGAGGACACCGACTACTACCGCGGACTGGTGACCGGGGCGGCCCCCGGCACGGTCCGCCAGGTCGCCGTGTCGAAGGGCGAGGTCGCCTCCGAGGACGCCTCCGAGGACGCTCCCGAGGGGGTGGGGGCGTGAGTGCCGTCGCCGCAGCCGCCACCCTCACCTCCACCGGTGAGGCCGTGCAGTTCTGGGTCCTCGCCACGGTCGCCGTCATCGGCGCCCTGGCCACGATCCTGATGAAGAAGGCCGTGCACAGCGCCCTGAGCCTGGCCGGGACGATGATCATCCTGGCGGTCTTCTACCTCGCCAACGGGGCGTACTTCCTCGGCATCGTCCAGGTCGTCGTCTACACCGGCGCGATCATGATGCTCTTCCTCTTCGTCGTCATGCTCGTCGGCGTCACCGCCGCGGACTCGCTGACCGAGACCATCAAGGGACAGCGCTGGCTGGCCGTCCTGTGCGGACTCGGCTTCGGCATCCTGCTGATCGCCGGCCTCGCCAACGCCCGGCTCACCCACTTCAACGGACTCGGCCGGGTCAACTCCGGCGGGCACGTCGAAGGCCTGGCCACACTTATCTTCACCAAGTACGTGTTCGCCTTCGAGATCACCGGCGCCCTGCTGATCACGGCGGCCGTCGGCGCGATGGTGCTCACCCACCGCGAGCGCACCGAGCGGGCCGCCACCCAGCGCGAGCTCGCCGAGCGCCGCGTACGCGAGGGCGTACAGCTCCCGCCGCTGCCCGCACCCGGCGTCTACGCCCGGCACAACGCCGTGGACGTCGCGGGCCTGCTGCCGGACGGCACCCCCTCCGAGCTCACCGTCAACCAGACGCTGCGCGCCCGCGGCCAGATCAGGGACGTCTCCGGCAAGGCGCTGGACGACCTGAAGGCGCTGGAGCAGCGGTCGTCCGAGCGGCTCGGCCGTGAGGAGGCCTCGAAGTGAACCCGGTCAACTACCTGTACCTGGCCGCCCTGCTCTTCACCATCGGCGCGGCCGGAGTCCTGATCCGGAAGAACGCGATCGTGCTGTTCATGTGCGTCGAGCTCATGCTCAACGCCTGCAACCTCGCCTTCGTGACCTTCTCCCGGATGCACGGCAACCTCGACGGGCAGATCATCGCGTTCTTCACGATGGTCGTCGCCGCCGCCGAGGTCGTGGTGGGCCTCGCGATCATCGTGTCGCTGTTCCGTACCCGCCACTCGGCCTCGGTCGACGACGCCAGCCTGATGAAGCTGTAAGGGGCGCTCACAGTGGAAAATCTGATTGCGCTGCTGATCGCGGCGCCCCTGCTCGGAGCGGTGGTCCTGCTCTGCGGCGGCCGCCGGCTCGACAAGGTGGGGCACTGGCTCGGCACCTTGTTCGCCGCCGTCTCCTTCGGGATCGGCGCGGCCCTCTTCGCCGACATGCTCGGGCGCGGGGCCGAGGACCGTGCCATGCACCAGCGGCTGTTCACCTGGGTCCCGGTCGAGGGCTTCCAGGCCGACATGGCCTTCCAGCTCGACCAGCTGTCGATGACCTTCGTCCTGCTGATCTCCGGCGTGGGCACGCTCATCCACATCTACTCCATCGGCTACATGGAGCACGACGAGCGGCGCCGCCGCTTCTTCGGCTACCTCAACCTGTTCGTCGCGGCCATGCTGCTGCTGGTCCTCGCCGACAACTACCTGCTGCTGTACTTCGGCTGGGAGGGCGTGGGCCTCGCCTCGTACCTCCTGATCGGCTTCTGGCAGCACAAGCCCAGCGCGGCCACCGCCGCCAAGAAGGCCTTCCTCGTCAACCGCGTCGGTGACATCGGTCTCTCGATCGCGATCATGCTGATGTTCACCACGTTCGGGACCTTCGCCTTCGGGCCGGTCTTCGGCGCGGCGGGCGACGCGACCGAGGGCAAGCTGACGGCGATCGGCCTGATGCTGCTGCTGGCCGCCTGTGGCAAGTCGGCCCAGGTGCCGCTCCAGTCCTGGCTCGGGGACGCGATGGAGGGCCCGACCCCGGTCTCGGCCCTCATCCACGCCGCGACCATGGTCACCGCCGGCGTCTACCTGATCGTCCGCTCGGGCGCGATCTTCAACGGGGCGCCCGACGCCCAGCTGGTGGTCACCGTCGTCGGAGCCGTCACCCTGCTCTTCGGTGCGATCGTCGGTTGCGCCAAGGACGACATCAAGAAGGCCCTCGCCGGCTCCACGATGTCGCAGATCGGCTACATGATCCTGGCGGCCGGCCTCGGCCCCATCGGGTACGTCTTCGCGATCATGCACCTGGTCACGCACGGGTTCTTCAAGGCGGGCCTCTTCCTCGGCGCCGGTTCCGTGATGCACGGAATGAACGACGAGGTCGACATGCGCAAGTACGGCGCCCTGCGGACGTACATGCCGATCACCTTCGTGACCTTCGGCCTCGGCTACCTCGCCATCATCGGGTTCCCCGGCCTGTCCGGCTTCTTCTCCAAGGACCAGATCATCGAAGCCGCCTTCGCCAAGGGCGGCACCGAGGGCTGGATCCTGGGCGGGGTCACCCTGCTGGGCGCCGCCATCACCGCGTTCTACATGACCCGGGTCATGCTCCTCACCTTCTTCGGCGAGAAGCGCTGGCAGCCCGACGCCGAGGGCCACGACCCGCACCCGCACGAGTCCCCGAGGAGCATGACCATCCCGATGATCGTGCTCGCCTTCGGGTCGGTCTTCGCGGGCGGCATCTTCGGGATCGGCGACCGCTTCCTGAAGTGGCTGGAGCCCGTCACCGGGCATGAGCACGGCAACCCGCCGGTCAGTGCCCTGACGGTGACCCTGTCCACGATGGTGGTCCTCGTCATCGGCGTCGGCATCGCCTGGGCGATGTACGGCAGGAAGCCCGTCCCGGTCACCGCCCCGCGCGGCTCGCTCCTCACCCGGGCGGCCCGGCGGGACCTGTACCAGGACGACTTCAACCACGTCGTCCTGGTCCGCGGCGGGGAGCACCTGACCCGCTCCCTCGTCTACGTCGACCACAGCCTGGTCGACGGCGTGGTCAACGGGACGGCCGCCGGAGTCGGCGGACTGTCGGGCCGGCTGCGCAAGCTGCAGAACGGCTACGCCCGCAGCTACGCGGTCTCGATGTTCGGGGGCGCGGCGGTCCTGATCGCCGCGACCCTGCTGATGAGGGCGGTGTGAGATGAGTTTCCCGCTTCTGACGGTGACGGCCGCGGTCCCCGCGGTCGGTGCGATCCTGACGGCGGCCGTCCCGGCCGCCCGCCGGACCGCCGCCAAATGGCTCGCCCTGTTCTTCTCGCTGGCGACGCTGGTCCTGGCCGTGCTCGTCGCGGTCCGCTTCGAGCCCGGTGGCGACCGCTACCAGCTCACCGAATCCCACGCCTGGATCAAGGACTTCGGCGTCCGCTACGAACTGGGCGTCGACGGGATCGCAGTGGTGCTCATCGCGCTCACTGCCGTGTTGATGCCGTTCATCATTCTGGCCGGGTGGCACGACGCCGACCCGCTGGAGAACAAGAGCCAGCGCTGGCGCCCGACCCAGGGCTTCTTCGCCCTGATCCTGATGGTCGAGGCGATGGTGGTGATCTCCTTCGAGGCCACCGACGTCTTCCTCTTCTACATCTTCTTCGAAGCCATGCTCATCCCGATGTACTTCCTCATCGGCGGCTTCGGTGACCGGGCGACTTCCTCCCAGTCAGCCGCTGCCGCGGCGGGCGGGTCCGACGAGAACGCGGCCGCGCAGCGCTCGTACGCGGCGGTCAAGTTCCTCCTCTACAACCTGGCCGGCGGCCTGATCATGCTGGCCGCCGTCATCGGGCTGTACGTGGTCGCCGGGAACTTCTCCCTCCAGGAGATCACCGCCGCCCGCGCCGCGGGCACGCTCGACATGGCGACCAACACCGAGCGCCTGCTGTTCCTGGGCTTCTTCTTCGCCTTCGCGGTGAAGGCCCCGCTGTGGCCGCTGCACACCTGGCTGCCGAACGCGATGGGCGAGGCCACGGCCCCGGTCGCCGTCCTGATCACCGCCGTCGTCGACAAGGTCGGCACCTTCGCGATGCTCCGCTTCTGCCTCGGGCTCTTCCCCGAGGCCAGCAAGTGGGCCACGCCGGTGATCCTCGTACTGGCCCTGATCAGCATCGTCTACGGCGCGCTGGTCGCGGTCGGGCAGCGGGACATCAAGCGGCTGGTCGCCTACGCCTCGATCTCGCACTTCGGCTTCATCGTCCTGGGCATCTTCGCGATGACCTCCCAGGGCCAGTCGGGCGCGACGCTGTACATGGTCAACCACGGGCTCTCGACGGCGGCGCTGATGCTGGTCGCGGGATTCCTGATCTCGCGGCGCGGATCGCGGCTCATCGCCGACTTCGGCGGTGTGCAGAAGGTGGCCCCGGTGCTGGCCGGCACCTTCCTGATCGGCGGACTCGCCACGCTGTCGCTGCCGGGGCTCGCCCCCTTCGTCAGTGAGTTCCTGGTCCTGGTCGGCACGTTCGCCCGGTACCCGGTCGTCGGCATCATCGCCACCACCGGCATCGTGCTGGCGGCGCTCTACACGCTGGTCCTCTACCAGCGCACCATGACCGGCCCGGTGAAGGAGGAGGTCCGCACCATGCCGGACCTGCGCCTTCGGGAGGTCTTGGTGGTGGCCCCGCTGATCGCGCTGCTGATCGGACTGGGCGTCTACCCCAAGGTCCTCACCGACATCGTCAACCCGGCGGTGAAGCACACCATGTCGGACGTGAAGCAGACGGACCCGAAGCCCGAGGTGGCCGTCGAGGCGCAGGACACCAAGAAGGGGGAGGCGGCGAAGTGAGCACCGTGACAGCTGCCCAGAGCCTGCTGCCGACACTGGCGGCCGCGGCGCCGATCGACAAGATCCCGGCCCCGCACATCGAGTACGCCCAGCTCTCGCCCACGCTCATCGTGCTGGGAGCGGCGGTCGTAGGAGTCCTCGTCGAGGCCTTCGTACCGCGCAGGGCCCGTTACTACACGCAGGTGTTCCTCGCCGTCGCCGCGCTGGCCTCGGCCTTCGCGGCGGTCGTCGGGCTCGCCGCCGGCGGGTACGGCAGCTCCAAGGCGCACATCGCCGCCATGGGGGCCGTGGCCGTCGACGGACCGGCACTGTTCCTGCAGGGCACCATCCTGCTGGCCTCGGTCGTCGCGATCTTCACCTTCGCCGAGCGGCGCCTGGACCCGGCCGCCCACGGCAACCGGGTGGACTCCTTCGCCGCGCAGGCGGCGTCCGTACCGGGCAGCGAGAGCGAGAAGGAAGCCGTCAAGGCGGGCTTCACCACCACCGAGGTCTTCCCGCTCGCGCTGTTCGCGGTCTCCGGGATGCTGGTCTTCCCCGCGGCCAACGACCTGCTGACGCTGTTCGTGGCCCTGGAGGTCTTCTCCCTCCCGCTGTACCTGCTCTGCGCCGTCGCCCGCCGCCAGCGGCTGATGTCGCAGGAGGCGGCCGTCAAGTACTTCCTGCTCGGCGCCTTCTCCTCGGCCTTCCTGCTCTTCGGCATCGCGCTCGTCTACGGGTACGCGGGCTCCGTCTCGTACGCGGCGATCGCGGAGGTCGTCGACGGCACCGTGGCCAACATCGACCCGGCACTCGCCGGCACCATGGGCAACGACGCGCTGCTGCTGATCGGCGGCGCGCTGATCCTGATGGGCCTGCTCTTCAAGGTCGGCGCGGTCCCCTTCCACATGTGGACCCCGGACGTCTACCAGGGCGCCCCCACCCCGGTCACCGGCTTCATGGCGGCGGCGACGAAGGTGGCCGCCTTCGGCGCGCTCCTGCGCCTGCTGTACGTGGTGCTGCCGGGCCTGCGGTGGGACTGGCGGCCGGTCATGTGGGGCGTCGCGATCGTCACGATGCTGGCCGGCGCGGTCATCGCCGTGACCCAGACCGACGTCAAGCGGCTCCTCGCCTACTCCTCGATCGCGCACGCCGGCTTCATCCTGGCCGGTGTGATCGCCACCTCGGCGGAGGGCGTCAAGTCCGTCCTCTTCTACCTGGGTGCGTACTCCTTCGTGACGATCGGCGCCTTCGCGGTGGTCACGCTGGTCCGTGACGCGGGCGGCGAGGCGACGCACCTGTCCAAGTGGGCCGGTCTGGGCCGTCGTTCGCCGCTGACGGCGGCAGTCTTCGCGGTCTTCCTGCTGGCCTTCGCCGGCATCCCGCTGACGTCCGGCTTCTCCGGCAAGTTCGCCGTGTTCAAGGCGGCGGCGGAGGGCGGCGCGGGGGCGCTGGTCGTGGTCGGTGTCATCTCGTCCGCGATCGCCGCGTTCTTCTACATCCGGGTGATCGTCCTGATGTTCTTCAGCGAGCCGAAGGCGGACGGCCCCACGGTCGCCGTCCCGTCCCCGCTGACGATGACGACGATCGCGGTGGGCGTCGCGGTCACGGTGGTACTGGGCGTGGCCCCGCAGTACTTCCTGGACCTGGCGGGCCAGGCGAGCACGTTCGTACGCTGACGGCTCCGCCGGCTGTACGTGACAGGGCCCGGCTCCCCTTCGAGGGGGGCCGGGCCCGGTCACGTACGGGGGCGTGACAGGCCCTAGTGGCCGTGGTCGTGGGGGGCGGCGGGCTTCACCGGGTCGCTGGCCTTGACGGGGCAGGTCAGGGCGGGGTTCCAGTTGTGGAAGCGGCCGGCCGGGTTGTCCCGGTACGCCCACAGGTGGAGGTCGTAGTGCTTGGGCATGCCCGCCCAGTGGCCCGGCATCGGCCCGTCGAAGGGCAGCCCGAACATGCTCGGCCGGTCATCGGTGGTCTTGAAGTCCTGGTCCCGGTCGGCGGACATCCACTCGACCGCCTCCAGCTTGCGGCGGCCGTGCTCGTCCTTCGCGGTGCTGTAGAGGAGCGCCGCCGGCTTGCTGGGGTCCGTCGAACCCCAGTAGGCCTCCTTGACGTAGTGGTAGCCCATGGAGCCCACCCCGAACGGGTTGGTCATGCACGCCTCGCCGTGCGGCACGTACCCGTCCCTCAGGGCCTCCTGCTCGTCCGCGTACTTGGCCGTCACCCGGATCGCCGTCGCCATGTCGCGCATGGCCTGCGTGTTCTTCGGGTCGGGCGCGGGCCCGTCGACGCCGTGGGCGGGGGCGACGGCGGCCAGGCCCACGGATATGGCGGCAGCACAGGTCAGGACGGCTTTGCGGGGGCGGAGGGACATCGGGGCTCCTGCCGTTCGGGGGCGCGGGGGGCTTTCGTCCACCATCCGGGCGCGGCTGCTCGGCTGCACGCGGCGGGCCTCCGAACGGGGGTCGGACTCGGCCCGCTCAGGCCGGACGGGTGGTCCGGGGCGGCGGCGCACGTCCGGGTTGCGCGGGAGCGCCGACCTACAGGCGTGAGGCGTACGCGCGCACGTCCGCGTCCGGGTCGCCGACGGCCGTGGCCAGGGCCGCCGAGGCCGCCGCGTCGGGCCGGTGGGCCCGCAACGCCAGCACGGCGGCCTTGCGGACGTCCGCGTTCGGGTCGGACAGGGCCCGGGCCAGCTCCGGCACCGCCACCCGCGCCGGGGCCGAGGACAGCCCGGCGGCGGCCCCCGCGCGGACCTGCCACGCCGGGTCGGACAGCGCGGACACCGCCGCCGCCGCGTGGCCGCCCGTGGCGGCGACCGCGGTCAGCGCCGCGGCCCGGACCAGCGGATCGGGGTCGGCCAGCAGCGGGGCCAGCGGGGCCCCCGCCCGCAGGGTGCCCAGCGCCTTCGCCACCGTCACCCGGACCTCCCGCGAGGAGTCCGCCGCGGCCGGGGCCAGCGGCTCCACCGCGTCCACCGACACCAGGGCCCGGACCGCCTGGATCCGGACGTCCACGTCGCCGTCCCGCAGGGACCCCGCGTACAGGGCGGCGTCCCCGAGCCGCAGGACCCGTAGGGCTTCGAGCGCCGCCGACCGCACCGACGGGTCCGCCACCGCGAGGCCCGCCCGCAGGGCCGCGCCCAGTTCGGGCTCGGGCGCCAGCACCTCCAGCAGTTCGCGCAGCGCGGCTCCCGCGGCCGCGCGGACCGCGGGATCGGGGTCGGCCAGGCGCGCCCCGAGGGCGGGTCCCGCGCCCGCCGGAACGGTTTCGCCGATCACCGCCACCGCCGTGGCGCGGACCGCCGGGTCGGGGTCGTCGAGGTAGGGGCGCAGCGAGTCCAGGGACGGGGCCTCCTCCGCCAGCGAGAGGAGCTCCAGGATCCGGGGCGATCCCGGCCCGGATCCGGTGTCCCGGCCGGCCGTGGGGGCGGCCGCCCGGCCGCCCGCGAGGGCCACTCCCACGAGCTCGACCTCGCCCAGGTGCCGGGAGGGCCCGCCCGTGGGGGTGAACTCGGGGACGGGTACCAGGTAGGGATCGACCGGACGGGCCGTGAACTCCATCGCCCCGGAAGGGGATTTGCGCAGGTCCAGGTGGTGCAGCCAGCCCTCGTCGTCGCGCTGCGGATGGTCGAGCCGCTCGTGGTAGAGGCCCCAGCGGGATTCGGTCCGCGCGAGCGAGGCCCGCGCCGCCATCTCCGCGCAGTCCCGGATGAAGGAGACCTCCGCGCAGCGCATCAGCTCGTGCGGGGTGCCGGCGCCCATCTCACCGATCTCGCCGGCCATCCGGTCGAAGGCCTCCACGGCGAGTGACAGCTTCGCGCCCGTCTTGGGCGGGGCCACGTAGTCGTTGACGAAGCGCCGCAGCTTGTACTCGACCTGCGGCTGAGGCGGGCCGTCGGGGTTGCGCAGGGGCCGGTAGATCAGCTCGTGGGCGGCCGCGAGCTGGTCGGGGGGCAACTCGCCGCCGTACGGCCGGTACTGCGCGGCGTCGGCCCCCGCCAGATCGCCGAAGACGAACGCGCCGATCATGTAGTTGTGCGGTACGGAGGCCAGGTCGCCGGCCGCGTACAGCCGGGGCACCGTGGTGCGGGCGTGGTCGTCGACCCGGACGCCGGAGGCCGAGTGGCCGCCGCACAGTCCGATCTCCGAGATGTGCATCTCGATGTCGTGCGTGCGGTAGTCGTGGCCGCGGCCCGCGTGGAAGGTGCCGCGCGTCGGCCGCTCGGTGGTGTGCAGGATCGATTCGAGTGCCGCGACGGACTCCTCGGGGAGGTGGCTGAGCTTGAGGTACACCGGGCCGCGGTCCGAGGCGAGTTCGGCGGCGAACTCGGACATCATCTGGCCCGACCAGTAGTCGGAGTCGACGAAGCGCTCGCCGTGCCGGTTGACCTGGTAGCCGCCGAAGGGGTTCGCGACGTACGCGCACGCCGGTCCGTTGTAGTCCTTGATCAGCGGGTTGATCTGGAAGCACTCGATGCCGGTGAGCGCGGCGCCCGCGTGGTAGGCCATCGCGTAGCCGTCGCCCGCGTTGGTGGGGTTCTCGTACGTCCCGTAGAGGTACCCGGAGGCGGGCAGTCCGAGGCGGCCGCACGGGCCGGTCGCCAGGATCACGGCCCCGGCGCGGACGGTGACGAAGGCGCCGGTACGGGTGTTGAAGGCGGCCGCGCCGATCGCCCGGCCGTCCTCGGGGTCGGTCAGCACGCGGACCGGCATCACCCGGTTCTCGATCCGGATCAGCTCGCGCATCTCGCGGCGGCGCAGCTGCCGGTAGAGGACCTTCTTGACGTCCTTGCCCTCGGGCATGGGCAGCACGTACGAGCCGGAGCGGTGGACCTGGCGCACCGCGTACTCGCCGTGCTCGTCCTTCTCGAACTTCACCCCGTACGACTCCAGGCGCTGGACCATCCCGAAGCCGCGGGTGGCCGTCTGGCGGACCGTGGACTGGTCGACGATGCCGTCGTTGGCGCGGGTGATCTCCGCGACGTAGTCGTCGGGCTCGGCGCGGCCCGGGACGACGGCGTTGTTGACCCCGTCCATGCCCATGGCGAGGGCGCCGGAGTGGCGGACGTGCGCCTTCTCCAGGAGCAGCACCCGCGCGCCGGCCTCGGCGGCGGTCAGCGCCGCCATCGTGCCGGCGGTGCCGCCGCCGATGACGAGGACGTCGCAGGTGAGTTCCTCGGCGTCGGCGATCGCGGGGATGTCCATGGGGCGGCCTTTCAGAGCGATTCGAGGATCTGCCGGCGCAGGGCCGAATGGTCGGCGGTACGGGAACGGGGGTGCGGTACGTCGATCAGCGCGCCGGTGGCCAGGAGTGCGACGCGGTCGCCCAGGAAGAGGGCCTCGTCCACGTCGTGGGTGACGAACACGACGGTCGCGCCGGTGCCGGCGAGGACGCCGACCAGCAGGTCCTGCATCCCGGCGCGGGTCTGCGCGTCGAGGGCGCCGAAGGGTTCGTCCATGAGGACGGCGCGGGGCGCGGCGGCGAGGGCGCGGGCGAGCTGCACGCGCTGGCGCTGGCCGCCGCTGAGCTGGTGGGGGTGTTTGCGGGCGTGGTCGGCGAGGCCGACGCGGGTCAGCCAGTGCCCTGCCGTGCGGCGGCGCTCCGCGCGGGGCGTGCCGCGGATGGCGAGGGGGAGTTCGACGTTGGCGCGGACGGTGCGCCAGGGGAGGAGGGCGTCGTCCTGGAACACCAGGGCGCGGTCGGCGTGCGGGCCGGTGACCGGGGTGCCGTCCTGCTGGACGGCACCGCCGAGCGGCGGCAGCAGCCCGGCCAAGGTGCGCAGGAGGGTGGACTTTCCGCAGCCGGACGGGCCGACGACGGTGAGGATCTCGCCTGCGCCGACGGTCAGGTCGAGGCCGTCGAGGACAGGTGCGGCGGTGGTGGGGTGGCCCAGGCTGACGCCGGTGAGGTGGAAGGCGGCGCCGGTGGGTGGGGTGGTGGTGAGGGTGTGCACGGACATGATCCCTTCCTGTCCTGCGGTCGGCGTGGTCGCGCGGTGGTCGCGGGGCGGTCGCGGGGCGGTCGCGGGATGGGCGCCGTGCGGGTGGGTGGCCCTGCGGGGCGAAGTCCCCTGCCCACCCTTCGCCGGTTCCCCGGCCTCCGCCCGGACCCGGTCCTCAGACGTCGGACGGGCCGTAAGCCCAGCCCCGCCGCCGGCGATCGAGGCGCGGGGTCCGCGAGCTCGGGGTCCGCGAGCTCGGGGTCCGTGAGCTACGGGTCCGGGACGGCAGCCACCGCGTCAGGCGGTGGCCCGCCCGCTCCACGGCGGTGGACGTGAGCCAGCCCAGGGCGCCGATCGTGGCCATGCCGACGAAGACCCCGGGGTAGTCCACGACCGTGTAGTCCTGCCAGGTGCGGTAGCCGACCCCGTACTCCCCGGAGATCATCTCGGCGGAGATCACGCAGATCCACGACACCCCGATCCCCACCGAGAGCCCGCCGAAGATGCCGGGCAGCGCGCCCGGGAGCACCACCGAGAACAGGATCCGGGTGCGGCTGCCACCCATCGTCAGGACGGCCTCCTCCCAGACCGGGGACAGCGCGGACACCGCGTGCCGGGTCGACACCAGCACCGGGAAGAACGCCGCCGCGCAGGTGATGAAGACGATCCCCTGCTCGTTGGAGGGGAAGAGCAGGATGGCCACCGGGACCAGGGCGATGGCCGGGACGGGGCGCAGGACCTCGACGAGCGGGCCCAGCAGGTCCGCCGCGAGCCGGGAACGGGCGACGGCGGTGCCCGCCGCGATCCCCAGTACGGCCGCCAGCGCGAAGCCCGTCACGATGCGCCGCAGGCTGAAGCCGAGGTCCTGCCAGTAGGGTCCGGTCGTCGCCCGGTCCGCGAGGGTCGAGGCCACCTGGCCCACGGTCGGGAACTGCTCGAAGCGGAGCCACAGGTTGACGTCGAGCGAAGTCAGCAGCTGCCAGGCGAGCAGGGCCACGCCGAGCGAGGCCACCCGCAGGAGCCGGCGGCGGGCCGTCATGACGCGAGGCCTCCGGCTTCGTCGAAGCTCACGATCCGCGCCCCGGACCCCGTGTGGCGGCCGACGTACTCCTTCGCGCCCGAAGGGGTGACGAACGCGCGCAGTTCGGAGCCTTCCGCCACCCAGACCGCCTTGTCGGCGAACCAGGGCGTGCCCGTCACCGCGTCCGGGACGTACGCCGCCCGGGCGTCCGCGCCCGCGGCCTTCAGGGCCTTCAGCAGGGCCGCCGGGGAGTCGAAGCCCTGGGTGCGGTTGCCGGTCCTCAGCCACAGCTCGGGGCGGGCGGCGGTGGCCGCGGGGTAGTTCCCGCCCGCCGCCGCGCGCTTGAGCGGCCCGGGGTCCACGAAGGCGTCCACGTCCACGTCGCCGACCAGCTTGGCCGCCTCGAGCACCGGCAGGTCCTCCTTCAGGGCCGCCAGCAGCTCGGGTCGCATCGCCGGGTCGAAGGTCGCGATGCCGTCGCCCCGTTGTAGAGGTAGACCACCTCCGCCGGCAGGCCGGTCTCCTTCGCCACCGACTCGGCCGCCTCCACCGGCTCGGTACGCAGGTAGTCGGTCGCCTTGAGCTGGGCCCGCAGGAAGTCCTCGAGCACGGCGGAGTGGTCGGCCGCGAACTTCTCGCGCACCGTGACCCCGTGGAAGGTGGGCAGATTCAGCTCGGCGCCGTCGTACAGCGCCTTGGCCCGCCCCTCGAAGGCCAGCTGGCCCGGCCAGGCGACGAACTGCGACAGGGCGTCGGCGCTCCCCGCCTGGAGTGCCGAAGCACCCACACTGGGCTGCTGATTGAGTTTCTCGATGCCCTTCGCGGGGTCGATGCCGGCGCGCTGCAGGGCCCGTACGAGGGTCCCGTCGGCGGCGGAACCGACCGAGGTCGACACCTTCTTGCCCCGTAGGTCGGTGAGGGACTCCAGCTTCGAACCGGGCGCGGTGACCACGGTGTTGAGGCCGCCGCGCAGGTTGTAGCCGGTGATGGAGACGAGGTGGGTGGGCTGCTTCAGTTCCTTGCCGCGCGCGGCGTTGATCAGCAGGGGGAAGTCGCCCATCGAGCCGATGTCGATCTTCCCGGCGGTCATCTGGGCGGTGATCGGCGCGCCGGTGGCGTAGTCCTGCCAGTCGACCTTGTAGGTGACCCCGTCCTTCTTCCCGCGCGCCGCGAGCTCCTGCTCGAAGTAGCCGAGGGAGCGCAGCAGGGTGCCCGCGGTGACGGTGTTGATGGTCTTGGACTGGTAGCCGACGGTCACCGTGACCGTCCTGGCCCCGGCGCCCTCCGCACCCGAGGCGCTGGAGCAGGCGGTGGCCAGCGGTGCGAGCAGGAGGAGGGCGGGTGCGAGGGCGGGTGCGAGGGCTTTCGTACGCATGTCGAGGGGGCCTTTCACCGGAGCAGGTAGGGCATGTTGACGGTGACCGCGCCGGTGGGACAGCGGGCGGCGCACGGGCCGCAGTACCAGCACTCGTCCACGTGCATGTAGGCCTTGCCGTTGTCCTCGCGGATCGCGAGCGAGTCGAGCGGGCACATGTCGACGCAGAGGGTGCAGCCGTCGATGCACAGGGACTCGTCGATGGTCACGGGCACGTCGCCGCGCTGGGGGACCAGGGGCATGGCTGTCTCCAGGAAGGGGGGGAGGAGGGGATTCGCGAGGGCTTACGCGGTGCGGTGCAGCAGGCCGCTCATCGTGATCCGGTCGCCGCGGAAGCGGATGAACTCCAGGTCCACGGGGCGGCCGTCGCCGAGGTGGGTGAGGCGCTCCAGCATCAGGACGGCGGCCCCGCGCGGGGCCTGCAGGACGGCGGCGGAGTGCGCGTCGGCGTTGACGGCCTCGAGGGTGATCTCCGCGTGGCCGAGCGGCTGCCCGGTCAGGGACTCCAACAGCCGGAAGACGTCGGTGTTCTCCAGGTCGCAGCCGATCAGGTCCGCGCCGATGTCCAGGGGGACGTACGTGAGGTCCAGGGAGAGCGGCAGCCCGTTCAGGCGGCGCAGCCGCTCGATGTAGAGCACCTCGGAGTGCTCGGGGAGCCGCAGCCGGCAGGCGACGGGGGCCGGGGCGCGGACGGGACCCACGGTGCGGACCTCGTTGGTGACCCGGCCGTGTTCGTGGAGCGTTTCGGCCAGGCCCTGGAGGCGGTCGAGGCCGTGCGGGTACTTGGCGCAGACGATGACGGTGCCGACGCCGGGCCGGCGTTCGACGAGCTGCTCGCCGCGCAGCAGGTCGAGGGCCTGGCGGACGGTGTTGCGGCCCGCGCCGTAGTCGGTGGCGAGGGCGTCCTCCAGGGGGAGGACGCCGCTGGGGTAGCCGCCCGCCAGGATCTGGTGGCGCAGCAGGTCGGCGAGCTGTCGCGCCTGGTCCGCGCGCAGCCGCCGCCGGCGCGCGGCGGCGACCGGGACGGTGTGTTCGCGGGTGCGTTCGGCTGGCATGGCACGGAACATACCGAGGGGGCCGCGGCGGTGGTGTTGCCGCAGTGTTGCGCCACTCGCGGGGGTCGGCGTACCGCTGTGACCTGCGAAGACGGCGGGGTGGGGAGGAGATCCGCCACCCCGCCGGTCCGGGTCGTCCCGAGGCGTGGACTAGCGGGTGCCCACGATGCGGCCGGTGACCTCGCCGAGGCCCACGCGGGCGCCGTCGGCGCCCGGCGCCCACGCGGTGAGGGTGACGGTGTCCCCGTCCTCCAGGAACGTGCGCTTGCCGTCGGCGAGTTCGATGGCGTCACGGCCGTTCCAGGTGAGCTCCAGCAGCGACCCGCGCTGGCCGGTCTCCGGACCGCTGACGGTGCCCGAACCGTAGACGTCGCCGGTGCGCAGCGAGGCGCCGTTGACGGTCATGTGCGCGAGCTGCTGGGCGGCGGTCCAGTACATGGAGGCGAACGGCGGCCGCGCCACCTCCTGCCCGTTGATGGAGACCGTGATGCGCAGGTCGAAGCCGCCGGGGCGGTCGGCGGCGGAGTCGTCGAGGTAGGGCAGGAGCGGGAAGTCGCGGGTGGGCGGGGTGACCCGGGCCGCGTCCAGGGCCTCCAAGGGGGTGACCCAGGCGGAGACGGAGGTGGCGAAGGACTTGCCGAGGAAGGGGCCCAGCGGCACGTACTCCCAGGCCTGGATGTCGCGCGCGGACCAGTCGTTGAGGAGGAAGAGGCCGAAGACGTGGTCCTCGAACTCGCCCAGCGCCACCGGGCTGCCCAGCTCCGAGGGGGTGCCCACGACGAACCCGACCTCGGCCTCGATGTCGAGCTTGATCGACGGCCCGAAGACGGGCGCCGGGTCGGAGGGCGCCTTGCGCTGGCCGGAAGGCCGTACGACATCGGTACCGGAGACGACGATCGTGCCCGACCGGCCGTGGTAACCGATCGGCAGGTGCTTCCAGTTGGGGGTCAGCGCGTCCCCGTCCGGCCGGAAGATCCGGCCGACGTTGGTGGCGTGGTGCTCGCTCGCGTAGAAGTCGACGTAGTCGGCGACCTCGTAGGGGAGGTGCAGCCGGGCCTGCTCCAGCGGCAGCAGGTGGGGCTCCACGGCGGGCCGGTGGCCGGGGTCGGTGACCCAGGCGGTCAGCGCGCGGCGCACGTCGTGCCAGGCGGTCCGTCCGGCGGCGAGCAGGGGGTTCAGCGAGGTCTGCCCGAGCAGTCCGGCGTACGGGGACCCGAGCGCGGCCGCGGCCGCCCCGGCGTCGAGCACGTAACCGCCGATGCGGACGCCGATCCGGCGCCGGGCCTCCGCGGCGGTGGAGAACACGCCGTAGGGGAGGTTGTGCGGCCCGAACGGGTCGCCCTCGGGGACATCGAGGGGGCTCTGCTGGGGCATGGGGTGCTGCCTCGCTTTCGACGCGGCCCGGGGGTGTCCCGGGAGCTGGTTGACACGTTACGGGGCTGGTGGGGCGTGCGGGAGGCCGGATTCGGGCACTATTTGTAGGACTTGTCCGAGGGGGTCCGTATCCTTGAACGCGTGACTTCCGCCCTCCCCTATGCACTCGTGGCCACCGACCTGGACGGGACTCTGCTGCGCGCCGGAGACATCGTCTCGGCCCGCTCCTCCGCGGCGCTCCGGGCCGCCCGCGCGGCCGGCGCCCGGCACATCATCGTGACAGGGCGCCCCGTCCCGCAGGTCCGCCACGTCCTGGACGGCCTCGGCTACACGGGGCTCGCGGTGTGCGGGCAGGGCGCGCAGGTCTACGACGCGGCGGCCGGACTGCTGCTGCACTCCGTGGCCATGGACCGGGAGCTGGCCGAGGTCGCCCTCGGGAAGATCGAGGCGGAGGTGGGGGAGGTCTACGCGGCGGTCAACCAGGAGGGCCTCGACGCGGAGATGCTGATAGGGCCGGGCTACCGGATGTGGCACCCGCACCTGCCGACGGTGGCGGTGGCCCGGCGGTCCGACCTCTGGTCCTCCCCCATCAACAAGGTGCTGCTCCAGCACCCCCGCCTCTCGGACGACGAACTGACGGCGGTGGCCCGGTCGGTCGCCGGTGACCTGGTCAACGTCACGATGGCCGGGGAGCACACCGTCGAGCTCCAGCCGCCGGGCATCGACAAGGCGAGCGGCCTGGCGGTGGCGGCGGAGCTCCTGGACGTAGGCGCGTCGTCGACGATCGCCTTCGGCGACATGCCGAACGACGTCCCGATGTTCGCGTGGTCGGCGCACGGCGTCGCGATGGCGGGCGCCCACCGGGAACTCCTGGCCGTCGCCGACGAGGTCACCCTCTCGAACGAGTCGGACGGCGTCGCGGTGGTCCTGGAACGGCTCTACGCCTAGCCCGCCCGCGCCCGCCGGCCCGCCGCGGGGGCCCCGCAGGAGCCGTCAGACCGCTGCCCGCGGCAGCCGGCGTTCCCACGTGCGGTGGAAGAGGACCTCGTCGCCCTCCCGGCAGACCACCTCGTTCGAGGTCAGGAAGCCGCCCTCGTCGCACGAGATCTCGGACCGGGTGACCACCGAGACGTCCCAGCCCAGCTCCGGCCGGTGCAGCCGCACGGTCCACTCCGAGTGGGTACGGGCCGACAGCGCGTCCGCCTCCTGGATCTCGTACACCTCCCGCGCGTCCTCGCTGAACTCCAGCCCGTCCGGATACACCCGCGTCCCGCCGTACCGCGGGTCGACCTCCAGGCGCCACACCCCGCGCGCGACGTCCCGTACGACCAGCCGCTCCGGCCTCGGCCCGTCCAGGGTCTCCGGGTAGGAGACCCCCAGCGGCTCGGACTGCTCCGGGGCCTCGAAGAGGATCGGCTCCCCGTCGGACGACGCGTCGCGCACCGGGAGTTCCACCGCGCTGCCCGCCGGGTCCAGGGTCCAGCCCCGCTCCGACCCGGCCCGCGGCCAGATCCACGGCCAGTA
Source organism: Streptomyces sp. NBC_00435 (assembly GCF_036014235.1). Classification (GTDB taxonomy): domain Bacteria; phylum Actinomycetota; class Actinomycetes; order Streptomycetales; family Streptomycetaceae; genus Streptomyces. Next base: position 4,881,438 of record NZ_CP107924.1, read on the forward strand.
GGCGGAGGACAGGGCGAGGCGGATCCGGTGGCCCGGCGGGAAGGAGTGGCCGATGCCGTTCAGCTCGAAGCTCACGTCCTCGTACGAGCCCACGGGCCACGGCGCCGCCTTGTCCCGGCCCTGCCGGGCGGACAGGTTCAGCACGCCCCGCGTGACCAGCGTCGAGGCCCCGTCCGGAGCCACGTCGCACAGCCTCGCCACGACCTGCCCGTACGGGACGTCCATCCGCAGGCGCAGCCGGACCACCGGCCGGCCCAGGATCTCCAGCGGCCCGGAGCCCTCGCCCACCGGGAACTCGAAGCAGGCGGATTTCGCGTCCTCCTCGCGCTGGTCCGGGGGCAGGTCGGCGTCGTTGCCGAAGGGGAAGAAACGGCCCGCGTCCACTCCGGTGTGCTGCGGGGAGGCCACGACGACCGGCGCGCCCTGGAAGGCGTACGAGACCGGGTCCACGTTCGGCGAGGGCCAGGACGGGTCGCCGACCCACCGGCCCGGCAGGGTCCCGTACGTGGTCGCGGGCGGGTGCGACTCGGAGATCCAGGAGCGCAGCAGCGGCTCGTCCATGACGCCGGTGTCCTTGCCCTTGAGCCAGTGGTCCCACCAGCGAAGGGTTTCCTGGAGGAAGCCGATGGCGGGCCCCGGTGGCAGCCCCCGGTCGGGGTACTGGTGCGACCACGGGCCGATCAGGCCCCGTACCCGGTCGGCGGGGAGCGCGGAGGCCAGCCGCAGCACGGTGTCGCGGTACGGGTCGTGCCAGCCGCCGACGGCGAGGACGGCCGCGCCGATCGCCCCGTAGTCCTCGCAGACGCTGCCGTGGCGCCAGTACGCGTCGCGGGTCTGGTGGGAGAGCCAGGTGTGCAGGAGGGGTTCGACCGCGCCGAGGCGGTTCAGCCACTGGGTGCGCCAGCCCTCGCCGGCGTAGAGCGGGTCCGGCGGGCGGGAGGCGAAGGCGAGCATGGTCGCCGCCCACGCGTGCATGTCCACGGCGAGCAGCGAGCCGCCCATGTAGTGCACGTCGTTGTCGAAGCGGTCGTCCGTGGAGCAGACGGTGACCACCGCCTTCAGCGGCTCCGGGGCCAGCGCCGCGATCTGGAGGCTGTTGAAGCCGCCCCAGGAGATCCCGAACATCCCCACGGACCCCGAGCACCAGGGCTGGGCGGCCAGCCACTCCACCACCGCGACGCCGTCGGCGAGTTCCCGGGCGTCGTACTCGTCGCCCGGGTCGCCACCGCTGCACCCGTGGCCGCGCACGTCGACCCGTACGGAGGCGTAGCCGTGCCCCGCGTACCAGGGGTGGCGCTGCCAGTCGCGCGGCGCGGTCCAGTCGGTGAGCCGGTACGGGAGGTACTCCAGCAGTGCCGGGACGGGCTCGTCCGTCACCGGCCGCCAGATGCGGGCGTACAGCTCTACGCCGTCCCGCATCGGGATCCGGACGTCCTCGTGGGTGGTCCGGTAGGGGAAATCGGTGCGGATGATCATCGAAGCTCTCTCGCCAATCGCCTCGGGGACGGTCAGTGAACGGGGTGCATCGTGCGCTTAAGCCACGGCGCGCAGGCGATCACGGCCAGTCCCACCGCGACGGCGATGGCGCCGTTGACGCCGAAGTAGGCGGGGTTGGAGACCTGGCCGTACAACTTGACCACCTGCGCCTGGATGCCGTTGGCCAGCGCCAGGGAGAGGAACCACAGCGCCATGGTCTGGCTGGCGAAGGCCTTCGGGGCGAGCTTCGTGGTGGCCGACATGCCGGAGGTCTCCAGCAGGATGTCGCCGAGCCCGAGCAGCAGGTAGGAGCCGATGATCCACCAGGTGGCCATCTTGTACGTGTCGCCGCTGTGCCCCGAGGTCGGGATGACCATCAGGAGGAAGGACAGGCCGCCCAGGATCACACCGATGGCGATCTTGTTGGAGGCGTGCGGCTGCCGGCGGCCCATCCGGACCCAGAGCGCGGCGACCACCGGGGCCAGGAGCACCTCGAACGCGCCGAGCGCGGAGGCGTACCAGCCCGCCGGGAAGGTGAAGCCGAGGATCTCGGTGCGGGCGTTCGTCGAGGCGAGCAGCATCATCGTCGAGTACGCCTGGAAGAGGATGAAGTTGAAGGCCACCGAGGCCAGGAAGAGCACCACGTACGGGCGCAGGCGCCCCCGCTCCTCGTCGGTCACCCGGGAGCTGCGGAACATGACCGCGAAGTAGACGATCGGCGCGATCACCGAGATCAGGGTGAGCAGGTCCACGAACCGGCCCATCGTCAGCCAGCCCAGTACCGCCAGAAGAGTGGCGAGCGCGGCGACGACCACGATCCCGCCGGCGATCCTGAGCACGGCGGTGCGCATCGCGTCGGGGGCCAGCGCGAACTCGGCGGAGTGCTTGCGCCCGGCCAGGTGGCGGCGTCCGGCGACGTACTGGATCAGGCCCGCGGTCATGCCGACGGCGGCGGCGGAGAAGCCCCAGTGCCAGCCCTTGTGCTCGCCGAGCCAGGCGGTGATCAGCGGGCCGGCGAAGGCGCCGATGTTGATGCCCATGTAGTAGAGGGCGAAGCCGGCGTCGCGCCGCTGGTCGTCCGTCCGGTACAGCTTGCCGACCATGCTGGCCACGTTCGGCTTGAGCAGGCCGGTCCCCGCGCTGATCAGGCCGAGGCCCACCCAGGTCATGGCGGCGGTCGGCACGGCCATGGCGTAGTGGCCGCAGGCGATCAGGATGCCGCCCCAGAGAACGGCGCGGTACGAACCGAGGATCCGGTCGGCGAGCCACCCGCCGGCGACGGAGACGAGGTAGACCATGGTCCCGTAGGCCGCCGAGACGGAGGCCGCGGTGCCCGGGTTCATCCCCAGGCCGCCGTTGGCCACCGTGTCCGCGAAGTAGAGGACGAGGATGGCCTGCATGCCCAGGAACGAGAAGCGCTCCCAGACCTCCAGTCCGGAGAGCGTGGCGAGGCCCCGGGGGTGCCCGAGGAAGGCGTGGTCGTCCCCGGGCGGCGGCTGGTCCGCCTCCGGATCGGAAGGCTCGTCTATATCGGTCGCAGTTCTGGACAAAACGCATTCTCCGGTTGTTTTGACTTCTCTAGAACATACCGGGGTGCATCGGGCGCTGCTCGGGTGGTGGCCGGACAGGCGCCCTGGGTGATCGAAAACAGACCGGATACGCTGGCTTGAGTGATGGCAGCGACACATCGACAATCCATGTGATCGTCAACGTGATCGTCAGCAGACAGGAGTACCCCTCGTGACCGTCGTCGGGCCGTTCGGACTGAGCGTGCGGGACCAGGCTCTTGAGACCGATGTCCAGGCCGGACTGGCCGCCGTCGAGGCGGGTCTGCTGGAAGCCACCAAGAGCGAAGTCCCCTTCATCACCGAGGCCGCACAGCATCTGGTGCGTGCCGGAGGCAAGCGGTTCCGGCCGCTGCTGGTCATGCTCGCCTCCCGATTCGGCGATCCCTACGCGCCGGGGATCGTCCCCTCCGCCGTCGTCGTGGAGCTCACCCACCTGGCGACGCTCTACCACGACGACGTCATGGACGAGGCGGACGTGCGCCGCGGCGTGGACAGCGCGAACGCCCGCTGGGGCAACTCCGTGGCCGTCCTGACGGGTGACTTCCTGTTCGCCCGCGCCTCGCACATACTGGCCGACCTCGGGCCCGAGGCCGTGCGGATCCAGGCCGAGGCGTTCGAGCGGCTGGTGACGGGTCAGATCCTGGAAACGGCCGGTCCGCGCGACGGCCGCGACCCCGTCGAGCACTACCTGGACGTCATGGCCGGCAAGACCAGTTCGCTGGTCGCCGTCTCCTGCCGGTTCGGCGCGCTGATGTCCGGCGCCGACGAGATGGTCGTCGACGTCCTCACGCAGTACGGGGAGCGCCTCGGCCTCGCCTTCCAGCTCGCCGACGACGTCCTCGACATCGCCTCCGACTCGCACGAGTCCGGCAAGACCCCGGGCACCGACCTGCGCGAGGGCATCCCGACGCTGCCCGTACTGCGGCTGCGCGAGATGGCGGCCCAGGGCGGCGACCCGGACGACCTGGACCTCGTACGGCTCCTGGACAGCGACCTGACGGACGACGCCCGGCACGCCGAGGCGCTGGCCCGGCTGCGGGTCCACCCCGCCCTGGAGCAGGCGCGCCGGGACACCATCCAGTACGCGGAGGAGGCGCGGGCCATGCTCGTCCCGCTGCCGGAGTGCTTCGCGAAGTCGGCGCTGGTGGAGCTGTGCGACGCGGTGGTCCACCGCGCGGGCTGACGCCCCGCGGACCCCGGCGGGGGTCCGACCGAAGACAGAGGCGAGGGCCCGGCATCCCCTACGGGTAGGGGATGCCGGGCCCCCGTCATGTCATCCTCGGGGCGTACGCGCAGTTGGCTCCGGGGGCTGACGCCCTCAGCCCACCACTTTGGTCAGATGGAGACACATCCCCACCAGATCGGGTGAGAGTGGCGGCGCGGGGTGGACGTGTACACGCAAGACGGGTAGGTCGCCGCCGTACACACAGAGGTAGGGCAGACAGACATGGCAACGAACGCAAAGATCCGCAAGGCCGCTCGCTACGCCGTACCGGTCGCGGTGGTCGGCGTGGTCGCCGGCACCATCGCGATGGTGCCGGCCTTCGCGAACGGAGGCGGTCCGGACCTGCCGAAGATGACGGCCCAGCAGCTCATCGAGAAGATCGCCGCCTCGGACGTGCAGCAACTGTCCGGCAGCGCCAAGCTCACCACGGACCTGGGTCTGCCGACCCTGCCGGCCGGCCTGCTCGGCGGTGGCGCCGGGGTGACGGGCGGCTCCGCCGACCCGCAGGACAAGGTCGCGCAGCTGGCGAGCGGCACACACACCTTCCGGGTGGCCGCCGACGGCCCGGACCACCAGAAGCTCACCTTCACCGACGGCAAGGACGAGTACAGCCTCGTCCACAACGGCGAAGAGGTCTGGGGCTACGACTCCAAGTCGAACTCGGTCTTCCACGAGAAGGCCCCGGCGGACGCGGGCAAGGGTGGCAAGAGCTCCGAGCGCAAGACGGGGGACCGGCTCGCGGCCTCCCCGCAGGAGATCGCCCAGGAGCTCCTGAAGGCCGCCGGTCCGACCACCGACGTCAGCGTCGGCGACACGGCCCAGGTGGCCGGCCGCGACGCCTACCAGCTGGTCCTCAAGCCGAAGGCGGCCGGTTCGACGGTCGCCTCGGTGAAGATCGCGGTGGACGCGAAGAACGGCGTGCCGCTGCGGGTGCAGGTGCTCTCCACCGACGGCGGCAAGCCGATCGTGGACGCCGGCTTCACCAAGGCGGACTTCGCCAAGCCCGCCGCCGACACCTTCTCCTTCACCCCGCCCAAGGGCGCCACGGTGAACGAGGGCACGGCCGGCGAGCACGGCAAGGGCCTGGTCGACGGCAAGGTCAAGGACCGGGGCCTGGGCGCGCTGGAGTCCGTCCCGGGCTTGGGCGGCCTGACCGGTGGCCCCGGCGCGGGCAAGGGCGACATGAAGGTGCTCGGCGAGGGCTGGGGCTCGATCGCACGGATCGAGACCGGCTCCACCGGCGCCCTGAAGGGCCTCGACGACGCGGCGAAGGACAAGAACGCGCCCAAGGGCGCCGCGCAGTTCCTCGACTCGCTCGGCGAGAAGGTGAGCGGGAAGTTCGGCGAGGGCCGCGTGCTCAAGACCCGCGTGATCAACGCGCTGATCACGGACGACGGCAAGGTCTACGTCGGCGCGGTCACCAAGGACGCGCTGGTGAAGGCGGCCGACGCCAACAAGTAGCCATGAGCGAGTAGTGACCCGAGGGTGGGCAGGGACTGTGTCCCTGCCCACCCTTGTGCCGTTAAGGCCCTGCGTACAGCGACTCCGCTGTACCGTGAAAAGCATGTCGAGACACGTCACCATCCGCCTGGAAGAAGAGTTCCACGAACGCCTGAAGGCGCGAGCGGCGGCCCTGGGTACGACGGTCACCGCGCTGATCACCGAAGTCACGGAACGCGAGCTCGACGAGGACCGGAAGAATTTCCTGTCCGGGATAGAGGAGTTCGCCGACCACTGGGGCTACTTCCAGGAGCGGTTCGGGCATTGAAGATCACCATGGAGTGGGCCTGGACCGCTCTGGCCCACCATCTCCCGTCCGATCCCGCCGTGTGGGATCCCTCCGGAGTGGCCGCCGCCGTGGCCCGGCACCAGAACGACCTCGTCCTCGTTCCCGAACAGCCCGCCCCGGACACCGCGTGGCGGGCCGCCGCGTTTCTGCACACGCTCGCGGTGTGCCCGGCGCTGGAGTCCCCGATGAACGAGTTCTACGCCGCCGCCGCGACCCGCTCGTACCTGCGGGTCGCCGGGGCCAAGCAGCTGCCCTCGCCGGAGGAACTCGGCGATCTGGTGGAGGCCGCGAAGCTGGGGCAGGCCGATGTCGCGGCCGTCGCCGAGGAGTTGCGGGCCCGGATCCAGGAGCCGCTGTCGGCCTCGCTACCGGGCCTCGCGCAGGACACGTAGGACCATCGGCGCCTCGTCCGGGTGGAGCCGCAGCTCGGTGGCGCCGTCCGCGGAGCGGAACGCGACGCTGATCCCGTCGGCGGAGACGGCCTCCAGGGGCGGGAGGTCCGCCGCCCGCGCCGTCGTCGTACGGCCTTTCGCGCACCAGCGGACCGGGCCGCCCGGCCCGCCGGGCGGGAGCTCCAGGCGGCCCTCGGCCCACCGGCCGGCGGTGAGGCCGGTGTCCCGCAGGTCGCAGGGGACCTGCACGGGGCGGCCCTGGGCGTGGTCCGACAGACGCCTCAGCCGCCGGCGCCCGCGCACCAGCTGCGCGGGGTTGATGGCGGCGGCGGCCTGGGCGACCAGGCTGAACAGGGCGGCAATGAGCTCCGGCATGATCGGATCAGATCACACCGGAGCTCAGAGGACTAGACCAATCTCCTGTTTCAGAAGGTGATCTTCCAGCTGTTGATGTAGCCGACGTCCTGTGCGGCCGCGTCCTTGACCTGGAGCTTCCACACCCCGTTGGCCACCTCGGCGGAGGCATTGACGGTGTAGGACTGGACGAGGTTGTCGGCACTGCCGCCGGTGCGGTTGTGCAGGTTGTAGACGGTGCCGTCGGGAGCCACCAGGTCGACCACCAGGTCACCGCGGTAGGTGTGGACGATGTTCACGTCGACCTTGGTGGTGGCCGGGGCGTTGCCCGTGACGCCCGAGACCGTGATCGGCGAGGTCACCGCGGCGGCGGGGGAGTCCGGGATGTTCACGTCCGCCGTGTTCTCGAAGGACTGGCCCGGCGGGACCGGAGTGGCCGCCCCGAGGTTCCAGATCGCGTAGGCGATGGCGTCGGAGTTGCGGTCCAGGGCGGTGTCGTTGATGTTCGCCGTGGTGTCGCAGGAGGCGTGGTAGCAGCGGTCGAAGGCCTGACCGGAGGTGCCGCCCCACTTCTGGGCCTGGGCCGCCGTCTTGGTGTAGTCGGCGCCCGAGAACAGGCCGCCGACCGGGATGCCCGCGCTCTTGAACGGCGCGTGGTCGGAGCGGCCGTCGCCCTCGGTCTCGATCTCGGTCGGGATGCCGACGCCCGCGTAGAAGTTCTTGAAGGTCTGCTCGATGGTGGGGTCGTCGTCGTAGACGAAGTAGCCCGGGTTCGGCGAGCCGATCATGTCGAAGTTCAGGTAGCCGGAGATCTTCGACTTCTCGGCGGCCGGCAGGTTGTTCACGTAGTACTTCGAGCCGATCATGCCGAGCTCTTCCGCGCCCCACCAGCCGAAGCGCAGGTGCTTCGTCGGTTGGAGCTGCGCGCGGGAGACGGCCAGCGCGGTCTCCAGGATGGCGGCCGAACCGGACCCGTTGTCGTTGATGCCGGGGCCCGCGTTGACCGAGTCCAGGTGCGAGCCGGACATCAGGACCGAGTTCGGGTCGCCGCCCGGCCAGTCGGCGATCAGGTTGTAGCCGGTCGCACCGCTGGAGCTGAAGGTCTGCAGGGTGGTGGTGAAGCCGGCGGCGTCCAGCTTGGCCTTGACGTAGTCGATCGAGGCCTTGTAGCCGGCCTTGCCGTGTGCGCGGTTGCCGCCATTGGCGGTGGCTATGGACTGCAGCTGCGTCAGGTGTGCCTTGACGTTGGCGACGGGGATGTCGGGCGGAGTGGGCGCAGCGGCGAGCGTAGAGGGCGCGGAGGGCCCGCTGGGCGCGGCGAGCGCGGCGGGAGCGGTGGCGGCGAACAGACCGGTGACCGCGAGGGCGGTCACGGCGGCCAGGCGCCGGGAGACGGACAGGCTCATGTGGGGGCTCCGGGATTCCGTACTGGGGATGTGTGCGGAAACGTGCGGGAAGTACAGGTGAGCTACGTGCGTCAGTGCGAGCCCGATGTTCAGCGAGAGTGTGACTATCCGTCAAGACCACAATCCGGTCAGACCCGTTCGGAAGCCGGACACGGGTGGCCCCGTCCGTCACGCAACCGGTGGGCGACCGAGCGGAGGGGGCGCCGGACATGCCGATGGGCGCGTCCGGGGACGCGCCCATCGGAGCTCCGTACGGGGCGTTACGCGGTCTCGCGCGCCGGGGTCGGCTGAGGGGCCGGCAGGGGGGCCAGGGCGAGCTCCAGGCGGGTGGCGCGGGCGCGGTGGGCGGTGCGCAGGGCGTCCCAGGTGAGGATCGACAGGGCGGCCCAGACCAGGGAGAAGCCGGCCCAGCGCGCGGGCGGCATGGCCTCGTGGAAGTACAGGACGCCCAGCCCGAACTGGAAGACCGGGGCCATGTACTGGAGCAGCCCGAGGGTGGACAGCGGGACCCGGATCGCTGCCGCGCCGAAGCAGATCAGCGGTATCGCGGTGACCAGCCCGGCCGAGGCGAGCAGGGCGGCGTGCCCCGGGCCCTGGGCGGTGAAGGTGGACTGGCCCCGCGCGCCGAGCCACAGCAGGTAGCCCAGGGCGGGCAGGAACATGATCACGGTCTCGGCGGTCAGCGACTCCAGGCCGCCCATGCCGAGCTTCTTCTTGATCAGCCCGTACAGGGCGAAGGAGAAGGCAAGGATCAGCGAGATCCACGGCGGCCGCCCGTACCCGACGGCGAGGACCAGTACGGCGGAGACGGCGATCGCGACGGCCGCCCACTGCGTGCGGCGCAGCCGCTCGCCGAGGACCAGGACGCCGAGCGCGATGGTGACCAGGGGGTTGATGAAGTAGCCGAGGCTCGCCTCGACGACCGCGCCGTTGTTGACGGACCAGATGTACACGCCCCAGTTCACAGTGACCAGGACGGCGGCCACCACGAGGAGCGCCAGCTTGCGCGGCTGGCGCAGCAGCTCCGCCATCCATCCCCAGCGCCGTAGGGCGAGCAGCGCCAGGCCGACCACGGCCAGGGACCACACCATGCGGTGGGCGAGGATCTCGATGGCTCCGGCGGGCTGGAGGAGCGGCCAGAAGAGGGGCACGATCCCCCACATTCCGTACGCGCCGAATCCGTAGAGCAAACCCGTGCGCTGGTCGTTCTCTGCCTTCACGGGACCTCCAGAGCTACTTCAAGCCAACCTGACGACGGTAGCGCCGCACGAGCCGGAAGTCATTAGCGTTCGAGGAGATGCTCATGACACTCGACGGTGACCGCCGGGCGGTGGACGCCCGACGCCGGGAGACGACGAAGCCCGGACCTGGGATCAGGTCCGGGCTTCGAAGAGGAGCGAACGGCGACGGTTCAGCCGACGACGGTCCAGGTGTCCTTGCCGCTCAGCAGCGCGCCCAGGTCGCCCTTGCCGCCGCGGTCCACGGCCGTCTCCAGCTGCTCGGCCATGAGCGTGTCGTAGACGGGCCGCGCCACGTCGCGGAACACCCCGATGGGCGTGTGGTGCAGCGTGTCGGGGTCGGCCAGCCGGGACAGGGCGAACGCGTTGGTCGGGGACGCCGAGGCCGCGTCGTGGACCAGGACGCGGGACTCGTTCGCCGCCGTCACCGTCACGACCTCCAGGTCGCCGGTGGCCGCGTTGCGCACGACCCCCTTGGCGTTGTCGACACCGAAGCGGATCGGCTGCCCCTGCTCGAGGCGGATGACGGCCTCCTGGGCCTGTTCGTGGTCCTTGAGGACCTCGAAGGCGCCGTCGTTGAAGATGTTGCAGTTCTGGTAGATCTCCACCAGCGCCGTGCCCTCGTGGGCGGCCGCCGCGCGCAGCACCTCGGTGAGGTGCTTGCGGTCGGAGTCGACCGTCCGGGCCACGAAGGTGGCCTCCGCGCCGATCGCGAGCGACACCGGGTTGAAGGGCGCGTCGAGCGAGCCCATCGGGGTCGACTTGGTGATCTTGCCGATCTCGGAGGTGGGGGAGTACTGCCCCTTGGTCAGCCCGTAGATCCGGTTGTTGAACAGCAGGATCTTGAGGTTGACGTTGCGCCGCAGCGCATGGATCAGGTGGTTCCCGCCGATGGAGAGGGCGTCGCCGTCACCGGTGACCACCCAGACCGACAGGTCGCGGCGGGAGGTCGCCAGACCCGTGGCGATGGCCGGGGCGCGCCCGTGGATCGAGTGCATCCCGTAGGTGTCCATGTAGTACGGGAAGCGCGAGGAACAGCCGATGCCGGAGACGAAGACGATGTTCTCCTTCGCCAGTCCCAGCTCGGGCATGAACCCCTGCACGGCGGCGAGCACCGCGTAGTCCCCGCATCCCGGGCACCAGCGGACCTCCTGGTCCGACTTGAAGTCCTTCATCGACTGCTTGGCGGCGGCCTTCGGCACCAGCGAGAGCAGGGTCGGGGTGTCCGTCACCTCAGTCATTGATGGCCTCCTTGAGATGGGTGGCGAGCTGCTCGGCCTTGAACGGCATGCCGTTGACCTGGTTGTACGACTGTGCGTCGACCAGGTACTTGGCCCTCAGGAGGGTCGCGAGCTGCCCGAGGTTCATCTCCGGCACCACTACCTTGTCGTAACGCTTCAGGACCTCGCCCAGATTCCCCGGGAAGGGGTTGAGGTGGCGCAGATGGGCCTGTGCGACGGGGACGGCGGCGAGCCGCAGCCGGCGCACCGCGGCCGTGATCGGCCCGTACGTCGAGCCCCAGCCGATGACCAGGGTCCGCGCGCCGTCCGGGTCGTCGACCTCCAGGTCCGGGACCCGGATGCCGTCGATCTTGGCCTGGCGGGTGCGGACCATGAACTCGTGGTTGGCCGGGTCGTAGGAGATGTTGCCCGTGCCGTCCTGCTTCTCGATGCCGCCGATGCGGTGCTCCAGACCCGGCGTGCCCGGGACCGCCCACGGGCGGGCCAGGGTCTGCGGATCGCGCTTGTACGGCCAGAAGACCTCGGTGCCGTCCGCGAGCTCGTGGTTCGGGCCGGAGGCGAACTGCACCTTCAGGTCCGGCAGGTCCGCCACGTCCGGGATGCGCCACGGCTCGGAGCCGTTGGCGAGGTACCCGTCGGAGAGCAGGAACACCGGCGTCCGGTACGTCAGCGCGATCCGGGCGGCTTCCAGCGCCGCGTCGAAGCAGTCCGCCGGGGTCCGCGGGGCCACGATCGGGACCGGGGCCTCGCCGTTGCGCCCGTACATCGCCTGGAGCAGATCGGCCTGCTCCGTCTTGGTCGGCAGACCCGTGGAGGGGCCGCCGCGCTGGATGTCCACGATCAGCAGCGGCAGCTCCAGGGAGACCGCGAGGCCGATCGTCTCGGACTTGAGCGCGACGCCCGGGCCGGAGGTGGTGGTCACGGCGAGCGCGCCGCCGAACGCCGCGCCCAGGGCCGCGCCGATCCCGGCGATCTCGTCCTCGGCCTGGAAGGTGCGTACGCCGAAGTTCTTGTGCTTGCTCAGCTCGTGCAGGATGTCCGAGGCCGGGGTGATCGGGTACGAACCCAGGTAGAGCGGCAGATCGGCCTGCTGCCCCGCCGCGATCAGCCCGTAGGACAGGGCGAGGTTCCCGGAGATGTTGCGGTAGGTGCCGGCCGGGAAGGCGCGGGTGGCCGGGGCCACCTCGTAGGAGACGGCGAAGTCCTCGGTGGTCTCGCCGAAGTTCCAGCCGGCCCGGAAGGCGGTGACGTTCGCCTCGGCGATGTCGGGCTTCTTCGCGAACTTCTGCCGCAGGAAGGTCTCGGTGCCCTCGGTGGGCCGGTGGTACATCCAGGACAGCAGCCCCAGCGCGAACATGTTCTTGCTGCGCTCGGCCTCCTTGCGGGAGAGCCCGAAGCCCTTCAGTGCCTCGACCGTGAGGGTGGTCAGCGGCACCGGGTGGACGTTGAAGGCGTCCAGGGAGCCGTCTTCCAGCGGGGAGGTCTCGTAGCCGACCTTCGCCATCGGGCGCTTGGTGAACTCGTCGGTGTTGACGATGATCTCCGCGCCGCGCGGTACGTCCCCGATGTTGGCCTTCAGCGCCGCCGGGTTCATCGCCACCAGCACGTTCGGGGCGTCGCCCGGCGTCAGGATGTCGTGATCGGCGAAGTGCAGCTGGAAGCTCGACACACCGGGGAGGGTGCCGGCGGGCGCCCGGATCTCGGCGGGGAAGTTCGGCAGCGTCGAGAGGTCGTTCCCGAAGGACGCGGTCTCCGAGGTGAAACGGTCCCCGGTGAGCTGCATGCCGTCACCGGAGTCACCCGCGAAGCGGATGATCACCCGATCGAGTCGGCGTACTTCCTTGCCACCGTGGCCGCCGCTGCCGTCGGCGCCACCGCCGTGGCCCTGGGTGTCTCCGTTCGGGCCCGGGGACGTCCGCTGCTCGCCGACGACCGCGCCTTCGGCCCCGTCGGACTGTTCGGCTGGGCTACTGACCTGGCTGGTCACTGAACTGGACCTCCTTCGAGGCGAGAGCACTGCCCGAGGTCAACCCTACGTCCGTAGGGATTCACTCCCGGGGTGCTCAGGTTCTGGACCGCCCCTTCGGCGGTCTGTCCGAATCCGGCCTTACCTGACAGGGTGTCAGTTGATCAAGATCTTAGGTAGGTGAGGACGGCCAGCACGCGCCGGTGATCCCCGTCACTCGGTGACAGGCCCAGCTTCATGAAGATGTTGCTGACGTGCTTCTCCACCGCGCCGTCACTCACCACGAGCTGTTTGGCCACGGCGGAATTGGTCCGCCCCTCGGCCATCAGCCCGAGCACCTCGCGCTCGCGCGGGGTCAGCCCCGCCAGTACGTCCTGCTTGCGGCTGCGGCCGAGCAGCTGCGCCACGACCTCCGGGTCCAGGGCGGTACCGCCCCGGGCCACGCGGACGACGGCGTCCAGGAATTCCCGTACGTCGGCCACCCGGTCCTTGAGCAGGTACCCCACACCGGTACTGGAACCGGCCAGCAGTTCGGTGGCGTACTGCTCCTCCACGTACTGCGACAGCACCAGCACGCCTATGCCGGGGTGGTCGCGCCGCAGCCGCACAGCGGCCCGTACGCCTTCGTCGGTGTGCGTCGGCGGCATCCGTACATCGGCCACCACCACGTCCGGCAGCGCGTTCTGCCCCGCCAGGTCCGCCACCGTCTTGATCAGGGCTTCCGCGTCCCCGACGCCTGCGACGACGTCATGCCCCCGGTCGGTCAGCAACCGGGTCAGGCCCTCACGCAGCAGCACTGAATCCTCGGCGATGACCACTCGCACCCTGTCCTCCACGACTTCGCTGCTCCCCGCGTCCACACGTGCCCCGTTTTCCCTGACTGAGCCAAGCATCCCAGCCCTGAGGTCGGATCGAGGCGGAGTGGGATCAACGTGTGGGGGCGGAAACCGTGTTTCCGGAGGTGGAAGGGCCCCCTCCGCCCGCGGTCCCGGAAAGTCGGGCCGTTCGCCCCGGTGGGGCGGGGCGAACGGCGGGGGTGGGGCGGGAGGGGGAGCGGGGTGGATCTCACCGGGAGGTGTCGGAGGGTCACTCACGGTTGCTTGCGGTCACGCGCGGCCGCGCGCGTTGCGGCTGTCCTCCGCCCCTTCGGCTGCCCTCCGGGCGGCCGGCCCTCAGGCGGCGGGGCGCCAGGGGAGCTCGGCGGTCACGGTGGTGCCGCCGCCGGCGGGGGAGTCCACGACCAGGACCCCGTCCACCGCGTCGAGCCGCTCGGCGAGTCCCGCCAGCCCCGATCCGGCCACGGCGGCGGCCCCGCCCAGCCCGTCGTCGGCGACCTGGATCAGCAGCCGGTCGCCGGACTTCCACACGTCGACACCGGCCGTACGGGCCCGCGCGTGCTTGCTGATGTTCTGGAGCAGCTCCGAGACGGTGAAGTACGCGATCCCCTCGATCGCCGCCGCCGGGCGCGAGGGCAGCTCCACGGCCACCCGTACCGGCACGGCGCACCGCGAGGCCACCGAGGACAGGGCCGCGTCCAGCCCCCGGTCGGTCAGGACGGCCGGGTGGATCCCGCGGGCCAGGTCGCGCAGCTCCTGTAGGGCGATCTTCACCTCGCCGTGTGCCTCGTCCACCATGCGGGCCGCGGCCCGCGGGTCCTCGGCCAGCTTCTCCTTCGCCAGGCCCAGGTCCATGGCCAGCGCCACCAGCCGGGCCTGGGCACCGTCGTGCAGGTCCCGCTCGATGCGCCGCAGATCGGCGGCCGCGGTGTCGACCATGACCCCCCGGTCCGACTCCAGCTCGCTGACCCGGTGCGCGAGCCGGGACGGGCCGAGCAGCCCGGCGACGAGCACCCGGTCCACGGTGGTCAGGGCGCGGACGACCCAGGGGGTGGCGAGGGTGAACGCGAGCCCGGCCGTGCAGGTCAGCGCGATCGCCAGGGGTGAGTCCAGGTAGAAGGTGTAGTCGTCGTTCTGGAAGAGCTGCAGACCGGGCTGGTCGGTGTACGCCGGGAAGACCCAGAACCAGAGGGGGTACAGCAGCATGGCCCACCCGTAGGCCCAGAACACCAGGGCCACGGTGAAGCTGAACACCGCCCACGGGAAGTGGATCACGGAGTACAGCACGTGCCGCCAGGCGCTCCCGCTCTTGAGCAGGGCCCCCATGGCGGCGATCGCCCCCGCCTTCCTCGCCCGGACCGGCTCCGGCTCGCCGATGTCGTGGCCCAGCATCCCGCGCACCCGGGCCCGCTCCACGCGGCCGAACCCGCGGCACATGGCGAGGAGTCCCGCGAGGACCGGGACTCCGAGGAAGGTGACGAGCAGACCGGCGCCGACGCTGACGCCGGCGATGGCGAGGGAGAAGTACAGCGTGCTGAGCGGCAGCCCGAGCATCAGGTACCCGAACTCCCGCCAGGTCCGGCCCTCCAGGGGAGCCCGCAGCACCCTGCCGAAACCGCTGCCGCTGTGTGCGCTGCTGCCCATGTCGCCTGCCTGCCCTTCGTCTGCGGTGTCCCCCAACCCTCCCGCCCCGCACCCCCGCACGACCATCGGGCGGGTAGGCGTCTCCCCCCGGGGGTTAACCCCACCACGGCGCCGGCGGTCCCGTAGGGGGTTGCGGCTCGGCCCGGCTCCGGGGCTGGGGTCCCGTCCGGCGCGGCCCTGCTCTCGGGGCGCGGCCCCGCGGTCGGCCTGGGGGCCAACCCCGGGCCGCGGCCCGGCTGCTGGTCGGGCCGTCACCCGGGCGGTGGGTCTCGGTTACGGCCGTGCTGTCGGCCGCGCCACCAGGCGGGCTCCGCCTTGGGGGCCGATCGCCGGCTGTGTCCCGGCGCGGCGGCTGCGGTGTGCCCGCTGCGCGGGGCGGAGGTCCCCTACCCGCCCTTCGCCCGTTCCCTGGGCTCTGCCCAGACCCGCGCCTCAAACGCCGGCGGGGCTGGATTCGGCCGGCGTCGGCCCGCACGTGAAAGCCGGCGGCGCTGGAAAGTCCAGCCCCGCCGGCGTTTGAGGCGCGGGGGGTCCGGGGGCTGGTCCCCGGGAACGGCGCCGCACTCACGCGCGGCGGGGCCCGCAGTCAGCCCGGCCCCCGCGACCGGGGACGCCTCCCGGTGGGGGATCGGTCAGGCCGTGCGTTCGCGCCAGGGGAGCTCCGCAGTCACCACCGTGCCCGCGCCCACCGGGGACTCCACCACCAGGACCCCGTCCACCGCGTCGAGCCGCTCGCCCAGACCCGCCAGCCCCGACCCGGCCAGGGCATCCGCGCCCCCGCGCCCGTCGTCCGACACCCGGATCATCAACCGGCCCCCGGCCGCACCGTCCGCCCGCCACACCTCGACCTCCGCCCCCCGCGCCTGCGGCCCGGCGTGCTTGCTCACGTTCTGCAGCAGCTCCGAGACCACGAAGTACGCGATCCCCTCGATCGCCTCCGCCGGCCGCGCCGGCAGGTCCACCGCCACCTTCACCGGCACCAGGCACCGCGAGGCCACCGACGACAGCGCGGCGTCCAGCCCCCGGTCCGTCAGTACCGCCGGGTGGATCCCCCGTGCCAGGTCCCGGAGTTCCTGCAGGGCGATCTTCACCTCGCCGTGCGCCTCGTCCACCATCGCCGCCGCCCCCTCGGGGTCCTCCAGCAGCTTCTCCTTCGCCAGGCCCAGCCCCATCGCCAGTGCCACCAGCCGCGCCTGCGCCCCGTCGTGCAGGTCCCGTTCGATGCGCCGCAGGTCGGCCGCCGCCGTGTCGACCACGACGCCCCGGTCGGATTCCAGCTCCGCGATGCGCCGCTCCAGCTCGTCCGACGGCGACAGCAGGCCCCGTACCATCGCCCGGTCCACGTTCGCGAGCCCGCGCACCACCCACGGCAGTACCGGCCACAGGACGAACAGCCCGGTCAGCGTCACGGAGAAGGTCAGCACCGCCCACGGCAGCCGCACCAGCTCGAACAGCACGGTCCGCCAGGCCACCGGGTCCTTCAGAGTCGCCCACAGCCAGGGGAAGAAACCGCCGGACCGCCGCGGTCCGGGCATCGGCGTCGGCTCGTCCACCCGTACGCCCAAGAGGTCGCGCGCCCGCCACCGTTCCAGCCGTCCCAACTGGCGAGACAGGTAGAGACCGGACGCGAGCAGCGGAAGTCCGACCGCGGTCACGGACAGACCACCCGCGGTCGAGACCATGACGACCGTGTAGACGAACCCGATGAGGGCGGCGGGGAAATTGCTCAGCAAGTAGGCGATTTCCTTCCACGTCACGGCATCGAAGGCAGCGCGTACGGGAGGGAGGGAGCCGTCGTCGGGGGTGTGTTCGCTCGCGGTCATGCGCCCACCCTGTCAACCGCGCGGTCCCGATGCCATGGGGCAGCCGGGCCGAGGTAAACGGGGGATAACCCCACCCTGTGGGACCCAGGCCCTAGACTCCCGTCCGTACCAGATCAACCTGATCGTCGACAGTGGCCGAGGAACGAGGAACGGACGTGCCCGAACCAACGGTATCGACCGTATCCGTGCTCGCCGCGGACTACTTCCGGACGTATTCGGTCGTCGGCCTCATGGCCGTGCTCGGTGTGCTCTTCGTGGCGGTGGCGTTCGGCGCCGGCCGCCTGTTGCGCCCCGTCGTCCCGACCCCCGAGAAGCTGCTGACGTACGAATGCGGCGTGGACCCGGTCGGCGAGGGCTGGGCGCACACCCAGGTCCGCTACTACGTCTACGCCTTCCTCTACGTCATCTTCGCCGTCGACTCGATCTTCCTCTTCCCCTGGGCGACGGTGTTCGCCGCCGCCGGTTACGGCGCCACGACGCTGGTGGAGATGTTCATCTTCCTCGGCTTCCTGGCCGTCGGCCTGCTCTACGCGTACAAGAAGGGCGTCCTCGAATGGCTGTGACCCCGGCCGGTACCCCGGCCGTGCCGTCGGAGCCGCAGCTGCTCCCGGAGCCGAAGCGCCTGGGCGTCCTGTCCCGCCTCGCGCCCGAGCCCATGAAGGTGGTCCTCAACTGGGGCCGCCGCTACAGCCTGTGGGTCTTCAACTTCGGCCTCGCCTGCTGCGCGATCGAGTTCATCGCGGCGTCGATGGCCCGGCACGACTTCATCCGGCTCGGCGTGATCCCCTTCGCACCCGGCCCGCGCCAGGCGGACCTCATGATCGTCTCGGGCACGGTGACGGACAAGATGGCCCCGGCCGTCAAGCGGCTGTACGAGCAGATGCCCGAGCCGAAGTACGTCATCTCCTTCGGCGCCTGCTCCAACTGCGGCGGCCCGTACTGGGACTCGTACTCGGTGACCAAGGGCGTCGACCAGATCATCCCGGTCGACGTCTACGTCCCGGGCTGCCCGCCCCGTCCCGAGGCGCTGCTGCAGGGCATCCTCAAGCTCCAGGAGAAGATCGCCCGCGAATCGCTGGCGGAGCGCTACGCGAACCCGGCACCGCCGTCTCCCGCGCAGCTGACCAGCGCGCTGGTCACGCCGCCGCCCACCCCGGGGACAAACGCGTGAACCTCTACGACTCCCTCCCCGACGCGGCGGGAACGGTCTTCGGCGCGGAGGCCGTCGGCTCCTTCTCGTACTCCGTCCTCACGGTCGACGTGCCCACCGCGAGCTGGATCCCCGCGCTGGAGATCGCCCGCGACAAGCTGGGCTGCACGTACTTCGACTGGCTGAGCGCGGTGGACGAGCCGGGCACGGGCTTCCGCGTGTGCGCGCACGTGGTCTCGCTGGAGAACCACCGCGTACGCCGCCTGCTGCTGCGGACCACCGTCCCCCACTCGGCGCCCTCCCTGCCCTCCGCGGTCGCGGTGTACGCGGGCGCGGAATGGCACGAGCGCGAGACGTTCGAGATGTTCGGGGTCGTCTTCACCGACCACCCGAACCTGGTCCCGCTGCTCCTCCCCGAAAACTTCGAGGGCCACCCGCTGCGCAAGGACTTCGTCCTCGCCGCCCGCGTCGCCAAGGCCTGGCCGGGCGCGAAGGAGCCGGGCGAGGCGCACGACCCGGACGCGCCGAAGCGCCGCCAGATGCTCCCGCCGGGCGTCCCGGACCCCAACGAGTGGGGCCCGCTCAAGGGCCAGCTCCCCCCGGCCCCCGCCCGCCCCGCCCGCACCCCGCGCACCGCGGCGGCCCCGGGCGAACGCCCGGTCCGCACCCCGCGCGAGGGCGCCCCGGTCCGCCGCACCCGCTCGGTGTCCGAAGGCTCGGCGAGCCAGGCGGCCGCGCCGGCGACGCCGGGATCGCCCGCGGCTCCGGCTCCGGCCTCGGCTCCGACTCCGGCCTCGGCCGAGCCCGCGGCTCCGGCCGCGCCGGTGACCGAGGCCCCGGCCGGGACCCCGGACGAGGCCACTCCGCCGCGCCCGGCCCGCCGCACCCGCTCGGCATCCGAAGGCTCGGCCAGCCAGGCCACCGGCCCCGCGCCGGAGGCACCGAGGCGGCCCGTGCCCCGGAGCTCGGACGCACCCTGGCACGACCCGAAGCCCGCCTTCGACAAGCCCCCGGCCGAGCCGGCCGCACCGGAGCCGGCCGCACCGGAGCCGGCCGCACCGGAGCCCCCGGCCGCACCGGAGCCGGCCGCACCGGAGCCCCCGGCCGCACCGGAGCCGGCCGCACCGGAGCCCCCGGCCGCACCGGAGCCGGCCGCACCGGAGCCCCCGGCCGCACCCGCGGGACCCGTCGACCCCGCCGAGGCCGATCCGACCACCGACCCCAACGGAGGCGCCGCGTGAACGACGTCCTCGACGTCGCCCTGCGGCTGATCGTCGTCTTCGCCGTCTTCCTCGTGCTCCCGCTCGTCGTCGGGCAGACCGAGCACAAGGTGATGGCCCACATGCAGGGCCGCCTCGGCCCCATGTACGCCGGCGGCTTCCACGGCTGGGCCCAGCTCGTCGCCGACGGGGTCAAGTTCGCGCAGAAGGAAGACATCGTCCCGGCCAACGCCGACCGCCGCGTCTTCCAGCTCGCCCCCGCCGTCGCCCTCCTCCCGTACCTCCTGGTCCTCCTCGCCATCCCCATCGGCCCCGGCGAGGGAGCCGTCGGCCAGGTCATCGATGCCGGGCTGTTCTTCGCGCTCGCCGTCATGGGCGTCGGAGTACTCGGCTCGCTCATGGCCGGCTGGGCCTCCGCGAACAAGTTCTCCCTCCTCGGAGGCCTCCGCACCGCCGCGCAGCTGCTCGCCTACGAGCTCCCCATGCTGCTCGCGGCCGCCTCGGTCGCCATGGCCGCAGGGACGGTGTCGCTCCCCGGCATCGTCGGCGCCTTCGAGTGGTGGTGGCTGCCCTGGCAGATCGTCGGCGGACTCGTCTTCTTCACCGCCGGCCTCGCCGAACTCCAGCGGCCCCCCTTCGACATGCCCGTCGCCGACTCCGAGATCATCTTCGGCGCGTACACCGAGTACACCGGCCTGCGCTTCGCGCTGTTCCTGCTCGCCGAGTACGCGGGCATCGTCGTGCTGTGCGCCCTCACCACCGTCCTCTTCCTCGGCGGCTGGCACGGCCCCTTCGGCGGCGACTCCTTCGGCTGGGTCTGGACCCTGCTCAAGATCGCCGCGCTCTCCTTCGTGGTGATCTGGCTCCGCGTCAGCTACCCCCGCCTGCGCGAGGACCAGCTGCAGAAGCTCGCCTGGACCGTACTCATCCCGCTCGCGCTCGCCCAGATCGCGCTCACCGGCATCGTGAAGGTGGCGATCCAGTAAATGCCCCCCATCCCCGGCTCCGGCCTCGCCAAGGGCCTGGCCGTCACGCTGCGCACGATGACGAAGCGCTCGCACACCGCCCAGTACCCCGAGGTGCAGCCCGAGCTCCCGCCGCGCTCGCGCGGGGTCATCGGCCTGTTCGAGGAGAACTGCACGGTCTGCATGCTGTGCGCGCGCGAGTGCCCCGACTGGTGCATCTACATCGACTCCCACAAGGAGACGGTCCCGGCCGCCGCCCCCGGTGGCCGGGAGCGCAGCCGCAACGTCCTCGACCGCTTCGCCATCGACTTCTCCCTCTGCATGTACTGCGGCATCTGCATCGAGGTGTGCCCCTTCGACGCACTGTTCTGGTCGCCGGAGTTCGAGTACGCCGAGACCGACATCCACGAACTGACCCACGAGCGCGACAAGCTGCGCGAGTGGATGTGGACCGTCCCGGCGCCGCCCGCCCTGGACCCGGCCGCCGAGGAACCCAAGGAAGTCGCGGCCGCCCGCAAGGCCGTGGAGAAGGCCGAGGCCACCGCCGCCGCCGACGCGGCCGCGGCCGCCGGGGCGACCCCCGACACCCCGGCCCCCGGGCAGGACCCGGCCCCGGAAGGAGACGCGTGATCACCGCAGCCGCCCAGGGCAACGGCTTCCTCTCCCCGACCGGCGTCGAGATCGCCTTCGTCCTCGTCGGCCTCGCCACGCTCGGCGCGGCCGCCGTCACGGTCACCACCAAGCAGCTCGTGCACGCCGCCCTGTGGCTGGTCGTCGCGCTCGGCGGGATCGCCGTCGAGTACCTGCTGCTGACCGCCGAGTTCATCGCCTGGGTGCAGGTACTGATCTACCTCGGTTCCGTGGTCGTCCTCCTCCTCTTCGGGCTGATGCTCACCAAGGCGCCCATCGGCCGCTCACCGGACGCCGACTCGGGCAACCGCCCGGTCGCGCTCGGCGTGGCCCTCGTCGCGGCCGCCGCGCTCGTCTGGGTGGTCGTCGACGCCTTCCGCACCACCTGGATCGACCTCGACGGCCCCGTCCAGGGCTCCACCAAGGTCTCCGGCGAGATCCTCTTCCGGCACTGGGTGCTGCCGTTCGAGGCGCTCTCCGTCCTCCTCCTCGCCGCCCTGATCGGCGCCATCGTGCTGTCCCGCAAGGACACCCCGGACACCGGCGCGTCCGCGCCCGCGACCAAGCCGGCGTCCGCGACCAAGCCGGCGACGACGCCCGCCACCGACAAGAAGGGGCAGCGCTGATGCACCTCGCCTACCCCGCCGTGCTGGCGGCGCTCCTCTTCTGCACGGGCCTGTACGGAGTGCTCGCCCGCCGCAACGCCATCCTGGTCCTGATGTCCGTGGAGCTGATGCTCAACGCCGTCAACCTCAACCTGGTGGCCTTCGACGTCTGGCTGCGCGACAGCCTGCACGCCGGCCAGGCCCTCACCCTCTTCACCATCGCCATCGCCGCCGCCGAGATCGGCATCGGTCTCGCGATCGTGCTGACGGTGTACCGCAACCGGGGCACCGCGGACGTCGACCGACTGCGCGACACCGCCGAGGGCCACGAGCCGGACAGCGCGAACACTGCGACCGGAGCCGCCGCGTGAGCACCCCGACCCTCGCCGTACTCGTCCCCCTGCTGCCCTTCCTGGGCGCGCTGGCGGGACTGCTGCTCGGCCGCACCGCCCCCGGCTTCGTCAAGCCCCTCGCCGTCCTGCCCACGCTGGGCGCCGCAGTGCTCGCGGTGCTGGTCGCGCTGCGCCAGGGCGGCGGCAAGGCGATCGACACGGCGACCGAGCTGACCCCGACCGGCTCGGTGCCGATCGAACTCTCGCTCCACCTGGACGGCTTCGCCGTCATGGTGGCCGTCCTGGTCGGCGTCGTCGCCACCTGCGTGCAGATCTACTCGACGGCGTACCTCCGCGAGGACCCGCGGTACCCGTCCTACGCCGCTCTGGTCTCACTGTTCACCTCCGCCATGCTGCTCGTCGTCTACTCCGGCGACCTGATGGTGCTGCTGGTCGGCTGGGAGATCATGGGCATCTGCTCGTACTTCCTGGTCGGCCACTACTGGGAGACCGAGGCGGCCCGCTCCGCCTCCCTGAAGGCCTTCCTCGTCACCAAGCTCGGCGACGTCCCCTTCCTCATCGGCCTGTTCGCACTCGCCGCCGACGCCGGCTCCTTCCGGATCACGAAGATCCTGGGCACCGTCGTCGCGGGCGGGCTCCACCACCCGACGCTGATCGCCCTGCTGCTGCTGGCCGGAGTCGCGGGCAAGTCCGCGCAGTTCCCGCTGCACACCTGGCTCCCGGACGCCATGGCGGGCCCCACCCCGGTCTCCGCCCTGATCCACGCCGCGACGATGGTCGCCGCCGGTGTCTACTTCGTCGCCCGACTCCTCCCGGTCTTCGCGGCCTCCCGGGCCGCGATGGTGGTCCTGGCCGTCATGGCGGCCGTCACGATGGTCGGCTCCGCCCTCGCCGCCCTGGCCCAGGACGACATCAAGCGGGTGCTCGCCTACTCCACGATCGGCCAGCTCGGCTACATGACCGGGGCCCTGGCCGTCGGCGACCGGGCCGCCGCCGTTTTCCACCTCCTGTCCCACGGCGCCTTCAAGGCGCTGCTGTTCCTCGGCGCCGGCGTGATCATCCACGCCTCCGGCACCAACTCCCTGGCCGCCATGTCCCGGATGGACGGGCTGTCCAGGCGCATCCCGGACGTCTTCTGGACGATGACGATCGCGCTGCTCGCGCTCGCCGCCTTCCCGCCCTTCGCCGGCTTCTTCTCCAAGGAAGCCGTCCTCGTCGCCGCCGAGCACACCGCCGGCGGCCACTCGGAGCTCGCCCCGAGCGCGGCCGGCTGGCTGGTCCTCGTCGCCGGCGTACTGACCGCCCTGCTCACCGCCGCCTACGCCACCCGGCTGTGGCTGATGGCCTTCCGCGGCCGGGGCGCCGCCGCCCCCGACCACGGCAAGGAGCCCGTCGCGATGACCGGCGTGCTGTGGCTGCTGGCCCTCCCGACCATCGGATTCGGCCTGCTGGCCGGACCGCTCTCCGACTTCTTCGACGGCCGTGAGCTCACCCCGTCGCTGACGACCTCGGTCCTCGGCACGGGCGCCGCCGTCGTCGGCGCGGTCCTCACCTACGCCCTGTGGCAGCGAGCCGTGGCCAAGGCCGCCCTGGCCCCGGCAGCCGCGGCCGGAGCCGGCACCGCCGCCGAGGGTGTGCTCGCCCCCGCCGGAGCCCCCGCCGGAGCCCCCGCCGGAGCGCCCGCGGCCGTCGTCGCCGCCGAGTCCGCCGCGGAGAGCCCGGAGGTCGGCGAAGTCACCCACGACCACCCGGTGGTCTCCACCGCTCCCGCCGCCGACCCCGGACGCGCGCTCCTCGGCCCGCTCCACCGGCACGCCGCCGTCGGCTTCCACCTCGACGCCGTCTACGACCGCCTCTTCGTACGCCCCGTCCGGTCCGCCGCGTCCCTCGTACGCTTCCTCGACCGCGAGGTCGTGGACACGTACGTCCGCGGGGCCGGCCTCGGCCCCCGGCTGCTCGGAGGCCTCGTACGCCGCGCCCAGACCGGCAACGTGCAGAGCTACCTGAGCGCTCTGCTCGCCGGCGCCGTGGTCCTGGCGATCGCCACCGCCGTCCTCGCCAACGTCAACGCCGGATCGTGAGCCGTGAGTCAGCCGTGATTGATATCAGCCCGTCCGTGATGCAGTTCCTTCTGGCGTTGATCGTGGCCGGCCCGCTCGTCGGCGCCGTCGCCGCCCTCCTGCCGGCCCCGCCCGGACTGAAGGGCAAGAGCCCCGAACAGGCCGTGCTGCGCCACGGCGTGACCGTGACCGGCGCCATCCTCGCCGCGGCGATCGCCCTCACCCTGGGCTTCGACCACGACGCCCCGTCCCGCTTCCAGGCGACGACGGACATCAGCTGGATCCAGGCCCTGAACGTCCGGATCCACCTCGGCATCGACGGCATCTCGCTCCCCCTCCTCCTGATGACCGCGCTGCTGTTCTTCCTGTGCGCGCTCTACAGCTACTTCAAGCTCCCCGCGGGCCCCTCCGCGAAGGCCTTCGTCGCCCTGCTCCTGGTCCTGGAGTCCGGCACCCTCGCCACCTTCGCCGTCCTCGACCTGCTGCTGTTCTTCCTCGCCTTCGAGATGGTCCTCATCCCGATGTACTTCCTCATCGCCCGCTGGGGCGGTGCTCAGCGGCAGGCCGCCGCCTGGAAGTTCATCCTCTACACGCTCCTCGGCTCCGTCGTCATGCTCCTCGGTCTGCTGCTGATCGGACTGAACAGCGGCACTTTCGACATGGTGGCACTGGCCTCTGACAACGGCCGCGAACTGTCCCACACCACCCAGATCCTGGCCGTCCTCGCCATCGGCACCGGCCTCGCCGTGAAGACCCCCATGTGGCCCCTGCACAGCTGGCTGCCGGACGCGCACACCGCCGCCCCCACCGTCGGCTCCGTCCTCCTCGCGGGCGTCCTGCTGAAGATGGGCACCTACGGCTTCGTCCGCATCCTGCTGCCCGTCACCCCCGACGGCATGGCCACCTTCGCCCCCTACCTCGGCGCCTTCGCCGCCGTCGGCATCGTCTACGGGTCGCTGGCCTGCCTCGCGCTCGCCCGCAAGGGAGGCAAGGGCGACCTCAAGCGCCTCATCGCCTACTCCTCCGTCGGCCACATGGGCTTCGTGCTGCTCGGCATCGCCTCC
Source organism: Streptomyces sp. NBC_00435 (assembly GCF_036014235.1). Classification (GTDB taxonomy): domain Bacteria; phylum Actinomycetota; class Actinomycetes; order Streptomycetales; family Streptomycetaceae; genus Streptomyces. Next base: position 4,906,443 of record NZ_CP107924.1, read on the forward strand.
ATGACCCCGACCGGCGTCAACGGCGCGCTCTTCGCCAACGTCGCCCACGGCCTGATCACCGGCCTCCTCTTCTTCCTGGTCGGCGCCCTCAAGGACCGCTACGGCACCGCCGACCTCGACACCCTCGCCGGAGCCACCGGCGCCGCCCTCTACGGCCGTGCCCCCCGCTTCGGCGCGTTCCTCGCCTTCGCCGCCGTCGCCTCCCTCGGCCTGCCCGGCCTGGCCGGCTTCTGGGGCGAGATGCTGGCCCTGTTCGGCGCGTTCGACCCCGCCGAGGGGCTGTCGCGGCCCGCGTTCCTCACGTACATGTCCGTCGGAGCGTTCGGCACCCTGCTCACCGCCGCCTATCTCCTGATCGTCGTACGGCGGGTGTGCATGGGCGACCCGAAGGCCGTGCGCGAAGGCGGCGCGGCCCCGGTGGTCCTCGCCGACATCCAGCACTACGAGTTCGCCGCGTGGACCCCGCTCGTCGCCCTCACCGTCCTCGCCGGCCTGTGGCCCGCGGTCCTCCTCGGCCTCACCGACCCGGCCGTCCAGAAGCTCCTCGCGGGAGGGAACTCATGACGGTCCTTCAGCCCATCGTCAGCGCCGCCGCCGACGCCCCCAGCCTGGTCCAGTCCGTCGACTGGCTCGCCATCGCGCCCGTCGTCGTCACCGCCGCCGTCGGCCTCCTCGTCCTGGTCGCCGACCTCTTCGTACCCGAGCACCGCAAGCCGCTGCTCGGATGGATCTCCGTGGCCGGGCTGGCCGTCGCGACCGCGACCCTGCTGCCGCTGCGCGCCGGCGACCGCAGCACCTTCTGCCTCACCGGGCCCGGCACGGACGGCGCCGGCGCGTGCAGCTACGCCGCCGACCACTTCGCGCTGGTCGTCCAGTTCCTCGTACTGGGCGGCGCCCTGGTCACCGCCCTGCTGTCGGTCACCACCGTCCGCGAGGCACGCATGCCGGCCGGGGAGTACTGGTTCCTGCTGCTCTCCTCCGCCGCCGGCGCGGCCCTGCTGCCCGCCTCCCGTGACCTCGCCACCCTGATCGTCGCCCTCGAGGTCGCCTCGCTGCCCGCCTTCGCCCTCGTCGGCATGCGCCGCGGCGACCGGCTGTCCTCCGAGGCCGCCCTCAAGTTCTTCCTGTCCTCCGTCACCGCCACCGCCGTGTCCCTGATGGGCGTCAGCTTCGTCTACGCCGCCACCGGCTCCTTGCACCTCACCCAGGTCGCCGACCGGCTGGAACACGTCCCCGGACAGCTCGACACCCTCGCCATGGCCGGAGTCGCGCTCACCCTGGTCGGCTTCGCCTTCAAGACGGCTGCCGTCCCCTTCCACTTCTGGGTCCCCGACACCTATGTCGGCGCCCCGCTGCCCGTCGCCGGCTACCTCTCGGTCATCGGCAAGGCCGTCGGCTTCACCGGCCTCATCCTCGTCACGGTGATCGCGTTCCCCGCGTACTCCGACGTCTGGGGCCCGGCCCTCGCCGTCCTCGCCGCGCTCACCATGACGCTGGGCAACGCGGCCGCCCTGCGCCAGTCCGCCGACCGCCCGAACGGTGCCGTACGGCTGCTCGCCTGGTCCTCGGTCGGCCAGGCCGGCTACCTGCTGGTCCCCATCGCCGCCGCCGCGTACGCCGGCCGCGACCAGATCGGCTCCACCGTCGCCTACGCCCTCATGTACGCCGCCGTGAACCTCGGCGCCTTCGCCGTGGCCGCCCTGGTGGCCCGTACGAGGCCGCTGCACCGGCTCGCCGATTACCGCGGCCTGTACGCCGAGCGCCCGCTCGCCGCCCTCGCGCTGGCCTTCTTCCTGCTCTGCCTGGCCGGTCTGCCGCCGGGCATCATCGGGCTCTTCGCGAAGGTCACCGTCTTCCGGGCGGCGGTCGACGCGGGCCTGGGCTGGCTCGCCGTGGTCATGGCCGTGAACGTCGTCGTCGCCCTGTACTACTACCTGCGCTGGACCGCCCTGCTCTTCCGCACCCCCGACGCGGACACCGCCCCGGAGGGCGTGCAGGAGGCCGCGCCGGAGGGCGCACGGCCCCGTAGGGGCACTCCGTGGCCGGTCACCGCCGCCATCGTGCTCACCGCCGCCACCGCCCTGGTCCTCTCGGGAGCCCCGCAGCTGGCCCTGCGCTTCGCCACGGGCAGCCTCTTCCCGCTGTAGCCCGCGCGCCCGTCACCCGTACGGCCCAGTCCCCGCCGCCCCTGCCGTGCCCCTGCCGTGCCCCCGCCGGTCCCCCGCCGCCCGGTCCACCGGGGCGGCCGGGCGGGCGCGCGCGGGGAACCTGCCGCCCTCACCTGGCGTTGACCAGGAAGGAAGGGTCCACTGGACCGTAGGTCCTCAGATCCACAGATCCTGGACGGGTCCCCCTGCCGCACACCTGGAGGGCGTACCGTGCACCGCCGGCACAACGGGCTGAAGACCGCCGTACTCCTCGGCGGTCTGTCGGCACTCATCATCGTCATCGGAAGCTTCTTCGGCCGGGGCGGCCTGATCGTCGCGGTCCTCGTGGCCCTCGGCACCAACGCGTACGCGTACTGGAACAGTGACAAGCTGGCGCTGCGCGCGATGCGCGCCCGCCCCGTCAGCGAGTTCGAGGCGCCCGAGCTCTACCGCATGGTGCGCGAGCTCTCCACGTCCGCGCGCCAGCCCATGCCCCGGCTCTACATCTCGCCGACCGAAGCCCCCAACGCCTTCGCCACCGGACGCAACCCGCGCAACGCCGCGGTCTGCTGCACCGAGGGGATCCTGCGCATCCTCGACGAGCGCGAGCTGCGCGGGGTCATCGGCCACGAGCTGAGCCACGTCTACAACCGCGACATCCTCATCTCGTCGGTCGCCGGCGCCCTCGCCTCCGTGATCATGTTCCTGGTGAACTTCGCCTGGCTGATCCCGATCGGCCGCTCCAACGACGACGAGGGGCCCGGCCTCTTCGGCATGCTGCTGATCATGATCCTGGGCCCGCTGGCGGCCTCCGTGATCCAGCTCGCGATCAGCCGCTCGCGCGAGTACGAGGCGGACGCCTCCGGCGCCCAACTCACCGGCGACCCGCTCGCCCTCGCCAGCGCCCTGCGCAAGCTCGACGCCGGGACCAAGCAGCTCCCGCTGCCGCCCGAACCGAGGCTCGAGACGGCGAGCCACATGATGATCGCCAATCCCTTCCGTCCGGGCGAAGGCCTGTCCAGAATGTTTTCCACGCACCCCCCGATGGCCGAGCGCATCGCCCGGCTCGAACAGATGGCAGGACGTAGTCAGTGAAGACCATCCTCAATCTCATTTGGCTCGTGCTCAGCGGAGTCTGGCTGTTCCTGGGCTACTGCCTGGCCGGCGTGATCCTCTGCATCACCATCATCGGCATCCCCTTCGGCATAGCGTCCTTCCGCATCGCGGTGTACGCCCTGTGGCCCTTCGGGTACACCACGGTCGAACGGCACGACGCGGGCGCCGCCTCCTGCGTGGGCAACGTCCTGTGGCTGGTCCTCGCGGGCTGGTGGCTGGCCCTCGGCCACATCGTCACCGGCATCGCGCTGTGCGTCACGATCATCGGCATCCCGTTCGGCATCGCCAACTTCAAGATGGTCCCGCTCTCCCTGCTCCCGCTGGGCCGCGAGATCGTCCCGACGGACGCGCCGTTCGCCTCGCGCTGACCTCTCCGCCCACTCCGGACCCGTTTGATCCACTCGTATTAAAGTTCAGGGCTGCGGAAGAGTGACGCGGACGAGCGGCACGCACCAAGGGCAGGAAGAACCGATGTCGACTGAGCCCTCCACGACCGAGCGCTCCACGGCTCTCTCGGTCGTCGTGCCGATGTACAACGAGGAGGACGCCCTGCCGGCCCTGGTCGGCAGGCTGCGCCCGGCACTCGACGCCATGGACCTCGCATACGAGGTCGTCGCCGTCGATGACGGCAGCAAGGACCGCACCGCGGAACTCCTCGCCGAGTTCCAGGTCAAATGGCCCGAACTGCGGATCGTCCGGTTGCGCGGGAACTCCGGTCACCAGGCCGCCCTCACCGCGGGCCTGCACAGTGCCCTCGGGGCGTACGTCGTCAGCATCGACGCGGACCTCCAGGACCCGCCGGAGAAGATCCCGGAGATGCTCGACCTGGCCCGCGCGGACGGCCTCGACATCGTCTACGGGGTCCGGGCGGACCGGAGCACCGACACCGGGTTCAAGCGGCGCACGGCCGGCGCGTACTACTGGCTGGTGCGCCGCCTGGTCGGCAAGCAGGTGCCCGCCCAGGCGGGCGACTTCCGGCTGCTGAGCCGCGCGGCGGTCGAGGCGGTCAAGTCCATCCCCGACCAGCAGCGGGTGTACCGCCTGCTCGTGCCATGGCTCGGCTTCCCCAGCGGCCAGGTCGCCTACCACCGCGAGGAGCGGGTGGCGGGCGAGACCAAGTACCCGCTGAGCAAGATGATCCGGCTGGGCGTGGACAGCATCATCAACTTCTCCGCGGCGCCCCTGCGCCTGGCGACCTGGCTCGGCGTGGCCAGCTTCGTCGGCTGCCTGCTGATGGTGGGCGTCACCCTGGCGATCTACCTGACCGGCAAGACGGTCCCCGGCTGGACCTCGCTGTTCATAGTGATGCTCTTCCTCGGCGGGGTGCAGCTGATCTGCGTCGGTCTGCTCGGCGAGTACATCGGCCGCATCTACACCGCGGTCCAGCGCCGGCCCACGTTCTTCGTCGGGTACGACTCCGGGGGGAAGACGGAGCGGGAAGGCGACCCGAGCGATCCGAAGGCATGAAGATCGCAGGTCAGGGCGATTGTCAGTAGGGGATGTCACTGTGTGTACATGGATGACATCGAGCAGTTGCTGAAGGAAGTCGCCGAGCGGGCGTACGGCTTCCACCAGGAGCGGTGCACGGCCGCCGGGACCTCGACCACGGCCCTTCCGGCTCCCCTGGAGCATGCGGAGCTGCGCCGGGCCGAAGCCGCACTGGGCTTTCGCCCTGCCGCCGCTCCTCGGCGCCCTGTACACCCGCGTCGCGGACGGCGGCCTCGGTCCCGAGCGCGGTCTGCTGGCGCTGGGGCCGGCCGTCAGCGAATACACCGCGATGCGCACCTCGGCCTGGCGCTGGCCCGAGGGCGTACTGCCCATAGCCGACTTCGGCTGCGCCATGCGGGTCTGCGTGGACTGTCGCTCCGAAGCCGCCCAAGTCCTGCTGTTCGATCCGAACACGGGCGATCCGGGCCTCGCCTGGTTCCTCGAATCGCCGGCACTCGCCGACTGGCTGCGCGGCTGGCTGGAAGGCACCGCCTGGTTCAGCGACGCCTCGGGGGCGGGGGAGGAGTGGGACCTGGAGCTGACGCCCTGGGCCGGCTTCGGATCGCGGGCGTGAGCCGTCGGCGCACGGCGTAGGCCACCGCGCCAAGTGCCAGCACCCCGGCCCCCGTGAGCGTCGACGCGGCGGGCAGCGCGCAGGCCAGCACCACACAGCCGGACAGCCCCAACGCTGCCACGGCCCGATCCTTGACACCTGAATCGAGAGTCCACGCGGAGGCGTTCGCGATCGCGTAGTAGGCCAGCACGCCGAAGGACGAGAAACCGATCGCGCCCCGCAGGTCGGTGGTCGCCGCGAGCACCGCCACCACCGCACCCACCGCCAGCTCGGCGTGGTGCGGCACCTGATGCCGGGGATGTACGGCGGCCAGCGCGCGCGGGAGATGCCCGTCCCGCGCCATCGCCAGGGTGGTCCGCGACACCCCGAGCACGAGGGCCAGCAGCGAGCCCAGCGCCGCCAGGGCGGCGCCCACCCGGACGACGGGAGTCAGCCCGGGCACACCGGCCGCGCGCACGGCGTCGGCCAGCGGAGCCGCCGACCGCCCCAGACCGTCGGCACCGAGCACCGACAGCGCCGCCACCGCGACCGCGGCGTACACGAGCAGGGCGATCCCCAGGGCCAGGGGCACCGCCCGCGGGATCGTGCGCTCCGGATCGCGCACCTCCTCGCCCAGGGTGGTGATCCGGGCGTAGCCCGCGAACGCGAAGAACAGCAGCCCGGCACCCTGGAGCAGCCCGGCGGCGCCCCAGTCCGGGCCGCCGGGACGGCCGGCGGCGGCCGCACCGGAGGACAGGCACACCACCACGACGCCGGCCAGCACGGCCAGTACGGCCGCCACGACGACCCGGGCGATCCGGGCGGACTTCTGCATCCCGCCGTAGCTCGCGGCGGTCAGCGCCACCACCGCCGCCACGGCCACCGCGCGCTGCTGCCCGGGCCACGCGTAGGCCCCCACGGTGAGGGCCATGGCCGCGCAGGACGCGGTCTTGCCGACGACGAAGCCCCACCCGGCGAGATGTCCCCAGAAGGGCCCGAGCCGCTCGCGCCCGTACACATAGGTGCCGCCCGAGGACGGGTAGCGGGCGGCCAGCCGCGCCGATGAGTGCGCGTTGCAGTAGGCCACCAGGGCAGCGAGCGCGAGGGCCGCGAGGAGCGCTCCGCCGGCAGCGCGCGCCGCGGGGGCCAGCGCGGCGAAGATACCGGCCCCGACCATCGCCCCGAGCCCGACGACGACCGCGTCGAAGACTCCCAGAGTGCGCTTCATCTCGTTGTCCACCGTCGGAGGGTAGACGGCCTAGATGACGCCCTCCCGACCGGGAAGCGGCGTGCGGGCCCGCTCCCAGCCGTCGAGCGCGGTCAGGCAGGCGTGGTCGAGGTGGCGCAGCCCGCTCAGGTCGAGTCGTACGGCGCTGCCGTGCGGCAGCGCGTCCAGCTCGTCGAGCAGTTTGGGCAGCCGCAGGAAGCTGGCGTTGCCCAGTATCCGGACGCACAGCTCCTCGCCCTCCCACACCTGCTCGATGTGCACGTGGGAGGTCTCCCAGGCCGCCTTGGCGATGGCGAGCCCCAGACCCGCGAGCACGCCCTCGAAGAGGTTCGTGGCCACGATCGCCGAAGCCGTCGCCACCAGGACGACGGCCTCGCCCCGGTGGGTGCGCCACAGGGTGGCCACCGCCCGGACCGGCAGCAGCTTCCAGCCCGCGTGCAGCAGTACCCCGGCCAGGGCGGCGAGCGGGACGGCTTCCAGCAGCCCGGGTACGGCCACGGCGAACAGCAGCAGCCAGCCGCCGTGCAGGATCCGGGAGGCCCGAGTGCGGGCGCCCGCCTCGACGTTGGCGGCGCTGCGGACGATGACGGCGGTCATCGGCAGGGCTCCGAGCAGGCCGCAGAGGGTGTTCCCGACGCCCTGGGCGACCAGTTCGCGGTCGTAGTCGGTCCGGGCCCCGTCGTGCATGCGGTCCACGGCGGCCGCGCTGAACAGCGTCTCGGCGGAGGCGATCAGGGCGAGCGCGATCACCGTGCCGGCGGCCCCCGCGGAGGCCAGCACCCCGAAGTCCCCCCAGCCGGGCGCGGTCACGGCCGCAAGGACGCCCGTGACCCGGACCCGGTCCACGGGCAGCCGCAGCACCAGGGCCGCGGCGGTCGCGGCGGCCACCCCGACGAGCGCTCCCGGCACCAGCCGCAGCCGCTCCGGCAGCCGCCGCCAGGCCACCAGGACGGCGACGGTCCCGGCTCCCAGGGCCACGGCTGTCCAGTCGGCGCGCGCCGCGAGCTCCACCGCTCCGGCCAGCTTCGCCAGGGTCCGCGCGGGAGCCTCCACGCCGGCCAGGGCGTACAGCTGACCGGCCATCAGGACGAGTCCGATGCCGGCCAGCATCCCGTGCACGACGGCCACGGAGATCGCCCGGAACCACCGTCCGAGCCGCAGCACGCCCATGCCCAGTTGCACCAGGCCCGCGGCGAGGACGAGTACGCCGAGCGCGGGCAGCCCGTACGTCCGAACGGCCTCGTAGATGAGCACGGTGAGCCCGGCGGCCGGGCCGCTGACCTGGAGCGAACTGCCCCGGAACCAGCCGGTGACCAGCCCGCCCACGACCCCGGTGATGATCCCCAGCTCGGCCGGAACGCCGGAGGCGACGGCCACTCCGACGCAGAGCGGTAGCGCGACCAGGGCGACCACCACGGACGCACCGAGGTCTTCGCGAAACGTGCCGGCCCCAGGCATACGGGAACCCCCTGTCGAGGCGGTGACGGACACACCTCAGCGTGGTGGGCGCACTCCCTGTTGCCCAAGTGCACACGAGGGGCGCCGTGGGCGCGTACGCCGCTCACGCCGGGCACGTGCCACCCGGGGCGCCGGGTCCGGCGGGCGCCCAGTGGGCTCCGCCTGCTCGTAGCGCCGTTCGCCCGCGGAGGACACCCCGGGCGGGATGAAAGAGGCACCGTGGCGACAACCGCCGCCCCCTCCGCCCAGGAGCGGATACCCGCCGCGGTCGCGGCCCTCGCCACCGCCCAGGGGCTGGGCCGCCATCGCGAGACCTTCCTGCCCCAGCGGCTGGGTGCCTGGCGGATGGCCGGCCTGTCCAGGCGGCGAAGCGCATCCACCTGTTCGAGGAGGGCCTGGTCGTCGCCGATGCGACCGGTCCGGTCGGCGGCTTCCGGTCGGACTCGATGACGGTGCTCCAGCAGATCACCGAGCGGTACGCCAACGGCGTCCACGTCGGCACCGGCTACCTCTACACGCTGGTCGAGCCGGACGGTTCCACGGTCGAACTGACCAATTTCTACGCCGACCCGGACCGTTGGGGCGCGGCCATCCAGTACGGGATCACGCGGGCCCAACTGCCCGGCGCGATCGCCGCGCTGGAGCGGGGAGCCACCCTGCAGTTCGGTGGGATCGCGGTGACGGCGGGCGGGATCGCCACCGCCAGGCGCGGCGCCGCGCACTGGGGCGGCGCCCGCCGGCCCACGGGCGGCTGATCGGCGCGACGTCGAACGCGTGACGTCGGGAACGCGCCAGACCGGAACGCGCCGGCGGGGAACGCGCCGGCCGGGAACGCGACGGGGGGCACCCGCCGAGGTGCTCCCCGGCGATGTGCCCCCCTCGTCACCCGCGCACGCGCAGGTCAGGGATTCCTGGTCAGCGGTAGTTCACGAACTGGATCGCGAAGTCCAGCTCCTTGCCCTTGAGGAGGGCCTGGATCTCCTGGAGGTCGTCGCGGCTCTTGGAGCTGACGCGCAGCTCCTCGCCCTGGACCTGGGCCTTGACGCCCTTGGGGCCCTCGTCACGGATGATCTTCGCGACCTTCTTGGCGTTCTCCTGGGAGATGCCTTCCTCGATCGTGGCGAAGATCTTGTACTCCTTGCCGGACAGCTGCGGCTCACCGGCGTCGAGCGCCTTGAGGGAGATCCCGCGCTTGACCAGCTTGGTCTCGAAGACGTCCAGGACGGCCTTGACGCGCTCCTCGGAGTTCGCCTCCATCAGGATCTTCTCGCCGGACCAGGCGATCGTGGCGCCGGTGCCCTTGAAGTCGTAGCGCTGCGAGAGCTCCTTGGCGGACTGGTTGAGGGCGTTGTCGACCTCCTGCCGCTCGACCTTCGAGACGATGTCGAAACTGGAGTCGGCCATGTGCTGTGGCTCCTTGAAGTCGGTAGTGACGGCCCCGTAGGGCACGGCCGGACAACCCCGGACCGCTCCGCAAAGCCTAGCCACCGCACCCACGTGCGGTGCTGATCAATCCGGTGGCGAAGCACCCCCGGTCATCAGGTATCGTTTACGTCGTTGCCACGGAGCGCCACCGCAAGGTGGAAAGACGGCAGCGATCATGGCGGTGTGCCCGAGTGGCCAAAGGGAGCAGACTGTAAATCTGCCGGCTCAGCCTACCCAGGTTCGAACCCTGGCGCCGCCACGCGAGTGAGACCCCCGTTCATTGCGGAAACGCAATGGGCGGGGGTTTTCTCGTACTCCGGAAAACCCGTGGGCACCGGCGCGGGCGGAGGTGCATGCTGTCCGCATGATCAGCATCAGCGGCCGAAAGGGCCATGGCGCGTAAGGCGCCCTCGCAGGTCAGGTCGGACCTGCCACACCGGTCGTCCCCGGAGGACGACCGAGCCGTCGTTCCGGGTGTCTCCTCACGCACCCTCTCCGAGATCGCCCGCGTCGAACGCCACCGGTACGAGCCGGGGGCGGCCCATCGCGCGCTGTCCGCCTGGCGGGCCGTGGTCCACCAGCGCGGACCGTGGGTGATCTACCCGAACTGGTACGGGGACCACCCCTGCTGCGAACCGGCCTGGGGTGGTGATCAACGGGAGACCCTGGAGGCCTTCTGTCACGTACTCACCCGCCGGGCCGCGCGGGAGCTGCGGGCCGTGCTCGCGCCGCTCGACGCGCGGTTCCTCGCCCGCACGCTCAACGATCCGTACGCCCCGCCGGGGGATCCGTGGTGGCGCCGCAGGCTGGAGACGGCATGAGGGGCCGGGCGGTGGTGCGGACGCCGCGTGACCCCATCGGGCGGGTCCGGCGTGCCGATGAGCGCGTCCGGTCGTTCATCGGGGGTGAAATTTACTTCTGAGACGCGCGGGAAGGTCGGAGGCGGGGTCCTCCTCGCCCTGCTCGGGGCAGGGATCCCGGCCCTTGTCGGAGCGGCGCTGCACAGCCATGTGGGGGATCCCTACCAGGAGACCCGGCTCTACTTCGGTACCGAGCGGCCGGACGGCCGGCCACCGGTGGGGGAGCGGGAGTTCATGGGCTTCCTCGACCGGGAGATCACCCCGGCCTTCCCCGAGGGGCTCACCGTCCAGAACGGGTACGGCCAGTGGCAGCGGGACGGAAAGGTCATCCACGAGACCTCGTACGAGGTGGTGCTGCTGTACCCGCAGAAGGAGGCCGACGAGCGCGGCACCCGCATCGAGGCGATCCGCGAGGCGTACGAGAAGCGGTTCCAGCAGGATTCGGTCGGGCGGTCCGACGACGAGGTGACCGCCGAGTTCTGACCCCCTGAATGCCGGTCCGCCCACCCAAGCCCAGGCCCAGGCCCGGGCTTGGGCCGTCGGAGGCCCGGCCGCAGCGTCAGTTGCCCGCCACGTCCTTGACCGCCACGGGGACCGGGGTGGAGCCGGCGATCAGCTCCAGGGTGAGGCCCGCGGTCGCGGGCGTCTCGATCAGCTCGGCGAGCACCGCCGCCACGTCGTCGCGGGTGACCGGCCCGCGACCCGTCCGCGCCTCCAGCCGGACCAGGCCCGTACCGGCGTCGTCGAGCAGCGAACCCGGGCGCAGGACCGTCCACTCCAGGCCCAGGCGGGTGCGGACGTGCTCGTCGGCCTCGCCCTTGGCGCGGAGGTAGGCGTCGAAGACCTCGTCGCCCTCGCGGCGCGGGTCCGCGCCCATCGAAGAGACCATCAGGAAACGGCGTACGCGGGCCCGTTCGGCCGCGTCCGCGAACAGTACGGCCGCACCCCGGTCCACCGTGTCCTTGCGCCCCACACCGCTGCCGGGACCCGCGCCCGCCGCGAACACCGCCGCGTCCGCGCCCTGCAGGATGCCCGCCACATGCTCGACCGACGCCGATTCCAGGTCGCACAGCACCGGTTCGGCGCCCGCCTCCCTGAGGTCGTCGCCCTGTGCCGGATCGCGGATGATGCCCGCGACCTCGTACCCGCGCGCGGCGAGCAGGCGCTCCAGCCGCAGCGCGATCTGACCGTGTCCACCCGCGATGACGATGCGCATGTCCCGACCGTACGACGAGCCGGGCGCCGCCGCCCGCGAACGCACGGTGAACCCTCAGGGACCTGGCTCCGTACGGCCCTGCCGGGGCAGGTCCAGGGCCACGGCGACGGCGGAGTCGCAGTACTCCCGTACGGCACTCGTCCGGGCTACCACCCGCCCGCGGTGGATCACGATCCGGCTGTACGCCAGTGACAGCACGCTCGCGATCCGGTCCCCGCGCACGGCGAGCAGCTCCGCCGGGAAGCCGGCCTCCACCCGCACCTCGGGCAGACCCATCGCCTCCCGGGCGGCCGCGCTGACCGCGTGGTAGGCCTCGATGGCGCGGAGCCCGCCCTGGGAGGCCAGGAGGTACGCGGCTTCGAGCGGGTCCCCACGCCCGACCGGATTGCCCGCGTCGCGCAGGGCCCCGCTGCCGGCCGCGACGCGGACCCCGGCGGCGCGCAGCAGCCGTACGGGGGCGGTGCGCAGGCCGCGGCGTTCCAGGGCCGCGCAGTCGCCCTGGGGCAGGCAGGTCACCCGTACCCCGGCGGACGCCAGCCGGTCGGCGGCCCGGGTCGCCACGTCCAGCGGCAGCCGGGACAGCCCGCCGCAGGGGCCGATGGAGACCCCGGGGCGCAGCCCGGCGGCCATGGTCGCCAGCCGGGACAGGCGGGTGGGGTCGTCGCCGTCGGTGTGCAGGTCGACGGGGCAGCCGTGTTCGGCGGCGAGTTCCAGTACGGCTTCGAGGAAGCCCGTCGGGTCGGGGTCGAGGTCCGGGCAGCCCCCGATGACGGAGGCGCCCATCTTCACGGCGTCCCGCAGCATGGCGAGCCCGTCCGCGCCCGCGACCCCGGTCAGCAGGCGGGGGACGGCGACGGCGGTGAGATCGGTGAGCCCGCGCAGGGATCGGCGGGCCTGGAGTACGGCCTCCAGCGGGCCGAGGCCGTGCACGTCGCCGATGCGCACGTGGGACCGGACGGCCGTGGCGCCGTGCCCGAGCTGGAGCAGCGCGGCCTCGGTGGCACGGCGCTGCACCTCGTCGGGCGTGTAGGAGACGGGCCCCTCGCTGTCGGCGGTCAGGGCGGTGTCCCCGTGGGAGTGGGGCTCGGCGGGGGCGGGGAGCAGGAGCCAGCCGCCGAGGTCCACCCGGGAGCCCGCGGCGGCGGGGAGGCTGCCGGCCGTGCCGACGGCCTGGATCCGGCCGCCGCCGAGGCGGACGTCGACGGTACGGCCGTCGGTGAGGCGGGCGCCGGTGAGGAGGAGGGTGGTGGATTCGGGGGGCACCGGGCCCTGGGTTCCCGGAGCGCCCTCGGGGCCGTGCCCGTTGCCGCTCGGGCGGTTCCGCGCGGAGTGGGACGGCGGCTGCGGCTGGCTGTCGGACATCGCGCTCCTGCGGTGGCTCGGGCGGTTCCTGGGCCGTGGCCGCGGCCCGCGGCCCAAGATCACGCAGCGTGCTCAGAGCCTAGGGGGCAGGGGTGCCCGCTTCGCGGAAGAGCGCAATAGTCGTACCGGTGAGTCTGGCCCCCGACCGGGGCCCAGCCGGGAGCCGGACCCACGACGGGGGTGCTCCCGACCGGGAGCCGGATCCACGACGCGGGTGCCCCCCCCGAGCGGGAGCCCTGCCGCGCGACGGACCCACGACGCGGGGCGGCCCGGGGTGGCCGGGTGTCGGCCCGAGGTGGCCGAGGGCGGCCCGGAGTGACCCGGCGGTGGCCGAGAGAGGTCCGGGGGTGGCCGAGGGCGGGCCGGAGCGGCCCGGCGGTGGCCGGCGGTGACCCCGAGGCCGGCCCGGAGCGGCCCGGCGGTGGCCGGCGGTGACCCCGAGGTCGGCCCGGAGGTGGCCCGGTGTTGGCCAGGGATTGCCGAGGGCGGTGCGGAGCGACCCGGGGGTGGCGGGGTGTTGGCCAGGGTGCCCCGAGGGAGGTCCGGAGCGACCCGGGGATGGCCGGGTGTTGGCCCGAGGTGGCCCGGGCGGCCGGGGGTAGCACGGAGCGACCCGGAGGTGGCCATGGGCACTGGAGGTGCGGGCTGGCCCGAGGTGGGGCGGCCGGGGTTGGCCCACGGAGGCAGCCCCGAGGTGGCTCGGGTGCGGCCGGGGTTAGCGGAGGGCGATCGGGGTGGACAGCACCAGCCGCGAGCGGCTCGAGGTGGCCGGCGTCAGCCGGGACCGGCCCGAGGTCGGATCCGGAGCCGCCCGGGGGTTGCCGGGGGTTGCCCCGGAACGGGCCGAGGTGGTCCGGGGCTGGTCCGGAGCCGTGCGGGAGCGGGCCGAGGTGGCCCGGAGCTGCCCGGAGCTGCCCGGAGCTGCCCGGGGCTGGTCCGGAGCTGCCCGGAGCCGCCCGGGGGGTTGCCGGGGGTTGCCCCGGAACGGCCGAGGTGGTCAGGGGCTGGCTCGGAGCCGTCCGGAGCGGGCCCGAGGTGGTCCGGGGCTGGACGGAGCCGCCCGGGGCGATTCGCGCTGGATGTGGCTGGCCGAGCTCGGTACGGGGGCTATGCCCGGGGTACCCCCCCCGGGGGGGCCGACTCGAGGTCGGCCCCCGGGGGGCGCAGGGCGGCTCGTGAATGTGACGCTCTGCGATCCCCGGAGGTAGCGGGGGGATCCCGGGTGTGACACCGGACACTTTTCGGGGTCAAAGGTGCCCGAAGGGGCGTCGGGAGGCACTTCGGGGGGCGATCAAGAAAGGCGGCGGAAGGGCTCCGAGGCCAGCCCCCGCAAAGGATTTGGGCGATCGGCGGGCAACCGTGTAATGTCTTCCTCGCTCGCCCCAATAGCTCAGTCGGTAGAGCGTCTCCATGGTAAGGAGAAGGTCTGCGGTTCGATTCCGCATTGGGGCTCTGGTGAGAGAGGTTCCCCACCCTCGGGTGGGGAGCGGATCTCATCAAAGCGGCGTAGCTCAGTCGGTAGAGCAAGCGGCTCATAATCGCTGTGTCACCGGTTCAAGTCCGGTCGCCGCTACACACAGTAGCCGATTGCGGGGTCGGTCTCCCGATCGGCTACTCTTTTATGCGTTCATCCGTCCCTAATGTCCGTCAAGGAGCACTCACGTGGCTGCCACCGACGTCCGCCCGAAGATCACGCTGGCCTGCGTGGAGTGCAAGGAGCGGAACTACATCACCAAGAAGAACCGGCGTAACAACCCGGACCGTCTTGAGATGAAGAAGCACTGCCCGCGTTGCAACTCGCACACCGCGCACCGCGAGACCCGCTAACACTTAGCGAAGTCTCGTACAAACAGGCACCGTCATGAGGTCGTCCCCGTCATTGGGGGGCGGCCTTGTGTCGTTTCGACAGGCCGTTTCGACATGTCGTTTCCAACAGGGAGGTAGGGAGCCATGGCGCTCGACCAGTCCTTCGTGGGGCGGAGCTACCCGCCCACCGATCCGTACGAGGTCGGCCGGGAGAAGATCCGCGAATTCGCGGTCGCCGTGGGTGACGCGAATCCCGTCTACACGGATCCCGATGCCGCCAAGGCGTTCGGTCACCAGGACGTGATCGCCCCGCCGACCTTTGTGTTTGCCATCACTTTCGCGGCGGCGAGCCAGGTCGTCGACGACCCGCAGTTGGGGCTGGACTACAGCCGCGTCGTGCACGGCGACCAGAAGTTCGCCTACACGCGGCCCGTGCGGGCCGGTGACCGGCTGACGGTGACCTCGACCATCGAGTCCGTGAAGTCGCTCGCCGGCAACGACGTCATCGACATCCGCGGTGAGGTCCACGACGAGAGCGGCGAGCACGTGGTGACGGCGTGGACGAAGCTCGTCTCCCGCGCGCCCGAGCCCGGGCCCGGGCCCGCCGAGGCGCCCGCCGCTCCCGCCGCCGGTTCCGCTCCCGAGGAGGCCTGAGATGGCTGCCCAGATCCAGTACGACGCGGTCGAGGTCGGTACCGAGCTGCCGGCCGCGTCCTTCCCCGTCACGCGGGCGACCCTGGTGCGCTACGCCGGTGCGTCGGGCGACTTCAACCCGATCCACTGGAACGAGAAGTTCGCCACCGAGGTCGGGCTGCCGGACGTGATCGCGCACGGCATGTTCACCATGGCGGAGGCGATCCGCGTGGTGACCGACTGGGCGGGCGACCCGGGTGCGGTCGTCGAGTACGGGGTGCGGTTCACGAAGCCGGTCGTCGTTCCGAACGATGACCGCGGCGCGCTGATCGAGGTCACGGCCAAGGTCGCGGCGAAGCTGGACGACAACAAGGTGCGGGTCGATCTGACGGCGATGAGCGCCGGACAGAAGGTGCTGGGGATGTCGCGCGCGGTGGTCGTCCTCGCGTAGGAGCGCCGCCACCGCGGCCGCGGCCGCCACAGCTCGGCCACAGCCACCACCACAGCCGCAGTCGCCGCGGCGGTCACCGCGACCCCAGCAGCCGCAACCGTCACACCGCATTTGTTTCATTCGGTACCGGAAGGGCCCTGACCGGCGAGAAATCGCAGGTCAGGGCCTTGTTCGTGAATGGGTCACACGAGGGCTTGCCAAGTTAGTGATTGAGCACTAACTTCGAAGCATGGCAAGGATGAGTGCGGAAGAGCGGCGCGAGAGCGTCATCCGGGCGGCGATGAGCGAGTTCGCTCGGGGCGGGTACTACGGAACCTCCACCGAGGCGATCGCCAAGCGGGTCGGGGTCTCCCAGCCGTACCTGTTCCGGCTCTTCCCGAACAAGCAGGCCATCTTCCTCGCCGCGGCCGCCCGCTGCATGGAGGACATCCGGGTCGTCTTCGAGGAGGCGGGCAAGGGGTATCAGGGCGAGGAGGCGGTCCAGGTCATGGGCGCGGCGTACATGCGGTTGATCGCCGAGCAGCCCGACAAGCTGCAGATGCAGCTCCAGACGTACGTCACCGTCGCCGCGGCCGAAGCCGCCGGGGAGCCGGAGTTCGGCGAGATGGTGCGGGCCGCCTGGATGCAGCTGTGGGACACCGTCCACGTGCCGCTCGGTGCGGACGTGAAGGAGACGACCACGTTCCTGGCGTACGGAATGCTGATCAACACCCTGGCCGCCATGGGATTTCCGGCCGAGCACCGGGTCTGGGACGGCTGCTACCCGGGAATCCGGCCCCAGTAGTCCAGCCCCAGTAGTCCGGCCCCGGAAGTCGCAGCCGACCGTGCGTGCGACCGGCCTGGCAATCGGCCAGCTGCCTGCCAGGCAGGCGGTCAGGCAGGTAGACAGGCAGGCAGGTAGGCGGTCCGCCACCGGGCCCAGCTCTGCCCGTTGAAGTTAGTGATCAATAACTAGTTTTGGGGGAATCATGCAGGACCAGGACACCAAGCTTCGAGGGCCCGCGATCTGGGCCCTCGTCATCACCGGGGCCGCCAGCTTCATGGCCGCGCTCGACAACCTCGTCGTCACCACCGCGCTCCCCTCCATCCGCGAGGACCTCGGCGGAAAGCTGGAGGACCTGGAGTGGACGGTGAACGCCTACACGCTCACCTTCGCCGTCCTGCTCATGTTCGGCGCGGCCCTCGGTGACCGGTTCGGCCGCCGGCGGCTCTTCATCGCCGGCATGACCGTCTTCACCGGCGCGTCCGCCGCCGCGGCCCTGTCGCCCGGCATCGACGCGCTCATCGCCGCCCGGGCCGTCCAGGGCGTGGGCGCGGCGATCATGATGCCGCTCTCACTCACGCTGCTCACCGTCGCCGTGCCCGCCGCCCGGCGCGGAATGGCCCTCGGCATCTACGGAGCCCTCACCGGCCTCGCCGTCGCCAGCGGGCCGCTCATCGGCGGCAGCCTGACCGAGCACATCTCCTGGCAGTGGATCTTCTGGCTGAACGTCCCGATCGGTCTGGCCCTGATCCCGCTCTCCCGGCTCCGCCTCGCCGAGTCCACCGCCCCGCAGGCCAAGCTCGACGTCCCGGGGACGCTGCTCATCAGCGGCGGACTCTTCGGGATCGTCTACGGGCTGGTCAACGCCAACGCGCACGGCTGGACCAGCCTCCCCGTGCTCAGCGCGCTGCTGGTCGGTACCGCGCTCGTCGCCGGGTTCGTCCACCACGGGTTCCACAACGCCAACCCGGTCCTGCCCATGCGACTCTTCCGCGACCGCGGGTTCTTCGGCATCAACATGGCGAGCCTGCTGATGTTCGTCGGGATGTTCGGCTCGATCTTCCTGCTGAGCCAGTTCCTCCAGGGCGTCCTCGGCTACTCGCCCACCGAAGCCGGACTGCGCATGCTCCCCTGGACCGGCATGCCCATGATCGCCGCCCCGATCTCCGGGATCCTCTCCGACCGGATCGGCAGCCGTCCCGTCGTGGTCGCCGGGCTCGCGCTCCAGGCCGTCGGCCTCGGCTGGTTCGCCATGATCCTGAGCACCGACGTCTCCTACGCCGCCCAGCTCCCGGCGCTGATCATCAGTGGCATCGGCATGGGCCTCTTCTTCGCCCCCGCCTCCAACGCCCTCATGTCCACCGTCGCCCCCGCCGACCAGGGCAAGGCAGCCGGCGCCAACAGCGCCCTGCGCGAGGTCGGCGGAGCCCTCGGAGTCGCCGTCCTCGCCTCCGTCTTCTCCGCCCAGGGCGGCTACCAGTCCGGGCAGTCCTTCACCGACGGCACCGTCCCCGCCCTCTGGATCGGCGGAGCCGTCGTCGCCGTGGCGGCCGCCCTGGCCCTGCTGCTCCCCGGCCGGGACAAGGAGAAGGCCCGCGCGACCGCCGGCCGGGCGGCGGAAGCCGCCGAAGCCGCAGCAGCGGCCGACGTCTCCGACGCCCCCGCGAAGGTGGCCGTCTGACCGGTCCCGCCCGGCCGACCGCCGGCCGGGCGGCGGCCGGCCGGGAGAACCGCAGCAGCCGCACCGCACGAAGATCCGTACGACTCGTACCGAGCGAAGGAGAGGCCCGTCATGCCCGATGTCCCCTGGTCCACGCCCACCCGAGCCGCCGCCGACGCCGAGGTCTACGTCATGGCCTCCCGCTTCGAGACGGCCAGCCTGACCGGAGCCCTGCGCTTCTTCCTGAAGTCGCCCGGCATCATCCGCCAGATCCGCAAGGCCCCCGGCGCGCACGGGGTCGGCCTGCGGGCCCGGGTCCTCAGCCGGACCTTCCTCACCCTGTCGGCCTGGGAGGACCGCGAAGCGCTCTACCGCTTCGCGCGCAGCGAACCGCACCGCAGCAGCTCGCGTGCGGCCGCCACGTACATGAAGGAGTCCGAGTTCACCTTCTGGACCGTCCCGGCGAGCGAACTGCCCATCGGCTGGGCCGAGGCGGAGCGCCGGCTCGCCGAGCAGAAGCAGGCCCGCTGAGCGCCCGTACGGCGCCCGCGGTGCGAACGCGGTCCGTGGCCCCGCCGGGATGGGGGGACACGGACCGTACTCTTGTCCACGTGCAGGAACTCCACGACGCCCCCCTCGCCCCGCTGACCACCTTCCGGCTCGGCGGCCCCGCCACGCGCCTGGTCACCGCGACCACCGACGCCGAGGTCGTCGCCACCGTGCGCGCCGCGGACGGGAGCGGCACCCCGCTCCTGGTCATCGGCGGCGGCAGCAACCTGGTCATCGGAGACCAGGGCTTCGACGGCACCGCCCTGCGGATCGCGACCACCGGATTCACGCTCGACGGGACCCGCCTGGAGCTCGCGGCCGGGGAGAACTGGAGCGACTCCGTCGCCCGGGTCGTCGAGGCGGGACTCGCGGGCATCGAATGCCTCGCAGGGATCCCCGGCTCGGCCGGCGCCACCCCGATCCAGAACGTCGGGGCGTACGGCCAGGAGGTCTGCGACACGATCACCGAGGTCGTCGCCTACGACCGCACGCGCGGGGAGACGGTCACCCTGTCGGCCGCCGAGTGCGCGTTCTCGTACCGTGACAGCCTCTTCAAGCACCAGCCGGAACGGTACGTCGTCCTGCGCGTCCGCTTCGCCCTGGAGGACGCGGGCGGACTGTCCGCGCCGGTCAAGTACCCGGAGACGGCGCGCGCCCTCGGCGTGGGGGCCGGCGACCGGGTCCCGGCGGCGCAGGCCCGCGAAACCGTCCTGCGGCTGCGCGCCGGCAAGGGCATGGTCCTGGACCCCGCCGACCACGACACCTGGTCGGCCGGCTCCTTCTTCCACAACCCGATCCTCGGCGACGAGGCGTACGCCGCCTTCCTCGCCCGCGCGCAGGACCGGCTCGGCCCCGGCACCACCCCGCCGGCGTACCCGGCCGGCGAGGGCCGTACGAAGACCAGCGCGGCCTGGCTGATCGACAAGGCCGGCTTCACCAAGGGCTACGGCGACGGCCCCGCCCGCATCTCCACCAAGCACACCCTCGCCCTCACCAACCGGGGCGAGGCCACCACCGAAGACCTCCTCGTCCTGGCCCGCGAAGTCGTCGCGGGCGTCCACGCGGCCTTCGGCGTCACCCTCGTCAACGAGCCGGTGACGGTCGGCGTCAGCATCTGAGGAGTCCCGGCCCTCCCATGCTCTGTCCCCTGCACGGGGCCGGTACGGACCCCACCCGGCTGGTGGGACGCACGATCAGAAGGGTCGTGGCGTCCTGGCACATCAGCGACGGCGAACGCTCCGAGGCACCCCTCGACGTCTGGCTCCTCGACAGCGACGGGGAATCCACCCGGATCACCACCGGCTCCGACGCCTGCCTCATCGTGGAGTCCGCCGCGCCGCACGAGGCCTACGACATGGGGGAGTGGGGCCGCATCGAGGTCGGCGAGGACCTGGGCGACCACCCCTTCCTGCGCCACCTCGGCGAGACCGTCGAATCGGTCGCCGAGTACGCGCTGCCCGCGCAGGGCCGCACCCACCTGGAGATCGGCTTCCCCGACGGCGCGCGGGTACGGGCCGACTGCCACGAGGGCGACCTGCGGCTCACGCGTTGAAGCCGGCGCTCCGCGCGCCGGCGGCCCCTACGAAGCGATCCAGTGGTCGATCCCGGCCAGCAGCTTGTCCTGTATGTCGGAGGGCGCGGCACTGCCGCGTACCGACTGGCGGGCCAGCTCGGCGAGCTCCGCGTCCGTGAAGGCGTGGTGCCTTCGGGCGATCTCGTACTGGGCCGCGAGCCGGGACCCGAACAGCAGCGGGTCGTCCGCGCCGAGGGCCATGGGGACCCCGGCGTCGAAGAGGGTGCGCAGCGGGACGTCCTCGGGGCGCTCGTAGACCCCGAGGGCGACGTTGGACGCCGGGCAGACCTCGCAGGTGATCTGCCGGTCGGCGAGCCGCGCGAGCAGGCGGGGATCCTCGGCGGCCCGTACGCCGTGCCCGATGCGGGCCGCGTGGAGGTCGTCGAGGCAGTCCCGGACGGAGGACGGCCCGGTCAGCTCGCCCCCGTGCGGGGCGGCGAGCAGCCCGCCCTCGCGGGCGATGGCGAAGGCCCGGTCGAAGTCGCGGGCCATCCCGCGGCGCTCGTCGTTGGAGAGGCCGAAGCCGACGATCCCCCGGTCGGCGTAGCGGACGGCCAGGCGGGCCAGGGTGCGGGCGTCGAGGGGGTGCTTCATGCGGTTGGCGGCGATGAGGACGCGCATGCCGAGACCGGTGTCCCGGGAGGCGGCGTCGACGGCGTCGAGGATGATCTCGACGGCGGGGATCATCCCGCCGAGGAGAGGGGCGTAGGAGGTGGGATCCACCTGGATCTCCAGCCAGCCGCTGCCGTCCCGCACGTCCTCCTCGGCGGCCTCACGGACCAGCCGGCGGATGTCGTCGGGCTCGCGGAGGCAGGACCGGGCGGCGTCGTAGAGCCGCTGGAAGCGGAACCAGCCGCGCTCGTCCGTGGCACGGAGCTTCGGTGGCTCGGCGTTGGTGAGGGCGTCGGGCAGCCGCACGCCGTACTTGTCGGCGAGCTCCAGCAGGGTCGACGGGCGCATCGAGCCGGTGAAGTGCAGGTGGAGGTGGGCTTTCGGCAGAAGCGTGAGATCGCGTACGTGCTCCATCTGGTGATCCTGCCGTACCGCCGCGCTCGGCGGGAGGGGGTTTTACCGATCGGGGGCTTGCGCGAACGCATGAACGGGGCCGATGGGTCCGCTGGGCGGGGCTTCCCAGGGGCTGCCCGGACCCGCGCCCCAATCGCCGGTGGGGCTGGATCTTGCCGGCGTCGGTCGTGAATCCGGCCCCCGGAAACGCCGGAGCGGCGGCTCCCCGTAGGGGGAACCGCCGCTCGGACCGTGCTGCGAACCGCCGGAGGCCCAGGCCTTGGCCAGGCCGTGGCTAGGCCTTGGCCTCCGCCAGGAGCTTCTGGATCCGGGAGACGCCCTCGACCAGGTCCTCGTCGCCGAGGGCGTAGGAGAGGCGCAGGTAGCCGGGCGTGCCGAAGGCCTCGCCCGGGACGACCGCGACCTCGGCCTCGTCCAGGATCAGGGCCGCGAGCTCGACGGAGGTCTGCGGGCGCCTGCCACGGATCTCCTTGCCGAGCACGTCCTTGACCGCCGGGTACACGTAGAACGCGCCCTCGGGGGTCGGGCAGAAGACGCCGTCGATCTCGTTCAGCATCCGCACCATCGTCTGGCGGCGGCGGTCGAAAGCCGTCCGCATCTCGTGGACGGCGTCCAGGTTGCCGGAGACGGCGGCCAGCGCCGCGACCTGGGCCACGTTGGAGACGTTGGAGGTGGCGTGCGACTGCAGGTTCGTCGCGGCCTTGACCACGTCCTTCGGGCCGATGACCCAGCCCACGCGCCAGCCCGTCATGGCGTACGTCTTGGCGACGCCGTTGACGACGATGCACTTGTCGGCCAGCTCGGGAACGATCGCCGGGAGCGAGACGAACTTCGCGTCGCCGTAGACCAGGTGCTCGTAGATCTCGTCGGTCAGGACCCACAGACCGTGCTCGACGGCCCAGCGGCCGATCGCCTCGGCGTCGGCCTCGGAGTAGACGGCGCCGGTCGGGTTCGACGGGGAGACGAACAGGACGACCTTCGTGCGCTCGGTGCGGGCCGCCTCGAGCTGCTCGACGGAGACGCGGTAGCCGGTGGTCTCGTCGGCGACGACCTCGACCGGGACACCGCCGGCCAGCCGGATCGACTCCGGGTACGTGGTCCAGTACGGGGCCGGGACGATGACCTCGTCGCCCGGGTCCAGGATGGCCGCGAACGCCTCGTAGATCGCCTGCTTGCCACCGTTGGTCACCAGGACCTGGGACGCGTCAACCTCGTAGCCTGAGTCACGCAGCGTCTTCGCGGCGATGGCGGCCTTCAGCTCGGGCAGGCCGCCGGCCGGCGTGTAGCGGTGGTACTTCGGGTTGCGGCAGGCCTCGACCGCGGCGTCGACGATGTAGTCCGGGGTGGGGAAGTCGGGCTCGCCCGCTCCGAAACCGATCACCGGACGCCCGGCGGCCTTGAGGGCCTTGGCCTTGGCGTCCACGGCGAGGGTGGCGGATTCGGAGATGGCACCGATGCGGGCGGATACGCGGCGCTCGGCGGAAGGCGTTTCAGAGGTCATGCGGCCAATCGTCCCAGACGCCAAACGAGCGCCGCAGGCCGTTTCAGCTACCGGACGCGCACTCTCCGGATGGCGCTGTTCGACGTCAGGGCCCGGACCACGTACACTCAACCGTCGTTGGACCTCGCCAACCGCTGCAGAGCGTGAGCACTCCGAGCACTCGCTCGGATGCGGTAGGTTGAGGGACGCAAAGGGTCGTAGCTCAATTGGTAGAGCACTGGTCTCCAAAACCAGCGGTTGGGGGTTCGAGTCCCTCCGGCCCTGCTCCACACTCCATTTCTCGGATGTGTGCGCAGGTACGTACTTCGATGCAATGCCGTGCGGCGCAACCGGGCGCGGCTACGGCCACGACCCGGATTCAGGTGAGAGACGTGACGGACGCCCTGGGCTCCATCGACATGCCTGACGCCGAGGACGACACTCGCGAGAAGAAGGCCCGCAAGGGCGGCAAGCGCGGCAAGAAGGGCCCTCTGGGTCGTCTCGCGCTCTTCTACCGCCAGATTGTCGCGGAACTCCGCAAGGTTGTCTGGCCCACCCGTAATCAACTCACGACGTACACCTCCGTGGTGATTGTCTTCGTCGTCATCATGATCGGTCTCGTGACCGTGATTGACTACGGGTTCCAGGAAGCCATCAAGTTCGTCTTCGGCTGATCCCCGCGGAGGGCGGCGCCTTGATGGCTGCCGCCCGTTTTCGCATGTTCGACCACCTTTTGTATCCAGGAAGAAGCAGCCACCGTGTCTGACCCGAACCTGAACGTGAGCCGCGACTCCGTCGAGTCCGTCGAGGACGAGCTCGACATCGTCGAGGCTGCAGACGCCGTGGACCCCGATGAGGCCGAGCTCGCCGACGCCGAGGCGGGTGTCGCCGCCGAAGAGGCCGCGCTGCACGTCGAGGAAGAGGTCGACGCCGAGGCCGAGGACGACGCCGAAGCCGAAGAGGCGGACGACGACTCCGACGAGGACGAGACCGTCGAGGACGAGACCGACGACGAGGCCTCCGACGAAGAGGCTTCTGACGAAGAGGCCTCCGACGAGGACGACGACGTAGAGGCCGAGGCCGACGTAGAGGCCGAGGAGGCCGTAGAGGCCGAGCCCGCCGAGCCCGTCGACCCCATCCAGGCCCTGCGCGACGAGCTGCGCCTCCTGCCCGGCGAGTGGTACGTCATCCACACCTACGCCGGCTACGAGAAGCGGGTGAAGGCCAACCTCGAGCAGCGTGCCGTCTCGCTGAACGTCGAGGACTTCATCTACCAGGCCGAGGTGCCCGAGGAAGAGATCGTCCAGATCAAGAACGGCGAGCGCAAGAACGTCCGGCAGAACAAGCTGCCCGGTTACGTTCTCGTCCGCATGGATCTGACGAACGAGTCCTGGGGCGTCGTCCGCAACACCCCCGGCGTCACCGGCTTCGTGGGCAACGCCTACGACCCGTACCCGCTGACCCTGGACGAGATCGTCAAGATGCTCGCTCCCGAGGCGCAGGAGAAGGCCGCCAAGCTGGCGGCGGAAGAGGCCGGTCTGCCGGCACCCTCCGTCAAGCGCACCATCGAGGTCCTGGACTTCGAGGTCGGCGACTCGGTCACCGTCACCGACGGACCGTTCGCGACGCTGCAGGCGACCATCAACGAGATCAACCCGGACTCGAAGAAGGTCAAGGGTCTCGTCGAGATCTTCGGCCGCGAGACCCCGGTCGAGCTCAGCTTCGACCAGATCCAGAAGAACTGATCCCTCGGTCCTCAGGTCTCTGACTCACCGCTTCCGGACAGGTCAGATTGCCCCCTTGCGGGCGGTCTGACCTGCTCGGTTTTCAGCCCCGCGCCGATACCCGTTATCGTGGTGCGGTATGCCTCCATCCGGATGACCGGATTGGCGGCGAAAACTCTCACTAGGACCCGGAGAGAGCAATGCCTCCCAAGAAGAAGAAGATCACGGGGCTTATCAAGCTCCAGATCAAGGCCGGTGCGGCCAACCCGGCTCCGCCGGTCGGCCCCGCGCTCGGTCAGCACGGCGTCAACATCATGGAGTTCTGCAAGGCCTACAACGCCGCGACCGAGTCGCAGCGTGGCATGGTCGTGCCGGTGGAGATCACGGTCTACGACGACCGTTCCTTCACCTTCATCACCAAGACTCCGCCGGCCGCGCGCCTCATCCTGAAGAGCGCGGGCGTGGAGAAGGGCTCCGGCGAGCCGCACAAGACCAAGGTCGCGAAGCTTACGCGTGACCAGGTCCGCGAGATCGCCACGCTGAAGATGCCTGACCTGAACGCCAACGACATCGACGCGGCCGAGAAGATCATCGCCGGCACCGCGCGTTCGATGGGCATCACGGTCGAAGGCTGATCCAGCCACCCCAGCACCACAGTGGTAGGGCCAAGCGCTGGTCCGCACCACGACTCCACGCCTGACACAACACAGGAGCAGAAGTGAAGCGCAGCAAGACTCTCCGCGCTGCGGACGCCAAGATCGACCGGGAGAAGCAGTACGCCCCGCTCGAGGCCGTCCGTCTCGCCAAGGAGACCTCCGCGACCAAGTTCGACAGCACCGTCGAGGTCGCCTTCCGCCTGGGTGTAGACCCGCGCAAGGCCGACCAGATGGTTCGCGGCACCGTGAACCTCCCGCACGGCACCGGCAAGACCGCCCGGGTCCTGGTCTTCGCGACCGGTGACCGTGCTGCGGCCGCGGAAGCCGCCGGCGCCGACATTGTCGGCGACGACGAGCTCATCAACGAGATCGCCAAGGGCAACCGCCTGAACGAGTTCGACGCCGTTGTGGCCACCCCGGACCTCATGGGCAAGGTCGGCCGCCTCGGCCGCGTGCTCGGTCCCCGTGGCCTGATGCCGAACCCGAAGACCGGCACCGTCACGATGGACGTCGCGAAGGCTGTCACCGAGATCAAGGGTGGCAAGATCGAGTTCCGCGTCGACAAGCACTCGAACCTGCACTTCATCATCGGTAAGGTCTCCTTCTCCGATGAGCAGCTGGTCGAGAACTACGGCGCGGCCCTGGACGAGATCCTTCGTCTGAAGCCGTCCGCCGCGAAGGGCCGCTACATCAAGAAGGCCGCCCTCAGCACCACCATGGGCCCCGGCATCGCGCTGGACTCCAACCGCACCCGGAACCTCCTCGTCGAGGAAGACCCGGCTGCTGTCTGATCGGCACGGGGCCTCCGGGCCCTGAGCCTCAGGGCTCGCTGAAACGGCCTGAACGGGCCCCTCGCACCCCTTCACGGGTGCGGGGGGCCCGTTTCCGTACCCAGGGCCGCAGGGGCCGCAAACCCCGGGCCGTGACCGATTTGCTCGGCGAGGCACCCTTCACGTACTCTCGTCGAGAAGCCAAAGACCGCTGGTCGTTGCCGTGCCCGCAAGGGTGTGGTGGCCGAAGGATCCGCTGACTGCGGACGTCCTGCGCAGGTGTTCAAGGAAAGTTCCCGGAACTCGTTCTGGTTGAGCTACGCCCTGGCGCCTGCGCCGGGGCGTTTCGTATTTAGCCCCTTCTGAGCGGTCCTCATCACCCGGAAGGAGGCCGACGCACTATGCCGACGCCCAACAAGGCTGCCGCGGTAGCCGAGCTCACGGACCAGTTCCGCGACTCGAACGCCGCCGTGCTGACCGAGTACCGGGGTCTCACCGTCGCGCAGCTCAAGACGCTGCGTCGCTCTCTCGGTGAGAACGCCCAGTACGCCGTGGTGAAGAACACGCTGACCAAGATTGCGGCCAACCAGGCCGGGATCACCGCGCTGGACGAGCACTTCGCTGGTCCCACCGCGGTCGCCTTCATCACCGGTGACCCGGTGGAGTCGGCGAAGAGCCTGCGTGACTTCGCCAAGGAAAACCCGAACCTCATCATCAAGGCGGGTGTCCTTGATGGTAAGGCGCTCACCGCCGATGAGATCAAGAAGCTTGCGGACCTCGAGTCCCGCGAGGTTCTGCTCAGCAAGCTGGCCGGCGCGTTCAAGGGCAAGCAGTCTCAGGCTGCCTCGCTCTTCCAGGCGCTGCCGTCGAAGTTCGTCCGCACTGCGGAAGCGCTTCGCGTCAAGCTCGCCGAGCAGGGCGGTGCCGAGTAATTCGGCTCGCGCACTGATCCGCGCCGCCTAGTGCGCGGGTCAAAGCGGGCCGTTACGCCCGCCTCTATATACATCCGGCACCTGCCGATTTAGTGGAAGGATCGCCCATCATGGCGAAGCTCAGCCAGGAAGACCTGCTCGCTCAGTTCGAGGAGCTCACCCTCATCGAGCTCTCCGAGTTCGTGAAGGCGTTCGAGGAGAAGTTCGACGTCACCGCCGCTGCGGCCGTCGCGGTTGCCGGCCCCGCCGGTGGCGGCGCCGCTGTTGAGGCCGTCGAGGAGCAGGACGAGTTCGACGTCATCCTCACCGGTGCCGGCGACAAGAAGATCCAGGTCATCAAGGTCGTGCGCGAGCTGACCTCCCTCGGCCTGAAGGAGGCCAAGGACCTCGTCGACGGCGCTCCGAAGCCCGTCCTCGAGAAGGTCGCCAAGGAGGCCGCTGACAAGGCTGCCGAGGCCCTCAAGGGTGCCGGCGCGGCTGTCGAGGTCAAGTAACACCTCTGAGGCCTCTCTGAGGCCTCAACCAAGGGCGATCACCCGTAAGGGTGGTCGCCCTTTGGCGTACCCGGAGTGCCTGATTTGCCCCTGTCTCGTTGGGGAGTAGGGTGATCTTCGTTGCTTCGCGGCAGGGTCCTGGGATGATCCGCTCGGAGCAGGGGGCCTTGACGAACGGGACGCGGCGCGCAATTCTCAGATCCATCGTGCGATCGGCAGGCTCGATCCGGGATCCGAGGCATGGATCGGGTCCGTATCGGGCATGGATCGATTACGAAGAGGGCAGTACTGTTACGCGCTCTGTATGCGAGAGCCGAAGCGTTGGACGCAGTTGAAACGACATGGGGAAGGCCTGTTGCCGGTTTCCGGAAACCTGGTCTGGACATCAGTGAGCCAAGTGGCTACACTGACCCTTTGCGCTGCCTGTTAGCTGCCCCCTGCCCGTCGCCAGGGGCATGCCCACGCATGAGCACACTTGATTGAACGGCCCTGAGCTGGTCCTTTTGACCAGATGGGGGGCGCTTGTCTTCTGTGTCAGCTGGGACCGGTACGCGCGTAGTGAGTCCGAGCCCTCGGAAGGACCCCCTCTTGGCCGCCTCGCGCAACGCCTCGACCAATACGAACAACGGTGCCAGCACCGCCCCGCTGCGCATCTCCTTTGCAAAGATCAAGGAGCCCCTCGAGGTTCCGAACCTCCTGGCGCTGCAGACCGAGAGCTTTGACTGGCTGCTCGGCAACGCCGCCTGGAAGTCTCGCGTCGAGTCGGCGCTTGAGAGCGGACAGGACGTTCCCACCAAGTCCGGTCTGGAAGAGATCTTCGAGGAGATCTCGCCGATCGAGGACTTCTCCGGGTCGATGTCGCTGACGTTCCGCGACCACCGTTTCGAGCCGGCGAAGAACTCGGTCGACGAGTGCAAGGACCGCGACTTCACGTACGCGGCACCGCTTTTCGTCACCGCCGAGTTCACGAACAACGAGACCGGAGAGATCAAGTCTCAGACGGTCTTCATGGGCGATTTCCCGCTCATGACCAACAAGGGCACCTTCGTCATCAACGGCACCGAGCGTGTCGTCGTGTCGCAGCTCGTCCGTTCCCCCGGTGTCTACTTCGACTCCTCCATCGACAAGACGTCCGACAAGGACATCTTCGCGGCCAAGATCATCCCTTCCCGGGGTGCCTGGCTCGAGATGGAGATCGACAAGCGCGACATGGTCGGTGTTCGCATCGACCGCAAGCGCAAGCAGTCCGTCACCGTTCTCCTGAAGGCTCTCGGCTGGACCACCGAGCAGATCCTCGAGGAGTTCGGCGAGTACGAGTCCATGCGCGCCACCCTGGAGAAGGACCACACCCAGGGCCAGGACGACGCGCTGCTCGACATCTACCGCAAGCTGCGTCCGGGCGAACCGCCGACCCGCGAGGCTGCTCAGACGCTGCTCGAGAACCTCTACTTCAACCCGAAGCGCTACGACCTCGCGAAGGTCGGCCGCTACAAGGTGAACAAGAAGCTCGGCGCCGACGAGCCGCTGGACGCCGGCGTGCTCACCACCGACGACGTCATCGCGACCATCAAGTACCTGGTCAAGCTGCACGCCGGTGAGACCGAGACCGTCGGTGAGTCGGGTCGTTCGATCGTCGTAGAGACCGACGACATCGACCACTTCGGCAACCGTCGTCTGCGCAACGTCGGCGAGCTCATCCAGAACCAGGTCCGCACGGGTCTGGCTCGTATGGAGCGCGTCGTCCGCGAGCGGATGACGACCCAGGACGTCGAGGCGATCACGCCGCAGACCCTGATCAACATCCGGCCGGTCGTCGCCTCCATCAAGGAGTTCTTCGGCACCAGCCAGCTGTCGCAGTTCATGGACCAGAACAACCCGCTGTCGGGTCTCACCCACAAGCGCCGTCTGTCGGCGCTTGGCCCGGGTGGTCTGTCCCGTGAGCGGGCCGGCTTCGAGGTCCGAGACGTTCACCCGTCGCACTACGGCCGCATGTGCCCGATCGAGACCCCTGAAGGCCCGAACATCGGTCTGATCGGTTCGCTCGCCTCCTACGGCCGCGTCAACGCGTTCGGTTTCGTCGAGACCCCGTACCGCAAGGTCATCGACGGTGTCGTCACCGACGAGGTCGACTACCTGACGGCCGACGAGGAAGACCGCTTCGTCATCGCCCAGGCCAACGCCGGCCTGAACGACGAGATGCGCTTCACCGAGAACCGCGTGCTGGTTCGCCGTCGTGGTGGCGAGATCGACTACATCGCCGGCGACGACGTCGACTACATGGACGTCTCCCCGCGCCAGATGGTGTCCGTCGCGACCGCGATGATCCCCTTCCTCGAGCACGACGACGCCAACCGCGCCCTCATGGGCGCGAACATGATGCGCCAGGCCGTTCCGCTCATCAAGGCGGAGGCGCCGCTCGTCGGCACCGGCATGGAGTACCGCTGTGCGGTCGACGCCGGTGACTCGATCAAGGCGGAGAAGGACGGTGTCGTCCAGGAGGTCTCGGCCGACTACATCACCGTCGCCAACGACGACGGCACGTACACCACGTACCGCGTCGCCAAGTTCTCCCGCTCGAACCAGGGCACCTCGGTCAACCAGAAGGTCATCGTCAACGAGGGTGACCGCATCATCGAGGCGCAGGTCCTCGCCGACGGTCCTGCGACCGAAGAGGGCGAAATGGCCCTCGGCAAGAACCTGCTCGTCGCGTTCATGCCTTGGGAAGGTCACAACTACGAGGACGCGATCATCCTGTCGCAGCGCCTCGTACAGGACGACGTCCTCTCCTCGATCCACATCGAGGAGCACGAGGTCGATGCCCGTGACACCAAGCTGGGCCCCGAGGAGATCACCCGGGACATCCCGAACGTCTCCGAGGAGGTCCTCGCGGACCTCGACGAGCGCGGCATCATCCGCATCGGTGCGGACGTGGTCGCGGGCGACATCCTGGTCGGAAAGGTCACGCCCAAGGGTGAGACCGAGCTGACCCCGGAGGAGCGTCTGCTCCGCGCGATCTTCGGTGAGAAGGCCCGCGAGGTGCGTGACACCTCGCTCAAGGTTCCTCACGGTGAGATCGGCAAGGTCATCGGCGTCCGCGTCTTCGACCGCGAAGAGGGCGACGAGCTTCCCCCGGGCGTGAACCAGCTGGTCCGCGTCTACGTGGCCCAGAAGCGCAAGATCACCGACGGTGACAAGCTCGCCGGCCGCCACGGCAACAAGGGTGTCATCTCCAAGATCCTTCCGATCGAGGACATGCCCTTCCTTGAGGACGGCACGCCGGTCGACATCATCCTGAACCCCCTGGGTGTCCCGTCCCGAATGAACCCGGGACAGGTCCTGGAGATCCACCTCGGCTGGCTCGCCAGCCGCGGCTGGGACGTCTCCGGTGTCGCCGAGGAGTGGGCCGAGCGACTGAAGGTCATCGGCGCCGACCGCGTCGAGCCCGGTACCAACGTCGCCACCCCGGTGTTCGACGGTGCCCGCGAGGACGAGATCTCCGGCCTCTTCGAGCACACCATCCCGAACCGCGACGGGGACCGCCTGGTCCTCCCGACCGGCAAGGCGCACCTGTTCGACGGCCGCTCCGGCGAGCCGTTCCCGGAGCCGGTCTCGATCGGCTACATGTACATCCTCAAGCTCCACCACCTGGTCGACGACAAGCTCCACGCTCGGTCGACCGGTCCGTACTCGATGATCACGCAGCAGCCGCTGGGTGGTAAGGCACAGTTCGGTGGACAGCGCTTCGGTGAGATGGAGGTGTGGGCGCTCGAGGCTTATGGCGCCGCTTACGCCCTCCAGGAGCTGCTGACCATCAAGTCCGATGACGTCACCGGCCGCGTGAAGGTCTACGAGGCCATCGTCAAGGGCGAGAACATCCCCGAGCCGGGCATTCCCGAGTCCTTCAAGGTGCTCATCAAGGAAATGCAGTCGCTCTGCCTCAACGTGGAGGTGCTGTCCTCGGACGGCATGTCCATCGAGATGCGCGACACCGACGAGGACGTCTTCCGCGCGGCGGAGGAGCTCGGTATCGACCTGTCCCGGCGTGAGCCGAGCAGCGTCGAAGAGGTCTGACGGGCCTGACGGGGGGCTCGCTCAAGAGCCCCCCGTCATCCCCGGGACCGTTCAGACCATGATTGAGACTCGACCCCGAAAGAGGGATTGACGCACAGTGCTCGACGTCAACTTCTTCGACGAGCTGCGGATCGGCCTTGCCACCGCGGACGACATCCGAACCTGGTCCCACGGCGAGGTCAAGAAGCCGGAGACCATCAACTACCGCACCCTCAAGCCCGAGAAGGACGGACTCTTCTGCGAGAAGATCTTCGGTCCGACCCGGGACTGGGAGTGCTACTGCGGTAAGTACAAGCGTGTCCGCTTCAAGGGCATCATCTGTGAGCGCTGTGGCGTCGAAGTCACGCGTGCCAAGGTGCGCCGTGAGCGGATGGGCCACATCGAGCTTGCCGCTCCCGTCACCCACATCTGGTACTTCAAGGGCGTCCCGTCGCGCCTCGGCTACCTGCTGGACCTCGCGCCGAAGGACCTCGAGAAGGTCATCTACTTCGCCGCGTACATGATCACGTTCGTGGACGACGAGCGCCGCACCCGCGACCTCCCGTCCCTGGAGGCGCACGTCTCCATCGAGCGCCAGCAGATCGAGAACCGCCGCGACGCGGACCTCGAAGGCCGTGCCAAGAAGCTCGAGACCGACCTGGCCGAGCTCGAGGCCGAGGGCGCGAAGGCCGACGTACGCCGCAAGGTGCGCGAAGGTGCCGAGCGCGAGATGAAGCAGCTCCGTGACCGCGCCCAGCGCGAGATCGACCGCCTCGACGAGGTGTGGGCCCGCTTCAAGAACCTCAAGGTCCAGGACCTCGAGGGCGACGAGCTGCTCTACCGCGAGCTGCGCGACCGCTTCGGTACGTACTTCGACGGCTGCATGGGCGCCGCGGCGCTGCAGAAGCGTCTGGAGTCCTTCGACCTCGACGAGGAGGCCGAGCGCCTCCGCGAGATCATCCGTACCGGCAAGGGCCAGAAGAAGACCCGTGCGCTCAAGCGCCTCAAGGTCGTCTCCGCGTTCCTGCAGACCAGCAACAAGCCCAAGGGCATGGTTCTGGACTGCGTGCCGGTGATCCCGCCGGACCTGCGTCCGATGGTGCAGCTGGACGGTGGCCGCTTCGCGACCTCCGACCTGAACGACCTGTACCGCCGCGTGATCAACCGCAACAACCGTCTGAAGCGCCTCCTCGACCTCGGTGCCCCCGAGATCATCGTGAACAACGAGAAGCGCATGCTTCAGGAGGCCGTCGACGCCCTCTTCGAC
This sequence comes from Streptomyces sp. NBC_00435, assembly GCF_036014235.1. Taxonomy (GTDB): domain Bacteria; phylum Actinomycetota; class Actinomycetes; order Streptomycetales; family Streptomycetaceae; genus Streptomyces. The sequence goes on from NZ_CP107924.1 coordinate 4,939,130, forward strand.
AACGGTCGTCGTGGTCGTCCGGTGACCGGTCCCGGTAACCGTCCGCTGAAGTCCCTGAGCGACATGCTCAAGGGCAAGCAGGGTCGATTCCGTCAGAACCTCCTCGGCAAGCGCGTGGACTACTCCGCGCGTTCCGTGATCGTCGTCGGTCCGCAGCTGAAGCTGCACCAGTGCGGTCTGCCGAAGGCCATGGCGCTGGAGCTCTTCAAGCCGTTCGTGATGAAGCGCCTGGTCGACCTGAACCACGCGCAGAACATCAAGTCGGCGAAGCGCATGGTCGAGCGCGGCCGCACGGTCGTCTACGACGTGCTCGAAGAGGTCATCGCCGAGCACCCGGTTCTCCTGAACCGTGCGCCCACGCTGCACCGCCTCGGCATCCAGGCCTTCGAGCCCCAGCTGGTCGAAGGCAAGGCCATCCAGATCCACCCGCTCGTCTGCACCGCGTTCAACGCGGACTTCGACGGTGACCAGATGGCCGTGCACCTGCCGCTTTCGGCAGAGGCGCAGGCCGAGGCCCGCATCCTGATGCTGTCCTCGAACAACATCCTGAAGCCGGCCGACGGTCGTCCCGTCACCATGCCGACCCAGGACATGGTGCTGGGTCTGTTCTTCCTCACCACCGACGGCGAGCTCCGTGACGTCAAGGGCGAGGGCCGCGCGTTCGGCTCCACGGCCGAGGCGACCATGGCGTTCGACAACGGTGAGCTCGCGCTCCAGTCGGCCGTCGACATCCGCTTCCCGGTGGGCACCATCCCGCCGCGCGGCTGGGTGCCCCCGATCGCCGAAGAGGGCGAGCAGGAGTTCCAGCCGGGCGACCAGTTCCGTCTGCGCACCACCCTGGGCCGCGCGCTCTTCAACGAGCTGCTGCCCGAGGACTACCCGTTCGTCGACTACTCGGTGGGCAAGAAGCAGCTCTCCGAGATCGTCAACGACCTGGCGGAGCGCTACCCCAAGGTCATCGTGGCGGCGACGCTCGACAACCTGAAGGCGGCCGGCTTCCACTGGGCGACCCGTTCGGGCGTCACCGTGGCCATCTCCGACGTCGTCGTGCCCGAGGCCAAGAAGGCCATCGTCGCGGGTTACGAGGCCAAGGACGAGAAGGTCCAGAAGCAGTACGAGCGCGGTCTGATCACGAAGGAAGAGCGCACTCAGGAGCTCATCCAGATCTGGACCACGGCGACCAACGAGGTTGCCGAGGCGATGAACGCGAACTTCCCCAAGACGAACCCCATCTTCATGATGGTTGACTCGGGTGCCCGAGGAAACATGATGCAGATGCGACAGATCGCCGGTATGCGTGGTCTGGTGTCGAACGCGAAGAACGAGACCATCCCGCGTCCGATCAAGGCCTCCTTCCGTGAGGGCCTCACCGTTCTGGAGTACTTCATCTCCACGCACGGTGCCCGTAAGGGTCTGGCGGACACCGCCCTGCGTACCGCCGACTCGGGTTACCTCACCCGTCGTCTGGTGGACGTCTCGCAGGACGTCATCATCCGCGAGGAGGACTGCGGCACCGAGCGCGGCCTGAAGCTGAAGATCGCCGTTCGCGGCGAGGACGGCGTGCTGCGCAAGGCCGACGACGTCGAGACCTCGATCTACGCCCGCATGCTGGCCGAAGACGTCGTCATCGACGGCAAGGTCATCGCGCCGGCCAACGTCGACCTCGGTGACGTCCTGATCGACGCCCTGGTCGCCAACGGCGTCGAGGAGGTCAAGACCCGCTCGGTCCTGACCTGTGAGTCCGCGGTCGGCACCTGTGCCTTCTGCTACGGACGCTCGCTCGCCACCGGCAAGCTGGTCGACATCGGTGAGGCGGTCGGCATCATCGCCGCCCAGTCCATCGGTGAGCCCGGTACCCAGCTGACGATGCGTACCTTCCACACCGGTGGTGTGGCCGGTGACGACATCACGCAGGGTCTGCCGCGTGTCGTCGAGCTCTTCGAGGCCCGTACCCCGAAGGGTGTCGCCCCGATCTCCGAGGCCGCCGGCCGCGTGCGGATCGAGGAGACCGAGAAGACGAAGAAGATCGTCATCGTCCCGGACGACGGCAGCGAGGAGACGGCCTTCCCGATCTCCAAGCGCGCCAAGGTCATCGTCGGCGAGGGCGACCACGTCGAGGTCGGCCAGAAGCTGACCATGGGTGCCACCAACCCGCACGACGTGCTGCGCATCCTCGGCCAGCGTGCGGTCCAGGTCCACCTGGTCGGCGAAGTCCAGAAGGTCTACAACTCGCAGGGCGTGTCGATCCACGACAAGCACATCGAGATCATCATCCGGCAGATGCTCCGCCGCGTGACGATCATCGAGTCCGGCGACGCGGAGCTCCTGCCGGGCGAGCTCGTCGAGCGGTCGAAGTTCGAGACCGAGAACCGTCGTGTGGTCACCGAGGGCGGTCACCCCGCCTCCGGCCGTCCGCAGCTGATGGGTATCACCAAGGCCTCACTCGCCACCGAGTCGTGGCTGTCGGCGGCGTCCTTCCAGGAGACGACCAGGGTTCTGACGGACGCGGCGATCAACGCCAAGTCCGACTCCCTGATCGGCCTCAAGGAGAACGTCATCATCGGTAAGCTCATCCCGGCCGGTACGGGCCTCGCCCGCTACCGCAACATCCGGGTCGAGCCGACCGAGGAAGCCAAGGCCGCGATGTACTCGGCCGTCGGCTACGACGACATCGACTACTCGCCCTTCGGCACCGGCTCCGGCCAGGCTGTCCCGCTGGAGGACTACGACTACGGCCCGTACAACGGCTAAGTCCTAGACGGTACGAAGAAGCCCCCCGCCGCTCCGAGAGGAGAGGCGGGGGGCTTCTTCGTGTCCGGGCCCGGGATCAGCCCCGGTCGCGGCGGCGGCGCAGGCCGGTGGCCGTGACCGAGGCCAGAGCCAGGAGGGCGAGGGTGGCGGCGGCCAGGCCCGGGGGGAGGCCCTTCGGGGTGAAGGTGCAGGAGACGCGGTCGGTGCCGGAGGGCAGGGGGAGCGAGACCAGGCCGTGGAAGGAGGTGGGGGTGGTGGCCCTGCCGTTCGCGGCGCACTGCCAGCCGGGGACGCCGGTCATCGCGAAGACGGCCGTGCCGGTGGAGTCCTTCGGGAGGGTTGCCTCGATGCTGTGGCCGCCCGCGGTGACCTGGGTGGCGCCCGTGTCGGTGAGCCGGCCGACCGCGTTGGTGAGCCCGGCCCGGTCCAGGCAGCCGATGGGGTGCTCCCCGGCGGTGGCGTTCTGGGTACGGGTGCGCACGGTGACGTCGATCCGGCCGGAGGCCGGGACCTCGCCGAGGCGCAGGACGCCTGCCATCCGGTCCTCCAGGGGCTTCTCGGAGCCGCCGGAGGCGAGGGTGCCGTAGAGCGCGGGGGAGTACCAGAAGGCCTCGGAGCCGGGGGTGCACCGGGCGGCGTAGGTCTGCTCGGTGGGTGTGCCGCCGCGGGTGACGGGCGGGACCCCGTAGACGGTGGCGCCCAGGACCTCTTCCTGGTGGGCGTAGACGCTGTCCGCGGGGTTGGGGGAGGAGTACGGGGCGGTGCGGACGGTGACCAGGGGCGGGGCGGGGAACCTGCGGGCCGTCCAGCTGTCCTTCTCCCGGCCCGGTTCGACCCGGGCGCCGATCGAGAAGATCGCGTCCAGGACGGGGTTGTCGGCGCCGAAGAAGGTCCGGCCGTCGTTCTTGTAGCCGTAGCCGAGGGGTTCGAGGGCCTTGTACGTGACCTCGGGCAGGTAGCTGCTGTAGTACTGCGGGCCCTGCGCCTGGAGCGCGAGGGCGTCGTTGTACGAGGTCTGCGGGGCGCCCGAGTCGGTCCGGTACGCGGGCCAGCCGTTCACGGACCGCACGGCGTCGAGGTGCTGGGTGATCGACCTGCTGGAGGTGGTCTCCGGCTTCGCCCAGCGCTCGCGCGAGCGGCGGGCGTCGGCATTGGCGGCGGCGGCCGTCGACTCCGCGAGGACCACACCGGCCATGAGGACGGCGGCCACGGGGACCAGTACGCGATGCTTCCCGCCCAGCGCCAGCAGGACCAGGGCCAGCAGGGAGACCGAGCCGCCGCCGAGGACCGCCGGCCAGGTCGCGCCGCCGAAGTCGTTGGTGTGGCGGAGCACGAAGGTGGCGGCGACCAGCAGGGCGGCGGTCAGGGCCAGGTGGAGCGGGCGCGGGCGGTTGGCCAGCGACAGCCAGGCGAGGACCACCAGCATTCCGCTGAAGACGAAGGCCTCGCGGTAGGGGTTGCCGTTCGGCACCGCCAGCCCGTGCCACACGTACTGGGTCGGCGGGAACTGGAAGGAGAGGACGACGAGGAGGGCCGCGGCCGCCCACACCAGGCGGGTCCTGCGCGCGATCGCCGTGTTGAGGAGGAAGGACCCGGCCAGGATCAGGCCGAGCGAGGCCACGTACAGCCGGGGCCGGCCGCCCCAGAGGTAGGTGCCGGGCAGCATGCCGGTCAGGAAGACCTCGATCCGCACCGGATCGAAGGAGGCCGCCTTCGTGGGCTGCGCGGACCCGCTGGAGAGGAACGACGGCAGGAGGAGCGGGAGGGTGAGCAGGATGCCCGTCGCGGCGGCCGTGCCGGCCCGCCACACGGCGCGCAGCCGCTGCGCTCCGGTCAGGTCGAGGACGATCAGGCGGACGGCCAGCAGGACGCAGGCGGCCATCGTCGCCATCATCGCGGTGTAGAAGTTCCCGAACCAGGCGAGGGCCACCAGCAGCGCCACCCCGGGCCAGCGGCGTTGCTCCAGGCACCACTCGACGGCGATGCCGAGGAGCGGGAGCGCGACCAGGCCCCACATCCACATCGGGATGTAGGAGGCGTCGCTGACCGCCCAGCCGCACAGCCCGTACACGGCTCCGAGCACGCCCCGCTGCCACCAGGGGCCGGGGTGCAGTTTGCCGAGGTAGACGGTCATGAGGGCGGCCGCGGTGCCCATCGTGAGCGGGGTGATCGCGAAGACGGCGAGGTCCACGTGCTCGCGGGGGACGAGGACGACCAGCCAGGAGAAGGGGTTGCCGAGGTAGGTGTAGTAGTCGGACAGGAACTGCTGGCCGAAGCCGCCGCGCCAGGTGAACAGGAGGTCGCCGGCGGCCTGTCCGTGCACCAGGTCCCACAGGGCCCGGTGGAAGGGCACGTACTGGTTGGCCTGGTCGTTGATGGCGCGGCCGGTGCTGCCGAAGGGGTAGGTGCCCCGGGCCACCCAGGAGGCACAGAAGGCGCCGGAGGCGATGAGGAAGGCGAGGAGCGGGCCGTAGAGGCGGCGGGCGGCGCGGCGGCGGCGCGGTGCGGGCCGGTTCTGGAGGGGGGGTGGGCTGTCCTGCTCGGTGGTCTCCTGGGCCACGGTCCCCAAAGCTCTGCTCCCCTGCTGATCGACTTCGACGTGCGGCGGATTCTGTCCGATTCGCCAGTCTAGGTCGGTGAAGGGCGGTCGCCCGGCGCCACCAGCGGCCGCCGGGGGCCGCCGTGTTGGCGACGGCCCTTCGACGGTGGGTGCCAACTGCCGTTCATTGGAGGTGATCTGCCAGGCCGTCATGGCGATCGCCGAGACCGCTGCCATGGCGGTGTCGCGGGCGAGCGGCCAGCGGGTCAGCTCCAGGGCGCCCAGCCGGGGTTCGTGGTCGGCGAGTTGACGGTCTGTCCGGTCGCCGCGCTGCACCAGCAGTGCCAGCGATCCGTCGACCCGCGCGAACGGAAGATCGCGCGGTCCGGGGCGTCGGTGTTCACTCGGCGGCCGCGTAGGTGGCGGAGGTCGCGATGGTGTACCCGGCGGCCCAGGTCCACGGGGTGACGGAACCCGCGATCCCCGGGACGAGGACGGGGTCACCGCTGGGCATGCCGCTGGAGAGCTCCAGTTCGAAGAGGGAGGTGGAGGTCAGCCGCATCCGGGTGGCCGCACGCTCCCGGGTGCCTGACCTTGCGTGCGAGCGCGCAATCAAGATTCCTTTACCTTCTGCTTTGCCTGATTTGTGAAGGTTATAATTCTGTGCGCGCAAGCACGGTGGGCTGGGTCTCATGGTGCGGACCGCGCGTTTGAGGAGCGGCGCATGAGCACTCTCGAACTGGACGTGTTCGCGGCCTGGGTCTAAGGACTGATGCGGCAGCGCGGGTACGACATCGACACCCCCAGGGGTGGCGGCAAGTCGCGGATGGCCGACGAGGCGGGGGTCCACCGGTCCGCCGTCACGCGGCTGCTCCAGCGCCAGAGCATGCCCGACCTGGAGACCATGCGTCGGATCGCCCCCTGCTGGGCGTCTCGGTGCGCGACGTGCTGATCCGCTCCGGCCGGGTTGGCCCCGAGGAGCTCCCGCTGGCCTCCCAGGACCTGCCGCCCGGTGGCGGACCGGCGGCCATCGGCGATTTCGCCCGGTGGCTCGGGGTCCCCGAGGGCCGGCGCGAGGTCTTCGTCAAGGTCGTCAGCCAGTTCCTGGAGCCGGACGGAGCCGGGGCCGAAGCGCCCTCGGACCTGTCCGACGCGCCGGCCGCCGCCGAGGGCCGCCGCCGAGGGCCGCACGCCAGGGGCGGGACTGACGCATTGCGCCCCCTGCCCCACCGCCTCTTAGCACACGCACACCGCGTGCGCGCATCGGAGGGACTGCGTAGCGGTCTCGGCCGTGCGGCTACTGGCCTGCGGGTCCTTCGGGCGGTCGGGGCAGGGGCTTTTGTTTTGACCGGAGTGGATGCGGTGGGTACGCTCAGACCTTGTGCCTGGGGTGTGCCTGGGCTCCTGTGCGTGTCCATCAACCGCACTTGAGCCGTACAAGCCACCGCGATTCATGCGTTTCCACGCTTGCGTGGAGGTCCGCCGGATCCGACACACCCGACCGCGTGGGTCGGCAAATGTTCCAGGTTAGCTTCACTACACGGCACACAGAAACCGGAGAAGTAGTGCCTACGATCCAGCAGCTGGTCCGGAAGGGCCGGCAGGACAAGGTCGAGAAGACCAAGACCCCCGCGCTTGAGGCTTCGCCCCAGCGTCGCGGCGTCTGCACGCGTGTGTTCACGACCACCCCGAAGAAGCCGAACTCGGCGCTCCGTAAGGTCGCGCGTGTGCGTCTGACCTCCGGCATCGAGGTCACGGCCTACATTCCGGGTGAGGGACACAACCTGCAGGAGCACTCCATCGTGCTCGTGCGTGGTGGCCGTGTGAAGGACCTGCCGGGTGTTCGTTACAAGATCATCCGTGGTGCGCTTGACACCCAGGCTGTCAAGAACCGCAAGCAGGCCCGCAGCCGCTACGGCGCCAAGAAGGAGAAGTAGAAATGCCTCGTAAGGGCCCCGCCCCGAAGCGCCCGGTCATCATCGACCCGGTCTATGCATCTCCTCTGGTGACGTCGCTCATCAACAAGATCCTCCTGAACGGCAAGCGCTCCACCGCCGAGCGCATCGTTTACGGCGCCATGGAAGGCCTCCGCGAGAAGACCGGCAACGACCCGGTCATCACGCTGAAGCGCGCGCTGGAGAACGTCAAGCCGTCGCTCGAGGTCAAGTCCCGCCGTGTCGGTGGCGCCACCTACCAGGTGCCGATCGAGGTCAAGCCGGGTCGTCAGTCGACCCTCGCGCTGCGCTGGCTCGTGGGTTACTCCCGCGCCCGCCGCGAGAAGACGATGACCGAGCGCCTCATGAACGAGCTGCTCGACGCGTCGAACGGTCTTGGCGCTGCCGTCAAGAAGCGTGAGGACACGCACAAGATGGCCGAGTCCAACAAGGCCTTCGCGCACTACCGCTGGTAGTCCCAACCCACATCGAGACCGAGAGAAGACTGAGCCGATATGGCTACCACTTCGCTTGACCTGGCCAAGGTGCGCAACATCGGCATCATGGCTCACATCGACGCGGGCAAGACGACCACCACCGAGCGCATCCTGTTCTACACCGGTGTGTCTTACAAGATCGGTGAAGTCCACGACGGCGCTGCCACGATGGACTGGATGGAGCAGGAGCAGGAGCGCGGCATCACGATCACGTCTGCCGCGACGACCTGCCACTGGCCGCTCGAAGACGTCGACCACACCATCAACATCATCGACACCCCGGGTCACGTTGACTTCACCGTCGAGGTGGAGCGTTCGCTCCGCGTCCTCGACGGCGCCGTCACCGTGTTCGACGGTGTCGCCGGTGTGGAGCCGCAGTCCGAGACCGTTTGGCGTCAGGCCGACCGCTACGGCGTTCCGCGCATCTGCTTCGTCAACAAGCTGGACCGCACCGGCGCCGAGTTCCACCGCTGCGTCGACATGATCAAGGACCGCCTCGGTGCGGTTCCGATCGTGATGCAGCTCCCCATCGGTGCCGAGATGGACTTCCAGGGCGTTGTCGACCTGGTCACCATGAAGGCGTTCGTCTGGTCCGCCGAGGCGACCAAGGGCGAGATGTACGACATCGTCGACATCCCCGACACGCACAAGGAAGCCGCTGAAGAGTGGCACGCCAAGCTGGTCGAGACCGTCGCCGAGAACGACGACGAGATCATGGAGCTCTTCCTGAACGGCGACGAGCCGTCCGTGGAGCAGCTGCACGCCGCCGTGCGTCGCATCATCATCGGTTCCGGCAAGGGCAACGGCGCCACGATCACCGCGGTGTTCTGTGGCACGGCGTTCAAGAACAAGGGCGTTCAGCCCCTGCTCGACGCCGTCGTCCGTTACCTCCCGTCGCCCCTGGACATCGAGGCCATCGAAGGCCACGACGTCAAGGACGCCGAGGTCGTCGTGAAGCGCAAGCCTTCGGACGACGAGCCCCTCGCGGCGCTCGCGTTCAAGATCATGCGCGACCCGCACCTCGGTAAGCTCACCTTCGTCCGGGTTTACTCGGGCCGCCTGGAGGCCGGCACCTCGGTGCTGAACTCCGTCAAGGGCAAGAAGGAGCGCATCGGCAAGATCTACCGCATGCACGCCAACAAGCGTGAAGAGATCGAAGCGGTGGGCGCCGGTGACATCGTCGCCGTCATGGGCCTGAAGCAGACCACCACTGGTGAGACGCTGTGTGACGACAAGGCACCCGTGATCCTGGAGTCCATGGACTTCCCGGCTCCGGTCATCCAGGTCGCCATCGAGCCCAAGTCCAAGGGTGACCAGGAGAAGCTGGGTGTCGCCATCCAGTCTCTCGCGGAGGAGGACCCCTCCTTCCACGTTCACTCGGACGAAGAGACCGGCCAGACCATCCTCGGTGGTATGGGCGAGCTGCACCTCGAGGTGCTGGTCGACCGTATGAAGCGCGAGTTCAAGGTCGAGGCCAACGTCGGCAAGCCGCAGGTCGCTTACCGCGAGACGATCCGCCAGACGGTGGAGCGTCACGACTACACCCACAAGAAGCAGACCGGTGGTACCGGTCAGTTCGCCAAGGTGCAGATCGCGATCGAGCCGATCCTCGAGGCCGACGGTCCGGCGTACGAGTTCGTGAACAAGGTCACCGGTGGCCGCATCCCGAGGGAGTACATCCCCTCGGTCGACGCGGGTGCGCAGGAAGCCATGAAGTTCGGCATCCTCGCCGGCTACGAGATGACTGGCGTCCGCGTCATCCTTCTCGACGGTGGCTACCACGAGGTCGACTCCTCCGAGCTCGCCTTCAAGATCGCCGGTTCGCAGGCCTTCAAGGAGGCCGCGCGCAAGGCTTCTCCCGTGCTCCTCGAGCCGATGATGGCCGTCGAGGTCACCACGCCGGAGGAGTCCATGGGTGACGTCATCGGTGACATCAACTCCCGTCGTGGCCAGATCCAGGCCATGGAGGAGCGTCACGGTGCTCGCCTCGTGAAGGGCCTCGTGCCCCTCTCGGAGATGTTCGGCTACGTCGGAGACCTCCGCAGCAAGACCTCGGGTCGCGCCAGCTACTCGATGCAGTTCGACTCCTACGCCGAGGTTCCCCGGAACGTCGCTGAGGAGATCATCGCGAAGGCCAAGGGCGAGTAACTCTTCCGAGTACACGCTTTAGGCTTGTCACCGGAGCCTCTGGGGCAACAGGAGTAACCCTCTCGTTGCCCCGGGGTACCGGCTTTCCAGCAAAGATCACCTGGCGCCGATGAGTAAGGCGTACAGAACCACTCTCCAGGAGGACCCCGTGGCGAAGGCGAAGTTCGAGCGGACTAAGCCGCACGTCAACATCGGCACCATCGGTCACATTGACCACGGTAAGACGACCCTCACGGCCGCCATTACCAAGGTGCTGCACGACGCGTACCCGGACCTGAACGAGGCCTCGGCCTTCGACCAGATCGACAAGGCTCCCGAAGAGCGCCAGCGCGGTATCACCATCTCCATCGCGCACGTCGAGTACCAGACCGAGGCGCGTCACTACGCCCACGTCGACTGCCCCGGTCACGCGGACTACATCAAGAACATGATCACCGGTGCCGCGCAGATGGACGGCGCGATCCTCGTGGTCGCCGCCACCGACGGCCCGATGCCGCAGACCAAGGAGCACGTGCTCCTGGCCCGCCAGGTCGGCGTTCCGTACATCGTCGTCGCCCTGAACAAGGCCGACATGGTGGACGACGAGGAGATCCTGGAGCTCGTCGAGCTCGAGGTTCGTGAGCTCCTCTCCGACTACGAGTTCCCGGGCGACGACCTTCCGGTCGTCCGCGTCTCCGCGCTGAAGGCGCTCGAGGGCGACAAGGAGTGGGGCGAGAAGCTTCTCGGCCTCATGGCTGCCGTCGACGAGGCGATCCCGACCCCGCCGCGTGACACCGAGCTGCCGTTCCTCATGCCCGTCGAGGACGTCTTCACGATCACCGGTCGCGGTACCGTCGTCACCGGCCGTATCGAGCGTGGTGTCCTGAAGGTCAACGAGACCGTCGACATCATCGGTATCAAGGAGACCAAGACCACCACCACGGTCACCGGTATCGAGATGTTCCGCAAGCTCCTCGACGAGGGCCAGGCGGGCGAGAACGTCGGTCTGCTCCTCCGTGGCATCAAGCGCGAGGACGTCGAGCGCGGCCAGGTCATCATCAAGCCCGGTTCGGTCACCCCGCACACCGAGTTCGAGGCCCAGGCCTACATCCTGTCGAAGGACGAGGGTGGCCGTCACACCCCCTTCTTCAACAACTACCGTCCGCAGTTCTACTTCCGTACCACGGACGTCACGGGTGTTGTCACCCTGCCGGCCGGCACGGAGATGGTCATGCCGGGCGACAACACCGAGATGACGGTCGCGCTGATCCAGCCGGTCGCCATGGAGGAGGGCCTCAAGTTCGCCATCCGTGAGGGTGGTCGTACCGTGGGCGCCGGCCAGGTCACCAAGATCACGAAGTAATTCGTGTTCTGACCTGGTAGTCCGTGCGAACGGGCACCATGTTTGACAGAAGGGCCCCTTCCCCGTCGTTCACGCGACGGAGAAGGGGCCCTTCGTCGTACGGAGCCCCGTGCGCGTCGGCGGTCACCGCGCCCGCAGGGACTCCGTGAACTCCAGACAGGCGGCATGGTCGGGCAGCAGCCCGGACGCCAGGGCGTCGGCCAGCGACGGGGCTGCCCCGTCGCGGGCCGACAGCAGCGGGACCTCCGCCGGCCACTCGATGCCCAGGGCGGGATCGAGCGGGTGGACCGCGTGCTCCCCCGTCGGGTTGTACGTCTCCGAGCAGAGGTAGGAGAGCGTGGCGCCGTCGCTCAGCGCGCAGAAGCCGTGGCCGAGGCCCTCGGGGAGGTAGACCGCGCGCCGGTCCACGTCGTCCAGCCGGACCCCCTCCCAGCGGCCGAAGGTCGGGGAGCCGACCCGCAGGTCCACGACGACGTCGAGCACGGCTCCGCGGACACAGGTGACGTACTTGGCCTGGCCGCGCGGGACGTCGGCGAAGTGGATGCCGCGGACCACACCGCGCTGGGAGACCGAGAGGTTGGCCTGCGCCAGGTTCAGCGGGTGCCCGACGACCTCGGCGAGGCGGTCGAAGCGGTACCACTCCATGAACATGCCGCGCGGGTCGCCGTGCTGCTGGGGAACGATCTCGTAGGCGCCCCGGATCGCGAGCTCGCGGAACTTCACCGGGCGGCCTCCTCTTCCAGCAGACCGAGCAGGTAGTCCCCGTAACCGCTCTTGGTGAGCGGCTCGGCCAGCGCGCGCAGCTGCGCGGAGCCGATCAGCCCGGCCCGCCAGGCGGCCTCCTCGATGCAGCCGATCTTGAACCCCTGGCGTTCCTCGATGACCCGGACGAACTCCGAGGCCTGGACCATCGCCACGAAGGTGCCGGTGTCCAGCCAGGCGGTACCGCGGTCGAGGATGGTGACGTGCAGTTCGCCGGCCCGGAGGTAGGCCTCGTTGATGGCCGTGATCTCCAGCTCGCCGCGGGCGCTGGGCACGAGGCCGCGGGCCATCGCGACGACCTGGTTGTCGTAGAAGTAGAGGCCCGGTACGGCGTAGCGGGACTTGGGCACGACCGGCTTCTCCTCTATGGAGACGACCTGGCCCTTCCCGTCGAACTCGACCACGCCGTACGCCGTGGGGTCCGCCACCGGGTAGGCGAAGACCCGGCCCCCCTTGGCGTCCGCCTGCTCGGCCAGCCGGGTGCCGAGGCCGCTGCCGTGGAAGATGTTGTCGCCGAGGATCAGGGCGACGGACTCGTCGCCGATGAACTCGGCGCCGAGCACGAAGGCCTGGGCTATGCCCTCGGGGCGCTCCTGGACGGCGTACTCGAGCCGGATGCCGAACTGTGAACCGTCACCGAGCAGTCGCTCGAACTGGTCGCGGTCGTCCGGGGTGGTGATGACGAGGATCTCGCTGATCCCTGCCATGACCAGCGTGGAGAGCGGGTAGTAGATCATCGGTTTGTCGAAGACGGGCAGCAGCTGCTTCGACACCGCACGGGTCAACGGCCAGAGCCGGGATCCGGTACCGCCGGCTAAGAGGATTCCTCGCATGTGCAGAACCTATGCGAGAGCTGTTCGACAGGCGGCTACTCTTCGGATTATGCGCATCCTCGTAACCGGCGGTGCCGGTTTCATAGGTTCGGAATTCGTCCGGCAGCAGTTGGGCGCGGATGCGACCGCGCGGATCACGGTCCTCGACAAGCTGACCTACTCCGGCGTCGAGGCCAACCTGGCGCCGGTCGCGGACCACCCCGGATACGCCTTCGTCAGGGGAGACATCTGCGACGAGGAGGCCGTCGACCGGGTGATGCCCGGCCACGACGTCGTCGTGCACTTCGCCGCCGAGTCCCACGTGGACCGTTCGATCGCCGGCGCGGGCCCCTTCGTACGGACCAACGTCGTGGGCACCCAGGTCCTCCTGGACGCCGCCCGCAAGCACGGTGTCGGCCGCTTCGTCCACATCTCCACCGACGAGGTCTACGGGTCGATCAGTGAGGGCTCCTGGACCGAGGAGTGGCCACTTGCGCCCAATTCCCCGTACTCCGCCTCCAAGGCCTCCTCGGACCTCCTCGCGCTGGCCTACGCCCGCACGCACGGGATGGACGTCGTCGTCACGCGCTGCTCCAACAACTACGGGCACCACCAGTTCCCGGAGAAGGTCGTCCCGCTGTTCGTCTCGAACCTGATGGACGGGCGCAAGGTCCCGCTGTACGGGGACGGCGGCAACGTGCGCGACTGGCTGCACGTCTCCGACCACTGCCGAGGCATCGACCTGGTGATGCGCCGGGGCCGGGGCGGCGAGGTCTACAACATCGGCGGTGGGGTCGAGCTCACCAACAAGGAGCTCACCGCCGTCCTGCTGGAGGCCGCGGGCCTGGGCTGGGACATGGTCGAGCAGGTCGAGGACCGCAAGGGCCACGACCTGCGCTACTCCATCGACATCGGCAAGATCGGCTCCGAGCTCGGCTACGCCCCGAAGGTCACCTTCGAGGAGGGAATCGCGGCGACCGTCGACTGGTACCGGGAGAACCGCGCCTGGTGGGAGCCGCTGAAGGCGAAGGCGGCGCTGCGCGCGTGACCGCGAACCAGGCAGGCGGGCGCTGGCTCGTCACCGGCGCCGCCGGGATGCTCGGCCGGGACGTCCTGGCCGTTCTGGAGGACGCCGGGATCAGGGCCGTGGGCCTGTCCCGGACCGGTCTCGACATCACCGACCCGGCCGCCGTCCGGGCCGCCGTGGCCGACGCCGCCGTGGTCGTGAACTGCGCCGCCTGGACCGACGTCGACGGGGCGGAGACGGCGGAGGAGGCCGCCACCGCCGTCAACGGCGCCGGCGTACGGGTCCTCGCGGAGGCCTGCGCCGCGGCCGGGGCCCGTATGCTGCACGTCTCCACCGACTACGTGCTGCCGGGCGACGCCCCGCTGCCGTACCCCGAGGACGCCCCGACCGGCCCCGTCAACGCGTACGGCCGCTCCAAGCTGGCCGGTGAGTGGGCCGTGGCCGAGCTGCTGCCGCGGGACGGCTACGTGGTCCGGACCGCCTGGCTCTACGGGGAGCACGGCCCGAACTTCGTCGCCACCATGCTCAGGCTGGCCGCCCAGCGCGACACCCTCGACGTGGTCGACGACCAGCACGGCCAGCCCACCTGGTCCCGCGCACTGGCCCGCCGCCTGGTCGAGCTGGGCCTGGCCGCGCTGGCGGGCCGGGCCCCCGGCGGGATCTACCACGGCACCGCGAGCGGCCGGACCACCTGGTTCGGGCTGGCCCGCGAGACCTACCGGCTGAGCGGCCTGGACCCCGAGCGGATCCGGCCGACCGACTCCTCGGCGTTCGCGCGCCCCGCCGTCCGCCCGGCGTTCAGTGTCCTCGCCCACGACCGCTGGGCCGCGGCGGGCCTGACCCCCCTCGCCGACTGGCGCGAACAGCTGGCCGGAGCCCTGGCCCTCCCGGCCTTCGCGGCCCCGGAGGGCGCCGGACGGGGCGCCCGGCCCGAAAGCTAGGGTCGGTTCCGACGGCGGGGCCCCCGGACCATGTCCAGGGGCCCCGCCGCTCTGTGAAGCCGTACATCAGGGGTGGGGACGTGGCAACGAACAACGACGATCACGGCGGACCGGCCGTCTCCGACGAGGAGTGGGCCCGGTTCCTGGAACAGGCGGGGGAGGGCTCCGGCGAAGCTCCCAAGGAGCCGTCCGCCCGGGCCCGGATGGTGACCGAACGGCTGCGCCGCGAGGACGAACAGCGCGCCCGGGCGGCGAAGAAGGGGCTGGGCGGGAGAGCCCGGGCCGGACGCGGTACGCAACCGCCCGGCTGGCGTACGGGACCCGCCTGGCAGGAGACGCGGGGCCGGGGGAGGACCGGGCGGCGCCTGAAGGCCACGCTGGCCATCGCCTTCGTCGCCGCCCTCGCGGTGATCGCGATCCGGCCGGAGCTGGTCATCGACAGGATCACCGGCGAGGGGACCTCCGGCGCCGGGGCGGGGGAGCGGCTGGCGGCCGAGACGGCGCGCCCGAGCGCCCCGCCCACCTCGGTGGATCCGGACCGGCCCACGCTCGCGGACCCCTTCCGAGGTTCCCCGGCCCTCCAGTGGGCCGACGGGGCAGCCGGCATCGAGCTCCCGGAGGCCCGGGCCGTCGGCGGGATGAGCAAGGAGCAGGTCGCCGACGCGCTGGAGAAGGTCAAGCGGTTCCTGGTCACGGCCAACCTGGACCCGGCGACCCTGCGCGGGGAGCGCCCCACGGCGGCGCTGGACCTGCTCGACCCGAAGCTCAAGGAGGGGCCGGCCCGTCTGGAGCAGTCCCTGACCACCCCGAGCAAGGAGAACGACCCGCTGCACGTCTTCACCCGGGCCGATCCGGCCGAGCTGAAGCCCGTGGGCGACGTGGTCAAGGTCCGCGGCCGGATGTGGGTGGAGCCCGGCGAGGGGACCGGCCGGGTCAGGGTGCTGGTCGACTACACCTTCGTCTACCCGTTCGTGAAGGCGACGCCGGGCGCGGAGCAGGTCGAGCGCTCCGTCGTACGGCGCGAGATCACCTTCGCCGTCGCCGACCCGCGCACGTGGCAGGCCACCGCCGGGAAGCTCTGGCTGGAGAACGTCGACGTGGACCTGGCCAACAGCGCGTGTGATGTGCACGACGGATTCCTGCACCCCGCCTTCGACGAGGACGCCCCCGCCGGGCCCACTCCCTCCGGCACTCCGGTGGATCCGTACGACCGCAGCAAGGGCCTGGATGCCGACCGGCAGCCGGGTTGTGGCGCGCTGACGCGCTCCTGAGCCGGCCCCGGAGGCGCCGCCGGGACCCCCGCCGCGTGGTGCGGTTTGACCACTCAGCGTGGCGGGGTATTCTCTTCGGCCCGATTGGCCAGGGACGTGTCCCGTATGGCAGACTACTCAAGTTGCTCGGCTGAGTGCCGATGCTGCGCGCCTCCCGCCGGGAGGACCGGAAGCGAGTCCCACAGTACTCGTCGCCTTATCTGCCTTTCGGGGCAGCAATGGGGCGGACGTACGGGAATCTTCTGGGAAGCGTCAGCACGGTGCCTTCCAGGCACTCGGTGGGTGTTTGCCCCCGATCTGCGGTCTTGGGACCGTACCCCCTTGGACGAGGGAATTTCCGTATGGGAATTTTCTGTAGAGGGAGTGCGACACGCCCGACCGCGTGGGTCGGAGGAAAGCGGCGGAGCGATCCGCAGCCGGCCGAGAGCCAGAGCGTTTCCACAACAGACAGGACTACGGAGTAGCCATGGCGGGACAGAAGATCCGCATCCGGCTCAAGGCCTACGACCACGAGGTCATCGATTCGTCGGCGAAGAAGATCGTCGAGACGGTGACGCGCACTGGTGCGTCGGTCGCGGGCCCGGTGCCGCTGCCCACTGAGAAGAACGTGTACTGCGTCATCAAGTCGCCGCACAAGTACAAGGACTCGCGCGAGCACTTCGAGATGCGCACGCACAAGCGCCTGATCGACATCCTCGACCCGACGCCCAAGACCGTTGACTCGCTGATGCGCCTGGACCTTCCGGCCGGCGTTGACATCGAGATCAAGCTCTGAGAGGCACGGAGAAGATGGCAAAGCAGATCAAGGGCGTCCTGGGCGAGAAGCTCGGCATGACCCAGGTCTGGGACGAGAACAACCGTGTCGTCCCGGTGACCGTCGTCAAGGCCGGGCCCTGCGTCGTTACCCAGGTCCGCAAGAACGAAATCGATGGCTACGAGTCGGTCCAGATCGCCTTCGGCGAGATTGACCCGCGCAAGGTGAACAAGCCCCTCAAGGGTCACTTCGCCAAGGCCGACGTAACCCCGCGCCGCCACCTGGTGGAGCTCCGGACCTC
Source organism: Streptomyces sp. NBC_00435 (assembly GCF_036014235.1). Classification (GTDB taxonomy): domain Bacteria; phylum Actinomycetota; class Actinomycetes; order Streptomycetales; family Streptomycetaceae; genus Streptomyces. The sequence continues at coordinate 4,956,209 of NZ_CP107924.1, forward strand.
CGACGCCAGCGAGTACACGCTCGGCCAGGAGATCACCGCCGCTGTGTTCGAGTCCGGCGTCAAGGTTGACGTCACGGGCAACAGCAAGGGCAAGGGCTTCGCCGGTGTCATGAAGCGTCACAACTTCAAGGGCCTCGGCGCCGGTCACGGCGTGCAGCGCAAGCACCGCTCCCCCGGTTCGATCGGTGGCTGCGCCACCCCTGGGCGTGTCTTCAAGGGCATGCGCATGGCCGGTCGTATGGGCAACGAGCGTGTCACCACCCAGAACCTGACCATCCACGCGGTTGACGCGGAGAAGGGTCTGCTGCTCATCAAGGGCGCGGTCCCCGGTCCGAACGGCGGCCTCGTCCTGGTCCGTACCGCGGCCAAGGGGGCTTGAGGTAATGAGCACCATTGACATCCTTTCGCCGGCAGGCGACAAGGCCGGTACCGTCGAGCTCCCCGCGGAGATCTTCGACGCGAAGACCAGCATTCCGCTGATCCACCAGGTCGTTGTCGCTCAGCTGGCTGCTGCCCGTCAGGGCACGCACAAGACCAAGCGTCGTGGCGAAGTCCGTGGTGGTGGCCGCAAGCCGTACCGCCAGAAGGGCACCGGCCGCGCTCGCCAGGGTTCGACCCGCGCTCCGCAGTTCGTCGGCGGTGGCGTCGTCCACGGCCCGCAGCCGCGTGACTACTCGCAGCGGACCCCGAAGAAGATGAAGGCCGCCGCCCTCCGCGGTGCCCTCTCGGACCGCGCCCGTCACTCCCGCATCCACATCGTCACCGGTGTGGTCGAGGGTGCCGCCTCCACGAAGGCCGCCAAGACGCTGTTCGGCAAGATCTCGGAGCGCAAGAACCTGCTCCTGGTCGTCGACCGCGCCGACGAGGCCGCGTGGCTGTCCGCCCGCAACCTGCCCCAGGTTCACATCCTGGAGCCGGGCCAGCTGAACACGTACGACGTGATCGTCTCTGACGACGTGGTCTTCACTCAGGCCGCTTTCGAGTCCTTCGTGTCTGGCCCCAAGGCCGATGAGACCGAAGGGAGCGACGCCTGATGTCTGAGGCGACCGTTACCAGCAAGACCTTCACTGACCCGCGCGACCTGCTGATCAAGCCGGTTGTCTCGGAGAAGAGCTACGCGCTGCTGGACGAGAACAAGTACACGTTCATCGTCGCGCCCGGCTCCAACAAGACCCAGATCAAGCAGGCCGTCGAGGCGGTCTTCGGGGTCAAGGTCACCGGGGTCAACACGATCAACCGTCAGGGTAAGCGCAAGCGCACCAAGACCGGTTTCGGCAAGCGCGCTGACACCAAGCGCGCCATCGTGACCCTCGCTGAGGGCGACCGAATCGACATCTTCGGCGGCCAGGCCTCCTAACGGAGGTCTAGTCGTCCGGAATCGGACGAGGACTGAGAAATGGGTATCCGCAAGTACAAGCCGACGACCCCGGGCCGTCGTGGCTCCAGCGTCGCCGACTTTGTCGAGATCACGCGGTCCACGCCGGAGAAGTCGCTGGTCCGCCCCCTGCACAGCAAGGGCGGCCGTAACAACACCGGTCGGATCACGGTTCGACACCAGGGTGGCGGCCACAAGCGCGCCTACCGCGTGATCGACTTCCGCCGTCACGACAAGGACGGCGTGCCGGCCAAGGTCGCGCACATCGAGTACGACCCCAACCGCACTGCGCGCATCGCGCTCCTGCACTACGCCGACGGCGAGAAGCGCTACATCATCGCGCCGAAGAACCTGAAGCAGGGCGACCGGATTGAGAACGGCCCCACGGCCGACATCAAGCCCGGTAACAACCTGGCGCTCCGCAACATCCCGGTCGGTACCACGATCCACGCGATCGAGCTCCGTCCCGGTGGCGGCGCCAAGTTCGCCCGCTCCGCTGGTGCCTCCGTGCAGCTGCTGGCGAAGGAGGGCACCATGGCCCACCTTCGTATGCCGTCCGGTGAGATCCGTCTCGTCGACGCCCGCTGCCGCGCCACCGTCGGTGAGGTCGGCAACGCCGAGCAGTCGAACATCAACTGGGGCAAGGCCGGCCGCATGCGCTGGAAGGGCGTTCGCCCCTCCGTCCGCGGTGTCGCGATGAACCCGGTCGACCACCCGCACGGTGGTGGTGAGGGTAAGACCTCCGGTGGTCGTCACCCGGTCTCCCCGTGGGGTCAGAAGGAGGGTCGTACTCGCTCGCCGAAGAAGGCTTCGAGCAAGTACATCGTCCGCCGCCGCAAGACGAACAAGAAGCGCTAGGAGCGGGTTTAGATGCCGCGCAGTCTCAAGAAGGGACCCTTCGTCGACGGACACCTCATCAAGAAGGTGGACGTACAGAACGAAGCCGGTACCAAGAACGTCATCAAGACCTGGTCCCGTCGCTCGATGATCATCCCGGCAATGCTGGGTCACACCATCGCGGTGCACAACGGCAAGATCCACGTCCCGGTGTTCGTCACCGAGTCGATGGTCGGCCACAAGCTCGGCGAGTTCTCGCCGACTCGCACCTTCCGCGGCCACGTCAAGGACGACCGGAAGTCGAAGCGCCGCTAAAGGCGGGGTGGTTACGACTATGACTTACACCGAAGGGACAACCATGGAAGCCAGGGCCCAGGCGCGGTACATCCGCGTCACGCCCATGAAGGCCCGCCGAGTGGTGGACCTTATCCGTGGCATGGATGCCACGGAGGCTCAGGCGGTCCTGCGTTTCGCCCCGCAGGCCGCGAGCGTGCCGGTTGGCAAGGTGCTTGACAGCGCCATCGCCAACGCCGCACACAACTACAACCACCCGGACGCCTCCACGCTGGTCATCAGCGAGGCGTTCGTGGACGAGGGCCCGACCCTGAAGCGGTTCCGTCCGCGTGCGCAGGGCCGTGCCTACCGGATCCGCAAGCGGACCAGCCACATCACCGTGGTCGTCAGCAGCAAGGAAGGTTCCCGGTAATGGGCCAGAAGGTAAACCCGCACGGGTTCCGGCTCGGCATCACCACCGACTTCAAGTCGCGTTGGTACGCCGACAAGCTGTACAAGGACTACGTCAAGGAAGACGTCGCCATCCGCAGGATGATGACGTCCGGCATGGAGCGCGCCGGCATCTCGAAGGTTGAGATCGAGCGCACCCGTGACCGCGTGCGTGTGGACATCCACACCGCTCGTCCGGGCATCGTCATCGGCCGTCGTGGCGCCGAGGCCGACCGCATCCGCGGTGACCTCGAGAAGCTCACGGGCAAGCAGGTCCAGCTGAACATCCTCGAGGTCAAGAACCCCGAGGTCGACGCTCAGCTGGTCGCGCAGGCCGTTGCCGAGCAGCTCTCCTCCCGCGTCTCCTTCCGTCGCGCCATGCGTAAGAGCATGCAGGGCACGATGAAGGCCGGCGCCAAGGGCATCAAGATCCAGTGCGGCGGTCGCCTCGGCGGCGCCGAGATGTCCCGCTCCGAGTTCTACCGCGAAGGCCGTGTGCCGCTGCACACCCTGCGCGCGAACGTGGACTACGGCTTCTTCGAGGCCAAGACCACCTTCGGCCGTATCGGTGTGAAGGTCTGGATCTACAAGGGCGACGTCAAGAACATCGCCGAGGTTCGCGCCGAGAACGCTGCGGCCCGTGCGGGTAACCGCCCGGCCCGTGGTGCCGCCGGCGCTGGCGACCGTCCCGCCGGCCGTGGTGGCCGTGGTGGCGAGCGCGGCGGCCGTGGTGGCCGCAAGCCGCAGCAGGCTGCTGGTGTCGAGGCCCCCAAGGCCGACGCTCCCGCCGCCGCTCCGGCCGAGAGCACCGGAACGGAGGCCTGACCGACATGCTGATCCCTCGTAGGGTCAAGCACCGCAAGCAGCACCACCCGAAGCGCCGCGGTATGGCCAAGGGCGGTACTGAGGTCTCGTTCGGCGAGTACGGCATCCAGGCGCTTACCCCCGCCTACGTGACGAACCGCCAGATCGAGGCGGCTCGTATCGCGATGACCCGCCACATCAAGCGTGGCGGCAAGGTCTGGATCAACATCTACCCGGACCGTCCCCTGACGAAGAAGCCTGCCGAGACCCGCATGGGTTCCGGTAAGGGTTCTCCCGAGTGGTGGATCGCGAACGTGCACCCGGGCCGGGTCATGTTCGAGCTGTCCTACCCGAACGAGAAGATTGCTCGTGAGGCGCTCACCCGCGCTGCTCACAAGCTTCCGATGAAGTGCCGGATTGTTCGGCGCGAGGCAGGTGAGTCGTGATGGCGACGGGAACCAAGGCGTCCGAGCTGCGTGAGCTCGGTAACGAGGAGCTCGTTGGCAAGCTGCGCGAGGCCAAGGAAGAGCTGTTCAAGCTGCGCTTCCAGGCGGCCACGGGTCAGCTGGAGAACAACGGCCGGCTCAAGTCCGTCCGTAAGGACATCGCTCGCATCTACACCCTGATGCACGAGCGTGAGCTCGGTATCGAGACGGTGGAGAGCGCCTGATGAGCGAGAAGAACGTGACTGAGACGACTGACCGCGGCTTCCGCAAGACCCGTGAGGGTCTTGTCGTCAGCGACAAGATGGACAAGACCGTCGTCGTCGCTGTCGAGGACCGCGTGAAGCACGCTCTGTACGGCAAGGTCATCCGCCGTACGAACAAGCTCAAGGCGCACGACGAGCAGAACGCTGCCGGCGTCGGCGACCGCGTCCTCATCATGGAGACGCGTCCGCTGTCGGCGAGCAAGCGCTGGCGCATCGTCGAGATCCTCGAGAAGGCCAAGTAATTATCTGAGGCCCTGGGCAGCAAGCCCAGGGGCCCCTCAGGTTCGTTCCGCCAGGCTCGGTGGGGGCGGTAGCTCTTCGGAGTGATGCCCCCGCCGGGAACCGGCAGACAAACAGGAGATAGACGTGATCCAGCAGGAGTCGCGACTGCGTGTCGCCGACAACACTGGTGCCAAGGAGATCCTTTGCATCCGTGTTCTCGGTGGCTCCGGTCGCCGCTACGCGGGCATCGGTGACGTCATCGTTGCCACCGTCAAGGACGCGATCCCCGGTGGCAACGTGAAGAAGGGTGACGTCGTCAAGGCGGTCATCGTTCGCACCGTGAAGGAACGCCGCCGCCAGGACGGCTCGTACATCCGCTTCGACGAGAACGCCGCCGTCATTCTGAAGAACGACGGCGACCCTCGCGGCACCCGTATCTTCGGCCCGGTGGGCCGTGAGCTGCGCGAGAAGAAGTTCATGAAGATCATCTCGCTCGCGCCGGAGGTGCTGTAAGCATGAAGATCAAGAAGGGCGACCTGGTTCAGGTCATCACCGGTAAGGACAAGGGCAAGCAGGGCAAGGTCATTCTGGCCATCCCTACTGAGAACCGTGTCCTGGTCGAGGGTGTCAACCGGGTCAAGAAGCACACCAAGGCCGGCCAGACCGCTGGTGGCTCGCAGACCGGTGGCATCGTGATCACCGAGGCGCCGATCCACGTCAGCAACGTTCAGCTGGTTGTGGAGAAGGACGGCCAGAAGGTCGTTACCCGCGTCGGTTTCCGCTTCGACGACGAGGGCAACAAGATCCGCGTTGCCAAGCGGACGGGTGAGGACATCTGATGGCTACCACTCCGCGTCTCAAGACGAAGTACCGCGAGGACATCGCGGGCAAGCTGCGTGAAGAGTTCTCGTACGAGAACGTCATGCAGATTCCCGGCCTCGTGAAGATCGTGGTCAACATGGGTGTGGGCGACGCCGCCCGCGACTCCAAGCTGATCGACGGCGCCATCAAGGACCTGACGACGATCACCGGTCAGAAGCCGGCCGTCACGAAGGCCCGCAAGTCCATCGCGCAGTTCAAGCTGCGTGAGGGTCAGCCGATCGGCTGCCACGTCACCCTCCGTGGTGACCGCATGTGGGAGTTCCTGGACCGTACGCTGTCGCTCGCGCTGCCGCGTATCCGTGACTTCCGCGGTCTGTCGCCGAAGCAGTTCGACGGCCGTGGCAACTACACCTTCGGTCTCACGGAGCAGGTCATGTTCCACGAGATCGACCAGGACAAGATCGACCGTACCCGGGGTATGGACATCACCGTGGTTACCACGGCGACCAACGACGACGAGGGCCGCGCCCTCCTTCGTCACCTCGGCTTCCCCTTCAAGGAGGCGTAAGCGAGATGGCGAAGAAGGCTCTCATCGCGAAGGCTGCCCGTAAGCCCAAGTTCGGTGTGCGTGCGTACACCCGCTGCCAGCGCTGCGGTCGCCCCCACTCCGTGTACCGCAAGTTCGGCCTGTGCCGCGTCTGCCTTCGTGAGATGGCTCACCGTGGCGAGCTGCCGGGCGTGACCAAGAGCTCCTGGTAATTCCCTCTCGTCCGCAAGGACTTGGGAACATCCAGGCACTCTCGGTAAGCATCTGGTCGGCGGATGCCCGGCCGCGCATGCCTTAGGCTTGTGTGGTTGGGCGTCCGTCGCCCATAACGACTTACTACGCCGTAGGTCCCCGCACCGCACCCGTCCCGCCACTGAGTGGGGAGAGGGATGGCGCATACAGGAAACCCCGGCGAGAGAGGCCGAAGGCCACTTCATGACCATGACTGACCCGATCGCAGACATGCTCACGCGTCTGCGTAACGCTAACTCGGCGTACCACGACTCCGTCGTGATGCCGCACAGCAAGATCAAGTCGCACATCGCAGAAATCCTCAAGCAGGAGGGTTTCATCACCGGCTGGAAGGTCGAGGACGCCGAGGTCGGCAAGAACCTCGTCCTCGAGCTGAAGTTCGGGCCGAACCGTGAGCGCTCCATCGCGGGCATCAAGCGGATCTCGAAGCCCGGTCTGCGTGTGTACGCAAAGTCCACCAACCTGCCGAAGGTGCTCGGCGGCCTGGGCGTGGCGATCATCTCCACGTCCCACGGTCTGCTCACCGGCCAGCAGGCAGGCAAGAAGGGCGTAGGTGGGGAAGTCCTCGCCTACGTCTGGTAGTCGGGAACGGAGGAAAAGCAATGTCGCGAATCGGCAAGCTCCCCATCCAGGTTCCCGCCGGTGTGGACGTCACCATCGACGGCCAGGCTGTGGCTGTGAAGGGCCCCAAGGGTTCCCTCGCGCTCACCGTCAAGGCGCCGATCGAGATCGTCAAGGGTGAGGACGGCGTTCTCAACGTCATCCGTCCCAACGACGAGCGTCAGAACAAGGCCCTGCACGGCCTGTCCCGCACGCTGGTGGCGAACATGATCACCGGCGTGACCACGGGTTACGTCAAGGCGCTCGAGATCAGCGGTGTCGGTTACCGCGTCGCCGCGAAGGGCTCCAGCCTGGAGTTCCAGCTTGGTTACAGCCACCCGATCCTGATCGAGGCGCCCGAGGGCATCTCCTTCAAGGTCGAGTCGCCCACCAAGTTCTCGGTCGAGGGCATCGACAAGCAGAAGGTCGGCGAGGTCGCCGCCAACATCCGCAAGCTGCGGAAGCCCGACCCGTACAAGGCCAAGGGTGTCAAGTACGCCGGCGAAGTCATCCGCCGCAAGGTCGGAAAGGCTGGTAAGTAGCCATGGCATACGGTGTAAAGATCGCCAAGGGCGACGCGTACAAGCGTGCCGCCAAGGCCCGCCGTCACATCCGCATCCGCAAGAACGTCTCGGGTACGGCGGAGCGTCCGCGCCTCGTCGTGACGCGTTCCAACCGCAACATCGTTGCTCAGGTCATCGACGACCTCCAGGGTCACACCCTGGCGTCCGCGTCGACCCTGGACACCTCGATCCGCGGTGGTGAAGGCGACAAGAGCGCCCAGGCCCAGGCCGTCGGCGCACTCGTCGCCGAGCGTGCCAAGGCCGCGGGTGTCGAGACCGTCGTGTTCGACCGCGGTGGCAACCGATACGCCGGGCGCATTGCCGCTCTGGCTGACGCCGCCCGCGAAGCCGGGCTGAAGTTCTAAGCCCCGGTTCCGGGACTCACGGACGTAACAGAGAGAGGTAATCCAATGGCTGGACCCCAGCGCCGCGGAAGCGGTGCCGGTGGCGGCGAGCGGCGGGACCGGAAGGGTCGCGACGGTGGCCCTGCCGCCGAGAAGACCGCTTACGTTGAGCGCGTTGTCGCGATCAACCGCGTCGCCAAGGTTGTCAAGGGTGGTCGCCGCTTCAGCTTCACCGCGCTGGTCGTGGTGGGCGACGGTGACGGCACTGTAGGTGTCGGTTACGGCAAGGCCAAGGAAGTTCCCGCGGCCATCGCCAAGGGTGTCGAGGAAGCCAAGAAGTCCTTCTTCAAGGTTCCGCGCATCCAGGGCACGATTCCTCACCCGATCACGGGTGAGCGTGCCGCGGGCGTCGTGCTGCTGAAGCCGGCCGCCCCCGGTACCGGTGTTATCGCCGGTGGCCCGGTGCGCGCCGTTCTGGAGTGCGCCGGCGTTCACGACATCCTGTCGAAGTCGCTCGGCTCTTCCAACGCGATCAACATCGTGCACGCGACCGTGGCGGCCCTCAAGGGCCTGCAGCGTCCCGAGGAGATCGCGGCTCGCCGTGGTCTGCCCCTCGAGGACGTTGCCCCCGCGGCTCTGCTCCGTGCACGTGCTGGGGCGGGTGCGTAATGGCTCGCCTCAAGGTCACGCAGATCAAGTCGTACATCGGCAGCAAGCAGAACCACCGCGACACGCTGCGTTCGCTCGGGCTCAAGCGCCTGAACGACGTCGTCGTCAAGGAGGACCGCCCCGAGTTCCGCGGAATGGTTCACACCGTCCGCCACCTCGTGACGGTTGAGGAGGTTGACTAACATGGCTGAGAGCAGCCCGCTGAAGGCCCACAACCTCCGTCCCGCCCCCGGCGCCAAGACCGCGAAGACCCGTGTCGGTCGTGGTGAGGCGTCGAAGGGTAAGACGGCCGGTCGTGGTACGAAGGGCCAGAAGGCCCGCTACCAGATCCCGCAGCGCTTCGAGGGTGGGCAGATGCCCCTCCACATGCGTCTGCCGAAGCTCAAGGGCTTCAAGAACCCGTTCCGCACCGAGTTCCAGGTCGTGAACCTGGACAAGCTCGGCGCTCTCTACCCCGAGGGTGGAGAGGTCACGGTGGCCGACCTGGTCGCCAAGGGCGCGGTTCGCAAGAACAGCCTCGTCAAGGTCCTGGGCCAGGGCGAGATCTCCGTGGCGCTGCAGGTTTCGGTTGACGCCGTCTCCGGCTCCGCCAAGGAGAAGATTGCCGCCGCTGGTGGCTCTGTGACCGAGCTCGTCTAAGACGGACTCAGTGACAAATAGCTAGAAACCCGACCGGGGGTGCCTCACATATGGGGCATCCCCGGTCGGTCGTTCCACGGAAGGTGCAGACGCCGGTAAGGTGGCCTGCACCTTTGCTTGTACACATTCGTCGTTCCCTCAGACCGTCACCTCTGACGCAGTAGCGCGGGGGTCGCAGGAGGCACCGTGCTCACCGCGTTCGCCCGGGCGTTCAAGACGCCCGACCTGCGCAAGAAGCTGCTTTTCACGCTCGCCATCATCGCGTTGTACCGGCTTGGATCCCACATCCCGGTACCCGGCGTGAGCTACAAGAACGTTCAGATCTGTGTTGACTCGATGGGCAGCAGCAACAGCCTCTTCGGTCTCGTCAACATGTTCAGCGGCGGCGCGCTGCTGCAGATCACGATCTTTGCGCTCGGCATCATGCCGTACATCACGGCGAGCATCATTCTGCAGCTGCTGACCGTGGTCATCCCGAAGCTGGAGAACCTCAAAAAAGAGGGTCAGTCCGGCACGTCGAAGATCACTCAGTACACGCGCTATCTGACGGTCGCGCTCGCGATCCTGCAGGGCACCGGCCTCGTGGCCACTGCCCGCAGCGGCGCCCTCTTCACGGGGTGCATGGTCAAGGACCAGATTGTTCCGAACCGGTCGATCTTCACCACCGTCGTCATGGTGCTCACCATGACCGCAGGTACCTGCCTCGTGATGTGGCTCGGCGAGCTCATCACCGACCGCGGTATCGGCAACGGTATGTCGATCCTGATGTTCATCTCGATCGCCGCGGGCTTCGTCGGCGCCCTCTGGCAGATCAAGCTCCAGGGCAAGATCGCGGACGGCTGGGTCGAGTTCGGCGTGGTCATCCTGGTCGGCCTGGCGATGGTGGCCCTGGTGGTCTTCGTCGAGCAGGCGCAGCGACGGATCCCCGTCCAGTACGCGAAGCGCATGATCGGCCGTCGTGCCTACGGGGGCACCTCGACGTACATCCCGCTCAAGGTGAACCAGGCCGGTGTCATCCCGGTCATCTTCGCCTCGTCGCTGCTGTACATCCCGGCGCTGATCGTCCAGTTCAGCGGATCCACCGCCGGCTGGGCCACCTGGATCCAGAAGCACTTCGTCAAGGGCGACCACCCGTACTACATCGCCGCCTACTTCCTCCTGATCGTTTTCTTCGCGTTCTTCTACGTGGCGATCTCGTTCAACCCCGAGGAAGTTGCGGACAACATGAAGAAGTATGGTGGGTTCATCCCGGGCATCCGCGCCGGTCGGCCCACCGCCGAGTACTTGAGCTACGTACTCAACCGGATCACCTGGCCGGGGTCGCTGTACCTGGGTCTCATCGCTCTTGTGCCGACGATGGCGTTGGCGGGCTTCGGGGCGAACCAGAACTTCCCGTTCGGCGGGACGAGCATCCTGATCATCGTGGGTGTGGGTCTGGAAACCGTGAAGCAGATCGAGAGCCAGCTCCAGCAGCGTAATTACGAAGGGTTCCTCCGCTGATGCGAATCGTCCTCGTCGGACCGCCCGGTGCGGGCAAGGGAACGCAGGCCACTGTCCTTGCCAAGACCCTGTCGATCCCGCACATCTCCACGGGCGACCTGTTCCGGGCCAACATCAGCCAGGGCACCGAGCTCGGTCGGCGTGCGAAGGCGTTCATGGACGCGGGTGACCTCGTCCCGGACGAGATCACGATCGGCATGGCCAAGGACCGCATGGAGCAGGAGGACGCCAAGGGCGGTTTCCTGCTGGACGGGTTCCCGCGCAACGTCTCCCAGGCGGAGGCCCTCGACGTGATGTTGAAGGCCGAGGGCATGAACCTCGACGCCGTCCTCGACCTGGAGGTCGAGGAGGACGAGGTCGTCAAGCGTCTGGCCGGGCGGCGCACCTGCCGCAAGGACAGCTCGCACATCTTCCACGTGGCCTACCGCCCGCCGAAGGTCGAGGGCGTCTGCGACATCGACGGCGGCGAGCTGTACGTGCGCGAGGACCAGACCGAGGAGGCGGTGCGCAACCGCCTGGAGGTCTACCACACCCAGACCGAGCCGATCATCGACTACTACAAGGCCCAGGGCCTTGTGTCGACGATCCCGGCCCTGGGCGAGGTCAGCGACGTCACGCAGCGCGCGATGGACGCCCTGAAGAAGTAGTCCCCTGTAGTGCAGCCCCGGCCGCGGTGTCCCCAGGACACCGCGGCCGTACTGTTGAGAAGACCCGAATCCGAAGGTGGAAGGCCTAGTCCATGGTGCAGATCAAGACCCGCGAGCAGATCGTGAAGATGCGCGAGGCGGGACTGGTCGTCGCGGCGATCCACGCGGCGACCCGTGAGGCGGCCGTACCGGGCGCGACGACCCTGGATCTGGACATGGTGGCCCGCAAGGTCATCGCGGACGCCGGCGCCAAGTCGAACTTCCTCGGCTACGGCGGTTTCCCCGCGACCATCTGCACCTCGGTCAACGAGGTCGTCGTCCACGGCATCCCCGACGACAAGACGGTCCTCAAGGACGGCGACATCATCTCGATCGACGCCGGCGCGATCGTGGACGGCTGGCACGGCGACGCCGCGTACACCGCCTTCGTGGGCTCTGGACACGCCCCTGAGCTCGTGGAGCTCTCCCGGGTGACCGAGGAGTCCATGTGGGCCGGGATCGCCGCCATGAAGCTCGGCAACCGCCTCGTGGACATCTCGAAGGCGATCGAGACGTACATCAAGAGGCAGCCGCGCCCGACCACGGGCGAGCACAGCCTCGGCAAGTTCGGGATCATCGAGGACTACGGCGGCCACGGCATCGGTTCCGAGATGCACATGGACCCGCACCTGCTGAACTACGTCTCCCGCAAGCGGGGCAAGGGGATCAAGCTGGTCCCGGGCCTGTGCCTGGCGATCGAGCCGATGGTCTCCCTGGGCACGGCCCAGACGGAGGTCCTGGCCGACGACTGGACGGTCATCACCACGGACGGCACCTGGTCCTCGCACTGGGAGCACTCCATCGCCCTGACCGAGGAGGGGCCGATCGTGCTGACCTCCCCGGACTGCGGCAAGGCGAAGCTGGCGGAGTACGGCGTCTCCACGGCGCCCGACCCGTTGGGCTGACGCACAGCCCGTTGGGCCGACCGGTATGGCCAGGATTGATGATCTATCCTGTAGGGCACACTTTCCGGATTCGTCTTTCGGTGGGCCCTGACGTAGACTGACTCGTCGGCTCCTTTGCACCCGCATGTCCTCATGCGAAGCGGGGGAGCTGATCAAGGTAGCCGATTCGAAAGGCGAAGCGTGGCCAAGAAGCAAGGTGCCATCGAAATCGAGGGCACCGTGATCGAGTCCCTCCCGAACGCGATGTTCAAGGTGGAACTCCAGAACGGTCACAAGGTCCTCGCGCACATCAGCGGCAAGATGCGCATGCACTACATCCGCATCCTTCCTGATGACCGGGTTGTCGTGGAGCTGTCTCCGTACGACCTGACGCGTGGCCGGATCGTCTACCGATACAAGTAGATCTTGCTTTCACTCCCGTCCGGACATCCCGTCCCGGCGCGGGTGGTGGCACTGACCCGGAGAACCTCACCAACATGAAGGTCAAGCCGAGCGTCAAGAAGATCTGCGACAAGTGCAAGGTGATCCGCCGTCACGGTCGGGTCATGGTCATCTGCGACAACCTGCGCCACAAGCAGCGCCAGGGCTGACGCACGCCGACCGACCTGCACTACGCAGTTCTTCGCGCGACGTAAGAAAACGTACATACGCAGAACCCGCCCAGTCCAGACCAGGACCGGCGGCACCTCCGGCGGGGGCCGGGGACCCGGGCGTACCACCACCCATCAGGTGTGGTCGGCGGTCGGGGTTCGGTTCTGCGGAAGACCCCCGAACACACAGGAGCCATTGAATGGCACGCGTTTCCGGTGTTGACATCCCGCGCGAAAAGCGTGTGGAGATCGCACTTACCTACGTCTTCGGTGTCGGTCGCACCCGGTCCAAGGAAATCCTTGCGGCCACCGGTGTGAACCCCGACACCCGCGTTCGTGACCTGGCCGAAGAGGACCTGGTCAAGATCCGCGAGTACGTGGACGCCAACCTCCGCACCGAGGGTGACCTCCGCCGCGAGATCCAGGCCGACATCCGCCGCAAGGTCGAGATCCAGTGCTACCAGGGTGTTCGCCACCGTCGTGGCCTGCCCGTGCACGGTCAGCGCACCAGCACGAACGCCCGTACCCGCAAGGGTCCGCGTCGCGCGATCGCCGGTAAGAAGAAGCCGGGCAAGAAGTAGTCCTGTTCAGCGGTCTTGCGCTGTAGGACCGACCACCTCCCGTAGGAGATTTAGATGCCCCCCAAGGGTCGTCAGGGCGCTGCCAAGAAGGTGCGCCGCAAGGAAAAGAAGAACGTCGCTCATGGGCACGCCCACATCAAGAGCACGTTCAACAACACCATCGTCTCGATCACGGACCCCGCGGGCAACGTGATCTCCTGGGCCTCCGCCGGCCACGTCGGCTTCAAGGGCTCGCGCAAGTCCACCCCCTTCGCCGCGCAGATGGCCGCCGAGTCGGCCGCCCGTCGCGCGCAGGAGCACGGCATGCGCAAGGTTGACGTCTTCGTCAAGGGTCCGGGCTCCGGCCGTGAGACCGCGATCCGCTCCCTCCAGGCCACTGGCCTCGAGGTCGGCTCGATCCAGGACGTCACCCCCACCCCGCACAACGGCTGCCGTCCGCCCAAGCGCCGCCGCGTCTGACGCTGCGCGCCCAGGCTTCGCACCTGTGCGTCTTTGAGTGTCCGGGCGGTACGAACCTCTCGCGGGGGACGTACCGCCCGTACCCTTGTAGTTCGTGGTGTCACGCGCTGGCCGCGTGACACCGCATCCGTCGGGCGTCAAATAGTGGGCGTCCACGACTGAAGGAATCCACATGCTTATCGCTCAGCGCCCCTCGCTGACCGAAGAGGTCGTAGACGAGTACCGCTCGCGGTTCGTGATCGAGCCGCTCGAGCCGGGCTTCGGCTACACCCTCGGCAACTCGCTCCGCCGTACGCTCCTGTCCTCGATCCCGGGTGCCGCTGTCACCAGCATCCGCGTGGACGGCGTCCTGCACGAGTTCACCACCGTGCCCGGTGTCAAGGAAGACGTCACCGACATCATCCTCAACATCAAGCAGCTGGTCGTCTCCTCGGAGCACGACGAGCCGGTCGTGATGTACCTGCGCAAGCAGGGTCCCGGCCTGGTCACCGCTGCCGACATCGCGCCCCCGGCCGGTGTCGAGGTGCACAACCCGGACCTGGTCCTCGCCACGCTCAACGGCAAGGGCAAGCTGGAGATGGAGCTGACCGTCGAGCGCGGTCGCGGCTACGTCTCCGCCGTCCAGAACAAGCAGCTGGGCCAGGAGATCGGTCGCATCCCGATCGACTCCATCTACAGCCCGGTCCTCAAGGTCACCTACAAGGTCGAGGCGACCCGAGTCGAGCAGCGCACCGACTTCGACAAGCTGATCGTCGACGTCGAGACCAAGCAGGCCATGCGCCCGCGCGACGCCATGGCGTCCGCCGGTAAGACCCTGGTCGAGCTGTTCGGTCTGGCCCGCGAGCTCAACATCGACGCCGAGGGCATCGACATGGGCCCCTCGCCGACGGACGCGGCCCTGGCCGCCGATCTGGCGCTGCCGATCGAGGAGCTCGAGCTCACGGTCCGCTCGTACAACTGCCTCAAGCGCGAGGGCATCCACTCCGTGGGTGAGCTCGTGGCGCGTTCCGAGGCCGACCTGCTCGACATCCGCAACTTCGGTGCGAAGTCGATCGACGAGGTCAAGGCGAAGCTGGCCGGCATGGGCCTGGCCCTCAAGGACAGCCCGCCCGGATTCGACCCGACCGCCGCCGCCGACGCCTTCGGCGCCGACGACGACGCGGACGCCGGTTTCGTCGAGACCGAGCAGTACTGATTCTTCCCGTCTCCGGCGGTTGAGGCCTTTGGCCTCGATGTCCCCCCCCCAGCTACCACTGGGAGGGGCCGCCGGGCCGGGCTTGATGTGAACTTTCCCGGGGCGTCCGCCCCGGGGGAACTGACACCGGTACCTGACACGGCCGGTGCAGATATGAAGGAGTATGACCATGCCGCGTCCCGCAAAGGGTGCCCGTCTGGGCGGCAGCGCCGCGCACGAGAAGCACCTCCTCGCGAACCTCGCGAAGGCGCTCTTCGAGCACGGCCGCATCACCACCACCGAGGCCAAGGCCCGTCGCCTGCGTCCCTACGCCGAGCGTCTGGTGACCAAGGCCAAGAAGGGCGACATCCACAACCGTCGCCTGGTGCTGCAGACGATCACGGACAAGAGCATCGTGCACACGCTGTTCACCGAGATCGCCCCGCGCTACGAGAACCGCCCCGGTGGTTACACGCGTATCACCAAGATCGGCAACCGTCGTGGCGACAACGCCCCGATGGCCGTGATCGAGCTGGTCGAGGCCCTTACGGTCGCCCAGCAGGCCACTGGTGAGGCCGAGGCCGCCACCAAGCGCGCGGTCAAGGAGGCGGAGGCTGTCGAGACCCCCGCCGAGGAGACCAAGGAGGCCTGATCCTCCGGGATCTCGTCTGCTTGAACGGCTCTGAACGGGTCCGCCCCCTTACCGGGGCGGGCCCGTTCTGGCGTTGTGAAGAAGATTTCGCCTGAGAGGATCTGTCGCGTGAGTGACGAGGTGGAGCCCGGACACGTCCGGGTCAGGCTGGACCTGAGCTACGACGGCAAGGACTTCTCCGGCTGGGCGAAGCAGCGCGTGCTGCGGACCGTCCAGGGTGAGCTGGAGTCCGCGCTGCAGACCGTGATGCGGCTGCCCGACCCGGTCGAGCTGACCGTGGCCGGCCGCACCGACGCCGGCGTGCACGCCCGCGGGCAGGTCGCGCAGTTCGACGTACGCGACGAGGTGTGGGCCGAACACCAGGACAAGCTGCTGCGCCGCCTCGCCGGGCGGCTGCCGCACGACGTACGGGTCTGGAAGGCGGCCGAGGCCCCCGCGGGATTCAACGCGCGGTTCTCCGCGATCTGGCGCCGCTACGCCTACCGCGTCGGCGACCACCAGGCCGGCGTCGACCCGCTGCGCCGCGGCCACGTGCTCTGGTACCAGTGGCCGCTGGACGTGGACGCCATGAACGAGGCCGCGGCCGCACTGGTCGGGGAGCACGACTTCGCCGCGTACTGCAAGAAGCGGGAGGGGGCCACGACGATCCGCACCCTCCAGCAGCTCAGCTGGGAGCGGGACGAGGACGGGATCATCACCGCGACCGTCCGCGCGGACGCCTTCTGCCACAACATGGTCCGCTCGCTGGTCGGCGCCATGCTGCACGTCGGCGACGGCCACCGGTCGGCGGACTGGCCCGGAAAGGTGCTGGCGGCGGCCGTACGGGACTCCTCGGTGCACGTGGTCAAGCCGCACGGGCTGACCCTGGAGGAGGTCGGCTACCCGGCCGACGAGCAGCTGGCCGCGCGCAGCAAGGAGGCGCGGAACCTGCGGACGCTGCCGGGGGCCGGCTGCTGCTGAGCCGGCGGTCCGGGCCGGTCCGGGCCGGTCCGGGACATGGCGGAACCCGTTTGGGTGGATCGGCGCCGGACCGGGAGAATGCCCCCCATGGGACATCTCGAAGCCAGCCACCTGGAGTACTACCTTCCCGACGGGCGGGTACTGCTCCCCGACGTCTCCTTCCGGGTGGGGGAGGGGTCGGTCGTCGCGCTCGTCGGGGCGAACGGGGCCGGCAAGACCACCCTGCTGAAGATGATCTCCGGTGAGCTCCAGCCGCACGGCGGCGCGGTCACCGTGAGCGGCGGGCTGGGTGTGATGTCGCAGTTCGTGGGCTCGGTCCGCGACGAGACGACCGTACGGGACCTGCTGGTGTCGGTCGCCCAGCCGCGGATCCGGGAGGCGGCCAAGGCGGTGGACCGGGCCGAGCAGCTGATCCTGACGGTCGACGACGAGGCCGCGCAGATGGCCTACGCGCAGGCGCTCAGCGACTGGGCCGACGTGCAGGGGTACGAGGCGGAGACGCTGTGGGACGTCTGCACGATGGCCGCGCTGGCGATCCCGTACGACACGGCGCAGTTCCGTCAGGTGCGCACGCTCTCGGGCGGTGAGCAGAAGCGGCTGGTGCTGGAGGCGCTGCTGCGCGGGCCCGACGAGGTGCTGCTGCTCGACGAGCCGGACAACTACCTGGACGTGCCGGGCAAGCGGTGGCTGGAGGAGCAGCTGGAGGCCACCCGCAAGACGGTGCTGTTCGTCTCGCACGACCGCGAGCTGCTCACCCAGGCCGCAGAGAAGATCATCAGCCTGGAGGCGAGCCCGACGGGCTCGGACGTGTGGGTGCACGGCGAGGGTTTCGCCACGTTCCACGACGCCCGCAAGGAGCGCTTCGCGCGCTTCGAGGAGCTCAAGCGGCGCTGGGACGAGGAGCACGCCCGGCTGCGGGCGTTGGTGCTTCGGCTGCGGAACCAGGCCGCGAGCAGCCCGGACATGGCATCGCGCTACCGGGCGATGCAGACCCGCTTCCAGAAGTTCGAGGAGGCCGGCCCGCCGCCGGAGCCGCCCCGCGAGCAGGACATCAGGATGCGCCTGAAGGGCGGCCGTACGGGCGTGCGCGCGCTCACGGTCGAGAACCTCGAACTGACCGGGCTGATGAAGCCGTTCTCCCTGGAGGTCTTCTACGGGGAGCGGGTCGCGGTGCTCGGCTCGAACGGCTCCGGCAAGTCCCACTTCCTGCGGCTGATGGCGGGGGAGGAGGTCAAGCACACCGGTACGTGGAAGCTCGGCGCCCGTGTGGTCCCCGGCCACTTCGCGCAGACCCACGCCCACCCGGAGCTGTTCGGCCGGACCCTCGTCGACATCCTGTGGACGGAGGCGGCGAAGCCGCTCGGCGCGGCGATGGGTGCGCTGCGCCGCTACGAGCTGGAGCGACAGGCCGAGCAGCCGTTCGAGAAGCTGTCGGGCGGTCAGCAGGCGCGCTTCCAGATCCTGCTGCTGGAGCTGGCGGGTACGACGGCGCTGCTCCTGGACGAGCCGACGGACAACCTGGACCTGGAATCGGCGGAAGCGCTGCAGGACGGGCTGGAGGCCTACGAGGGCACTGTGTTGTGCGTCACGCACGACCGGTGGTTCGCCCGCACATTTGACCGTTACCTGGTCTTCGGTTCGGACGGTGTTGTGCGGGAGACTACGGAGCCCGTCTGGGACGAACGTAGGGTCGAGCGCAAACGCTAGGGGTGGACCGCCCCCGGCTTGGTCGAGGGTCGAGGGGACTGTGCCGTGGGGCTGAGGCCGAGTGTCTGGGTCATGAAGTGGGACAGCCCTTCCTCCTGGGACCGCCGGGTGGAGTGGCTGCTGCGGCCGGCCCCCCGCTCCTGGCGGTTCGTGGGCGTGGTGATCCTGCTCTCGGTGGCGGTCTCGGCGAGCCTGCGGGTGAACTGGGGCTCGGACAACGCCTTCGTGGTCAAGGCTGCGGACGCCCTGCTCGCGGGGGTCTCCCCGTACGAGGACAAGCGCTTCCTCTACCTGCCCAGCGCCGTGCTCATGGCGATTCCCGAGGCGCTGCTGCCGGACCCGCTGCTGCGTTGCGCGCTGCCGCTGGGGATGACGGGGCTCGTCGGGCTCGGGTGGTGGGCCTCGCTGCGGCTGTTCTCGGTGCCGGTGCGCTCGAGGCTGGCCGTCGGCGGTTTCGCGCTGTTCGCGCTGGCGTACAAGCCGTACATCAACCTCGTGCTGATCGGGAACTGGACGGCCGTCTCGGCCGCCGCCCTGCCGGTGGCGCTGCTGCTGGCGCACCGCAAGCACTGGGCGGCGGCCGGGCTGGTCGTGGGTCTGGCCATCGCGTGCAAGCCGATGCTGGTGCCGGTCGGGCTGCTGTTCCTGCTGGCCCGGCAGTGGCGGGGGCTGGCCCTGGCGGCGGGCGTGCCGATGGCGCTGTCGCTGGTCGGGGCGCTGATGATGCCGCACCCGATGCTGTTCTTCACCAAGACGCTGCCGTTCCTGCTGAACGGCCAGGACTCCTACGCGCTGCCCTGGGACGCGTCGCCGATCGCCGCGCTGCCGCGGCTGGGGGTGCCGGCGCCGCTGGCGGTGGCCCTGGCCTTCGCGGGGGCCGGGTGCGGGCTGTGGGCGGCCTGGCGGCGCTGGCGGCGTCCGGTCGCGGCGGACGGCGACCGGGGTGAGCTGAGGCTGGTGGAGACGGCCTGCATGGTGATGCTCGCCGCATTCCTGGTGTCGCGGCCCTCCTTCGACCACTACCTGCTCGTGGTGCTCCCGCTCCTGCTGGCCTCGGGGGTGCGGGCGGGCTCGATGCCGCGTTCCCCCTGGTTCTGGCTGGCCCTGGTGCCCCAGACCGCGGGCATTCCGTGGCCCTCGGAGTTCGAGCAAAAGCGGCGGGCGTTCCGGGACATGGTGACCCTGTGCTCGCTCGCCGGATTGCTCATGTGGCGTTCGCGGCGGCCGGGCCGGGTTATGGTGGAAGCCGTACGAACTGCGGGGTCCCTACCCAGGACCGAACCGGAGTGCGCCGCGACCCCCGTCGAGACGGGGTCGAGGACCGCGTTTTGACCCTTCTTGGGCTTCACGGGTATCCTGCTGGTTCGTCATGCGTTTTGGCTTGCTCATTCTCACGTGAGAGGGCATTACGCCGGTCCACCGGGCCGATGACCAGCGGTTCACACGGATTGCGTCTCCGTTGTGACCAGGGCTGTCGTGATCGTCCGTGGTGACCTTGTCAGGACCCGTCCTTTGGGGCTAACGCCTCGAGGATGCCCACCACTGAAGAAGCGAAGGCATACGCGTGCGTACGTTCAGCCCCAAGCCCGGCGACATCTCGCGCCAGTGGCTCGTCATCGACGCCCAGGACGTTGTCCTCGGCCGTCTGGCGACCCAGGCCGCTGCCCTCCTGCGGGGTAAGCACAAGCCGACTTACGCCCCCCACATGGACATGGGCGACTTCGTCATCATCGTCAACGCCGACAAGGTTCACCTGTCCGGCAACAAGGCGACCCAGAAGATGGCGTACCGCCACTCCGGTTACCCGGGTGGTCTCCGCTCGGTCCGCTACGACGACCTCCTGGCGAACAACCCGGAGAAGGCCGTCGAGAAGGCCATCAAGGGCATGCTCCCCAAGAACACCCTGGGCCGTCAGATGATCTCGAAGCTGAAGGTCTACTCGGGCGATGTGCACCCCCACGCTGCCCAGCAGCCGGTGCCGTTCGAGATCACCCAGGTCGCGCAGTAGTTCCGGCCACCACACCCCCTAAGACAAGAAACTTCTGAGGAGCATCGTGGCCGAGACCACCGCCGAGACGACCCCCGTCGACGAGTTCGAGGGCAACGTCGAGGAGTACACCAGCGAGTCCGAGGTCGTCGCCGAGGGCGACTACACCTCCGAGTCCCTTGCCGGCCGCTTCGGCGACCCCCAGCCGGCCGCCGGCCTGGGCCGTCGCAAGAACGCCATCGCCCGCGTCCGGATCGTTCCGGGCACCGGCAAGTGGAAGATCAACGGTCGCACCCTTGAGGACTACTTCCCCAACAAGGTGCACCAGCAGGAAGTCAACGAGCCGTTCAAGCTCCTCGAGCTGGACAACCGCTACGACGTCATCGCCCGCATCTCGGGTGGCGGCGTTTCCGGCCAGGCCGGCGCCCTGCGCCTGGGTGTGGCCCGTGCGCTGAACGAGGCGGACGTGGACAACAACCGCGCGGCGCTGAAGAAGGCCGGCTTCCTCTCCCGCGACGACCGTGCGGTCGAGCGCAAGAAGGCCGGTCTCAAGAAGGCCCGTAAGGCTCCGCAGTACAGCAAGCGTTAATCTGCGCCCGCTGTTCTGCAACGAAACCGCCCCGGCAGCACTCTTTGTGCTGCCGGGGCGGTTCGTTTACCGCCACAAGCGGCAAGTAAATGGCACAAGTGGACACAAGCGATGCGTGAACTCGGGAGGACAACAGTGGGACGACTCTTCGGGACGGACGGTGTACGAGGCGTCGCGAACGCGGATCTGACGGCCGAGCTCGCGCTCGGCCTCTCCGTGGCCGCGGCACACGTACTGGCCGAGGCGGGCACCTTCGAGGGTCATCGGGCCACCGCCGTGGTCGGCCGGGACCCCCGGGCCTCGGGTGAGTTCCTGGAGGCCGCAGTCGTCGCGGGCCTCGCGAGCGCGGGCGTGGACGTCCTGCGCGTCGGTGTGCTGCCCACCCCGGCGGTGGCGTATCTCACCGGTGCGCTGGGCGCCGACCTCGGAGTCATGCTCTCGGCCAGCCACAACGCCATGCCCGACAACGGCATCAAGTTCTTCGCGCGTGGCGGTCACAAGCTCGCCGACGAGCTGGAGGACCGGATCGAGTCGGTCTACGAGGACCACCGCACGGGTGCTCCGTGGGACCGTCCGACGGGCTCCGGCGTCGGCCGCGTCTCCGACTACGACGAGGGCTTCGACAAGTACGTCGCCCACCTCATGGGTGTCCTGCCCAACCGCTTCGACGGACTCAAGGTCGTCCTGGACGAGGCGCACGGCGCGGCCGCGCGCGTGTCGCCCGAGGCCTTCGCGCGGGCCGGCGCGGAGATCATCACCATCGGTGCCGAGCCCGACGGCCTGAACATCAACGACGGCTGCGGCTCCACCCACCTGGGCCTGCTGAAGCAGACCGTCCTCGAGCACGGGGCCGACCTCGGCATCGCGCACGACGGGGACGCCGACCGCTGCCTCGCGGTGGACGCGAACGGTGAGGAGGTCGACGGGGACCAGATCCTCGCGGTGCTGGCGCTGTCGATGCGGGAGGCCGGGCACCTGCGCGAGGACACGGTGGTCGCCACCGTGATGTCGAACCTGGGCTTCAAGCTGGCCATGGAGTCCGAGGGCATCAACGTCGTGCAGACCGGCGTCGGCGACCGGTACGTCCTGGAGTCGATGAAGGAGCACGGTTACGCGCTGGGCGGCGAACAGTCCGGCCACGTGATCATCCTCGACCACGCCACGACCGGTGACGGCACGCTGACCGGCCTGATGCTGGCGGCGCGGATCGCGGCCACCGGCAAGTCCCTGGCGGAGCTGACCGGGGTCATGCGGCGGCTCCCGCAGGTGCTGGTCAACGTCCCCGACGTGGACAAGTCGCGGGTCACGACCTCGGGCGAGCTGGCCGCGGCCGTCGCCGACGCGGAGCGGGAGCTGGGCACGACCGGGCGCGTACTGCTGCGTCCGTCGGGCACGGAGCCGCTCGTACGGGTGATGGTGGAGGCCGCCGACATCGAGCAGGCCCGCTCGGTCGCCGGGCGGCTGGCGGACGTGGTGAAGTCGGCGCTCGGCTAGGCCCTGGCCCGCTGTTCTCCGTGGACCGGCCCCGCGCTACGAAGCCCCGTAGCGCGGGGCCGGCCGCGTCGCGGGGGCGCCGCGGGGTTGCGGGGTCCGGCTCAGGTCCTGGGCGGCGTACGGCGCCAGCGGCCGCGCTGGGTGCGCCACAGCAGTTTCTGGCCGAGCAGGGTCAGCACGCCCGCCAGCACGATCCCGGACAGGTTGACCAGCAGTTGCGCCGCCGAGCCCCACATCTGGGCGAAGTCCCCGTAGCCGAGGGCCACGGCCGCGTTGGCGGCGGCCGGGACGGTGGTCACCGAGATCGCGACGCCGACCAGCGCACCGGACTTCGCGGAGGTCAGGGAGAGCACCCCGGCCGCGCCGGCGAGCAGGGCGACGACGAAGGAGAACGGGTCCGGCTGCCAGATGAAGCTGGTGTTGGGGCGCGGGTCGTCCAGCATCCCCTCATGGAACAGGCCGAGCGCGTCCATCACCAGGGTGAAACAGGTGGTGGCCACCATCGCGGTGGCGAAGCCGACGAGCAGGGCCGTCAGTGAACGGGCGGCCTGCCGCGGGGAGCGCCGCACCAGGCCGGTGCAGACACCGGCGAGCGGGCCGAACTCCGGGCCGACCGCCATCGCGCCCACGATCAGGACGGCATTGTCGAGGACGACACCGCAGGCCGCGATCATCGTAGCGATGATCATGAAGGCGCTGTAGGTGATGGTGAGGGTGGACTCCTCGTGGGTCGCCTCGCTCAGCTGCTCCCACAGGACGGCGTCCGCGGCCTCCCCCGGGGCCTCCTCCTCGGCCCTGTCGGCCCGCGCCGACAAGGAGAGGTCGATGTTCTCGACCGCGATCGAGCCGTCCTTGTCGATGCCGATCGCCCGGAGTTCTTGCAGGAGCTCGTCCCCCGCCTCGCGGGCGACGTCGCACATCACGATGTCGCCCGGGGGGATGCGGGCCGCACCGGGCAGTACCACCACATGGGTGGTGCCGACCGTGCTCCCGACGATCCGGACCACGGCGTCCGTCCGGTCCGCCGGAGTGATCATCCGTAGGTGCAGCATGGCCGCACAGTAGCTTCCGCGAGCGGTCAGAGCTTGCGCAGACTCAGCTTCTGCACCTTGTGGTCCGGGCCCTTGCGGACGACGAGGGTGGCGCGGCCGCGGGTCGGGGCCACGTTCTCCAGGAGGTTGGGCCGGTTGATGGTGCGCCACATGGTCTGCGCGTACTCCAGCGCCTCCTCCTCGGAGACCTGGGTGTACTTGCGGAAGTAGGAGAAGGGGTTCTGGAACGCCGTCTCGCGCAGCTTGCGGAACCGGTTGAGGTACCAGCGCTCGATGTCCTCGGGTCGGGCGTCGACGTACACGCTGAAGTCGAAGTAGTCGGCGAGGCCGACCCGGGTGCGGCCGTCCTTGCCGGGCATGGCCGGCTGCAGGACGTTGAGCCCCTCGACGATCAGGATGTCGGGGCGGCGCACGACGAGCTGCTCGCCGGGAACGATGTCGTAGATCAGGTGGGAGTAGACCGGGGCCGTGACCTCGTCCTTGCCCGCCTTGATGTCGGCGACGAAGCGGGTCAGCGCACGGCGGTCGTAGGACTCGGGGAAGCCCTTGCGGGCGGTCAGCCCGCGCCGCTGGAGCTCCTTCATCGGGTACAGGAACCCGTCGGTGGTGACCAGCTCCACGCGCGGGTGCTCGGGCCAGCGGGCGAGCAGGGCCTGCAGGAGGCGGGCCACGGTGGACTTGCCCACGGCGACCGAGCCGGCGACCCCTATGACGAAGGGGGTGCCCTGCTGTGCGCCGTGGCCGTTGCCGGCGTCGCCGAGGAAGGTGTTGAGGGTGCCGCGGAGGTTGCTGGTGGCGCCGACGTACAGGTTCAGGAGGCGGGAGAGCGGCAGGTAGACGTCGCGGACCTCGTCGAGGTCGATGACGTCGCCCAGTCCGCGCAGCCGCTCGACCTCGTCGGCCGTCAGCGGGAGCGGTGTGCGCTCGCGCAGGGCGCTCCACTCGGCGCGGGTGAGGTCGACGTAGGGGGAGGCCTCGTGGCCCCGGCGGCGCGTGGGGTGCGCGGCGTGCTCGGGGTGCGTGGGGTGCTCCGGTCCGGCGGGGCGCTCCGTTGCGCTGTCCGGCGTGCTTCGTGGCGGCGAAGAGATCACAGAGCCATTGTCACGGGTCACGGGCCGCCGTGGGTGGTGTGGTCGGTCACGTGGCTGGGGGCCTTTTGGCCGCAAGTGGATGGGTTGTACGCGGACCGGTACCGATTGGAGGCCTCCCCGGTCTCGTGGGGGTCACGATGCGTGGGGCGTGCAGGCAACCAGCGGCCCGATGTCGGTGGGACCCCGTACGGTGTGGATCACCGCAGCTCAAGACGCCGCCCCGGAATCGGGGTACTGCCACGCGCTGCACTTTTCCGATCTGTCCCGTGGGGGGAACCATCGTGCGCAACGCGCTGCTCCGCCGTACCGTCCTGTCCGCTTCGGCCGTGTCCCTGGCACTGTTCGCCACCGCGTGCGGCGGCTCCGGCAAGGCTGACGCGAAGCCGTCGGCCTCGGCATCCGCGGCTGCTCCGGCTGCTCCGGCGGCCAAGGGGAAAACGGATGCGGAACTCGCGGGCATGATCCTGGTCCAGGCGGACCTGCCCACGCACCTCTTCAAGTCCGTCTCCGAGAAGGACGCCAACGCCGGGCAAGGGGCTACCAGCGACGTCCCCGAGTGCCTGCCGGTGCTGCGGGCGATGGCCGCTACGCCGCCGATCGGAAGTCCGACCGGAGCGGTGCGCACCGCCGTGGCCGCCAAGCCGAAGCCGGTGGCCAAGGAAGCGAGCGAGGAGGACAAGCAGCTCGCCGCCCAGAACGCCCTCGGGGCGACCGCCACCGTGGTCAGCCTGTACTCGTACGACGGAGACGGTGCGCAGAAGGCCTTCCGCTCGCTCGTAGAGGCGGGCCGCCCCTGTGAGAAGGGCTTCGTGCCCACGGTGGCCGGCGAGCAGCTCGGCAACACCACGGTGCGCCCGTTCACCGAGGTCAAGGTGGGGGACGAATCGCTGACCTACACCCTTGCGATGTGGGACGACGAGGTAGGACGGCTCTCGACGGAGCTCGTGGTCGTGCGCAAGACCAATACCCTCGCCGTCTTCTACGCGCAGAGCATGAGCGGCACTGCCGAACACCCCAAGGAGGTCGTCGAGGCCCAGGCCAAGAAGTTCGGCTGACCGTTCGCCCGAACACGCGTCAACCCCGCTCCGGCACATTCGCCGGGGCGGGGTTTTCGTCTTGTTCAGGTACCGGGCAGGGAGCCAACTACGGCGTACCCTGCGGCTTATGTGCGGAATCGTGGGTTACGTGGGAGCGCAGTCGGCGCTCGATGTGGTCATTGCCGGACTCAAGCGGCTGGAGTACCGCGGCTACGACTCGGCGGGAGTGGCCGTGCTCGCCGACGGATCGCTCGCCGCCGTCAAGAAGGCCGGCAAACTGGTCAATCTGGAGAAGGAGCTGGTCGGGCACCCGCTGCCGGCCGGTTCCACGGGGCTCGGACACACCCGGTGGGCCACCCATGGCGGGCCCACCGACGTCAACGCCCACCCGCACCTCGACAACTCGGGGCGCGTGGCGGTCGTGCACAACGGGATCATCGAGAACTTCGCGGCGCTGCGGGCCGAGCTCGCCGAGCGCGGGCACCGGCTGGAGTCCGAGACGGACACCGAGGTCGTGGCGCACCTGCTGGCGGAGCGGTTCGAGGACGCGGGCGGGGACCTGGCGGAGGCGATGCGCCAGGTGTGCCGGCGCCTCGACGGGGCCTTCACGCTGGTCGCCGTGCACGCGGACCAGCCGGAGGTGGTGGTCGGCGCGCGCCGGAACTCGCCGCTCGTGGTGGGCGTCGGAGAGGGCGAGAACTTCCTCGCCTCGGACGTGGCCGCGTTCATCGCCCACACGCGGTCCGCCATCGAGCTGGGCCAGGACCAGGTCGTCGAGCTCCGCCGCGACGGCGTCACGGTGACCAACTTCGACGGGTCGGCCGCGAGCGTGCGGGCGTACCACGTGGACTGGGACGCCTCGGCGGCCGAGAAGGGGGGCTACGACTACTTCATGCTCAAGGAGATCGCCGAGCAGCCGAAGGCCGTCGCCGACACCCTCCTGGGCCGGATCGACGCGAGCGGCCTCCTGACCCTCGACGAGGTGCGCATCCCCGACTCGGTGCTGCGCGAGGTCGACAAGGTCGTGATCGTGGCGTGCGGTACGGCGTACCACGCGGGCATGATCGCGAAGCTGGCCATCGAGCACTGGACCCGCATCCCGTGCGAGACGGAGCTGGCCAGCGAGTTCCGCTACCGCGACCCGATCCTGGACCAGCGGACGCTGGTGATCGCGATCTCGCAGTCCGGCGAGACGATGGACACGCTCATGGCGCTGCGCCACGCGCGCGAACAGGGTGCCAAGGTGCTGGCCGTCTGCAACACGAACGGGTCGACGATCCCGCGCGAGTCGGACGCCGTGCTGTACACGCACGCCGGAC
Source organism: Streptomyces sp. NBC_00435 (assembly GCF_036014235.1). Classification (GTDB taxonomy): domain Bacteria; phylum Actinomycetota; class Actinomycetes; order Streptomycetales; family Streptomycetaceae; genus Streptomyces. The sequence continues at coordinate 4,983,098 of NZ_CP107924.1, forward strand.
CCGAGGTGGCCGTCGCCTCGACCAAGGCGTTCCTGACGCAGCTGGTCGCCTGCTACCTGGTCGCCCTCTACCTCGGGCAGGTGCGGGGCACCAAGTGGGGCGACGAGATCCGGGCGGTCATCCGGGAGCTGTCGGACATCGCCGCGGCGGTGGACACCGTACTGGAGACCATGGAGCCGGTACGGGAGCTCGCGCGTTCCCTGGCCGACAAGAACACCGTGCTGTTCCTCGGCCGGCACGTCGGCTACCCGGTGGCACTGGAGGGTGCGCTCAAGCTCAAGGAGCTGGCGTACATGCACGCCGAGGGCTTCGCGGCGGGCGAGCTCAAGCACGGGCCGATCGCGCTGATCGAGAAGGACCTGCCGGTCGTGGTCGTCGTACCGTCGCCGCGCGGGCGCTCGGTACTGCACGACAAGATCGTCTCGAACATCCAGGAGATCCGGGCCCGCGGGGCGCGGACCATCGTCATCGCCGAGGAGGGCGACGAGGCGGTGGTCCCGTACGCCGACCACCTCATCCGCATTCCGGCCACCCCCACGCTGCTCCAGCCGCTGGTGGCCACCGTGCCGCTGCAGGTGTTCGCGTGCGAGCTGGCCACGGCGCGGGGCAACGAGGTGGACCAGCCGCGTAACCTCGCGAAGTCGGTGACCGTGGAGTGAGCGCAGCGACCGGAGCGGGTCGCCGACAATGGGGCACAGTGGTGACCGTGGAGTAGCTGGCCCGTTGGCCTCGTTGGAGTTGTTGTTGTGATTATCGGCGTCGGGATCGACGTGGCGGAGATCGAGCGGTTCGGCGCGGCGCTGGCGCGTACGCCGAGCCTGGCCGGGCGGCTGTTCCTCGACACCGAGCTGACCCTGCCGAGCGGCGAGCGGCGCGGAGTCGCCTCGCTCGCCGCCCGGTTCGCCGCCAAGGAAGCGCTCGCCAAGGCGCTCGGGGCACCCGGCGGGCTGCTGTGGACCGACGCCGAGATCTACGTGGAGGACACCGGACAGCCACGGCTGCGGGTGTCGGGGACGGTCGGGGCGCGGGCGCTGGCGCTGGGCGTGAAGTCCTGGCACATCTCGCTCAGCCACGACGCGGGCATCGCCTCGGCCGTGGTGATCGCCGAGGGCTAGGCCCTCCCTTTCGGATCTTGTCGGCCGGGCCCGCGGTGCCGGGCGCCGCGGGCCCGGCAAGATCCGAAAGGGGCGGCCCGGGCGCCTTCGTCGGGCAGGCTGGTGCCATGCGTACTGCTTACAGCGTGGAGACCGTACGGGCCGCCGAGCGCGAGCTGATGGCCCGGCTGCCCGAGGGCACCCTGATGCTGCGGGCGGCGGCCGGACTGGCCGCCGTCTGCGTACGGCTGCTGCCCCGGGTGTACGGGGCCCGCGTGGTGCTGCTGGTCGGCCCGGGGGACAACGGCGGCGACGCGCTGTACGCGGGCGCCCGGCTGGCCCGGCGCGGGGCCGGGGTGACGGCGGTCCCGGCGGATCCGGCGCGGGTGCACGCGGGCGGTCTGGCCGCGCTGCTGGCCGCCGGCGGTCGGCTGGAGCCGGCCGTGCCCCGGCGGGCGGACCTGGTGGTCGACGGGCTGGTCGGGATCGGGGGCCGGGGCGGACTGCGGCCGGCCGCGGCCGCGCTGGTGGAGCGGATCCCGGCGGGCGCGACGGTGGTCGCCGCCGATCTGCCGAGCGGGGTGGACGCGGACACCGGGGAGGTGGCCGGAGCGGCCGTGACGGCGGACGTGACGGTGACCTTCGGGGCGTACAAGCCCGGGCTGCTGATCGACCCCGGGGCCTCGCGGACGGGTGCGCACCGCCTGGTCGACATCGGGCTGGAGCTGCCGTCGCCCGAGGTGGAGGCCCTGCAGCACGCCGATGTCGCGGGACTGCTGCCGGAGCCGACCGCGGCGAGCGACAAGTACCGGCGGGGCGTGGTCGGGATCGTCGCCGGGTCCGCGCGCTACCCGGGGGCGGCGGTGCTCGCGGTGGCGGGAGCGCTCCGGGGCGGCGCGGGCGCGGTGCGCTACACAGGACCGGCGGCGGTGGCGCAGGCCGTGCTGGCCCGGTACCCGGAGACGCTGATCGGGCCCGGCCGGGTCCAGGCGTGGGTGGTCGGGCCGGGGCTGGGCGACGAACGCGGCCCGGAGGTGCGGGAGGCGCTGGCGCAGCCCGTGCCGGTACTGGTGGATGCGGACGGGCTGCGCGGGCTGGACCCCGTGGCGCTGCGTGCGCGGACGGCCCCGACCCTACTGACCCCGCACGCGGGGGAGGCGGCGGCGCTGCTCGGTGTCCCGCGGGAGGCGGTCGAGGCGGGCCGGCTGGCGGCCGTACGGGAGCTGGCGGAGCGGTACGGGGCGACGGCCCTGCTGAAGGGGGCGACGACGCTGGTCGCCTGCGGCGCTTCACCCGTCCGGGTCAACCCGACAGGGACTCCGTGGCTGGCCACCGCCGGGAGCGGGGACGTGCTGTCCGGGCTGGCCGGGTCCCTCCTGGCGGGCGGCCTGCCGGCGCGGGACGCGGGCTCGGTGGCGGCGTACCTCCACGGCCTGGCGGCCCGGCTCGCCGGCGGCCCGCTGCTGGCGCACCAGGTGGCCGAAGCCCTCCCGGAGGCCTGGCGCGAGACCCGGCGGGGCTGAGCCCCGGGAAGGGACCGCTCCGCGATCGGACACGGCTCGCCGGGACCGGGTGGGGGCTCTGAGAGACTGGGGGGGATGAACGAGACACCCATGCGCGTGTACGCCGAGATCGATCTTGACGCCGTACGGGCGAACGTGCGCGCACTGCGTCAGCGCGCCCCCCGGTCCGCGCTGATGGCCGTCGTGAAGGCGGACGCCTACGGGCACGGGGCCCTGGCCTGCGCCAAGGCCGCCCAGGAGGCCGGTGCCGGCTGGCTCGGGACGGCCACGCCCGAGGAGGCCCTCGCGCTGCGCGCCGCCGGGATCGAAGGCCCCGTCATGTGCTGGCTCTGGACCCCCGGCGGGCCCTGGCGGGAGGCCGTCGAGGCCGGCATCGACGTCTCCGTCAGCGCGATGTGGGCCCTCGACGAGGTACGGGAAGCAGCCCGCGCCGCCGGCCGGACGGCCCGCGTCCAGCTCAAGGCCGACACCGGCCTCGGCCGGGCCGGCTGCCAGCCCGCCGACTGGCAGGAGCTGGTGGGAGCCGCCGTCGCCGCTCAGGCCGAGGGCACCGTGGACGTGACCGGGGTCTGGTCGCACTTCGCCTGCGCCGACGAGCCCGGCCACCCCTCCATCCAGCTCCAGCTCTCCGCCTTCCGCGACATGCTCGCGTACGCGGAGAAGGAGGGCATCGAGCCCGAGGTCCGGCACATCGCCAACTCGCCCGCCACGCTCACCCTCCCCGAGTCCCACTTCGACCTGGTGCGCTGCGGCCTGGCCGTCTACGGGGTGTCTCCCGCGCCCGAGCTCGGCACCCCGGCCCAGCTGGGCCTGCGGCCCGCGATGGCGCTCAAGGCCTCCGTCGCACTGGTCAAGACCGTTCCGGCCGGGCACGGGGTCAGCTACGGGCACCACTACGTCACCGAGCAGGAGACGAGCCTCGCGCTGATCCCGGCCGGCTACGCCGACGGCGTGCCGCGCCACGCCTCCGGGCTCGGCCCGGTGCTCGTCGGCGGGAGGATCCGCCGCGTCGCCGGCCGCGTCGCCATGGACCAGTTCGTGGTCGACTTGGAGGGAGAGCACGTCCGCGTCGGCGACGAGGCGGTCCTCTTCGGGGACGCGGAGCGTGGTGAACCCACCGCCGAGGACTGGGCTCGAGCGGCGTGCACGATCGCGTATGAGATCGTCACCCGTATCGGTGGCCGAGTCCCCCGGGTGTACCTGGGCGGCTGAGCGGAGTGAGGGCGGCGGCTTGAGCGAGAACTGGCGCAAGGCCGGCTGGGCGGGCGCCGCGATCGGCGTGATAGCCGCGGGCGCCGCGGCCGGTGTCGCGGTCGAACGGATCACCGTCGGCCGGGGCATGCGGATGAAGGCGCGCCTCGCGCTCGACGCGACCGGGGACTACGGCTCCCTGCGCGGGACCCCGGGCACCGTGCCGGCCGAGGACGGCACCGCGCTCTACTACGAGGTCGACGAGCTGCCCGAGGAGGGCAAGCGGCGCCGGCTGCGGCGCAAGGCCCCGGCCGCGCCGACCGTGGTGTTCTGCCACGGGTACTGCCTCGCCCAGGACTCCTGGCACTTCCAGCGCGCGGCCCTGCGCGGCCTGGTCCGCGCCGTGTACTGGGACCAGCGCAGCCACGGCCGCAGTGCGCGCGGCCTCGCCCAGGCCGACGGCGAGCCGGTGACCTTCGAGGAACTCGGCCGCGACCTGAAGGCTGTCATCGACGCGGCCGCCCCCGAGGGCCCGCTGATCCTGGTCGGCCACTCGATGGGCGGTATGACCATCATGGGACTGGCCCAGGAATTCCCCGAGCTCGTCCGGGACCGTGTGGCCGGGGTGGTGCTGGTCGGCACCTCCAGCGGAGGCCTGGGCGAGGTCACGTACGGGCTGCCCGCCCTCGGATTCGGGGCGGTACGACGTCTTCTGCCCGGGGTGCTCAAGGCGCTCGGCTCCCAGGTGGAACTGGTGGAGAAGGGCCGGCGGGCCACCGCCGACCTGTTCGCCGGCATGGTCAAGATGTACTCGTTCGCCTCGCGGGACGTGGACCCGGGCGTCGCCCGCTTCGCCGAGCGGCTGATCGAGGCCACACCCATCGACGTGGTCGCCGAGTTCTACCCGGCCTTCCAGACGCACGACAAGACAGCCGTGCTCCGGCGCTTCGCGGACATCCCGGTCACCGTCATCGCCGGGGACCGGGACATGGTCACCCCGCCGGAGCACAGCCTGGCCATGAAGGAGGCGCTGCCCTCCGCCGAGCTGGTCGTCCTGGAGTCCGCCGGGCACCTGATGATGCTGGAACACCCGGACACCGTGACCCGGCTGATCACCGAGCTGCTGGCGCGCACCGGGGCGGTGTCCGTACCGGCTAACGTTGGCGGGCATGGAAGAAGTACCGCTGGAAGCACCGGAGCGGGCGCAGGGGCCTGACTTCGAAACGCACGTCACCGTCGGCTCGCCCGAGGCCATGCAGGACCTCGGACGCCGGATCGCCGGGCTGCTGCGCCCTGGTGACCTCGTCCTGCTGACCGGGGAGCTCGGCGCCGGCAAGACCACCCTGACCCGCGGCCTCGGCGAGGGGCTCGGTGTGCGCGGGGCCGTGACCTCGCCGACCTTCGTGATCGCCCGGGTCCACCCGTCGCTGACCGGCGGTCCGGCGCTGGTGCACGTGGACGCGTACCGGCTGGGCGGCGGGCTGGACGAGATGGAGGACCTGGACCTCGACGTCTCGCTGCCCGAGTCCGTCGTCGTCGTGGAGTGGGGCGACGGCAAGGTCGAGGAACTGTCCGACGACCGGCTGCACGTGGTGATCCGGCGGGCGGTCGGCCACGAGGAGGTCCTGGACGACGTACGGGAGGTCGTGGTCCGCGGGATCGGGAGGCGCTGGTCGGCCGGGGCCGGCCTGGAGAGCCTCGCGGGCGTCCTTTCGGAATAGCCCTTCCAAGGAGCGCTTCCCGGAGCCCTTCCGGGAGAAACGTACCGACAACTCGTCGGGAAGATGTTGCGCGGGCGGTGGCGCACGTGGTCACATGGTACAGAGGGCTGGTTAGGTGTACCTAAGTACAGGCTGGCCCCGCCCAGGAGGCAGCCATGTCGGCAGCAGGAGCAGCGCGCGTCCCCAGCCCGTCCGCCGTGTCGATGGGGGCGCTGCTCGCCGCGTGCGCCGCCGCCAGCGCGGTGTCGACGCCGCCCGCGCGTGAGCGCGTGGGGGAGCTGGGGAAGCCCGGTCCCGCGGGGGAGGAGGCCGGGAAGGGCCGGCGGGACGCCACGGATTCCGAAGCGGCCTGAGGCGCGGACGGGGGCGGCCCGGGGCGCGGAAGCGCATCCCCCGTTCAGGTGAATCTCCCGGCGGGAGCCGGTGTGTCGGAGCCCGCTCAGGAAACGACGACGACCTTCGAGCCGATCGTCGCGAAGGCCCACATCGCGTCGCCGTCCGCGCGCGACATGCGGACGCCACCGGTCTTCTTGCCGGGGTCGGGCGCCGGCAGGGTGTTGTCCACGCGGGCGCTGAACCCGACCGCGATTCCCTGCGGGCTGGCGAAGCGGACGACGTGCTCGATCGGCACCCCGTCCGATCCGGTCACCGTGCCGGTGCGGGAGCCCACCGTGTAGCTGCCCGGGGAGGGATGGACCGTACTCGGCATCACCACGAAGGACTTCGACTCCCCGGAGGGTCCCACCAGCCACACGCGCTTCTGGCCCACCGAGTACACGACGCGGGTCCCGGTGCCGGAACCGGCCGGGACGGCCACCGGAGTCGCCGGGTCCACCTTGGCGGCGCCGGGGCCGCTCGGAACGGGCGCCGGAGTCTGCGGCGCGGCCTTCTGCGGGTGTGCGGGAGCGGTGGCGGAGGCCTGGTAGCCGAGGAAACCGATGACGGCGATCGCCGCCGCGGTGAGCCCGGCCACGATTCCCGAGCTGCTGCGTGCCACCTTGCTCCACCTCTCCGCATGGTCATTCGAACGATCAAGCCCTGACACCTGGATCGAAGGTAGCAGCAGGGGTGCCCGCAGACCGGCCGGAAGGGCCGGGGGCCCCGGAGTCGTAGGCTGTTCGCGTGCTCTTGCTCGCTGTAGATACCGCCACGCCCGCCGTCACCGTCGCCCTGCACGACGGCGAGTCCGTCATCGCCGAGTCGAACCAGGTCGACGCCCGCCGCCACGGGGAGCTCCTGCTGCCCTCCGTGGACAAGGTCCTCGCCGAGGCGGGGGTCAAGCTCGAAGCCGTCACCGGCATCGTCGTCGGAGTCGGCCCCGGCCCCTACACCGGACTGCGGGTCGGCCTCGTCACCGCCTCCACCTTCGCCTCCGTCCTCGGCGTGCCCGTCCACGGGCTGTGCACCCTCGACGGCCTGGCCTACGCGGCCGGCGCGGCCGGGATCGAGGGCCCCTTCACCGTCGCCACCGACGCGCGGCGCAAGGAGGTCTACTGGGCGCGCTACGAGGACCCCCGCACCCGGGTCGGCGAGCCCGCGGTGGACCGGCCGGCCGACATCGCCGAGCGCGTCGCCGGACTGCCCGCCGTCGGGCAGGGCGCGCGGCTGTACCCGGACGTCTTCACCGACGCCCGGGCCCCCGAGCACCAGAGCGCCGCTGCGCTGGCCGGCCTGGCGGTGGAACGGCTGGCGGCCGGAGCGGAGTTCCTGCCCGCGACCCCGCTCTACCTGCGCCGCCCCGACGCCCAGGTGCCCAAGAACTACAAGGTGGTCACCCCGCAGTGACGGCCACCTCAGCAGTCGCCCTGCGCGAGATGCGCTGGTGGGACATCGAACCCGTGCTGGAGCTGGAGCACGAGCTGTTCCCCGAGGACGCCTGGTCCGCCGGGATGTTCTGGTCCGAGCTCGCGCACGCCCGCGGTCCCGGCGCCACGCGCCGCTACGTCGTGGCGGAGGAGGCGGGCCGGCTGGTCGGCTACGCGGGGCTGGCCGCCGCCGGAGACCTGGGCGACGTACAGACCATCGCCGCGGCCCGCGACCAGTGGGGCACCGGGCTCGGCGCCCGGCTGCTGACCGAGCTGCTGCGCGCCGCCACCGCCTTCGAGTGCGCCGAGGTGCTGCTGGAGGTGCGGGTCGACAACATCCGGGCCCAGAAGCTCTACGCGCGCTTCGGCTTCGAGCCGATCGGCTTCCGGCGCGGCTACTACCAGCCCGGCAACATCGACGCGCTCGTGATGCGCCGCCTCTCCGATCCCGCGCACCCCGTGGACCCGGACCCCGACCCCGCATATTTCAAACCCCTGCAAGGTGAGACGACCCATGGCTGACGAACCGCTCGTCCTCGGCATCGAGACCTCCTGCGACGAGACCGGCGTCGGCGTCGTCCGCGGCACCACGCTGCTCGCGGACGCCATCGCGTCGAGCGTCGACGAGCACGCCCGCTTCGGCGGGGTCGTGCCCGAGGTGGCCTCCCGCGCCCATCTGGAGGCGATGGTCCCCACCATCGAGCGCGCCCTGAAGCAGGCCGGGGTCAGCGCCCGCGACCTCGACGGCATCGCCGTCACCGCCGGCCCCGGCCTCGCCGGGGCGCTGCTCGTGGGCGTCTCGGCCGCGAAGGCGTACGCCTACGCGCTGGGCAAGCCGCTGTACGGGGTGAACCACCTGGCCTCGCACATCTGCGTCGACCAGCTGGAGCACGGGCCGCTGCCCGAGCCGACGATGGCGCTGCTGGTCTCCGGCGGGCACTCCTCGCTGCTGCTCGCTCCCGACATCACCTCCGACGTACGGCCGCTCGGGGCGACCATCGACGACGCGGCGGGCGAGGCCTTCGACAAGATCGCGCGCGTACTTCAGTTGGGCTTCCCCGGCGGTCCGGTCATCGACCGGCTCGCGCGCGAGGGCGACCCGAAGGCGATCAACTTCCCCCGCGGGCTGACGGGGCCGCGCGATGCCCCGTACGACTTCTCCTTCTCCGGCCTCAAGACCTCGGTCGCCCGCTGGATCGAGGCGAAGCGCAAGGCGGGCGAGGAGGTGCCGGTGCGCGACGTGGCGGCTTCCTTCCAGGAGGCCGTGGTGGACGTGCTGACGCGCAAGGCGATCCGCGCGTGCAAGGACGAGGGCGTCGACCACCTGATGATCGGCGGCGGTGTCGCGGCCAACTCCCGGCTGCGTTCGCTCGCGCAGGAGCGGTGCGACGCCGCGGGGATCGTCCTGCGGGTGCCGCGGCCGGGGCTGTGCACGGACAACGGCGCCATGGTGGCGGCGCTGGGCGCGGAGATGGTCAAGCGGAACAGGGCCCCCTCGGACTGGGACCTGTCGGCGGACTCCTCGCTCCCGGTGACCGACCCGCACGTTCCCGGCAGTTCCCACGGCCCCGCCGGGTCCCACGGCCACACCCATGGGCACGGCCACGACCACGACCACGTGCACGAGCTGAGCAAGGACAACCTGTACTCGTGAGCACCGTCGCGCTGATGTGGGAGGCCCGGTCCGTGCCCGGGCGGGCCAACGAGCTGCTGGAATGGGCCCGTTCGCGGGTCCTGGCCCAAGACCCGGTGCGGCGCGAGGTGTTCCGGGCGCCGCAGGACCGGGTGCTCGTGATCACCTGGTGGGACGCGCCGGGAGGGATCGGTTCGGATCTGCCCGAACTGCCGGAACCGGACGCCGACTTGATCACGCGGGCGGTCCACCGCTGGCGGTTCGAATCGGTGGAGTCCGAGGGGCTCGGCGGAAGCTGATCCTCCGCCCCGCGGTCCGAAGTGAAGTCTGCGGCGTGCGGATATGGTCATGCGCATGCCCCGCCGTGACCTGCCGCCGCCGCCCCCTCCCGCGCACCTGCGCGCCTGGCTCGACGAGCACGCCCTACAGGCCGATCGCGCCCGTTTCCTGAGCGAGCTCGGTCGGCGCAGCCTGGGTTTCGGCCGGCTGCTGCTGCTCTGGGCGGTCTCGGCGGTCTTCGCCCTGGGCTGGTCCTTCGTCGGCATGGCGCTGATGGCCATCGAGACGCACGACCCGCTCTCGTACCTCTTCGGCCTCATCTTCGCCGTGGTCGGTGTGGGCGTGCTGATACCGGCCGGGTTCTGGTTCGCCTGGGGCGCCAAGCGGGACCGGCAGGTGCGGCGGCTGCTGTGCGCGTGGGCGGAACTGGACCGGGACCCGCCCACGGACGCCGCCGTACGCGCCCCGGGGCGCAGCCTGACCTGGCTGCTGGCCTCCTTCGCGCTGGGCGCCTTCGGGCTCTGGGTGACCTTCGGTTCGGCGGCCTCGGCCAGGCCCGGCGCGGACACCTACGGCGAGGTCGCCTACACCATGGGCCTCGGCATGATCCTGTGGATCACCGGTCTGCTGGGCCTGGGCAAGGCGGGCGCGCACTACCGGTGGGCGGTGCGCGCCTTCCGCGGCGGCCCGGCCCGGGGCGTGGCCTAGAGGTCCCGCCGGGTCCGTGGTCGGGTGGTCCAGAGGGGCCGGTCCCGCGGCCGGTCCGTCAGGCGCCGCCGCGCGGCCGGAGCCCTACCGGCGAGCCGATCAGCATCGAGGGCGCCCCGGCCACCCGGGTCAGGAACACGGTCGCGGAGTTCGGCCCCTGCGGCTTCACCTTCCTGCGCAGCTCCTCCGGTTCGATCGCGGAGCCGCGCTTCTTCACGGTCAGGATGCCGACCCCGCGCTCGCGCAGCAGGGCCTTGAGCTTCTTCAGCCCGAAGGGCAGGACGTCGGTGATCTCGTACGAGGTCGCGTACGGGGTCTCGCGCAGCTCGTCGGCGGTGATGTACGCGATGGTCGGGTCGATCAGCCGGCCGTCCAGCTGCTCGGCCACCTCGGCGACGAGGTGGGCCCGGATCACGGCGCCGTCGGGCTCGTAGAGGTAGCGGCCGACGGGCCCGGCCGCGGGGTCGGGCAGCGGCTCGGCGGTCGCCAGCGCGCGCGGGCCGGGCAGCAGGGTCGCGCGGATCTCGCCGGGGGCGGTCCCGAACCACAGGACGGCCTCCTTCACGTCCCCCTGGTCGGAGATCCACTCGGCCGCGGCCTCCGCGGGCACGGCTTCGTGCGGGATCCCGGGTGCGATCTTGATGGCGGCGACCTTCGCGGCGCGGGCGGTCTCCACGGCCCACGACAGCGGCGGGGAGTAGGACTCCGGGTCGAAGATCCGGCCGCGTCCTCCCCGGCGGGCCGGGTCGATGAAGACGGCGTCGTACCCGGCGGTGTCGACCTCCGTCACATCCGCCTCCCGGACCTCGATCAGGTCCGCCAGCCCCAGCGCCGCGGCGTTGGCGCGCGCGACGGCGACGGTGAGCGGGTCGTGGTCCACCGCCAGTACGCGGATGCCGAGCCGGGCCAGGGCCAGGGCGTCGCCGCCGATGCCGCAGCACAGGTCCGCGAGGCTCCGTACGCCCAGGGCGGCGAGCCGCTCGGCGCGGTAGGAGGCCACCGACGCGCGGGTGGCCATCTCGCCGCCGCCGGGGGTGAAGTACATCCGGTGGGCGTCCTCGGCCCCGAACTTCGCCACCGCGCGCTGCCGCAGCCGGGCCTGGCCCAGGGCGGCGGAGACCAGTGCGGCGGGGTGCTCGCGGCGCAGCCGGGTGGCGTGGGCGAGCTCCTGGGCGGGGTCGTAGTCCCGGAGCGATGCGAGGAGGGCGTGGCCCTCGGGGGTGAGGAGCGCGGCGAAGTCTTCGGGGGTCACGGGGTCCATTGTCGGCCACGGTGGGCCACTCGGAGGAAGGTCGGATTTCGATCGCGGTGTCGGGCGGGGGCCCGGGCGTGCGGGATGTAAGGATCCCCAACTATGCAGCTAGTCCGACAAAAGGAACATAAGACGCTACAGGGTCACCGGATCGCGGCAGTCACGCGAGGCCGGTCGGGAACGGCCGCGATGGCCGCACTGCTCGTCGCCGCACTGGGCACGGGCTGCGGAGCCGGCGGTTCCGAAGTGCCGGACAAGGCCGCCAGGGCGAAGGCCGCCGCGGGCGCCGAGCCGGCCGGCGCGGCCGGGGCGCTCGGCGGCTACGCCGAGAAGCTGAAGGCCGCCCAGCAGGCGAGGGCCGTCGCGGCGAAGAAGTGGAAGCTGGCCAAACCGCCGCTCATGGCTCCGGCGGCGCCCAAGAAGAAGCCGGAGATCACCACGCGCGAGGGCTTCGAGGTCGAGGGTGGCGACGAACTGCCACCCGTCTTCACCACCGTCCCCACGGAGGAGAAGGTCGTCTTCCTGACGATCGACGACGGCGCCGAGAAGGACCCCGAGTTCCTGAAGATGATGCAGGAGCTGAAGCTCCCGTACACCGCCTTCCTGAGCGACTACCTGGTGCGGGACAACTACCCGTATTTTAAGGAGATGCAGGCGGCGGGCGTCACGCTCAACAATCACACGCTCAACCACCGCTACATGCCGGCGCTCTCCTACGAGAAGCAGCGCGAGGAGATCTGCGGACAGCAGGACACGATCGAGAAGCGGTTCGGCAAACGGCCGAAGCTGTTCCGCCCGCCCTACGGGAACTACAACGAGGACACGCTGCGCGCGGCCAAGTCCTGTGGGGTCAAGGCCGTTCCGCTGTGGAACGAGGAGGCCTTCCCGAACCGCATGGACTGGCGTGAATGGGACCGGGACCTGCATCCCGGTGACATCATCCTCACGCACTTCCGGGGCAAGGAAGACTGGAAGGGCAGCATGACTGACATGATCCGTCATGTCATGAAGACCGTCACGGACAAGGGGTATGCCGTGGCCCGCTTGGAGGACTACTTGTGAGGTACGCGCGCCGGCTGGTGGCCGGGACGCTGATGGCCGGCGCGCTCGCGCTGTCCCTGACGGGGTGCGGGGGCAGTGCGGATCCCACGGAACGACTGGGTCGCAGGGCGACGGAGACCGATGCGTCTGCGTCGCCCTCCGGAGCGGCCTCCCCTTCCGCCTCCGCGACGGGGGCGGGACAGGCCGGGGCCGAGGCGTACCGGAAGTGGGGCCTGAGCGGCCCCCTCCAGTACGCGCCCAAGCCGGCGGTCAAACCCCTGATCCCGCCGGCGAAGCCGGACCGGGTCCAGGTCGTCGACCGAATACCCGTCCCGGCGGACGACAAGGTCGTCTTCCTGACGTTCGACGACGGCGCCGAGAAGAACCCCGAGTTCCTGAAGATGGCCGCCGATCTGAAGCTGCCGATCAGCATGTTCCTCACGGACAACATCGCCTCTTCGGACTACGGCCACTTCGAGAAGCTCCGCGACAACGGCTCCGGCAGCACGATAAACAACCACACCCTGACGCACCCGAATCTGCGGACCCTGTCCTTCGAGGGACAGAAGAAGGAGATATGCGGGCAGCAGGAACGCCTGGAGAAACGATTCGGCACCCGGCCGACGCGATTTCGCCCGCCGTACGGCAACTACAACGACGACACCCTGCGGGCCGCGCACGAGTGCGGGATATCGCAGCTGCTCCTGTGGCGCGTGTCGATGCAGATCAACAACTTCCAGTACGCCGAAGGCTCCGCCCTCAAACCGGGCGACATCGTCCTGGCCCACTTCCGGGGCCCCGCGGAGCTCAAGGGCGCGACGGAGATACAGATGACGACCCGGATGCTCCAGCGGATACAGGAGCAGGGCTACCGGATCGGGCGGCTGGAGGACTACCTGTAGGGCGGGGCGTTGCGGGGATCCGGCCCGGCCGCGACCACCGGCGTGATCGTCGTCTCCACCGGGCCCCGGGCGTCCGCCTCGCGCTGTCTCTCCGTGCTGTCGGAGATGCGCAGCAGCAGGGCGATCATGATCCAGTTGGCCAGGAGGGACGAGCCGCCCGCGGCCAGGAACGGCAGGGCCTTGCCCGTCAGCGGGATCAGCCCCGTGACGCCGCCCGCGACCACGAAGACCTGGAGGGCCAGCGCGGCCGACAGGCCCACCGCCAGCAGCTTGCCGAACGGGTCCCGTGCGCCCAGCGCCATCCGCAGCCCCCGCTGCACGAGGAGCGCGTACAGGACCAGGACGGCCATGACGCCGGCCAGGCCGAGTTCCTCGCCCACCGTCGTCAGGATGAAGTCGCTGCGACCCGCGAACCCGATCAGCTCCGGGTGGCCCATCCCGAGACCCGTGCCCGTGACGCCGCCCGTGCCGAGGCTGAACAGCGCCTGCGCGGACTGGTCGGAGACGACGCCCGGCGGCCGGACCTTCCAGTAGTACGACAGCGGATCCAGCCAGGCGGCCACGCGCCCCTTGACGTGCGGTTCCGTCGAGCCCACGACGAAGGCGCCCGCCGAGGCCAGGACCAGACCGCAGACGATCCAGCTGGTGCGCTCGGTGGCCACGTAGAGCATCACGACGAAGACGCCGAAGAAGATCAGCGAGGTGCCGAGGTCGCGCTCGAAGACCAGCACGAGCAGCGAGACGATCCACACCGTGATGATGGGGCCGAGCTGGCGCATCGGGGGCAGCCGCATGCCCAGGAACTTGCGGCCCGACAGGGCCAGCGCGTCCCGGTGGATCACCAGGTAGCCCGCGAAGAAGACCGCGATCATGATCTTCACGAACTCGCCGGGCTGGAGCGAGAGCCCGCCGATGATGATCCAGCGCTTCGCCCCGTAGGTGTCCGCGCCGAAGAACGCCGGCGCGATCAGGGCCACCAGCGCGACGACCATCGTGATGTAGATGAACCGCTGCAGCAGCCGGTGGTCGCGCAGGATCCCCAGCACCGCGACGCAGGCCGCGACGCCGACCACCGACCACATCAGCTGGCCGGGCGCGTTCGCCACCGCCCCCTTGAACCGCTCGATGTACCCCTGGTCGAGCCGGTGCAGCAGCACCAGCCCCATCCCCGTCAGCAGCAGGGCCAGCGGGAAGATCAGCGGATCCGCGCACGCCGCGAACCGGCGCACGGCCAGGTGCCCCACCAGCGCGAGCAGCGTCATGCTGATCACGAAGCCGGTGAGGCCGGGCGGTAGGGCGTCGTTCATCGCCAGGCCGGCGCTGATGTGGCCGGAAATGGTCACGGCGAGTACGAGGACGAGCAGCAGCGCCTCGGTGCGGCGGCGCGAGCCCGCCGACGTCAGGGGTTTCAGTCCACGCACGGGACGCCGCCGCCGTCGAGGCCGGGGGTTGCGCTGCTGCTCCGGGACGGACCGGGCGCGGAGCCCGCCGGCGCGGGCGTGCCGGCGCCGGGTGAGGAGGGAGCGCCGCCCGGTGCGCCAGGGCCGGCGGTGGACCTGGGCCCTATCTGCTCGGCAATGAGGCGCTTTATCTTCATATCGTCTACGACGTTTATCTCCGTGTCATGGTTCCTTGCGAAGGCCTCGATGGGAAGCGTCACAAACTCCACGTTGCCCCCCGACAGGTTCTTCGCCTGCTTCACGAACGACAGCAGGTCCCACCCCTGATCGGTGACGACATCCTGCTTCGCCGAGTCGATCAACTTGATCAGCTTCACCGGATCGGTGAAGGTGCCGGCCTGGTTCAGCTTGTACGTCGCACCCGCCAGGAAGGCCTGCTGCCGCTTCGTCCGGTCCAGGTCCCCGTTGGTCAGTCCGTGCCGCTGCCGTACGAAGGCCAGCGACTGCTGCCCGTTGAGTGTCTGGCGCCCCGCCGGGAAGTCGGCGCCCGAGTAGCTGTCCTTCACCGGCTTCCTCAAGCACACCGGTACACCGTCCAGTGCGTCCGCCAGGTGATAGAAACCGGCCAGGTTCAGCTCGGCGAAATGGTCGATCGGGACGCCCAGGAAGGCGCGCACCGTGTCGAGCTCCGCCCTGCGCCCGGCCTCGCGCCCCGCCGTCTCCAGCTGCCGCCGGTCCTTGACCCCCTGGGCGGAGAGCTGCTCCTCGGCCTTGGCCTTCGCCCGCCCGTACGCCTCCTTGATCTTGGCCTTGCCGGTGAACCCGGGTACGCCGCGCAGCTCGACGAAGTCGTCGCGCGGCACCGAGAACGCCTTCGCCCGCCCGCCGTCGGCGGGTACGTGGAGCAGGATCAGGGTGTTGGTGTTGTAGCCGCCGATGTCCGAGCTGCCCGCGTGCAGTTTGTCGAGGACTGCCTGCGGCAGTGGCTCGCCGTTCTGGTCCCGGCGGCTGTCCAGGCCCATCAGCAGGATGTTCGTGTCGCCGTGCTTCGACTTCTCGGCGCCCTCCAGCGCCCTGGAGCTGCCGATGCTGGAGGCGAGGTCGTCGTACAGGTACCAGGCGGTCGCGCCCGCGAGCACCACCAGGGCGCAGCCGGTCGCCAGCAGGGTGCGGGTGAGACGGGTCCGGCGCGAGTGCCTGCCGCGGCGGGACGCGGGGTCCTGGGGCTGCGGGTCCTGGGGCTTCCTGCGGTGCGCGCTCATGCCTGTCGATGCTGGGGGAGCGGGGCTGAAGGAATCCTGAGGGTCCTGAAACGGCCTTCAGGTACGCGCCGGCGCGGCTGACGGGGGCGGGGCCGAAGGCGGTACGCGCAGCACCAGGCGGGTGCCCCCGGCGGGCGCGGGGAGCGCGTGGACGTCACCGCCGTGCGCCCGCGCGATCTCCCGGGCGATGGCAAGGCCCAGGCCGGTGCCGCCGCTGGCCCGGCCGCGGTCCGCGTCCAGGCGCACGAACCGCTCGAAGACCCGGTCCCGGTCCGCCTCCGCGATGCCCGGCCCGTCGTCCGCGACCTCCAGCAGCGCCCAGCCGTCCTCGGCCGCGGCCCGGACCACGACCCCGGTACGGGCGTACCGCAGGGCGTTGTCCACCAGGTTGGCCAGCGCCCGCTCCAGCCGCGCCGGATCCCCGGAGGCCGGTACGGGGGCCCGCGCGTCCAGCTGCAGCCGGGCCCCGCGCTCCGGGCGCCGCGCCACGTCCTCGGCGGCCAGCAGTGCGAGGTCCACCGGCTCGGCGCGCGGCGCGGGTCCGCCGTCCAGCCGGGCCAGCAGCAGCAGGTCGGCCGCGATCCCCTGCAGCCGCTCGGTATCGGCCAGCGCGGCCGCCACCGACTCCCGGTCGGGATCCCGCAGCGCCACCTCCAGCCGGGACCGGACCGCCGCGAGGGGGTTGCGCAGCTCGTGCGAGGCGTCGGCGGTGAACTGCCGCTGCCGGGCGTCGCTGCGCTCCAGCCGGTCGAGGGTGTCGTTGACGGTCCGGGCCAGCCGCGCGATCTCGTCCGCGCCGCCCGGGTCCGGAACCCGCCGGCCCAGCTCGCTCGCGGTGACCGAGGCCAGCTCCGTGCGGATCGCCGTGACCGGGCGCAGCGCGTGCCCCGTCACCCACCAGGCCAGGGCCGCCGAGAAGACGGTCAGCGGGGGCGCGCCGGCCAGCAGACCCAGTGCGACCGCCCGGCTGGCGTCGTCCACGTCACCGAGCACGGTCGCGGCATAGATGGTGTGCGGGGCGTGCGCCCCCAGCGGTCCCGGTGCCCGCACGGCGACCAGCACGCGCCGCTGCGCGCCGGGGCGCACGGGCGGCAGGACGGCCGAACGGGAGTCGGAGCCGGGCGCGGGAGGCACCTCGGTGAGCTCGGGGGCGTCCTTCAGGTTCCCGCTGGTGGCCACGACGGCGCCGGCCGCGTTCCGTACGAGGACCAGGTCCACCCCGCCCTCGGGCGCGCCCAGCCGGCCGTCCGCCGGGAGGGTCGCGGCGTCGACCTGGGCGGCGACCTTGCGGGCGGCGAGCTCGGTGCGGCCGGTGGTGTTCTCGATGAGGTTGGCGCGCAGCAGGGTGTAGAGCCACAGCCCGCCCGCGGCGAGGACGGCGGCCATCGCCAGGGCGGCCGCCGCGGCGGCGCGCGCCCGCAGGCTGCCGAGCCGCCGGATCCGCGGCCGGGTCCGCGGCCGGGTCCGGGTCCGGGTCCTATCCACCGTCGGGGGCCATCCGGTAGCCGGTGCCGTGCACGGTGAGGATCGAGCGGCGGCCGAAGGGGGCGTCGATCTTCCGGCGGAGCGAGGAGACGTAGACCTCGACGATGTTCGGGTCGATGCCGTGCGGGGTGTCCCAGACCTCGTCGAGGATGTCCTGCTTGGCGACGGCCCGGCCGGGCTGCTCCATCAGGCAGGCCAGGACCCCGAGCTCGCGGGCCGTCAGCTCGATCTCGCGCGGACCCCGGCGGCAGCGGCGGCCGCGGGGATCCAGGAAGAGGTCGCCGGCCTGCAGCACGCTGGGCCGTTGCGGGGCGCCGAGGGCGGTGCGGCGGGCGAGGGCGCGCAGCCGGGCTGCGAGGACGACGAAGGAGAACGGTTTCGTCAGGTAGTCGTCGGCGCCGGAGTCCAGGCCCTCGGCCTCGTCGTACTCGCCGTCCTTGGCGGTCAGCATCAGCACGGGGGTGGTGACCCCGTGGGCCCGCATCCGCCCGCAGATCTCGTAGCCCGACAGGCCCGGGAGCATCAGGTCGAGGAGGACGACCTCGTACGGGCCCCCGGTGAGGGCGAGGTCCAGGCCGCGGTGGCCGTCGTGCGCGAGGTCGATCCAGTGGCCGTCGGCGGAGAGGCCACGCCGCAGTGACTCGGCGAGGCCCACTTCGTCTTCGACGACCAGGATGCGCATGCCCCAACCCTCACATACCGGACCCCTTTCCCTGGGCCCGGGGGCGGGCCCCGGCCGCCGCCGTCGGGGCGAGGCCGCAGGGGACGTGCCCGGCGGGCAGTCGCGCGTCCGGCGGCCCCGGGCGCGTGCCCGGCCCGGCCCTGCGGGGCTTTCCCCCACCCGTCCCCCCGGATTCCGTCCGGTGGGACCCCGGTTCGCCCGTTCCCCCGGCTCCGCCCCGGACCCCGCTCCTCAAAGGCCGGAGGCGCTGGATTTCCGAGCTGGTCACGTGCGGGCTGACGTCAGCCGCAGCAGGCCCCGCCGGCGATCGGGGCGCGGGCAGTCCCGGGGCCGACCCACGGGAGCGGCGCGGATCCCGGCGGTGGCCGGGGGAGGTCGGGATAGGTCGGGGCGGAGTCCCGGGGCGGGTTTCCAGGGCGCCCCGGGCGCTCTGGCGGGGCGAAACCAGCGGCGTGTATTGGCACTCCGCTTGACCGAGTGCTAATCCCCGGAATAGTCTCGCGTCTGGCACTCGCCCCTGGTGAGTGCCAACACAGCGACAGGCAGATCCGGCACCCGCGACGACGGATCGACCTGGTCGCCACCTCAGACAGTTAACCCCGGATCTCCGAAGGGGGAGGTCGGATCGTGACGACCACCAGCTCCAAGGTTGCCATCAAGCCGCTCGAGGACCGCATTGTGGTCCAGCCGCTCGACGCCGAGCAGACCACGGCCTCTGGCCTGGTCATCCCGGACACCGCGAAGGAGAAGCCCCAGGAGGGCGTCGTCCTCGCGGTTGGCCCGGGTCGCTTCGAGGACGGCCAGCGTCTCCCGCTGGACGTCACCGTCGGCGACGTCGTCCTGTACTCCAAGTACGGCGGCACCGAAGTGAAGTACAACGGCGAGGAGTACCTCGTCCTCTCGGCCCGCGACGTGCTCGCGATCGTCGAGAAGTAATCACTTCTCCAGTTTTGCTTTGAGCTACGCCCCTGGTCACCCCTGCTGATGCCGGGCGGCGAGGGGCGTAGTTCGTTCTGGTTAGGCGGTCGCGGTGAGCGGCCGGGGATCGCAACGAGAGGGCTGAACCGCTCCCATGCCGAAGATTCTTAAGTTTGACGAGGACGCCCGTCGCGCCCTCGAGCGCGGCGTCAACAAGCTTGCCGACACGGTCAAGGTGACGATCGGCCCCAAGGGCCGCAACGTCGTCATCGACAAGAAGTTCGGCGCTCCCACCATCACGAACGACGGTGTCACCATCGCCCGTGAGGTCGAGCTGGACGACCCGTACGAGAACCTTGGCGCGCAGCTCGTCAAGGAGGTCGCGACCAAGACCAACGACGTCGCGGGTGACGGCACCACCACCGCCACCGTCCTGGCCCAGGCACTGGTCCGCGAGGGTCTGCGCAACGTCGCCGCGGGTGCTTCCCCGGCCGCCCTGAAGAAGGGCATCGACGCCGCGGTCAAGGCCGTGTCTGAGGAGCTCCTCGCGACCGCCCGCCCGATCGAGGACAAGTCCGACATCGCCGCCGTGGCCGCGCTCTCCGCGCAGGACCAGCAGGTCGGTGACCTCATCGCCGAGGCGATGGACAAGGTCGGCAAGGACGGTGTCATCACCGTCGAGGAGTCCAACGCCTTCGGCCTGGAGCTCGAGTTCACCGAGGGCATGGCCTTCGACAAGGGCTACCTGTCCCCGTACATGGTCTCCGACCAGGAGCGTATGGAGGCCATCCTCGATGACCCGTACATCCTGATCAACCAGGGCAAGATCTCCTCCATCCAGGACCTCCTGCCGCTGCTCGAGAAGGTCATCCAGGCCGGCGCCTCCAAGCCCCTGCTGATCATCGCCGAGGACGTCGAGGGCGAGGCGCTCTCCACCCTCGTCGTCAACAAGATCCGTGGCACCTTCAACGCCGTCGCCGTCAAGGCGCCCGGCTTCGGTGACCGCCGCAAGGCGATGCTCCAGGACATGGCCACCCTCACCGGTGCCACCGTCATCGCCGAGGAGGTCGGCCTCAAGCTCGACCAGGCCGGTCTGGACGTACTGGGTTCCGCCCGCCGCGTCACGATCTCCAAGGACAGCACCACCATCGTCGACGGTGGCGGCAGCTCCGACGAGGTCCTCGGCCGCGTCAACCAGATCAAGGCCGAGATCGAGTCGACCGACTCGGACTGGGACCGCGAGAAGCTGCAGGAGCGCCTGGCGAAGCTCGCCGGCGGCGTCTGCGTCATCAAGGTCGGCGCCGCCACCGAGGTGGAGCTCAAGGAGAAGAAGCACCGCCTCGAGGACGCCATCTCGGCGACCCGCGCCGCGGTCGAGGAGGGCATCGTCTCCGGCGGCGGCTCCGCGCTCGTCCACGCCGTGAAGGTGCTGGAAGGCAACCTGGGCCTGTCCGGCGACGAGGCCACCGGTGTCGCGGTCGTGCGCCGCGCCGCGGTCGAGCCGCTGCGCTGGATCGCCGAGAACGCCGGCCTCGAGGGCTACGTCATCACCTCGAAGGTCGCCGAGCTCGAGAAGGGCCAGGGCTTCAACGCCGCCACCGGCGAGTACGGCGACCTGGTCAAGGCCGGCGTCATCGACCCGGTCAAGGTCACCCGCTCCGCGCTGGAGAACGCCGCTTCCATCGCGTCCCTGCTGCTCACGACCGAGACCCTGGTCGTCGAGAAGCCGGCCGACGAGGAGGCCGACGCCGGTCACGGCCACGGTCACGGCCACAGCCACTGACCTCGTCAGTAGCCGTGTAGTCACGTAGTCGAGGAAGGGCCCCGGTCACCGCTGCCAAGCGGTGGTGACCGGGGCCCTTCCCGTTCGGCCCGCGTTCGGCCGTCCCGTTCCGCCCGGCTAGCCGGGCATCATGCCCATCTGGCGCATCAGCCCGGGGGCGTCGTAGTACCACCAGTCCTCGGCGATCTGGCCGTTCTCGATGCGGCTGGTCGTACAGCCCGACATGCTGACTTCCTTGCCGGTCGGCGCGACCCCCATGAACTCGCCCTTGTGGGTGCCCCTCCAGTCCCAGAGCGTGGTGACGCAGTCCCCTTCGGCGATCTGGCGCGTCATGTCGAAGCGGAAGTCGAAGGCGTCCCGCCACATGCCGATGGTCCGGCGCACGCCGTCCCGGCCGTTGCCCTGTTCCCCGCTCTGCATGATGTCGTGGGTGACGAAGTCGGCCGCGATGCACTCGTCGACGACGTCGAAGTTGCCCTTGCTCGCGATCTCGTCGAGCATCCGGTTCACGACGAGCTTGTTGAGGTACTCGTCGCGGACCACGTCGAGGTTCATGAACTTGGGCATGCCGTCGCAGAGGGCCACCATCTCCTGGAACATCCGGTCCGTCTCCGGGAGATGAGAGTTCCTCATGGCCTCCTCGTACGAGGGGAATTCCACGAGGTCCACGTAGTGGGACTGCGAGTCGCGGTCCCTTCCGATGAGGGTGTGGGTGACCGTGCGCTTGCCCGCGGTCTGCTCGGCGTAGCGGTCGATGAGGGCGTTCATCTCGTCGAACCGCTTCGTCTCGTAGTCGATTACTTGTACGAATGTCATCGAGTCGCCTCCCGTGCTGGATGGGACACATCCAGTCTAGGGAGAATTCGCCCATATGCCGTGTTTGCTCATGGGCTGCGGCGCCTCCGGCTCACTGGGGTCCGTACTTGCGCCCCGTACGCGAGGAGACCCCGCCCAGCAGTCCGCGCGGGGTCAGCTTCACCACGCCCATCAGCGCCTTGTACCGCGGGTCCGGGATCGACACGGTCTTGCCCCGTGCCAGATCGGCCAGGGCCGCCGCCACCAGCTTGTCGGCGTCGAGCCACATCCAGCCGGGGATGTTGTCCGTGCCCATGCCGGCGCGCTCGTGGAACTCGGTGCGCACGAATCCCGGGCACAGTGCCATCAGCCGGACGCCCGAGCCGGCCAGGTCCTTGGCCGCTCCCTGGGTGAACTGCACGACCCAGGCCTTGCTCGCCCCGTAGGTGCCGCGCGGTACGAAGGCGGCCACCGAGGCCACGTTGATCACGCCGCCGCGCCCGCGCGAGCGCATCGGCTCCGCCGCCGCCGAGGTCAGTCGCAGCACGGCCTCGATGTGGACCTTCAGCATGGTCAGCTCGTCGGCCATGGACACCTCGAGGTAGCGGCCCTTGTTGCCGAAGCCCGCGTTGTTGACCAGCAGGTCCACCGGGTGCTTGCGGTCGCCGAGACGCTTCTCGACCGCCGAGATGCCCTCCTCCGTGGAGAGGTCGGCGGCCAGTGCCTCGGCCTCGATGCCGTGCCGGTCGTGCAGCTCGGTGGCTTGTTCGCCCAGCCGCTTGGTGTCCCGGGCCACCAGGACGAGATTGTGCCCCTGGGCGGCGAGCCGCCGGGCGAAGGCGGCGCCGATGCCCGCCGTGGATCCCGTAATCAACGCAGTCGTCATAGGCGCAACCTAGTCGCCCCGCTTCCCGTACTTCTCCACGTGGGCCAGCGCCTTGTCCCGTGCCTTCGGCTCCAGCGCGTCACCGGCCGCCAGCGTGCGCGGCAGCAGCTCCCGCTCGGTGGTGAAGGCGCGGAACCAGAACCCGACCGTGACCTCGTGGTCCGGGCGGTGCACGACCTCGATGGTGTCGCCGGGGGAGACCGAACCCTCCTGGACGACCCGCAGGTAGGCGCCCGGCCGGGCCTCCTGGGTGAACCGCTTGACCCAGCCCTTCTCGTCGAGCGCCCCCTGGAAGGTCCGGCACGGGATGCGGGCCGAGGCCACTTCCAGCACCAGTTCGGGGCCGACCCGCCAGCGCTCGCCGAGCAGGGCGCCGTTCACGTCGACGCCGGAGGTGGTGAAGTTCTCGCCGAAGATCCCGCCGGGCAGTTCGCGGTCCAGCTCGCGCTCCCACCACTCCAGGTCCTCGCGGGCGTACGCGTACACGGCCTGGTGGTCGCCGCCGTGATGGCGCAGGTCGCAGACTTCGTCACCCTCGAGCCCGCTGGCCCCGATCCCCTTGGGCCCCGGTGCGAAGACCCGTACGGGGCCGGGGAC
This sequence comes from Streptomyces sp. NBC_00435, assembly GCF_036014235.1. Classification (GTDB taxonomy): domain Bacteria; phylum Actinomycetota; class Actinomycetes; order Streptomycetales; family Streptomycetaceae; genus Streptomyces. The sequence goes on from NZ_CP107924.1 coordinate 5,006,055, forward strand.
CGGGACCTTGCCGTGGCCCGTCAGCCCGGCCTCGGAGTCGGTGTAGTCGACGGCCGTCGCGCGGCCGCGGTTCACGGAGATCAGATGCATGGCGCCACGCTAGCCGGAACGGCCTCAAAGCGGCTCCGGGTTATTCGCGTCAGGATCAAAGTGGGCCTTATAGTCGAAGGGTGATCGAGGCACGTCATCTCCGAGTTCTGCGCGCTGTCGCCGGAACCGGGTCCTTCTCCGCCGCCGCCCGCGAGCTCGGCTGCACGCAGCCGGCCGTCTCCCAGCAGATGAAGGCGCTGGAGCAGACCGCCGGCACTCCACTGCTCATCCGCACCGGGCGCGAGATGCGCCTCACCCAGGCCGGTGAGGCGCTGGTCCGGCATGCCGCCGGGATCCTCGCCGGGCTGACCGCCGCGGAGGAGGAAGTGGCGGCCATCGCGGGGCTGCGGGCCGGCCGGGTCCGGCTCGTCTCGTTCCCCAGCGGTAGTTCCACGCTGGTGCCGACCGCGCTCGCCGCCATGCGCGCCGAGCATCCCGGGACGCGGATCTCGCTCGTCGAGGCCGAGCCGCCGCGCTCGGTGGAGATGCTGCGCGAGGGTGACTGCGACCTCGCGCTGGCCTTCCGCTACGGCGGCGCCGCCGGATCGGCGGGCGAGTGGGAGGACCTCGTGGTCCGGCCACTGCTGACCGACCGGCTCGTCGGGCTGGTGCCCGAGGGGCACCGGCTGGCGGGCGCGGAGCGGGTGGGCATGGCGGAGCTCGCCGACGAGCCCTGGATCGCGGGCTGTCCGCGCTGCCGCCGCCACCTGGTGGAGGTCTGCGAGGGCGTCGGCTTCACGCCGCGCATCGACTTCGCCACCGACGACTACCCGGCCGTGGTCGGCCTGGTCGGGGCGGGGCTCGGCGTCGCGGTGCTGCCGGAGCTCGCGGTGGAGTCCGTACGGGCCAAGGGCGTGAGCACCCTCGTCGTGGAACCGGCCGTCGAGCGGGAGGTCGTGGCGCTGACCCTGCCCGACCTGGCCCGGGTACCGGCCGTGGCCGCGACCCTGACCGAGCTGGAGCGCGCGGCCAGGCGCTGACCCGCGTTCGGGCCCACGTACGGGCCCGCGTACGGGAGCCGCGCGCGGCCCCCCGCCCGGCGGGGCGGGGGGCGCGGCGGTGCGCCTGTGAAGCGAGGAAACGTTCCTTCGGATCTTCGTGAACGGTCGGCCGTGAGCCGACCGCTCAGTGCGGAGCGATCGGACCGATGGCGGTCGTCGCGGGGATCAGGCGATGGCGTGCGCGGCCCATCAGTTCTTCGCGTTCGTCCTCGGTGAGGCCGCCCCACACCCCGTAGGGCTCGCGGACGGCGAGTGCGTGCGCGGCGCATTCAGAACGCACCGGGCATCTCATGCAGACCTCTTTAGCCGAGGCCTCGCGCGCGCTCCTGGCCGCGCCCCGCTCGCCTTCCGGGTGGAAGAAGAGGGAGCTGTCGACCCCACGGCAGGCAGCGAGCAGCTGCCAGTCCCAGAGGTCCGCGTTCGGTCCGGGGAGGCGGGAGAAATCTGCCATTGGTAGTCCTCTTGGTGCCGGTACTGAGGCGGATACGGTCCATGTCTCCACACCTACTGTCGTAGTAGATGTAAATATGACTCATTGGGAATCTAGCCTCAGACATAGGTCAAACGGAAGGAAAGCCGCCAAATAGGGCATAACGCCAGATGGAGGACGCGCTGTGAGTGGCACTCACGTCGTGATCGCTTCCTCACGTAGAGTGCCGAAGGTGTCCGTCCGACCCGTAACTCTTTCGAGTGACCATCGTTGAGAGTGCGAAGGCGGTTGAACCAAGAAGTTCTCGGACAGGTGTCCGGGGGCATCGACCGCACAGGTGACGATACGTACCAGCCTGGAGGCTCAAGGTGACGCGCATCAGCAGCTGCGGAGGGCGGTCATGACATCCGTCCTCGTCTGCGACGACTCCCCGCTTGCCCGAGAGGCGCTCCGCCGCGCGGTTGCCACCGTGCCCGGCGTCGAGCGTGTGACGACGGCTGCCAACGGCGAGGAAGTCCTCCGCCGCTGGGGTGCCGACCGCTCCGACCTGATTCTGATGGATGTACGGATGCCCGGGCTCGGCGGTGTGGAGACGGTTCGCCGGCTGCTCTCGGCCGACCCCGGCGCCCGCATCATCATGCTGACGGTCGCCGAGGACCTGGACGGCGTGGCCCTCGCGGTCGCCGCCGGCGCCCGGGGCTATCTGCACAAGGACGCCTCGCGCGCCGAACTGCGGGCCACGGTCACCCAGGCCCTCGCCGACCCGACCTGGAGGCTGGCCCCGCGCCGGCTCCGCTCGGCCGAGATGGGCGCCGCGCCCACGCTCACCGCGCGCGAGATCCAGGTGCTGGAGGGCATGAGCCACGGCCGGTCCAACGCGGAGATCGGGCGCGAGCTCTTTCTCTCCGAGGACACGGTCAAGACGCACGCCCGCCGGCTGTTCAAGAAGCTCGGCGCTTCCGACCGGGCGCACGCCGTGGCGCTCGGGTTCCGCTGGGGCCTGGTCCGCTGACCGCGCGACCGCCGGCCCTCACCGGCCGGCGGTGCCGCGGGCGGACCGGTCCGCCCGGCCCCCCGGTCCCGGCCGCCCCCCGGAATCCCCCGCGGACCGATCCTTCGCACCCTGGTGCGAACGGTGGATTGACGGGGCACAATCCGGGGGACGTGTCGCTTCGGGCGCGATGCCGCATGCTTGAGGGTGTGGCGCATCCTGGAGATGTCGCCCCGGGGACGATTCGGCCGAGCGGGAGGGGAGGGGCCAGAGCATGAGTTCCGGTGCACCCATCCCGCACAACCCGTCGGCGCATAACGCTTCGACGCACAACACGGGCCGCGGTGCCGCTAATACTCCGGCGCCAAGGCACCATGGATTGATGCGCGACGACGAGGGTCCGGGGTCACCCGCGGCCACAGGTACCACCGGCGCCGCCAGAAGCAGCGGCGACGGGACCGTCGGCGCGCTCGTACGCCGTGCGGTGGAGGGCGACGAGCAGGCCACGCACGATCTGCTCGCCTTCGTGCACCCCCTCGCGATCCGCTACTGCCGCTCCCGGCTCTCGCGGCTTCCGGGTGACGCTCGTCACTTCGTGGAGGACCTGGCGCAGGAGGTCTGCGTCGCCGTCCTGATGGCGCTGCCGCGCTACCGCGACACCGGGCGCCCCTTCGAGGCCTTCGTCTTCGCCATCGCCGCGCACAAGGTCGCCGATCTGCAGCGGGCCGCGATGCGGCATCCGGGCAGTACCGCCGTGCCCTCCGACGAGATGCCGGAACGACCCGACGACTCCCTCGGTCCGGAGGAGCGGGCGCTGCTGAGCAGCGACGCCGCCTGGGCCAAGAAGCTGCTGGCGAACCTTCCGGAGAACCAGCGCGAGCTCCTCGTCCTGCGCGTCGCCGTCGGGCTGACCGCCGAGGAGACCGGGCAGATGCTCGGAATGTCCCCCGGGGCGGTGCGCGTGGCCCAGCACCGCGCGCTGAGCAGGCTCCGCGCACTCGCGGAGCAGTAGGCCACCGCCGGGCCTTCCGGGGCTCGGTGCCCGCTTTGTCGGGTTCGAGGGGTTCCGCTCTCGTAGGAAACCATGAACCTTGGGCTTGATCTTGGTCGTGGAATGAGACGCCTCGGGATCCCGTTAGCATGGACATCCGCGCTGAGCAAGACCATCTGGGAAGGTGTCATGACTGTGAACGCCGACGGAGTGCCCGACAAATTCGCCACACTCGGCCTCACATATGACGACGTGCTGCTGCTGCCCGGGGTCTCGGACATGTCCCCCGACGCGATCGACACGTCCTCGCTCATCTCCCGCAACGTCCGCGTGAACGTTCCGCTGCTCTCCGCCGCCATGGACAAGGTCACCGAGGCCCGCATGGCCATCGCGATGGCCCGCCAGGGCGGCGTCGGCGTCCTGCACCGCAACCTCTCCATCGCCGACCAGGCCAACCAGGTGGACCTGGTCAAGCGCTCCGAGTCCGGCATGGTCACCGACCCGATCACGGTGCACCCGGACGCGACCCTGCGCGAGGCCGACGAGCTCTGCGCGAAGTTCCGCATCTCCGGCGTCCCGGTCACCGACCCGGCGGGCAAGCTGCTCGGCATCGTCACCAACCGCGACATGGCCTTCGAGTCGGACCGCAGCCGCCAGGTGCGCGAGGTCATGACCCCGATGCCGCTGGTCACGGGCAAGGTCGGCATCACCGGTGTGGACGCCATGGAACTGCTGCGCCGCCACAAGATCGAGAAGCTGCCGCTCGTCGACGAGTCCGGCATCCTCAAGGGCCTCATCACGGTCAAGGACTTCGTCAAGGCCGAGAAGTACCCGAACGCCGCCAAGGACAAGGACGGCCGGCTGCTCGTCGGCGCGGCCGTCGGCGTCGCCGGCGACGCGTACGAGCGCGCCCAGGCCCTGATCGAGGCGGGCGCCGACTTCATCGTCGTCGACACCGCCCACGGCCACTCCCGCCTCGTCGGCGACATGGTCTCCAAGATCAAGTCCAACTCGACGGTCGACGTCATCGGCGGCAACATCGCCACCCGCGACGGCGCCCAGGCGCTCATCGACGCCGGCTGCGACGGCATCAAGGTCGGCGTCGGCCCCGGCTCCATCTGCACCACCCGCGTCGTCGCCGGCATCGGCGTCCCCCAGGTCACCGCGATCTACGAGGCGTCGCTCGCCGCCAAGGCGGCCGGCGTCCCGGTCATCGGCGACGGCGGCCTGCAGTACTCCGGCGACATCGCCAAGGCGCTCGTCGCGGGCGCCGACACGGTGATGCTCGGCTCGCTGCTCGCGGGTTGCGAGGAGTCCCCGGGCGAGCTGCTCTTCATCAACGGCAAGCAGTTCAAGTCGTACCGCGGCATGGGCTCGCTCGGTGCGATGCAGTCCCGCGGCGACCGCAAGTCCTTCTCCAAGGACCGCTACTTCCAGGAGGGCGTGGGCGGCGACGACAAGCTCATCCCCGAGGGCATCGAGGGCCAGGTCCCCTACCGCGGCCCGCTCTCCGCGGTCGTGCACCAGCTCGTCGGCGGCCTGCGTCAGTCGATGTTCTACGTCGGCGGCCGCACGGTGCCGGAGCTCCAGGACCGGGGCCGGTTCGTCCGGATCACCTCGGCGGGGCTCAAGGAGAGCCACCCGCACGACATCCAGATGACGGTCGAGGCCCCGAACTACAGCCGAAAGGGCTGATCGGCGCAGTGCCGGAGGGGCGGGCCCGCAGGGTCCGCCCCTCCGGCGTGCCCGGCCGGATGAGGTACCGCGGTCGTCCGTACAGCGGTCACCGGAACGCGGGGCGGCGGGGTTCGGGGATACTGGACGGGCAGACCCAGAGGAAAGGCCACCACACGTGACTGAGATCGAGATCGGGCGCGGCAAGCGCGGCCGCCGGGCGTACGCGTTCGATGACATCGCCATCGTCCCCAGCCGCCGTACCCGGGACCCGAAGGAGGTCTCGATCGCCTGGCAGATCGACGCCTACCGCTTCGAGCTCCCGTTCCTGGCCGCCCCCATGGACTCGGTCGTCTCCCCGCAGACCGCCATCCGCATCGGCGAGCTCGGCGGCCTCGGCGTGCTGAACCTCGAAGGCCTGTGGACCCGGTACGAGGACCCGCAGCCGCTGCTCGACGAGATCGCGGAGCTGGACGAGGAGTCCGCCACCCGCCGTCTCCAGGAGATCTACTCCGCCCCGATCCAGGCGGACCTGATCCGTCAGCGGATCAAGGAGGTGCGCGACTCGGGCGTCGTCACCGCCGCCGCTCTCTCCCCGCAGCGCACGGCCGAGTTCTCCAAGGCCGTCGTCGACGCGGGCGTGGACATCTTCGTGATCCGCGGCACCACCGTGTCGGCGGAGCACGTCTCCGGCGCCGCCGAGCCGCTGAACCTCAAGCAGTTCATCTACGAGCTCGACGTCCCGGTCATCGTGGGCGGCTGCGCCACCTACACCGCGGCCCTGCACCTGATGCGCACCGGCGCCGCCGGTGTCCTGGTCGGCTTCGGCGGCGGCGCCGCGCACACCACGCGCAACGTCCTCGGCATCCAGGTCCCGATGGCCACCGCCGTCGCGGACGTGGCCGCGGCCCGCCGCGACTACATGGACGAGTCCGGCGGCCGCTACGTGCACGTCATCGCCGACGGCGGCGTGGGCTGGTCCGGCGACATCCCGAAGGCCGTCGCCTGCGGCGCCGACGCCGTGATGATGGGCTCCCCGCTGGCCCGTGCCACCGACGCGCCCGGCAAGGGCAACCACTGGGGCATGGAGGCCGTCCACGAGGACGTGCCGCGCGGCAAGAAGGTCGACCTCGGTACGGTCGGCACCACCGAGGAGATCCTCACCGGTCCGTCGCACTCCCCGGACGGTTCGATGAACATCTTCGGCGCGCTGCGCCGCTCGATGGCCACCACCGGCTACAGCGAGCTCAAGGAGTTCCAGCGGGTCGAGGTCACGATCGCGGACTCGCAGCACAGCCGCTGACCGTCCTCGCGAACGTCTGCCGGAGGGCCGGCACCCCGAACGGGGTGCCGGCCCTCCGGTGCGTCCGGGGCAGGTCTCGGTGATCATGCCGCTGCCCGGCCCTTCCGCCGGGGAGGGCGCCGGGTGCAGCGGCGGGCGGGCCTGGACGGCCGGTCAGTTCCTGCCCTTCATCCGGCGGTTCAGGCAGATGACCCAGGGGATCAGGGACGCGCCCGCGACGAGCAGCCACTTGAACAGGAACCACGCGTTGTCGGGGGCCATCCGCGAGTGCTCGTCGCCCATGACGAGCCCGAGGGCGAGCACCGATCCGCCGATGAGCATGCCGGGCAGGCCGAGTATCCACAGGAGGACGGTGAACCGCGGATCGGGCCGGGGGGCCGGCGCCGGGGCCCGGAGCGGGGTACCGGGGGCGGGGTCCGGGAGCCGGGCCGGGGCGCGGGGCGGCATCCGAAGGACGGCGGAGGGCGGGACGGCCGCGTCGAGCGGGGCCAGGTCGGCCGCCGTGAGCCCGAACCGCTCCGGCTCGACGGTAAGCGTGAACCCGTCGTGGCCGACCAGGTGGCGGGCCCCGTCCGGGTAGGCCTGCACCAGGGAGCACTCGGCGTAGCGGACGGTGATCCGGCTGCTCGGCGTGACCAGGCTGACCCCCTCCCCGGACAGCGTGAGCACCGTGCCGGGGTCCGCCGCGGCCGGGTACGCACGCCCGGCGACGAGCTCCCCGGACCCGGTGGGCGCGGCCGCGAGTCCCGGCCGGTCCACGCCCCGGCCGGGCACCTGCAGCAGGGCTCCGGCCCACAGGGCGCGCGCCACCTCGTGCAGGGCTTCGGCCGTGACCGCCCCGATCCCGGCCCGCTCCTCGGCGACGGTGCGGGGGCGGTGGCCCAGCAGCAGGTCCGCGGCCCGCCCCGGGAGCCGGTCGCAAGCCAGCCCGGGGGCGTCGAGCCGGGCGAGCGCGGAAGCCCGTACGGCTTCCAGGTCGGACGGCTCGGTCCGGCCGTCCCGCAGCTTCGCCAGGACGTCCACGAAGGCGCCGGCCGTCGCGTCCTGGTGCTGCGGGAGCGCGTCGGCATGGGCGACGACGGTCGCGTGGTCGGCGTCGCGCGGGGCGTACCCGGCCGTCGCGCTGTACGCGTACCCGCTCTTGTGGCGCAGTTCCCGCAGCAGCTCCCTGCCGAGGACCTCCGCGAACAGGCTCGCGGCGGTGGAGCGCGGCAGTACGGAGGTCAGGACGACGGAGCCGTCGTCGCCGGGGAAGTGGGCGGGGAGTGCGGGCAGGGCGGAGGTGGCCGCGGGCGCCGGGTGCCGGCCGCCGGCCGGGAGGGCGAGGTCGAGGCCTTCGGGGAGGGTGCCCGCGGTGATCCACAGGACGGCGTTCCCGGCCGTGAACCGGGTGCGCGCCCACTCGCGGACCTGCTCCGCGGTGAGCTGGGCGAGCCCGGTCTCGGCGTAGCCGGTGAGGCCGTACGAGCGCGATCCGTAGCGCCACAGGGTGTTGCGGCGGGCCGGACCGTCGGCCCGGCCGGGGCCGTGGGCGGCTTCCTCGGTGCGCAGGACCTCCTTCTCGGTCTCCAGTCGGTCCAGGGGGAGGTCGCGCAGGGCGGCGCAGACGCCGTTGAGGTAGGTCACCACCTCGGTGGGGGTGCCGGTGACCTGGAAATGGGTGAACGCGGCGGTGGACACGGGGGCGGAGGCGGAGGGGGCGCCCGGGCCGTGGGCGTGGTGCGCCGGGCCCGGGCCGTGGCGGTGCAGGGCGAGGTGTTCCACGAGGTGGGTGATGCCGCTGGTGGCCAGGGTCTCGTCGGCGCGGCCGACTCGGAAGAGCAGCCCGGCGCTGATGAGGCCGGAGCGGGGGGCGAGGAGCACGGGGATGCCGTTCACCGTGGTGGTGACGACGCCGTCGGCGTCGGTGGTGGCGGGCTGTGTGGTGGCGGTGGTGGCGGACGCGGGCTCGGGGTGTGTCTCGGTGGTCATCGTGGTGCCCCTCAGCCCTGTGCCAGGGCGCTCTTGCGGTGGTGGGTGAACTCGGCCATGTGGCCCCCGGTGCCCACGTGGCCCCGCGGGAACCGGCTCGCGCGGTCGCCGAGGACGCGGACGCGCGGGGCCGCGTCGGCCCTGCCTCCGGGGTTCTCGGCCAGGGCCTCGTCGGGGAACCGCTCGGCGTTCTGCGGTTCGCCGACGACGAAGGTTCCGGCGACGGAGCCCCGCTCCCAGCGGTGGACGCGGGTGCGCGGAGCGGTGCGGGCGGGGATGCGGTCGGCGGGTTCGGACACGGGCTGACCGGGCTGGGGATCAACTGGCACGCGCGGATCATATGAGCGAGGTCGTGCATGCCGACAGGGGTTTTGGGTCTGCCGGGCGATCAAGGTTTCACCTGGCGGGGCACGGGCGCGGGTGCGGGGGGTGCGGCGGGTGCGGGGGCCGGGCGGGGCTCCTGGGCCGGGCGGCGCGCGAGGCGGGCGGGGACGGGCGGAGGCGGTCCCGGGGGTCGGGACCGCCTCCGCCCGGGCGTTACCGGGCCGGGATGCTGCCGGGGTGGCCTACAGCCGGTGCGCGGCGCCCGCCGGGCTGGCGCCGCGGGTGTCCAGCAGCAACTGGGCCTTGACCGCCAGGCCCTGCAGGTCGTAGGTGCGGTGGTGCTGCAGCAGGATCGTCAGATCGGCGTTGGCGGCCGCCTCGTACAGGGACTCGGCGCGGGGGACGGGCTGGTCCCTGACGCGCCATCCGCCGATGTACGGGTCGTGGTAGCTGATCAGCGCCCCGAGGTCGAGGAGGCGGCTGGCGATCTCGCGGGCCGGGGAACCCTCCTGGTCGGCGAGGTCCGGCTTGTAGGTGACGCCCAGGAGGAGGACGCGGGCACCACGCGCGGACTTGCCGTGCTCGTTGAGCAGGGTGGCGCTGCGCTGGATGACGTACTGCGGCATCCGGTCGTTGATCTCCTGCGCCAGACCGACCATGCGCAGCGGGTGGCCGGGGGTGCGGGTGGTGTGGGGGAGGTAGTTGGGGTCGAGGGGGACGCCGTGGCCGCCGACTCCGGGGCCGGGGCGGAACGCCTGGAACCCGTACGGCTTCGTCTCGGCGCACCGGATGACGTCCCACAGGTCCACGCCGAGGTCGTGGCAGAGCACGGCCATCTCGTTCATGAGGGCGATGTTGATGTGCCGGTAGTTGGTTTCCAGGAGCTGTACGGTCTCGGCCTCGCGCAGGCCCCGGGCGCGCACCACCTTCTCGGTGAGGCGGGCGTAGAAGGCGTGCGCGGACTCGGTGCAGGCGGGGGTGAGGCCGCCGATGACCTTGGGGGTGTTGGAGATGCCGTGCGTCCGGTTGCCGGGGTCGAGGCGGCTGGGGGAGTAGGCCAGGTGGAAGTCCCGGCCGGCGCGCAGCCCGGAGCCCGATTCGAGGATCGGGCGCAGGTACTCCTCGGTGACGCCGGGGTGGACGGCCGATTCGAGGATGACGGTGGTGTGCGGGCGCAGCCGCGCGGCGAGCGTGCGGCCCGCCTCGCCGACCGCGGACAGGTCGAGTGCGCGGTCCGCGCCGAGGTGGGTGGGGGCGCAGATGACGGCGGTGCGGACCCGGCCGAGTTCGGCGGGGTTGATGGTGACCCGGAAGCCGGCCGCCGACATGCGGCGGATCTCGGCGGCGGTGAGGGTGGAGTCCGTCGCCGGACCGCTGTCGTAGCCGACCGTCTCGATCCCGGCGGCCACGGCAGCCTGGGCGAGCGGGAGACCGAGATGGCCGAGTCCGATGACGGCGAGATCTGCGGGCATGGGGGTGCCGTCCCTTCCCTTCCCTGACATGCATGAGGGGGCGGAGCGCGCAAGTCCTGTGGAGGAGGAGAGCTGGCGCAATGTCAGACTAGGCGTATATATGACAGATATGTCGTATTCAGGGGTAATGGCCGCCATCGTGTTATCCACAGGCGGTGGCTGATGTGGGTGCGGCCGGTCAGAATCATGAACGGGCGATGTGAGCGGGATCACCCACGACGGGTGGGACGACCGCACAGGGCGGACGGGGCGATCCGCCCCGGGGCAACGGGAGGCAGGCAGCCGTGGTGACTGGGACAGGGGCAGGGTCGGGAGCAGGAGTGGGCGCGGGGGGTGGCGCCGGGGCCGCGGGCCGGACGGGTGGAGGAGGCGGGACGACGACGCTGGGGCCGGTGCAGCGCGCGGAGGCGCTCGCCGCGATGGCCGAGCGGGAGCTGGACGTGCTGGTGGTCGGGGCCGGAGTGGTCGGCGCCGGCACCGCCCTCGACGCCGTGACCAGGGGGCTGGCGACCGGGCTGGTGGAGGCGCGGGACTGGGCCTCGGGCACCTCCAGCCGCTCCAGCAAGCTCATCCACGGCGGGCTCAGATATCTGGAGATGCTGGACTTCGCCCTCGTGCGGGAGGCGTTGAAGGAGCGCGGACTGCTGCTGGGGCGCCTCGCCCCGCACCTGGTGAAGCCGGTGCCGTTCCTGTACCCGCTCCAGCACAAGGGGTGGGAGCGGTTCTACGCGGGCTCCGGCGTCGCGCTGTACGACGCCATGTCGCTCTCCAGCGGCCACGGGCGCGGGCTGCCGACGCACCGCCACCTGTCGCGCAAACGGGCCCTGCGGATCGCGCCGGCGCTGCGCAAGGACGCGCTCGTGGGCGCCCTGCAGTACTACGACGCCCAGATGGACGACGCGCGTTACGTGGCGACCCTGGTGCGGACGGCCTCGGCGTACGGGGCGCAGTGCGCCAACCGGGCGAGGGTGATCGGCTTCATGCGGGAGGGCGAGCGGGTCGTCGGCGCGCGGGTGCGGGACGTGGAGGGCGGCGGGGAGTACGAGATCCGCGCGAAGCAGATCGTCAATGCCACCGGGGTGTGGACGGACGACACCCAGGCGCTGATCGGGGAGCGGGGGCAGTTCCACGTACGGGCGTCGAAGGGCATCCACCTCGTCGTCCCGAAGGACCGGATCCATTCCTCGACCGGGCTGATCCTGCGCACCGAGAAGTCGGTGCTGTTCGTCATTCCCTGGGGCCGGCACTGGATCGTGGGCACCACGGACACCGACTGGGACCTGGACAAGGCGCACCCGGCGGCGTCGAGTGCCGACATCGACTACCTGCTGGAGCACGTGAACTCGGTCCTCGCGGTCCCGCTCACCCGGGACGACGTCCAGGGGGTCTACGCCGGCCTGCGGCCGCTGCTGGCCGGGGAGTCGGACGCGACGAGCAAGCTCTCGCGCGAGCACACGGTGGCGCACCCGGTGCCGGGGCTGGTGGTGGTCGCCGGCGGCAAGTACACGACGTACCGGGTGATGGCCAAGGATGCGGTGGACGAGGCCGTCCACGCCCTGGACCAGCGGGTCGCGCCGTGCGTGACGGAGGACGTGCCGCTGGTGGGGGCGGAGGGGTACCGGGCCCTGTGGAACGGGCGGGCGCGGATCGCCGCCCGGACGGGGCTCCACGTCGTGCGGGTGGAGCACCTCCTGAACCGGTACGGGTCGCTGACGGAGGAACTGCTGACACTGATCGCGGCGGACCCCTCGCTCGGGGAACCGCTGATGGGCGCCGATGACTACCTCCGGGCCGAAGTGGTCTACGCGGCCTCGCACGAGGGGGCGCGGCATCTGGACGACGTGCTGACGAGGCGGACGCGGATCTCGATCGAGACCTTCGACCGGGGGACGAGATCGGCGCGGGAGTGCGCGGAGTTGATGGCTCCGGTTCTGGGATGGGACAAGCAGCAGATCGAGAAGGAGGTGGAGCACTACGAGAAGCGGGTTCAGGCGGAGCGGGAATCGCAGCGCCAGCCGGACGATCAGACGGCGGACGCGGCGAGGCTGGGGGCGCCGGACATCGTCCCGTTGTAACTCCGCGACGTCGCGGGGGGAACCGCGGACCCGGGGCTCCCGTCCGTTGCGGAGTAAGGGACAATGAGGGTTCTGCCGGGGCGGGTTACCGGGCACCCCGGCCGCTGCCAGGGAAACCGGAGCAGGCGGCACGATCGCAGAGGGGACGCATGTCGAAGCCGGAGCACACCGAGTCGCCGGAGCCGTCTGTCGGGACGGGATCGCCGGTGCCTCCGGCGGTCACCCCGACGGACCCGAAGCCCCCCGCCCAGCGGCGGCCGCGCCCGGCGGGCGCGAAGCCGGCCGCGGGCGCGAAGCCCGCTGCCGGGACGGGACCTGACGGGGCGAAGCCCGCAGCCGGGTCGAAGCCGGAGGAGGCGCAGCCCACGGCGGCGAAGTCCGCCGGCCCGGGCAAGCCCGTGGGGGCGAAGCCTGCTGCTGGCGCGAAGGCCGCTGATGCGGCGGAGCCTGCGGATGCGGAGCCTGCCGGTGCGGTGAAGTCTGCTGACGCGAAGGCGGCTGGCGCGGCGGAGCCCGCCGACGCGAAGCCTGCCGGTGTGGCGAAGTCTGCGGGGGCGAAGGCCGCTGGTGTGGCGGAGCCCGCCGATGCGGAGGGTGCTGACGCGAAGGTTTCTGGTGCGGCGGGGGCCGGGAAGGTGGGGCCGGCTGACGGGGTGAAGCCTGTTGCCGGGGCGAAGGGCGCTGCGGCCGCGCCGGAGCCTGAGGATGCGAAGGCCGTGGCTGCCGAGCCCGTCGTGGCGAAGGGTGCCCGGGGCGGGATATCCGTGACGAAGCCTGCTGCCGCGGAGTCCGAGGGGGCTGAGCCCGTCGTCGCGAAGGCCACTCGGAGTGGCGTGTCCGTGGTGAAGCCCGCGGACGCGAAGTCCGGTGCGGGTGCGGCGCCCGTGGGTGCCGAGACCGTCGTTCCGAAGGCCTCCCGGGGCGGCGTGTCCGGGGCGGAGCCCGCTGCGGCGGAGCCCGAGGACGCCAAGCCCGTCGCCATGAGCAAGGCCGACGAGGTGGCGGCCGCCGTCAAGGCGGCCGCGGCCAAGGCGGGGGAGCCCCCGCAGGACGAGGGCCGGCTGCTCGCGGGCCGCTACCGGCTCGGCGACGTCCTCGGCAAGGGCGGCATGGGCACCGTCTGGCGTGCCGAGGACGAGACCCTCGGCCGGACCGTGGCCGTCAAGGAGCTCCGCTTCGGCAGCGGTGTCGACGACGACGAGAAGCGCCGCCTCATCACCCGCACCCTCCGTGAGGCGAAGGCCATCGCCCGGATCCGGAGCGGCGGGGCCGTGACGGTGTACGACGTCGTCGACGAAGACGGCCGGCCGTGGATCGTCATGGAGCTCATCGAGGGACCCTCGCTCGCGGAGTTCATCCGGGAGAACGGCCCGCTCACCCCCCGGCGCGCCGCCGAAGTCGGCCTCGCCGTGCTCGACGTACTGCGCGCCGCCCACCGGCAGGGCATCCTGCACCGGGACGTCAAACCCTCCAACGTGCTCCTCGCCGACCACGGCAACGGCCGCGTCGTCCTCACCGACTTCGGCATCGCCCAGGTCGAGGGCGACCCCTCGGTCACCTCCACCGGCATGCTCGTCGGCGCCCCCTCGTACATCTCGCCCGAGCGCGCCCGCGGCCACCGCCCTGGCCCGCCCGCGGACATGTGGTCGCTGGGCGGACTGCTGTACGCGACCGTCGAGGGCGTGCCCCCGTACGACAAGGGGTCGGCCCTCGCGACCCTGACCGCCGTGATGACCGAGCCCGTCGACCCGCCCAAGAACGCCGGTCCGCTCACCGAGGTCATCTACGGCCTGCTCGTCAAGGACCCGGCCCACCGGCTCGACGACGACCGCGCGCGGGCGATGCTCACCGCGGTGATCGAAGCGCCCGAGGAGCCGGTCCCCGTGGCCGCCCCGAGCGCCGAGGAAACCCGGCAGATATCGCTCGCCGAGGCCCAGGACGCGGCGGACAGGGCGGCCGCCGAAAAGGCCGCGAAGGCCGCCGAGAAGACGGAGAAGAAGGAACGCGAGCGGCGGGAGCGCGAGCAGCGCGAGCGTGCCCGCGCCGCGCTGAAGTCGGCCCGCAAGGCGGCCGCCGCCAGTGCCGCCACAGCCGTTGCCGCGGCCGCGACCGCCGCCGAGACCCCGGCTCCGCGCCCCGCGCCCGTCGCGGCTCCGCTCACCGACGTCCTGCCGCGCCGCACCATCGCGCTCGCGATAGCCGGCGTGGTCGTCGTCCTCGCCGTCATCGGCTCGCTCGTCGCGTACGCCATCAGCGGCGACGACAAGGACGGTTCGCCGCAGGACGGCAAGGGCGGCGGTCACTCGGCCGCCGCGTCGAGCCCCGGGCCCGGTTCCTCGCCGTCGCCCTCGCCCTCGCCGAAGTCCGGCGAGCAGGGCGCCAGCGGCACGGCCAACGGCGGCGCCGCTTCACCGGGTACGGGCCAGACGCCGGGCTCCGGCACGGGCGACGGCAGCGGAACGGGCAGCACCTCCGGCCAGGGTGCCACTCCCGGCGGCGCCGGGGGCGGGCTCCCGCCCGGGTACGCCCAGGTGACCGACCCCGGCTTCCACTTCGCGATGGCCATGCCCGAGGGCTTCAAGCAGACCGGCACCATAGGCAAGAACGACGGCGTCATATACAGCCGCGACGGCGGCTTCCCGCGCATTCAGATCGACTTCAACAGCTCGCCGAAGGACGACGCGCGCGCGGCCTGGCTGGAGCTGGCCCCGGCCGTTGCGGGCAGCAGCAGGAACTACAAGCTGCTGAGGCTCGAACCGGTGCAGTACCGGGGGTACCCGACCGTCGCCGACTGGGAGTTCGAGCGGGACCAGAAGGACATGCGGGTCCACGTGCTCGACCGCGGTTTCAAGATGGACGCGAAGCACGGCTACGCCATCATGATCACCTGCCTCGCCGACCAGTGGGCCGCGGCGGAGTGCACGCAGATGCGCACCACGGCATTCGACACCTTCCAGCCGCTGGGCTGACACCGGTCGCGAACCCGCTCGGGGCGAGCCTCGTCAGGGCCGGGACGCGGGCGGCCCGGGCGACGTATCGTGTCAGCGGGCCCAAGGGGTTGGGCCCGCAGCTCTCGGGGGAGGCGACGTGGAGGACTACGCGGGCCGGATCCTGGCCGAGCGCTACCGCCTGCCGCTGCCGCCGTCCGACGAGTACGAACTGATCGAGACCCGGGCCTTCGACACGCGCAGCGGCCAGGAAGTCCTCGTACGGCAGGTGCCGTTGCCGGAGGTCGTCGACGCGGAGCTGCTGGACGGTACGCGGGGCGGCCCGGCCGCCGCCGGGGGCCGGCGCACCGTTTCCGCGGAACTGCCCGCCGTGCGCCGGGCGATCGCGGCGGCGCAGGCGGCCGCGTCCGTACCGGACCATCCGCGGCTGGACCAGGTCTTCGACGTGTTCGCCGAGGGCGGGTCGCTGTGGATAGTGAGCGAACTCGTACCGGCCAGGCCGCTGGCGGCGCTGATCGCCGAGGAACCACTGAGCCCGTACCGGGCGGCGGAGGTGGCGGCGGACGTGCTGACCGCGCTGCGGGTGCTGCACGCGCACGGGTGGACGCACCGGAACATCACCATGCGGACGGTGCTGATCTGCGACGACGGGCGGGTCGTCCTGACGGG
This sequence comes from Streptomyces sp. NBC_00435, assembly GCF_036014235.1. GTDB lineage: Bacteria > Actinomycetota > Actinomycetes > Streptomycetales > Streptomycetaceae > Streptomyces. The sequence continues at coordinate 5,021,994 of NZ_CP107924.1, forward strand.
CCTGGCCGCGGGGGCGGCGGAGGACGCCCTGTGCGGCTACGACCCGGTCCCGTCGCCGGAGGGTACGGACAACCCGACGGCGGGGCTGCCCGGATGGGCGCTGAACAGTACGCACACGGGTGCTGCGGGCCCGCGTGCGGATACCGGGACGGGCGGTGCGCCGGCGGCCGGCTCCGGATACGGGACCGCCGCCGCGCCGGAGGGCCGGGGCACGGGTCCGGGGCCGGCGGCCCGAAGCGCGGAGTACGCGCCGCTCGTGGCTCCGGGGTACGACACGGGGCCGCGCTACAACGACCACATCAGCGCGGGGGCCGCGGGGTCCGCCGGGAGTGCCGGGTCCGCCGAGGCCCTTGGGGCCGGCGGGGCCGCGGGGAACACCGGGTCCGCCAGGGCTGCCGGGGGCGCTGGGCATGGCGAGACCGCCGGGTCCAGCGAGCCCACGGGGTCCGCCGGGGCCGGCGGGTCCACCGGGTCCGGCGGGGAGCGGCCCGATCTGAAGGCCGCCGCACGGGCCGGGGCCATCGCCGCGTACCGGGCCGGCGCGCAGGCCGCCGCGCGGATCACCGAGCAGCGCAAGTCCGGGTCGGACCCCGCACCGGAGCCGGAGCGGGCGGCGGAGCCGCGGCCGGAGGGGTCGACACTGCCGCAGGGGTACTCGTACCCGTACGGCGGGCCGGCCAGCGGCGCGACCTGGCACGGCGCCACCCCACGCCGCCAGGCCCTGCCACCGGCCGAAGCGGAACCGCAGACCCCGCCGGCCCGCTCCGCGCTGCCCGCGCAACTGGCCCTTCCCCAGGGCTACCACCAGGCGGACGCCCCGGGCGACGGCGCGCCGTCGCCCTCCGGACCCGACCAGGGAAGTGCCACCGGCCCGCCGCTCCCGGCCGAGCGGGGACACACCCGACCGGGAGCGGTCCGGGTACCCGAGGCCGCGCTCCCGGCCGAGAACCCCGCCCAGGCCCACCCGCACCCCGGCGCGCAGTACCGGGCCCTGCCGGGCAGCGGCAGCGGCGGCGCCTCCGAGGCCGGGCCGGTGCGCACCGCGGACACCGGGGTGCGGGCCGGGTGGGGGAGCGGGCCGCGCAGCGGGCTCGATGCCGAGCGGGCCCGGCAGACACGGATGGCCGTCGTCGGCGCGGTGACCGAGCGGTGGGCCCCCGAGCAGGCGCAGGCCGTGCACGGGCCGTGGCAACTGGCCGCGCCCGTAGGGCCGGCCACCGACCTCTGGGGGCTCGGCGCGCTGCTGTACCGGGCCGTGCAGGGCCATGCCCCGTACCCCGAGGACAGCGTCGCCGAGCTCGTGGAGATGGTCTGCGCCGAGCCCCCCGCGTTCGCCGAGGAGTGCGGCCCGCTGCGCCCGGTCGTGGAGTCCCTGCTGCGTCAGGACCCGACCGAACGCCCCGACTTCGAGGAGCTCCGCGGCTGGCTGCGCTCCCTGGTGCGGTCCGCCCCCGAGCCCGACGGGGGCTTCGCCGCGCTGCTTCCGATGCCCGAGCCGGATCCCGCCCGGCTGCCCGTCGTACGGCGGCGAGCCGATCTGCACGGCAGGCACCGCAGCGCCGAACACCCCCGCAAGCCGCGCTCGCTGGGGCGGTCCCTGCTGCTCGGGATCATGGTCCTGCTCGCGGGGAGCGTGGCCTACGCCCTCTTCTTCATGCCCCGCTCCGCCGATCCGCAGGGCGGCGGGCAGAAGGCCGCCGGGATGGGGCAGCCGGCCACGACGCACCCGCAGAGCCCGGGCCGCAGCCCGAAGCCGAGCGGTTCCGGTCCGGCCCCGAGCCCCTCCGCGAGCCCGTCCGAGTCCAGGCCCGCCACCCAGACCGCGGCCCCCGCTCCGGCCGGGTACACCGCCCAGCAGGACGCCGAGCACTTCCAGATCAACGTCCCGAACGGCTGGGACCGTCGCGGAATGAACGAGTCCGGCCAGGTGCGCTACACGGACGGGGACTTCGCCCTGACCGTGGTCCCCGGCCGGGACAAGGCGGAGGGCAATCCCGACCCGGCCAGCTACCAGAAGGACAAGGAGCCGGAGCTGGCTCCGTACCGCTCCTCCACCTGGTCCAGCGTCAGCGACATCAGGTCCACGAAGGTCGGCAACCAGCTCCGCGTCACCGGCCGGTACACCTGGATCGACGGCAACGGCCGTTCCGTCGTGGCCCGCAATTTCGTCGTCGCGCTCGGCGGTTCGTACCACATCGTCCTGGTCACCGGCCCGGTCGACCAGGAAGGCAAGGTCACCGAGGTCTTCGAGCAGGCGACGGCCAGTTACAGGAACGGCGGCTGACGGGGACTCAGTACGGCGATTGCGTCACAGTGCGGCCCAACCGCCGCCGAGAGGTTCCGGCAGCGCCCGGGTGCTCCGTAGTCTGGCCGGAAGTGCGGAGAGCGGCGGCGGAGACTCGTGGAACAGCAGACAGGCGCGGGTGCGGTGCTCGCGGGCCGGTACCGGCTCGTGGAGTCCATCGGCAGGGGCGGCATGGGCAAGGTGTGGCGCGCACACGATGAGCTGCTGCACAGGACGGTCGCCGTCAAGGAACTGACGGCCGGCCTGTACGTCGCCCAGGCCGACCGGGACGTCATGCACGCCCGGACGCAGAAGGAGGCCCGGGCCGCGGCCCGGATCCAGCATCCGGCGGTCGTCACCGTCCACGACGTGCTGGAGCACGACGACCGGCCGTGGATCGTCATGGAGTACATCGACGGCCCCTCCCTCGCGGACGCGGCGAAGACGGCCGGCCGGATCGAGCCCCGAGAGGCGGCCCGGATCGGGCTGTACGTGCTCGGCGCGCTGCGTGCCGCGCACGCCGTCGGCGTACTGCACCGGGACGTGAAGCCGGGCAACGTGATGCTGGCCAAGGACGGCCGGGTGATGCTCGCGGACTTCGGGATCGCCGCGATCGAGGGCGACTCCTCCATCACGCGCACCGGCGAACTCGTCGGTTCCATCGACTACCTGGCCCCCGAGCGGGTCACGGGCGGTCCCCCCGATCCGTCCTCCGACCTGTGGTCGCTGGGCGCGACGCTGTACACGGCGGTCGAGGCCCGCTCGCCGTTCCGCCGCACCTCGCCCATCTCCAGCCTCCAGGCCGTGGTGAACGACGAGCCGCCCGCCCCGACCCACGCGGGCGCGCTGGCCCCGGTGATCACGGCACTGCTGCGCAAGGACCCGGCGAAGCGGCCGTCGGCCGCCGAGGCCGAGCAGATGCTGCTGCAGGCGATGGAGGGCCGGGAGCCGAAGGCGGCGCACGCCTACGTACCGACGCGCGCGCTGGGCTCCGAGGAGCTGGCCCCCGCCCGGAACGAGCGCGCGGACACGGCGGCGCTGCCCGCGGAGCCGGGCCAGGGCCGGCCCCCGTACCAGGCCGCGCGGACGTGGCCGGAGCCGGAGCGGGAGCCGGAGTACCTGGCGGGGCCCGGGGCCGGGCCGGCCGCACCGGGCCGGCGCGACGGCGTGGCCCCGGCCGCCCCCGGACGCGTCCGGCGTGCGGCGGTCGTCGCCCTGGTGGCGGCGCTGATCGGCGGCGGCGGGGTCTTCGGGGTGCTGAAGTACACCGGTGGCGCGGGCGACGGGGGGAACGGGAAGGGCTCGGACAGGACGACCGGTGGGCCCGGCACCTCGGCCGGTTCCGGGGACACCAAGGTGCAGGGGGAAGCCGTCGCGCCGGCCGGCTGGCGCAAGGTCGTCGACCCGCAGGGCTTCACCCTCTTCGTGCCGAACGGCTGGACGCGCCGGATGGACGGGACGCAGATCGACTACACGCCGGACGGCGGCAAGCACTTCATCCGGCTCGCGGTGAATCCGAAGCCGGAGTTCGACAACCCGTACATGCACATGCTCGACCTGGAGAAGCAGGTGGCCAAGCGCTCCGACTACGTGCGCCTGACGCTGCACCAGAACACCTTCCGAGGGCAGGTCAAGTCCTCCCTGTGGGAGTTCAGCCTGACGGAGAAGACGGGGGCGGCCGTCGGCCCCCGGCGGGCCGTCGAGCAGATGTACTACGAGAAGGACGGCACCGAGTACGCGGTGTACATGTCGGCTCCGGCGGGGGAGTGGGAGACGACCCGGGCGCAGTTCGACACCGTGCTCAGCGGCTGGCAGCCACCGGCGGACTGAGCCCGTTTCCGTCATCCTGCCAGCGATCACTGGCAGAAATGGGAAAATCCGGTTACCGGCGGGTACCCAAAGCACCCCCGGGCGCAATACGCTCACGGCCATGACGGACACGCAGGCCCCGGCCCCCCTCCGCAGCGCCCCGCAGCCCACCAACCCGGTCGCCCCGGCCCCGGCAGGCGCCCGGAGCGCCGCCGACGTGGTGACCCCCGAACTGGTCGCCCGGCTGACCCGCGGCGTGGCCGGCTCCGGCCGCACCGCCAACCACAGCCCCTTCACCGGCAACGAGCTCGCGGACCTGCCCGAGGCCACGCCGCAGGACGTGGCGGCGGCCTTCGCCGCGGCCCGCGCCGCGCAGCCCGCCTGGGCGGCCGTGCCCGTCCGCGCGCGGGCCGCCGTACTGCTGCGCTTCCACGACCTGGTCCTGTCCCGCCAGGCCGAGGTGCTCGACCTGATCCAGCTGGAGACCGGCAAGGCCCGCCTGCACGCCCACGAAGAGGTCCAGGCCGTCTCGATCGCCGCCCGTCACTACGGCCGCAAGGCGCCCTCGTACCTGCGGGCCAAGGGGCACACGGGCGCCATGCCCACCCTCACCAAGGTCACCGAGCTGCGCCAGCCGCGCGGGGTCATCGGCCAGATCGCCCCCTGGAACTACCCCCTCGAGCTGTCCATCGGTGATGCGCTGCCCGCCTTCGTCGCCGGCAACGCCGTCGTGATGAAGCCCGACACCGAGACCGCGCTCACCGCCCTGTGGGCCCGCGACCTGATGATCGAGGCGGGTCTGCCGGCCGAGGTCTTCCAGATCGTCCTCGGCGAGGGCCCGGTCGTCGGCCCCGAGGTGGTCCGGCACGCCGACTACGTCTCGTTCACCGGCTCCACGCGTACCGGCCGGGAAGTCGCCCAGGGCGCGGCCGCCCGCCTGATCGGGGCCTCCCTCGAACTCGGCGGCAAGAACGCCATGCTCGTCCTGCGCGACGCCGACGTGGAGAAGGCCGCCGCCGGCGCCGTCCGTGCCTGCTTCTCCTCCGCCGGCCAGCTCTGCATCTCCATCGAGCGGCTCTACGTCCACGCCTCGATCGCCGACGATTTCGTCGCCCGCTTCGCCGCCCGTACGAAGGCCATGCGCCTCGGCTCCTCCCTCGCCTACGGCGCCGACATGGGCTCCCTGGCCGGCGAGCGCCAGCTGGAGGCCGTACAGCGGCACGTGGACGACGCCGTGGCCAAGGGCGCCACCCTCGTCACCGGAGGCGTGGCCCGCCCCGACATCGGCCCGCTCTTCTACGAGCCGACCATCCTGGACGGCGTCGAGGCCGCGATGGCGGTGTGCGGGGAGGAGACCTTCGGTCCGGTCGTCTCCATCTACCGCTTCACCGACGAGGACGAGGTCATCGAAGAGGCCAACGCGACCGCCTACGGCCTGAACTCCAGCGTGTGGACGAAGGACTCCCGCCGCGGCCACGCCGTATCGGCCCGCCTGCGCACGGGCACCGTCAACATCAACGAGGGCTACGCCCCGGCCTACGGCAGCGCCCAGGCGCCCATGGGCGGCATGAAGGAATCCGGCCTCGGCCGCCGCCACGGCTCCGAGGGCATCCTGAAGTACACCGAGGCCCAGACCGTCGCCCAGCAGCGGCTGCTGCCGATGGCTCCGTCGCTCGGCATGGACGACGAGAAGTACGCGGCGTTCATGACGCGCAGCCTCAAGGTCATGAAGGCGTTCCGCCTCCGTTAGCCCGTTCCCCCTGTTCGTTCCCCCTGTTCGTTCCGTCAGTCCGTTCCGCCAGTCCGTTCCGTCCGGGAGGCACCGCAGTGTCGTACGACTACGACGTCATCGTCATCGGATCGGGTTTCGGGGGGTCGGTCTCGGCACTGCGGCTCACCGAGAAGGGGTACCGGGTCGGCGTCCTGGAGGCGGGGCGCCGGTTCACCCGCGAAGGCCTGCCGAAGAACAGCTGGGATCTGCGCAACTACCTGTGGGCCCCGGCCCTCGGGCTGTACGGGATCCAGCGCATCCACCTCCTCGGCAACGTGATGGTCCTCGCGGGCGCCGGGGTGGGCGGCGGCTCGCTCAACTACGCCAACACCCTCTACGTGCCCCCCACCGCCTTCTTCGAGGACCGGCAGTGGGCGTCCATCACGGACTGGCGGGCCGAGCTGGCCCCCTACTACGACCAGGCCAAGCGGATGCTGGGGGTACGGCTGAACCCGACGACGACCCCCTCCGACGTCCACCTGAAGGCCGCCGCCGCCAGGATGGGCGTCGCGGACTCCTTCCACATGGCCCCGGTCGGCGTCTTCTTCGGGGACGGCGGCGACTCCGAGGGCCAGACCGGGGTCCGTCCCGGGGACGAGGTCGCCGACCCCTACTTCGGCGGCGCCGGGCCCGCCCGCAAGGCGTGCACCGAATGCGGCGAGTGCATGACCGGCTGCCGGCACGGTGCGAAGAACACCCTGAACGAGAACTACCTGCACCTCGCGGAGCGGGCCGGCGCCGTCATCCACCCGATGACCACCGTCACCGCCCTCTCCGAGGACCCGGCCGGCGGCTACCGCGTCCGTACCGTCCCCACCGACGGCCGCCGCCGTGCCGCGGCGAAGGTGCTGCGCGCCCGCTACGTGGTCGTCGCGGCGGGCACGTACGGCACCCAGACCCTGCTGCACACGATGAAGGACCTCGGCGAGCTGCCCCGCCTCTCGGAGCGGCTCGGCGATCTGACCCGGACCAACTCCGAAGGCCTCGTAGGCGCCCAGACCGACGACCGCCGCTACCGCAAGCGGCACGGCGCGGACCCCGGCAAGGAGCGGCGCGCCGACTTCACGCGGGGTGTGGCCATCACCTCCTCGGTGCACCCCAACGCCGACACGCACATCGAGCCGGTGCGCTACGGCAAGGGCTCCAACGCCATGGGGTTCATGACGATCCTGCAGGTGCCGTACTCCCCCCACCGGGTCCGGGCCTGGTTCGGGCGGACCGCCCGGCACCCCGTGCAGCTGCTGCGCTCGCTGTCCAACCGGCGCTGGTCGGAGCGGACCATCATCGGGCTGGTCATGCAGTCCCTCGACAACTCCCTGACCACCTACCGCAAGCCCAGCGGGATCGGGAAGGGCCTGCTCACCGCCCGACAGGGCCACGGCGCGCCCAACCCGGTGCAGATCGCCGAGGCCACCCGGGCGGCGACGCTGCTGGCCGAGGAGATCAACGGATTCCCGGGCAGCAACGTCGGCGAGCTGATGGGCACCCCGCTCACGGCGCACTTCCTCGGCGGCTGCCCGATCGGGGCCTCGCCCGAGGAGGGCGTGGTCGACCCGTACCACCGGCTCTACGGGCACCCGGGCATCTCGGTGGTGGACGGCTCGGCGGTCTCCGCGAACCTCGGGGTCAACCCGTCGCTGACGATCACCGCGCAGGCGGAACGGGCGATGTCCTACTGGCCGAACAACGGCGACCGCGACCAGCGCCCGGAGCAAGGCGCGGCCTACGTCCGCCTGGCAGCGGTGGAACCGGTCCGTCCGGCGGTACCGAAGGAGGCCTTCGGGGCGCTGCGCCTGCCGTTCCTGGCGGTCCCGGAGATTCCGCCGCGGGCACCGGAACCCGCCGGTGACACCACTGGGTGACCCCGCCGGGTGACACCGGTGGGTACCGCACTCCCCCTCCGAGTGCGGTACCCACCGAGGTACATAGGTGACAGACGTTCCGGCCTGATGGTTGTACCGGAATCCGGCCACGGTGGCTGTGTCCTCCGTCACAGGGTGAGCAGTACAACTGCGGTGGGCCGTCGCTGGTCAAGACCGGCATGAGAAAGCGCATCTCCCTGCTGGCAGCTGCCGGCCTGGTGACCGTCGGTCTGGCCACCACCCCGGCGAACGCCGCGGATCCCGTCTTCACGCTCACCAGCCCGTCGGCGGTCGGCCTGCGCCCGCACGCCGGGCAGGGCGGCGCGCCGGAGAAGACCTCCGTCGAGTTCCGCGTCGAGAACGAGACGGGCAACGTCTTCGACCGGCAGAGCACCTTCACGATCGACCTGAGCGCGCTCAAGGGTGTCGCCGACGTGGCGTTCCCCAAGGACCGGGCGAACGACTGCACCCTCACCGCCACCGCGGTGACCTGCAAGGACTGGGCGCTGTGGACGCACAGCAGCGAGGTCGTGACGCTGGAACTCTCCGCCGCCAAGGACAGCAAGGTCGGTACGGTCGCCGACCTGACGATGACCGGCACGGCGGAGGGCGCCACCTTCAAGGCCGCCACCACCAAGGTCAAGGTCGGCGGCCCCGACCTGGTGATGGAGGAGGCCGCCCTCAAGGCGAAGCTGACCCCGGGCGAGACGCAGCCGCTGCCGATCGTCTTCAGCAACGAGGGCACCGAGTCCGTCAACGGCGTCGTGCTCGAGGTGAACACCACGCACGGCATCGGGCTGGTCGAGAAGTACGACAACTGCTCGTACAGCGAGGACGGCGACCCGAGTCGGCCGTGGAACGCGGGCTGGGGCAGCACGGTGTGTCTCCTCGACGGCGAGTTCGAGGAGGGCGGGGTCTACGAGACGGTCGAGCCGCTGACCCTCAAGGCAGCCCCGCACGCCTTCATCGACGGCATGACGTACGCGGTGCACGCCGCGGGCGACCAGCCGAAGACCACGCGCAAGCTCGCCAAGCCGAGCACGGGCAAGAAGCTGAAGGTCACCGAGCGCGCGGCCAAGGCGGCGGGCCGCCAGGCCGCGGACATCGACCCGTGGAACAACCAGCACGAGTTCGACTTCCAGACGAAGAACACCGCCGACTTCGTGGCGCGCGCCGTGTCCCTCAAGGGCAAGGCCGGCGAGACCGTGAAGGCCGACTTCGGCTTCGACAACAAGGGACCGGCGTGGGTCGCCTACCTGCGCTCGGGTGAGGACGTCGCCCGGACCGACATCGTGATCCCGCAGGGTGCGACGGTGACGAAGGCTCCGGAGCAGTGCACCGGCGTCAACGCCGACGGCAGCTACCGCGAGCAGGGCCTGGGCGCCCCGCGCTACTTCTGCGGCACCACCCACATCGTGGGCGAGGCCGAGAAGGCCTCCTACCCGTTCGAGCTGAAGATCGACAAGGTTCTCGCGGACGCCACCGGCTCCATCTCCGTGGGCCAGTGGACCGACAAGGGCACCGCCCCGCAGGACTGGGACCCGAACCACGCCAACAACAAGGCCGCCTTCGTGATCAACGCCAAGGACGGCGGCGCCACGCCGACCCCGGGCCCGACGGCCACCACCACCGCCACCCCGACTCCCGGGGTCTCGATCACCCCGTCGGCCACGCCGAGCACCGGCAACAGCCCGAAGCCCAGTGGCGGCCTGGCCTCCACCGGCAGCACCGTCGGCCCGGTCGCGATCGGCGCGGCCGCTCTCGTCGCCGCCGGTGGCGCGCTGTTCCTGGTGTTCCGCCGCAGGGCCGCCGGGCGCGCGTAGCGGCGCGGGCCCGTACGGGAACGAAGAACGGCCGGTCCGGGGCGTCCCCCGGGCCGGCCGTCTTCTTTGTGGACCGGGCTGCTGTCCCCTGCCGTCCGGTCACATGGAGGAGCGAGGTCCCACGACGCACGCCCGCAGAGGGTGCGTCTCATCGCTCCAGCGGAGCCACGCGTGGTGCTGCGGTTCCGCGCCTGGCTGGCACGGACACCCGCATCAACGAAGGGTCGCGGGGGCGGTCACGGTCCGGACGGGTGACGAACACGCGTTACGGGGCCGGGCTCAGGGCTCACACCCGGCCCCGGCACAGCTCCAGCAGGGTCATCGCGAGCGTGGTGCCGGGCTTGCCGAGGGCGTCGCTCCAGTGCCCCAGCACCTCCATCTCGCGGGACAGGTGCACCCGGCGCCCGCCCGATCCGATCCGGGCCTCCTGGATGACGGCCGAGACGGCCATCCGCTCCTGGATCAGGCCGATGATCCGGTCGTCGAGGGTGTCGATCCGCTCGCGGGAGCCGGCGATCAGTTGCTCGGCGGCGGCGGCGGGGGAAGCGGTGGCGGCGGGGGCGGTGGTGACGGGCACGGGGTTCTCCTGTGGGTGGGGCCCTGCAGGAGCGGAAACGCCGGAGCGCCCCGGTCCTGTCGGACCGAGGCGCTCTGGGAAGTCAGTGGCTCAAGCGAGCATCACGATGACCCATGGCGACCGGACCGGCCGGTGCCATAGGTAAAGAGGAAGCTCAGCTGCTTGCGCATGGAGGGATTATTACCCTCTGTCCCGCTCCGTGCCAAGCGGGTTCGGACAGTGAGACGAAGAGGGTCGTCCGTCCCCCGTTAGAATCGACAAAACAACCCCCTCTTCCGCCGGAAGGCCTGCCCCGTGCCAGAAGCCACCTTCGCCACCCACGACAGCGCCCCGGACACGGTTCTCGTCGTCGACTTCGGCGCCCAGTACGCGCAGCTGATCGCCCGCCGCGTCCGCGAGGCACGGGTCTACTCCGAGGTCGTGCCCAGCACGATGCCCGTGGCCGAGATGCTCGCCAAGAACCCGAAGGCGATCATCCTGTCCGGCGGCCCGTCCTCCGTGTACGAGGAGGGCGCCCCCCAGCTCGACGGCGCGATCTTCGAGGCCGGCGTCCCCGTCTTCGGCATGTGCTACGGCTTCCAGCTGATGGCGGTCACCCTCGGTGGCACCGTCGACAACACCGGCTCGCGCGAGTACGGCCGTACCCCGCTGGCCGTCTCCAAGCCCGGATCCACCCTCTTCGAGGGCACCCCCGGGAACCAGTCCGTGTGGATGTCCCACGGCGACGCCTGCTCCGCCGCCCCCGAGGGCTTCACCGTCACCGCGTCGACCGACGTCGTACCGGTCGCGGCCTTCGAGAACGACGAGAAGAAGCTCTACGGCGTGCAGTACCACCCCGAGGTGATGCACTCCACGCACGGCCAGCAGATCCTGGAGCACTTCCTCTACCGGGGTGCGGGCCTGAAGCCCACCTGGACCCCCGGCAACATCGTCGAGGAGCAGGTCGCCCTCATCCGCGAGCAGGTCGGCGACAAGCGCGCCATCTGCGGCCTGTCCGGCGGCGTGGACTCCGCGGTCGCCGCGGCGCTCGTGCAAAAGGCCATCGGCTCGCAGCTCACCTGCGTCTACGTCGACCACGGCCTGATGCGCAAGGGCGAGACCGAGCAGGTCGAGAAGGACTTCGTCGCCGCCACCGGCGTGCAGCTGAAGGTCGTCGACGCCCAGGAGCGCTTCCTGAACGCGCTGGCCGGGGTCTCCGACCCGGAGACCAAGCGCAAGATCATCGGCCGCGAGTTCATCCGCGTCTTCGAGGCGGCCCAGCTGGAGATCCTCCAGGAGGACGGCCCGGCGGTGGCCTTCCTGGTCCAGGGCACCCTGTACCCGGACGTCGTCGAGTCCGGCGGCGGCACCGGCACCGCGAACATCAAGTCCCACCACAACGTGGGCGGTCTCCCCGACGACATCGAGTTCGAGCTCGTCGAGCCGCTGCGCCAGCTGTTCAAGGACGAGGTCCGGATGGTCGGCCAGGAGCTCGGCCTGCCCGCCGAGATCGTCCAGCGCCAGCCCTTCCCGGGGCCCGGCCTGGGCATCCGCATCGTCGGCGAGGTCACCAAGGAGCGTCTGGACCTGCTCCGCGAGGCCGACGCCATCGCCCGCCACGAGCTCACGGCGGCCGGCCTGGACCGCGAGATCTGGCAGTGCCCGGTCGTCCTGCTCGCGGACGTCCGCAGCGTCGGCGTCCAGGGTGACGGCCGCACCTACGGCCACCCGATCGTCCTGCGCCCCGTCTCCTCCGAGGACGCGATGACCGCGGACTGGACGCGCATGCCGTACGAGGTGCTCGCGCGGATCTCCACCCGCATCACCAACGAGGTGCCGGACGTCAACCGCGTGGTCCTGGACTGCACGAGCAAGCCCCCGGGCACCATCGAGTGGGAGTAGGACTCCCGCCCGCAGCCGTACGTGACGAGGCCGCCGCTCCCTGCCGGGGAGCGGCGGCCCCGCCGTTTCTCCGGCCCCTTGCCCCTTCCCTCTGGCCTCTTCGCCCGGTCGCCGGTACTTTGCGCCGCGACCTTGAAGGAGGGGCCATGTCCGAGCAGCCGGCACGCGCGCAGGCACCCGTACCCGTATCCGCACTCGCACCCGCACCCGTGCCCGTCGAGCGGCTGGGCTTCGAGATGCCGCCGGTGTTCGCCACCGCGGAGGAGGAGCGCGCGCACCGCAAGGAACGCCTCGCCGCGGTGCTGCGGCTGCTGGGGCGCCTGGGGTACGAGGACGGGGTGGGCGGGCACGTGTCCGCCCGGGACCCGGAGTTCGAGGACTGCTACTGGGTGAACCCCTTCGGCCGGGCCTTCGGCGCGCTCGCCGCCGACGACCTGCTGCTGGTCGACGGGGAGGGCCGGGTCCGCCAGGGGGAGCGCCGGGTCAACCAGCTGGCCTTCGCCGTGCACGCGGCCGTCCACCGGGCCCGGCCCGCCGTGGTGGCCGTCGTCCGCACACAGGCCCCGTACGGCAGGGCGCTCGCCGCGCTCGGCGAACTCATCGCCCCCGTCACCCAGGAGGCCTGCGCCTTCTACGAGGACAACGCGCTGCTCGACGAGTACGCGGGCGCCGGGGACGCCGGCCGGATCGCGGTCGCGCTCGGCCCGTACAAGGCGCTGGTCCTGCGCAACCAGGGGCTGCTGACGGTCGGTGACTCAGTGGAGGCCGCGGCCTGGTGGTTCATCGCCGCCGAGCGGGCCGCACAGGTGCAGCTGATCGCGCGGGCGGCCGGCAAAGCGGTCCTCGTCAGCCACCACGGCGCGCTCGCGACGCGGGAGCGGTTCGGGTCGGATCTGGCGGCCTGGGTGAACTGCCAGCCGCTGCTGGAACCGGTGGCGTCAACATCATGAACGGTTAATCACCTGCTCTGACATCGTGCGCAATCCGGAACACTGCCGCAGTGGTGCACAATTCGCAGGCATCGCACCGGAGTTCAGAGAGGCGGCATGTTCGTGGCTGTCCAAGAGATGTCCAGAGGTACTCATACCGCGGCCTGTGCCTGCGACGACTGCGCACGGGAGGGGCACCGCCGCGCCGTCGCCGCGTTCCTGGAGAAGCGCGATGAGTTCGCCGCCGGGCAGGGGCTGCCGGCCGCCGTCGCCCGCTCCGCCGGGGCGTCCCGGCAGTGGGTGTCCGACGAATTGACCCTGTCCGCGCGCACGGTCGCCGACCGGGGGAGGGAGGCCGGGCACTCCTGGCTGTACCTGCTCTCGCGGCGGGCCGTGCTCGCCGTGTGGATCGCCGCCGGGGTGCTGCTGCTGGTCCAGGTGGGCACCGCGCTCGGCACCGGCTGGTCCACGGCGCGCACCGCCGGGCTGCTGGCCGCGCTCGTACTGGCGGCCCTGCTGACGGTGGCGGCCCGCGCGCAGACCGTCCGGGGCGGCCTGCTGGCCCCGCTCGTCGGCGAGGACAACCGGCTGTCCACCTCGAAGACGGTGCCGAGCGCCTGGCTGGTGCTCACCGCTTTCGCGACACTGCTGCCGGCGCTGCGGCTCGCGGCCTCCTCACCGGGGCCGGAGCGCCAGGCGCTGTACGCGGGGCTCGCGCTCGACCGGGCGCTGCCGCTGCTGGCGGTGCTCTCGCTGACCTCGGTGGTCGCGGTGGTGGTGCGCCGGGTGGTCTGCGTACGGATCATGGGGCAGCGGCTGCAGAAACTGCCGGCCGACCGCCCGGCCGGAGCCGACCTGCTGACGGACGACGCGGGCCGGGGCTCCTTCCCCGACACCCAGTACGTGCTGGTCTCCACGGTGGTGCTGGCCTTCGCCGCGGTGTCGCTGGCCCGCTTCCCCGACCGGCTGCCGCAGCTGCCCTGGGCGCTGGCGCTGCTGGTCGCCCTGTCCGCGGCCGTGTACCTCGCGGCGAAGTACGCCGAGGGCAGCCGCCCGCTGGTGCTGTCCGTGGTGCGCAGACGCGAGCCCGGGGATCTGGACGCGGCGATCCGCCCCGGGGACGACATCGAGATCAGGGGCGTCGGCTTCGTCCCGCCGGGCGCCCAGACGCCGGAGATGCTGGCCCGGCTGGTGGTCCGGGTGGGTGCGGTCCATGTGCACGTACCGCTGGTCCCGGTGGCGGGGGGCTTCACCAACCCGTCCGACGCCGTACTGACCGTGCCGGTACCGGCGGAAGTGGAACCCGGGCGGATCGAAATCCAGGTCGTCACCGCCGCGGGAGTGGAATCCAACCGGTGCAGCATCGACGTCGCCGAGTGAAGCGGGTACACATGTCGCGTGACCCGACCTGATGTCTCCTCCCCCTCCGGCAGCCCTGCCGATGAAACCTCCGGTCCGCGCGGCCTGGCCGGTCTGCGCGCACTCGCCGCCCGCCACGCGCTGCTGCCCCTGCGCGTCTTCCTCGGCGCGACCTTCGTCTACGCGGGCCTGGACAAGCTCACCGACTCCGCGTTCCTCTCGGCCAACGGCGACGGCTCCATCGGCGAGCTGATGCGCGGGGTGCGCGACACCTCCGCGATCCCGGCCATGGTGGACATGGCCCTGAAGGCGCCCGTCGGCTTCGCCGTCGCCCTGGCCATCGGCGAGCTCCTGGTCGGCCTGGGTGTCCTGGCCGGACTGCTGACCCGGCTCGCGGCCCTGGGCGGAGCGCTGATCTCGCTCAGCCTGTGGCTCACCGTGTCCTGGGCGGTGACCCCGTACTACTACGGCAACGACCTGATCTACCTGATGGCCTGGATCCCCTTGATCCTCGCCGGAGCCCCCTACCTCTCCCTGGACTCGCTGATCCGCTCGCGCCGGTCCCGGCGCACGGCGTAGGTCACGAGGCCCACGACGGCGGCGAAGGCCAGCCCGCCCATGGTCATCAGCAGGACGAGGAACCAGGGCGGATCGGCCTCGCCGACCGCGCCGAGGAGGTAGAGCGCCCCGGCCGCCATCAGGACCAGTCCCGCGATCAGCCGTCCCGGCTGGAACTCATGACGCCGCACGGGCCACCTCCACCTGTCCCGCACCCGCGCTCAGGTGCAGCTCGATCGTTCCGCCCGCCTCGGTGCCCGGGGAGGGCTGAAGGGTCGTCGTCCGGGTTTCGCCGCCGGTGCGGATCCGTACGTCCTCGCTGGTGTCCCCGGGCAGGTGGATGTCGCCCAGCTCGACCGACACATCGGTCCGCGCCGTGACCTCCCGGGGCACGATCACCTTGAGCCGACCCGCCTCGATGGAGGCGTGGACCGCCACGGTCGTGCCCTTCGGGACGTCCAGGTGACCGAGGTCCAAGGTGGCGAGCCCGGTCCCCGCCTCGTACCGCGGCCGCACCTCGGCCACCGAGGCCGGCCGCCAGTCGACCCGCTGCCAGTCGGTGCCGATCTGCTTGGGCAGCGCGACCGCCCCGGCCAGCAGCCCGGCCGTGATCACCGAGAGCAGTACGGTGCCGAAGCCGGTGCGGCCCTTGACGGAGCTGACCGCCAGACCGAGGCCGAAGACGCCGAGGGCGGTCGCGAAGCCGACCTGCAGCGCATGGCTCAGGGTGCTGCCCTCCCAGACCGAGGCGGTGGAGACGCCCGCCGCCAGTGCGGCCAGGACGAAGACCCGCCCGCCTATGCCACCGCGCGGCTGCGCGCGCACCCGCTTCCCGGCGGCCGGGGCCGCGGCCGGATCCCCGTCGGGGGCGGTGGAGACCGAGTCGTCCGGACCCCACAGGTACCCGGTGGAGCCGACCGGCCCCGTGGTGCCGTCCTTGACCAGCGGGTCCCGCCACCAGGACGGGCCGCCGGGCGTCGGCGGCGCCTGGGTCTCCGGCGGCGCCGGACTGTGCACGATGCGGTGCCCGGTGCGCGTCGCCGCCGGGTACACGAACTCGACGCCCGGCGCGGCCATCGCCTCGGGGACGTCGGCGGACCTGCTCCGCCGCCGCTGCGACCAGTACGCCGCGCCGCCCAGCGCCAGGACCGCGAGGACGGAGAAGACCGCCAGCCCGCCGTTGTCCAGCATCGACAGGAACAGCGCACAGCCCACCAGCGCGGCGAACACCGCCGCCAGCGTCGAGCCCTCGACCCGACCGGTCAGCAGCTTCTTCGCCTCGCTGTCGTCCTCGCCCTCCTGGGGCAGGAGCAGCCACGCGAAGCCGTAGAAGATCAGACCGACACCGCCGGTGACCGCGAGGACGCCGAGCACGATCCGGAAGATCACCGGGTCGAGGTCGAAATACCGGCCCAGGCCGCCGCACACGCCCGCGAGCACCTTGTCGCGCTTGCCGCGGCGCAGGGCCGGGCGCTCGGCAGGCGGCGGGGCGGAGCCGGTGCCCGCACCGGCCCCGGCGTCCGGCGGCGGGGAATCGTGTACTTCGGTCATGTGTACATGGTGACGGGCCGCCGGCGCCGCGGGCATCCGGATCTACCCTGGCGCAACCCTGATATCCCCCCGAGAGAACTGGGGGGCTGCCCTGATGCCCCGGGCACCGCGCACGTGTGACCATCGGTGGCATGCCCGTAACAGCCGCCCCCCGCACGCCGTTCGCACCGGACTCCGACGAGACGCCGCAGCGCAAGCTCTACCGCAGCGCCGACGGCCGGATGCTCGGCGGAGTCGCGCGCGGCCTCGCCGGGCACCTGGGCCTGCCCGTCGTCTGGGTCCGGCTCGCCTTCCTCGGCCTGTTCATGTGGGGAGACGGCCTCGGCGTCCTGCTCTACGCCGCGTTCTGGGTCTTCGTACCGCTCGGCGTCGGCGGCCGCAGCGGCCACCGCTCCTACTTCGACACCCTGCCCGACGGCACCCGGCGGCTGCGCAAGCCCGAGCGGGGCCAGATCACCGCGCTGATCGCGCTCTGCGTCGGCGCGGGCATCTTCATCTCCAAGGTCCAGGTCGGCGGCGCCTCCGGACGGTACGTGTGGCCGACCCTGCTCGTCGGGGCCGGCGTGGTCCTCGTCTGGCGCCAGGCCGACAACGCCCGCCGCGCCCACTGGAACGCGGCCGCCGGCCGGCACGCCCGGCTGCTGCAGGCCGCCCGCGCGCTCGCGGGCGTCGCCCTGGTCGGCGTGGGCCTCACCGTCTTCATCGTGGTCCGCGGCTCCGCCGCCCAGCTGGGCAACGTCCTGACCGCCACCCTCGCCGTCCTCGTCGGCGTCGCCCTGCTCGCCGGCCCCTGGCTGATACGGATGACCCAGGACCTCTCCGAGGAGCGCCTGATGCGCATCCGTGCCCAGGAGCGCGCCGAGGTCGCCGCCCACGTCCACGACTCCGTCCTGCACACCCTCACCCTGATCCAGCGCAACGCCGAGGACGCCGGAGAAGTACGCCGCCTCGCGCGGGCCCAGGAGCGGGAGCTGCGCAACTGGCTGTACAAGCCGGAGGGCACCGGCAAGGACGAGGACGAGGAGCCGACGACACTGGCCGAGGCCGTGAAGAAGACCGCCGCCGACGTCGAGGACCACCACGGGGTCCAGATCGAGGTGGTCGTCGTCGGCGACTGCCCCCTCGACGAGAAGCTGACGGCACAGATGCAGGCCGCGCGCGAAGCGATGGTCAATGCCGCCAAGTACGGTGGCGAGGGCGGCCCCGTGCAGGTGTACGCCGAGGTGGAGGGCCAGACGGTGTTCGTGTCCGTACGGGACCGCGGACCGGGCTTCGACATGGACGCAGTACCGGACGACCGCATGGGCGTACGAGAATCGATCATCGGCCGGATGCAGCGCAACGGCGGGACCGCGCGACTGCGGTCCGTGCCGGGCGACGGCACGGAAGTCGAGCTGGAGATGGAGAGGGCGGCGAAGGCAGCATGACCGAGGACAACGCGAGCACCGGCGGAGCGACCAGGCGGGTCAGGGTGGTGCTCGTCGACGACCACCGGATGTTCCGCACGGGCGTCCAGGCCGAGATCGGCGAGACCGACCGGACCGGGGTCGAGGTCGTCGGCGAGGCCGCCGACGTGGACCAGGCCGTCACCGTCATCACCGCCACCCGCCCCGAGGTGGTACTCCTCGACGTGCACCTGCCCGGCGGCGGCGGCGTCGAGGTACTGCGCCGCTGCGCCCCGCTGATGGGCGCCGCCGAGGACCCGGTCCGGTTCCTGGCGCTGTCCGTGTCGGACGCCGCCGAGGACGTCATCGGGGTCATCCGCGGCGGCGCGCGCGGCTACGTCACCAAGACGATCACCGGCACCGACCTGGTGGACTCGGTCTTCCGCGTGCAGGACGGGGACGCGGTGTTCTCGCCGCGGCTGGCGGGCTTCGTGCTCGACGCCTTCGCTTCCACGGACGCCCCGCCGGTCGACGAGGACCTGGACCGCCTCACCCAGCGCGAGCGCGAGGTACTGCGGCTGATCGCGCGCGGGTACGCGTACAAGGAGATCGCCAAGCAGCTGTTCATCTCCGTCAAGACGGTGGAATCCCACGTCTCGGCGGTCCTGCGCAAGCTCCAGCTGTCCAACCGCCACGAGCTGACCCGCTGGGCGACGGCCCGCCGGCTGGTGTGATCCACACCGCAGGCGTCCCGGGCAACCGGGACGCCGCGTGCGGCCCTCTTCGTTCCCGTGATGAGCTTGACGGGGACCCCCCTTTTCGTGACCGCGGTCGCGCTGACCGTGATCGCGGTCCTCCTCCCGCTGCTGCTGTGGAGCAGGGCGCGCGGCCCGGCCCCCGTACGCGTCGCCACCCGGGCCTCCATGGTGGTGTTCGCCCAGGCCACCGCCATCGCGCTGGTGTTCATCGGGGTCAACCGGGACATGACCTTCTACGCGTCCTGGGGGGACCTGTTCGGCACCGGCAAGTACGTCAACACCGCTCCCGACCTGGGTCCGGACGGACTCGGCGGGAAGAAGGCCGAGCAGCTCAATGAAGCCCCGAAGGTCCAGCAGCCCTTCGAACCCGTCGAGGGCCTCGGCGGCCGGGTCAAGAAGACCGAGCTCGACGGAAAGATCTCCGGGGTCAAGGGTGACGTCCTGGTCTGGCTGCCGCCGCAGTACGACGACCCGGCCTACAAGGACAAGAAGTTCCCCGTGGTCGAGCTGATCCCCGGCATACCGGGAACGGGCAAGTCCTGGTTCCAGGGACTCAAGGCGCACGAGGTCCTGGAGCCGCTCATGAAGAGCGGCAAGGTGCAGCCGTTCATCCTGGTGTCGCCGCGGGCCATGCTGCTCGGCAACGCCGACACCGGCTGCGCCAACCTGCCCGGCAAGGTCAACGCGGACAGCTGGTTCAGCGTCGACGTCCGCAAGATGGTCACCGACAACTTCCGGGCCTCCGACGAGGCCCGCACCTGGGGCGTGGCCGGGTACTCGGCCGGCGCGTACTGCGCCACCAAGCTGGCGATCGCCCACCCCGACCGCTACAGCGCGGCCGTCTCCCTGTCGGGCTACAACGACCCGGGCCAGGAGCCCTCCTCGCTGGTCGCCAAGGACCCGCAGCTGCGGGCCGCGCACAACCTGAAGAACCTGCTGAAGGCGGCGCCGAAACCGCCCGCGGTCTCGCTGTGGATCTCGGGGGCCGAACAGGACGGCTACCTGTCCGGCACGGACCTCAAGGCCCTCGCGCAGAGCCCGACCCAGGTGCACGCGGAGAAGGTCGTCGGCGGCCACAACCTCGACTCGTGGTCGAAGCAGCTGCCGCAGACCTTCGACTGGCTGAGCAAGACGGTCAAGGCGCCGTAGGGGCAGGAGCGGCCGCGGCTGCGGGAGGGGCCGTGGCAGCCGTAGCGGCAGGGCTCAGGCCGGCCGGGAGGCGCCGGCCCAGGGCATGGAGTCCACCGGGGCGATACGGACCGTGGAACCGGGGCGCGGGGCGTGGATCATCTGGCCGTTGCCGATGTACATGCCCACGTGGCTGACCCCGGAGTAGAAGAACACCAGGTCACCGGGGGCCAGCTGATCGCGGGAGACCCGCCGGCCCGCGTTGATCTGGGTGTAGGTGGTGCGCGGCAGCGACACCCCGGCCGCGCGCCAGGCCGCCTGGGTCAGGCCCGAGCAGTCGAACGAGCCCGGTCCCGTCGCGCCCCACACGTACGGCTTGCCGATCGCCCCGTACGCGAACGCCACCGCGCGGGCGGCGCGCGAGCCGTCGGAGGGCGGCGGGTCCTGGGTCGCGGAGCCGCTGGGGGCGCTGCCGCCCGAGTGGGCCTCGTAGGCCGCTCGCTCCTCGGCCGTGAGCTTGGCGAGCAGCCGCTGGGCCGCGGTCAGCTTCTCCTCGATCTCGGCCTTGTGGCCGGCGAGTTCGCCCTGCTGGGCGCGCAGGTCGGCGAGGCGTCCGGCGGCCTGCTCCTTGAGGTGCCCCACCTCGTCGAGCTTGCGGCGCACGGAGGAGACCTCGGCGGCGTTGCGGACGCCGGCCCGGGTGATGAGGGCCGCGCGGTCCAGGTACTGCTGCGGGTCGTCGGACATCGCCAGCTGGACGGCGGCGCCCAGGGTGCCGCTGCGGTACTGGGTCGCGGCCAGCGAACCGAGTGCGCTGCGTGCGGTGTTGAGCTGATCGGTCTTGCGGGCGGTCTCGTCCCGCAGGCCCTCGAGGGCCCGCTGGGCCTCGTCGGCCTTCTCCTTCGCCCCGTTGTACCGGTCGGTCGCGACCTCGGCCTCCTCGTAGAGCCGGTCCATCTCCGCCTTGACCTGGGAGGGCGTCGGCTGGGGATCGGCGTGGGAGGTGCCTTCGAGCACGGTCGCGGTGGCAGCGCCCGCGAGGGCGAGGGTGGCGGCGGTGGTGCGTACGGTGCTCCGTGCCGTGCCGCCGGTGAGCGGGCGCTGCCTGGGCTTTCGATGACTGGCCACGAGGGCCTCACGTCCTTCCTCTGTCGATGCCTGGAGGAGGACGCTAGACCCGAAGGTAACGGGAAGATGACGAGATGATCGCAAGTGGCCGGACGTGACCGTACCTGGCCGCCCGGGTGTCACCCGATGGCCGTCCGATGTCAGTGCCAGAGAACGGCGATGAAGATATTGACCATGGTCAGCCCGCCGACCGCCCCGAACAGCGCCTTCTCCACCCGCTCCTCGTCACGCTTGACGTAGACGATCGCCAGGACCACGAAGAGGATCGCGAGCTTCACGCCGATCTTGATGTTGTTGACGGTGCCGCCGTCCATCTCGCGGAAGCCGACGAGCAGTACGCCGGTGACGAGCATGGTCAGCGCTCCGTGCAGCATCGCGGGCACGAAGCGGGCGGTGCCGGCGCTCATCGCCTTCATCTGGGTCAGGAAACCGCCGAGGAGCGAGGCGATCCCGATGATGTGCAGGCCGAGGAAGACGTTGATGAGTACGTTCATGGCGACGAGCCTAGGCGGTGCCCATCAGCGGATTTCGGTCAGGCGGGCGAAGACGACGACGTTGCCGTCGTACCCCGTCCCCTTCGAGAAACCGCCGCCGCAGGTGATCACCCGGAGCTCCGGGTCGCCCTTGGGGCCGTAGACGCGCTCGGCCGGAAAGTCCTTCTTGCCGACGACCTCGACGCCGTACACCGTGAAGACGGCGGTCCGGCCGTCCTGCCGGTCCACCTCGATGTGCTGGCCCTGCTTGAGCGATCCCAGGTCGTAGAAGACGGCCGGGCCCCGCTCGTTGTCCACGTGGCCGTCGATCACCGTCGTGCCCCGCGTGCCCGGGGCCGGGGAGCCCTCGTACCAGCCGGCCAGGTTCCGGTCCCGCGGCGGCGGGGCCTCCACCCAGCCCTCGGCGTCGAGCCCGACGCGGGTGACGGGCGCGTCGATCCGTACGGAGGGCACCCGGATCCGGGTCGGCGGGGAGGGCTTCAGTGGCTGCGGGGCCGGTGGGAGGCGGCGGGCCGCCGCGTCGTGGGCCGGGTCGCCGACCCGTGCGGCGGCCTGCGCGGGCTGGGGCGGACCGCCGCCCAGGTCGAGGCCGTTGGAGAGGAGGAACGTGCCGCACAGCGCGACGACGGCGACGACGCCCCAGCCGCCGCGCGGCTTCGGACGCTCCTGGGGGCGGGGCATGATGCGCGCTCCTTCCGTGGTGCGGGGATGCGGGGCAGTCACTGGACCGGGCCCGTCCGGCCGCCAGGGGCGGGTCGGACGGGCCCGGCGCTCAGGAACTCGCGGTCAGCGACCCGCGGTCGGGGGCCGGGGGGCAGTGACCCGAGGTCAGGCGCTGCCGCCCGCCCGGCGGCGCATCAGGAGCACGCCGCCGCCGAGCGCGCCGGCCAGCAGCGCGGAACCGGCCGCGACCTCGGTGCCGTTCAGGCCGCCCGCGCCGCCGCCGAGGCCGGCCTTGACGCCCTTGGAGGGAGTGGTCGTGCCGGTGCCGGTACCGGTCGGGTGGCCCGCGACCGTGAGGGTGGTGGTGCCCTTCTCGCCCTTGCAGTCGAAGGTGACCTGGTACTGGGCGCCCGGCTTGGCGTCCGCGTCGACCTTGGCGGTGGCGGACCTGCCCTCGTTGAGCTCGACCGCGTCGAAGACGCCGGAGGAGACCTTGACCAGCGGCTCCTGGCAACCGGTGGCGTTCAGGGTGACGGTGCCGCCGGGGGCGACCGTGGCGGGGGAGACGGTGAAACCGAACGACGTGACGTTGGGCGTGGTCCCACCGTCGTTGGCCGAGGCAACCGGCGCGGCGAGCGCGAAGGCGGCGGTGGACAGCAGGGCTACGGACGCGACACGTATCGCACGCATGGTGAATCCTCCGGGTCCCCGAGGCGCAGGCGCGAACCATTTGTCCGCAAAAGTAGGAAATGCTCCTCGATGTGCTCGACGCTAGGCCCGGTTGGCGGAACCTGCGACTCGGGCCGCACGAACGGACCAACACCAGAGGTGAGTTGAGGGGCGCCGTGTCAACTCGCCTGATACGGAGGGTGAGCGCCACGCCGGACCGGCTCGCCACGCGCTGGCGCTGAGTGACGGACACGCCGACAGCAGGCCCCGGGCACGCCGACGGCCCGTCCTTGGGCGGCAGTCGGCTCAGCTGGGCCGGACGCTCCCGTAGATCGGCTGGTAGTAGATCGAGTCCTCGCGGACGTACGCACCCGGGCGCGGGGCGTGGATCATGCGACCGCCCCCGATGTAGATCCCGACGTGGCTGATGTCCGAGTAGAAGAAGACCAGGTCGCCCGGGCGCAGCTGCTTCGTCGCGACCCGCGGCGCCGCCTCCACCTGGTCCCACGTCGTACGCGGCAGCGTGACCCCCGCCGCGTGCCAGGCGGCCTGGGTCAGCCCGGAGCAGTCGTAGGAGTTCGGGCCGGTCGCGCCCCAGACGTACGGTTTCCCGAGCTGGGCCCGCGCGAAGGCCACGGCCCTGGTGCCGGCGGCCGACGCGGGGGCGTCCGAGGGCAGCGGGCCCGAGGCGGCCGAGGACCCGCTGGCCAGGGCCCGCTCCCGGTCGGCCCGGGTGAGCTGCGACAGCAGGGCGTTCGCCTCGGTGAGCCGGTCCTGCACCTGCCGCTTCCGCCCGCGCAGCTCCTCCTGCGCCCGCTCGAGGTCCGCGGCCACCGCGGCCGCCTCCCGCCGCTCGCGCGCCGTCTCCGCCCTGGCCCGGGTGTACTCGGTGAGCAGCGCGTCCTCGCGGCCGCCGAGCCGGTTCAGCAGGTGAGTCTGCGCGAAGTAGGCCTGCGGATCGTCGCTGAGCAGCAAGGTCGCGGCCCCGCCGAGGGGGCCGGCGCCGCGGTAGCGGTCGGCGGCGTAGCTGCCGAGCAGCCGCCGGGTCTCGTTCAGCTTCTGGGTGGTCCCGGCGATCTGGTCCATGAGCGCCGACAGCAGGGCCCGCTGCTTCGCGGTCCGCGCGGCCGCCGCGTCGTAGGCCTGGGTGGCCGTGCCCGCCTGCCGGTGCAGCTCGTCCACCCGGGTCCGTACCTCCTCCACCGAGGGGCGGGGGGCGGGCACCGCCGCGGCCTGGTGGGGGATGAGCAGGCCCAATGAGGACAGGGCGGCGGTCGTGACCACCGCCGTGGGGGCGTTCGGATGTCTTCGGGTGCGCGGCTTGCGGTGCTGGGGGGAGGAGTGGGACGAGGAGAATCCGTAGGAGTACACGGGCCGGCACCTCCTTCCCGTTGGCGGAGAACCTTATCGGTGAACGGAGAGCCGCGGAAGGGGTTGCGCAGGCTTCGCCGTGCATGTGCCGCCGAATTTCCGGGGGCGGGACCGTCTGTCGGTCCGGCCCCCTAGACTCGGAAGGCGATGAGCAGCCTCTTTGACGACAGCTTCCTGGCCGACCTCTCCCCCTCCGAGGAGGTCCCCCCGCCGCCCGAGGACCACGCCGCCCCCGAGGCGGGCACGGACGACCTCTTCGGGGGTCGGTTCGACGTGCCCATGAGCGGGGACGCGTACTACCGGGACGGCGCCCCCAGGCCCGTGATCGACCCGGCGGCGCTCCTGGACGGGCTGAACGCGGAGCAGCGCGCGGCCGTGGTGCACGCGGGATCACCGCTGCTCATCGTGGCCGGCGCCGGATCCGGCAAGACGCGCGTGCTGACACACCGCATCGGCCATCTGCTGGGCGCGCGCGGGGTCCACCCCGGCCAGATCCTGGCGATCACCTTCACCAACAAGGCCGCCGGCGAGATGAAGGAGCGCGTCGAGGGCCTGGTCGGCCCGCGCGCGAACGCCATGTGGGTCTCCACCTTCCACAGCGCGTGCGTGCGCATCCTGCGCCGCGAGTCCAAGCGGCTCGGTTTCACCTCCTCGTTCTCGATCTACGACGCGGCCGACTCGAAGCGCCTGATGGCGCTCGTCTGCCGTGACCTGGACCTGGACCCGAAGAAGTTCCCGCCGAAGGCCTTCAGCGCCAAGATCTCGAACCTGAAGAACGAGCTCATCGACGAGGACGCCTTCGCCGGGCAGGCGGTCGACGGTTTCGAGAAGACCCTCGCCCAGGCGTACGCGATGTACCAGGGGCGGCTGCGCGAGGCCAACGCGCTCGACTTCGACGACATCATCATGACCACGGTCCACCTGCTCCAGGCCTTCCCGGAGGTCGCCGAGCACTACCGGCGCCGCTTCCGGCACGTGCTGGTCGACGAGTATCAGGACACCAACCATGCCCAGTACACGCTCGTGCGCGAGCTGGTCGGCACCGGGTACCCGGACCTGCCGCCCGCCGAGCTGTGCGTCGTGGGTGACGCCGACCAGTCGATCTACGCCTTCCGCGGCGCGACCATCCGCAACATCCTCCAGTTCGAGGAGGACTACGCGGACGCCACGACGATCCTCCTGGAGCAGAACTACCGCTCCACGCAGACGATCCTGTCCGCCGCCAACGCGGTCATCGAGCGCAACGAGAACCGTCGCGCGAAGAACCTGTGGACCGAGGCCGGCAGCGGAGCCGTCATCACCGGCTACGTCGCGGACACCGAGCACGACGAGGCGCAGTTCATCGCCGACGAGATCGACCGGCTGACGGACGCGGGCGACGCGAAGGCGGGCGACGTCGCGATCTTCTACCGGACGAACGCGCAGTCCCGCGTGTTCGAGGAGATCTTCATCCGGGTCGGACTGCCCTACAAGGTCGTCGGCGGCGTCCGGTTCTACGAGCGCAAGGAGGTCCGCGACGTCCTCGCGTACCTGCGCGTCCTGTCGAACCCCGAGGACAACGTCCCGCTCCGCCGGATCCTGAACGTACCCAAGCGCGGTATCGGCGAGCGCGCGGAAGCGATGATCGACGCGCTCGCGATGCGCGAGAAGATCACCTTCCCGCAGGCGCTGCGCCGGGTCGACGAGGCCTTCGGCATGGCCGCCCGCTCGACCAACGCGGTCAAGCGCTTCAACGTGCTGATGGAGGAGCTCCGTACGATCGTCGACTCGGGCGCCGGCCCGGCTGTGGTGCTGGAGGCGGTCCTGGAGCGCACGGGCTACCTCGCCGAGCTCCAGGCGTCGACCGACCCGCAGGACGAGACGCGGATCGAGAACCTGCAGGAGCTCGCCGCCGTGGCGCTCGAGTTCGAGCAGGCGCGGGAAGCGGCGGCGGCGGAGGCCGCCTCGAACGGCGCCCCGCCGGTGGGCCCCGGCACGCTCTCGGAGTTCCTGGAGCAGGTCGCGCTCGTCGCCGACTCCGACCAGATCCCGGACGAGGACACCGACGGGAACGGCGTCATCACCCTCATGACCCTGCACACCGCCAAGGGCCTCGAGTTCCCGGTGGTCTTCCTGACCGGCATGGAGGACGGGGTCTTCCCGCACATGCGCGCGCTGGGCCAGACCAAGGAGCTGGAGGAGGAGCGCCGCCTCGCCTACGTCGGCATCACGCGGGCGCGCGAGCGGCTGTACCTGACCCGCTCCTCGATGCGCAGCGCGTGGGGCACCCCCTCGTACAACCCGCCGTCGCGGTTCCTCGAGGAGATCCCGGCCGAGTACCTGCAGTGGAAGCGGACGGGCGCGGCACAGAAGCCGGCGGGCCCGATGCGCGGCTCGGGCTCGGGGTACGGCTCCTCGGGCTCGGGCGGGTCGAAGGCCTCGTTCGGCACCTCGCCGGAGTCGTTCCTGTCCTCGTCGCGTACGAAGTCGGGCCCGTCCGGGTTCGCGACGCGGCGGGCCGCCGACAAGCCGGTCATCGCGCTGGTGGTCGGGGACCGGGTCACGCACGACCAGTTCGGGCTGGGCACGGTCATGGAGGTCAGGGGAGCGGGCGCGGACGCGCAGGCCACCATCGACTTCGGGGACGAGAAGCCCAAGCGGCTGCTGCTGCGGTACGCGCCGGTGCAGAAGCTTTAGAGCGGTACGGACGCGCGGGACCTGCGCAGCGATGCGGGCCCCGCGCACGGGCGGCCCGTGGGCCGGCCGCCGGGGTCCGTCACCGGGGCCGGTACCGCGAGGTCAGCGGCTCAGTTCGGGTTCAGGTCGTGGCTGCGCAGCCAGGCCTGGGGGTCGATCGGAGCGCCGCCGCCCGGACGCACCTCGAAGTGGAGGTGCGGGCCGGTGGAGTTGCCGGTGTCGCCCGAGTACGCGATCACGTCGCCGGCCTTGACCTTGCCGGAGCGGATCTTGGCGCTGCTGAGGTGGCAGTACCAGGTCTCGGTGCCGTCGGGCGCGGTGAGTATCACCATGTTGCCGTAGGCGCTGTTGAACTGGCTGCGCACGGTGCCGTCGGTGGCGGCCATGACCGAAGTCCCGTAGCCCACCGGGAAGTCGATGCCGGTGTGGACGGACATCCAGTTGACGCCCGCCTGACCGAAGCCGGCGCTGAGGCCGTGGCGCGCGACGGGGAGGGCGAACTTGGGGCGGGCCGCTTCCTTGGCCGCCTCCTCCGCCTCCTTCTTCTTCTTCTCCTCGTCCTGGCGCAGGCGCAGGTCGATGCGTTCCTGGGTCCGGCTCGCGCGGTCCGCGAAGTCGCCGGCGTCGGCGCTCAGGGCGGTGAGCTGGGTGTCGAGCTTGCTGTTCGCGGCGACCGGCTTGATGGAGGCCGGGTCGGGGGCGGCCAGCGTGGTGGTCTCCCCGGACGGCTTCTCCGCATTGGTGAGCCCGCCCACGGAGGCGGCGGCCACGCCCGCGACGCCCATCACGCAGGCGGAGGGCACGGCCACGGTCAGCAGTGCGGAACGCTTGGCGGGGGTACGACGGCGGCTGCTGGCACCGGCCTTGGCGGTACTCGCCTTGGCGACGGGCTTGGAACCGGCGCGGCGCGAGGGGCGGGGCTCGGCGGGGCCGGCGGGCGTGACGGGCATGGCCTGGGTGGGGAGATCGTGCACCTGGGCGGCGTCGTGACCGGACTCGTCGATTTCGTCTACGTCTACGTCTACGTCGTCGGAGGCGCCGGCCCGGGGGGCGAGGAACTCGAAGACGGCGGTCTCGGTGTAGCCCGTCGTGGCCGCGGCGGTGTTCCCGGCCTGCGCGTACGGCTCGTACGCGTGGTCGTACGACGAGTACTGCTGCTCCTGCTCCTGCGGCTGTGTCTGCTGCGGCTGCTCGTAGCCGGTGTACGCGTACGTCGGCTCGGAAGTGGTGTTCCAGGCGGTGGCGTCGTAAGTTCCGGTCTCGGTCCCGTAGCCCGGGAGCGACCAGTGGCCGGTCTGCTCGGGGGCGGTCTCGTAACCGAAGGCCGTGGCCTGGTAGTCCGTGGAGACGCCGCCCTGCGTGGGGACGGTCGAGAGGTATCCGTCGTAGCCGTCGAGGGGCTGCTGCGGGTAGCCGTTCTGCGGGGTGGTCCAGGCCGTCGTGTCGTACGTGCCGGTGTCGTAGGAACCGGAACCGGAACCATAGGCGGCGTAGTTGTAGCCCTGGCCCTGTGTTTCATAGGGCGCGAAGCCGGAATCACCGGCGAAAGTGGTGGTGGAAAGGCCGTCATACCCGAAATCGGGGTACTGGCCCGACGAAGGGCGGTCGTTCACCAACTTCTCTTTCGCCTCGGCAGCGGGGGGCCTGGGTGGCCGAGGAACGTGAGGTCCTCGGAGGAGAGCAGTGGCGTGACTGTACCCGGCGGTTACTGGCAACGACAATCTTCCGGGGGTTATGTGCTCGGGGGAACCGGGCATTCGGCCGCCTTTCGGCCTCCCGAAGACCCGGCCTTGGCCTTGAGTTCGAAATGCGTTCGAATGCAGTCGAGCATTCGCTCGTCTTTCGGTCAGGCGACGGAAGCGGAATCGGGGTGTGTGAGGGCGGTCAGCCCGGATCCGTCGAGGGCGCGCCGGACCGCCGCGATGACGGTGGGGTGCGCGGGCAGGGCGAGATGCCCGATACCGGTTACCTGGACGTTCTCCGCGAGGAGGTCCGGATGCTCGATCCGGGCCGTCTCGGTCGGGTCCATCAGCTCGTCGAACTCGCTCCAGAACGCCACGCACCGGGTGCGGCAGCCGGGTGCGGGCCCGCGCAGTTCGGTGAGCACCTCGGAATCCGGGCGCATCTGCCGGACCAGCGGGTGCGCGTCCATGAAGGGTGCGACCCGGGTGCCGGAGTGCGGGGTGCCGAGCGTGACGAGGGTGCGGACGCGGGCGTCGCCGCCGAGGCGCTGGACGTAGTACCGCCCGACCAGCCCGCCGAGGCTGTGCCCCACCAGATCCACCCGCTCCTGCCCGGTGCGCTCACACAGCTCCTCGACGCGGCGGGCGAGGTGGCGGGCGGTGACGCGCAGATCGCGGGTGAAGGGTGAGTAGTTGTACGTCTCCACCTGCCGCAGACCGCCGGCCCCGAGGGCGCGGCGCAGCAGGACGAAGACGGAGCGGTTGTCGGTGAACCCGTGCAGCAGCAGCGCGGGCGGGCGCTCGTGCGGAGCGCCGGCGGTGGTCCGGGTGGTGGTCGGGTCGCCGGGCCGCCCCGCGGCCTGGCGCTCGGGCAGCACTCCGGTGGGATACATCAGGATGTGCCCGCCGAGCACGATCGCTTCCAGTAAGCCGGCCCGCAGCGCGGCCCCGGACATGGTGAGTCCCATGGACGGCCTCCCCCTAGCGTCATGGGACCAGGGGCACCAGACCGCTCCGTGCCGCGCGGCTGTCGGCACGGAGCGGGTGGCACGCCATCCCACGTGTGATTTCCCCCTCGTGGTTGACCGCGAAACGGGGGTGTGCGCGATGCTGTACTTAACGTTCGTTCACTCGGGAGGCAGTGCGATGGGTGTGACCGGTCCGATCCGTGTGGTGGTGGCCAAGCCGGGCCTCGACGGCCACGACCGAGGCGCCAAGGTGATCGCGCGGGCCCTGCGGGACGCGGGCATGGAGGTGATCTACACGGGCCTCCACCAGACCCCCGAACAGATCGTCGACACCGCGATCCAGGAGGACGCCGACGCGATCGGCCTGTCGATCCTCTCGGGCGCGCACAACACGCTGTTCGCGCGTGTGCTGGAACTCCTCGCGGAGCGCGACGCGGAGGACATCAAGGTGTTCGGCGGCGGCATCATCCCGGAGGCGGACATCGCTCCGCTCAAGGAGAAGGGCGTGGCCGAGATCTTCACCCCGGGCGCGACCACCACGGCCATCGTCGACTGGGTCCGCGCCCACGTCCGCCAACCCGCGTAGCCCTGGCGGGGCCTTGCCCGGCTCCTGCCCTGTTGCCGGGTGCGGCGCCGTCGCCGGGGGCCAGCCCCCGGACCCCGCGCCCCAATCGCCGGCGGGGCTGGATTTTCCAGCCCCGCGGCGTTCAGGTGCGGGCTGGGACCGGCCGGTTCCGGCCCGCCGAGCCGGCCCGCCGAGTCAGCCCGGCGGTGTCAGTTCCGTGTGCATGGCCGCGCGGAGCCGGAGAGTGGCGACCAGCCGCTGGAAGGCCTCCGACCAGTACGCCGCCGCATCCCCCTCCTCCACCGGCTCCGCCACCAGCGCATCCAGCCGCTCCGCCTCCGCAGGGTCGAGGCAGCGCTCCGCCAGCCCCATCACCCCGCTGAAGCTCCACGGGTAGCCCCCCGCCTCCCGCGCGGAATCCAGCGCCTCGACCACCGCCCGCCCCAGCGCCCCCGCCCACGGCACCACGCACACCCCCAGCAGCTGGAACGCCTCCGACAGCCCGTGGGTCCGTATGAACTCCGCGACCCACGCCGCCCGTTCTCCCTCCCCCAGGATCGACAGGAGCTTCGCCCGCTCCGCCAGCGAAGCCGTCGCCGGCCCCGCCGCGGGTGGTGCGGTCGCCGATCCGAGCAGGGCCTGCGACCACGCGGGGTCGCGCTGGCGCACCGCCGCCCGGCACCAGGCGGCATGCAGTTCCTCCGCCCAGCCCTCGGCCACCGGCAGCGCCACGATCTCCGCCGGGCCGAGCCCCCCGAACCGTTCCCGCCAGCACGACAGCGGAGCGGACTCCACCAACTGCCCCAGCCACCAGGCCCGCTCCCCGCGCCCGGCCGGCGGTCGCTCGACCACGCCGTCGCGCAGCATCCCCGCGTCGCACTCGGCCGGCGGTGTCACCCCCTCGGGGCCGACGCAGGCCAGCGCCCGCCGCGCCATCCGCCCGGCCAGCGCCGATGTCGGCAGCGCGGACAGCAGCTCGGCGGCGGTCGCCCGGACATTGCGGCTGCGGTCGCCCAGTGCGGCCTCCAGGAACGGCTCGTCGCCCGCCGACAGCCCCACCCGCAGCGAATCGAGGAACATCAGCCGGTCCTCGGCCCGCTCGGTGGTCCACGTGGTGGCCAGCAGCCGCGGCCCGGCCGCCGCCTCGTGGGCCCGTACGGCGCCGAGCAGCGCCACCCGCTCCGCGAACAGCCCTTCCTGCCACAGCCGTTCCACACCCTCGGCATCCGTCGGGCCGGGCAGTTCACCGGCGCTCCCGGAACCCCCGCGCAGCGCGAACCGCCAGTCGGGGTTGAGCCGGGCCAGCCACAGCCCGCGCGTCCCGGCCAGGGCCAGCGCCTGCGGCCGGAGATCGCTGCGGGCCCGCGCGAGGTCGAGCAGCGCGGGCACGAGCGCGGCCGGCGCCCGGTAGCCGTGGTGCCCGGCGGCGGCCAGCCACTGCGGCAGCAGCTCCGTCAGGTCCGGGGCCGCCCCCCGACGCCCGCCGCCGCTGCCCGCGCCGGTCCGGCCGGCCAACAGCTGTGCCAGCCGCCGCCGGGCCGGTTCAGGCGGCTCGGGGCGCGGGTCGCGCGGGGCCGGTTCGGGCCGCGGACCCGCCTCGGCGGGCAGCAGTCCGGCCCGGCGCCGGACCGTCTGTACGGCCGCGGCCCCGAGCAGCCCCTCGGGACTGACCTGCCGCCTCCCGGTGCCCAGCAGTGCGGCACCGACCAGCTCGTCCCAGTCGGCGTAGGCCGTTCCTCCGTCCGTCGCTGTCGCTGCCACCGTTGCCGCCGCTGCCGTCGTCTTCGTCTTCGTCGTGTTCGTCGCCGTGTCCATCGGGTCCCCTCCCTCTCCGTGTGCCGTGCTCCGGTCCCGCCCCCTCCGCGGGACCGGAGCAGCTCGATTCCCCTGTGGCACTTGCCGCCGTGTTCACGGCCTCAACTGGCGTGGTTGTCGTCCACGAAAGCCCCCCGGCTCAGTCGTTCGAGCACGACGGCGCCCCCGCGCCGCCGCTTCCTCCCCCTGCGCCCGCTCAGCCCAGCACCACCGGCTCCGATGAGTCCGGTCGCCAGGCCGTCAGCGGGGTGAATCCGCGGTGTCCGCATTCGCCGAACACCGTCACCGGCCCGCCCCCCGAGAGCGCGGCCAGCTGCCACAGTCCGGCCCCTGACCGGCTCCCGGCCCCGGTCAGGGGCACGGGCAGGGCGGACGTCCCCTCCGCGTCCGCCAGTTGCCAGGCCGTTTCCCCCGTCCGTCCGCTCGCTCGTCCCCCTCTTCGGTCTCCTGTCCGTCCTTCGGATCGTTCCCCCGGTATCGGCACCACCGGGCCGAGCACCACCGGCCAGGACTCCAGCCAGGGGTCCTCGCGCAGTGCCGCGCCGTACGCCTCCAGTGCCGCGCCCGTGCTCACGCCCGCAGGCGCGCCCCCGCACGGCCCGGCCGGTGCGAACCTCTCTCCGAGGTCGGCGCGCAACCCCGCCGAACCGGGCCGGAAGCGGGCTTCCGCATCCAGCACCAGACCGACGGGCAGGGCCAGGCCCGGTGGCCGCCCCGGCGGACCGAAGTCCAGGACCAGGGCCGGCCGGCCGCTCGCCAGCCCGCGCAGCCATGTCCGGCGGGTGGTGAGGCGGCCGTCCGGGGACGCCGTGTCGTACTGGGCCAGCACGAGCCAGCGGTCCCGTACGGCCTCGCCCTCCGCCCGGGTCCGCAGTCCCAGACGGCTGCGGACCGTCGCGGCCAGCGGCTCCGGCAGCCCGGACACCCCCAGCCAGGCCCGGTCCAGCAGGTGCAGCAGCGCGGCCTCCTCCAGCATCCGGGCGGGCCAGCCGGCCCCGCAACTGGGTATCGCCCCCAACTCCCGCACCCGCGCGGCCAGTCCGGGTGCCTGGGCGTCGACCATCCGGGCAGCGGTCTCCTCCCAGCCCGCGTAACCCGTCTGCTGCTGACCGGCGAGTCCCCCGTGGATCAGGTCCGCGAGTCGCTGTTCCAGTTCGATGACGCCCGCGTCGATCCGCGCCGTCCGCCGCTCGGCCCGCTTGCGCGCACCCTCCGCGTCCGCCGGCCCGTCCGGACCGGAGCGGGCGGTGGTCGTCCGCGCCGCCCTGGCCGCCCGCTCCGCCAGCCACTCGCCCGCCCACTCCGGGGCCTCGGCCGGAACTCCCAACCCCTCCGCCGCCCAGAGCAGCAGCAGTCCCAGCGCGTGCTTGCACGGGAACTTCCGGCTCGGGCAGGAGCACGTGAAGGCAGGCCCGGACAGGTCGGCGACCGTCCGGTACGGCTTGCTGCCGCTGCCCTTGCACAACCCCCATACCGCGCCGGAAGCGGAACCTCCGGTCTGTGACCACGGCCCCGCCCCGCCGAGTCTGGCCCCCGCCTTGCGCGACGCATCGTCAGGAGCCAGAGCCAGTACCTGTTCCGCCGTCCAGCGGACCCCCTGCTCAGTCATGTGTTCCACCGTAGAGACCCCCACTGACAATCGCTCTGACCTGCAACAACAGTCTGTCCGGGGGGCGTTGTCAGTGGTCGGGTGCATCGTGGTGCCAGCAGTCGGAAGCGGCTGTCGAGCATTGGAGGGGGACCATGACCACGACCGGGAACGAGACCACCGCAGAGGCGCTGCGACCGCACGCCGAAGACGCCTTCGCGCACGAACTGAAAGCCCTGGCGGCCGTCGACGACCGGCCCCGCCCGGCCCGCTGGAAGCTCTCCCCGTGGGCCGTGGCGACGTACCTGCAGGGCGGCACGCTCGACGACGGCACCGTCATCACACCCAAGTACGTCGGCCCGCGCCGCATCGTCGAAGTCGCCGTCACCACCCTCGCCACCGACCGTGCGCTGCTCCTCCTCGGCGTGCCAGGCACCGCCAAGACCTGGGTGTCCGAACACCTCGCCGCCGCCGTCAGCGGAGACTCCACCCTGCTCGTCCAGGGCACGGCCGGCA
Organism: Streptomyces sp. NBC_00435; assembly: GCF_036014235.1. Lineage (GTDB taxonomy): Bacteria > Actinomycetota > Actinomycetes > Streptomycetales > Streptomycetaceae > Streptomyces. The sequence continues at coordinate 5,055,804 of NZ_CP107924.1, forward strand.
CTCCCGAGGAAGCCATCCGCTACGGCTGGAACTACGCCCGCCTCCTCGCCCACGGCCCCAGCCGCGAAGCCCTCGTACCGAGCCCGGTCATGCGGGCCATGGCCGAGGGCATGACGGCCCGCGTCGAGGAGCTGACCCGGATCCCCGCCGACGTCCAGGACACCCTCATCACCGTCCTGTCCGAGAAGACGCTGCCGATACCGGAGCTCGGCCAGGAAGTGCAGGCCGTGCGCGGCTTCAACCTCATCGCCACCGCCAACGACCGCGACCGCGGGGTCAACGAGCTCTCCAGCGCGCTGCGCCGCCGCTTCAACACCGTCGTGCTGCCGCTGCCCGCCACCGCCGACGCCGAGGTCGACATCGTGGCCCGTCGCGTCGACCAGATGGGCCGGGCCCTCGACCTGCCCGCCGCCCCGGAGGGACTGGAGGAGATCCGCCGCGTCGTCACGGTCTTCCGCGAGCTGCGGGGCGGCGTCACCGACGACGGGCGTACGAAGGTGAAATCGCCCAGCGGCACCCTGTCCACCGCCGAGGCCATCTCGGTCGTCACGGGCGGCCTCGCCCTGGCCGCCCACTTCGGGGACGGCGTGCTGCGCCCCTCCGATGTGGCCGCCGGGATCCTCGGGGCCGTCGTGCGGGACCCGGCCGCCGACCAGGTCGTCTGGCAGGAGTACCTGGAGACCGTGGTCCGCGAGCGCGACGGCTGGAAGGACTTCTACCGCGCCTGCCGTGAGGTGACGGCATGAGCACGGCGACGGCCGGGGCGGTGGCCGGCCCGGTGCTGTTGGGCGTACGCCACCACGGGCCCGGCTCGGCCCGCGCGGTACGGACCGCCCTGGACGCGGCTCGGCCCGCGGCGGTCCTGATCGAGGGGCCGCCCGAGGGGGACGCCCTGCTGGCGCTGGCCGCGGACCCGGGGATGCGCCCGCCCGTCGCCCTGCTCGCGCACGCCGCCGACGACCCGGGGCGGGCCGCGTTCTGGCCCCTGGCCGACTTCTCCCCGGAATGGGTCGCCCTCCGGTGGGCGCAGGAGCGGGACGTACCGGTGCGGTTCATCGACCTCCCGGCCGCCCACTCGCTGGCCGCGCCGGGGGACGGGGGAGCAGGCGGGGAGGAGACCGGGGAGCGGACCGGGCCGGCGCCCGACTCCGTCCGGCTGGACCCGCTCGCGGTCCTCGCCGGGGCCGCCGGGTACGAGGACCCCGAGCGGTGGTGGGAGGACGTCGTCGAGCACCGGGGCGGGACCGGGCCGGCCGCCGACCCGCTCGGCGTGTTCGAGGCGCTCGGCGAGGCCATGGGCGCCCTGCGCGAGGAGTACGGCGCGGGCGGCCACCACCGGGACCTCGTGCGCGAGGCGTACATGCGGCAGCGGATGCGGGCCGCGCGACGCGAGTTCGGCGACGCCTACGCCGTCGTCTGCGGAGCCTGGCACGTCCCGGCCCTGCGGGCGAAGACCACCGCGACCGCGGACAAGGCCCTGCTCACCGGGCTGCCCAAGGTCAAGGTGGAGACCACCTGGGTCCCGTGGACCCACCGGCGGCTCGCCCGGGCCGGCGGGTACGGCGCGGGCATCACCTCACCCGGCTGGTACGCACACCTCTTCGCGGCCCGGGACCGGCCCGTCGAGCGGTGGCTGACCAAGGTCGCGGGCCTCCTGCGGGAGGAGGACCGGCAGGTCTCCCCGGCTCACGTCATCGAGTCGGTCCGGCTCGCCGACGCCCTGGCCGCGATGCGGGGCCGGCCCGTGCCGGGGCTGACGGAGACCCTGGAAGCGGTCCGGGCGGTGATGTGCGACGGCTCCGACGTACCCCTCGCGCTGATCGAGGACCGGCTCGTCGTCGGGGAGGTGCTCGGCGAGGTCCCCGACGCGGCACCCGTCGTACCGCTCCAGCGCGACCTGACGCGGCAGCAGCGCTCGCTGCGCCTCAAGACCGAGGCGCAGGACCGGGAGCTGGAGCTCGACCTGCGCAAGGACACCGACGCGGCCAAGTCCCTGCTGCTCCACCGGCTGCGGCTGCTCGGCATCGACTGGGGGCTTCCGGCGGCCTCCCGCGGGAGCACGGGCACCTTCCGGGAGACCTGGCGGCTGCGCTGGGAGCCGGAGCTGGCGGTGCGGGTGGCCGAAGCGGGCATCTGGGGGACCACCGTCCTCGGGGCGGCCACCGCCCGGGCCGAGGCCGACGCGGCGGGCGCCGGGGAGCTGGGCGAGGTCACCGCCCTGGCCGAGCGGTGCCTGCTGGCCGGTCTCGCCGAGGCGCTGCCCGCCGTCCTGCGGGCCCTCGCCGACCTGGCCGCGCTGGACACCGATGTGGCGGGCCTGGCCGAGGCGCTGCCCGCGCTGGCCCGTTCACTGCGGTACGGGGACGTGCGCGGCACCGACGCGGCGGCGCTCGCGAAGGTGGCGGCCGGGCTCGCGGAGCGGATATGCGTGGCGCTGCCGCCCGCCTGCGCGGCGGGGCTGGACGCCGACGCGGCGGCGGAGCTGCGGGGGCACGTGGACGGGGTGCACACCGCGATCGGGCTGCTGGGGGGCGACGGGGCCGACGGGCTGCGGGAGCGGTGGTCGGCCGTGCTGCGGACGCTGGCCGGGCGGGACACCGTGCCCGGGCTGATCCGCGGCCGGGCCGCCCGGCTGCTGCTCGACGACGGGCGGCTGCCGCCCGGGGAGACGGCCCGGCTGATGGGGCTCTCGCTGTCCCCGGCGTCCGCGCCGGCCGACGCGGCGGGCTGGATCGAGGGGTTCGCGGGGGGCGGCACGGGCGGCGGCACGCTGCTCGTCCACGACGAGCGGCTGCTCGGGCTGATCGACGGCTGGCTGGTGTCGGTGCCGGAGCGGGCGTTCATCGACGTACTGCCGCTGCTGCGGCGGACGTTCGGGGCGTACGAACCGGGCGTGAAGCGGACCTTGGGGGAGCTGGCCCGGCGGGGGCCGGCGGGAGCCGGTGCCGGGCTTGCGGGATCCGGGACGGGGGCGGCGCCGCCCGGCTTCGGCGCGGAGCTCGACCCCGTCCGCGCGGACGCGGTGGTGGACCTGGTCCACCTCCTCCTGGCAGGAGCTCCGAGTTGACGAGCCCCCGGGCCCACCCGGCCGGGGACGGCCGTAAGCGGGTGGGCGGGGGCATGTGTGGGTGGTGGTCATGACTGGGACGGGGGATGGGCAGATGGCGGGTTCGGGGAAGCCGGTGGTGCCGGGTGCGCGGGGCGTGGCCGCCGAGCGGGTGCGGCGGTGGCGGATGGTGCTCGGTGGCGGGGAGGGGGACGGGACCGGGTGTGCGCTGGAGGGGGCGGACGCCGGGATGGACTCCGTGCTCGGGGCGCTGTACGGCGCTGGTGGCGGGGGGCGCCGGAGCGCGGGGGAGCGGTCGGCGGGGCTCGGCGGGTCCGCGCCCGCCGTGGCGCGCTGGCTGGGGGACATCCGGACGTACTTCCCCACCTCGGTGGTGCAGGTCATGCAGCGGGACGCGATCCAGCGGCTCGGACTGGCCGCGCTGCTGCTGGAGCCCGAGATGCTGGAGGCCGTGGAGCCGGACGTGCACCTCGTCGGCACCCTGCTCTCCCTCAACAAGGCGATGCCCGAGACGACCCGGGAGACCGCCCGCACCGTGGTCCGCAAGGTGGTCGAGGAGCTGGAGAAGCGGCTCGCCTCCCGGACGCGGGCCACCCTCACCGGCGCCCTCGACCGGTCCGCCCGGATCAGCCGGCCCCGGCACGCGGACATCGACTGGGACCGGACCATCCGGGCCAATCTGAAGAACTACCTCCCCGAGTACCGCACGGTCGTGCCGGAGCGGCTGATCGGTTACGGCCGGGCCTCGAGCGCGGTGAAGAAGGAGGTCATCCTCTGCATCGACCAGTCGGGCTCGATGGCGGCCTCCGTCGTCTACGCCTCCGTCTTCGGGGCGGTGCTGGCGTCGATGCGTTCGATCGCGACCCGGCTGGTCGTCTTCGACACCGCGGTCGTGGATCTGACCGATCAGCTCGACGACCCCGTCGACGTGCTCTTCGGGACCCAGCTCGGCGGCGGCACCGACATCAACCGCGCGCTCGCCTACTGCCAGTCGAAGATCACCCGGCCGGCCGACACCGTCGTCGTCCTCATCAGTGATCTCTATGAGGGCGGCATACGCGACGAGATGCTGAAGCGGGTCGCGGCGATGAAGGGGGCGGGCGTGGAATTCGTGACCCTGCTCGCGCTGTCCGACGAGGGTGCGCCCGCCTACGACCGCGAACACGCCGCCGCCCTCGCCGCGCTCGGCGCCCCGGCGTTCGCCTGTACGCCCGACCTGTTCCCGGAGGTGATGGCCGCGGCGCTGGAGAAGCGGCCCCTGCCCGTTCCGTGAGCGGGCAGGACCCTCCTACGCCGGCCGCGCGAGCCCCGCAGGAGCTCCGTACGGGCTCCCCGCGAGCCCCGTACGAGGGCCTTCCCATCGGCGGATCGCACGAACACGCAGTTCAACCGTGAGGCGATCTGTGACAGGTATCACCGCTCAGGTGTGATCTGCGATTTAGGGACCTACGTCCCACGGGGATAACCTGCGGGACGGACATGCCGCGTCCACGGTCACCGTGTGCGCCTTCCTTGTGACAGCGCCGTCACGTTGCCCTCCGCGGCACGCCCACGCAGATAGCAGACAACCGCGAATCACTGCGAATCTTTGAAGACAAGGGACGGACGCGCGTGGACCTGTTCGAGTACCAGGCGAGGGACCTCTTCGCCAAGCACGGTGTACCGGTGCTGGCCGGTGAAGTGATCGACACGCCTGAGGCGGCGCGCGAGGCCACGGAGCGGCTGGGCGGCAAGTCGGTCGTCAAGGCGCAGGTGAAGGTCGGCGGCCGCGGCAAGGCCGGCGGCGTGAAGCTCGCCGCCACCCCGGACGAGGCCGTCGCCCGGGCGACGGACATCCTCGGGATGGACATCAAGGGCCACACGGTCCACAAGGTGATGATCGCCGAGACGGCCCCCGAGATCCTCGAGGAGTACTACGTCTCGTACCTCCTCGACCGCACCAACCGCACCTTCCTGGCCATGGCCTCGGTCGCGGGCGGCATGGACATCGAGCAGGTCGCCGAGGAGACCCCGGAGAAGCTCGCCAAGGTCCCGGTGAACGCCAACGAGGGCGTGACCATCGAGAAGGCCCGCGAGATCGTCGCGCTGGCGCAGTTCCCGGCCGAGGTCGCCGAGCAGGTCGCCGAGGTCCTCGTGACCCTGTGGGCGACCTTCATCGCCGAGGACGCGCTCCTCGTCGAGGTCAACCCGCTCGCGAAGGTCGCCTCCGGCGAGGTCATCGCGCTCGACGGCAAGGTCTCGCTCGACGAGAACGCCGAGTTCCGCCAGCCGGGCCACGAGGAGTTCGTGGACCACGCGGCCGCGAACCCGCTCGAGGCCGCCGCCAAGGCGAAGAACCTCAACTACGTGAAGCTCGACGGCGAGGTCGGCATCATCGGCAACGGCGCGGGTCTCGTCATGAGCACCCTCGACGTGGTCGCGTACGCCGGCGAGAACCACGGCGGCGTCAAGCCCGCCAACTTCCTGGACATCGGCGGTGGCGCCTCCGCCGCCGTCATGGCCAACGGTCTCGAGATCATCCTCGGCGACCCGGACGTCAAGTCCGTGTTCGTCAACGTCTTCGGTGGCATCACCGCGTGTGACGAGGTCGCCAACGGCATCGTCCAGGCGCTGCAGCTGCTCGAGGACAAGGGCGAGGCGGTCACCAAGCCGCTGGTCGTCCGCCTCGACGGCAACAACGCCGAGCTGGGTCGCAAGATCCTCTCGGACGCCAACCACCCGCTGGTGCAGCGCGTGGACACCATGGACGGCGCGGCCGACAAGGCCGCCGAGCTCGCGGCTGCGAAGTAAGGGCAGAGGTCAAAGACTCACATGGCTATCTTCCTCAACAAGGACAGCAAGGTCATCGTCCAGGGCATGACCGGTGCCACGGGCATGAAGCACACCAAGCTGATGCTGGCTGACGGCACCAACATCGTCGGCGGCGTGAACCCGCGCAAGGCCGGCACCACCGTCGACTTCGACGGCACCGAGGTCCCGGTCTTCGGCTCCGTCGCCGAGGCGATCGAGAAGACGGGCGCCAACGTCTCCGTCCTCTTCGTCCCGCCGGCGTTCGCCAAGTCCGCGGTCGTCGAGGCCATCGACGCCGAGATCCCGCTGGCCGTCGTCATCACCGAGGGCATCGCGGTGCACGACTCCGCCGCCTTCTGGTCGTACGCGACCTCCAAGGGCAACAAGACGCGGATCATCGGCCCGAACTGCCCGGGTCTGATCACCCCCGGCCAGTCCAACGCCGGCATCATCCCGGGCGACATCACCAAGCCCGGCCGCATCGGTCTCGTGTCCAAGTCGGGCACGCTGACCTACCAGATGATGTACGAGCTCCGTGACATCGGCTTCTCCTCCGCCGTCGGCATCGGTGGCGACCCGGTCATCGGCACCACGCACATCGACGCCCTCGAGGCGTTCGAGGCGGACCCCGACACCGACCTGATCGTCATGATCGGCGAGATCGGTGGCGACGCCGAGGAGCGTGCGGCGGACTTCATCGCGAAGAACGTCACCAAGCCGGTCGTCGGTTACGTCGCGGGCTTCACCGCCCCCGAGGGCAAGACCATGGGCCACGCGGGCGCCATCGTCTCCGGCTCCTCCGGTACGGCGCAGGCCAAGAAGGAGGCCCTCGAGGCCGCCGGTGTGAAGGTCGGCAAGACCCCGACCGAGACCGCGAAGCTGGCGCGCGAGATCCTGGCCGCCGCGCAGTAGTCACCGCGCGGTAGTCACCACGCGGCAGCCGCTCCGGCGGGCCGCGGCGCAGACGGGCGTGGCCCGCACCCTGTGAGGGGTGCGGGCCACGCCCGTTTTCCGTGGGGTCGCCGATGGCGACGGCACCCGGCTATTCGAGGCTCGGCGCGATCCGCGCGGTGCCGGCCGACGGGTCGGACAGCAGCTTGTCGTGCAGCTGCCGGCCCTGGTCGGAGAGCTGCTGCGGGCCGCTGTGCGGGGGCACGCCCGACACGTTCGCGCCGGGCGCGCGCGGCGGCTCGTACTCGGTCGGCGCGGTCACCGCGGTGTACGCCGTCGCGGCGGCGATGAGCGCCGTCACCCCGACGACCGCGCGCGTCCACCGCCGGGTGCGGTGCTCGCCGGCCACCCGTACGACGGCTGCCGCGCGCGGCTCCAGCTGGACGGCAGGCGTCAGCGAGCCGAGCCGTTCGCGCAGCAGCGCGGACTGCTTCCCGGGCGCGGTGCCGGCCAGTTCGGGGATCTGGTCGGCGAGGTCGGCGTGCGCGTTGACGAGCCGGTTGCCGGCGGTCGGCGTGGAGGCCTCGGTCTCGGCGGCGGTGTCGGGGAGGTCCAGCCCGACGCCGTCGTAGAGCAGCACGGTCCGGCGGTGGGCCGGGGGCAGCGCGAGCATCGCGTCCATGAGGACACGGTCGGCTGGGTCGGCCGGGGGCTTGTCGGGATGCTTGTGGGCCCGCCGGAGCTGGTGCCAGGGGGAGAGCGCGTACTCGTGCGTCGCGGCGCGCACCCACCCGACCGGGTCCGGGTCGGTGGCGAGCTCGGGCCAGCGCTCCCAGGCCTGCTGGAAGGCGCGCTCGACGGCCTCGCGCGCGAGGCCGCGGCGGCCGGTGAGGAGGTAGGCCTGGCGGACGAGGGCGGGGGCGGTGCGGTTGTAGAGGGTGTCGAAGGCGGCGACCGGTGACGGGGACGGTGGGTTTCCCTGCGGGGCGGTACGGGGATCAGGGCCCGGGGCCTCGGCCCCCGGGCCGCCGTCGGCCGAGCCCGGGCCGATACTCGGAGCCGGGCCCGTACCCGGGGCCGTGTCAGTGTCCGCGTCCGGACCCGCACCCGGAGCCGTGCCCGCAGCCGTATCGCGGCCCGTGTCCGCATCCCGGCCGGGCCCCGAGCCCGTACCGCTGCCGGTTCCCGGACCCGGACCCGGGGTCACCGGTCCGCCGGTCCGGAGGGCGGCGGGGCCCGCGCCTGCGTTGCCGCCGCTGTTACCGCCACCGCCGGCCGCGGTCTTGACCGCGGTCTTCGACTCGTGCCGGGGGACCCCGACGGGGGGCTTCGGGGCACGCTTGACGGCGGTCTTGGGCCGGGTCTGGGCCCCGAGGGGCCGGGCGGGACCCCGCATCCGCAGTCCGAAGACGCCCCCGGGGGCGTCGGCTGCCGGCGACGCCTCCGCGGGGTCGCCCTCGTGGTCCGCCGGGGCACTGCCTGCCGAGGCGGGCGGGGTGGTCATGGCCGACGCCTGCTCCGCGCCCGTGGGGGCGGGGCCGGATGCCGTGCGGGCGGCTGACGCCGGGTCTGCGTCCGTGGGGGCGGCGCCGACTGTCGGGGCAGCGGCTGACGTGCCGTCCGGGGCGGTGCCGGTACGGCCGGTTGGGTGCCCGGGCGTCTCCGGGCCGGGGGTGCCCGCTTGCGGTGCGGCGGTGCCGTTGGCCCAGGCGGGCCGGGTGGGTGCGGCGGCCGTGCCCGTATCCGCCGCGCCGGCTCCCTGCCCGGCGGGGCCGTCGGCACGGTCCGGGCGGGGGTCGGCGCCGGGTGCCGCGCCGACGGTCCAGTCCGGCCGGGGCTGGTCGGCTGCGGCCGGGGCGGAGCGGCCGGGAGCGGGCCGCTGGGCCTGGTCGGCGGCCAGCCGGGACAGGAGTTTCGCGTAGGCCTCGCGCTTGCGGCCCCGGGGGTGGGTGCGGCCGGTCTCCCAGGAACGGACCGTGTTCGAGGTGACGCCCACCGCCGCCGCGACCTCGTCGTGGGTCAGATCGGCGGCTTCGCGCAGGCGCCGGCGTTCCTTCGGGGTGGGGAGGCTCAGCTCCGTGACGCTTTGTGTCATGCCATACTCCCCGCGACCCGGACGCCCTGAGCGAAAAAGTACATAAACGTATATTGAGCGACACCACGGTCATTCGCCTGTTACCCGCCCATAGCGCGTGTCGTTGGCACCATGGCGGGGTGACCCAAGTGACCGAACGCGGGACCTCGTTGCCTACGGCCCCAAGGGCCCCCGTACCGCGCCGTTCACCGGCGGCCGCCGCGTGTGTCGTGGGAGGCGCCGTCGCCGCGGTACTGGGGCTCGGCTTCCTCGCCGTGCTCGTCATCGTGCTGTGGATCAGCTCCCCGTACCCCGACAGCGGCCCCGGCGGCGCCCTGCACCTCGCCGCGGGCCTCTGGCTGCTCGCCCACGGGACCGCGCTGGTCCGCTACGAGACCCTCTCCGGCGTGCCCGCCCCCGTCGGCCTGGTCCCGCTGCTGCTCGTCGCCCTGCCCGCGCTGCTCATCCGGCGCGCCGCCCGGCTCGGCAGCGCCGCCGGGGAGGAGCGGGGCGCGGAGCCGCTGCCCGCGGCCGCGGTGTTCTCCGCCGTGCTCTGCGGCTACCTCGGCGTCGGCACCCTGGCGGTCGTCTACGCGGCCGCCGGGCCGATGCCCGCGGACCCGCTCAGCGCTGCCTGGCACCTGCCCCTGGTCGCCGCTCTCGCGGCCGCCGGCGGGGTCTGGGAGGCCCGGGGGAGGCCGCTCGGGCAGCTGCCCGGCCGGCTGACCCGCCCCCGCTACACCCTCGCGCTGCGGGCCGGCGTCTGCGGGGCGCTGGTGCTCCTGGGCGGCGGAGCCCTGCTGGTCGGGGCCTCGCTCGCGTGGCACGGGGCGGAGGTGCAGGGCTCCTTCGTGGCGGTGACCGGGGTCTGGTCGGGCCGCTTCGCGGTGCTGCTGCTGGCCCTCACCCTGATCCCGAACGCGGTCGTGTGGGGCGCCGCGTACACCCTCGGTCCCGGCTTCGCCCTGGGCGCCGGAGCCGTCGCGACCCCGCTGGGCTTCGCCGGCGCGCCGGCGTTGCCCCGGTTCCCGCTGCTCGCGGCGCTGCCTCCGGAGGGCGCTGGCACCCCGCTGACCTGGGCCGTCGGCGCGGTGCCGGTGGCGGCCGGGCTGGCGGTGGGCTGGTTCGCGGTACGCCGGGCACGGGAGGTCTCCTACGGGGAGACCGCGCTCACGGCGGCGCTGGGAGCGGTGGTGTGCGCGCTGGCGACCGCGGGGCTCGCCGCCGCCTCGGCGGGCCCGCTCGGCTCCCGGGAACTGGCCGCCTTCGGGCCCGTGTGGTGGCAGGCGGGCGGCGCTGCGCTGGGCTGGACCCTGGCGCTCGCGGTCCCGCTGGCCGTGACCGTGCACGGGTGGCGCAACCGCCCCGCGAAGGGCCTGGCCGCAGCCGAGGCAGAGGACGGCTGGCACGACAGCGGGGTGCGCGAGGTCCGCTGGGCGGCGCTGCGCCGTGCGGCGGGCACCCTGATCCCGGACTTCTCCTCCACCACGCCCCCGGAGGGCCGGGCGAGCCAGGGACAGTCCCCGGCCCGGGCCCCGAAGGAGGAGCCCCGGCCCGCGGCCGTGCCCGTGCCCGCGGCCGGGTCCGTGCCCGCACCCGGGTCCGCGTCGCCGAAGCGGCCCGTGCTGGTGGTGCCGGGACTCAAGCTGGACCTGACCCCGATCCCGATCCCCGGGCTGCCCGCCGGACCCCCGCGTCCGACGGCCGCGGAACCCGGCCCGGCCGCCCTGGCCGGTGTACCCACTCCATCCGGAGCGCCCGCCCTGGCCGGAGCGCCCGCCACGCCCGGAGCACCTGCCCCGGCGGCCCCGCTTGCCCCGTCGACGGCCGGAGCCCGCGTACTGGCCCGCCGCAAGCCCGCGCCGGCCCCCGCCGGGCAGGATCCGGAGGGGGCGGCCTGAGCGGTACGGCGGAGACCGGTCAGCGCTGGACCCGGATCATCTTGCCGATGAAGTTGTCGGGCAGCAGGTCGTTGCACTGGAGCTCCGCCGGCTTGGTGAGGGCGTCCTGCGCGCAGACGTAGAAGTCCTTGTACGTGAGGTGCACCGCATACGAGGACACCGCCAGCAGCACCGCCAGCGAGGCGGTGACCAGGCCGCTCACCGCCGCCGTCCGCTGGGGCCGGGCGGCGGCGCCCAGCGCCGCCAGTCCGCCCCGGGCCGGAGCCGGCCCGTCGGCCGCACCCGCCGCACCCGTACCGGTGTCCGTACGAGCAGCCGAACCCGAACCCGAACCCGCACCGGAGCCCGACCCCGCACCGGAGCCCGCCGCGGAGGCGCCCTCCGCGTCGGCCCCGGCGGGCTTCGCGGGCACCCCGCGCAGTGCGCTGATCCCCCAGTACAGGGCGAGCACGCCCAGCAGCAGCCCCATCGACGGGATGTCGAAGACCCCGAAGAAGAAGCCCCACATGCCGGCCAGCAGCGCGTACCGCGCCCGACGCTGGACCGGGTCGGTGGGATCCCACCGCGCCGGTCCGGACCCGGGGTCCTCGGCCGGTCCCTGCCCGGGCCCGCCGTCACCACCGGCGCGCGGCTCCCAGAGCTGGTCGGGCCGGCCTTCCGGGGGCGCCGCGAAGGGGTTGTCGTCGGTGGAGCGGTCGGGCTGGCGGCGGTCCGGCATCGGGTGTGTTTCATCCCCTGTGTCGTGGACGTCGCTGGGACGTCGGAGGCCTGATTGCGGCGTGTACGCCAGACGCTACCGCCCGGCCGTCCCCCCGTCCCTCGGGGGCCGTCCGGTGTGCCGGTATCGTTGCAGGCGGTCGGAGGCTTCGTAGGGTCGCCCGTAAATCGGCGAGCCGAAGTTTCGTGCGATCACACAAGCCGAACGACGCGCACCCTGGTCACGCCGGGTGGCGCCCCCGCTCGAGAAAGGGCCTCCCATGGCCGCCTCCCGCCTGGTCGTGCTGGTCTCCGGATCCGGCACCAACCTCCAGGCTCTGCTCGACGCCATCGACGCCCACCCCGGCGGACCCGAGGGCTTCGGCGCCGAAGTCGTCGCCGTGGGGGCCGACCGCGAGAACATCACCGGCCTGGAGCGCGCGGAGAAGGCCGGGATCCCCACCTTCGTGTGCCCGGTCAAGGCCCACGCGAGCCGAGCCGAGTGGGACGCCGCCCTGACCGCGGCCACCGACGCCCACGCGCCGGACCTCGTGATCTCGGCGGGGTTCATGAAGATCGTGGGGCCGGAGTTCATCGGCCGCTTCGGCGGCCGGTTCGTCAACACCCACCCCGCACTCCTGCCGGCATTCCCGGGCGCCCACGGCGTACGGGACGCCCTCGCCTACGGCGCGAAGGTCACCGGCTGCACCGTCCACTTCGTGGACGCGGGCGTGGACACCGGTCCGATCATCGCCCAGGGTGTTGTCGAGATCCGGGACGAAGAGGACGAAGCCGCTCTCCATGAGCGGATCAAGGAAGTCGAGCGCGAACTGCTCGTCGACGTCGTGGGGCGCCTGGCCCGGCACGGCTACCGCATCGAGGGACGAAAGGTAACAATCCAGTGACCGCCGCAGAGGCCGCAGGGACCGCAGAGACCGTGACCGCAGAGGGCGAGAACCTCGCCGCTTCGAAGCGCCCGATCCGGCGCGCGCTCATCAGCGTCTACGACAAGACGGGACTGGAAGAGCTGGCCCGCGGTCTGCACGAGGCGGGTGTCGCGCTCGTCTCGACCGGCTCCACCGCCGCGAAGATCGCCGCCGCCGGGGTGCCCGTCACCAAGGTCGAGGAGCTGACCGGCTTCCCCGAGTGCCTGGACGGCCGGGTCAAGACCCTGCACCCGCGCGTGCACGCCGGCATCCTCGCCGACCTGCGCCTGGAGGACCACCGCAACCAGCTCGCCGAGCTGGGCGTCGAGCCCTTCGACCTGGTGGTCGTCAACCTCTACCCCTTCCTCGCGACGGTCCAGTCGGGCGCGACCCCCGACGAGTGCGTGGAGCAGATCGACATCGGCGGCCCCTCGATGGTCCGCGCCGCCGCCAAGAACCACCCCTCGGTGGCCGTGGTCACCAGCCCGGCGCGCTACGCCGACGTGCTGACCGCCGCGCAGGAGGGCGGTTTCGACCTCACCGCCCGCAAGCGGCTCGCGGCCGAGGCCTTCCAGCACACCGCCGCGTACGACGTCGCCGTGGCCTCCTGGTTCACGAACGCGTACGCCCCGGAGCCGGAGGCGGTGCTGCCCGAGTTCCTGGCCGGCGCCTGGGAGCGCAAGTCCACCCTCCGCTACGGCGAGAACCCCCACCAGGCCGCCGCCCTGTACACGGACGGCCAGCCGGGCGGGATCGCCAACGCCGAGCAGCTGCACGGCAAGGAGATGTCCTTCAACAACTACGTGGACACCGAGGCCGCCCGCCGCGCCGCCTACGACCACGAAGAGCCCTGCGTCGCGATCATCAAGCACGCCAACCCGTGCGGCATCGCCGTGGACAAGAAGGACGTCGCCGCGGCCCACCGCAAGGCGCACGCCTGTGACCCGCTGTCCGCCTTCGGCGGCGTCATCGCCGTCAACCGGCCGGTGACCGTCGAGCTCGCCGAGCAGGTCGCGGAGATCTTCACCGAGGTCATCGCCGCCCCGGACTACGAGCCCGGCGCCGTGGAGATCCTGGCCAGGAAGAAGAACATCCGCGTCCTGAAGGTGGCCGGCACCCCGCACCAGCCGGGCGACCTCAAGCCCGTCTCCGGTGGCGCGCTGCTGCAGCAGTCCGACCTGTTCCAGGCCGAGGGCGACGATCCGGCCAACTGGACGCTGGCCACCGGCGAGGCGCTGTCCGCCGACGAGCTCGCCGACCTCGCCTTCGCGTGGAAGGCCTGCCGCGCGGTGAAGTCCAACGCGATCCTGCTCGCCAAGGACGGCGCCTCGGTCGGCGTCGGCATGGGCCAGGTCAACCGCGTCGACTCCGCGAAGCTGGCCGTCGAGCGGGCGGGCGCCGAGCGCGCGCAGGGCTCGTACGCCGCGTCCGACGCCTTCTTCCCCTTCCCGGACGGGCTGGAGATCCTGACCGCCGCGGGCATCAAGGCCGTGGTCCAGCCGGGCGGTTCGATGCGCGACGACCAGGTCGTCGAGGCCGCCAAGGCGGCGGGCGTGACGATGTACCTCACCGGGACCCGGCACTTCTTCCACTGAGTCCCCCCGGCGTCCGCCGGCACCGCGTACGGCGAAGGCCGCGTCCCGCACTTGGTGCGGGACGCGGCCTTCGCCGTAGGGCCGGCCGGTACGAGTACGCGTACCGGCGCCGGATCGCCTAGTACTGCGGGCGCTTGAAGTAGACGCTCGCCGCCGAGTTGGCCAGGCCGATGAGGATCCACAGGCCCAGCGCGAGCTCGATGCCCGTGAAGATCAGGGAGATCATGAAGGTGCCTGCGCCGGAGCTGTGCATGCTGCTCAGCGTCGCGATGTTGAAGATCAGGCCGAGCCCGGCGAAGAGGCTCATCAGCGAGCCGAAGATGATGCCGGAGACCCGGACGCCGCCCCGGCCCTTGCTCAGCTTGGCGGCCGTCAGGATCGGCCACAGCGCCATCCCGACGACGAGGACGCCGAAGATGATGAACACGCCGCCCGCTGCGGTGCCCGCACTGCTCGCCGAGGAGCTGGAGGAGTCGGAGAGCGCCGCGGCGAACACCGCTCCGCCGACGCCGAGGAGCACGCCGAACAGGGCCTGCAGCCCGCCGAGGATGAAGAGGATGACGCGGGCGCCCGAGACACCGCCGGGCATCGGTACGTTGGCACCCGGGTAGCCGCCGACGCCCGGGTAGCCCTGGGGCTGCTGCGGGTAGCCGTAGCCCTGCGGCGGGATGCCCTGGGGAGCCTGCTGCGGATAGCCGTAACCGGGCTGGCCGCCCTGGGGCTGCTGCCCGTAGGGATTGTTCGGGTCGCCGAAGCTCATCTGGGGTGTTCCTCCGTGGAAGTGCGGGGACGCACGGCACGCGCGGAGGAGTCACTGCAAGTCGTGCGGCCCACCCCCCGGCACTGCCCGCGGCACTCTTTCCCCGCATCGTCGTCCGGCCGGGGTGGACTTGTCCAGCCGCTGCGCGGTCGGCCGGCTACTTGTTGTGCAAGTGCAACGAAGGCGAACCGGTCGCACGGCGTCCGCGACTGGATCCTGGACCGCTCCATCCGGGAGGATGGGGCCATGACCGCCCAGATTCTCGACGGCAAGGCCACCGCTGCCGCGATCAAGTCCGAACTGACCGCCCGCGTGGCGGCGCTCAAGGCCCGGGGCATCACCCCGGGGCTCGGCACCCTGCTGGTCGGTGACGACCCGGGCAGCCGCTGGTACGTCAACGGCAAGCACAAGGACTGCGCCGAGGTGGGCATCTCCTCCCTCCAGCGCGAACTGCCCGCCACGGCCTCCCAGGAGGACATCGAGGAGGTCGTGCGGGAGCTGAACGCCAACCCGGAGTGCACGGGCTACATCGTCCAGCTCCCCCTCCCCAAGGGCATCGACACCAACCGCGTCCTGGAGCTGATGGACCCGGCCAAGGACGCCGACGGCCTGCACCCGATGTCACTCGGCAAGCTGGTCCTGAACGAGCCCGGCCCGCTGCCCTGCACCCCGTACGGGATCGTCGAGCTGCTGCGCCACCACGGCGTGGAGATCAACGGCGCGCACGTCGTCGTCCTCGGCCGGGGCATCACCGTCGGCCGCTCCATCGGCCTGCTGCTCACCCGCAAGTCGGAGAACGCGACCGTGACCCTGTGCCACACCGGTACGCGCGACCTCTCCGGACTGCTGCGCCAGGCGGACATCGTCGTCGCGGCGGCCGGTGTGCCGCACCTGGTCAAGCCGGAGGACGTGAAGCCGGGCGCGGCCGTGCTCGACGTCGGCGTCAGCCGCGACGAGAACGGCAAGATCGTCGGGGACGTGCACCCCGGTGTGGCCGAGGTGGCCGGCTGGATCTCCCCGAACCCGGGCGGTGTGGGCCCGATGACCCGGGCGCAGCTGCTCGTCAACGTGGTCGAGGCCGCCGAGCGGATCGTCCCCAGTGCGGGCTGAACGGGGTGACTCCGTCGGTTCCGAGGGGTCCGCGGGGCCCGCGGCTGCCCCGGGCCCCAAGGGCGGTTCCGGCCCAGTGAACGGTGCACGGGCCGGGGCGCCCCCGGAGCCCGGCCGCGCGGCCGGGCCCCCGGCGGGTGCGGAGGCCGCGGTCGGCACCGGGGCCGGTACCGGGGCCGGGTCGGGCGCCCGGCGAGCGGCCGCCGCCAAGAGCGTCGCCACCGCCACCGCCACCGCCACCGCCACCGCCGAGGCCGCGTCCGTGACCGGTGGTGAGGCCGCCGGGGGCAAGTCCCGTCGCTTCCCCTCCATCACCCGGGACACCGCCCGCCCCGAGGGCGGCGGCCGCGCCGCGCCCGGCGACGCCCCGGCACCGGCCCGTCAGTGGCCGATGCTGGCGGTGCTCGCCGCGACGGCGGTCGGGCTGCTGGTCACGGCCGTGGGCCACGCGCGCGCCGGGTGTCTGATGATCGGCATCGCGCTGATCGCGGCGTCGGTGATGCGCCGCCTGCTGCCCTCCGTGGGCATGCTCGCGGTGCGCTCGCGCTTCACGGACATGGTCACGTACGGGCTGCTGGGCGTGGCGATCACGCTGCTGGCGCTGGTCATCGAACCCCACCCGCTGCTGGACATCCCGTTCCTGGAGACGGCGGTGCGCTTCACCGTCCGCTGAGCCACCTCCGGGGGAGATCTTCCGGGTGAATGACGGCCGCACCACCGCCCCGTGTGCCGTGCACCACACGGGCCGGGGGATTGGGGTGCCCCAGGGTCGGATAGCCTGACGCCGGATGTCTCTTCACGTCAAGATTTACTGGGCCGGGGAGCGGCGTCCTCCCAGCACATGGGGCAGGGACGCCCCACCGCCAGCTGTCTAACGGAGAAGGCCATGACCCGCACTCCCGTGAATGTCACCGTCACCGGCGCCGCCGGCCAGATCGGCTACGCGCTGCTCTTCCGCATCGCCTCCGGCCACCTGCTCGGCGCGGACGTGCCGGTCAAGCTCCGCCTTCTGGAGATCCCTCAGGGCATGAAGGCCGCCGAGGGCACCGCCATGGAGCTCGACGACTGCGCCTTCCCGCTGCTCGCAGGCATCGACATCTTCGACGACCCGAACAAGGGCTTCGAGGGTGCCAACGTCGCGCTGCTGGTCGGCGCCCGCCCGCGCACCAAGGGCATGGAGCGCGGTGACCTGCTCTCCGCCAACGGCGGCATCTTCAAGCCGCAGGGCGCCGCGATCAACGCGAACGCCGCGGACGACATCAAGGTCCTGGTCGTGGGCAACCCGGCCAACACCAACGCGCTCATCGCGCAGGCCGCCGCCCCGGACGTACCGGCCGAGCGCTTCACCGCGATGACCCGCCTGGACCACAACCGCGCGATCTCGCAGCTGGCCGCCAAGACCGGCGCCGCCGTCTCCGACATCAAGCGCCTGACCATCTGGGGCAACCACTCGGCGACCCAGTACCCGGACATCTTCCACGCGGAGATCGCCGGCAAGAACGCCGCCGAGCTGGTCAACGACCAGGCCTGGCTGGCCGATGACTTCATCCCGACCGTCGCCAAGCGCGGCGCGGCGATCATCGAGGCCCGCGGCGCGTCCTCGGCCGCCTCGGCCGCCAACGCCGCCATCGACCACGTGCACACGTGGGTCAACGGCACCGCGGCGGGCGACTGGACCTCCATGGGTATCCCGTCGGACGGCTCCTACGGCGTCCCGGAGGGCATCATCTCCTCGTTCCCCGTCACCACCAAGGACGGCAAGTACGAGATCGTCCAGGGCCTGGACATCAACGAGTTCTCCCGTGCGCGCATCGACGCGTCCGTGGCGGAGCTCGTCGAGGAGCGCGACGCGGTGCGCGAGCTCGGCCTGATCTGAGCGATCCGCTCGTCCGTGTGAGGACCGGCCGCACAGGCCCCCGAGCACACCAGTACTAAATCTGAAACGCCCCGGCCAAACCTGGCCGGGGCGTTTTGGCGTGAATCTTTCTGTCGTCGCGTGGAGCGGAATCCTAAGGTCGGTCGGTGACCGACATCCCGATTCCCCCTCAGCCCCAAGGCAGTTGGGGTGCCACTGCGGCCTCACCGGGCCACGCGGGCCGTCCCCCGGTGCACCCCTCCCTCAGCGAGGCCGGCCGCTTCCTGTGCGCGGGCACGTATCTCGATGCCGGCTACCGCGACCGGGTCATCGACGAGCTGTACGTCCACGAGGAACGCATCGTCGCTCCCTCCTACGGTTACGACGCCTCCCGGGTGCTCGCCCACGCGCTGCGCGCCCGCCGCGCCGAACTCGGCTGGGCGGCCGGTGTCCTCGGCGCCTGGTTCGTCGGCTCGCTGCTCACCAGCGGCGCCCTGGCGGCGCTCGTCCTGCCGTTCCTGCTGCTGAGCCTGGCCGACTGGCTGCGCTCCCGCGACGTCCCGCTGCTGCGGGTGCTGGCCGTGGTCCTGCGGATCTACGTGTGGTGGGGGATCGCCGTCGTCCTGTTCCTCCTCGGCTTCGGCGGCCTCGCGCTGCTGAGCACCCTGGACGAGGCGGGCGCGAGCGCCGTGCTGCCGTTCGCCCCGACCGGTAGGAACCTCGCCGGCGCCGTCCTCTGGTGGCTGCCGGTGGTCTTCGCCGGTGTGGTCACCGTCGTGGGACTGCAGCGCGGGCACGTCTTTCGGACCATCGCCACCGATCTCGACGAGCAGCGCTACGCCGACCACGCCAACGATCCTGCCGAAGCCGCCGAGGGGGCCCGCTTCCAGCGGATCCGCCAGCGCATCCGGGCCGAGCAGCACGCGCCGATGATCATGTACGACATCAACGACCCGTTCTGCGGAGCCGGTGACCCCTACCGGCCCTGGCAGCTGTCGGTGGAACTGCGCCCGCGCGAGGACCTCGGCCCCGACCGCAAGCCGCTCCCGGTCACCAACGCCCACGTCCTCGGGCGGATCGTGCCGCTGCTGGAGCGCCTGCGGGTGCCCTCGCCGCACGGGTCCGCGGCCGCGGCGGCCGCCGTCGGGGACCGGATGCGCGAACTGGTCGTCGACGAGTGCGTGTTCCTGCCCGCGGGCGGGCTGCCCCACCGGGACACCGCCCAGGTCGTCCACGGGCAGTACGCCGAACAGCGGGCCGCCTCCATCGAGGAGGGCGGCGAGCGCCGCCGGCACTTCCTGCGCGTGCGGGTGGGCGGCTGGGACGAGAACCTCGTCGTCACCGTGTTCGTACGGGTCCACACGCAGGGCGGGATGATGATGCTGGAGGTCGCCCCGCACGTGCTGTTGCCCGTACGGACCGATTTCCACAACGCGGACGCGGACGCCCAGCGCTACCGGAACAACAACGCGTTCGGCAAGGCCGTCTGGGCCCTGCGCCACACGCCCGGCTCCATCGCGGCCTCGGTGGCCACCCTGGGCCGGGGCGTCGCGAGCTGGTGGCGGATCGCCACCGCCGGGCACGGCGGGGCCCGGCCCGAGGGGCCCCGGGTGTCGGTGCGCGACCTGGCCTCCCAGGACAACGGCTCGCTGTTCCACCTGATGGACCTCGACCGCTTCCTGAAGACCGTTCAGGACCGGGTCGTCGGAGGCATCGTCCTCGCACTGCACGAGGCGGGCTGGCACACGGAGGAGTTCGCGCAGCGTGCCGTCAACGTCGCCGAGGGCGGGGTGTTCATCCAGTCGGTGAACAGCAGCGCCTTCAGCGTCGGCGGCAGCAACAACACCAACACGGGACGAGGCGGCGGCAGCGCCAAGGGCAGGGGGAGCAGCGGTGGCAACTGACAACAGCGGTACGGAGCCGTCCGTGCGGATCGGCGACGTCACGGGCAGCGCGTTCAGCATCGGCGGCAGCAACAACACGAACTCCGTCCACCACGGCGGGGCGGGGGCCGCCGCCGTGGGTCCGGAGGTCCTGCTGGATGCCGTACTGGAGCTGCGCGCCGCCCTCGTACGGCTCCCGCGCGGCGAGGACCGGGCGGCGCTCGACGCCGAACTGGACGGGGTCGCCGAGGGGCTGGAGGGGGCCGCGGAGATCCGGCCCGGCCTGGTCACCCGGCTGCGCGGGGCGCTCGAACGGTGGGCCCCGCTGGTGGACTCGGTCAGCGCCGCCACGGCCCTGGCCGGGCTGCTGACCTCCCTGGGAGGCTGACGTGCCCCCGCACCCCCAGAACGCCCCCCGCTGGGACGCGGCGACCCAGCGCTGGGTGACGGACCCCCCGGCGCAGGGACCACCGGGCCCGGCGCCGGCGCCAGGTCCGGCCCCTGCGCCCGGACCCGCTCCGGCCTCTGCCCCGAGCCCGGCACCGGCCCCGAGCCCTGCACCGGCCCCGAGCCCTGCACCGGCACCGACCCCGGCACCGGCTCCCGGGCGGGACCCCGGGCCGGCTCCCGCCCAGGCTCCGACGCCGGACCCCGGTCCCACGCCGGCTCCCGGGCCGGGAGACGCTTCCCCCGGCTGGTACGGGCCGGTGCCCCCGCCCCAGGAGCCGTATCCGTACGCGTACCCGCAGCCCGTGCACCCCGTACCGCCACAGCCCGCGCGGTCCGGTGAGCGGTGGCTGACGCCGACCACGGCCGGTGTCGCCGTGGCCGCGCTCGTGCTGGGTGCGGGGGCCGTGTGGTTCGTGGCGCGGGACACCGGGGAGCAGGCGGTCCCGGAGTCGACGGCTTCGAGCGTCCAGCCGAGCGGCGACGGGCCGGGCACGCCCTCGGCCGCCGGCAGTCCGACCGGCACCAGCTCGGTCCAGCCTGGGGCCAGCCCCACCCTCGGCCCGAGCACGAGCCCCGGCCCGAGCGGCAGCGCCGCCGGACACGACACGGTGCGGGACGCGAAGGGCTTCACCGTCGCCGTCCCCACAGGCTGGGTCCGGGAGGACGGCGCCACCGGGGTCTTCTACCGTTCGCCCGACCGGGCCGCCCTGATCCAGATCTTCCAGGTGAGCGAGCCCGAACTGACCCCGCTGGGAGCTGTCCGGGGCGCCTCCGCCTACCTGCGCGCGCAGACCACCGGCTACCAGGAGATCCGGATCGGACCGGTCCAGGGCGCCACGGAGGCCGGGGAGCTCGTGTACGAGTACGACAGCGCGGAATCGCGCGGCCGGCGACGCGGCGTCGAGCGGGTCTTCTTCGCCCAGGACGGCAGGAAGTGGGCGGTCCTGACGGCCGGCCCGGCCGCCGAGTGGACGCTCACCCAGGAGCACCACACTGCGGCGCTGACCGCCTTCCGCCCGACGGGCGCCTGAAGCGGACCGGCGGACCGGCCGCCTAGTGGTTGTACATGCCCGGGGTGTAGTGCCCCGGGCTCAGGCGCGTGGTGACGCCGATGCGGTTCCAGACGTTGATCGCGGCGATCAGGGCGATGACCTGCGCCAGCTCCTTCTCCTCGAAGTGCGCCGCGGCCCGCTCGTAGACCGCGTCGGGAACGAAACCGTCGGTCAGGACGGTCACGGCCTCCGTCAGCTGGATCGCGGCGAGCTCCTTCTCGGTGTAGAAGTGCCGCGACTCCTCCCAGGCGCCGAGGAGCAGCAGCCGCTCCACGTCCTCGCCCGCCGCGAGGGCGTCCTTGGAGTGCATGTCGATGCAGAAGGCGCAGTGGTTGATCTGCGAGGCGCGCAGCTTGACCAGCTCGACCAGGGCCGGGTCCAGGCCCTTGGCCGCGGCCGCGTCCAGGGCCACGGCGGCCCTGTAGAACTCCGGGGCGAGCTTCGCCAGCTGCATGCGGGGGGTGTGCTCGGGCGCGTTCTTGGTGCTGTCCGTGTTGTTCATGGTTCCAACCTATTGCGCAGGCGGCCCGCCTATATGGTCCATATCCATGACAGATTCATGGGCCACTTTCGGCGCCGACCTCCATCTGGAGACCAGGCCCGGACGCGGCATGCGGGCCGGTCTCACCGAGGCGCTGCGCGAGGCCGCGCGCAGCGGGCGGCTGGCCCCGGGCACCCGGCTGCCCTCCTCGCGGTCGCTCGCCGCGGACCTGGGGATCGCCCGCAACACCGTCGCCGAGGCCTACGCCGAGCTCGTCGCCGAGGGCTGGCTGACGGCCAGGCAGGGCTCCGGGACCCGCGTCGCGGAGCGGGCCCGGGCGCGGCGTCCCGCGGCGGCCGTGCCCGTACGGCGCCCCGTGCGCGCGCAGACCTCGTACAGCCTGATGCCCGGCTCCCCGGACCTCGGCGGCTTCCCGCGCGCGGCCTGGCTGTCGGCGGCCAGGCGGGCCCTGACCGAGGCCCCGAACGAGGCCTTCGGGTACGCGGACCCCCGCGGCCGGGTGGAACTGCGGGAGGCGCTCGCCGGATACCTCGCGCGGGCCCGGGGGGTGTACGCGGACCCCGAACGCATCGTGCTGTGCGCGGGCTTCACGCAGGCCCTGATGCTGCTCGCGCGGACGCTGCGGGCGCGCCGGGTCCGGGAGATGGCGGTGGAGGGGTACGGGCTGGACGAGCACCAGGCGTTGCTGACCGGCGCGGGGTTGCGGACGCGGCCGCTGGTGGTCGACGGGTCGGGGGCGCGCACGGCCGACCTGGCCGGATCGGCGGCGGGGGCCGTCCTGCTGACCCCGGCGCACCAGTTCCCCACGGGCGCCGCGCTGACGCCCGGGCGGCGGGCGGAGGCGGTGGACTGGGCGAGGTCCACGGGCGGGCTGATCCTGGAGGACGACTACGACGGGGAGTTCCGGTACGACCGCCAGCCGGTGGGCGCGCTGCAGGGGCTGGACCCGGACCGGGTGGTCTACCTCGGAACGGCGAGCAAGTCCCTGGCACCCGGGCTGCGCATGGGCTGGATGGTGGTGCCGGGGCCGCTCATGGAGGAGGTGCTCGCGGCGAAGGGCCATACCGACTGGAGCTCCAGCGCGCTGGACCAGCTGACGCTCGCGGAGTTCATCCGGTCGGGGGCCTACGACCGGCACGTGCGGGAGATGCGGCTGCGTTACCGGCGGCGGCGCGACGAGCTGGTGGCGGCCGTCGGGGACCGGGCGGCGGTCTCCGGCATCGCCGCGGGTCTGCACGCGGTGCTGGACCTGCCGCCGGGCGGCGAACGGGCGGCCCTGAGGGCGGCCGCCTGGCAGGACCTCGGCCTGCGGTCCCTGTCCTCCTTCCGTCACCCGCGGGCGTCGACGGCGCCGCGGGAGGCGCTCGTGGTGGGCTTCGGGACCCCGACGCAGAGCGCTTGGGCGCCTACGCTGGCGGCCCTGGTCGCGGCGCTCCCGTGACGGGGTCCGGGCCCCGCCCGGGGTCGGTCCTCAAGCGCCGGGCGGGCTGGGATCGGGCTCCGTGGGGGCCGGGTCGGAGGGGGGTTCGCCGAAGCGGGCCAGAGCCAGGGCTCCCGCGACGGCCACCACGAAGCCGGTGACCGCCAGCCAGGTCAAGCCCTCGCGGGTGCGGTCGCCCAGCCAGGCCACGCCCACCGCCGCCGGGCCGATCGTCTCGCCGAGCACCATTCCGGCCGTCGCCGTGGTCACGGAGCCCCGTTGCAGTGCCGAGGTGAGCAGCAGGAAGGCGGAGCCGCCGCCCAGCAGCAGCGCGTACAGGGCCGGGTTCGACAACGCGGAGAGCGAGATGTCGTCGATGAGCCGGACCGCCACCTCCACCACCCCGAAGCCCGTGCCGGCCGCCAGACCCAGCGCGAGCGCACGGCTGCGGTCCGGGAGGCCGCCCGCCACCGCACCGACCACCAGCACCAGCCCGGCCACCGCCAGCAGCCCGAGCTTCAGCGCCAGCGAGCCCTTCCCCGAGCCCTCCTCGCCGGAGGCCAGCCCCAGCATCACCAGCCCCGCGCTCACCACCGCCACCGCGCCCCACTCCGTGCCGCTCAGCCGTACCCGCAGCAGCCGGGCCGCGACCACCGCGGTGACGGCGAGACTGGCCGCGAGCGCCGCGCCCACCGCGTAGATCGGGAGGTGGCGCAGGGCGATGATCTGGAGGACGAAGCCCGCCCCGTCGAGGCCGAGTCCGGCGAGGTAGCGCCACTGGCGCAGCGCCCGCAGGAGGAGGGCGGTGTCGACCCCCGAGCCCGTTCCCGGCTCGGCCGCCCGCGCCGCCATCGCCTGCAGGACCGACGCCGTGCCGAAGCAGACCGCCGCACCGAGCGCGCAAATCATCCCAATGAGCACGAACCGACTGTAGGTCACGGATCCCGTGACGGCCGGATTCCATCGGCCGGGGACCTCGATCTAGTCTGTCGGCAGCACGCCACTAGGGGGAGCATCGGACATGGACAGCAGCAGCAGTACCAGCGGGCGCCGCATGCGTTCCGGCGCCGTCGTACTCGGCGGCATGGGTTTGCTCGCGGCCACGCTCGTGGCCTGCGGCAACAGCAGTGAGCCGGACCGGCGCTGCGTCGACAGGACCACGCTGGACAAGCTGGACGACAAGTACTGCAAGACCGGCGGCAGCAGCAGCCGGGGCACGTACTACTACGGCGGCTCCGTCCGCAGCGGCAAGGTCACCGGCGGCAGCTTCGACAAGTCCGCCGTCACCCGCGGTGGCATCGGCGGCAGCCACAAGAGCTCCTCGGGCGGCTGAGCCAGCGTGGAGCGCCACACCATCGAGCCCCGCCCCGACTGGCAGAAGACGGTCGAGGAGCAGGGGCTGATCTACCCCCTGACCCGCTACCCCGACGACTCCCTGCGCCCCTACTGGGACGAGAGCGCGTACTACTCCTTCTCGCTGCCCGAGGTCGAGGCGCTGGAGAACGTCGTCGAGGAGCTGCACGCCATGTGCCTGGCGGCGGCGGAGCACATCGTCGCCCAGGACCGCTTCGCGGACCTCGGCATCACGGACCCGAAGCTGGCCGCGCTGATCGCCGAGTCCTGGCGGCGCCGAGCCGAGCAGCCCTCGCTCTACGGCCGCTTCGACCTGCGCTACGACGGCGCCGGCACCCCGGCCAAGCTGCTGGAGTACAACGCCGACACCCCCACCTCGCTGGTGGAGGCGGCCAGTCCGCAGTGGTTCTGGATGGAGGAGCGCTTCCCCGGCGCCGACCAGTGGAACTCCCTGCACGAGCGGCTCGTCGACGCCTGGCGCCGGCAGGCCGAACTGCTGCCGCCCGGCCCGCTGCACTTCGCGCACTCCGAGACCGACGAGCTCGGCGAGGACCTGATGACGGTCGCCTACCTCCGGGAGACCGCGGAGCAGGCCGGCATCGACACCCAGGCCCTGTCCGTCGAACAGATCGGCTGGGACAGCCTGTCCGGCCGCTTCGTCGACGAGAAGCTCCGCTTCATCCGCGCCTGCTTCAAGCTCTACCCGTGGGAGTGGCTGGCCACCGACGAGTTCGCCCCGCAGGTCCTCGGCACGTACGACCACGGCGGCGGCTCCGGCACGACCGCCTGGATCGAGCCGCTGTGGAAGATGCTGCTCTCCAACAAGGCGTTGCTGGCGATCCTGTGGGAGCTCTTCCCGGAGCACCCGAACCTGCTGCCCGCCTACCTCGACGGTCCGCGGGAGCTCGCCTCCACCACCGGCTACGCGGCGAAGCCGCTGCTGGGGCGCGAGGGCGCGGGCGTCACCCTGCACCCGGTGGGCGGCGAGCCGTTCACGGCGGAGGAGGACGAGACCTACGTCTTCCAGGGCCTGGCCCCGCTGCCGGACTTCGACGGCAACCGGGTGGTGCTCGGCGCGTGGGTCGTCGAGGACGAGGCCGCGGGCCTGGGCATCAGGGAATCGGCGGGGCCGGTCACGGACGAGTACGCCCGTTTCCTGCCCCACGTCATCCTCTGACCGGCGGGCGCTCCCAGCCGGCCGGCCCCGATCAGCCGCCGAGGACCGACCTGAGCTGGTCCAGGCCCCAGTCCAGGTCCTCCTTGCTGATCACCAGCGGCGGAGCGATCCGGATGGTCGAGCCGTGGGTGTCCTTGACCAGCACCCCGAGCTCCATCAGCTTCTCGGAGATCTCCCGGCCCGTGCCGAGCGCCGGGTCGATGTCCACGCCCGCCCACAGGCCGCGGCCCCGTACGGCGGTCACCGCACCGCCGCCGACCAGCAGGTTCAGCTCCCGGTGCAGGTGGTCGCCGAGCTCGGTGGCGCGCTGCTGGTACTCGCCGCCGCGGAGCATCGCGATCACCTCCAGGGCGACGGCGCAGGCCAGCGGATTGCCGCCGAAGGTGGAGCCGTGCTCGCCCGGCCTGAACACGCCGAGCACGTCGCGGTCGGCGACCACCGCGGAGACGGGCACGACACCGCCGCCCAGGGCCTTGCCGAGGATGTAGACGTCGGGGACGACCCCCTCGTGCTCGCACGCGAAGGTCCTGCCGGTCCGGCCGAGCCCCGACTGGATCTCGTCCGCCATGAACAGCACGTTCCGCTCGCGCGTCAGTTCCCGTACGCCCTGCAGGTATCCGGCGGGCGGCACGAGCACGCCGGCCTCGCCCTGGATCGGTTCCAGGAGTACGGCGACGGTGTTGGAGGTGACTGCGGCGGCGAGCGCCGTGAGGTCCCCGTACGGGACGATCTCGAAGCCCGGGGTGTACGGGCCGAAGTGGTCGCGGGCGTCGTGGTCCGTGGAGAACGACACGATGGTCGTCGTACGGCCGTGGAAGTTGTCGGCCGCCACCACGATCTTGGCGTGGCCGTCCGGCACGCCCTTGACCTCGTAACCCCACTTGCGGGCCGTCTTCACCGCCGTTTCCACGGCCTCCGCGCCCGTGTTCATGGGCAGCACCATCTCCTTGCCGCACAGTGCCGCGAGGTTGGTACAGAACTCCGCGAAGCGGTCGTGGTGGAAGGCGCGGGAGGTGAGGGTGACCCGCTCCAGCTGGGCGCGGGCGGCGTCGAGCAGCCGGCGGTTGCCGTGGCCGAAGTTGAGGGCCGAGTAGCCGGCGAGCATGTCGAGGTAGCGGCGTCCCTCCACGTCCGTCATCCACGCGCCCTCCGCATGGGCGATGACCACGGGCAGGGGGTGGTAGTTGTGCGCGCTGTGCGCGTCGGCGGAGCTGATGGCTTGAGCAGTTGTCGACACGGGGTCTCCGATCGTCCGTCAGGGCCTGTGACGAGGGTGGCGTCACTCTGCATCCTCGCTCGTATACCGGACGGAGAAACCTTTCTCGTGGCGCGGCCGCTAAGGTGTCCGGTACGCACGGCGACTGGCGTACGGAGAACGAACTCCGGGGGAGTCGTGCGGGCACGACCGCATACAGGGCCGCTCGCCTGGGCCTCGCGGGGACGAGACCTGACATCGACCCCGGAGGAGCCGCCATGAGCGCGAGCCACCACCCCGCCCTTCTCGCCACCGACCCCGAGCTGGCGTCCTTCGTCGCCGCCGAGGAAACCCTCCAGGCGCAGACCCTGCGCCTGATCCCCAGCGAGAACTACGTGTCCGCGGCCGTGCTGGAGGCCTCCGGCACGGTGCTGCAGAACAAGTACAGCGAGGGCTACCCGGGCCGCCGCTACTACGAGGGCCAGCAGAACATCGACCGCATCGAGGCGCTGGCCGTCGAGCGGGCGAAGGGCCTGTTCGAAGTCGACCACGCCAACGTGCAGCCGTACTCCGGCTCCCCGGCGAACCTGGCCGTGTACCTGGCCTTCGCCGAGCCCGGCGACACCGTGATGGGCATGGCGCTGCCGATGGGCGGGCACCTGACGCACGGCTGGGGGGTCTCGGCGACGGGCTCCTGGTTCCGCGGCGTCCAGTACGGCGTCCAGGCGGAGACCGGTCTCGTCGACTACGACGCCGTACGGGAACTCGCGCTGGCCGAGCGGCCCAAGCTGATCTTCTGCGGCGGCACCGCGCTCCCGCGCACGATCGACTTCGAGGCCTTCGCGTCGATCGCGAAGGAGGCGGGGTCGGTCCTCGTCGCCGACGTCGCCCACATCGCCGGCCTGATCGCGGGCGGGGCCCATCCGTCCCCGGCGGGCCACGTGGACGTGATCTCGACGACCACCCACAAGACCCTGCGCGGCCCGCGCGGGGCGATGCTGATGTGCCGCGAGGAGCACGCGAAGGCCATCGACAAGGCGGTCTTCCCGGGCCTCCAGGGCGGCCCGCACAACCAGACGACGGCCGGCATCGCGGTGGCGCTCCACGAAGCGGCGCAGCCTTCGTTCGTGTGGTACGCGCACGCGGTCGTGGCCAACGCGAAGGCGCTGGCCGCGGCGCTGCTCGAGCGGGGCTTCGACCTGGTCTCGGGCGGTACGGACAACCACCTGATCCTGATCGACCTCACGGGCAAGGCCGTCTCCGGCAAGATCGCGGCGAAGGCGCTGGACCGGGCGGGGATCGTCGTGAACTACAACACGGTGCCGTTCGACCCGCGCAAGCCGTTCGACCCGTCGGGCATCCGGATCGGCACGCCGTCGCTGACCTCCCGCGGTCTGGGCGCCGACCACATGCCGGTGGTCGCGGACTGGATCTCGCGGGCCGTCGACGCCGCCGGCCGGGGTGACGAGCCGGCCCTGGCCGGCATCCGAGCGGAGGTGTCGGACCTCATGGCCGCCTTCCCGGCCCCGGGCCTGCCGCTCTCCTGACGTCGCGCGCGCCGGGCGGGCGAGCCCCGCCCGCCGGGCGGGCGAGCCCCGCGGGGCCCGCCCGCCCGGCCTTCCGCCGTTCCCCAGGACCCGGCTCGGCCGGGGCGGAAAGCGGTCGCTCGGCCGAGGCAAGATCCGGACGGGTGGCTACCGCCTGGTACCCGTACCAGCGCGGGGCGGTCGCCGAGCGACCCGCCCGGTTCCGGCCAGTGGCGGGCCCGAGCCCCCCACCGCACCTGAGAGAATGGGGCCATGGCTTCTGATCGTCCTCGCGCGCTCTCCGGCATCCAGCCCACCTCCGGTTCGTTCCACCTCGGGAACTACCTCGGAGCCATCCGTCAGTACGTCGCCCTGCAGGAGACGCACGACGCCTTCTACATGGTCGTCGACCTGCACGCGATCACCATGCCGCAGGATCCGAAGGATCTCCGCGCGAACACCCGCCTCTCCGCGGCGCAGCTGCTCGCCGCCGGCCTGGACCCCGAGCGCTGCACGCTCTTCATCCAGAGCCACGTCCCCGAGCACGCGCAGCTCGGCTGGGTCATGAACTGCATCACCGGTTTCGGCGAGGCCAGCCGGATGACCCAGTTCAAGGACAAGTCCGCCAAGGGCGGCGCCAACAACGCCACCGTCGGCCTGTTCACGTACCCGATCCTCCAGGTCGCCGACATCCTGCTCTACCAGGCGAACGCCGTCCCCGTCGGCGAGGACCAGCGCCAGCACATCGAGCTGACGCGCGACCTCGCCGAGCGCTTCAACCAGCGCTTCGGACAGACCTTCACCCTTCCCGCCGCGCACATCGTCAAGGAGGTCGCGAAGATCTACGACCTCCAGGACCCGGCGATCAAGATGTCGAAGTCGGCTTCGTCCCCCAAGGGCCTGATCAACCTCCTCGACGAGCCCAAGGCCACCGAGAAGAAGATCAAGAGCGCGGTCACGGACACCGAGGCAGTGGTCCGCTTCGACTCCGAGAACAAGCCCGGCGTCAGCAACCTGCTCACGATCTACTCCACCCTCACGGGCGAGTCCGTCCCGGCGCTCGAAGCCGCGTACGAGGGCAAGGGCTACGGAGCGCTCAAGACCGATCTCGCCGGCGTGATGGTCGATTTCGTCACACCCTTCAAGCAGCGCACGCAGGAGTACCTGGACGACCCGGAGACCCTGGATTCCCTGCTGGCCAAGGGTGCGGAGAAGGCCAGGGCGGTCGCCGCCGAGACCTTGGCGCAGGCCTACGACCACCTCGGATTCCTCCCCGCGAAGCACTGACGGGCACGGTAGGGAAAGAGGGCCCTGGCGATCTGGGGGGTGCTGCCGCCACACTGGGGCGGCAGCACCCGCGCGGCACACACGCCGCGCACAGGCGACGCACAGGACGACAGGCGGAGGAGAGACACGTGGGGACCGTAACGCTCGGCGTTTCGATCGCGGTCCCGGAGCCGTACGGCAGCAGCCTTCAGGAGCTGCGCGCCGGCTTCGGGGACGCCGCCGCGCACGGCATTCCCACGCACGTCACCCTCGTACCGCCGACGGAGGTGGCCGCGGACCGGCTTCCGGAGATCCGCGCCCACTTGGCCGAGGTCGCGGCCGCCGGCCGTCCCTTCGGGATGCGACTGGCCGGCACGGGCACCTTCCGTCCCCTCTCGCCGGTGGTCTTCGTCCAGGTCGTCGAGGGCGGCGCCGGCTGCACCCGGCTCCAGAGTCAGGTCCGCGACCCGCACGGGCCGCTCGACCGGGAGCTCTCGTTCCCGTACCACCCGCACGTCACCGTCGCCCACGGGATCTCCGAGGAGGCGATGGACCTGGCGTTCAGCGCCCTCGCGGAGTATGCGGCGGAGTGGGTCTGCTCCGGTTTCGCGCTCTACGAGCAGGGCTCGGACGGGGTCTGGCGCAAGCTGCGGGAGTATCCGTTCGGCAGCGGGGCAAGCGGTGGGGTGAGCGGTGTCCCCGCGCAGCTGGGTTCGGCGACGGACGACAGCGCGGCGGCTGCCGCGGGCGAGGCGACCGTACGCCGTTCCTGACGCAGGAACCGGAACCGGAAACCGATCCTTCGCAGGACCAGGGCATGGAACGGCCGAGCCGTCGGGCGAAAAGTCACAATCGACGACCGTAGTCCCCAAAAGCGGCAATCCCGGCTATTTCCGACAGCTCATTTACGGTGACGGTATGGACTGGCTGACGAAACTCCCGCTGATCGGGCCCCTCGTGTCCGCCGTGATGCGAACGCACCTGTGGCGCTCGTACCAGCGGCTCGACCGCGTGCACTGGAGCAGGCTCGCCGCCGCCATCACCTTCATCAGCTTCCTCGCCCTGTTCCCGCTGATCACCGTGGCCGCCGCGATCGGCGCCGGGCTGCTCACCCAGGAGCAGCTCGACCGGCTCCAGAAGAACCTCGCCGAACAGGTCCCCGGCATCTCCGACCAGCTCGACATCAACGCCCTCGTCGCCAACGCGGGCACGGTCGGACTGGTCGCCGCCGGCATCCTGCTCTTCACCGGCATCGGCTGGGTCGGCTCGATGCGGGACTGCCTGCGCGCCGTCTGGGAGAAGGACGACGAGGACCAGGGCAACCCCTTCGCCCGCAAGGGCAAGGACGCACTCGTCCTGATCGGCCTCGGCGGCGTCGGCCTGTGCTCGGCCACCGCCTCGATCTTCGGATCCAGCGCCGTCGGCAAGGCCGGGGACTGGCTGGGAGTACCGCGCGAGGGCGCGGGCGGCGGCCTGCTGCGGGGCGGGGCCTTCCTCGTCGGGGTCGTGGCCGCCTTCCTGCTCCTGCTCTACCTGCTGACCCTGCTCCCCGGCGTCGAACCGCCCCGCCGCCGTCTGATCCAGGCGGCCCTCATCGGCGCGGCCGGCTTCGAACTGCTGAAGCTGCTGCTCAGCGGCTACATGCGGGAGGTCGCCACGAAGAGCATGTACGGGGCCTTCGGCGTGCCCATCGCGCTGCTGATCTGGATCAACCTCACGGCGAAGCTGCTGCTGTTCTGCGCGGCGTGGACCGCGAGCCGCGACGACGCGGACGGGGACGGCGTGGAGGACCCGGAGCCGGGTTCCGAGCCGGACGCCGAGCCCTCGGTGCCCGGCCCCGGCTCCGCCGAGTCCGGGGCCGGGTCCGGGGTCGGGGCCGGCTCCGCTACACCTGGCCGCGGGCCCGGCGGCCGCGTCCCCGGGGCCAGCGCCGGTTGACCACGTAGGACCCGCCGGCCACCAGGGCCAGCACCCCGCCGGCGACACCGAAGGCGGTACCGAGCCCGCCGCCCGCGCCGTCACCGGACGCCGACGGGTTGTTCTCGTGGGACTGGGCCGGGGAGCCGTGGGAGGAGGTGTCCGCGCTCTTCGGGGGCACCAGCTCGCCCACGGGCTTGACCTTCCCGCTCGCCGCGAAACCCCAGTCGAGCAGGTCGGCGGTCTCCTCGTACACGGAGTTGACGCCCCCGGTCCCCGGGTTCATGACCGTGACCAGCAGCTTCTTGTCACCGCGCTGGGCGGCGCCGGTGAAGGTGGAGCCGGCCATCGTGGTGTTGCCGTTCTTCACCCCGGCGATGCCCTTGTAGGGGGGGAGGCCACCGGCGCCGGTCATCAGCCGGTTGGTGTTCTGGATCTCGAAGGTCTCGCGAGGCTTCCCGGACTCCTGCCTGCCGGGGAACTTCGCGCTGGCCGTGCCGCAGTACTCCCGGAAGTCCTGCTTCTGCAGGCCGGAGCGGGCGATGAGGGTGAGGTCGTAGGCGCTGGAGACCTGGCCCGGAGCGTCGTAGCCGTCCGGGGACACCACGTGCGTGTCCAGGGCCTGGAGCTCCTCGGCGTGCGACTGCATGTCCTTGACGGTCTTCTCGACGCCGCCGTTCATGGCCGAAAGTACGTGCACGGCGTCGTTCCCGGAGCGCAGGAACACCCCGAGCCACAGGTCGTGGACCGTGTACTCGCCGTCCTCCTTGATGCCCACCAGGCTGGAGCCGGAACCGACCCCGTCCAGCTCCTTGTCCGTGACCTTGTGGACCTGCTCCTTGGGCAGCCCCGGCAGCACGGTGTCGGCGAAGAGCATCTTCATGGTCGAGGCCGGGGGGAGCCGCCAGTGGGCGTTGTGCGCCGCGAGGACCTCGCCGGTCTCGGCGTCGGCCACGATCCACGAACGGCCCGTCAGGTTCGCCGGCAGCGCGGGCGCGCCGGGCAGCAGGTTGACCTGCGTACCGGGCTGACCGAGCGAGGCGCCGCCGACCGTGGACATCGAGGCGGGCGGTGCGGGTGCCTTGGGCGGCTGCCCCTTGCCGTCCGCGGGGGGTGTCGGCGTCGGCGCGGCGTAAGCGGGAGAGGCCAGCAGTGCCGGGACCAGCAGGGCGGGAAGCGCGGCGGAAAGGACCGTCAACGCGGTCTTCTTGGCAGACACGCAGGTGAAAGTACATCCCGATCCTGTGCTTACCGTCGCTGACCGGCCAACCCGCCGCAACCACTGCCGGGACAGCCCACCCCGGCGCGTCCGTCCTGGGGACGAAACCGATACTGAGCTCATGAAACTCAGCCGCGCCGCTTCCTGGTTCCTGCTCGCGTTCGGCGTGTGGAGCTGGTTCATCTGGGTGTCTTTCGTCCGGAACCTGTGGAAGGACGGCGGCGGTCTGGCCTTCGACGACGCGGGGGACCCGACCGCTTACTTCTGGGTCCACCTTCTCCTGGCAGTGGCGTCCTTTCTCCTGGGGACGGCCGTCGGAGTGATCGGGTTGCGCGGGGTGAGGGCGCTGCGGCGCGAATCACGCAGGGGGCCGGGCGCGTGACGATCCTTCTGTTCGCCGCCGGAGCCCTGCTCGTACTGGGCCTGCTGGCCCTGGTGCACCGCTGGCTCTGGGTCCGCCTGGTCCGCGACACCACGGCCCCGGGTGGCCGGACCCGCCGCACGGGCACGGTCCTGGCCTTCGCCCTCCCGCTCCTGTCGCTGGCCGCCCTCGTCGCGGGCCGCGCGGGAGCCCCCTTCTGGCTCCAGCGCACGGTCGCCTGGCCGGGCTACCTCTGGCTGGCCGTCCTCCTCTATCTCTCCCTGGCCCTCTTCCTGGCGGAGCCCCTCCGAGCCGCCTGGCTGCGCCGCCCGAACAGAAGGCCCCGGTCACGCCCGGCTCCCACCCCGGCTCCCACCCCGGCCGCCACCCCCACGGGGCCCGGGTCGGAGCCCCGGTTTCGGGAAGGGGTGGGGCGGGGAACGGCGCCGCAGGCCACCCTCGCAGCACCCGCGGGGCCCGCAGCCTCCGGTGAACCCGCGGCCCCCGCCGGGCAGGAGCAGGTTGCCG
Organism: Streptomyces sp. NBC_00435; assembly: GCF_036014235.1. GTDB lineage: Bacteria > Actinomycetota > Actinomycetes > Streptomycetales > Streptomycetaceae > Streptomyces. Next base: position 5,089,318 of record NZ_CP107924.1, read on the forward strand.
GGGCCGGGGCACAGCCCCCCACCCCAAGCGGCGTCAGCCGCCGCCGCTTCGCGCGGACCGTAGCGGCCACAGCCGGCGCGGCAGCGCTCGGCACCGTCGGCCACGGCACGTACGGCGTCCTGCGCGGCCCCCGCGTCAAGCGGGTCCAGGTCCCGCTCGCGAAGCTCCCCCGCGCGGCGCACGGCTTCCGGATCGCCGTCGTCAGCGACATCCACCTCGGCCCGATCCTCGGCCGCGCCCACACCACCCGCATCGTCGACACGATCAACCGCACCCAGCCCGACCTCATCGCCGTCGTCGGCGACCTCGTCGACGGCAGCGTCCACGACCTCGGCCCCGCCGCCGAACCGCTGCGCGGCCTGCGCGCCCGGCACGGCGCGTACTTCGTCACCGGCAACCACGAGTACTTCTCCGGCGCCCAGCAGTGGGTCGACCACGTCCGCGAGCTCGGCCTCACCCCGCTGGAGAACGCCCGCAGCGCGCTCCCGTACTTCGACCTCGCCGGCGTCAACGACGTCGCGGGCGAGAGCGAGGGCCACGGCCCGGACTTCGCGGCCGCCCTCGGGAACCGCGACCGCGCCCGCACCGCCGTACTCCTCGCCCACCAGCCGGTGGTCATCGACGAGGCCGTCCGGCACGGCGTCGACCTCCAGCTGTCCGGCCACACCCACGGCGGCCAGCTCTGGCCCGGCAACTACGTGGCCGAACTCGCCAACCCCACCGTCGCCGGACTGGAGCGCTACGGCGACACCCAGCTGTACGTGTCGCGCGGCGCGGGGGCCTGGGGGCCGCCGGTCCGGGTCGGGGCCCCGTCGGACATCACAGTCGTCCAACTCGCCTCATATCAGGCGTGAACCCCCCGAAGCTTCAAGGACACACCGCATATCGGCCTTCCCGAGGCTGAAATTCCGTGATGGGATGACCGATAATCGGATAGCTGGTCGCGTACATCGGTGTGCGGCCAAGTGGGGTGGAGTCAAGGATGTTGCGGTCTGTCCGCTCGAAAGTCATCGCGGCCGGGCTGGTCCTGGGTGTGGCCGGTGTCGCCACCTGGCAGTTGCTGCCCCAGGATGCGGGCGGCGGGAAGGCGATCCGCGTCGGCACGAGCGACGTGGTCTCCTCCCTCGACCCCGCGGGGGCGTACGACGCCGGTTCCTGGGCCCTGTTCAGCAACGTCTACCAGTCGCTGCTGACCATCCGCAGCGGCTCGGACACCCCCGTGCCCGACGCCGCCTCCTCCTGCACGTTCATCGGGGACAAGCTCACGACGTACCAGTGCGAACTGCGCTCGGACGTGAAGTTCTCCTCCGGCCGCGCGATCACCGCCGAGGACGTGAAGTTCTCCTTCGACCGGATCAAGGCGATCAACTCCGACCAGGGTCCGGCGCCGCTGTTCAACACCCTGGAGTCGGTCAAGGCCGAGGGTCGGACCGTCACCTTCAACCTCTCCGCCGGGGACGCCACCTTCCCGTTCAAGATCGCGACGGGTGCCGCCTCGATCGTGGACAAGGACAAGTACCCGGCCAAGGGCCTGCGCGAGGACGAGAAGGTCGACGGCTCCGGCCCCTTCACCCTCGGCGACTACAAGGCCGGCGCGAGCGCGGAGCTGAACCCGAACAGCTCGTACAAGGGCCAGGGGAAGATATCCAAGACCGCGGTCACCGTCCGGTACTTCAAGGACTCCACGCAGCTGGAGCAGGCCTGGAACGACCACGGGATCGAGGTCGCGCACCGCGACATGCCCCCGGCCGTCCTCGCCGCCCTGAACCCGGGCCTGAAGGACACCCGGTACCAGGCCTCGGGCGGTACGGAGACCCGCAGCATGGTCTTCAACCTCCGCGCGGGCTCCCCGGTGGGCCAGCCCGCCGTCCGCCAGGCCATCGCCGCCGTCCTGGACCGGGCGAAGATCGCGGGCGAGGTCTACAAGGGCACCGTCACCCCGCTCTACTCGCTGGTCCCGGCGGGCATCGCCGCCCACAGCACCCCGTTCTTCGACACGTGGCCCTCCCCGAACGGCCTGACCGCGAAGAAGCTGCTCAAGGACGCCAACATCACCGCCCCGATCTCGATCGGCCTCGGGGTCAACACGCGCGGCGCGAGCCTCCCCGAGGCCGAGGAGATCAAGAAGCAGCTGGAGTCCACCGGCCTCTTCCGCATCACCATCAAGCCGGTCGAGAAGTGGGCGGACTTCCAGAAGGCCTACGCCGCCGGCGAGTTCGACGCCTACACCATCGGCTGGATCGCCGACTTCCCGGACGCGGACAACTTCCTCGCCCCGCTCGTCGGCGCCGACTCCTCCATGAACAACGGCTTCTCCGACAAGGGCGTCGACGACCTCATCACCCGCACCCAGTCCTTCTCGGACCGCGGCGCCGCCGCCAACGACTTCCGCGACCTGCAGAAGCTGGTCGCACAGCACGTCCCGATGCTGCCGATCTGGCAGAAGAAGGACTACGTGATGTCCCGCGAGGCAGTCGCCGGCGCGCAGCACCTCTCGGACGGCACCGGCGTGTGGCGCCTGTGGGAGCTCAACTGGCTGTAGGCCCCGTAGGGAGCCCCGTGCCCGGCCCGCCTCAGGCGGGCCCGGGGCCCGCGTCCGGGTCCGAGGCCCGCTTACGGTCCGCGCGGGAGACGGCCGTCCGGGCCATGCCCGGCAGGAAGTCCGTGAACAGCTCGTGCACCTCGCGCACCAGCGGCCGCAGCACCCGGAAGCGGGCCAGGATGATGCCGCGCGTGGTCAGCTGCGCGCCGCGCTGGGCGAGCCGCCGGGTCTTCTCGCTGTTCGGGGAGCGGTCGAAGACCCAGTAGAGGACCAGGCCCATCTGCGAGAGCCACATCAGCTCCGGCAGTACGTCGGCCAGCTCGTCCGGCACCTTGGTCTTCGCCCCCGCCAGCACCTCGCGGTGCATGTCGATCGCCTGCTTGCGGGCCGGTTCCGACTCCGGGGAGAAGGGGCTGAGCGGGCTCTCCGGGTCCGCGGCGTTCTTGAAGAACTGCGAGGCGAACTCGTGGTACGGCTCCGCGATGTCCAGCCAGCTGGTCAGCACGCCCGCGAGCCGCTTCTGCAGATCGGTCTCGTGGTCCAGGATCGGCCGCACCGCCGCCAGGTGGGCGGCGCCGATCCGGTCGTAGAACCCCTGGACGAGGTGTTCCTTCGACTCGAAGTAGTAGTAGGCGTTGCCGACCGATACCCCGGCCTCCTTGGCGATACCGCGCATCGTCGTCTTGTCGAAGCCGCGCTCCTGGAAGAGGCGGAGCGCGGTTTCGAGGATGAGCGTGCGGGTCTGCTCGCTCTTGGGAGCCTTCTGATCAGTCACCGCATGAGCCTATCGGGGTACGGAGCATTGGTCGTCACAGGCCGGTTCCGCACCGTCCGTCGAGCTGTCGCGAACCGCCTCCCGCCATCTGGAGGCGGTGTACATGGCTGCCTTGGCGAAGGGCCGGCCGGCCGGTGTGGCCAGCCAGTTCGCCTTGGGCCGGTGCTCGGCCAGGGCCCACAGGCAGACGATGAAGGCGTCCGTCCCGGTCCACACCTGGCCGCCGTCCCCGATGACGGTGATCTCCCGCAGCGTCGACGCGTGGTCGAGGTGCGGGAACCGCCGCCGCGCCTCGTGCGACGCGGCGGGCAGGAGCCGCAGCGGCACCAGCCAACGCTGTGCGAGCAGCCAGTGCCGGATGTGGACACAGAGCGGGCAGTTCGCGTCGTACAGCACCGTCAGGTGCCGGGTCGCCGAGGTCGCCACGGGGATCAGGCCCCCGCGGGAGCGGTCCAGCCCTGGGGGGCGACCGGCGGGGTCTGCTGGCGCTCCATGATGCCGCGGCGGCGCATCTTGTTGAGCACCCAGACGTTGCCGAGGTGCATGACGCCGAGGACGAGCAGGACGACGCCGAGCTTGACCGACAGTGCCTCGAAGAGGCTGCGGGCGGTCAGGATCTCTTCGCTCGACCGCAGGTACAGGGTCACGAAGCCGATGTTCACGAGGTAGAACCCGACGACGAGGAGCTGGTTGACGGCGTCCGCGAGCTTCTCGTTCCCCTGGAGGACGTCGGCGATGAAGATCCGGCCGTTGCGGCTGAGCGTGCGGGCCACCCAGACGGTGAGACCGATGCTGATGAGCAGGTAGATGACGTACGCGACCACGGTGAGGTCCATTGCCCTCGCCCCCCTTGAACGTGTTCAACTGCTGACAGGGATGACTGTAGACCTGTTTTTGAACAAGTTCAACCAATGGGGTCCGGGCACCGCCGGGTCAGTGGCGCGCGAGGAACTCCAGCAGGATCCGGGTGACTTCCGCAGGGCGCTCCAGGGAGGGCAGGTGGCCGGCCCAGGGGAGTTCGAGGTGGGTGGCGCCGGGGACGAGGGAGGGGAGCTCGGCGGGGAACTCCCGGAAGTCGGGGATGTCGTGCGCGCCGCCGACCGCCAGGACGGGGGCGGTGATGGAGGCCAGCTCGACGGAGGGCTCGGGGAGTTCGTGGTCCCCGTCGGCGGTCAGGGCGCCCCGCAGGTTCCCGAACTGCATGGACCGTACGAGGGCGTGCGCGGCCTCGTCGGCGTCGGGGCCGAGCCACTGGCGGGCGTTGAGCCGGGCCGCGCCCGCCAGGTCGCCGGCGTCCAGCAGGGCGCCCTCGGCGGCGTTGAAGGCGAGCAGTGCGGGACCGCGGCGCTGTGCGGGCCGGGCGGGGCACAGCAGCGCCAGCGCGCCCACCCGCTCCGGATGGAGCGCGGCGAGCGTCAGCGCGACCCGTCCGCCGTAGGAGGCTCCGACCAGAGCGGCCCGTTGGATCCCGAGGTGGTCCAGCAGCTCCCGTACGTCCCCGTGGTCGCTGTACGGCTCCTCGGCGGCGGGGGACTCCCCGCAGGTCCGGAAATCCGCCCGCACCACCCGGAACCCGGCCGTGGTCAGCGGTCCCCACTGCGGCTCCCACATCCGCCGGTCGCACACGGAGGAATGCAGCAGTACGACGGCGGGCGCACCCTCGGGCCCGTCCACATCATGAGAAATGATCATCCGGTGATCTTCCGCGACCGGCCCCCGGTCCGCCAGCGGATTGCGGGCCGGGCGGCCCGCAGGTCACTGCATGCTCAGCGCACGGGCCTGGTTGACCTGGCTCATGACCCACATGTACGTGCCCGGGTCCACGGCCGGGATCATCGTGGAGTGGTGGCGGCCGGCGCTGTTGACGGTGATCTGGATGTAGCCCGTCGTGCGGCGCTCCTTCATCAGGAGGAAGAACAGGCCCAGCAGGCAGAACAGGAAGAAGATGACGGCCAGCACGATCGCGTGCGCCGGGATCTTCTCCTCGGTCCGGGAGAAGTCGGTGGCGTTCCAGACCGCACCCCTCAGCGGCATCGGGCCCGACGGGGTGATGATCTGGTCCCCGGCGATGGTGATGTCGCCCAGGGAGAGTCCGGCGGCCGGGTACCCCGAGGGAGCCTGCCCGGGCATCGGCGCCGGACCCGGCGAGGGAATGCCCGCGCCGGCGATGGTCGGCTGGTAGGCGGGGGGCTGCGGGTACCCGTAGCCGGGCTGGGCGGGGCCCTGGGGCGGGTAGCCGTAGGCCGGCTGTGCCGGGTATCCGTAACTCGGGGTGGCCGGACCCCACTTGTTCTCCTCGGGGCCCGGGCCCCGGCTCGGGTCGTTCGCGTAGGGATTCGGCTGCTGCTCGCTCATGCGGCCGATAATTCCACAGGCGCACACGGGCCAGTAGACCGAATGTCAGTGCCCGGTCCTAATCTCCGGACATGGGAAGCGTGATGTTCGTCGACGAGACGACTGCCGGCGGCCGCAGCGACGGCTGGGGAATGGAGATCGCCGAGGAGCGACTCGCACTGAGCGAGTTGATCCGCAGGCGCATATTCCAGGAAGTGGCCGAGTCCGAGGCGGCCCGCAGCCGCCTGGTGCGGCCGGCCGGGGACGGGGGCCGGGTGGATCCGCAGGCGCAGACCGAAGCGGCACTCGCCGCCTTCGGGCGCAACGGCTTCCTCGTACTGGTCGGGGACCGTCAGATCACGGAGCTCGACGAGGAGATCGACCTCCCGCTCGGCACCGAGGTGACCTTCCTCAAGCTCGTCGCGCTGGTGGGTGGCTGACATGACGGTCGCCATCGACGAAGAGACCCGGCGGGCCTTCGACTTCGAGGAGCTCGGGCGGACGTACTACACCTACGACGGCGTCTGGTCCACGCGCGTGCGCGACGAACTGGCCGCCGGGCGCACCGTCCCGCCCGCCGCCGTGGCCACCCTGCGGCGCAGCGCCCTGATGTCCTACAGCAACTCCGGCGTGCGGGCCGCCGTCGACCAGCTGACCGGCCCCGCCCTCAACATCGGCGAGCAGTGGGCCGACGAGGCCATGGCCGACGGCCGCTGGGATCCACTGCTCGTCCACGCCGCCACCGCCACGGCGGCCCGGCCCCATGCTAAGTGGGAGAAGACCGCCCGCGCGCTCCTCGCGGACACCGGAGCCGGTCCGGACGCCCTGCGCGAGGCCGTCACCGGCTGGTTCGCCCTCGTGGACCGGCCGCGCACCCTGGTCCTGGAGGAATCCTGGTACGAGGGCCAGCTCGACGCCCACAACGCCAACGCCCTGCGCGGACTGGCCTGGCTGCTCGCCCTGCTGCCCGCGCACCCCGGGACACCGCGCGCGCTGGGCAGGCTCGTGGAGACCTGCCTGAAGAAGGTCCCCGGCCTCGGACCGAGCAACCCCAAGGTGGCCAACGCGGGGGTCACCGCCCTGTCCCGGACCGAGGGCGAGGCGGCCCTGGCCGAACTGGCCAGGCTGGCCGCCCGGGTGACCTTCAAGGGCACCCTCAAGGTCATCGACACGGCCCTGGAGGCGCGCGCCGGGGCGCTCGGGCTGGGCCGGGAGGAGATCGAGGAGCTCGCGGTGCCCGCCTACGGCCTCACGGAGGTCGGGCGCGCCGAGGTGCCGTTCGGGCAGGCCGCCGCCCTGCTGGAGGTGCGCGGGCCGAAGACGGTGCTGTCCTGGCGCAACGCCGCGGGCAAGGCCGTCAAGGGCGTACCCGCCGCCGTCCGCCAGGACCACGCCGATGAGCTGAAGGAACTCAAGGCGGCCGTCAAGGACATCGACAAGATGCTCGCCGCCCAGGCGGAGCGCCTCGACCGGCAGTTCCTCGCCCGCCGCACCTGGACCTACGGCGCCTGGCGCGAGCGGTACCTCGACCACCCCCTGGTCGGCACCCTCGCCCGCCGCCTGGTCTGGACGGTCGCCGGCACCACGGCGGTGCACGACGGCCACGACATCCGCACCCTCGCGGGCGAACAGCTGTGCGTCCCCGCCCACGCCGAGGTCCGGCTCTGGCACCCCGTCGGCCGGGAGCCCGCCGAGGTCGCCGCCGTGCGCGAGCGCCTCGAAGGGCTCGCGATCACACAGCCGTTCAAGCAGGCCCACCGCGAGGTGTACCCCCTGACCGACGCCGAGCGGACCACCGCGACCTACTCCAACCGCTTCGCCGGCCACGTCCTGCGCCAGCACCAGTTCCACTCCCTGGCCGCCGTGCGCGGCTGGCGCAACAAGCTGCGCCTCGCCGTGGACGACAGCGCGCCGCCCGCCGTCCGCGAGCTCCCGCAGTGGGGGCTGCGCGCCGAGTACTGGATCGAGAGCGAGGACAGCGGGGACTACGCCGCCGACACCACCGAGTCCGGCAGCTACCTGCGGCTGACCACCGACCAGGTGCGCTTCTACCCGATCGACGCCCCGCAGAACTGGGCGCACGTGTGCGGCGGCCGGTACACCATGTACCTGCGCGACGGCCGCGACCCGGTCGACCCGCTGCCGCTCGCGGAGATACCGGAGCTCGTGCTCAGCGAGGTGCTGCGCGACGTGGACCTGTTCGTCGGGGTCGCCAGCGTGGGCAACGACCCCACCTGGTCCGACGGTGGCCCGGAGGGCCGGTTCCGCGAGTACTGGACCTCGTACGGCTTCGGCGAGCTCGGCCAGAGCGCCGAGACCCGGCGGGCGCTGCTGGAGCGGGTGGTGCCGAGACTGGCGATCGCGGACCGCTGCCGCATCGAGGGACGGTTCCTGCACGTCAGGGGCGAGCTGCACACGTACAAGATCCACCTGGGCTCCGGGAACATCCTGATGGAGCCGAACGACCAGTACCTGTGCATCGTGCCGAAGGGCGGCGGCTCCCCGGAGACCGGCTACCTGCCCTTCGAGGGCGACCGGACCCTGGCGGTGATCCTCAGCAAGGCGATGCTGCTGGCCGGCGACACCGCCATCACCGACCCGACGATCACCAGTCAGATCCGCCGGGGCTGACGGGCGGTACGGCGAAGGCCCCGCGGCCGGTGGGTGAACACCGGCCGCGGGGCCTCCAGGAACCGACTACGACGGAATCAGAAGCGGCGGGTGATGAGGGCCCGCTTCACTTCCTGGATCGCCTTGGTGACCTCGATGCCGCGGGGGCACGCGTCGGTGCAGTTGAAGGTCGTGCGGCAGCGCCACACGCCGTCCTTGTCGTTCAGGATCTCCAGCCGCTGCTCGCCGGCCTCGTCACGCGAGTCGAAGATGAAGCGGTGCGCGTTGACGATCGCCGCCGGGCCGAAGTACTGGCCGTCGTTCCAGAACACCGGGCACGAGGACGTGCACGCGGCGCACAGGATGCACTTGGTGGTGTCGTCGAAGCGCTCGCGGTCCTCGGCGGACTGCAGGCGCTCGCGCGTCGGCTCGTTGCCCTTGGTGACCAGGAACGGCATGACGTCCCGGTACGCCTGGAAGAAGGGCTCCATGTCGACGACGAGGTCCTTCATCACCGTCAGGCCCTTGATGGCCTCGACGGTGATCGGCTTCTCCGGGTTGATGTCCTTGATCAGCGTCTTGCAGGCGAGCCTGTTCTTGCCGTTGATCCGCATCGCGTCGGAGCCGCAGATGCCGTGCGCGCACGAGCGGCGGAAGGTCAGCGTGCCGTCGAGGTCCCACTTGATCTTGTGGAGACCGTCGAGCACGCGCTCCTTCGGGTCGATCTCGATCTGGAAGTCCTGCCACTGCGACTCGTCCGAGATCTCAGGGTTGAAGCGGCGGATCCGGAACGTGACCGTGATGAACGGCGAGGCGGCGGCCGCCGCCTCCATCGCGTCCGTCTTGGACAGGGTGGGGGTGGCCATCAGTACTTACGCTCCATCGGCTGGTAGCGGGTGACGACGACGGGCTTGTAGTCCAGGCGGACCGAGTCCTGGCCGTCGGCGCCGACCTCGCGGTACGCCATGGTGTGGCGCATGAAGTTGACGTCGTCGCGGTTCGGGTAGTCCTCGCGGTAGTGACCGCCGCGGGACTCCTTGCGCGCCAGCGCGGACACGGCCATGACCTCGGCCAGGTCGAGCAGGTTGCCCAGCTCGATGGCTTCCAGCAGGTCCGTGTTGAAGCGCTTGCCCTTGTCCTGGACGGACACGTTCTTGTAGCGCTCGCGCAGCTCCGCGATCTTCTCGACCGCCGTCTTGATCGTCTGCTCGGTGCGGAACACCATCACGCAGGCGTCCATCGTCTCCTGGAGCTCCAGGCGCAGGTCGGCGACCCGCTCGTTGCCCGTGGAGGCACGCAGGTGCTCGACCTGGTCGATGACCTGCTGCGCCGGGTTCTCGGGCAGCTCGACGTAGTCGTGGGCGTGGGCGTACGCGGCGGCCGCGATGCCCGAACGCTTGCCGAAGACGTTGATGTCCAGCAGCGAGTTGGTGCCCAGGCGGTTCGCGCCGTGCACCGACACGCACGCGACCTCGCCGGCCGCGTACAGGCCCGGGACGACGGTGGTGTTGTCCATGAGGACCTCACCCTCGACGTTGGTCGGGATGCCGCCCATGGCGTAGTGCGCGGTGGGCTGGATCGGGATCGGGTCCGTGTACGGCTCGATGCCCAGGTAGGTGCGCGCGAACTCGGTGATGTCCGGGAGCTTCGCGTCGAGCTGCTCCGGCGGCAGGTGCGTCAGGTCCAGGTACACGTGGTCACCGGCCGGACCGCAGCCGCGGCCCTCACGGATCTCGGTGTAGATGGAGCGCGAGACGACGTCACGGGACGCGAGGTCCTTCATGACCGGCGCGTACTTCTCCATGAAGCGCTCGCCGTCCTTGTTGCGGAGGATGCCGCCCTCACCGCGGGCGCCCTCCGTCAGCAGGATGCCCATGCGCCAGATGCCCGTCGGGTGGAACTGGAAGAACTCCATGTCCTCCAGCGGCAGGCCGCGGCGGTAGCAGGCCGCCTGGCCGTCACCCGTGAGGGTGTGCGCGTTGGAGGTCACCTTGAAGAACTTGCCGGTGCCGCCGGAGGCGTAGATGACGGACTTCGCCTGGAACACGTGGATCTCGCCGGTGGCGAGCTCGTAAGCGACCACGCCGGCCGACTTCTTGACGCCGTCCTCCTCGACCAGGAGCTGGTCCAGGACGTAGAACTCGTTGAAGAACTCCACGCCCTCCTTGACACAGTTCTGGTAGAGCGTCTGGAGGATCATGTGACCGGTGCGGTCCGCGGCGTAGCAGGACCGGCGGACCGGCGCCTCACCGTGGTTGCGGGAGTGTCCGCCGAAGCGGCGCTGGTCGATGGTGCCGTCCGGGGTGCGGTTGAACGGCAGGCCCATCTTCTCGAGGTCGAGGACCGCGTCGATGGCCTCCTTCGCCAGGATCTCGGCGGCGTCCTGGTCGACCAGGTAGTCACCGCCCTTGACCGTGTCGAAGGTGTGCCACTCCCAGTTGTCGTCCTCCACGTTGGCGAGCGCGGCGGCCATGCCGCCCTGCGCGGCGCCCGTGTGGGAGCGGGTGGGGTAGAGCTTGGTCAGCACGGCGGTGCGGCTGCGCTTCGTCGACTCGATGGCGGCGCGCATGCCTGCGCCGCCCGCCCCGACGATGACGGTGTCGTACTTGTGGATCTTCATTGGTTTCGCCTCAGCCCCGTTGCCTAGCGGATGTTCGGGTCGAAGGTGAAGATCACCAGCGTGCCCAGAAGAATGGTGAACACCGTGGCGGTGTAGAGCAGGCCCTTGAGCCACAGCCGCGTATTGGCGCGCTCCGCGTAGTCGTTGATGACGGTACGCAGACCGTTCGCGCCGTGCAGCATCGCGAGCCACAGCATGAGCAGGTCCCAGCCCTGCCAGAACGGGGAGGCCCAGCGGCCCGCCACGAAGGCGAAGCCGATCTTGGACACACCGCCGTCCAGGACGAGCTGGATCAGCAGGTGGCCGATGACCAGGACGACGAGCACGATGCCCGAGAGGCGCATGAAGAGCCACGCGACCATCTCGAAGTTGCCGCGGGTCGAGCGCGGGGTCTTGCTGGTGCGCTTGCGCGGGGCCTCGATGTACGGCGCCGGGTTGTCGACGTCGTACAGGGAGACGGCCTCGACGCCGCTGATGGCCTGAGCGGGAGAAGTGTCAGAAGACATGCGTGTCACTTCCCGAACAGTTCGAGGTAGGCGTGGTGCAGGACGGGGTAAACGGCCCCGGCCATCAGCACGATCCAAACGCCCACGACGGTCCAGAGCATCTGCTTCTGGTAGCGCGGGCCCTTGGACCAGAAGTCCACGGCGATGACACGGAGACCGTTGAGCGCGTGGAAGAGGATTGCGGCGACGAGGCCGTATTCCAGCAGCGCGACGATCGGCGTCTTGTAGGTAGCCACGACATCGTCGTACGCCTCGGGGGAGACGCGGACGAGAGCGGTGTCGAGGACGTGTACGAACAGGAAGAAGAAAATGAGGACGCCGGTGACTCGATGAGCCACCCAGGACCACATTCCTTCCCGGCCGCGGTACAACGTTCCAGCCGGCACGGAAAACCCTCCGGAAGCGGGGCGGGGGCCAGCCGGCTTCTTTGTCGGTCGGGCCCGGCCGGGTACGGTCCTCCGGCCCCGGACATCGTAGCGACGCTTTGTCGGTTCCCTCGCGCGGGGGCCATCGGTGTGATCAAACAGGCACGGACGGACTATCCCACAGGGGCGAATAGCCCGAATTCGGCAGCAGATACCCCATCTGCCGAGGTCAGCCAGTGTGTCAGGTCGGCCAGCCTGGCCTGCGCGACGCGACGGAGTTCGTCCGCGGAAATCGCGCGCTCCTCGTCCACCTCCAGGGCCATCCGCCGCCGGATCGCGGCGAGCAGCTGGTCCGCCTGCTCCTCCGGGGTGTGCCCGTCGAGGCAGATCACGAAGGCGTGACCGAAGGTCCGCTCGTACTCCGCGTGGGCCGCGTCGAGCGCGAGCAGCGCGGCGTACGCGGCCCCGTGCTCGAGCTCCGGCGGGAACTCGCAGGTCAGCGCCTCGGAGAGGTCGGCCTGGGAAAGGTCGTACGAGGCTTCGTCCGCGGCGGCGCGTAGCGCGCCGAAGTCTGGGTATGGGCGGTGGGCGGCCACCCGGTGGGCCCAGCGCCGGCTGCCGCAGCAGTGCAGCAGGGCGGCATGGGCGGCTTCGGGGGACAGGGCGTTGAACCGCGCGAGCCCTGAGCCGTGGGAAGGGTCGGAGCCTCCGCGGGCCTGTGCCGGAAGGTGGCTGGACAGCGGGGGGCTCCTCGTGGCGTGGCGCGGGTGTCCCGCCACGCTATCTACGCGGAGCCGGGTGTGTCGTACCCATCCCGGGTTTTCACCCGGAAGTGAGCCGAAAGGATGACGGGATCCCATGTGGGAGCGTGTGCGGGGCCGCCCGGGATGCCGGGGCGGGACCGTGGGCATGATGACCCGGAAAGGGGAGGGCGACCGAGGCCGCCACCCCCCACAGGAGAGGCCCCGGCCGCCATCCGTCACGGACTCGTGCGACAAGCCCGTACCCATGTCAGCGTCCTGAGTGCGTTTTGTGTCACACCTCGCTCCGCGCAGGAATGGTTGCTCGTTGTACAACTCGTGGACGAAGGTGCTTGAAAGCCGTAACGTGCTGATTTGCGCCACACATACAGGACAGTGAACGGGTTGGGGACTTTGCTGGGGGACGACGCGGAGCTGACCACCGCGGTGCTCGCGGCACAAGACGGCGACGAGATCGCGTTCCGTTCTGTGTACCGCGCCGTGCACCCGCGCCTGCTCGGATACGTCCGCACGCTCGTCGGAGACGGTGACGCGGAGGACGTCACCTCCGAGGCCTGGCTGCAGATCGCCCGCGACCTCGACTCCTTCACCGGTGACGCCGACCGCTTCCGCGGCTGGGCCGCCCGAATAGCCCGCAACCGCGCCCTGGACCACATACGGATGCGCGGCCGCCGCCCCGCCGTCGGCGGGGACGAGACGGAGCTGACGGGACACGCCGCCGAGTCCGACACCGCCGGCGAGGCCATGGAGTCCCTCTCCACCTGCCGCACGATGGAACTCATAGCCCAGCTCCCGCAGGACCAGGCCGAGGCCGTCGTCCTGCGCGTGGTCGTCGGCCTGGACGCCAAGAGCGCCGCCGAGACGCTCGGCAAGCGCCCCGGCGCGGTACGCACCGCCGCGCACCGGGGCCTGAAGAAACTGGCCGAGCTGCTCGGCGCCGAGGACGGCTTCGAGCCCGACTCCGGCATCGGCTCCGGACCGGGCTCCGGAGCGGGCCGCACCCTCGGCGATAATGGCGGAGGCCGGGCGCTGGGCGCCGGGGGAGGGCGGGATCTCGACGCCGTACCCGCGCAGCGCGGCCACGGCGGGGGCTTCGTAGAACAAACCGGTGTGACGCATTCACGTTGGCGGACGCAGAAGGACATGTGATGGCCGACGAGCGCGACAGGTGGCTGGACAAGGCCGCGGCGGAGAGACTGCTGCGCGGCGAACCGGTCGCACCTGGCGCCGAGCACCGCTCCCGAGCCCGGGCCGAGCGGCTGCGCGCCGCCCTCGACGCACTGGCCGAGCCACCGCCGGCGGTTGCCGGGGGGACGCCCGGAGAGCTGCGCGGCGAGGCCGCCGCGCTGGCCGCCTTCCGCGCGGCGCGGGGTTCCGTGCTCCCGGAAGAGGTCTCGGGCGCCGAGCTGTTCGCCTCCGTGGACACGGTGGTCGAGCTCAGCCCGCCGTCCACCGCCGCCGGATCCGCTTCCCGTGAGCCGTACGGCCCCGGACGCGCCCGCGGCCCCGCTCCGGCTTCCCTTTCCGGCGCCCGACGCGGCCGGCCGGTCCGCTTCGCCCTCGCGGCGGCCCTGGCGAGCGTCGCCGTGGGCGGCCTGGCGGCCGCCGCGGGCGCGGGCCTGCTCGACCGGGACGCCCGGGACACCGCGGGCCACGCACCCGCCGTTTCGGTGAGCGCCGGCTCCTCCGCGGAGTTCTCGGAAGGGGACGTGCGCCGGGCGCCGGTCCCGCCACCCAGCACCATCGCGCCCTACGGCGGCGGGAGTCCGGGCGCCAGCCCGGCCCCGGGCACCACCCCGGGCGCGGAGGGACGTACGCCGTCCCCGGGTGAGGGCGGCGCCGCGGCGGGCGGCGGCGTCACGGCGGGGCCGACCGCCAACGGTGCCACCGGTGAGAAGGACGACAGGGGCGGCAAGGGCCGCCTGCGCCCGGACGGCTCCGACGGGGGAACGGACGGCACCGGCGACAAGGACCGCGAGGGCCGGAACCGGGCGGTGGAGCTGTGCCGGGACTACCGCGCGGGCAAGCTCGACGAGGACCGGCGCGAGAAGCTCGTGCGCCTCGCCAAGGGCCTGCTGCGGATCCCGCGCTACTGCCAGGGGGTGCTCGACCTGACCACCATCGGCGGAATCGTGCCCGGCGGCGCGCCGGGCACGGCGCCCGGCCGGGACTCCTCGGCGCCGGCGCCGACCCTGGCCCCCGCCCTGCCGCGGCTGTCATCCGTAGAGGTGACCGGCCGCCAGGGCGCGGACGCCTCCTCGGGCCGGCGCTGACACGGCTGCGGCCAGCCCCACCCCGGGACGGAGGGACCGGGTACCGGACAGCGTCCGAAAACAGCTCCTGACCCGGCTGTAACACTTTTCGAACCGGTGGCGCAGTACATAACGAGCCGACTGGTCATCGGCCGCGCATGAGCCGGGGTTCCCCCCGTACCCCTGGGCTCTGCGCAACTGGCGCGGGCGGGATTCGTTCCCCCGATCCCGCCCGCGCCCTCAACTGCGGACCCCGGCGCCCACCGGTGACGGGCACTCACTCACCGGCGGACGACGCCGGGCGCTCACCAGTAGACGACGACCTTGTCGCCGACGCGGACCGCGTCGAACAGTGCCGCCAGCTTGGCCTTGTCCCGGACGTTCACGCAGCCGTGCGAGGCGCCGGCGTAACCGCGGGCGGCGAAGTCCGCCGAGTAGTGCACGGCCTGGCCGCGGCTGAAGAACATCGAGTACGGCATCGGCGTGTGGTACAGCGTCGAGACCCAGTCCTTCTGCTTCGAGTCCACCTTGAACTCGCCCTCGCGGGTCGGGGTGTTCTCCGAGCCGAAGCGCACGTCCAGCGTGGAGACGACCTTCCCGTCGATCATCCAGGCGAGGGTGCGGCTCTCCTTGCTGATGCACATGACCCGGCCCGTCATACAACGCGGGTCAGGCGCGTCGGCCTCGTTCTGGGTCGGCGGGCGCAGCTCGTCGGCGGTCGGCTTCTTGGTGAGGGCCTGGATCTTCTTCCAGGTGGGCTCGTCCACGCCGCCGGTGGCGGAGAGTCCCTGCTTCGACTGGAAGGACTTGACCGCGGCGGTGGTCTTCGAACCGTAGAAGCCGGTCGGAGCGACCGACATCAGCTTGAGCTGGCGCAAGCGGGCCTGGAGTTCGCGCACCAGGTCGCTGTCGTCACCGTTCGCCATGACCTGCTTGACGGTCGGGGAGGGCGAGGCGGAAGTGGACGGTGAAGGCGACGGGGAGGCGGACGGCGAGGCGTCGCCGGGCTTGCCGTCCGTGGACGGCGAGGCATCGGGGCTGGTGACCGCCGTGGGCGATGCGGGAGCCGAGGAGCCGGAGCCCGAGGACTCCGCCTTCTGCGGTCCGCAGGCGGTCGCGGCGAGCGCGACGGCGGTGGCCAGGCCCAGTGCGCGGATTATGACTTTCTGACGGTGCATTGCAGTCCCCCGGTTTCTATGACGTGTACCTAGGTGATGCCTGGCGGGCGTGGACAGTTGCAGGAAGGGCCGCGCTGTTGCGCCATTGTGACCAGCGGCCGTCGAGGGGACGTTTTACCAGTCCCGGGCCCCCCGGTGCGACGGGGCGGCGGGAGGCCGGTGCCCACACTGTGAAATGAGGTGGCGGGACAGGTGCGTCTGCGTGGGACACTCCTGGACATGCTGGGTGTCACAGATCTTCCGACGTATCTCGCCGGCCTCGTGCTGATCATTTTGCTGCCGGGTCCGAACTCGCTCTACGTGCTGTCCGTCGCCGCGCGCGGCGGGGTGCGCGAGGGGTACAAGGCCGCCTGCGGGGTGTTCACCGGGGACGCCCTGCTGATGACCCTGGCCGCGGTCGGCGCCGGAGCCCTGCTGCAGACCAGCCCGATGCTGTTCGGCATCGTCAAACTGCTCGGCGCCGGGTACCTGACCTGGCTCGCCGTCGGCATGCTGCGCGGCGCGTGGACCATGTGGCGCACGCGCCGCGCGCGCGCCGTGGAGGCGGCCGCGGCCGCCGTGGAGGCCGGGGCCTCGGCCGGCGACACGGAGCGGCGGCCCTACCGGCGGGCGCTGCTGATCAGCGTGTTCAACCCGAAGGCCATCCTCTTCCTGATGTCCTTCTTCGTGCAGTTCGTGGACCCGGCCTACGCCTACCCGGCCCTGTCCTTCCTGCTGTTGGGCGGCCTGCTGCAGATCGGCAGCTTCCTCTACCTGACCACGCTGATATTCGGCGGGGACCGCCTGGCGGCCGCCTTCCGACGGCGCAAGCGGCTCGCCGCCGGCGCCAGTTCGGCGGCGGGCGTGTTGTTCCTGGGCTTCGCGGCGAAGCTCGCGGTCAGCTGACGACCCGGCGCAGCAGCCGGGCCATCCGCCGGGCCGAACGGCTGCGGGGCAGGAAGGACAGCTGCGCCGGGATGCCGCCGGGCAGTCCCAGCGCGGTCAGCCGGCGGCGCGTGAAGTAGCGCCAGGTGCGCGGGGTCAGGTTCCCGGCCAGCCAGCGCTCGGCCTCCGCGCGGCGCGCCGCCAGGATCTGCGGCTGCATCGTGAAGCCCACAGCCGTGAGCAGGCCGGCCAGCTCGGCCGCG
The DNA here is from genome assembly GCF_036014235.1 of Streptomyces sp. NBC_00435. GTDB lineage: Bacteria > Actinomycetota > Actinomycetes > Streptomycetales > Streptomycetaceae > Streptomyces. The sequence goes on from NZ_CP107924.1 coordinate 5,106,388, forward strand.
ACCCGTTCGGGCCCCGGCGGGGCCCAGGAACGTACGGCCGGCGCGTCCGCGAGGTCCGGCAGCAGGGCGTCGGCCACGGCCAGCGGGATCCGGTTGCTGTTGGGGTACGGGGACAGGCGCGCGAGCACGGCCTGCGTACCGGTCCGGGCGACCGGGAGCCCGTACAGGGTGGCGGCGGTCAGCAGGCCGGTGGAGAAGCAGCCGACGACCAGGGCCGGGCGCAGCCGCTCGAACAGGGTCTCGGCGAGCACCGGGGTGTTCAGCACGGTGAGCCGGACTCCGAGCCGCCGCGCCTCCTCCTGCGCCCGGCGCGCGTAGGCGGCGGGGGCGCTGGGGTGCGGTTTGAAGACCAGCTCGCGGTGGCCCAGCGCGTGCGCGCCCCGGACCATCTCCACGTGCAGTTCCTCCTCCTCGCGGGCCGGCACGAGGTCGAGTGCGGACAGGTACTGGCCGAGCAGCAGCGCCGGGGCCTCGCCCGCGGACACCGGCTCCGGCACCTCGAGCTCCGCGACGGCCTTGACGAAGGCGGCTGCCGGGATCACCTCGGCCCGCACCCCGAACTCGGTCAGCAGCAGCGGCTCCAGACCCGGTACGAGGTCCAGGTGCAGCACCCGCCGTACGCGCATGCCGATCGCGGGGTCGAGCCGGAAGCGGGTGGGACCGTAGCTCATCAGCCCGTCGGCGTAGACGTCGACGGCCGCGCCGGGGAAGAGCCGGCACAGGCTCTGGGCGGGCGGGACCTGCAGCGACTCCACGACGAGCTCGACGCGGTCGGCGCCCAGGCCCCAGGAGGCACGCAGCTGCCGTTCCCACAGCGGGACGTCCTCGGCGCGCGGGCTCCAGGTGCTGGGGTGCTGCGGCGCGATGACGGCGTTCCAGTCGAGCACCTCGTCGAAGCGGGTGCGCAGGGCGGCGAAGCCGGGCGCGGTGGTCAGGCCGGGGGTGATCTCGGCGGTGACGGAGTGGTTGCTGGTCAGCAGGATCCGGCGGCCGGCGGGCGGGAAGGCGTCCGAGTCGAGGGCGGCGGCGAGGGTGGCCGTGCCGTAGAGGGTGGAGGCCAGGAAGATCTGGGTGACGCTCATGCCGTCACCCCGGCGGGGGTGGCCGCAGCCGCAGGAGCGGCGGTGCGGGTGGCGCGGGCGCGTCGGCGCAGGCGGCGGAGCAGGCCGGCGCGGTCGGCGTCCATCGAGTCCAGGGCCCGGTCCAGGACGTCCTGGGGCATCGTGCCGAGGGCGGCGGCGCTCAGCGAGCGGAGCTTTCTGGCCACGGGGGCTTCGAACCTCTCGATGGACCCGATGTGGTGCGCGATAATTGCGCAGTATGTTCGTACGGCTTTCGGCAGAAGAAGATCGGATTCGTGGTCGGCGGCCGTTTCCGACAGAACTTGATCGAATGCTCGAATGAAATCGAGCTGACGCTCGTCCCCGATTTGCGTCAGTGAGGTGGAAACCCCGCGACGGTAGAAGATTCCGGGCAGACCCACCGGCGCGAAGGACTCCGCCTCCCGGTGCAGCCGCCAGATCCACGGCCGGTCCTCCGCCGTCCGCAGACCGTCCGTGAAGTGCAGCAGCCCGCGGTCCAGCAGTCGCCGGTGGTACATCCCCGCCCAGGCGTACGGATAGTCCACCGAGGTCGTGCGCCCGGCGGGCAGGATGGCGCCGCGCGGATCGGCCACGACCGACTCCGGACCGAAGGGCACGCGCTGCACACTGCGGGTCCTGCCCGTGCACTGGACATGGTCGGTACGGACGAAGTCGCAGTTCAGAGCCTCGATGGCGGCCAGCGTGCGGGCCAGGTGCCCCGGCGCCAGCCAGTCGTCCCCGTCCAGGAAGGCGATGTACTCGCCGCGGGCGGCGTCCAGACCGGTGTTCCGCGCCGTCGCCAGGCCGCCGTTGCGCCCGTGTCTGAGGTGCACGGCGCCGGGCAGCTCGCGCGCCGCCCGCTCCAGGAGCGCGGGCGTCCCGTCCGTCGAGCGGTCGTCGACGAGCAGGAACTCGAAATCGTCCCGGGCATTGAGTTCGAGGCTTTTCAGGGCATCCGGCGCGTATGTCTGCACGTTGAAGAACGGCACGACAACAGAGAGCTTGAGCACTCGCGAGACATTAGGGCGCTGCTCGGCATTCACTGTGGCCCGGACGCGGATTCCATGTGAACGACGAACGGCGGGCGCGTTAACCCGGACGCTTTCGCATTTCGTCGACGGGCTGTTAACCCGCTGTTGTGCGCTCGTTGGGCCGATCACCGAAAAGGCGGAATAACTTCTGCCGGGTGCCAGCAAGCAACCGCCCGGCCCAACGGGCCGTCCTCCGTGTGGCCGTACTCGCCGATTCCGACACCCGGTGGAAGTGGGGAGCGCTCACCGCGCGCCGCCTCTCCCCGGAACCCGACTCCGTCCACCTGACCGGATACCTGCTGCGCGGACGGGCCACCCCCACCGCGCGCCAGCTCGGCGAGGTCGGCGTCCAGGCGGACCGGCTCACCGAGGTGACCTGCGCCGGGTTCCTCGCGGAACTGTCCGCGCCGGACCGGCCGCCGTACGACGTGGTCGTCCTCGCACTGGTAGGGGGAGCCGTGCAGGCCGTCCTGCACGGGGCGCGGGCCCTGTGGCCCGGACCGGGCGCCAGGCCGGTGTTCGTCACCGGGTACGTCGGAGTCGTCTACGAGAAACTCGCCGACGGCCTGCTGCTGCGGCACGGGGCCGACCTGGTCCTGGCCAACTCCCGGCACGACGCGGGACGGTTCCGCGCGGTGTACGGGGGAGTGGGGGCGGACGCCCGGGCCGTCGTGGAGACGGCACTGCCCTTCCTCGACGGGGCGCCCTACGAGCCCGCCACCGCCGCGCCCCACCGGGTCGTCTTCGCGGTCCAGCCCTCGGTGCCGCAGGCCCGGGCCGACCGCCTCTACCTGCTCCGGCGCGCCGCGGAACACGCCCGGCTGCACCCGGAGCGGGAGGTGCTGATCAAACTGCGCAGCCGCCCCGGGGAGCACACCACGCACCTGGAGGAGCTCCCGTACCAGCGCCTCGTGGAGCGGCTGCCGGGCGGACTCCCCTCCAACTGCCGTCTGGTGTACGGGAACATGGGCGAGGTCCTGGACACCACGGACCTGCTGGTCACCGTCTCCTCCACGGCGGCCCTGGAATCCCTGCACCGCGGCATCCCGACGGCCGTCCTGACCGACCTCGGCATCCGCGAGACCCTCGGCAACCACCACTTCCTGGGCTCGGGCTGCCTGGCCTCCTGGACCCAGCTCGACGAGGGCCTGCTCCCGGAGGGCGACCCGGGCTGGCTGTCCGACCAGGGCGTGGGCGGGGGCGCGGGCGGCGGCGTGCGGGACGTGCACGCCGCCGCGCGGGCCCGGCTGCGCGAGCTGCTGGCGGAGCCCGGGCTGCCGGCCCTGGCCCCGTACTACACGCGGGACACCGCGCCGGGGTACCTGCCCGGGATCCTGGCCCGGCACCACCTCGACCCCGACGGGAGACCGCTGCCCGGCGCGGTCCGCACGGACGCGGGGGAGTCCCGGCTGCGCCGCCGGCTTCGCGCGCACCTGCGCGAAGCGGCCCGGGGCGCGTACCGGCACGGCGTCCAGCGCGTCGCGCCGGTCATCCGCCGCCTGGGGGAGCTGTGAGCCCCCGCCCGGCCCGCCCGGGCGGTGTCCGTACGGACCCTCCCGCGGCCGCGCTGTCCGGGGCCCGGGGGCGGGACGTGCCCAGGGTGCTCGCCGTGATCCCCGCGCGCGGGGGCTCCAAGGGCGTGCCCGGCAAGAACCTGGCCGACGTCGGCGGGATGCCGCTCGTCGTACGGGCCGTGCGGGCCTGCCTGGGGGCCGGGAGCGTCACCGACGTCCTGGTGTCCACCGACTCCGAGGAGATCGGCGCCGCCGCCCGCGGGGCCGGGGCCGTGGTGCTGCGGCGGCCCGCCGGGATCTCCGGAGACACCGCCACCAGCGAGGCCGCCCTGCTGCACGCGCTCGACGCCTTCGAGGAGCTGCACTCGGTCACCGTCGACGTGGTCCTCCTCGTGCAGTGCACCAGCCCCTTCGTCACCGCCTCCGACGTGGAGTCCGTCGCCGCCGCCGTCGCCTCGGGCGGGGCCGACTCCGCGCTCACCGCCGCTCCCTTCCACGGCTTCCTCTGGCGGGCGGCCCCCGACGGCTCCGGGACCGGGGTCAACCACGACACCTCGTACCGTCCCCGCCGCCAGGACCGGCCCCAGGACCTGCTGGAGACCGGCGCCGCCTACGCCATGGACGCCGCCGGCTTCCGGGCCGCCCGCCACCGCTTCTTCGGGCGGACCGTCCCCGTGGCGACCGATCCGGCCCGGGTGCTGGAGATCGACGACCCCCACGACCTGGCCCGCGCCCGCGCACTCGTGCCGGTACTCACTGCGGAGCCGGCTCCCGATCCGGCTCCCGATCCCGATCCCGATCCGGAGCCGGCTCCCGCTCCCGTGCTCACCGCGGTACCTCCCGCACGCCCCACACCCCTCGTACCTCCCGCACGCCCCGCACCCCTCGCACCTCCCACACCCCTCGCACCCCCCGTACCGAAGGACAGCCCTGCCATGACGGTCACCCCCGCCCCCCGCCTCCGCGCCTTCGGCTCGCGCACCGCCGGCCCCGGCCGCCCCGTCTACGTCGTCGGCGAGATCGGCATCAACCACAACGGCGACCTCGGCAACGCCTTCGCCCTCATCGACGCCGCCGCCGAGGCCGGCTGCGACGCCGTGAAGTTCCAGAAGCGCACCCCCGAGATCTGCACCCCCCGCGACCAGTGGGACATCGAGCGCGACACCCCCTGGGGCCGGATGACCTACATCGACTACCGCCACCGCGTGGAGTTCGGCGAGGCCGAGTACCTCGCCATCGACGAGCACTGCGCCAAGCGCGGCATCGACTGGTTCGCCTCCCCGTGGGACACCGAGGCCGTCGCCTTCCTGGAGAAGTTCGACGTCCCCGCGCACAAGGTCGCCTCCGCCTCGCTGACCGACGACGAGCTGCTGCTCGCGCTGCGCGCCACCGGCCGCACCGTCGTCCTCTCCACGGGCATGTCCACCCCGAAGCAGATCCGGCACGCGGTGGAGGTGCTCGGCAGCGACAACATCCTGCTCTGCCACGCCACCTCGACGTACCCGGCCAGGGCCGAGGAGCTGAACCTGAGGGTCATCAACACCCTGCGGGAGGAGTACCCGAACGTTCCCATCGGCTACTCCGGCCACGAGACGGGCCTGCAGACCACCCTGGCGGCCGTGGCGCTCGGCGCCTGCTTCGTCGAGCGGCACATCACCCTCGACCGGGCGATGTGGGGCTCCGACCAGGCGGCCTCCGTCGAGCCCGGAGGCCTGACCCGCCTCGTCCGCGACATCCGCACCATCGAGACGGCGCTGGGCGACGGGGTCAAGCGGGTGTACGAGTCCGAGCTCGGCCCGATGAAGAAGCTCCGCCGGGTCCAGGGCGAGCCCGCCACCGTCTGACCGGGCCCCCGGGCGTGCCGCCGCGCGGTGCGGAGGCCCCTACCCGCCCTCCGCCCGTTCCCCGGCCGCGCCCGGACCCCCTGGGGCCGCGGCCCCAGGCGACGGCGGCGCGCGACGGACTCGTACGGATCGCCGATCGTTCCATTCCGCCCTCTCCCGAGGAGTACGTGGTGACCCCCTCAGCCTCCGCACCCACCCCCGCCCTGGCTTTCGTGGAGAGCCCGGTCCAGCTCCTCAACGTCCTGGAGTGGGCACACGCACAGCGCACCGGGCTGCTCGGCGCCGTCCCGCGCCAGCCCGGCCGGGGGACCGGAGCGGGGCCCGCGTCGCCCCCCGCCGCCGCGGTCCGGATCGTCGTGCTCCCGCCCACCGACCCCATGTCCCGCGGCCAGCTGCGCCGGATGGCGGGGCTGGCCCGGGACGAGGGCCACGAGGTCCGCTGGCAGGAGGCGCGCGGCGGCCGCTTCGCACCGGTCAGGGCGCTCACCGCACTGGCCCGCGAGGTCCGGGCGGCGCGGCGGGTGGTCCTGGGGGATCCGTTCTCCCGCTACGTCCAGCTGCTGCTCACCCTCGTCCGGGCCGAGGAGCTCGTCGTGGTCGACGACGGCACCGCCACCATGGAGTTCGTCGCCCAGACGGCCCGCGGCGAGCGCCTCGTGCGCTGGCACCGGGTGGGCGGCGGCGGCCTCCCGGGCCGGCTGCGCGAGCTGGCGTACGCACCGGTCTCGGCGACGGCCCGGCGGCGGTTCACCCCGGGCCCCGGCTCCGGCCGCCGCGTCGAGGTGTTCACCTCGATGCCGGTCACCGCGCACGGTGCGATGACCGTCCGGCTCAACGACTTCGCGTGGACCCGCTCCCGCTTCGGCCCGCCGCGCCTGACCAAGGGCACCGACCTGGTCGGGACCTCGCTGGTGGAGACCGGTGTGGTCGACGCGGACCGCTACCGGGACGCGGTGCGCGCCCTGACCCTGGAACACGGCGCCACCCGGTACTTCGCCCACCGCCGGGAGTCCCCGGAGAAGCTGCGCGCGCTGAGCGAGGCGACCGGGCTGGAGATCGTACGCCCGGACCTGCCGCTGGAGCTGATCGCGCGACGGGGCCCGGTCGGCCGGACGATCGTCAGCTTCCCGTCCACGGTCGTCCACACGCTGCCGTACGCCCTGATCGGCACCGGCGTGACCGTGGCCGTATGCGATGTGGATCCGGGCTGGCTCACCCCGGCCGCCTCGGACCGGGCCCGCGGTTTTCTCGCCGGGGTCACCGACACGGCCCGTGATGTGCACAGACTTCCTGCTCAGGCGGCTCCGGCGGCCGGATGAGCGCGCGAGTTTACCCCCGCTCACATCCGGTCATGCGTCCAGAGGCCGGGTTTCTTTCCCCTAACGGCATGAACTTTTGGTGATCTCCAGCCAGTTGACCCATGGGTGGGCCTACCCTTAAACGGGTGAACCAGTTGATGTCCCGCGAGTCCCAGACCGCCCTGCCCGGCACGCCCGACCGGCCCGAGCTGCCCGGCAAGCTTCCGGACCACCTGCGTGCCGAACTGATCGACTTCCGCCGGGACTTGCACATGCACCCCGAGCTAGGGCACCACGAGTTCCGCACCACGGCGGCGATCAAGGCCCGACTGGAGAAGGCGGGCCTGCGGCCGAGGGTGCTGAAGTCGGGCACCGGGCTCATCTGTGACGTCGGGACCTGGGACGGGGTGCGTCCCATGCTCGCCCTGCGCGCGGACATCGACGCCCTGCCGATCCCGGATGCCAAGACGCACGTCTCGTACCGCTCGACCGTCCCGGACCGGGCCCACGCCTGCGGCCACGACGTGCACACCGCCGTCGTCCTCGGCGCCGGCCTCGTGCTGGCCGAGCTCGACCGCCAGGGTCTGCTGCCCCGGCCGGTGCGGCTGCTCTTCCAGCCCGCCGAGGAGGTGCTGCCGGGCGGTGCGACCGAGGCCATCGACTCCGGGGTGCTGGACGGGGTCGGCAAGATCATCGCCGTGCACTGCGACCCCCGGGTCGACGCCGGCCGGATCGGTCTGCGCAGCGGGCCCATCACCTCGGCCTGCGACCGCCTGGAGGTCACCCTCGCCGGCCCGGGCGGGCACACCGCCCGCCCGCACCTGACCACCGACCTCGTGACGGCGGCCGCCCGGCTCGCCCTGGACCTGCCGGCCGTGCTGGCCAAGCGGATGGACGCCCGCTCGGGCATGTCGGTCACCTGGGGCCGGATCGAGGCCGGCCACGCCTGCAACGTGATCCCGATGCACGCGGAACTGTCCGGAACCGTTCGGTGCCTGGACCTGAACTCCTGGCACGAGGCCCCCGACCAGATCCACGCGGTCATCGACGAGATCGCGTCGATGCACCGGGCCAAGTCGGAGATCACCTACGTCCGCGGAGTGCCCCCGGTCGTCAACGACACGGTGGTCACGGAACTGCTGCGCGAGGCGATGATTGCCCGGCGCGGCGCCGATTCGGTCGAGGACACCGAGCAGAGCCTGGGCGGCGAGGACTTCTCCTGGTACCTGGAGCACGTGCCCGGAGCCATGGCGCGCCTGGGTGTCCGTACGCCCGGCGACACCGCGAAGCGGGATCTGCACCGGGGTGACTTCGATGTGGACGAGGCCGCGATCGGGGTCGGCGTGGAGTTCTTCACGGCCGCCGCGCTGCTCGACGGCCGGCCGGCCGAAGGGCGGCGCGCCAGGCTCACGGGGTCGGCTGGGTAGAAGTTCTTACCCCATCGGCGGATGATCCGGCGGGCGCGTCCAGCCCTTGGTACGCACGGGCTGGGCGCGTCGGCAGTTACCAATCGGTCACTGTCTGGTTCACGACGATCCGATAACGACTCATGAACGGGCCTTTAACTGACATCTACGCGCGTTACGATCGCGGCGAAACCAGCGCCGGTCGTGGCGCTTCGGTCAGGTTTTGAAGGAGCCTCCCCTTGCGCCGGATCACCAGGATCGCCACCGTGGGCATCGCGTCCGCGGCGCTGGCCCTCTCGGCCACCGCCTGTGGCGGTAAGAAGTCCTCGGACACGTCCGCCGACTCCACCTCGAAGGAGCAGTCCGCCGCCATCGCGTACGACGTCGGTGGCCGCGGCGACCAGTCGTTCAACGACGCCGCGTACGCGGGTCTGGAGAAGGCCCAGAAGGACCTCCAGATCAAGGTCGCCCAGGCGGAGCCCACCGACGGCGAGGGTGAGGCCGACAAGGTCCAGCGCCTCACCGAGCTGGCCCGCAAGGGCAACAACCCGGTCATCGGCGTCGGCTTCGCCTACGCGCCGGCCATCAAGAAGGTCGCCGAGAAGTACCCGAACACCACGTTCGGCATCATCGACGACACCTCGGTGACCGCGAAGAACATCGCCAACCTCGTCTTCAACGAGGAGCAGGGCTCCTACCTGGCCGGCGTCGCCGCCGCCAAGGCGTCCAAGACCGGCACGGTCGGCTTCATCGGCGGTGTCGAGGTTCCGCTGATCAAGAAGTTCGAGGCGGGCTTCACCCAGGGCGTCAAGGACACCAACCCGAACGCCAAGGTGCTCACCCAGTACCTGACCCAGCCGCCGAACTTCGACGGTTTCTCCAAGCCCGACCTGGGCAAGGCCGCGGCCGAGGGCCAGCTCGACAAGGGCGCCGACGTGGTCTACTCGGCCGCCGGTCTGGCCGGCTCCGGTGCCATCGAGGCCACCGCCGCCAAGGGCAAGTGGGCCATCGGCGTCGACTCGGACCAGTACAACCAGGCCGGTCTGGCGAAGTACAAGGACCACATCCTGACCTCGGTCACCAAGCAGGTCTCGCAGTCCGTCTACAACCTGATCAAGTCGGTCAAGGACGGCAAGCCCGAGTCCGGTGAGGTCCGCTACGGCCTCGACAAGGACGGCGTCGGCCTGGCCGACTCCAACCCCGAGTACAAGAAGATGACGGACCTCGTCGCCGCGGTCGAGAAGGCGAAGGCCGACATCATCGCCAAGAAGATCGAGGTCAAGACCGCGCCGTAAGGCTTGGTCCGACCTGCGACAAGCACGGTCTCCGGGGTCCGGGAAGCGGTCTCTATCGCTCCCGGGCCCCGATCCGTGTCACGTGGTTTCATGTGATCTTGTGGCCGGTTGGCCGCAAGTTTTCACTCTCGACAGTGCTACGCGCGTAGAAGCATCGTGGACGCGATACTTTCTCTCCCCGCCCTGTCCCCCTCCCTGCCTTCAGCTCCTTCCGCGCCAAGGAGAGTGCGTCATCAACGCGTCCAGCCCGCCCCCCGCCGTAGAACTGCACGGCATCACCAAGCGCTTCCCCGGCGTCGTCGCCAACAAGGACATCGCGATCACCGTCCGCAAGGGCACGGTCCACGCCCTCGTCGGTGAGAACGGCGCCGGCAAGTCGACCCTGATGAAGATCCTCTACGGCATGCAGAAGCCGGACGAGGGCACCATCGCCATCGACGGGGAGCAGGTCTCCTTCCACAGCCCCGGCGATGCCATCGCCCGCGGCATCGGCATGGTGCACCAGCACTTCATGCTCGCCGACAACCTCACCGTCCTGGAGAACGTGGTTCTCGGCGGCGAGAAGCTCTACGGCATCGGCGCGAAGGCCCGTAAGAAGATCAGGGAGATCTCGGACGCGTACGGCCTCGGCGTGCGTCCCGACGCCCTGGTCGAGGACCTCGGCGTCGCCGACCGGCAGCGCGTGGAGATCCTCAAGGTCCTCTACCGCGGCGCGAAGATCCTCATCCTCGACGAGCCGACCGCGGTGCTCGTGCCGCAGGAGGTGGACGCCCTCTTCGACAACCTGCGCGAGCTCAAGTCCGAGGGCCTGACCGTCATCTTCATCTCGCACAAGCTGGGCGAGGTCCTGAAGGTCGCCGACGACATCACCGTCATCCGGCGCGGCACCACGGTCGGCACCGCCGACCCGCGCACCACCACGACCAAGCAGCTCGCCGAGTTGATGGTCGGTTCCGAACTGCCGTCGCCCGAGACCCGCGAGTCCACGGTGACCACCACCCCGATGCTCCGGGTCGACGGCCTGACCGTCGCCGAGGGGGGCCCGGTCGTCGCCACGGAGGACACCGCGCGCACGCCGGGCCTGCCGGACGCCAACCTCTCCGACAACGCGGTCGCCGGCCGTCTGCTGCTCGACGGGATCGGCTTCACGATCCACAAGGGCGAGATCCTCGGCATCGCGGGCGTCGAGGGCAACGGCCAGACCGAGCTCATCGAGGCCCTCATGGGCATGCTGACCCCCGACGCGGGCGTCATCACCCTCGACGGCGCCGACATCACCAGGGCCCCGGTGCGCAAGCGCCGTGAGGGCGGCATCGGCTACATCCCCGAGGACCGCCACCGGCACGGCCTGCTGCTGGAGTCCTCGCTCTGGGAGAACCGCATCCTCGGCCACGTCACCGAGAGCCCCAACTCCAAGCGCGGCATCCTCGACCTGAAGGCCGCCCGCAAGGACACCGAGCGGATCGTGCGCGAGTACGACGTGCGCACCCCCGGCATCGAGGTCACCGCGGCCTCGCTCTCCGGCGGCAACCAGCAGAAGCTGATCGTCGGCCGCGAGATGAGCCACAACCCGAAGTTCCTCATCGCCGCCCACCCCACCCGCGGTGTGGACGTCGGTGCTCAGGCGCAGATCTGGGACGCGATCCGCGAGGCCCGCCGCGAGGGTCTGGCCGTCCTGCTGATCTCCGCCGACCTGGACGAGCTCATCGGCCTGTCCGACACCCTGCGGGTCATCTACCGCGGCCGTCTGGTCGCCGACGCGGACCCCGCGACCGTCACCCCGGAGGAGCTCGGCACCGCCATGACGGGCGCCGCCACCGGGCACCTGGAAGCCACCGACAACCACTCCGCCGCCGGCACGGAAACCCGTACCGACTCCCCGGAGGACGAGGCCCGATGAAGAAACTCGACAAGGACCGGCTGCTCCTCGGCATCGCCGGGCCCGCGCTCGCGCTGGTCGCCGCCTTCGCGCTGACCATGATCGTGCTGGGCGCGACGGGCATCGACCCGATCGAACCGCTGCGCCTGATGGTGGAGAACGCCGGCTACGAGGACGTACAGATCCTCATCGTGAACCAGGCGGGCACGTACTACCTGGCCGCCCTGGCCGTGGCCATCGGCTTCCGGATGAACCTCTTCAACATCGGCGTCGACGGCCAGTACCGCCTCGCCGCGATGATCTCCGCGGTGGTCGGCACGGCCGTGGCCCTGCCCGGTCCGCTGCACATCCTGCTGATCGTGGTCGTCGCCATGCTGACCGGTGCCTTCTGGGCCGGTATCGCCGGTGTCCTGAAGGCCAAGCGAGGGGTCAGCGAGGTCGTCTCCACGATCATGCTGAACGCCATCGCGACGAGCCTGATCGCCTGGCTGATCCTGCCGAAGAACCTCGGTGTCCAGCCGGCCGGCTCCAACGACCTGACCACCGGCGAGATCGCCTCGTCCGGCTGGTTCCCGGCGCTCTCGCTCGGTGACGGCCTGGAGATCTACGGCTTCACCTTCGTGGCCTTCGCGCTGGGCATCGTCTACTGGTTCGGTCTGAACCGGACCCGCTTCGGCTTCGACCTGCGTGCCACCGGCGCCAGCGAGTCCGCCGCCCAGGCCTCCGGTGTGGACGCCAAGAAGATGATCATCACCTCGATGCTGATCTCGGGCGCCGTCGCCGGCCTCTCCGGCATGCCGCAGCTGCTGGGCGAGACCCACACGTACAACCTGTCCTTCCCGGTCGGAGTCGGCTTCACCGGCATCACCATCGCGCTGCTCGGACGCAACAGCCCGGTCGGCATCTTCTTCGCCGCGTTCCTGATGGCCTTCATCGACAAGGCCTCGGCCTCGCTCGACCAGGCCGGGTACGCCAAGGAAATCGGCACGATCATGAAGGGCCTGATCGTGATCGCGGTCGTCGTGTCCTACGAGCTCGTCCGCCGCTACGGGATCCGGCGCCAGCAGCAGAAGGTCGGCGAGGAACTCGCCGCCGGCGGCGCCATCAAGACCGACAAGGAGGTCGCGGCGTGAGCACCAGCACCGTTTCCGCGACGAACGCCGCCCCCAAGAAGCAGGGCGGCCGCACGAAGCTGACCCTCCCGTGGATCATGCTGATCATCGCGGGCGGCCTCGCGCTGATCTCGCTGGTCCGCGTGATCAGCGGCGCCGACGACCTGACCTCGATCGGCCAGGTCTCGGGCGCGCTCTCGCTCGCCGTGCCGATCGGCCTCGCCGGACTCGGCGGCCTGTGGGCCGAGCGCGCGGGCGTCGTCAACATCGGCCTCGAGGGCATGATGATCCTCGGCACCTGGTTCGGTGCCTGGGCCGGCTACCAGTGGGGTCCGTGGACCGGCGTCGTCGCCGGCATCATCGGCGGTGCCATCGGCGGCCTGCTGCACGCGATCATCACGATCACCTTCAACGTCAACCACATCGTCTCCGGCGTGGCCGTCAACATCCTGGCGCTGGGCTTCACCCAGTACCTGTCGAACTTCACCTTCGCCGACGCGCCCGGCGGCTCCTCCAAGCAGTCCCCGCGCGTCGAGCCGATCTACGAGATCACGGTGCCGGGGCTGTCGCCCTGGATGGAGACCCTCCAGGGCAAGCACTGGTTCTTCGTCTCCGACCTCGCGGGCGTCGTCGGTGGCCTGGTCACCGGCCTGTCGCTGCTGACCGTCCTCGCGCTGCTGCTGATCCCCGGCACCTGGTGGGTGCTGTGGCGCACCACGTTCGGCCTGCGGCTGCGCTCCTGCGGCGAGAACCCGATCGCCGCCGAATCGCTCGGCGTCAACGTCTACAAGTACAAGTACATCGCCGTGATCGTCTCGGGCGGCCTCGCGGGCCTGGGCGGCGTGTTCCTGTCGATCGTGGCCAGCCCGATCTACCAGGAGGGCCAGACCGGCGGCCGCGGTTACATCGGTCTCGCCGCGATGATCTTCGGTAACTGGATGCCGGGCGGCATGGCACTGGGCGCCGGACTGTTCGGCTTCACCGACAGCCTCAAGCTGCGCGGCGGCGCCGAGAACGTCCACGCGATGCTGCTGCTCATCGCCATCCTGCTCGTCCTGGTCGTGGCCTGGCAGATCTACAAGAAGCGCTACGTACCGGCCGCGGTCTCGGCGGTCTTCGCCGTACTGCTGTTCCTCTGGTACGCGCTGACCGACGCGGTGCCCAGCCAGTTCGTGGACGCCGCCCCGTACCTGACCACGCTGCTGGTGCTCGCGCTGTCCGCGCAGCGCCTGCGGATGCCCAAGGCGGACGGCATGCCGTACCGCAAGGGCCAGGGCAAGTGACGACGGCGCGGACCGTGGACTGGGAGGCCCTGCGTACGGCCGCACGGGAGGCCATGTCCCGCGCGTACGCCCCGTACTCGGGCTTCCCGGTCGGCGTCGCGGCGCTGGTCGACGACGGCCGTACCGTCGTCGGCTGCAACGTCGAGAACGCGAGCTACGGGCTCGGCCTGTGCGCCGAGTGCGGTCTGGTCTCCTCCCTCCAGGCCACGGGCGGCGGCCGCCTGACGCACTTCACGTGCGTGGACGGCAAGGGCGAGATCCTCGTCCCGTGCGGGCGCTGCCGACAACTGCTGTTCGAGTTCGGCGGCCCCGAACTCCAGGTGGAGACGCCGGAAGGCGTCCTGTCGCTCTCCGCGATGCTGCCGCAGGCCTTCGGGCCGGACCATCTGAGATAGCTTCGACGGCCCTTCGCCCCTGCCGGGCGGAGGGCCGCCGTCCTTCCCGGGACCGGCGAACCCGGTTACCCCTCTCCTCTCTCTATGCGCGTAGAAGGAAGCACTTCCATGGACGTCATCTCCGTCATCCGCACCAAGCGGGACCGCGGTGAACTGAGCCCCGAGCAGATCGACTGGGTCATCGACGCGTACACGCGCGGCGTGGTCGCCGACGAGCAGATGTCGGCGCTGGCCATGGCCATCCTGCTCAACGGCATGAACCGGACCGAGATCGCCCGCTGGACCGCCGCGATGATCGCGAGTGGCGAGCGGATGAACTTCGACTCGCTCTCCCGTCCCACCGCGGACAAGCACTCCACGGGCGGCGTCGGCGACAAGATCACGCTGCCGCTGGCCCCGCTCGTCGCCGCCTGCGGCGCGGCCGTACCGCAGCTCTCCGGCCGCGGCCTCGGCCACACCGGCGGCACCCTGGACAAGCTCGAGTCCATCCCCGGCTGGCGCGCGCTGCTCTCCAACGAGGAGATGCTGCACGTACTGGACACCACCGGCGCGGTGATCTGCGCGGCGGGCGACGGGCTGGCCCCCGCCGACAAGAAGCTGTACGCGCTGCGCGACGTGACGGGCACCGTCGAGGCGATCCCGCTGATCGCCTCCTCGATCATGTCCAAGAAGATCGCCGAGGGCACCGGCTCCCTCGTCCTGGACGTGAAGGTCGGCACCGGCGCCTTCATGAAGAACATCGAGGACGCGCGCGAGCTGGCGCGCACCATGGTGGGCCTGGGCACCGACTCGGGCGTCAAGACGGTCGCCCTGCTCACCGACATGTCCACCCCGCTCGGCCTGACGGCCGGCAACGCGCTGGAGATCCGCGAGTCGGTCGAGGTCCTGGCGGGCGGCGGCCCCTCGGACGTGGTCGAGCTGACCCTGGCCCTGGCCCGGGAGATGCTGGACGCGGCGGGCATCAAGGACGCCGACCCGGCGAAGGCGCTGGCCGACGGCTCCGCGATGGACGTGTGGCGCCGGATGATCGCCGCGCAGGGCGGCGACCCGGACGCGGCGCTGCCGGTGGCGCGCGAGCGGCACGTGGTCACGGCCCCGTCCTCGGGCGTGCTGACCCGGCTGGACGCGTACGGGGTGGGTGTGGGCGCCTGGCGCCTGGGCGCCGGCCGCGCGCGCAAGGAGGACCCGGTGCAGGCGGGCGCGGGCATCGAGCTGCACGCGAAGCCGGGCGACACGGTCACGGCGGGCCAGCCCCTGATGACCCTGCACACGGACACCCCGGAGAAGTTCGACTACGCCCTCGCGGCGCTGGACGGCACCTTCGACATCGCGGCGGCGGGCACGGCCTTCTCCGCCACGCCGATCGTCCTGGACCGCATCGCCTGACCTGCGATTCCCTTTCGGGTGAACGGGACCGGTGGACGCCCACCGGTCCCGTTCCGCATGCTGGGACCGGTGACGAAGCGAGATCACCTCGAGCCGCCGCACCTCGGCTTCCCCCGGCCGTAGGCGTGTCCTCCGGCCCTACCGATGAGTTCGGGAAGCGCCGAGGGTCTGTCTCATGTGGAGACCAGAACCCTGACCCTCGAGGGGCCGGAGCCGGATACCGACGAGCTGTGCGCACGCGTGCGCGCACTGTGCCGAGACGGTCCCGACGGGGTGGTGTGCGAAGCGACAGGATCCGTCGCACCCACCCTCGCGACCGTCCAGGCCCTCGCCCGTGCAGCGCTGACCGCCCGGCGCCTCGGCGTGCCCCTTCGCGTCACCGGGGCCGGCCCGGCCCTACGCGCCCTGCTGGACCTCGTAGGACTCGTCGAGCTGCTCGGGCAGGCCGAAGAGCGGGAACCACCGGGCGGTGTCCAGGAAGGCGTTGAGCCCGACGATCTTCCCGTCTGAGACCTCCAGCACCTGGAGCGCCCACGGGCTCCAGCCCGGCTGCCCGTCCTCGCGCGGCCGGTACTGGCCGAAGGCCGGCATCCCGTTCGCCGTGGTCGGAAGCAGTCGCGAGCCCTTGCAGCCGATGCCCTGGTTCAGGTGCCAGGCGGCGATGTCCTCGTGCCCCTGGAGCCACAGGTCGAACGGCGGCATCGACAGCACCGCGTCCTCGTGGAGGAGGGTGGTGAGGCGGGAGATGTCGTACGCCTCGAAGGCGGCCAGGTACTGCTCCAGCAGCTTCGCCTGGTCGCTGTCCAGCGGGTCGGCCGCCTCGCTCTCGCGGATCCGGGTGGCGGCTAGCGTCGCGCGGGCCCGCTGCAGGGCGCTGTTCACCGACGCGACGGTGGTGTCCAGCAGGGTCGCGACCTCGTCCGCCTTCCAGGCCAGCACCTCGCGCAGGATCAGCACCGCCCGCTGCTTGGACGGCAGGTGCTGGAGGGCCGCCACGAAGGCGAGGCGTACGGACTCCTTCGCCAGCGCCATCTCCGCCGGATCGGCGGTCTGCGGCAGCACCCGCCCGTCGGGGACCGGCTCCAGCCAGGTCACCTCGGGCCGCTCGTTGAGCACGGCGGACGCCTGGTGCTGCGGAGCGCTCAGGTCCATCGGCCGGGCCCGCTTGTTCCCCGCGTTCAGCAGGTCCAGGCAGACGTTGGTGGCGATCCGGTACAGCCAGGACCGCAGCGAGGACCGGCCCTCGAACTTGTCGAAGCTCCGCCAGGCACGGATGTACGTGTCCTGCACCGCGTCCTCGGCGTCGAAGGCGGAGCCGAGCATGCGGTAGCAGTAGCCGGTGAGCTCGAAGCGGTACCGGTCCAGCGCCTCGTCCAGCTCCGGTCCGAGCTCAGTCGTTTCGGCCATGTCCACCGCTCCCCCAGGTAGTTCCCGATGCTTCGGAAACTACCGGAGGGGTCTGACAACCGCAGCCCGGCACGCGGTCCGCCCCTGGGCGGTGAACCCGGCGCCAGCCCGGCCCGCACGGCGTCCAGCCGACCGCCGTCGGCGGCGCCGTCGATCCGGTGCCAGCGCGTCCCGGCGTACTGCTCCTCGAGCAGCCCCGCCCCGCCGTGCGCCGCGCTCGCCCGCACCCGCTCCCAGAACCCCTCGTCAGCGGGCCGCAGCTCGTACGCGTCGTCGAACTCGGGATCGCACGGCGAGACCTCGATCGGCTCCGCGAAAATCCCGAGCTCGCGGGTGCGGGCCACGGCGCCCTCGCAGGCCGGGCGGGAGCCGACGTAGACGTACTGGTCCCACCCGACGTGCACGGCGAAGACCTCCCGCGCCCCCCGCGCCGCCTCCAGCCGGCACCAGGCGCCGTGGTCGCGGAGCATGCCGCGTACGAGTTCCAGCGCCACCGGCACCGTCACCTGCGCGCCGTCGTGGAAACCGGTCAGGTCGTCGGGGAACAGTCCGCGCAGCCCGTACCCCTCCACCGTGGGCTCCCGCCCGAAGTGCACGAACCCGCCGGGGACCCGCGGTTCCCTCAGGGTGAGCAGCTCGACCCCGCTCTCCGCGGCGAAGGCCGCGACGGCCTCCAGGTATGCGGCCTCGACCGGCCCGTGGTCGCTGTCGGTGTCCTCGGTCCCCCGGTAGCTCCCGTCGGACGCCCGATCGGCGGGGTCGTACTTGGTCACCCGGTACTCGTGGGGCAGGGACGGCACGTCAGGCCTCGTCTTCCGTGGTGGCGGACGCTCCGGCGGGTCCTTCGTGCGGGGCCCCCGACGGAGCGGTGACCGGGTCGAGGGGGAGTTCTGGGAGTTACGGGAGTTCCGGGAGGTCAGGGAGGGGCCATGACGCCGGCGGGCGGAAATCGCACCAGGTGCCGTCGAAGGGGTAGGAGGACGATTCGACGAGAGCCGTCACGCGGACGCCCTCCGCGCGGATCGCGGCGGCCTCGGCCGCCGTCCAGTACACCGGGTGGCCCGTCTTCGCGGCGAAGGACTCCTCGTCCTTCCACTCCCACACCCGGTCCGGGGTGACCGTGATGTCCAGCTCATGGTCCGTCACGTGGATGTCCGCGCCCTCGCGCCTGCGGGATTCGAGGTTGACGTACCAGCCCCGGAAGTCCTGCTCCTCGGTGAAGGTCCACCACACCGCGTGCGCGGCCCCGGCCGGCTGGAGGATCAGCGCGCCCCCGCGCCGCCACCGGCTCGCCCGCAGCGGGTAGCAGCCGTCCGGCGGGAGGTCCCGCAGGTGGGTGCCGGGCGGGAGTTCGGCGCGCCAGACCGGTGTGCCCGGGGCGATCCACAGCAGCAGGCCCCCGGCGCCGGCCTCCACCACGCGGGCGGGGCAGATCATGCTGACCGTGCCGCCGAGGATGAGGTGAACGTTGACTATGGCCATGACCGGCGATCATGCCATCCGGGTCCGACGGCAGGTCAGTGGATTACCCGCCGAGGTCCGTCACCGTGCCGCTGTGGCCCGAGGCCGACCTGCCGCTCACCGCCCCGCCGCTCACCGTGCCGCGAGCGCCGCGATCCGGGCGGTGCGGGCCGCGTGGGACCCGTACAGGGTGATCGAGACGACGCCGACGACCGCGAGCAGCGCGAGGGCGACCGTGGCCGCCCAGCCCGCCGAGTGGTAGGCGAGGGCGCCGAGCGTGCCGCCGGCGCTGGAACCGAGGTAGTACGCCGACTGGTAGAGCGCCGAGGCCTGCGCGCGGCCCGTCTTCGCCGTGCGGCTCACCGCCGCCGAGGCCACCGCGTGGCCCGCGAAGAAGCCCGCCGTGATCAGGACCAGCCCCAGCAGGATCGGGACGAGCGAGTCCGCGAGGGACAGGAGCAGGCCCAGGGCGGTCGTGGCCACCGCCAGGTACAGCGCGCCGCGCCGGCCCGTCCGGGCCACCAGTTGTCCGGCGGCCGCCGAGGAGACCGTACCGACCAGGTAGACCAGGAAGATCGAGCCGATGACGCCCTGCCCGAGGGAGAACGGCTCGTCCACCAGGCGGTAGCCGATGACCGTGTACACCGCCCCGAAGACGGTCATGAACAGCGCGCCGATCCCGTACAGCCGCAGCAGCAGCGGGTCGCGCAGGTGTCCGGAGACGGTACGTCCCACCGCGCGCGGGTTCAGCGAGGCCGGCCGGAAGAACCGGGCCCGGGGCAGGAGGACCAGGAAGGCCGCCGCGCAGGCCAGTGACATCAGGCCGACGGTCAGCAGCCCGCCGCGCCAGCCCCAGGCCTGGGCCGCCCAGCCCGTGACGAGGCGCCCGCTCATGCCGCCGATGGAGTTGCCCGCCACGAACAGGCCGATCGCGGCGATCAGGGCCTTCGGCTTGACCTCTTCCGCCAGGTAGGCCATCGCGGAGGCCGGGATACCGGCGATCGCCGCGCCCTGTACGGCGCGGAGCGCGATCAGCCACTCCAGGTTCGGCGCGAAGGGGACGAGGAGGCCGACGCCCACCGCGACCGCCATCGAGCAGGTCATCATCCGGGTCCGGCCGAAGCGCTCCGAGAGCGCGCTGAGCGGCAGGACGAAGAGGGCGAGCGCACCGGTGGCCGCGGAGACCGTCCAGCTGGCCTGGCCAGCCGTCACACCGAACCCCTCGGAGATCGCGGGCAGCAGTGCCTGCGTGGAGTAGAGGAGGGCGAAGGTGGCCAGTCCGGCGGCGAAGAGCGCGAGGCTGAGGCGGCGGTAGCCAGGACGGCCGGGCTCGTGCGCCTCGGGTGCGGAGGCGGGGAACGGCGGGGTGGTGGCCGGGAACGACGGGGTGGAGGCACCCGGGATGACGGGTGCCCCGGTATGAGCGGGAGGCATGTCTACGACCGTAGGGCCGTCTTTTTCATGCGTCCAATGCACGGATTCGCGATAATCGATCCATCCGTGCATCAGTGCAGGTCAGATGGGTGCCTATCGATGAGCCGTAACGAAGAAGACATGGCTGTGACACACGCTCTGGCCCCGCGCCTCGCGTACTTCGCGGCGGTCGCCCGGCACGAGCACGTCACGCGCGCCGCGCAGGAGCTGGGCGTTCCGCAGTCCACCCTGTCGCGGGCCATGGTCCGGCTCGAACAGGACCTGGGCGTCACGCTGTTCGCCCGCAAGGGCCGTACGGTCGCGCTCACCACCGCCGGCCGCACCTTCCTGGCCTCGGCGGAGCGCTCGCTGGCCGAGATCGCCCGCGCCGCCGGTTCCGTACAGCGGGACGCGGACCCGTCCTTCGGCAAGGTCGCCTTCGGGTTCCTGCACACCCTGGGCTCCGAGACCGTGCCGGGCCTGATCCGGGCCTTCCGGGCCGACCATCCGGGCGTGCGGTTCTCCCTGGTCCAGAACTACGGCGAGGCCATGCTGGAGAAGCTGCGGGCCGGGGAGCTCGACCTCTGCCTGACCTCGCCGGTGCCCGACGCCCCGGACCTGGTGGCCCGCCGGCTCGACGAGCAGCGGCTGCGGCTGGTGGTACCCGACGACCACCGGCTCGCGGGGCGCAAGCGGATCCGCCTCGCGGAGGCCGCCGAGGAAACCTTCGTCACCCTGGAGCCGGGCTACGGTCTGCGCCGCATCACCGACGACCTGTGCGCGGAGGCCGGGTTCACGCCCCGGGTGGCGTTCGAGGGGGAGGAGGCCGAGACCCTGCGGGGGCTCGTCGCGGCCGGTCTCGGCGTCGCGCTGCTGCCGCCGCCCGCGGTGGCCCGGCCGGGGGTCGTCGAGCTGACGGTCACCGCCCCGCGGGCCGTCCGCGAGATCGGGGTGGCCTGGCTCGACGGGCATCCGGACACACCGCCGGTGGCGGAGTTCAAGCGGTTCCTGCTGTCCCGTCGGGGGCGTCTGATCCCGGAGCTCCAGCCGGGTTCGTGAGTGCGGGGGCGGCGGAGGCCGCCGCCGACAGCAAGTACCCGGCCTGGAAGCGGGACTTGGCCCCCACCGCCCGCATGATCTCGGCGATGTGCCGTTGGCAGGTGCGCTCCGACATGCCCAGGCGCCGGGCGATGACCTTGTCCTCCAGCCCCTCCGCCAGGAGCCGCACGATGGTCTGGCGCAGCTCGTCGGAGATGGAACGGGCCTGGTCCGGCCCGATGGTGGTGCTGAACGGCTCCGCCTCCGACCAGGTCCGCTCGAAGGTCTGCACCATGAAGTGGACGACGTTGGGCTCGCGCACCACCAGGGCCGCGGAGAGGTCGCCGTGGACCTCCATCAGGCCGGTGTGCCGGTCGACGAGGATCATCCGCATCAGGCCGTCGCCGACGGTACGGACCTGCGAGCCGAGCGCGGCCACCCGCTCGACGTAGGCGGCCGTAGGGCGGGAGTAGCGTGCCGTGTGCTGGTAGAGGGTGCGCATCCGCACGCCCCGGGTCAGCATCGCCTCGTCCCGGCCGACCGCCTCCTCCAGGGTGGCCTGGCGCCGGCCCCCGCCCGGGTGGCAGGTCAGCACCTCGGACTCGGCCGACGCGACCAGTTCCCGGATCAGGTTCTGCAGCGCGCCCGGGTCGGTGATCAGTTCCAGGCTGTTCGCCCCGTCCCGGTCGCGCCGGTCGGCGCCCGCTTCGTACTCCGGGAGGAGTTCCTCCAGCTGGGCGCGCAGCCGGTCCATCTCGTCGTGGGTCTCGCGCACCCGCAGGGCCAGCGGGGCCAGCGTCCGGGCCGCGGCGGCGCGCGGGGACACCGCGCTCCAGCACTCCCGGGCGGGCCCGTCGGGGCAGTCGCCGGCGGAGCTGTGCGGGCGGGGCTGGAGCAGGTGGGCCGCGGCGAGTTCGGCGATGGCGGCCGCGACGGGTTCACCGACGAACGCCGCGGCCTCCGCCTCGGAGAAGGCGTGCCGTTCGGCCGCGTACCCGTAGAGGCGTCGGGCCACGGGGCTCAACTGGCCCGTTTCATCCAGTGGCATATGCATATTCGTCCCGGCTTGTGCCGATTCGTAAACCCCTCGTGTTCCCGCAAGGCACCAAGACGATGCCCTTCGATCTTCGCGAGGATATGCCGAACCGGCACAGTGGTTCCACGGCGTTCTCGGGGGAGGGCGCGGGCATCCCGAGTCCGCGCTTCGCCGTCCCGGCACGGTGCCCTCGCGCGGGCGCGTGCCCTGGGTGGTCGCGTCCGGCCCACCCGTGTCATCGGACCGGGAGGGGCGGCGCGGCCGGCCCGTCCGCCGCGAGCCCGCCCCCAGCCGAACCGCCGCTTCGCGGGGGGTCAGCCGCGCAGGGACCGCCCGTAGCCCGAGGCCAGCGGCATCCGCAGGCCCAGTGGCGGGGGAGCCGCCAGCGCGTCGGTGACCGGCCGTGAGTAACGGCCCGAGAACACGGAGCCCAGGACGAAGTCCACGGACAGGGCCACCACTTCGGCCTGGTGCTCGCGCAGCCCGTGCCCGTCGGAGTGCACCTCGAAGCGGCAGGTCGTGCGGTTGGCCTTCTTCGCGCGGGTCGCCAGCCGGAAGGACAGTTCGGGGTCGCTGCGGGCGTCGTTGGTGCCGTGCACGATCAGGACCCGGCGGCCCGACAGCTGCTTCACCGGTTCAGGGGAGTCCCGGGCGGACTGCAGGGGGAACGAAGGGGCGAGCGCCAGTACGGAGTTGACGGCTTCGTGGCCGGCCGCGGCGAGCGCCGCCCGGCCCCCGGCGTCGTACCCGGCCAGGCACACCGGCACGTCCCCGTACCTCCGCACCACCTCGTCCGCCGCCCACGCGGCGTCCTCCTCCCGGGCGCCGCCGCCGTGGACGACCTGGTGGGTGACCAGCCCGTCCGCCGCGCCCGCGCGGGCCAGGGCCCGCGCCAGCGGGCGTACTGGACCGGGGGACAATCTGGACGCTCCGGGAAGCAGGAGCACCACACCATTGACCGTAGAGACCGATCCGGTCGCGCCGGCCGCCCGCCCCAGGCGGGCCCCGCGCGCCGGCGGCGCATGCTGTGCCATGGCGAAACAGTCTCAGACGCCGACGTGTACGTCACCCGTTCGCGCGGTCGCGGTCAAGGGGATTGGGGGTCGGCGGCACCTTTCTGCGGCTCTGCGTCGCTGTGACGACAGGGGGAGGAGGTCGGGCGTACCCGGTACGCCTACCGGCTTCGTGCGTCCTCGACCGCACCCGCCACGCTGGTGGCGGAGTGGGACCGATGTCGGTGGGGTCCGGCAGGACATCGCCCGCGAGTGGGCCGAGCGCGTGTCCGAGACCACTGAGGTCGCCGTCGGTGGGACGAAAGCAGCCCTGGTCGGGCTGGGCCGCAAGCACGTCCGGGCCGTGCACGCCCGAAGGGAGAATTTCCCCTTCGGGGAGGGGAGCGGTCAATGTTGCATATCGGCTCCGTGCCAGCGCAGCGCTCTACGCGCGTAGGAGCTAGAGTGCCCAGATGACGAGCGAGACCCCCAACCTGCCCACCCCGGATCAGATCCGCCGCTCCCCGAAGGTGCTCCTGCACGACCACCTCGACGGTGGCCTGCGCCCCGGGACCATCATCGAGCTGGCCCACAAGGTCGGCTACGAGAACCTTCCCGAGACCGAGGCCGACAAGCTCGGCACCTGGTTCCGGGAAGCCGCCGACTCCGGCTCCCTCCCGCGCTACCTGGAGACGTTCGCGCACACCTGCGCCGTCATGCAGACGAAGGAGGCCCTCTTCCGGGTGGCCTCCGAGTGTGCCCAGGACCTGGCCGAGGACGGCGTCGTGTACGCCGAGATCCGTTACGCGCCCGAGCAGCACCTCGAAGCCGGCCTGACCCTCGAAGAGGTCGTCGAGGCCGTCAACGAGGGCTTCCGCGAGGGCGAGCGCCGTGCGCGGACCAACGGCAACCGCATCCGCGTCGGTGCGCTGCTGACCGCGATGCGGCACGCGGCCCGCGCCCTGGAGATCGCGGAGCTGGCCAACCGCTACCGCGACAAGGGCGTGGTCGGCTTCGACATCGCCGGTGCCGAGGCCGGGTTCCCTCCCACCCGCCACCTCGATGCCTTCGAGTACCTCAAGCGCGAGAACAACCACTTCACCATCCACGCGGGCGAGGCCTTCGGCCTGCCGTCGATCTGGCAGGCCCTGCAGTGGTGCGGCGCCGACCGGCTCGGACACGGCGTGAAGATCATCGATGACATCGAGGTCGCCGACGACGGCTCCGTGACGCTGGGCCGCCTGGCCTCGTACGTCCGGGACAAGCGCATCCCCCTGGAGATGTGCCCGACGTCGAACCTGCAGACGGGCGCGGCGCTGTCCTACGCCGAGCACCCGATCGGTCTGCTGCGGAAACTGCACTTCAGGCTGACCGTCAACACCGACAACCGGCTGATGAGCGGTACCAGCATGAGCCGCGAGTTCGAGCACCTGGTCGACACCTTCGGCTACTCCCTGGACGACATGCAGTGGTTCACGGTCAATGCGATGAAGTCCGCGTTCATTCCTTTCGATGAACGGCTGGCCATGATCAACGACGTGATCAAGCCGGGTTATGCGGAGCTGAAGTCGGAATGGCTGTTCCGTCAGACCGCTTCCACCAGCGGTTCTGTCTCGGCCTAGGTCAGGGCGTGACGGACTGAAAGCGCCCGGGAGAGGCAATTCCCGGGCGCTTTCTCGTATTAGATGATGTTTGCGGGAGGGGGTTTGAAGTGACTAGTTTGCGGAGCCGCTCAATTCCCCGTCGCAAGGACGAATCCTTCATGAAGCAGTCAGCTGCCAAGACCCTCGGTGTCGCCGCTCTCGGTGCCGCCTTCGCCGTCGTCGCCGCCGGCACCGCCTCGGCCGCCGTCCCCGCCGTCGGTCTCGGTGACGCGCTGGGCACCGTCACGGGCGCCGTCCAGGGCGCCACCAGCCAGCAGCACGTGAGCGCCGAGGAGGGCCAGCAGGCCCCCCAGGCGTCCGACCCGGCCGCCGCGCTCGGCACGGTGACCGGACTGCTCGGCGGTCTGCCGACCAGCGGCCTCGGCGGCTGACCCACCCCGGTCCGGATACCACACCGGATCCGTGCGTAATTCGCACGCACGCCCACGCGGCGCACACCTCTTCGAGCAGGTGTGTGCCGCGTCGCGGCATGTGCCAGGATCACCGCCAACTGCCCGCCCACCTATGGGGTATGAGGTCTCGATCCATGCGTATGAAGGCACGAACGGCCACGGCCGCACTGCTCCCCGCCCTACTGCTCGGGGCGGCGGGGTGCGCCAGCGAGGACACCCCCGCGTCCGCCAAGGACCCGGACCCGAAGGGCTCCGTGAGCACCCCCGGCCGGTCCGCCCCCGCGGGCCCGGTGGGAACGCCCGCCCCCGCGGGCTCCGGCGCCGCGGCCACGCCCGAGCGGGCCGGCGGCAGGCTGCAGCGCTCCGCCCTGGAACAGGGCGATCTGCCCGGCTACCAGATCTCCGCGGCAGGCAAGAACCCGAACGCCCCCGACGGCCAGCCCCAGGCCGACCGCAAGGCATGCCAGCCGCTCGCCGACATCATGGGCGACAAGCCCGACCCGGCCGCGCGCGAGACCGTCAACCGGGGCGTCGGCTCCCAGAAGCAGATGGGCCTCGCCGTCTCCGCCTCCGTCAGCTCCTACGCCGAGCCCCACGCCAAGGCGCTGATCGCCAGGCTCAAGGCCGCCGTCGCCGCCTGCCCCACCGGTTTCACCGCCACCGTCGAGAAGCAGAGCGGCGCCTACCGCGAGGTGAAGGCGGCCGACTACCAGACGGCCGGCGACGAGAGCATCAGCTGGACCACGACCGCGTCCGCCGAGGGCGTCACCGCCCAGGTGCACCTGGTCGTCGTACGCCAGGGCGACACCGTCGTACGCCTCATGGCCCTCAACGTGGCGGGCGGCCGGCAGGCTCCCCAGGTCCCGCACGAGGTGGCCGACAAGCAGCTCCAGAAGGTACGCGACGCGCGCTGAACCCCGCGCCGTACGACCGGCTACCAGCCGGTGGCGGCGGAGGTGCTCGACTTGTCGTTCGGCAGGAGCACCCACAGTGCCAGGTAGATCAGGAACTGCGGTCCGGGCAGCAGGCACGAGACGACGAAGATGAGCCGCATCGTGTTCGCCGATATTCCGAATCGCCGCGCCAGACCGGCACAGACTCCGCCGATCCATCGTCCGTCACGGGGGCGGGCAAGGGCGCTCATGGTCTCTCCTCGGTCGTTGTGCGGTTCCGCGGGAGGCTTTCCCGCGATGCCTCAATACTCCCGCTGAACAGAGGAAAGAACGTCGGTCCAGGGGCCGAGCCCGACCCTGGTAATTCTCGGGGTCGCCCCCTGAGAACGCCGCAGCCGGGCCCTCAGCGCGGGGACCACGACCAGGTGCGCCAGCATGACGCCGAGGGTGTTCAGCAGCACCGAATCCACGTCGACGACCTGCCCGGGGACCGCCGTCTGGAGCATCTCGACACCCACGGAGACCAGCGCGCCCGCGGCGGCCGTCCGGACCAGGGAGGACCAGGTCGCCAGGGGCGAGAACTCCACGCGACCGCTGAGCAGCGGCAGCAGCACCCCGAGCGGGGCCAGCAGCGCCAGCCCCGGACCGATCCGCCGGACCGCTTCCAGGGGCCCGTAGGCGAGGTCCGCCCTGATCCCCTCCAGCGGGGTCAGATTCGCCGCCGGTGACCAGGGGACGTCCAGCGGGCGCAGCATCAGCCAGCCGACGAGGAGGAGGTGAGCGGCCAGCAGGACCCCGGCGAGGAGCCGGATCCGCAGGTGTATGGCGGCGCTGCCGCTGCCCTTGAGACGGTGCACGCCTGTGGAGACGCGCCTTCCGGTCCCCGCGGTTCCGGGAGAAGTGCCGGTCAGCCCGTGGCGAGCAGCACAATCAGGATCAGCGCGCCGATCACCGCGGGCGCGATGACCTCGTACGACCAGGTGACCTTCACGGTGCCCTGGGCACCGGGCCGCGAGGCTCCGCGCTCGTGCAGCTCGCGCAGATCTTCC
The DNA here is from genome assembly GCF_036014235.1 of Streptomyces sp. NBC_00435. GTDB lineage: Bacteria > Actinomycetota > Actinomycetes > Streptomycetales > Streptomycetaceae > Streptomyces. The sequence continues at coordinate 5,133,258 of NZ_CP107924.1, forward strand.
ACGACCTGGTCCGCCGCGGCCCGCTGCGTCTCCTCCCCCTGCGCCTTGCCGCTCTGGCCCAGGCCCGTGCCGAGCCGGCGCGCCTGGCGGCGGTTGGCCTTCTTGCGCTCCCGCAGGGAGACGGGCACGGACCACAGCTGGTACTTGGCCCCCTCGGCCAGCACCTCGGCGGAGAACCGGGCGCGCACGGTGTCGACCGCCGCCCAGGGCAGTTCGATGGTCCGGAAGGGGTTCCGCACGCGCAGCCGGTCGTCGTTCGCGAAGACGGCCGGGCGGATCGTGAACGCCACGACGAGCGGGGCGATGCACAGCGCGGCGGCCAGGGCCAACCACGGGGTGTTCCCGGAGCCGCGTACGACGGCGTCACCGCACAGCCACGCCAGCAGCGCGAGCAGCACCACCCCGGTGACGGTGGCCATGGTGGAGCGGTAGACCCGGTCGTCGTACACCGGTTCGTCAGTGGGCTGGTCGCTGCTCATGCGGCCGATTCTGCCTCAAGCCGTCTCAGCCCACGAGATCGGCGTACAGGATGATGTTGTCCGGGCGGTGCCCGTCGGTGATCTCGCCGCCGCAGGTGATCAGGCGCAGCTCGGGGCGGGCGGTGTCCCCGTAGACCTTCGTGGTGGGGAAGCTCCTCTTGTCCACCTGCTCCAGCTCGCGCACCCGGAAGACGGCGTCGGTGCCGTCCGCCCGGGTCACCGTGATCTCGTCGCCGGTGTGGACGCGCGAGACGTCACGCAGGACGGCCGGGCCGCGCGCGGTGTCGAAGTGGCCGATCAGCACGGCCGGCCCGGTCTCACCGGGGGTGACGCCCTTGGTGTACCAGCCGAGCTTGTCCGCGTCGGCCGCGGAGGGCACCTGGACCGAGCCGTCGGCGGCCAGCTTCAGCACCGGAGAGGCGTCCACGCCGGCCGCGGGGAGCCGTACCCGTACGGGTACGGAGGCGGGCAGCGGTGCGGCGGCCGGCGCGGAGGGCGCTGCCGGGGTGGGGGAGCTCGCGGCGATGTGCGGCGGCGGGGCGCTGGGTACGGCCGCGGGCGCCGTACCGCCGCAGCCGCTGACGGCGGCCAGGGCCAGCAGCGTGACGGCGAGGACGGGGCCGCGGACGGCGGCGCGGGACGGGCGGGACACGGGGGCTCCTGAACGGGGACCGGCGGGCCACCACGAGGGTGGCCCGCCGAAGGGGCGAGGAAGGGTTCCGCGGCGGTTGCCGCGCGGCGTCCGAGGGGCAGCGGGTCAGCGGTGGTCGCGGCGACGACGCAGGGCGCTGACGGAGAGCGCGGCGAGGATCGCGACCAGGCCGGCGCCCGCCGCCGCGGTGACGGTGTTGTCGGTGTCCGCGACGGTCTCGACCGGGAGCTCGGCGCCCGCCGCGACCGGGCCCCGCGGCACGACGGTCGTCTGGCCCACGGTCTGGGCCTTCGCGCCGGCCGGGGTGGGGGACGGCTTCTGCGCCGGCTTGCCGTCCTGCTCGTCCGTGACCTTGTGGTCGAAGGTGCAGCCCTTGGGGAGCGCGGGGAAGGAGGCGCTCCTGACCGGCACGTCGCCGCCCTGGGTCTTCCACTCCAGGACCGGCTTGGCGCCGTTCGGGTTCACGATGACCAGGTAGTAGCTGTCCGGCCCCTTGGGGTGCGAGCGGTCCAGCGTCACGGACCAGCTGCCGGCCGGGTCGGCGTGCACGAAGGCCTTCGGGCCCTTCGGGGACATCGTCAGGTCGGCCCTCATGCCCGCGCCGACCTGCACCTGCTTGACCTCGGAGACGCAGGGGGCGGGCGCGGTGGCCCGGCCCTTCGGCAGCGGGTAGGACTTGCTCGCGCCGTCCTTGGAGACGACGAGCACCGGGGCGGCCGTGCCCGCCTCGGTGAGCTCGAGGGACAGCCCGTTCGCCGAGCCGGTGGTCTGCTGGCGGTTCAGCACGGTCACGACGCGGACCAGGTAGGTGTCGCCCGGCTTCCACTGGGGGCCGACCGCGCGGATCCAGGCCTCGGGGCCCTCGGCCTTGTTGCGCAGCACCGCGACCAGGCCCTCCCCGATGTAGACGGCCCGACCCTCGTAGCGGCTGTTGTCCGACGCGGTTCCGTACGTCGATGCCAGGGCGGTCCGCGCGACGGGCGCGGTGCCCGCGGCGGTCGCCGCGAAGGCGGCACCGGCGGCGGGCGCGAGCATCGCGCCGGCGAGCGTGGCGGTGACGATCGAGGTGCGGAGGGCGGTACGCATAACGACTCCTGAAGCATGGGTGAGGAAAGTGGAGGAGAGTCGCATGCCGCGTTGAGTCTGTTCGGTCTTGTTCACCGGGTCAGGTGTGGCGGGCTGCTGAAGAGAAATTTATTGATCTTGTGCGGCCGGACGATCTGCTTCCTGTCACAGGGGCGTCACAGCGAACGATTGTACGACCGGAGGGGAGATTCCGGCGGATTCCAAGGGTGGGGGTGACAGGCCGCTACGCGCGTAGATATGCTCATGTGGTGACCATGCCCACCACCCTCACCGCATTCGCTGACGTGACGACGTCCGACAGTGCGCTGCGCCGCTTCCTGCACGGGCTGCCCGGCGTCGACGCTGTCGGCCTGGAGGCCCGCGCGGCCTCCCTCGGCACCCGCTCGATCAAGACGACGGCCAAGGCGTACGCCATCGACCTCGCCATCTCGATGATCGACCTGACGACGCTGGAAGGCGCGGATACCCCGGGCAAGGTCCGGGCGCTCTCCGCCAAGGCGGCCAACCCCGATCCGACCGACCGCACCACGCCCATGACGGCCGCCGTCTGCGTGTACCCCGACATGGTGGCCACCGCCAAGGCCGCCCTGCACGGCGCCGACGTCAAGGTCGCCTCCGTCGCCACCGCCTTCCCGGCCGGCCGCGCGGCGCTGCCCGTCAAGCTCGCGGACACGGCCGACGCCGTGGCCGCCGGCGCCGACGAGATCGACATGGTCATCGACCGTGGCGCCTTCCTCGCCGGCCACTACCTCGACACCTACGAGCTGATCCGCTCGGTCAAGGAGGCCTGCGTCCGCCCCGACGGCAGCGCCGCCCGACTCAAGGTGATCTTCGAGACCGGCGAGCTGTCCACGTACGACAACATCCGCCGCGCCTCCTGGATCGGCATGATGGCCGGGGCCGACTTCATCAAGACGTCCACCGGCAAGGTCGGCGTCAACGCGACCCCCGCGAACACGCTCCTCATGCTCGAAGCCGTCCGCGACTTCAAGGCGCAGACTGGAATCCAGATCGGCGTGAAGCCGGCCGGCGGCATCCGGACCACCAAGGACGCGATCAAGTTCCTGGTCCTGGTCAACGAGACCGCGGGCCAGGACTGGCTGAGCAACCACTGGTTCCGCTTCGGCGCGTCCAGCCTGCTCAACGACCTGCTGATGCAGCGCCAGAAGCTGAGCACCGGCCGTTACTCCGGTCCCGACTACGTGACGGTGGACTGAGACCATGGATATGAAGACGCAGACATCCGCATTCGAGTACGCACCCGCCCCCGAGTCGCGGTCCGTCGTCGACATCGCCCCCTCCTACGGGCTGTTCATCGACGGCGAGTTCTCCGAGGCCGCCGACGGCAAGGTCTTCAAGACCGTCTCCCCGGCCTCCGAGGAAGTCCTCGCCGAGGTCGCGCAGGCCGGCGCCGCCGACGTGGACCGTGCCGTCAAGGCCGCCCGCAAGGCCTTCGAGAAGTGGTCCGCGCTGCCCGGCTCCGAGCGCGCCAAGTACCTCTACCGCATCGCCCGGATCATCCAGGAGCGCAGCCGCGAGCTGGCCGTCCTGGAGACCCTGGACAACGGCAAGCCGATCCGGGAGACCCGCGACGCGGACCTCCCGCTCGTCGCGGCGCACTTCTTCTACTACGCGGGCTGGGCCGACAAGCTCGACCACGCGGGCTACGGCGCGAACCCGCGTCCGCTCGGCGTGGCCGGCCAGGTCATCCCGTGGAACTTCCCGCTGATGATGCTCGCGTGGAAGATCGCCCCGGCGCTCGCCACCGGCAACACGGTCGTGCTCAAGCCGGCCCAGACGACCCCGCTCTCCGCGCTCTTCTTCGCGGACATCTGCCGCCAGGCGGGCCTGCCCAAGGGCGTCGTCAACATCCTCACCGGGTACGGGGACGCGGGCGCGGCCCTCGTCGAGCACCCGGACGTGAACAAGGTCGCCTTCACCGGCTCCACCGCCGTCGGCAAGGCCATCGCGCGCCAGGTCGCCGGCACGAACAAGAAGCTCACCCTGGAGCTGGGCGGCAAGGGCGCCAACATCGTCTTCGACGACGCGCCCATCGACCAGGCCGTCGAGGGCATCGTCAGCGGCATCTTCTTCAACCAGGGCCAGGTCTGCTGCGCGGGCTCGCGGCTCCTGGTCCAGGAGTCGATCCACGACGAGTTGATCCACTCGCTCAAGCGCCGGCTGACCACGCTGCGCCTGGGCGACCCGCTCGACAAGAACACCGACATCGGCGCGATCAACTCCGCCGAGCAGCTGGCCCGGATCACCGCGCTCGCGGACACCGGCGAGGCGGAGGGCGCGGAGCGCTGGTCCGCGCCGTGCGAGCTGCCGAACTCCGGTTACTGGTTCGCCCCGACGCTCTTCACGAACGTCTCCCAGTCGCACACGGTGGCCCGCGACGAGATCTTCGGCCCCGTGCTGTCCGTCCTGACCTTCCGTACGCCCGACGAGGCCGTCGCCAAGGCCAACAACAGCCAGTACGGCCTGTCCGCGGGCATCTGGACGGAGAAGGGAAGCCGCATCCTCGCGGTCGCCAACAAGCTCCGTGCCGGTGTCGTCTGGGCCAACACGTTCAACAAGTTCGACCCGACCTCGCCGTTCGGCGGCTACAAGGAGTCGGGCTTCGGGCGCGAAGGCGGCCGTCACGGCCTGGAGGGCTACCTCGATGTCTGATTCGTCGGCGCAGGCGCGTCTGAGCGTATTGAAGACCTACAAGCTGTACGTGGGCGGGAAGTTCCCGCGTTCCGAGAGCGGTCGGGTGTACGAGGTGTCCGCGAAAACATCGAACGGGGGCAAGGGCAAGTGGCTGGCCAACGCCCCGCTGTCCTCCCGCAAGGACGCCCGTGACGCGGTCGTCGCCGCCCGCAAGGCCTTCGGCGGATGGTCGGGCGCGACGGCGTACAACCGCGGGCAGATCCTCTACCGCGTGGCCGAGATGCTGGAGGGCCGCCGCGAGCAGTTCGTCCGCGAGGTCGCCGAGGCGGAGGGCCTGTCCAAGTCCAAGGCCGCGGCCGTCGTGGACGCGGCGGTCGACCGCTGGGTCTGGTACGCGGGCTGGACCGACAAGATCGGCCAGATCGCCGGCGGGGCCAACCCGGTCGCGGGCCCGTTCTTCAACCTCTCCACCCCCGAGCCGACCGGTGTCGTCACGGTCGTCGCCCCGCAGGACTCGTCCTTCCTCGGACTGGTCTCCGTGATCGCCCCGGTGATCGCCACGGGCAACACCGCCGTCGTGATCGCCTCGGAGAAGGCCCCGCTGCCCGCGCTCTCCCTCGGCGAGGTGCTCGCCACCTCCGACCTGCCGGGCGGTGTGGTCAACATCCTGTCCGGCAAGGCCGCCGAGATGGGCCCGCACCTGGCGTCCCACCAGGACGTCAACGCGATCGACCTGGCGGGTGCCGACGAGGCACTGGCCAAGGAGCTGGAGATCGCGGCCGCGGACAACCTCAAGCGCGTCCTGCGTCCACAGCCTGTGGACGACTGGAGCGCGGACCCGGGCACGGCGCGCATGACGGCGTTCCTGGAGACCAAGACCGTCTGGCACCCGACCGGGTCGCTGGGCGCGGGCGGATCGTCCTACTAGCGGACCCTCCCCCGAAAGAAGACCGGCCCCGGCAGCGTCCCCCGCGCTGCCGGGGCCTCTTCGCGCCCTGCGGGACTACTTCACGGCGCCCGGCAGCAGCGGGTTGAGCAGCGAGCCCGCCGCGGCCGTCGGCAGCTCGCCGATCGACGAGCCGCGGGTCAGGCTGCCGGTCACCATGCCCGTGCCGAGCGAGGGGAAGTCGGCGACCTTGGTGGCGACCCCGTTGTCCAGCGGATCCACACCGGTGTTGGCCAGCGGGTTCACCTTGAGGTTCGAGATCGGGTCGGCCACTCCCGCCAGGGCCGCCGGGACCGAGAGCTCGCCCGCCTGGGCGCCGCCGGCGGCCATCGCGAGGGCCGCGCCGGCCATCGTGAGGGTCAGGCCTGCGGTGCGCAGCGCCTTGGGATGGAGGGCTTTGGGGGCTGCGTGACGTGCCATGGATTCCCGCCTGTGGGCTCGTACGGTCCGGTAGTCGCGTGCCCACGCAGCGTAGTGGAGGTGTGATCCTGGATACCAACGGGCCCTTGGGTAGGTCCCCTGCCCGAGGTAATAGTTCACACTTGTGTTCCGTGAGCTGTTCCTCTCCTTCACCCACGCGTGTCGTGCTGCTGACCGGACCCTCGGGTTCCGGCAAGTCCTCACTGGCGGCCCGGTCCGGGCTGCCCGTGCTGCGCCTGGACGACTTCTACAAGGACGGTGACGACCCCACCCTCCCGCTGGTCCGGGACAGCGCCGACATCGACTGGGACTCCCCGCTGTCGTGGGACGCGGAAGCGGCCGTGGCGGCCATCTCCGCCCTCTGCGCGGCGGGCCGTACGGAGGTCCCCGTCTACGACATCGCCACGTCCTCGCGGACCGGCACGGAAGCACTGGACATCTCCCGGACCCCGCTGTTCATCGCCGAGGGCATCTTCGCGGCGGACGTCGCGCGGCGGTGCCAGGAGCTGGGGCTGCTGGCGGACGCCATCTGCCTGCGCGGGCGGCCGAGCACCACCTTCCGCCGGCGCCTGGCCCGTGACCTGCGCGAGGGCCGCAAGTCGGCACTGTTCCTACTGCGGCGGGGCTGGCGGCTGATGCGCGCCGAGCGGGGCATCGTGGCCCGGCACACGGCGCTGGGCGCGCACGCCTGCGGCCGTGACGAAGCCCTCGGACGCCTCGCCGCCGCGGCGGCCGGCCGCCACCGCGCGACCGCTCCGGCGTAACCGCCGGAACGCCAAAAGGCGGGACCGAGCGGACCCCCGTCCGCTCGATCCCGCCCTTTGCCCCCGTGGCCCCCGTCCCACCCCCGCAGGACGGGCCCCCCGGCCCTTCGGTCGTTCGGTTCTAGGCGACGAGGTCCTCGAAGGACTCCGCCTCGTCACGGCCGAAGCTCAGCGCCTCGTCCTCGCGCATCCGGCGCAGCGAGCGCCAGATGCTCGACTTCACGGTGCCGACGCTGATCCCCAGGATCTCCGCGATCTCCGGGTCCGTGCGGCCCTCGTAGTAGCGGAGCACCAGCATCGTGCGCTGCGGCTCCGGGATGCGGGTGAGCGCCTGCCACAGCACCGCGCGCAGTTCCGTACCGCCCATCGCGTCCGTGTCGGAGACCGTCTCCGGCAGCTCCTCCGTCGGGTACTCGTTGAGCTTGCGCCGGCGCCAGGCGCTGATGTGCAGGTTCGTCATCGTGCGCCGCAGGTACCCGCCGACGGCGGCCTTGTCGCTGATGCGGTCCCAGGCGCGGTACGTGGAGAACAGCGCGGTCTGCAGCAGGTCCTCGGCCTCGTAGCGGTCGCCGGTCAGGTGGAAGGCCGTGGCGTAGAGGGCGGCCCGGCGCTCCTGGACGTAGGCCGTGAACTCGGCTTCGTTGGAGGAGTCCGGGGTGCGCTGAGCGGGGACGGAGGGGCGCTGGTAGCTCTTCGCGTCGATGGCCACCACGTGCGCCGGCCGCCGGGAAGGGGCCGTCGCCGTACGGACGGCCGTCCGGCGGTTCACATCGTGCAGCCGCGTGACAATCGCGCCGGTGTTGGTGCTGTGCAGCGTGTTCATCTCGCGCCCCCCGTCGTGGAGTCTCTCTGTCCGTTGCCTAGAAGACTGCCCGGCCGAGATAACCGGGGTGTCCTTCGACTGTCACAGGCCTGTCACAGGGACCCCGGCGGAGGCCGGACGGACCCGTGCCGGGGGCGCGGCCGGGATTGGGGGTCCCCAGCGGTCGAAGTCCCGAGGGGCGATGGGACAGAATGAGCCCGTGCCTTTCCTGTTGCTCATCGAGGACGACGACGCCATCCGCACGGCCCTCGAACTCTCCCTGTCACGCCAGGGCCACCGTGTGGCCACCGCGGCGACGGGAGAGGACGGCCTCAAGCTGCTGCGCGAGCAGCGTCCCGACCTGATCGTGCTGGACGTCATGCTGCCCGGGATCGACGGCTTCGAGGTGTGCCGGCGCATCCGCCGCACCGACCAGCTGCCGATCATCCTGCTGACCGCGCGCAACGACGACATCGACGTGGTCGTCGGCCTGGAGTCGGGAGCCGACGACTACGTCGTCAAGCCCGTCCAGGGGCGGGTGCTCGACGCCCGCATCAGGGCCGTGCTGCGCCGCGGCGAGCGCGAGTCCACCGACACCGCCGTCTTCGGCCCGCTGGTCATCGACCGCTCCGCCATGACGGTGACCAAGAACGGCGAGGACCTCCAGCTCACCCCGACCGAGCTGAGGCTGCTGCTGGAGCTCAGCCGCCGGCCCGGTCAGGCGCTCTCCCGCCAGCAGCTGCTGCGGCTGGTGTGGGAGCACGACTACCTCGGCGACTCGCGCCTGGTCGACGCCTGCGTGCAGCGACTGCGCGCGAAGGTCGAGGAAGTGCCCTCGTCGCCCACCCTGATCCGTACGGTCCGGGGCGTCGGGTACCGGCTGGACTCCCCGCAGTGATCAAAGCCCTGTTCGCGGGCCGGCGCTGGACCAGCCTGCGGCTGCGGCTCCTCGTCGTGTTCGCGCTGGTCGCGCTGACGGCCGCTGTCTCCGCGTCCGGGATCGCGTACTGGCTCAACCGCGAGGCCGTCCTCACCCGGACCCAGGACGCCGCCCTCGGCGACTTCCGGCAGGAGATGCAGAACCGGGCCGCCGCGCTGCCCGCCGATCCCACGCAGGAGGAGCTGCAGCGCACCGCCGAGAGGATGGCGGGCAGCAGCCCCGGCTACAGCGTGCTGCTGGTGGACGAGCTGAAGGACGGCCGCAAGGTGTCCGGAGCGGCCGGTCCCGACACCTTCTCGCTGGCCGACGTACCGAAGTCGCTGCAGCACGCCGTCGACGACCGGCAGAAGACCACCGCGGCCAACGACTCCGAGTACCACATGTACTGGCAGCGGACGAAGCCGCACGGCAACCCGTACCTGGTCGGCGGCACCCGGATCGTGGGCGGTGGGCCGACCGGCTACATGTACAAGTCCCTCGCCCAGGAACGCGACGACCTCAACGCCCTGGCCTGGTCGCTGACCATCGCCACCGGACTCGCGCTGCTCGGCTCCGCGCTGCTGGCGCAGGCCGCGGCCCGGACCGTGCTCAAGCCCGTGCAGCGCCTGGGCGACGCGGCCCGGCGGCTCGGCGAGGGGGAGCTGGACCACCGGCTTGAGGTCTCGGGGACGGACGAACTCGCCGATCTCGCGCACACCTTCAACAAGACGGCGGAGGCGCTGGAGAAGAAAGTCGCCGACATGAGCGCCCGGGAGGAGTCCAGCCGGCGGTTCGTCGCGGACATGTCCCACGAACTGCGCACGCCGCTGACGGCGTTGACGGCGGTCGCCGAGGTGCTGGAGGACGAGATCGACGACCTCGATCCGATGATCGCACCCGCGGTGACGCTGGTCGTGAGCGAGACCAGGCGCCTCAACGACCTGGTGGAGAACCTCATGGAGGTCACCCGCTTCGACGCGGGAACGGCGCGCCTGGTGCTGGACGACGTGGATGTCGCCGACCAGGTGACGGCGTGCATCGACGCGCGGGCGTGGCTCGACGCGGTCGAACTCGACGCCGAGCGCGGGATCGTGGCGCGGCTCGACCCGCGGCGGCTCGACGTGATCCTGGCCAACCTGATCGGCAACGCGCTCAAGCACGGCGGATCGCCGGTCCGCGTCTCCATCCGGGTGGAGGGGGAGTGGCTGGTCATGGCCGTGCGCGACAACGGTCCGGGCATTCCCGAGGCCGTGCTCCCGCACGTCTTCGACCGGTTCTACAAGGCGAGCGCGTCACGGCCGAAGTCGGACGGCAGCGGTCTGGGCCTGTCCATCGCGATGGAGAACGCGCACATCCACGGCGGCGACATCACGGCGGAGAACGGGGCGGACGGCGGTGCGCTGTTCACGCTGCGGCTGCCGGTGGACGTGGGGAAGGTGATCGCCGGTGAAGAGGCGTAGCGCGGCGGCCGGGGTGGCGGCCCTGAGCCTGTTCGCCCTGGGCGCCCTGCCGGGGTGCGGGATCCGGGCGACCACCGTGCCGGTGGACGTGGGCGCGGCGCCCTCGCGGGTGTCGTGCAAGAACCCGGAGGGCACGGCGGCCGGGACGAGCGGGGTCCAGGGCATCCGGGCCACGGTGGAGCTGGTCTGCGGGGGACAGTTGGTGGGCGTCCAGCGGGTGGTGCCGATGCCGGAGAAGAAGCCGTCCACGGACGCGCTGGTGCTCATCGGCCAGGCCCTGCTGGAGGCGCTGCAGAGGCAGCCCTCGGCGCAGGAGCAGGAGGCCGGATTCACGACCGAGGTACCGGACGGGCTGACGGTCGCGGCGCCGCGGCCAGGCGACCCGGCGGGCACGGTACGGTTGAGCCGCAAGCCCGAGGACCTGGCGCCGGTGGCGCTGTCGCAGCTGGTGTGCACGCTCTCGGAGAGCGAAGCGGTGTCGGCGGGGCCCGGGCCGGTGGTACTGGGCGGCCCGGACGCGGATCCGCCGCGGAAGTGGGAGTGCACCGACGCCGTCCGCTCCCGGCCGGAGTCGGTCCCGACTCTGGGTGACGTGGTGCGTCCGACGCCCACCCCCGCGGCCTCGCCTTCGCGTTCCTGAGGCGGACACGGACACACGTACGGCCCCCTGGGCCGGAGCTCAGGGGGCCGGTGTACTGCTCGGCGCCGGGAGGATCAGATGCCGGCCGCCGCCGCGAGGTCCTTCTTGATCGCGTCGAGGACCTCCTGGCCGCGGGCGCGGGCCGGGAGCAGGCCGGAGGCCTCCGCCACCGGGACCACGACCTCCAGGTAGCACTTCAGCTTGGGCTCCGTACCGGACGGGCGGACGATCACCCGGGCCTTGTAGGCGCCCTCGAGGTAGTAGCGCAGCCCGTCCGTGGGCGGGAGGGTCGCGGTGCCCTTGTTCAGGTCCTCCGCCGAGGTGACCCGCAGGCCCGCCAGCGAGACCGGGGGCTCCGCGCGCAGCGCCGCCATCGCCGAGGCGATGACGGACAGGTCCTCCACGCGCACCGACAGCTGGTCGGTGGCGTGCAGCCCGTGGGCCATGGCCAGGTCGTCCAGCAGGTCGGTCAGGGTTCGGCCCTGCTCCTTGAGCTCGGAGGCCAGTTCGGCGACGAGCAGGGCGGCCGTGACGCCGTCCTTGTCGCGGACGCCCTCGGGGTCCACGCAGTAGCCGAGCGCCTCCTCGTACCCGTAGCGCAGGCCCTCGACGCGGGAGATCCACTTGAAGCCCGTGAGGGTCTCCTCGTAGCCGACGCCCGCCGCCTCGGCGATCCGGCCCAGGAGGCTGGAGGAGACGATGGACTCCGCGAAGACGCCCCGCGCCCCCTTGCGCACCAGGTGGGCGGCGAGCAGCGCGCCGACCTCGTCGCCGCGCAGCATCCGCCAGCCGGAGGCCGACGCCTCGTCCGGGACGGCCACCGCGCAGCGGTCGGCGTCCGGGTCGTTGGCGATCACGATGTCGGGGTGGACCTCGGCGGCCTTCGCGAAGGACAGGTCCATCGCGCCCGGCTCCTCCGGGTTGGGGAAGGCCACCGTCGGGAAGGCCGGGTCCGGCTCCGCCTGCTCGGCCACGAGGACCGGCGCCGGGAAGCCCGCCCGGGCGAACGCGGCCAGGACCACGTCCTTGCCGACGCCGTGCATCGCCGTGTAGACGGTCCGTACGCCCCGGGGGGAGCCGGGGGTCAGGACCGCGTCGGTACGCGCCAGGTAGGCCTCCAGGACCTCGTCGCCGAGGTCCTGCCAGCCGCCGTCGGCCCGCGGTACGTCGGCCAGCGCGGCGATCGCGTCGATCTGCGCCGCGATCTCCGCGTCGGCGGGGGAGACGATCTGTGAACCGTCGCCGAGGTAGACCTTGTAGCCGTTGTCCCGGGGAGGGTTGTGGCTCGCGGTCACCTCGACGCCGGCGACGGCGCCCAGGTGCCTTATGGCGTACGCGAGGACGGGCGTCGGCAGCGGTCGGGGCAGGACGGCCGCCCGGAGCCCCGCGCCGGTCATCACCGCGGCGGTGTCGCGGGCGAAGTCGGCCGACTTGTAGCGGGCGTCGTAGCCGACGACGACCAGGCCGCCGTCGTGGCCCTGGGCCTTGAGGTAGGCGGCGAGGCCCGCCGCGGCCCGGATGACCACGCCGCGGTTCATCCGCATCGGGCCCGCGCCCAGCTCGCCGCGGAGTCCGGCGGTGCCGAACTGCAGCATGCCGGAGAAGCGGTCCGCCAGCTCGGTCGTGTCACCGGCCTCGATGAGCTTCGCGAGCTCGTCCGCCGTCTCCGGGTCCGGGTCCTCGGCCAGCCAGGCCTGGGCCCGTGCGATCAGATCGTCCTGCACGTCCTGCACTACTTCCGCCTTACCTCTCGTACGGTCGGTCGATCAGATCCGGGCGAGGACCTGGGTCAGCAGCTTGCCCATGCGCGCGGCCGAGTCGCGGCCGGCCTGGAGCACCTCTTCGTGGTTCAGCGGCTCGCCGGAGATGCCCGCAGCCAGGTTGGTGACCAGCGAGATGCCGAGCACCTCGGCGCCGGCCTCACGGGCGGCGATGGCCTCCAGCACGGTGGACATGCCGACCAGGTCGGCGCCCATGACGCGGATCATGTTGATCTCGGCCGGGGTCTCGTAGTGCGGGCCGGGGAACTGCACGTAGACGCCCTCTTCGAGGGTCTCGTCGATCTCCTTGCACATCGCGCGCAGGCGCGGCGAGTACAGGTCGGTGAGGTCCACGAAGTTCGCGCCGACGATCGGCGAGGTGGCGGTCAGGTTCAGGTGGTCGCTGATCAGCACGGGCTGACCGGGCTTCATGCCCTCGCGCAGACCGCCGCAGCCGTTGGTCAGGACGACGGTCTTGCAGCCCGCGGCGACGGCGGTGCGCACACCGTGGGCGACGGCGGCGACGCCGCGGCCCTCGTAGTAGTGGGTCCGGCCGAGGAAGAGCAGCGCGCGCTTGTCGCCGATCTTGTACGAGCGGATCTTGCCGCCGTGGCCCTCGACGGCGGGCGGCGGGAAGCCGGGCAGGTCGGTGACCGGGAACTCGGCCTCGGGCGCACCGAGCGCCTCTGCGGCGGGGGCCCACCCGGAGCCCATCACGAGGGCGACATCGTGGGTCTCGGCGCCGGTCAGCTCGCGCAGGCGGGCGGCTGCGGCGTCGGCGGCGGCGAAGGGTTCGGTAACAGATGCGTTCACGCGGACGAGCGTAGCCGGTGATGGCCTACGCGCGTAGATGGCGCAGCTCACGGTGTTCGGATCGTTGTCTTGTCGTTTCCGCCGAATCGTCCCCGAGGGGGAGTGGCGGGGAGGAGTGGAGCGGGCCGGGCGGGGCCGTGCGGCGCCGTTGCCGGGGGCGCTGCCTCAGCAGGGGCGCTTGCGCAGCTCCATCACGTAGTCGTGCGGTGCGCCCGCGGACTCGGCCGCGTCGGCGAGCTCGCCCAGGTAGCGCGCCGAGGGCAGGCCGCCCTCGTAGCCGTTGAGTACGTACACCCAGGCCGCTTCCTCGCCGTCCAGCGTGTGCACGCGCACCCGCATGCGACGGTAGATGTCGAGCCCGACGCCCTCCCAGCGGTCCATGGAGTCCTCGTCCAGGGGCGCGACGTCGTACAGCGCGACGAAGACCTGGTGGCGGGGTGCTTCGACGATCGTCGCCAGCGCGCCCTCCCAGCCCATCTGCTCGCCGCCGAAGGTCAGCCGCCAGTCGTTGATCCAGCCCGTGCCGCGCAGCGGCGAATGCGGAGCGCGGCGCGTCATCAGCCGCGGGTCGAGGTTGCCGGCGTACGCGGCGTAGAGCGACATGAGGTCGAGGGTACGGGAGGGGCGGCCCCGGCCGCGCTCCCGGCCGTGCGCGGGGCCGGCGTCCCGGATGGTGGGACCGGGCGTGAAGCACCTTGATGCGTGCGGGACAATGGGGCACGGAATGCATCCCCCGGGGAGACCCCCCGGAAGCCCCGGCCGGGGCGGCAGCCGGCCGGGTAGACGTGAGGCGGAGTTTTCGTGACCCGGATCGTGATCATCGGCGGCGGACCAGGCGGGTATGAGGCGGCCCTCGTGGGGGCCCAGCTCGGCGCGGAGGTGACCGTCGTCGACTGCGACGGTCTGGGTGGCGCGTCGGTACTCACCGACTGCGTGCCCTCCAAGACTCTCATCGCGACCGCCGAGGTCATGACGACCTTCGACTCGTCGTACGAGGAACTCGGCATCGTCGTCGCCGACGACACTCCGCACATCGAGCAGGCCGCGCGCGTCGTCGGCGTGGACCTCGGCAAGGTGAACCGCCGGGTCAAGCGCCTCGCGCTCGCCCAGTCCCACGACATCACCGCCTCCGTCACCCGGGCCGGCGCCCGTGTCGTACGGGGCCGCGCCAAGCTCGGCGGCCCGCAGGGCATCGACGGCACCCGCGACGTCATCGTCACCGCCGGCGACGGCTCCGAGACGATCCTCACCGCCGACGCCGTGCTCATCGCGACCGGCGGGCACCCCCGCGAGATCCCCGACGCGATGCCCGACGGCGAGCGGATCCTGAACTGGACGCAGGTGTACGACCTCGAGGAGCTCCCGGAGGAGCTCATCGTGGTCGGCTCCGGCGTGACCGGCGCCGAGTTCGCCGGCGCGTACCAGGCCCTCGGCTCCCGGGTGACCCTGGTGTCCTCCCGCGACCGCGTGCTGCCCGGCGAGGACCCGGACGCGGCCGCCGTCCTGGAGGACGTCTTCCGCCGCCGCGGCATGAACGTCATCGGGCGCTCCCGCGCCGAGTCCGCCAAGCGGGTGGGCGACCGGGTCGAGGTCACCCTCTCCGACGGCCGGGTCATCAGCGGTACGCACTGCCTGATGGCGGTCGGCGCGATCCCGAACACCAGCAACATGAACCTGGAGGAGTCCGGGGTCAAGCTGAAGGAGTCCGGGCACATCTGGACCGACAAGGTCTCGCGCACCTCCTCGCCCGGCGTGTACGCGGCCGGCGACGTGACCGGGATCTTCGCCCTGGCCTCCGTGGCCGCCATGCAGGGGCGGATCGCGATGTACCACTTCCTCGGTGACGCGGTGGCCCCGCTGAACCTGAAGACGGTCTCGTCGAACGTCTTCACCGACCCCGAGATCGCCACCGTCGGCTACACCCAGGCCGACGTGGACTCCGGCAAGATCGACGCCAGGGTCGTGAAGCTCCCGCTGCTGCGCAACCCGCGGGCCAAGATGCAGGGCATCCGGGACGGCTTCGTGAAGTTGTTCTGCCGCCCGGGCACCGGGATCGTCGTCGGCGGCGTGGTCGTCTCGCCGCGCGCGAGCGAGCTCATCCACCCGATCTCGATCGCCGTCGACAACAACCTGACGGTCGAGCAGATCGCAAACGCGTTCACCGTGTACCCCTCTCTGTCGGGTTCGATCGCCGAGGTCGCGCGCCAGTTGCACACGCGGAAGGCCGCCGACGAGGCGTAAGTGCCGATAACGGCCCTTGTACGCAAGGGTTTTGGAGCTGGGTGGTCGGCCCGCCGCGGAGCATGTGCGCGGCGGGCCGACCGCGTATACCACTAACTGCCGCACGGTATGGACAACTTCGGAATTCCAGTGCAAGGAGCTGAAAGCAGACGGTCGTCCGGGTTACTGTCAGTTTCGTGTTCGCTGCAGAACGTCGCCAATTGATCCTCGAAATGGTGCGGGCCAACGGAGCGGTATCGCTCCGGGAGCTCGCCCGCGTCGTCCAGACCTCCGAAGTGACCGTACGGCGGGACGTGCGGGCACTGGAGGCAGAAGGACTCCTCGACCGCCGGCACGGCGGTGCGGTACTGCCGGGCGGTTTCACGCGTGAATCCGGCTTTCCGCAAAAGTCCCATCTCGCGACGGCGGAGAAGACCGCCATCGCCGATGTCGCGGCCGGCCTCGTAGAAGAAGGCGAGGCCGTCGTCGTCGGCGCCGGCACCACGACCCAGGAGCTGGCCCGCCGGCTCGCCAGGGTGCCCGGACTCACCGTCGTCACCAACTCGCTGCTCGTCGCACAGGCGCTGGCCCATGCGAACCGGGTGGAAGTGGTCATGACGGGCGGAACCCTGCGCGGTTCCAACTACGCGCTGGTCGGCAGCGGAGCCGAGCAGTCCCTCCAGGGGCTGCGGGTCTCGCGGGCCTTCCTGTCCGGCAGTGGTCTCACCGCCGAGCGCGGGCTGTCCACGTCCAACATGCTCTCCGCGAGCGTGGACCGGGCGCTGGTGCAGGCGGCGGCCGAGGTGGTGGTCCTGGCCGATCACACCAAGCTCGGGACCGACACCATGTTCCAGACGGTGCCGACCGACGTGATCACGCGGCTGGTGACGGACGAGCCGCCGGCGCACGACGACCGGGCCGGTACGGAGTTGCAGGCGCTGGCGGACCAGGGCGTGCAGATCACCGTGGCGGGCGGAGCGGGTGCCGCCGGCGGTGGTGAGGGGATGGCCGGGCGCCGCCCGCGCCGGGAGTCCCCGCTCCCGGTACAGCGGCGGGGCGGGCCGACGGCCCAGCTCCGCAGCGCGGGGCCGTTGCACGAGCAGCAGGCCGAGCGTGCGCGGGTCGCGGACCTGAGGCGCCGGTAGGTCACCTGCGGCGCCGTTGCCGGGGGCGCTGCCCCCGGACCGCCGCGCCTCAAACGCCGGTGGGGCTGGATTCATCCAGCCCCACCGGCGTTTGAGGCGCGGCGGTCCGGGCGGAGCCCGGGGAACGGTGGGCGGGGTTCCAGGGCGGGAGCCCCGGAACCCCGGCCAGGACGTCAGTCCTTGATCTCGCAGATGGCCGCGCCGGAGGTGAGGGACGCTCCGACCTCCGCCGCGAGGCCCACGATGGTGCCCGAGCGGTGCGCGTTCAGCGGCTGTTCCATCTTCATCGCCTCGAGGACGACGATCAGGTCGCCCTCGTTGACCTGCTGGCCCTCCTCGACCGCGACCTTGACGATCGTGCCCTGCATGGGCGAGGCCAGGGTGTCGCCGGAGGCGGCCGGGCCGGACTTCTTGGCCGCGCGGCGCTTGGGCTTCGCGCCGCCGGCGGCCGCCGTACGGGCCAGGGTCATGCCCAGCGAGGACGGGAGGGAGACCTCCAGGCGCTTGCCGCCGACCTCGACGACCACCGTCTCGCGGCCCGGCTCGTCCTCGGTGTCGTCCACGGCGGGAACCACGAACGCCGGGATCTCGTTGACGAACTCGGTCTCGATCCAGCGGGTGTGGATCGTGAACGGGTCGGCGGTGAAGGCCCGGTCGGCGACGACCGCGCGGTGGAACGGGATGGCCGTGGCCATGCCCTCCACCTCGAACTCGGCCAGCGCGCGCGCCGCCCGCTGCAGGGCCTGCTCGCGCGTGGCACCCGTGACGATGAGCTTGGCGAGCAGGGAGTCCCAGGCCGGGCCGATGACCGAGCCGGACTCGACGCCCGCGTCGAGGCGGACGCCCGGACCGGTCGGCGGGGCGAACTTCGTGACCGTGCCCGGCGCCGGCAGGAAGCCGCGGCCCGGGTCCTCGCCGTTGATGCGGAACTCGAAGGAGTGGCCGCGCAGGACCGGGTCCCCGTAGCCGAGCTCCTCGCCGTCCGCGATGCGGAACATCTCGCGGACCAGGTCGATGCCGGTGACCTCTTCGGTGACCGGGTGCTCGACCTGGAGGCGGGTGTTGACCTCCAGGAAGGAGATCAGGCCGTCGGCCGAGACGAGGAACTCGACCGTGCCGGCGCCGACGTAGCCGGCCTCCTTCAGGATCGCCTTCGACGCGGCGTACAGCTCGGTGTTCTGGGCCTCGGTCAGGAACGGCGCCGGGGCCTCCTCGACCAGCTTCTGGTGGCGGCGCTGGAGCGAGCAGTCACGGGTGGAGACGACGACCACGTTGCCGTGGGAGTCGGCCAGGCACTGGGTCTCCACGTGCCGCGGCTTGTCGAGGTACTGCTCGACGAAGCACTCGCCGCGGCCGAAGGCGGCCACGGCCTCGCGCACCGCGGAGTCGTAGAGCTCCGGGATCTCCTCGAGGTTGCGGGCGACCTTCAGGCCGCGGCCGCCGCCGCCGAAGGCGGCCTTGATCGCGATCGGCAGGCCGTGCTCCTTGGCGAACGCGACGACCTCGTCCGAACCCGCGACCGGGTCGGGGGTGCCGGCCACGAGCGGCGCGCCGGCGCGCAGCGCGATGTGCCGGGCGGCGACCTTGTCGCCGAGGTCGCGGATCGCCTGCGGCGGCGGGCCGATCCAGGTCAGGCCCGCGTCGATGACGGCCTGCGCGAAGTCGGCGTTCTCGGAGAGGAAGCCGTATCCGGGATGGATGGCGTCCGCACCGGAATCGGCTGCGGCCTGCAGGACCTTGGAGATGTCCAGGTAGCTGGCGGCCGGGGTGTCACCGCCCAACGCGAAAGCTTCGTCGGCCGCGCGGACGTGCAGAGCGTCCCGGTCCGGGTCGGCGTAGACGGCTACGCTCGCGATCCCGGCATCCCGGCAGGCCCGAGCAACGCGGACTGCGATTTCGCCACGGTTGGCGATGAGCACCTTGCGCACGATGGCTCCCTCCTTGAAACAAGCTGAGTTTAGGGACAGCCCACACGGCCTTTCGACCCTTCCCCGGTGGTGACCTTGCCCACACGGAGTGTGATTCGAGTCGACCCCGAGTCGAGAAAACCCTTGTGGTGCCCCACGTCAGGGGGATCCCCGACTGCACAGTAACCCTGTCGTGTGGTCAGGGTCTCTGTCCGGCGGGTCAGCGGCCCCGGGTGATTCTTTGTCGAGTCCCTACGAACGGCCCACGCGTTCCTCGCGCGGGACGCCGTGCGGGCGGCGGACCACCCCGGGGCATGTGCCCACCGTAACGAAGCGGTCCCGGCCCCTTGTCCGCAGGTTTACCCATTAGTAGCCTCCAGGCGTCGAACAGGCTTGTGCTTGTGGGGTGGGGGCGTCGTGGCTGGTGTGAGTGGCGTGGGTGGCGTGGTGCTGCGCAGATCCGTGGCCGGAGCGACCGCGGTCGTACTGGTCGTGGAGGCGGGGGCGCTCGCCTTCGTCCACCTCGTGCTGGGCCGGACCACCGAGAACCAGAAGATGTCCATCGCGGGCATGGACCCGGATGTCATGTCCAAGGCAACCTATGCGATGGGGGCCGGCATGGCCCTCTTCCTGCTGGCCTGCGCGGTGTTCCTGGCCCTCGCCGCGATCCGCGACCGGGCCCCCGGCACTTTCGCGCGCGTCGTCCTCATCACCGCCGCCGTCACCCACGGACTGCTCGGCGCCCTCGTCGTCGGCCTGGTGGGCTGGGGCGCCTTCGTGGTGATGATGCTGATCCTGTGCCTGCTGGTGCTGAGTCTGACGCTCTACGCGGCCAAGGCGTCGGCGGCCGGGTCCGGCGAGGGCGAGGGCGACGGCGGCGGCCCCGGGATCCAGGACGCGCCGCCGGCCCACCCGCTGCTCGGGGACTTCGGGGACGTCAAGCCCACAAGTCCGTGATCGACACGTCCAGTTCGCTCAGCAGCGAGCGCAGCAGCGGCATGGAGATCCCGATCACGTTGCCGTGATCCCCGTCGATGCCGTCGATGAACGGCGCCGACAGCCCGTCCAGGGTGAACGCCCCCGCCACGTGCAGGGGCTCCCCGCTCGCCACGTACGCCGCCACCTCCGCGTCCGAGGGCTCGCCGAAGCGGACCGTCGTGGACGCCGTGGCCGACACCTGGCGCCCGGTCGCCGTGTCGATCACGCAGTGCCCGGTGCGCAGCACCCCGGCGCGCCCGCGCATCGACTTCCAGCGGGCCGTGGCCTCCGCGGCGTCCGCCGGCTTGCCCAGCGCCTCGCCGTCCAGTTCCAGGACGGAGTCGCAGCCGATCACCAGGGCTCCCGCGGCCTCGTCCAGGGCCGCCACGACGGCCGCCTTCGCCTCGGCCAGCGCGAGGGCCAGCTCGGCGGGGGAGTCGGCGGTGAGGGCGTCCTCGTCGAAGCCGCTGACGATCACGTGCGGGGCGAGCCCGGCCTGCCGCAGCAGGTTCAGCCGGGCGGGCGAGGCGGAGGCGAGGACGAGGGCGTGGCGGGCGTCGGCAGTCATGCCAGACATCGTAGGGGCGCCCGGCGGGGCCCCGGGCGGCCCCGGCGGTCGGTTCAGAAGCCGCCCACGCCCAGTACGTAGACCACGACGACCATCGCGATGACGACGACCACCGTCATCCGCCGGACCATCGCGGCCGCGTCGCGCATGTCCTTCGGCGGCTCGTTCTTCGGGTCTGACCAGAGCATGCCCCGATCCTGGCCCCCGGGACGCCTGTGGCGCCTGAGTACGGGTACTCAGGCGCCACAGGCGGTTCGCGCCATCTTCGCCCAGCTACGCGGGCCAGTACGTACGGCCCCACGCGGCCGGCCCGGGGCGCGGCAGCGTCCGCCGGGCCACCCGGCCCGGCGCCGACCACGCGTCGGCCACCCGCTGCGCACCCGGAGGCTCCGACGCCAGTGCCACCGCGCGCGCTCGGACCACCGCCAGTGCGGCGGCCAGCTCCTCGGGGGTCGGATTCCCCTTGACGACCTTGATCACCACAGGACTGCCTCCTAGCGCCCTAGAGGGGGATGTTGCCGTGCTTCTTCGGGGGCAGGGACTCCCGCTTGGTGCGCAGCTGCCGCAGCCCCTTGACCACGTGCGCCCGGGTCTGCGACGGCATGGTCACCGCGTCGATGTACCCGCGCTCGGCGGCCGTGTACGGGTTGAGCAGCGCGTCCTCGTACTCGGTGATGAGCCGCGCCCGGGTCTCCTCGGCGGTTCCGGCCTCCTCGGCCTCGGCGATGGCCCGGCGGTGCAGGATGTTCACCGCGCCCTGGGCTCCCATGACCGCGATCTGCGCGGTCGGCCAGGCGAGGTTCAGGTCGGCACCGAGGTGCTTGGAGCCCATCACATCGTAGGCACCGCCGAAGGCCTTGCGCGTGATGACGGTGATCAGGGGGACGGTGGCCTCGGCGTACGCGTAGATCAGCTTCGCGCCGCGCCGGATGATCCCGTTGTACTCCTGGTCCGTGCCCGGCAGGAAGCCCGGTACGTCGACGAAGGTCAGCACCGGGATGTTGAAGGCGTCGCAGGTTCGTACGAAGCGGGCCGCCTTCTCGGAGGCGTCGATGTCCAGACAGCCGGCGAACTGCATCGGCTGGTTGGCGACGACCCCCACCGGGTGGCCCTCGACGCGGCCGAAGCCGGTGAGGATGTTCGGCGCGAACAGCGACTGGGTCTCCAGGAACTCCGCGTCGTCGAGCACGTGCTCGATCACGGTGTGCATGTCGTACGGCTGGTTCGCGCTGTCCGGGATGAGGACGTCGAGCTCGAGGTCGGTCCCGGAGACCTCGGTGTCGGCCTCCTCGGGGAAGGCCGGGGGCTCGGAGAGGTTGTTCGACGGGAGGTAGGAGAGGAGCGACTTCACGTACTCGATGGCGTCCTTCTCGTCACCCGCCATGTGGTGCGCGACGCCGGACGTGCTGTTGTGCGTGCGCGCCCCGCCCAGCTCCTCGAAGCCGACGTCCTCACCGGTGACCGTCTTGATGACGTCCGGGCCGGTGATGAACATGTGCGAGGTCTGGTCGACCATGACCGTGAAGTCGGTGATGGCGGGGGAGTACACGGCTCCGCCGGCGCAGGGCCCGACGACCAGGCTGATCTGCGGGATCACGCCGGAGGCGTGCACGTTGCGGCGGAAGATCTCGCCGTACATGCCGAGCGCGCTGACGCCCTCCTGGATGCGGGCGCCACCGGAGTCGTTGATTCCGACCAGCGGGCAGCCGGTCTTCAGCGCGAAGTCCATGACCTTCATGATCTTCTGGCCGTAGACCTCACCGAGGGCCCCGCCGAAGACGGTGAAGTCCTGGGAGAACAGGGCGACGGGGCGCCCGTCCACGGTGCCGTAACCGGTCACGACGCCGTCCCCGTAGGGCCGGGTCTTCTCCAGCCCGAAGTTCGTCGAGCGGTGCCGGGCGAACTCGTCCAGCTCGACGAAGGACCCCTCGTCCAGCAACAGGGCCACCCGCTCACGCGCCGTCAGCTTGCCCTTGGCGTGCTGCTTCTCCACCGCCCGCCCGGACCCGGCATGAGTGGCTTCCTCGACGCGGCGCTGCAGATCCGCGATCTTCCCCGCGGTGGTGTGCATGTCGATCGGCTCTGACGGTTGTGACATCGGGGTCGCGGCTCCCTGCGTGGTGTCAACTGCCTGGTCACTTACATGACTACTACTGGCTACTGGTGCGTAGCGTATCGGCGGGCATGGCGCTCGGCAGTGCGGCGTTTGACACACCTACTGTGGGTTGCATGACGCCTTCAGATGCATCAGGCGGAGCTTCGACCGGAGCTTCCGCGGGCCGCTGGTCGAGCCTCGACCGGCCGCCGTTGAACGCCGCCGCGCTGCGGCGGGCCCTCGTGACCGGTGACGGACTGTGGACCTCGCTGGAGGTGGTGGCCTCGACCGGGTCGACCAACAGCGATCTCGCCGCACGGGCCGCGCAGCTGTCCGAGGGGGCCGTGCTCGTCGCCGAGGAGCAGACCGCGGGACGGGGCAGGCTCGACCGGAGCTGGGTCGCGCCCGCACGTTCCGGACTGTTCTTCTCCGTACTCCTCAAGCCCGGGCACGCGGTGCCGCAGGAACGGTGGGGGTGGCTGACGCTGCTGGCCGGGGTGGCCACCGCGGCCGGGCTCTCGCGCGCCGCCGGGGTCGAGACCCACCTCAAGTGGCCCAACGACCTGCTGGTCGCGGTGGACGGGGAGGAGCGCAAGACCGGCGGGATCCTCGCCGAGCGGGTGGGCGACGGGGTGGTCGTCGGGATCGGGCTCAACGTGACGCTGACCGACGGGGAGCTGCCGGTGGACACCGCCGGGTCCCTGGTGCTGGCCAAGGCCTCCGTCACCGACCGGGACCCGCTGCTCAGGGCCGTGCTGCGGTCGCTGGAGCAGTGGTACGGGGACTGGCGCGCGGCCGGCGGCGATCCGGCGGCCAGCGGTCTGCAGGAGACGTACGCGGCGGGCTGCGCGACCCTCGGCCGGCACGTGCGCGCCGAGCTGCCGGGCGGGCGCACTCTCACCGGTACGGCCGAAGCGGTGGACACCGACGGGCGGCTCGTCGTACGGACGGCGGACGGGGAGCGGGAGGCCGTGGGGGCGGGGGACGTCGTCCATCTGCGGTCCGTGCGGTGACCCGCCGGACGCACTGCCCCGGGTGACGGAGTAGGGGAGTGAGCTACGGCACACCTGCCGTATGGTTTAGGCGATCCCGGTCCTCGCGGTGATCAACCGGTTCGGCAGTGCGCACGGAATGGACAGGAGGCGGCCCTTGACCGTCGACGACCCTCAGTCCAACGCGCCCGCCCCCGGAACGGCGGCGGGCGGTCCGGGCGGTTCCGGCGGCGCGGGCGGTTCCGGCGTCCATGCCGGCCCGATCGGGCGCGAGCAGCACACTCCCCACCACGAGGTCGACCACACGGCCCAGCCGACGGCCGACCCGCTCGCCATCCGCCTGGAGCAGCTGATCCTGGGCGCCGAGCGCCGGTACACCCCCTTCCAGGCCGCCCGCAGCGCCGGGGTCTCGATGGAGCTCGCCTCCCGCTTCTGGCGGGCCATGGGCTTCGCGGACATCGGCCAGGCCAAGGCCCTGACGGAGGCGGACGTACTGGCGCTGCGCCGGCTCGCGGGCCTGGTCGAGGCCGGGCTGCTGAGCGAGCCGATGGCGGTGCAGGTGGCCCGGTCCACGGGGCAGACCACGGCGCGGCTCGCCGAGTGGCAGATCGACTCCTTCCTGGAGGGGCTGACGGAGCCGCCTGAGCCGGGAATGACCCGCACCGAGGTCACGTACCCGCTGGTCGAGCTGTTGCTGCCGGAGCTGGAGGAGTTCCTCGTCTACGTGTGGCGGCGCCAGCTGGCGGCCGCGACCGGGCGGGTCGTGCAGGTGGCGGACGACGAGGAGATGGTCGACCGGCGACTCGCGGTGGGCTTCGCCGACCTGGTGGGCTTCACGCGCCTGACGCGGCGGCTGGAGGAGGAGGAGCTCGGCGAGCTGGTCGAGTCCTTCGAGACGACGTCGGCGGACCTGGTGGCGGCGCACGGCGGCCGGCTGATCAAGACGCTGGGCGACGAGGTGCTGTACTGCGCCGACGACGCGGCGACGGCGGCGGAGATCGCGCTGCGGCTGATCGAGACGATGGGGGCCGATCCGCAGATGCCGGAGCTGCGGGTGGGGATCGCCTTCGGGACGGTGACGACCCGGATGGGCGACGTCTTCGGGACCACGGTGAACCTGGCCTCGCGGCTGACGTCGATAGCGCCGAAGGACGCGGTGCTGGTGGACGGGGCGATGGCCGAGGAACTGGGCCGCACGGGCGCGGCGCCGGTGTCGGAGAAGGAAGCCGAGAGCGAGGAGGGCGGCGGCGCCTACCGCTTCGCGCTCCAGCCGATGTGGCAGCGCCCGGTGCGCGGCCTCGGGGTCGTGGAGCCCTGGTCGCTGACGCGGCGGAGCCCTAAGATCCCCGGGTAACGTTCGTTAACCGGGAGGGTCGTCCTGTGTCTGAATTCGTGACTGTGCGCCGGCACGAGGGCGGGGTCGCCGAGCTGGTCCTGGACCGGCCGAAGGCGATGAACGCCGTGTCGACGGACATGGCGCGGGCCATCGGGGCGGCGTGTGCGGAGCTGGCCGCGGACGCGTCGGTACGGGTGGTCGTGCTCTCCTCGACCGCCGGGAGGGCGTTCTGCGTGGGCGCGGACCTCAAGGAGCGCAACTCGTTCTCGGACGCCGAGCTGCTGCGCCAGCGGCCGACCACGCGGGGTGCGTACGGGGGCGTACTGGAGCTGCCGATGCCGACGATCGCGGCGGTGCACGGCTTCGCCCTGGGCGGCGGCTTCGAGCTGGCCCTCGCCTGCGATGTGATCGTGGCCGACGAGACGGCGGTGGTCGGCCTGCCCGAGGTGTCGGTGGGCGTGATCCCGGGTGGCGGGGGCACGCAGCTGCTGCCCAGGCGGGTGGGGGCGGCGCGGGCCGCGGAGCTCATCTTCAGCGCCCGGCGGGTGGAGGCCGGTGAGGCCCTCGCGCTGGGGCTGGTGGACTCGGTGGTCCCGGCGGGGTCGGACCGCGACGCGGCGCTGGAGATGGCCGCCGCGATGGCGGCGAACTCCCCGGTCGGGCTGCGCGCGGCCAAGCGGGCGCTGCGACTCGGGCACGGGATGGACCTGACGGCGGGGCTGGAGATCGAGGACGCGGCCTGGCGGACGGTGGCCTTCTCGGGGGACCGGGCCGAGGGCGTGGCGGCGTTCAACGAGAAGCGGAAGCCGCGGTGGCCGGGGGTGTGATCCCCCGGGAGCCCTGATCCGACCCGGTCCGTCACCGCACGTGATCTTGGCGCCACCGAAAGTCGCGCCAATTATCACCAAATCGGACAAACTTCCCTAACCTGGGGTGATGGGTGTTGACGGGCGGCTCCGAGCCGTTGTGGGCCTCGCGCAGGCCATGGCGGCCGCGTGCGCGCCGCGGGACAGTGTCCGGGCCGCGGCGCGCGGCGCGCGGCTGGCGATGGACGGCTCTTTCGTCGCGATCTCCGCGTGGGAGCGGGAGCGGGGGTGCCTTCGGGTGCTCGTGAACGAGGGGGAGCGCAGGGCCGGAGAGGAGGAGTTCCCCGAGGACGAGTCCTATCCCGTGCACGACTTCCCCGAGATCACGGAGTTCCTGCATGAACGCTGGGTGGGAGGAGGCGGTCCCCACGCCTGGGTGGACAGCGCGGTCGGGGACCGGCCCGGGCGCCGGGGCGAGGCGCTGCGCCGGCGCGGGCGCGGGACGTGCGTGGTCGCGCCGATCGTGCTGAGCGGGCGGGCGTGGGGCGAGCTGTACGTGGCCCGGGACGAGGGGATGGCGGACTTCGACGAGGACGACGCGGAGTTCGCGACCGTCCTCGCGGCGGTCGTCGCGGCCGGGCTCGCGCAGAACGACCGGCTGGAGGAGGCGCGCAGGCTCGCCTTCACCGACCCGCTGACCGGGCTGGCCAACCGGCGGGCCGTGGACATGCGGCTCGACGAAGCGCTGGAGGAGCACCGCCGCGGTGGGGCGGTGACCGTGGTCAGCCTGGTGGTCTGTGACCTGAACGGGCTGAAGAAGGTCAACGACACGCTCGGTCACGCGATGGGCGACCGGCTGCTGGAACGTTTCGGCTCGGTGCTCAGCCTGTGCGGGGCGATGCTGCCGGGTGCGCTGGTCGCGCGGCTGGGCGGCGATGAGTTCTGCCTGGTCAGCGTGGGTCCTTCGGCGGACGAAGTGGTGCGGGTCACCGAGGAGGTGTGCCTGCGGGCCGCCGAGCTGGAGCTGGGCGAGGGGGTCGCCTGCGGGGTCGCGTCCACGGGGGATCCGATCGGGCCGGTGAAGTCCTCGCGGAGGCTGTTCCGGCTGGCCGACGCGGCGCAGTACAAGGCGAAGGCGGCGCGGTCGGCGAAGCCGGTGGTGGCGGGGCGGGACACCGCCGTGGTCCGCCTCGCGGACGCCGAGCCGGGCGGCCCGGGGGAACGCCGCCGCTTCCGGGGCCGCGCGTAGCCGTTGGCCGGCTGCGGCTGCGGCTGCGGCTGCGGCTGCGGCTGCGGCTGCGGCTGCCGCTTCCGCTTCCGCAGCTGTTTCCGCTGTTGCCGCTCCGGGCTCCTGGGGCTGCGCCGCGGACCCCGAGGCGATCCTCAGGTCCTGCCGGGCCGAGGTGTTCGAGTGGTGGCTCGAGAGGGAGTGACATGAAGGGATTCAGTCCGTAGGGTGCTGAATATGGATATGCACACTGTCGTGGTGGGAACGTCCGGGACCACCGCTGAGGACGTCATCGCCGTCGCCCGCGGCAACGCCCGCATCGAGCTCTCCGGCGAGGCGCTCGCCGCGCTGGCGCGGGCCCGCGAGATCGTGGACGCGCTCGCCGCGAAGCCCGAGCCCGTCTACGGGGTGTCCACCGGGTTCGGGGCGCTCGCCTCCCGGCACATCAGCCCCGAGCTGCGCGCGCAGCTCCAGCGCAACATCGTCCGTTCGCACGCCGCCGGCATGGGCCCGCGCGTCGAGCGGGAGGTCGTGCGCGCGCTGATGTTCCTGCGGCTCAAGACCGTGGCCTCCGGCCACACCGGCGTGCGCCCGTCCGTCGCGCAGACCATGGCCGATGTCCTGAACGCCGGGATCACCCCCGTCGTGCACGAGTACGGCTCCCTCGGCTGCTCCGGCGACCTCGCCCCGCTGTCCCACTGCGCGCTCGCGCTCATGGGCGAGGGCGACGCGGAAGGCCCCGACGGGGTCGTGCGCCCCGCCGGGGAACTGCTCGCCGAGGCCGGGATCGAGCCCGTCGAGCTCCGCGAGAAGGAGGGCCTCGCCCTCCTCAACGGCACCGACGGCATGCTCGGCATGCTGGTCATGGCCCTCGCCGACCTCGGCAAGCTGTACACCGCCGCCGACATCACCGCCGCCCTGACCCTGGAGGCGCTGCTCGGCACGGAGAAGGTCCTCCAGCCCGAGCTGCACGCCATCCGCCCGCACCCCGGGCAGGGTGTCTCCGCCGCGAACATGGCCGCCGTCCTGAAGGACTCCGGGCTCGTCCGCCACTTCCAGGAGGAGACCGCCCCGCGCGTCCAGGACGCCTACTCCGTGCGCTGCGCCCCCCAGGTCGCCGGCGCGGGCCGCGACACCATGGCGCACGCCGCCCTCGTCGCCTCGCGCGAGCTGGCCGCCGCCGTCGACAACCCGGTGGTCCTGCCCGACGGGCGCGTGGAGTCCAACGGCAACTTCCACGGCGCCCCGGTCGCGTACGTCCTGGACTTCCTGGCCATCGCCGCCGCGGACCTCGGCTCGATCGCCGAGCGCCGCACCGACCGGCTGCTCGACAAGAACCGCAGCCACGGCCTGCCGCCCTTCCTCGCGGACGACGCCGGCGTTGACTCGGGGCTCATGATCGCCCAATACACGCAGGCCGCCCTGGTCAGCGAGATGAAGCGGCTCGCGGTCCCCGCCTCCGCCGACTCGATCCCCTCCTCCGCCATGCAGGAGGACCACGTCTCGATGGGCTGGTCGGCCGCGCGCAAGCTCCGTACCGCCGTCGACAACCTCACCCGGATCATCGCCATCGAGATGTACGCGGCCACCCGCGCCATCGAGCTGCGCCACGGGCTCACCCCGGCCCCGGCCAGCCGGGCCGCCATCGCGGCGGCGCGTGCGGCGGGTGTGGAGGGTCCCGGGCCGGACCGTTTCCTCGCCCCCGACCTGGCGGCCGCGGACGCCTTCGTCCGTTCGGGTGCGCTCGTGGACGCCGTGGAGTCCGTCACGGGCCCCCTCGCCTGAGAACCGCGGGAGCGGAAGTGACCGAGGGCCGTGTCCGTCCCCCGTGTCCGTCCCCCGTGTCCGCCGGAGGCGGCCCCGGCTACACCGTCCGCGAGCGGCGTACGGAGAAGGCCACGAACCCGGCGCCGGCGCCCAGGCAGAGGGTGCCGCCCAGCAGGTACGGGGTGGTGTCCACGCCGCCCGTGTCGGCCAGCTCCAGGGCGGGCCCGGACGCGGCGGCGGCCTGGGGCCGGTCGTTCGCGGGGGCGGGCGCGGCGGAGGAGGCGTTCGCGTGCCCCGGCCCGGTGGCGTTGGCCGAGGGGACGAACCACAGGACGGCGAGGAGGGTGGTCGCTCCGAGAGCGGTGAGTGTTGATCGACGTGCGGACACGGTGCGATCCCCCTTGTGGCAGAAGCGAATTGGCCGTGTGCGGTGATGCTACGGAAAGGGGCGGGTCGTGGGAAAGTCGGGGCGCCCGCGGGATTACTCTCCGTCGTATGAATCCTTCTGAGACCTCACGCTTCGTCCGACTTCGAGTCGATTTGGTCATCGAAGTGCCCGACGTGGACGCGCTCACCGGAGCCGCACTCGCGCACATCAAGGCCGACGAGTTCATGCCGGACGAGGAGCGCGGCCACGCCGAGGCGGCGGTCCGCGAGGACGTGTCGGAGGCCTTGGCCTACCTGGTGGACCCCACCGACCTGGTCGCGGAGATCCCCGGGGTGGAGCTCGCGCAGGCCTCCTGGAGCAGCGAGCCGGTGGAATACGACCCCGAGTCCATGGAGTGGGACCTGGACGAGGAAGATGGGGACTTCGACGAAGAGACTGACAGCGCCTGACGGTGGGGTTGACCACATTCGAACGGAATGTGGCGGCCGCCGGGGTGTAATGCGTTGTCAGGACGGGGCAGGGGGGCACGCCCCCCTGTCCGGGGAAATCGGGGTTCCGGCAACGATGGAGTGGCGTGTGAGGACGGACAGCAAGCGGCGGAGAAGGTCCCTGGTGGCCATATCCGCCGTACTGGGTGGCGTACTGGTGCTCGCGGGGTGCAACGACTCCGGTGACGGCGGCAGCACGCCCAAGGGCAACGGTGAGGCCTCGGCCAAATCCCAGGCCGACGTCGACGCGGCGGCCGCGAAGGACGCCTCGAAGGCCAAGATAGCCATCACGCCCAAGGACGGCGCCACCAACGTCGGCCTGAACGACGCGGCCAGCGTGGCCGTCACTGACGGCACCCTGACCCAGGTCGAGCTGAAGAGCTCCGAGGGCACGGCGGTGGCGGGCAAGATAGCCTCCGACGGCAAGAGCTGGAAGCCGGACGGCGCGCTGAAGCGCTCGACCAAGTACGCGCTGTCGGCGACCGCGAAGGACGACGCGGGCCGTGAGGCGCACGAGAACGCCTCCTTCACCACCATCTCCCCGGAGAACAGCTTCGTCGGCTCGTTCATACCGGACGAGGGCCAGACCGTCGGCGTGGGCATGCCGGTCTCGATCACCTTCAACAAGCCGATCAAGGACAAGAAGGCCGTCCAGGCGGGCATCACGGTCACCTCCACCAGCGGCCAGGAGGTCGTGGGCCACTGGTTCAGCCCGCAGCGGCTGGACTTCCGCCCCGAGCAGTACTGGCAGGCGAACTCCACGGTCACGCTGAAGCTGGCGCTGGACGGGGTCCAGGGCAGCCCCGGCATCCAGGGCGTGCAGAACAAGACCGTCACCTTCAAGATCGGCCGGAGCCAGGTCTCCACCGTCGACGCGAAGACGAAGAAGATGGTCGTCACCCGGGACGGCGCGGTCCTCAAGACCATCCTGATCTCGGCGGGCTCCCCGCAGAACCCGACGTACAACGGTCAGATGGTGATCTCCGAGAAGTTCAAGGAGACCCGGATGAACGGCGCCACCGTCGGCTTCACGGACGACGACGGCAAGGGCGAGTACGACATCAAGGACGTACCGCACGCGATGCGCCTGTCGAACTCCGGCACCTTCGTGCACGGCAACTACTGGGGATCGGACTCGATCTTCGGCAGCGTCAACACCAGCCACGGCTGTGTCGGCCTCAACGACGCCAAGGGCGCGAACGACCCGAACCAGCCCGCGGCCTGGTTCTACGACAACTCCCTCATCGGAGACGTCGTCACGGTCGTCAACTCCCCGGACAAGACCATCAAGCCGGACAACGGCCTCAACGGCTGGAACATGAGCTGGACGGACTGGAAGGCGGGCGCGGCCTCCTGACCCGCCCGCGGGCGCGCCGACGGAAGAGCTGAACCCCGCGACGGACGGCGGGGAGTCCCGGTCAGGGGCTCCCCGCCGTTCGCGTTCCCATCCGATGGCCGGCGGGCCGACCGGCAACCATGACAAGGCCGTGCCCCTGGGCGCCCCGCCGCGCCGCGGTCCGGTGCTGTGACCGGAAGGGTTCCCCGGGCCACAGCACTAGGGTCCGGAGCATGACGATCGCCCCGCTCTCCGTACCCCCGACCGACACCGAGGTCGACCACTGGTGGGCCGTCCTGGCTTCCGCCCGGACGGCCGACCTGCCGCAGGTGGCGCCGCCCTCCCGGACGGAGGTGGCCGGAGCGCTGCGGGTGCCTTCGGCGCGGGGGCGGTCGGTGCACTGGGCCACGGAGGACGCAGTCGCCTCCCCGGTCCTGTTCACGGACGGCGGCAACGACCACACCGCGTTCCTGGACGAGCTGACGGTACGGCCGGACGCGCGGCGGCGCGGTGTGGGCACGGCCCTGTGGGGGCGGGCCCGGGAGGAGCTGCTCGCCTCGGGTCGGACCTCAGTCGCGGCCGAGGTGGACCTGGGCGGTCCGGGCCAGGCGTTCGCCGAGTCCGTGGGCTTCGAGAACGTCCTGTCGATGGCCTGGTACGTACAGGACGTACGGGCGGCGCGGGAGGAGCCGGCGCCACCGCTCCCGTCCGACTACGAGCTGATCTGCTGGCCCGGACTGGTCCCCGACGCGTGGGCGCCGGCGGTGGCCGTCGCCCACGGCGCGATGGAGGACGCGCCGATGGGGGACCTGGACCAGAGGATCCAGACCTGGACGGCGGAGCGCCTGCACGCGGCCCACCGGAAGATCCTGGACCGGGGAGGCGCGCTGACCACGGTCGCCGCCGTCACCCCGGACGGAGAGGTGGCGGCCTACACCGAACTGGTCCTCCCCGACCCGGCCGGCCCGCGCGCGCTCCAGTACGACACCGTGGTGGTCCCCGCCCACCGGGGCCACGGCCTCGGCCGCGCGGTCAAGCGGCGCATGCTCGCGGAAGCGGCGGTCCGCCACCCGGACCTGCGCACCGTCGCCACCTCGGTGGCCGACGACAACACCCCGATGCTCGCGGTCAACGCGGCCCTGGGCTACCGGCTCGAACGCACGGTCGGCTACTTCCAGTTGAAGCTCCAGCCGTAGCCGGGGGCGCGGCCGTCCCGCTCACTGGCCGCAGGCCGGGACGTCGCCGGTCGACGCCGCGTCCCGGACGGGGTCCGGGGTTGGAGCGGCGGGTGACGCGGACCAGGAGGAGAGCAGGCTGAGGGCGTCGGCCGAGGGGGAGCCCGGGGCCGCGTGGTAGGTGACCAGGAACTGCGCCGGGTCGTCCGGGAGGGCCAGGGTCTCGAAGGAGAGCTGGAGTTCGCCGACCAGCGGATGGCGCAGCCGCTTGATGCCGTGCGTCTTGTTGTCCGCCACCGTGTGGGCCGCCCACAGCCGGCGGAACTCCTCGTTCTTCACCGACAGTTCGCCCACCAGCGCCGACAGTCGCTCGTCGTCCGGGTACTGACCGGCGTACAGGCGCAGGTTGCTCACCACCTCGCACGCCCGGCACTCCCAGTCGGCGTACAGCTCCGCCGTCGCCGGGTCCAGGAACACCAGCCGCACCAGGTTGCGCTCCTGGGCCGGCAGCGTCCCGAAGTCACCGAACACCGCCGCCGCCATCCGGTTCCAGCCTATGACGTCCTGGCGCCGCCCGACCAGGTAGGCGGGTACGCCGTCCATCGCGTCCAGCAGCGTCCGCAGCTCCGGCCGCACCTGCTGCGGGCGCGGGGCCTGGCGGCGCTTGCGGGGCTTCGGGCCGGCCAGACGACTCAGGTGGGCGCGCTCCGTACCGTCCAGGCGCAGTGCCCGGGCGATGGCGTCGAGGATCTCCGCCGACACGTTCTGCCCGTGGCCCTGCTCCAGCCGCGTGTAGTACGCGACCGAGACCCCAGCCAGCTGCGCCAGCTCCTCGCGGCGCAGCCCGGGGACCCGGCGGTGGCGTCCGTAGTCGGGCAGGCCGACGTCCTCGGGGCGCAGCCGGGAGCGCCGGGAACGCAGGAACTCGCCGAGCTCGGCCCGCTGATCAAGCTGGTGCATTACCCCAGTATCGCCGCGCGGGGGCGCGGGACGGGGGCCTGTGCCTGACCCCGCCAAGGGTAGGTTCGCCAGTCCTAGGCAGGACAGGGGGATGGGTGGCCGGCGCCGGAGCCCGCAAGCTGGGAACCGCGGAAACCCGTACGGAATCCCAGCACGGCGGTCCCGCGGAGCAACCCCAGCAGTCCCCCCCCAGCAGTCCCCCCCCCAGCAGCCCCCCGCAGCAGTCTTCCGAGGAGCCTCACCGTGTCCGTCACCCAGGTCGCCGCCTACGCCGCTCCCGCCCCCAAGGCCCCGCTGGAGCGCATCACCGTCCCGCGCCGGCCGGTCGGCGCGCACGACGTCCTCATCGACATCAAGTTCTCCGGCATCTGCCACTCCGACATCCACCAGGTCACGGACGGCTGGGGCGAGGGCATCTACCCCATGGTCCCGGGGCACGAGATCGCCGGTGTGGTCACCGAGGTCGGCCCGGACGTCACCAGGTTCGCGGTCGGCGACCGGGTCGGCGTCGGCTGCTTCGTGGACTCCTGCCGCGCCTGCGAGCAGTGCCTCGCAGGCCAGGAGCAGTACTGCGCCAAGGGCATGACCGGCACGTACAACGCCCTCGACAAGAACGGCGAGCCCACGTACGGCGGTTACTCCACGCACGTCGTCGTCGACGAGAACTACACCGTCCGCATCCCCGACGGCCTCGCCCTGGACGTCGCCGCCCCGCTGCTGTGCGCCGGCATCACCCTCTACTCCCCGCTCAAGCACTGGAAGGCCGGCCCCGGCAAGCAGGTCGCGATCGTCGGACTCGGCGGCCTCGGCCACATGGGCGTCAAGATCGCCCACGCGCTCGGCGCGGAGGTCACCGTGCTCTCGCAGACCCTGCGCAAGAAGGAGGACGGGCTGAAGCTGGGCGCCGACCACTTCTACGCCACGAGCGACGGGACCACCTTCGAGGAGCTGGCCGGCCGCTTCGACCTGATCGTGTCCACCGTCTCCGCACCCCTCGGCTTCGACGCCTACCTGGGGCTGCTGAAGGTGGACGGCGCCCTGGTGAACGTCGGCGCCCCCGAGGAGCCGGTCTCGCTGAACCTGTTCTCCGTCATCGGCGGCCGCAAGACCCTGGCCGGATCGATGATCGGCGGCATCGCCGAGACGCAGGAGATGCTCGACTTCTGCGCGGAGCACGCGCTCGGTGCGGAGATCGAGCTGATCCGCGCCGACGAGGTCAACGAGGCCTTCGAGCGCGTCCAGGCGGGCGACGTCCGCTACCGCTTCGTCATCGACACCTCGACGATCTGACGGCCGCCGGGCTGCCGGGCCGCCCGCCGGGCCGCCCCCCTGCCGGCCGACGGCCCCCGGGGCGGGCGCGTACCCGCGCCTCCCCGGGGGCCGTCACACGTTCTTCATGCCCCGTGCATGGTTCCGGCGGCCGTCCGCGCGGACGATCTTCCCATCAGCCTTCACCCACCGGGGAGTTCGAGATGCCCAGCCGCCGCCACTTCCTCGCGGGTTCCGCGGCCGCCGCCGGCCTCGGCCTCGCCGCCCTTCCGCAGCTCACCCCGCCCGCCCGGGCGACGGCCGCCGCGGCCGGCGACGCCGCCGGACCGCAGGCGCCGCCGAACATCGTGGTGGTGCTGGCCGACGACCTCGGCTACGGCGACCTGGGCGCGTACGGCCAGAAGCTGATCAGCACCCCGCGCATCGACCGGCTCGCCGCCGAGGGGCTCCGGTTCACCGACGCCTACTCCGCGGCCGCCGTCTGCGCGCCCTCCCGCGCCGCGCTGCTGACCGGCCTGCACACCGGCCACGCCGCCGTCCGCGCCAACCCCTCCAGCGGCGGCCAGGGCAGCCTGGGCGCCGGTGACACCACCTTCGCGGAGGTGCTGCGGGCGCGCGGCTACCGTACGGGCCTGTTCGGCAAATGGGGCTTCGGGCCGGAGACGGGGGACCAGCCGAGCCACCCGGGCGCGCGGGGCTTCGAGGAGTTCTACGGGTACATCGACCACACCCACGCCCACGAGTACTACCCGGCGTACCTCTGGCACAACAACGCCAAGGAGACCGTCCCGACGGGCACCTTCGCCCCCGACGCCATCGCCGCGCGCGCCCTCGACTTCATCGACGCCCGAGCCGCCGGCACCGATCCCTTCCTGCTCTTCCTCGCCCCGAACCTCCCGCACGCCCCCAGCGACATCCCCGACACCGGCGCCTACGCCTCCCAGTCGTGGACGCAGGAGAACAAGGCGCACGCGGCGCAGATCAGCCTCCTCGACGCACAGGTCGGCGCGGTCGTGGACCGGCTGAAGGCGCGGGGCGTCGCGGAACGCACGGTCGTCCTGGTCGCCTCCGACAACGGCCCGCACGAGGAGGGCGGGGTGAACCCCGACCTCTTCGACGCCAACGGCCCGCTGCGCGGCTACAAGCGCAACCTCTACGAGGGCGGCGTCCGCGTCCCGCTGATCGCCTGGTCCCCGGGCCGGATCGCCCCCGGCACCACCAGCGCCCGCCCCACCCCGTTGTACGACCTCCTGCCCACCCTCGCCGACCTGGCGGGCGGCGCCCCGGCCCCCTCCGACATCGACGGGCTCTCGGCGGCGCCCGTCCTGAACGGCACCCCGGCCCTCGCCCCGGTCCACAACCACCTGTACTGGTACCGGGACGAGCAGGGAGTCACCAGCCGGGCCAACGCCCAGGACGGCGGCCGGGCCACGCGGGTGGCGGAGGCCGTCCGCAAGGACCAGTGGAAGGCCGTGCGGTTCGCCCCGGCGCGCGACCGGACCGCACCGGACGCGCAGTGGCGGTTCGAGCTCTACAACCTGACGACGGACCTCGCCGAGAAGTACGACGTGGCGGCGGCGAACCCGTCGGTGGTCACGAGCCTGACGGCCCTCCTGCGCTCCTCCTGGGCCGACACCTACGTGCGCCGCC
Organism: Streptomyces sp. NBC_00435; assembly: GCF_036014235.1. Taxonomy (GTDB): domain Bacteria; phylum Actinomycetota; class Actinomycetes; order Streptomycetales; family Streptomycetaceae; genus Streptomyces. The sequence continues at coordinate 5,168,962 of NZ_CP107924.1, forward strand.
CGTGGGGTCTCACCGGGGTCACGGATGCTACGGCCGGCACGCTCACCACGACGATCTCGAACGGTACGGGCCGACCCTGGCCCGACGTCCGCGTCACCCTCCCGCTCCCCGCAGGCTGGACGGCCACCCCGGCCGACGCGGACAGCGCCGCCTCCCTCGCCCCGGGCGAAGCCCTGACCACGACCTGGCGGGTGACCCCGCCCGCGCCGACGCCGGCGCCCGCGCTGCTCACCGCCCAGGCCACCACCTCGTCCGGCCTGCGCTTCACGGCCCCCACCCGCTACGCGCCCCTGCCGGCCCCGCCCGCGCGCGACAGCTACCTCAGCGACCTCCCGTGGGTCTCGGCCGCCAATGGCTGGGGCCCCGTCGAGATCGACCGCTCCAACGGGAAGCAGCCGGCGGGCGACGGCACCCCGATCGCCTTCGGCGGGGTCACGTACGCCAAGGGGCTCGGCGTGCACGCGCCGTCGGAGATCGTCTACCACCTGGGCGGACGCGGGAACCGGTTCACCACCCTGGTCGGCATCGACGACTTCTCGAAGAAGCAGTCCGCCGCCGGAGCCACCCGTGCCACCGTGCGCGGCGACGGCCGCGTCCTGGCCACGACGGGCATCCTGACCGGCGCGTCGGGCCCGACCGCCCTCGACGTGGACGTACGCGGGATCCGCCTCCTCCAGCTGGTGGTGGAGGACGCCAACGCCAACTCGGCCTTCGACCACACCTCGTGGGCGCTGGCCCGGGTGACGGTGGTCTGAAGCACGGTCCGGAGGGGGTGACAGGCAGGTTCACGGTCGTGGATGATGACCGGAGACTTCAGGGTTTCCGGGCGTGCCCGACCGTTGCAGGGGGGAGCGGCGGGGCAACCGTCGTGCGGTGACGCGTCCTTGGTCGGTCCCCGCCGCTCTCCACCGAAGGAACCCTGCTCGTGCGTCCTCGTCGTACGACGGTCCTGCTCACCGCGGGCCTCGTCACCCTTCTCGGCACACCGGCCGTCGCCGCCGCCGGGACCCCGGCCGACCTCTACGTGAACAGCACCATCGCCTGCTCCGACACCGGACCCGGTTCGAAGGCCGTGCCCTTCTGCCGCCTCTCCTCGGCGGCCAAGATCGTCAAGCCGGGTCAGACGGTCCGGATGCAGGCACGCGCGCACAGCGCCGAGTCACTCGTCATCGACCGCTCCGGTGAGCCCGGCAAGCCGATCACCTTCGTCGTCGAGACGACCTCCCCCCTCTTCCCCAAGGCGTTCCTCGACGGGGACCTGACCGTGACGGGCGCCTCCCACGTCAGGATCAGCGGACTGGGCGTCGCCGGAACCACCCGGATCAGCCGGTCGACCGACATCGAGCTGAACGCGATCACCGGCCTGCGGCGGGACGCCGACGCCCTCGTGGTCGCCGACGCCAGCAAGGACGTGCGCGTCACCCGGAGCCAGCTGGGCGCCGTGCGGATCGAGGGCGGCGCCGAGCGCACCGTGTTCAGCCGCAACCTGGCCTTCGGCCGCCCCCGCCCGGCGCTGACGGTGGCGGACGCACCCGGCACCGTCATCACCAACAACACGGTGTACGGCGCCTGCGTGACGCCCCTCTCGATCAGCGGCGGCTCGTCCGGCTCCGCGGTGTTCAACAACGTGATCTACGCCGAGCCCTCCGCCGACTGCCCGGCGGCGGGGCTCCGCAAGGGCATCAACGTGTCGGCGAGCGCCACCGTCGGCACGCGCGCCGACTACAACCTGATCGCCGGCGATCCCGCGGTCACGCTGGTGGCCTACAAGTGGGCCGGCGCGAGCTACAAGAAGCCCGCGGAGTTCGCGGCCGCGACCGGACAGGGCGCCCACGACATCTTCCGGGCCACGTCCACGGGCGTCGGCTTCAACGTGGCCGGTTCGCCCACCATCGATTCCGCCGACGCGACGGCGCCCGGCGCACTCGTGCCCGACTTCAGCGGTCTCCCGGCCCTGGACGACCAGCGCGTGCCCAACACCGGCAAGAACGGCGGTTACCTGGACCGGGGCGCGGTGGAGACCTCGATCGGCGTGACCACGGTCAAGTGACGGCGATCAGCACCTGAGTCCCGCGGTGGCGGCCCAAGGGGATCCGCCACCGCCGGGACCCGGCGCCGGAGGCGTCAGCCCTCGGCCCGGGCCACGCCGATCGGGCAGGAGACACCCGTGCCGCCGATGCCGCAGTAGCCGTCCGGGTTCTTGGCGAGGTACTGCTGGTGGTACGCCTCCGCCGGCCAGAAGATGCGCTCCGACGCCGGGAGGACGGCCGTGGTGATCGGGCCGTACCCGGAGCCGGTCAGGACGCGCTGGTAGGCCTCGCGGGAGGCCTCGGCAGTGCTCTGGTCGGCGGCGGAGTGGGTGTAGACCGCCGAGCGGTACTGGGTGCCGACGTCGTTGCCCTGGCGGAAGCCCTGGGTCGGGTCGTGGGACTCCCAGAAGAGCTTCAGCAGGGCCTCGTAGGAGACCAGGGAGGGGTCGAAGACGACCCGGACGACCTCGGTGTGGCCGGTGCCGCCCGAGCAGACCTCCTCGTAGGTCGGATTCTCCGTGAAGCCGCCCTGGTAGCCGGCGAGCGTGGTCCACACCCCCGGGGTCTGCCAGAACTTGCGCTCGGCGCCCCAGAAGCAGCCGAGGCCGAAGTCCGCGACCTGGAGGTGGGCGGGGTAGGGGCCCGCGAGGGGGTTGCCGAGCACGGTGTGGACAGCGGGCAGTCCGAAGAGCGGCTCCGCGCGGCCCGTCAGGGCTTCCTCGCGGGTGGGCAGCTCGGGCGTGCGGCGGTACGAGAACATGGATTCCCTCCTTGTGGTCTACCGGTAACGGGGAACGGCGCGCAGGGATTCCCCCGGTCCGCCGTACCCCGGCAGGGCGCGGGGCCGGTCAGGGGGCGAGCACCAGCTTGCGCAGCGGTCCGGTGTCGGGGAGACCGGCGGTGACGGCGTCGAAGGCGCGCTCCAGCCGCTCCTCGAAGCCATCGCTCGGGTAGCGCAGCGTGGCCGGCTCGGACCAGGACAGCAGCCAGCGGGCCGCGCCGCGGTCCGTGAGCTCGGTGGTGACCAGCCGGTCCAGCGCCCGGCGCAGCACCGGCCGGGCGAACTCGGGGGCCGCGCACCCCGTCGCGGCGGCGGCCACCCCGTCGGACTCCGGGAGCCGGTCGGTGATCCGCCCGCGCACTGCCGGATCGGCGTCGATCGCGTCGAGCAGCGCGGCCAGGCCGCTTCCCACGCCCTCGGCGGCCAAGGCCTCCCGGAGCTCCCGCGCGTCCCGGCCGGCGTAGTGGCTCATGCTCTCGTGCACGAGGTCCTCCCAGTCGAGGCGCCGCATCGCGAAGGCCTCGGGAGTCAAGGCCGCCCGCTCCAGCGCGATCAGCGAGGCCCCGGAGTCGGCGAGCAGCTCCAGCGAGGGGCGGGACGGCCGGGTGCCGAGGCCGTCCCCGGGCAGCGCCTCGATCCGGGCGACGCGCTCGGCGAGCGCGGGGTGGGAGTCGTACGGGTCGACCGGCTCCCCGGGCAGTTCCCGTCGCAGCCCGTCCAGTTCCCCGCCGCGGGCTTCGAGGAAGTGGCGCAGGCCGCCGAATACCTGCCCCGGGGGCGGCAGCAGCCCGGCGTCGACGCCGAGGGTGGCGTACGAATCCATGTAGCGCTCGTGGGCCGGGCCGATGGCGTTGAGCTCGCGCAGCGCCGAGCCGGCGCAATCGCGGCCGGCGACGCGGACGGCGGCCAGGTCGGCGGCGAGCTCCTGGCGGCGGGCGCCGGAGAGGGTCGAGCGCTGGTAGAACTTCCCGTACCCGGTGTAGATCTTCGCCATCGCGCGGTACGTGGCGCCGTCGCCGGTGGTGTCGATCTCCTTGGCCTTCTTGCCGGCCGCGATCCGCTTGGCGGCCTTCTTCTCCTGCTTCGCCCGCTCCTTGGCGATCTTGGCTTCGGACCGCTCGTTGAAGGTGTCGACGGTACGCAGCAGCTGGACGCGGCCGCGCCGGATCAGCGGGGTGAGGCGGGTGTCGAGGTTGGCGTAGTGGCCCATCTCGTGGGCGAGCGCGGCGCGCAGCCGCATCTCGTCCATGCCCGTCATCAGGGGCAGTCCGATGTAGAGGCGTCGGGTTCCCGGCCGCAGCCCGAGCAGCCGGGCGTCCTCGGTGACGGCGGCGTTGACGTCGGCGATCAGCACGATCTCGTCGGGGGCCCGGGTGCCGACCTGCCCGGCGATCTCGCGGACCGCCGCCCACAGGAGGGGTTCCTGGTGCTCGGTGACGGGGACGCCGGGGAGCGGGTCCGCCCTGGGCAGGCGGAGCATGGACATGCCGCGCACGATCGGGACGGCGAGGACGACGGCGACGGCGAGCAGTTTGAGGAGGCTCGGGCCGTGCAGTCCGGCCGACTCGGCGCCGACGACGGTGGCGGCGAGGGCGGCGAGCAGGAGGACGCCGAGCAGATGGAAGCCGGCGAGCAGGACGAGGGCGCGCAAGGCGCGCAGCGAAGCGCCCATATGGACAGATCCCCCCACGGGACGAAGCGGTGCGATGTTGCTCACGCGAACCTTAGGGGCGGGGTTCGGCGCCGTGGGGGGCGGGGCTGGAGTCCGGGCGGGCCGTCAGAGCGGCAGTGTCGCCGGGGAGCCGCCGTTGGCCTCGTAGCCCGCCACCGCCAGGGCGCGGTAGACCGCGTACGAGGCCGCCGGGTCCGCGTCGGCCGACCAGGGGAGGGCGCCCACGTAGCCGTCGATGTGCCGGACCTGGTCCATCGCCTCGGCCCAGCGCTCCCCGCCGACCAGGAAGAGGAGCAGCAGGTGGCGTACGTGAGCCAGCATCGGGTCGTCGGCGCGCGCGCTGTGGACGGCGTACAGCGCGCCCTCCACCGCCCGGGTCACGGCCTCGCTCTGGTGGAAGCTGCGGATCAGGACCACGTCGGGGAGGTGCTCGTACAGCGCGAACAGCGGCAGCGCCGCCAGCAGTGAGCCCCGCGGGGCGCGGGCCGCCGCGTGGTGGGTGAAGGCGTCGGCCTTCTCCCGGGAGCCGTGCCACTTCGCACACCAGTAGTGCAGCGCCGCCAGGTGCGCGCCCATGTGCTGCGGCGCCCGGTCGATGACCTTGGCCCAGAGCGCGTCGTACTCGGGCTCCGGGTAGTGCAGCATGCGGGCGACGGCCAGCTCGACGATGTACGGGACCGGGTCGCCGGGGGCCAGCGGCGCGGCCTGCCGGCAGGACTCGAGGGCCTCCTCCGCGATGATCCGCACATCGCTCTCGCCCATGCCTTCGGGGCGCCGGAACATCTGCTGCGCCAGCAGCTCCGCGTGCACCTGGGCACCGCCCGCGTCCTTCGGGGCCTCCAGCCGCCACGCCTTCAGCCAGCGCGCACCGGCCCCGGGCTCCTGGGACAGCTCCAGCGCCGCCGAACCGGCGAAGGCCTGCACGCGCTGCCAGCGCACCTCGCCCTCCTTCGGGGTGCCGGCCAGCAGCTGGGAGGCGGCCTGCCACTGCCCGGTCCGGGTCACGTTGTCGAGGGCGTCCATCAGGTCCTGGTCGGGGCCCGGGATCCGGATGTCGAGGTCCTCCTGGAGGGCGAATCCGTAGTCCGCGGGGTCGGCCGCGTCCGGGCTGCCGGGCGCGACCGTGCGCAGGCCGCCGATCCCGCGCCGCAGGATCGGTCCGGCGGCGGCCAAGAGCAGGGCCATCGCGAGCAGGAACCACAGAATCTCCATGACCCCAGCGAACCAGACGGACCCGCACGAAGGCCAATAGGAGGCAAAGCCGCTCCGCTGCGGGGATGGCTGAGGTGGGGGCCGCGGCAGGGCCGGACGGGGCATAGCATCGGGCCATGAGCGACAGCCACGAGCACCAGAGCTTCGAGACCCGCGCCATCCACGCGGGCAACACGGCGGACCCGCTGACCGGCGCGGTCGTGCCCCCGATCTACCAGGTCTCCACGTACAAGCAGGACGGCGTCGGAGGACTGCGCGGCGGCTACGAGTACAGCCGCAGCGGCAACCCGACCCGTACCGCGCTGGAGGAGAACCTCGCGGCGCTGGAGGGCGGCCGGCGCGGCCTCGCCTTCGCATCCGGGCTCGCCGCCGAGGACTGCCTGCTGCGTACGCTGCTCTCCCCGGGCGACCACGTGGTCATCCCGAACGACGCCTACGGCGGCACCTTCCGCCTCTTCGCGAAGGTCGTCTCCCGCTGGGGCGTCGAGTGGTCGGTGGCCGACACCTCCGACCCGGCGTCCGTACGGGCCGCCCTCACGCCGAAGACCAAGGTCATCTGGGTCGAGACCCCCTCCAACCCGCTGCTCGGCATCACGGACATCGCCCTCGTGGCCGACATCGCGCGGACCGCCGGCGCCAAGCTGGTTGTGGACAACACCTTCGCGTCCCCCTACCTCCAGCAGCCGCTCGCGCTCGGCGCGGACGTGGTCGTGCACTCGCTGACCAAGTACATGGGCGGCCACTCCGACGTCGTCGGCGGCGCGCTCGTCGCCGCCGACGCGGCACTGGGCGAGGAGCTGGCCTACCACCAGAACGCCATGGGCGCGGTGGCCGGGCCCTTCGATTCGTGGCTCGTGCTGCGCGGCATCAAGACGCTGGCCGTCCGCATGGACCGGCACGCCGAGAACGCCAGCCGGATCGCCGAGATGCTGACCCGCCACCCCAAGGTCCACAAGGTCCTCTACCCGGGCCTGCCCGGGCACCCGGGCCACGAGGTCGCCGCCAAGCAGATGCGCAACTTCGGCGGCATGATCTCCTTCGAGGTCACCGGCGGCGAGGAGGAGGCGGTCGCGCTCTGCGACCGGACCAGGATCTTCACCCTGGGCGAATCCCTCGGCGGCGTCGAGTCCCTCATCGAGCACCCGGGCCGCATGACCCACGCCTCGGTGGCCGGCTCGGCCCTGGAGGTCCCGGGCGACCTGGTCCGTCTGTCGGTCGGCATCGAGAACGTCGACGACCTGCTCGCGGACCTGACGCAGGCGCTGGGCTAGCACGGCGCCGGCACGACGCGGCGGACGGCGCCGTCCGCGAGGTTTCCCCGACCCCTACCAGGGCGGGGAGACCTCGCTCGACGGCGCCGTCCACGCGTGCGTGAGCGAGGCCCACACCACGAAGGCCACCAGCGCCGCGAAGACCAGCATCCAGCCGATCCGGCGGACCGTGCGGCGCCGCCGCAGCAGCCGGTCGCCGCGTGCCGCCGCGCCCGCCGCGAGATCGGCCGGCACCGCCGGGTAAGGGCCCTCCAGCAGTCGTTTGACGTGGGCTTCCCTACGATCCGGGGGACTCATGCCGCCTCCTGGTGACGGGTGTCCGACCGGGAGCCGGGGCCGGGACCGGCGCCGGGACCGGGATCCGCGCCAGGGCCGGATGCGGCGCCGGGGTGCGAGCGCAGGCCGGCCACCGCGCGGTCGCAGAGCGCGCGCACCCGCTCGGGCGCCAGCCCCAGCTGCGCCGCCGTGACTTCCTCCGCGACCCCCTCGTAGAGCCGCAGCACCACGACGAGCCGCTCCAGCGGGCCGAGCGGTCCGAGCACCCCGCCGCCGCCGTGGTGGCGGCGGCCGGTGCGGGCGAAGGCGGCGCACAGCTCCTGGCGCGTGTAGTCGTACGGGTCGTCCCCGCGCAGCCTGCGCCAGTTCGCGTAGGTACGGGCCAGCGCGCCGCCGAGGAGCCCGCGCGCGGCGGGAGCGTCCTCCGCGGTGGCGGCGGGCTCCGCCGTGAGCAGGATCGCGACGCGCAGGAGCCGCCCCGCCGCTCCGGCGACGAAGGCTTCGAACTCGGCGTAGGGGCCCGGCCCGTGGTCCACAGTCCACATAGTGCGGCCAGCGGGACCACCCCGGTCAAGGGGTGGGAGGCACCCGGGACGGACGGGGTACCGGAGGGGGCACCGGACGGACGGCCCGGGCGGGCGTCAGGAGGCGGGGCCGGCCTCGGAGCCGGGCTCGGAGCCGGCCGACATCAGCTCGGACAGCGAGACGTTGAAACGCGTCAGCAGACCGGTGAACGACTCGCGCTCCACCTCGTTCCACCCCTCGGTCACCCGTGCCATCAACTCGCGCCGGGAGGAGCGGACCTCCTCCAGCCGGGCCAGTCCGCGCGGGGACAGCGCGAGCACCACCGCCCGGCCGTCCTCCGGGTGCGAGGTCCGCTTGACCAGGCCGCTGTCGACGAGCGGCGCGACCTGGCGGGTCACGGTGGAGGAGTCGATGCCCATGCCGCCGGCGAGCGCCTTGACGCCCATCGGGCCCTCCAGGTCGAGCCGGTTCAGCAGCAGGTACGCGGCCCGGTCCATGGAGTTGCGGGCCTGGCCGACCCCGCCCAGGCGGGTCTGCTCGGCGCGCCGGGCGAAGACCGCCACCTGGTGCTGGAGCGCGTCGAGGAGACCGGCTTCGGCGGGCGCGCCGGCCGGCGCGGGCAGGTCGGAACTGGCCGAGGTGGAGGGCATGGCCGTGAGCTCTCTTCGCGAGGGGCCGACAAGGATGGGGGACAGAGTACGCGGCCGTGCGGCGGCTCGTACGCCTCGTACGAGAACTGGTACGGCCGCTGCGGAACGGCCGTCACGGTCCGTCCCGCATGGCGAGATCTCGCCCCTCCGCGGGCCCGCCCGGGCACCCCTGCGGGCCCCCGCCCGCACGGTGGCACCGGGCCCGGATCCGCGTCCCGCGCCGGGTGGCGCACCGGCTGCGAGACTGACCGCATGAACTACCGCGTGCCGCAGCCCGTTCCGCAGGTCATCCTCGACGATGTCCGAGGGGCACAGAAGATGCTCTCCGGCGTCTCCCGGGTGACCGCGATGGAGGGCAGCCGGTACCTCTCCACGCTCACCGGCTCCCCGGTCCACCTCAAGTGCGAGAACCTCCAGCGCACCGGCTCCTTCAAGCTCCGCGGGGCGTACGTGCGCATCGCGGGACTGCGCCCCGAGCAGCGGGCCGCCGGAGTCGTCGCCGCCAGCGCGGGCAACCACGCGCAGGGCGTGGCGCTGGCCTCTTCCCTCCTCGGGGTCCGCTCGACCGTGTTCATGCCGGTGGGGGCACCCCTGCCGAAGGTGGCCGCGACCCAGGACTACGGCGCCGAGGTGCGGATGCACGGGCAGGTCGTGGACGAGACGCTGGCCGCGGCCCAGGACTACGCGGACCGTACGGGCGCGGTGTTCATCCACCCCTTCGACCATCGCGACATCATCGCCGGCCAGGGCACGGTGGGCCTGGAGATCCTGGAGCAGTGCCCGGAGGTGCGCACCATCCTGGTCGGGATCGGCGGCGGCGGGCTCGCGGCCGGGGTCGCCGTCGCGGTCAAGGCGCTGCGGCCGGACGTCCGGGTGATCGGTGTCCAGGCGGCGGGCGCGGCCGCCTATCCGCCCTCGCTGAAGGTCGGGCACCCGGTGTCCATCGACAACCCGGTCACGATGGCGGACGGCATCAAGGTCGGCCGGCCCGGCGACATCCCCTTCAAAATCATCGGCGAGCTCCTCGACGACGTGCGTACGGTGTCGGAGGACGCGCTCTCCAGCGCCCTGCTGCTCTGCCTGGAACGGGCCAAGATGGTGGTCGAGCCGGCCGGGTGCAGCACGGTGGCCGCGCTGCTGAGCGAGCCCGAACTGTACGGCGACGGCCCGGTGGTGGCCGTCCTGTCCGGCGGGAACATCGACCCGCTGCTCCTGCAGCGGATCCTGCGCCACGGCATGGCGGCGGCCGGCCGCTACCTGTCGCTGCGGCTGCGGGTGACCGACCGGCCGGGGGCGCTGGCCGGTCTGCTGGGGGAACTGTCAGTGGTGGATGCGAACGTGCTGGACGTGAGCCACGTACGGACCGACCCGCGGCTGGGGCTCACGGAGGTGGAGGTGGAACTGCACCTGGAGACGAAGGGGCCCGAGCACTGCGCGGAGGTCGCGCGGGCGCTGCACGGGGCGGGGTACACGGTCATCGGCTAGGGCGCCGGCCCGCACGGAAGGTGCCTGTTCCTCCCGTTCCTGTAGCCACACGCGATATAACGCGATACGGTGTCGTCCGCTCGGCCGAGCGGAGTCGACTGGGCTCGGCGATCATAGGATTCGCGTAGGAATGTCATGATTCCGCTGGTTCGATTCGCACTGGGAGAACCCATATGCCAGGCGCCATCTATGCCGAGGGTCTGGTCAAGACCTTCGGCGACGTAAGGGCTCTGGACGGCGTTGACCTCGACGTACCCGAAGGCACGGTGCTGGGCCTGCTCGGCCCCAACGGCGCGGGCAAGACCACGACCGTACGTGTCCTGACCACCCTGCTGCAGCCCGACAGCGGCAAGGCGGTCGTAGCCGGGATCGACGTCCTCAAGCACCCCAACGAAGTCCGCCGCGCGATAGGCCTCTCGGGCCAGTTCGCCGCCGTCGACGAGTACCTCACCGGCCGCGAGAACCTCCAGATGGTCGGCCAGCTCTACCAGATGAGCGCCAAGGCGGCGAAGGCCCGCGCCGCCGAACTGCTGGAGCGCTTCAACCTCGGCGACGCCGCCGACCGCACGGCCAAGACGTACTCCGGCGGCATGCGCCGGCGCCTCGACCTCGCGGCGGCCCTGGTCGTCAGCCCGCCCGTGATGTTCATGGACGAGCCCACCACCGGCCTCGACCCGCGCAACCGCCAGGCGCTGTGGGGAATCATCCAGGAGCTCGTCGCGGGCGGCACCACCCTGCTGCTCACCACGCAGTACCTGGAGGAGGCCGACCACCTCGCCCACGACATCTGCGTGGTCGACCACGGCAAGGTCATCGCACGCGGCACCTCCGACCAGCTCAAGGCCCGTACCGGCGGCGAACGCGTCGAGGTCGTCGTGCACGAGCGCGACCACATGGCCGGCGCCCGCGAGGTGCTCGCGCGATTCGGCAAGGGCGAGACCACCGTCGAGGAGCACACCCGCAAGCTGACCGTTCCGGTCTCCGGCGGGGCCAGACTGCTCGCCGAGGTCATCCGCGAGCTGGACGCGCGCGGCTTCGAGATCGACGACATCGGCCTGCGCCGTCCCACCCTGGACGACGTGTTCATCTCCCTGACCGGCCACGCGGCGGAACTGAACGCCGAGGAGACCGACGAGACCCCCGCCGACGCGCAGGGCAAGGGCGGCCGCAAGGCCCGCAAGGAGGCGGCGAAGTGACCCTCACCTCCACCACCCCGGAACTGGCGGCGCCCCGCCCGCGCGGCGGCCTCGTCCAGGGGGTCAAGGACTCCCTGGTCATGGCCAAGCGGAACCTGATCCGCATGTCCCGCATCCCCGAGATGATCATCTTCGGCGTGATCCAGCCGGTGATGTTCGTCGTCCTCTTCAGCTACGTCTTCGGCGGTTCGATCGCCGTGGGCGGCAACACCTCGCCCGCCGCCTACCGCGAGTTCCTCATGGCGGGCATCTTCGCCCAGACCGTCACCTTCGCCACGGCCGGCGCGGGCGCGGGCATCGCGGACGACATGCACAAGGGGCTCATCGACCGCTTCCGGTCACTGCCCATGGCCCGCGGCGCGGTCCTGACCGGCCGCACCCTCGCCGACCTCGTCCAGACCACGCTCACGCTCGTCGTCCTGGCGATCGTCGCGCTGATCGTCGGCTGGCGCACCCACACCAGCATCGGCGAGGTCCTGGCCGGCTTCGCCCTGCTGCTCCTGCTCGGCTACGCGTTCTCCTGGATCGGCGCCCTGATCGGCCTGTCGGTGCGCACCCCGGAGGCGGCCACCTCGGGTGGGCTGATCTGGCTCTTCCCGCTGACGTTCATCTCCAACGCCTTCGTCCCCTCCGACAACATGCCGACGTTCCTGCGGCACATCGCGGAGTGGAACCCCTTCAGTGCGACCGTCCAGGCGGCCCGACAGCTCTTCGGGAACCTCCCGGACGGCTACCCGGTCCCCGAGGCCTGGCCGATGCAGCATCCGGTCGTCGCGTCGATCCTCTGGTCACTGCTGATCATCGTGGTCTTCCGCACCCTGGCGGTCCGCAAGTACCGCTCGGCGACGGCCTGACCACGGCTCCTCGCACGTCCCGCACAGCACTTCGCCCCGCCGGTCATCAGCCCGGCGGGGCGAAATGTCGAAAGGGGGGTGATCAGCCGGTGAACGGCTTGACGTCGAGGATCTTGACCGACGCCTGCTTGCCGTTCGGCAGCTCGTACTGGGCGTCCTCGCCGATCTTCTTGCCCGTCACACCGGTGCCCAGCGGGGACTGCGGGGAGTAGGTCTCGAAGTCCGAGGACGCGTACTCGCGCGAGGCCAGCAGGAACTCCATGGTGTCGTCCTCGTCGCCGTCGAAGGCGATCTTGACGAGAGTGCCGGGGGCCACCACGCCCTCGGCGGCGGGGGCCGTACCCACCTTGGCCTTCTCCAGGAGCTGGGTCAGCTGGCGGATGCGCAGCTCCTGCTTGCCCTGCTCCTCCTTGGCCGCGTGGTAACCGCCGTTCTCACGGAGGTCGCCCTCCTCGCGGGCAGCGGCGATCTTGACCGTGATCTCACTGCGTGCGGGACCAGAGAGGTACTCCAGCTCGGCCTTCAGCTGGTCGTACGCCGCCTGGGTCAGCCAGGTGACGCTCTCGCTCGTCTGGGTCACGGGTGCTCCTCGTCGGTACAGGGACTACTAAAGCCGCCAGCGGCGGACGAAACCACGAGCCTAACAATTCGGGAAGAAAAGGGGGAGGACACCAAGCGTGTGAAACGCGTCAGGGCGTGTTGAGCCGGCCGCGGGCCGGGTCGGTCCTGGGGCCCGCCGCTCAGCCCGCGGAGCCCGCCGGCCGGCAGCCGATCAGTTCGATCATCGTCGCGCGGCCGGTCGTCCTCAGCGTGACCATCTCGTCCACGCGCCGGTCCTCCTGCGCGAACGTGAAGTCGGCCCGGCCCACCTCGCCGTGCTCCTCGTCCTGCGAGCTCAGCGTGCACACCCCGGTGACCGAGGCCTCCTTGCGGACCTCCAGATGCACCTCGACCGCGGTGTCCGAGACGACCTTGAACTTGATGACCTCGGCGCTCACACTCTGCCCGGCGACGTAGTCCCAGCCGATCCAGCCGACCACACCGAGCAGCCCGACCCCGAGCACCGATCCGATGATCTTGAGCTTGCGGTCAGCGCGCTCGTCCGCCGACCGGCCGTAGCGGCCCTCGGGCAGCTCCTCGCGCACCGCGCTCATCGATCGATCCCTTCGAGACGGGTCACACCGGAATCCCGGAGCGACCCCCCGGAATTTTTCCACCCCCCGATTCGGTCACTATAGGAGCGCCAGCCCTGACGACTCAAAGAGGATCCTGTCTTGACCGAGCAGCTTCGACTGATGGCCGTCCACGCCCACCCCGACGACGAGTCGAGCAAGGGCGCGGCCACCATGGCCAAGTACGTGTCCGAGGGGGTGTCCGTGCTGGTGGTGACCTGCACCGGCGGCGAGCGGGGCTCCGTCCTCAACCCCAAGCTCCAGGGCGACAAGTACATCGAGGACAACATCCACGAGGTGCGCGCCAAGGAGATGGACGAGGCCCGCGAGATCCTCGGCGTCGACCAGGAGTGGCTGGGATACGTCGACTCGGGCCTGCCCGAGGGCGACCCGCTGCCGCCGCTGCCCGAGGGCTGCTTCGCCCTCGACGACGTCGACGAGGCGGCCGGCCGCCTGGTGAGGAAGATCCGCGCCTTCCAGCCGCAGGTGGTCACCACCTACGACGAGAACGGCGGCTACCCGCACCCCGACCACATCATGACGCACAAGATCTCGATGGTGGCCTTCGAGCACGCGGCCGACACCGAGAAGTACCCGGAGGCCGAGTTCGGCCCGGCGTACCAGCCGCAGAAGCTCTACTACAACCAGGGCTTCAACAAGCCGCGCACCGTCGCCCTGCACGAGGCGCTGCTCGCCCGCGGCCTGGAATCCCCGTACGCGGAGTGGCTGGAGCGGTGGAAGGAGTTCGAGCGCACGGAGCGGACCCTGACCACCCACGTGCCCTGCGCCGACTTCTTCGAGATCCGCGACAAGGCCCTCATCGCGCACGCCACGCAGATCGACCCCGACGGCGGCTGGTTCCGCGTGCCGATGGAGATCCAGAAGGAGGTCTGGCCGACCGAGGAGTACGAGCTCGCGAAGTCCCTCGTGGACACTTCCCTCCCCGAGTCCGACCTCTTCGCGGGCATCCGGGAGAATGCGTAGCTATGAGCGCTACGCAGGCAGCAATCGTCCAGCTCCTCCCGCTGGCCGGCGACACCTTCGACAAGAACAAGGTGACCCCGGGCATCCTGGGCTTCATCGTGTTCGCGGCCCTCGCCCTCGGGGTGTGGGGCCTGATGAAGTCGATGAGCCGGCACATGGGCCGCGTCGACTTCAAGGAAGCCCCGGAGCCCGCCCCGGCGGAGAGCACGCGCGCCCCGTAGGGGCGTCGACGCCGATCCGTCCGCGGGATCCCCGCGCGACCGCCGCCCCGCCGCGAACGGCAGGGCGGCGGAGCTCCGCGCGCCTTGCGCGAGGCCGCACACCGTGCCCCGCGCCGTTTTCTGCACCGCACCCCGCGCCGTGCGTTGCACCGCACCCCGTGCCGGTGCCCCACGCCGTTCCCTACGCCGGGTCCTGCGCCGCGGGCGGCGCCACCGGGACGCCCATGATCTCCCGCGAGTGCAGGTTCGGCACCAGCGACAGCCGCCACGCCTGCCAGCCCTCCGCCGGGTCCACCCCCCGGGCCAGGATCACCGTGTAGGAATCCAGCGCGTCCTCCAGCCGCCCGTCCCGCTTCGGATGCGGGGCCGCGGCCAGCCGGGCCAGTTCCGTCCGCGCCTCGTCGGTAGCCTCCGGGAGCGCGTACGGCAGGAGCGTGCAGCGCAGGAAGCGCGCCCAGTCCTCCCCGCGCCGGTCCCCGTAGGAGATGAACAGTCGCACCGCCTCCTCGCACAGGCCCAGCGCCTGCGCGACCCGCCCGTTGCCCGCGTCCACCACCGCCAGCTCCAGACAGGTCCAGGCCTCCCCGTGGGCCAGCCCGATCCGCCGGAAGTCCGCCCGCGCGTCCACCAGCAGCTGACGGGCGAAGCCGGAGTTCTTCAGGTTCCCCGTCTGCGTCGCCCGCTGGTCACGCGTCACCCGGCCCGAGTGGTGGCGGGCGTGCGCCAGCCCGTACACGTCCCGCATCCGGGAGAACATCGTGCGCGCCCGCTCCAGCTCGCGCACCGCCCGGTCCCGCTCCCCGGCCTCCTCCAGCGCCTGCCCCAGGTAGTACAGCGTCCACGCCTCACCGCGCGCGTCCTCCGCCTCCCGGTGCCGGACCAGCGCGTCGCGCAACCGCTCCAGCGCCGGACCCGGATCCCCGTCGACCACCCGGGCCCGGCCCAGCTGGGTCAGCGCCCAGGCCTGGCCCCGGTCGTCGCGCGTGCGCCCGTACAGCTCCAGGGCCAGGCGCAGCTCCGCCTCCGCCCGCGGCACCTCGCCCAGGCGCAGGTACACCTGGCCCAGCTGCAGGTGCGCCCAGGCCTCGCCGTGCACGCTCTCGCTCTCCCGGTGCAGGACCAGCGACTCGCGCAGCAGCCGCAGCGCCTCCGCGAGGTTCGCCCGGTCCCGCTCCACGGCGCCGAGCGCGTGCAGCCCCCACGCCCGGTCGCCCGCCAGCTCGTCCGGAGCCTGCAGCACCAGCGCCTCACGGATACGGGCGGAGGCCTCCGGGAGGTTGCCCTGGTGGTGCAGGGTGATGCCGAGCGAGACCAGCGCCATGCCCGCGCCGGCGTCCTGCTGGGCCTCCATGTACTGGTCGACCAGCGAGGTCAGCGTGGTGCGGGATTTGTCGAGCTCACCGAGCTGGCGCGCCGCGATACCCGTGCGCCACTGCACCGAACGCACCAGCAGCCCCTGGTCCACGGCCTGCGTGAGCTCGTTGATCTCGCCGAGCCGGTACAGGTCGCCGCGCAGCAGGCAGAAGTCGCAGAGCGCGCCCAGCAGGTCGAGCACCGCCTGCTGGTCCACGCCCTCCGAGTGCCGCAGCGCCGCCGTGATGAAACTCGACTCGTCGTCCAGCCAGCGCAGTGCCGCGTCCAGCGAGACGAAGCCGTGCCCGCCGACCGTGCTCGCCTTCGACAGGGCGTTCGCCCGCGTGGACATCTTCCCGTCGACCATCCGGATCACCGAGTCCGCGAGCTGCGCGTACGTACGGATCAGCCGCTCGTGCGCCGCCGCGGCCCCGGCCCGGTCCTCGTCCCGCGCCAGCCGCGCCGCCGCGTAGGAGCGCACCGCGTCGTGCATCCGGAACCGGTCCCCGCGTACGTGGTCCAGCAGCCCCGCCCGCGCCAGCTCGCGCAGCAGCCGCCCGGCCTCCGCCTGGTCCGCGTCGATCAGCGCCGCCGCGGCCGCCGCCCCGAGCGAGGCCCGGCCCGCGAGGGTGAGTCGGCGCAGCAGCCGGCGCCGCTCCTCGGGCAGGGCGGCGTAGGCCAGGTCGAGGGCGGCGCCCAGGGAGCCGCCGGGATCCCGCGGCGTCGCACGGGCCTCCGCACGGGCGCTGTCCCCACGGGCGCTGTCCGTCCCGGAGCCCCCGGAGGCCTTCCCGGGACCGTCCCCGAGAGGTGCCAGCACGCGCAGCGCCAGCGGCAGCCCCGCGCCGAGCGCGAGCAGGCCCCGTACGGACTCCTCCGGGTGCGGGTACCCGGTCGCGCCCGCGGCGGCCTCCGCCTCCGACCCGGCCCTCGCGCCCGCCGCCCGGACCAGCTCCGAACCGGCCTCCTCCGCCAGCCGCGTCACCGGCAGCTGGTACACCCAGGCCGCGAGGTCGGCGGGCAGCTCCAGCGGCTCCCGCGCCGTGACCAGGACCAGGCTCTCGGAGCGCTCCGGCACCAGCATCCGTACCTGCGCGCAGTCCACGGCATCGTCCAGGACCACCGCCACCGGCGTGCCCTGCACGTGCTGGTGGTACAACTCGCCCAGCCTGCGCACCTGCTGGTCCGCCGAGGAACCCTCACGGAACAGCAGCTGCTCGCGGGGCGCCCCGAGCCGGTTCATCAGGTGCAGCAGCGCCTCGCGGGTCGGCAGCGGACTCTCGGCGGCGCCACCGCCGCGCAGGTCCACCACGCAGGCACCCTTGAACTGGTCCCGCAGCGCGTGTGCCGCGTGCAGCGCCAGCGTGGTGCGGCCCACCCCCGGCTCGCCGTGCAGCACCACGACCACCGGCCGGGTCTCGGTACTGGCCCGCGCGCTCCGCACCCACTGGGCGATACGGGCCAACTCCGCCCGCCGGCCCACGAACACCCTGTCGAGTTCCGGCAGTTGCCCGAAGGACTGCTCCAGCATGCTCCGCCGGCGAGCCTCCGCGCTGCGGTTGGCCCCGCGCAGCTGGAGGGGGCCGCCGGAGCCGTTCCCGTTCGCCTTGTGCGGGGGATGGGAGGCCACGACCACCTTGCGCTGCTGCTCCAGGAACGGGCGTATCCCGCGCACCTCCAACGCCGACAGCCACTGCAGCCTCAGCTGCTCCGCCCCGCCAGGGCGGCCCAGTTCCCCGGCGCGCCGGTTCGCCGCGGGCAGGTGCAGGGCGGTCACCTTGACCACGGTGGCCGTCGCCCCGGCCACGCCCACCACGGCGCCCGCGGTCAGCGCCGTGCCGGCCGCCACGCCGAACGCCAGGTCGGCACCGAGGGCGGCCGCCGCCGCCACCGCCGTCACCAGCAGTGCGGTCGAGGTGTTCGCGCGGCGGAAGGCCTCGCCCAGCGACTCCTCCCCGGCCGCCGCCTCGTCCAGGGCGCGCGTGTACGCCTCGTACTCGGTGGACGCGCTCGCCGCCAGCGCGTCCAGAGCCTGCTTGCCGCGCGCGAGCAGCGCCGCTCCGGCCTCCGGAGTGCCGGCCGCCCCGCTCGCCCCGCGCCGGGACTCCTCCTCCACGGCCCGCCCCAACAGCCGCTCGGCCTCGCCGCGATGACTGTCCCGCATCGGCAATCCCCCTCAGAGAGCTCCGGCATGGTGCGACAAGTGTCCTTCGGTACGGTCGTCAGCGCGAGAGAATCTGAGCTAGTTCAGAGGGAGTTGACGCTCAACCGGTCGCATATGGTGATCCGGTGAACAGAGAATGGGGGACTCGCGAGCTCTGCGCGACGGCCGCGCTGCTCCTGGCCGCCGCGACCGGATGCAAGCTCCCGCCGCCGGAAAACGTCCCGGAGCAGGGCTTCCGGCTCCACTACGAGAAGCCCGCGCCGGCCGACAAGGACAACGCCCGCTACCTGCGGACCTGGCAGCTCGCCGAGCTCGTCCTCGCCGACCTCAACGCCTACGTCGACCTCCCCCACCCGGTCACCGTCGTCGCCAAGTCCTGCCAGGGCGAGGGCACCGGTTACGACCCGGACACCCGCCGCATCGACCTCTGCTACGACGACCTGACGGAGGAGCGCGAACTGTTCACCCGCGCCGGGAGGACCACCGGCGACGAGGAACTCTCCGAGGTCGTCCGCGAGACGATCTACCACGAGGCGGGCCACGCCGTCATCGACGCGCTGGACCTCCCGGACGAGGGGGCCCGGGCCGAGGAGGACGCCGCGGACCGCTTCGCCGAGGTGGCGCTGCTGCTCCGCGACCCCGAGGGCGACGACACCCTCCTGACGGCGGCCCGGGCCTACGACCTCTCGGCCGCCACCGACCCCGCCACCGACCCCACGGACGAACACGCCCCGGACGCCGCCCGCGCGGAATCCCACCGCTGCGCGGTCCACGGCGCCTTCCCGACCCGCCACAAGGACCTGGCCACCCCGTCCCGCGCCGACTGCGCCACCACCTGGACCCGCACCCGCGACACCTGGACAACCGATCTCGCGCCGTTGCGGGTGGGGCGGTAGCGGGCTCCAGCACGCCGACAACCCCGTCGACTGGTGGCCCTGGTCCCCGGAGGCCTTCGCGGAGGCGAGGGAGCGGGGGTACCCGTTCTGCTGAGCGTTGGGTACAGCTCTTGTCATTGGGGTGCCAGTGAATTCGCACAATCAGGTAGCCCTGACCTGTGCTGTTTCCTATGAGTGCTGGGGTGGATACGTACGAGGAGAGACCAGACGGGGGCGTGGACGTCCGGGGCCTAGACCACCTGGTCACCTCGCCCGAGGGCAGTTCCCCGCTGCCGCGGCCCATGAGTAAGGCGTCACCCAGGCCGACACTCTAGTGGGTCACTGTCGTGCGGGGCCGTGGCCCCTATCCTGAAAGGCGGCAGGAAGGAGCCGTTGATGAACGTCAACGCGGTCATGCACACCGAGTTCCCCGCTGGGCACGTGGTCTTCTTCGGCACCGACGGGAAGGTGATCATGACTCCGCAGAGCTTCGAGCACTCCAGCACGATCAAGTCGATGCAGATCGACTCGCTCTCGCTCGGCCGGCACGCGAAGACCGCCTCCGACGTGTACCTGGACTTCCCAGCCGATGAGAACTCGGCCCCGGACTTCGCGATCCTGCGGGAGGACGCGCAGCGACAGGGCAAGCGCTACAGCTTCGAGGACGTGCTGCTGATCGCCGAGGTGGTCTCGGTCTCCTCCGCGCGCAAGGACTACGACGACTGCACCGCGAAGTACGGCCGCTACGGCATCCCGGTCTACGTGGTGGTGGACCCGTACGCCGGGGAGGTCGTCGTCCACACCCAGCCCACCGGCTCCGGCTACATCGCGGCCCACACGCACAAGTACGGCTCGGGCAAGTTGCCCATCGAATTGGCCGACGGACGTACCTACACCCTCGACCTGGACGAGCTCCCCCGGCCCGAGTCGGATGCTCGTTGACCATACGGCGTAGCCCGGCCCGGACCTCCGCGCAGTGGAGGCGTCGCACGCGTGTGTGGAGAAGGTCCGGTGGTGCTACCGCTCCGTACGGCGCAGGAACTGCCAGCCCAGTACGGCCAGGGCGAGTGTCTGCACGAGAGAAGTGAGCACGAGCAGGGGCTGAACGGCGAGAGAGCACCAGAACGCGGTCGTGCAGACCATGGGCAGGGCCAGGTACGTGAACAGGTCCACCGCGGTCTGAAGCCGCTTGCGCACGGTGCGGCCCGCAACGTTGCGGTGGTAGACCTCCCAGTCGAACACCGCGCCGTGGGCGGAGGTGAGTTCCCCCAGGCGCGGTCCCAGCCGGTCGCGGACGTAGTAGCCGATCGCCGAGATCTTCTCGTCGTTGACCAGGTAGGTCCAGCCCAGGATCAGGCAGATCGAGGGCACGGAGAGCAGCAGTCGGGACTGTCCGCTCTGGATGGTGATCGCCACGACCGTGGTGGCTGCGGCGAGCGTGAAGTAGAGCAGGTTGTCGCGGAACCCTATGCGGGTCTTCTGCTCCTCCTTGAGGCAGTTGTACTCGGCCAGCAGGATCTTGCTCTCGGTGACGTCATCCGTGGAGGTCACAGGCATTCCTATGCTCGAGTTCGGGATCAGCCAGCGATCTGGAAGGGTGCCAGGTTGTCGGGTCCGTGCCGTTCGATCCAGCTCTTCCCGTCCGCAGCTATCCCCTCGAGGAGGCGAAAGGTGTGGGTGGAGCCGGCTGCGCTGAGGTTGATCTCGGTGATCTCCTGGGAATTCTCGGTCGGCGCCAGTTGATGGGCGTCGGCGTCCTTGACACGGATCTTCCTGATCGGTCCGTTGGTGAGGACGAGCTCCAGGTCGTAGCCGACGTCGGCGTTCTCCGTCACCTGCACGGAGGTCAGCGCGTCGAACCGGTAGTTGCTCCGCTGCTCGTTCCTGCGCGTCGCGTCGGAGAAGTTGAACTCGGAGCTGATCTCGCGGATGCCATCCTGGGTGAACAGGAACAGGCAGAAGACGTAGTGCGAGTACCGCCATGGGCCGCCTCGGACCCGTCCCCGTTTGTAGGAAGGGCCAGGGGCCACCAGGATGGTGTGGGTGATCAGGTCGCGCCAGGTGAGCCGGTGGTGCCGGAGTGCCTCATCGACGAACGAAGTCTTGTCGCAGGTGAGCCAGGTCTCCATCTCCAGTTCGGTGGGGCGCGTATCGTTCAGGAACGCCTGCCAGCGCTGGTAGGCGATCTGTCGTGCGGTCAGCTGTTCGCGGTACTCCTGAGTCTCCCGGGCCAGTCGGCGCTCCTCACGCTTGACCTCCAGCCACCGGGAAGCGGTCGCGTGTCCGGACCAGGCCGCACCGAGCACGGCCAGAAACGCCCACAGCGGCCGTGGTTGGGTGGAACCCGAGGCCGCCGTGCCGAACGCGGCCAGAGCCGTGGCGACGAGAACGGCGAGGGCCGCCACGGTGAGGGCCCTCGTCCTGCCCGGAGTCTGGTCCTGGCGGTGCTGATCGAACAGGGTGCCGTTGTTGTGGCGATTCCGCGCGTCCTCGGCGAGGTAGCGGATCAGCCAGTCGACCCGCTCCACACCGATCCGGCTCTCCCGGTAGAGGTCCGCGATCTCGGCGGCCAGGCTGCTGCGGATCTGATCAGTGTGGGCGAGCCAGGCGTCCGAGGTGAACTCATAGGGCCTGCGCACGCTGAAGTAGTGATCGAACGAATGGCGGACGCGCTTGGTGAATCCGTCCTGGGCGGAGGCGGGATCGCGCGGGTGCGGGACGCGGGGTCCGGTCGTTAGGCCCCGCTTGGGCTCCCGGCCCCACCACCGGACACCGAAGCGGGCCGCAGTCAGGCCCGCGCCGAGTGCCACCGGTAGTTCGACGATCGCCTGGGCCGGATCCGCGATCAGTGCCAGGACCCAGAGGAGCGCACTGCTGACGACGAACAAGACCGCCCGGACCGGGAGGGCCGCCTGGGTGGCAGCGCTGCTCGGGCGGGGTGGAACGGCCCGCGCCCCGATGGGGGCGGGTGCGAAGTAGGCCCAGACCCGTCCGGTCCGGTCATTGCCGAAGCGCTCCGCCCTGGCCCGTTCGAGGGTCTCCGCCCACAGATCGTCCTTCAGCCCTCCGGTGAGCATGAGGTCGAGGTGGCGGAGGATCGCGTCGTGCTGACGGGGCGGCAGGTCCTGCAGCTGCTTCAGCACTGGGCCGGTCTCGCGGCCGGTGGTGCTGACGACCGCCAACAGGTCGAAAGTAACCCGCAGTGCTTCCTTCCACCCGTCCTCGGCGTAGGCCCGTACGAGCCCGGAGACGTAGCGCAGTTGCTGGACCTCTTCGGTGCTCAGGTCGTGGTGGGTGCGGGCGCTGAGCATGGCGAGTACCCAGTGGAAACGAACCTCCGTGCTGTCGTACCCGTGGACGATCGCATCAGTGATCATTTCACGGGCCCGGCTGGGGACGCCGTCCTCCAGGAGCCGTAAGCCCACCCGGTACTTCTCCTGCGGCGACGCATCCGGGTGGACGAAGTTGATGGTGGAGTCGTGTACGACCTCGGCCTGGATCCCGATGGTGGAGTTGTACGCGGCCGAGCTGTACGTGGCACCGTCGTGGTTCATGCCAGGTCACCGGCCGCAGCAACCATGGGAGCCAACGCGGCCACCAGCGCCGGGCACTCCGCGACCAGTCCGCGCAGCCTCTTGAGCGTCATGACCGTCCGCTTCGACGATTCAGGGGTGCGCTCCCCTGCCGACCGGAGGGCGGAGTCCACATCGGTCAGGGCCTCCCGGTGGCTGTCCTCGTCGAGGGCGCCCTCGGTGCGGTGCCACCTCAGCTGATCGCGGAAATCGATTAGTTCCGCGATCAGGTCCGTCGGGCCGGAGGGCTTCGGTGCCGCGTTCATGTGGACGCTGCTGCCCGTGACCGAGCCGGCCATGATGCCGACAGTGCTGTTGTGGGTGGTGTTGCTGACGTGCCGGTCGAACCGGTCGGCCGAACGGGCTCCGTCGTCCCGGGACATTGTGGTCTCCTCCTGCTCGCACACCAATTCCACCGCCAACCGGATGGCGAACGCCGCCGCGTTCGCTGCGGCACGCGGCTGCCAGTTGCGGTCCTCCGCACTGTTCTTCGTGCCGTCCGCCCGGTCGCTGATCCCCCGGACGATGGCCACTGGCGCTCCGCTGAGATGGCCGGCCTGGGCCACGCCGGCCGCCTCCATCTCGATGGCGAGCGCGTCGTTGTAGTGCTGTCGGATCCACTTCGCCTCGGCCGAGATCCTCGAGTTCTGGACGATCTCGCCGGCGGCGATCGCCCCGAAACGCACCTGCGGTCGGTCCTCGTGACCGGGTGTGGGGTCCGCCCAGTCGTCCACACGGGCCAGGTGCGAGGCGAGCTGGCTGATGCCGTGCGGCGCTTCCCACACCCGGGGACGGGCTTTGAGCCCGTCGTCCTCGCTGGACCCGCCGTGGTAGGCGTACACGTGTGACGCCACTACCACGTCACCCAGCCTGGTGGCGTCCCACAGGGCTCCGGCGACCCCGACGAACAGCACGGCCGCTGGCGAGAACTCCTGGATCGCACGTTCGGCGATCACCGCGGCGGAATGGTTCCCCTTGTTCGTCAGGCCGAGCGCGACACGGCACGATGTGCCCGGCACGGTTCCCACCTCGAACCGGGTACCACGCCGATGGTGATGTACCTGAGGATCCGCCAGCCTTCGTTGCACGGCCTGGTATTCAAGATTGAGGGCGGTGAGAATCACCACCGGGCCTTTCGGCATCTACTCCTCTTCCCCACTCGTGTTCTCTTGCGACGCGGATGGCGCGGGTCGGATCAGCGGCGGGAACAGCACGGTTTTCGGTCCGGCCCGGTACAGCCGTGCGGGCCGTCCTCCCGTGGTCCTGCGGTCTGTGGCGATGGGGACGATGAATCCCTTCGCGGCTTGGACCTTCCGGTAGAAATTGCGGGTGTCGAGGGTGGTGCCCCAGACGGCCTCGTACACCTGTTGCAGCTCTACGATGGTGAAGCTCTCCTGGCAGAACGCGGTGGCCAGTGCCGAGAACTCGAGCTTGGTGCGTGCGCGTTCGATCCCGTCTGCAGTGATTCGACGGTGATCGAAGGCGAGCGCCACCTCGCCGGACAGGACAGCGTCCGCGGGAATCCATGCGGCATCGGTGGCATCCGTCCCCGCGACCGGGTCGGGCAGTCCCGGTGCGATCGCCAGGTGTGCCGCGGAGATGACTCGGCCCCGCGGGTCGCGGCCCGAGTCCCCATATACAGCAAGCTGTTCAAGGTGCACCCAGCCGGAGGTCAGGGCCGTTTCCTCGGTCAGTTCGCGGTGGGCGGCATCCAGGATCTCCTCGCCATCGTGGTTCAGGAAACCTCCGGGCAGCGCGAGCATGCCCCGGAAGGGATTTTCGCCCCGCTCCACTAGGAGGACGTGCAGGCGGCTCTCCCGAAGCGTCAGGATCACGAGATCGACCGTCAGCAGTACGGAAGGTGGTGACCATTCGTCATCTTGCATGGGTTACAAGGTACTTCAGTTATTGTCACTCACACAAGAAGTAGGGTGGTGGGATCGACGCACCGCTCGACCCCATGGTCGCGGGGCGTATGGTGGAGGTGCGCGGGTTGACCGGCTGACACCGCCCCCGCCAGTCCGTTCCGGCTTCGAGGTTCCTGCGGCCGGTGCTGCGATACTGCGGGCATGGTGAACCGCCTGGCCGATGCCAGCTCCCCGTACCTCCAGCAGCACGCCGACAACCCGGTCGACTGGTGGCCCTGGTCCCCGGAGGCGTTCGCCGAGGCACGTGCGCGCAACGTGCCCGTGCTGCTGAGCGTGGGCTACAGCTCCTGCCACTGGTGCCATGTCATGGCCAGCGAATCCTTCGAGGACGAGCTGACGGCCGCCTATCTCAACGAACACTTCGTCAACGTCAAGGTCGACCGCGAAGAGCGCCCCGACATCGACGCCGTCTACATGGAGGCCGTGCAGGCCGCCACCGGGCAGGGCGGCTGGCCCATGACCGTGTTCCTGACCGCCGATGCCGAGCCCTTCTACTTCGGCACCTACTTCCCGCCCGAGCCCCGGCACGGGACGCCCTCCTTCATGCAGGTGCTCGAAGGCGTGCGGACCGCGTGGGTGGGGCGGCCCGAGGAGGTGGCGGAGGTCGCGCAGCGGATCGTGCGGGATCTCGCCGGGCGGCAGCTCGACTACGGGAAGGCCGGCACACCCGGCCCCGAGGAGCTCGCCCAGGCACTGCTCGGGCTGGTGCGGGAGTACGACGCCACGCGCGGCGGATTCGGCGGGGCGCCGAAGTTCCCGCCGTCCATGGTGGTGGAGTTCCTGCTGCGCCACCACGCCCGGACCGGGGCCGAGGGGGCGCTGCAGATGGCCGCCGAGACGTGTGAGGCGATGGCCCGGGGCGGGATCTACGACCAGCTCGGGGGCGGGTTCGCGCGGTACTCCGTGGACCGGGAGTGGGTGGTTCCGCACTTCGAGAAGATGCTCTACGACAATGCGCTGCTGTGCCGGGTGTACGCCCACCTGTGGCGGGCGACCGGATCGGACCTCGCCCGCCGCGTCGCCCTCGAGACCGCCGACTTCATGGTCCGCGAACTGCGCACCCACGAGGGCGGTTTCGCCTCCGCGCTGGACGCCGACAGCGAGGACCCGGTCACCGGGAAGCACGTGGAGGGGGTCTACTACGCCTGGACCCCCGCCCAGTTGCGGGAGGTCCTCGGGGAGGAGGACGGGGATCTGGCCGCCGCCTGCTTCGGGGTGACGCAGGAGGGGACCTTCGAGCACGGGATGTCCGTGCTGCAACTCCCCGTGCAGGGGCCGGAGATCGAGCCGGAGCGGCTCGCCGGGATCAAGGAGAGGCTGCTCGCCGCCCGCGCCGGGCGGCCCGCGCCCGGCCGGGACGACAAGATCGTCGCCGCGTGGAACGGGCTGGCCGTCGCCGCCCTCGCCGAATGCGGGGCCTTCTTCGACCGGCCCGATCTGGTGGAGCGGGCCACGGAGGCCGCCGATCTCCTCGTGCGGGTGCACATGGACGGGCGGGCCCGTCTCGCGCGGACCAGCAGGGACGGGCAGGTCGGGGTCAACGCCGGGGTGCTGGAGGACTACGGGGACGTCGCCGAGGGGTTCCTGGCCCTGGCCGCCGTCACCGGCGAGGGGGTCTGGCTGGAATTCGCCGGGTTCCTCGTCGACCTGGTCCTGGACCGGTTCACCGCCGAGGACGGCTCGCTGTACGACACCGCGCACGACGCGGAACGGCTGATCCGCCGGCCGCAGGACCCCACCGACACCGCGGCCCCCTCGGGCTGGACGGCCGCCGCCGGCGCGCTGCTCTCGTACGCCGCGCACACCGGGTCCCGGGCGCACCGTACGGCCGCCGAGCGGGCGCTGGCCGTGGTGCACGCGCTCGGGCCGCGTGCACCGCGGTTCATCGGGCACGGGCTGGCGGTCGCCGAGGCGCTCGTGGACGGGCCCCGCGAGGTGGCCGTGGTCGGTCATCCGGAGGATCCGGCGCGGGCGGAGCTGCACCGGGTCGCGTTGCTGGGGACGGCTCCCGGGGCGGTCGTGGCGACGGGGCTGCCGCGTGCGGCGGACGGCAGTGGTGGGGAGTTCCCCCTTCTGGCCGAGCGCACACTGGTGCACGACCTCCCTACGGCGTATGTGTGTCGACATTTCGTCTGCGCGCGGCCTACGACGGATCCGGTCGAGCTGGCGGAGCAGTTGGAGGCGGTTCGCCCCTGAAAGGGTCGGAGTAGCGTCAATTCCGGTTGCCTGAGCGAGAGTTCGGAAACGTGGTTTTTATCCGGGCAACGCCTCGATGTCATGTTCGCTGCCTAATCTCGTGACTTCGGGAGTCACCGATCGCGCACCGGGGGTTGCGCACGCAGGGGGGAATCGGGGGCGGGGCGAGGGCGGCGGGCAGGGGAGCCCGTCGCGCATCCGCCCGCCCCCGGGGATTCGACGAACGCCGCCTGGGGTTGCGGCATGTCTGTGGGGGACAGTTTGTTCATATCCATGTTCATTTGTGCCGTGTCACTCGCGCTCTTCTGGATGGCCGCGTTCACGCTCTGGTGGCAGATGCACGCGTGGAGGACGCCCGAGACCCTGGCCTCGACCCGGTTCGACCGCCCCGACGGCGGCGGCCGGCTGGCCTTCTCGCTGCTCCTGCCCGCCCGCCACGAGCAGGCGGTCCTGGAGCACACCATCGAGCGGCTCCTGGAATCGAGCCACCGCGACTACGAGATCATCGTGATCGTCGGCCACGACGACCCCGGGACCGCGGAGGTGGCCGAGCGGGCCGCCGCCCGTGCGCCCGGTCTCGTACGCGTCATCACCGACCACAACGAGGTCAAGAACAAGCCGAAGGCCCTCAACACCGCCCTCCCGCACTGCCGGGGCGACATCGTCGGGGTCTTCGACGCCGAGGACCAGGTCCACCCCGAGCTGCTCTCCCACGTGGACCACGCCTTCCGCGCCACCGGCGCCGACGTGGTGCAGGGCGGGGTCCAGCTCATCAACTTCCACTCCAGCTGGTACAGCCTGCGCAACTGCCTGGAGTACTTCTTCTGGTTCCGCTCCCGCCTGCACCTGCACGCCGAGAAGGGCTTCATCCCGCTCGGCGGCAACACCGTCTTCGTGCGGACCGAGGTGCTGCGCGA
Source organism: Streptomyces sp. NBC_00435 (assembly GCF_036014235.1). Taxonomy (GTDB): domain Bacteria; phylum Actinomycetota; class Actinomycetes; order Streptomycetales; family Streptomycetaceae; genus Streptomyces. Next base: position 5,196,296 of record NZ_CP107924.1, read on the forward strand.
GGCCGGTGGCTGGGACCCGAACTGCCTCGCCGAGGACTGCGACCTGGGCGTGCGGCTGTCCTCCGCGGGCAAGAAGGTGGTGGTTGCCTACGACTCCGACATGGTGACCCGTGAGGAGACCCCGGGCTCGCTGGTGAGCCTGCTCAAGCAGCGCACCCGCTGGAACCAGGGCTTCCTCCAGGTGTACCGGAAGAAGGACTGGCAGCGGCTGCCCGGCCGCGGCCAGCGCTGGCTGGCCCGCTACACGCTCATGACCCCGTTCATGCAGGCCACTTCGGGGGTCGTCATCCCGGTCAACTTCGCCGTCGCCGTCCTCCTCGACGTCCCCGTCGGCATCGCGATCGTCACCTTCCTGCCGATGATCACCGCGATGGTCACCTTCGTGTTCGAGGTCGTCGGCCTCCACGACTTCGGCCGTCAGTACGGGATGCGCGTGCGCTTCACGCACTACGCCAAGCTCGTGGCCGGCGGCCCGTTCTACCAGGTGATGCTGGCCGGCGCCGCGATCCGCGCGGTCTGGCGCGAGCAGCGCGGACGGAGCGACTGGGAGCTGACCAGTCACACCGGGGCGCACCTCGCGGGGGCGCTCGCGTCAGCCGCGACCGGGAGGGACTCCGCCGTCGGCGGCCCTGCCCCGACCCACGTTTCCGCGTCCGTCACGAGCCGAGAGGACAGTCACCAGTGACCACCACCGTGCCCACGGCCACTGATCCGGAGCCCCAGCCGGCCGCCACCGACCCGAGCGCGACCCCGGAAACGACCCCGGCCCCGACCGCGATCCTGACACCGGCCCCGGTGCGGATCCCCGCCCAGCGCCGAGGCGCCGCGGACACCGCGTCGACCCTCCCGGCCCGGCGCGGCGGACCGGTCCGGTTCCGCTCCTCGCGCCCCGACCTGCTGCTCTGCGGGGCACTGCTGCTCGCGATCGTCCTCGTACAGGGCTGGAACATCACCAACTTCCCGACGCTCAGCGACGACGAGGGCACCTACCTCGCTCAGGCGTGGGCCGTCCAGCAGGGCCGGGGCCTGGCCCACTACACGTACTGGTACGACCATCCCCCGCTCGGCTGGATCCAGATCGCGGGCCTGACCTACCTGCCGTCCCTCTTCGTGCCCGACTCGATGACCGTGGCGCCCATGCGGTTCTCGATGCTCGCGGTCTCCGCCGCCAGTGCCGTCCTGCTGTACGTGCTCGCGCGCCGGCTCCGGCTGCCGCGCTGGGCGGCGGGGCTGGCCATGGGCCTGTTCGGGCTCTCCCCGCTCTCCGTCGTACTGCAGCGGGAGATCTTCCTCGACAACATCGCCGTGATGTGGATGCTGCTGGCGTTCTGCCTCGCGGCGTCCCCCAGCCGCCACCTGTGGCACCACTTCGCCTCGGGACTGGCGGCCGCCACCGCGGTTCTGACGAAGGAGACGATGCTGGTGGTGCTCCCGGCGCTGCTGGTGACGATGTGGCGCCACAGCCACCGGGACACCCGTAAGTTCGCCGTCACCGGGGCCGTCACCGCCTGCGCGCTCATCGGGCTCACGTATCCGCTGTACGCGCTGCTCAACGCCGAGCTGCTGCCCGGCTCCGGCCACGTCTCCCTCGTCGACGGCATCACCTACCAGATGGGCCGCGCCGGCTCCGGGTTCATCCTCGACCCCGGCTCCGGTTCGCACGGGGTCTTCGAATCCTGGCTGTACTACGACACCGTGCTGCCGCTCGGCGGACTGGCCGGAGCGGTCCTGCTCCTGACCACCACGCGCTGGTCGGTCACCGCCCGTGCCCTCGCCGGCCCCGCGCTGGCCGCCGTCATCCTCGGCCTCGTCGCGCTGCGGCCCTCCGGCTACCTCCCCGCGATGTACGTGATCCAGGCGCTGCCGTTCCTGGCACTGGTCCTGGCCGGGGGCGCGGCCAGCGTCACACACGCCGTGCTGCGCCGCCGCCGCGCGCCGGGGGAGCGGCGGGTGCTCGCGTACGGGCGCTGGGCGCTGGTCGGCGTCCTCGCCGCCGCGGCGGCGGCGTACGTGCTCCCGCGCTGGTACGACGGCAACCGCACGGCGCTCACGGTCGACGCGAACGCCCCGTACCGGCAGGCCGCGGCCTGGCTCGGGCGCGAGGTGCCCGACCCCGCCTCGACCCGGGTCCTGGTCGACGACGCGCTGTGGCTGGACGCCGTGCACCACGGGTTCGCGCCCGGGCCGGGTGCCATCTGGTTCTACAAGGCCGACCTCGACCCGGCCGTCACCAAGACCCTGCCGCGCGGCTGGCAGGACATCGACTACGTGGTCTCCTCGCCCACCGTCCGCCGCGACGCGGTGACGCTGCCCAATGTGAAGGCGGCGTTGGAGCATTCGACGCCGGTGGCCGTCTTCGGCGAGGGCGAGGACCGCATCGAGATCCGCCGGACCGACCGTGTCGCCAACGGGAGCTGACCCGCCATGAGCGAAGACCTGCGGACCCCGCACGCCCCGGTTGATCCGGAGGTCGAGCCTCCGGTGGTGCTCGAGCGGCCCGGGGCGGCGCCCGCCCCGGGCAGCGTCACCCTCATCATCCCGACCTTCAACGAGGCCGGGAACATCGCCGAACTGCTCGGCCGGCTGGCTGCCGCACTGCCCGCGCACCTGCCCTGCGAGGTGCTGTTCGTCGACGATTCCACGGACGACACCCCGGCCGTCATCGAGCGGGCCGCCCCGCGGTTCGCCTTCCCGGTGGCGGTCCTGCACCGCGAGAGCCCGGGGGGAGGGCTCGGCGGGGCTGTCGTCGAGGGGATCGGGCGGGCGGACACCGACTGGATCGTCGTCATGGACGCCGACCTCCAGCACCCGCCGCACCTGGTCCCCGAACTCCTCGGCGAGGGCGCACGCACCGGCGCGGACCTGGTCGTCGCCTCCCGCTACATCGCGGGCGGCAGCCGGGCCGGGCTCGCCGGGGGCTACCGGATCGCCGTCTCGCGCGGGGCCACCTGGCTGGCCAAGGGGCTGTTCCCGCGCGCCCTGCGGGGGATCAGCGACCCGATGAGCGGTTTCTTCGCGATGCGCCGCCAGGCGGTCACGGGCGGGAGCGGGACGCTGAAACCGCTGGGCTACAAGATCCTGCTGGAGCTGGCCGTGCGCTGCCGGCCCGCGCGCGTGGCGGAGGTGCCCTTCGTCTTCCAGGACCGTTTCTCCGGGGAGTCCAAGTCCACCGCCCGCGAGGGCCTGCGCTTCCTCGCGCACCTCGCCGCGCTCCGGTCGGCGACCCCGCTGGCCCGCATGATCGGCTTCGGTCTCATCGGGCTCTCGGGCTTCGTCCCGAACCTGGCCGCGCTGTGGCTGCTCACGCACACCGGCCTGAACTACCTCCTCGCCGAGGTGGTGGCGAACCAGGCCGGCGTGGTGTGGAACTTCCTGCTCATCGAGAGCCTGCTGTTCCGCGACCGGCGCCGCCACCGCCACTGGGCGGACCGGATCGGGCGCTTCACGGTGCTGGCCAACGCCGATCTGCTGCTGCGGATCCCGCTGATCGCGGTGTTCGTCGGCAGCTGGGGTCTCGGCGTACTGGCCGCGACGGCGCTCGCGCTGGTCACCACCTTCGTCCTGCGGTTCGCGGCGACGGAAGCACTCGTCTACCTCCCGCGCAAGGCAGGCCGTAGCGACCCGGGTTGAGCCGCACCACTGGGTCCTGACACCGAAAGGAACGTCCGTATGGATGGGAAGATCCGGCGCAGGGCAAGGTGGCGGGCCGCCCTGCTCGCCGTCGGGGCGATGACCGCGGGCCTGCTGCTGAGCGCACCGCAGCAGGCCTCGGGAGCGCCCAATCTGCTGAGCAACCCCGGGTTCGAGACCGCGGGTGGGCCCGGCGCCGACATGCCGTCCTGCTGGGAGCGGTCCGGCTGGGGCGACAACGACTTCAGCTTCACCACCGTCGCGGACGCGCACTCCGGGAGCAGGGCGATGAAGGTCGCGCTGACCCGCCGGGTCAGTGGCGACCGCAAGGCGATGGTCACCGAGAGCCCGGCCTGCGCGCCCACCGTCACGCCGGGCAAGCAGTACGACCTGTCGGCCTGGTACAAGTCCGACACCCCGGACGTGTCGGTGACGGTGTTCCGGCACGACGCCACGGGCGGCTGGCAGTACTGGACCGACCTGGCGAACCCGCCGGTCAGCGCGGGCTGGTCGCGCACGCAGGTCCGTACGCCCGCCGTCCCGCCCGGCACCGACAAGATCACGTGGGGGCTGTCCGTCTACGGGGCCGGGGTCCTGACCAGTGACGACTACGTGGTGGAGGAGGTCGGCGCGGTCCCGTCGCAGCCCACCTGCACGGGTACGGCGCAGGAGTGCGCGAAGGGCAAGTGGGAGGTGATCCCCGCCAAGAACCCGGTGCGCTCGATGCACGCGGTGGTGCTGAAGAACGGCAAGGTGCTGCTGATCGCCGGTTCGGGCAACGACATCGCCCAGTTCAACGCGGGCACCTTCACCTCGGCCGTCTACGACCCGGCGAACGGCTCGTTCAGGACGATCCCGACGCCCGTGGACATGTTCTGCTCCGGGCACGTCCAGCTGTCCGACGGTCGGGTGCTGGTGATGAGCGGCAACAAGGGCTATCCGTCCGCCGACGGCACGATCGGCTACCAGGGCCTCAAGGACTCGTACCTCTTCGATCCGGTGACCGAGAAGTACACGAGGACGAACGACATGAACGGCGGGCACTGGTACCCGTCGGCGACCGTCCTCGGCAACGGCGACGTGATCTCCTTCGGCGGTCTGAAGGAGGACTCGACGGGCAACGTGACCGCGGAGAAGTTCTCGGCGGCGCAGGGCAAGTGGCTGCCGTTGAACGAGGTCAACCAGACGTGGTCGTACTGGGGCCTGTACCCGTCGATGATCCTCATGCAGGACGGCAGGCTCTTCTACACGGGCAGCCACACCTTCGGCAACGGTACCCAGGGCAGCGGCGCGTCCGTCTACGACTACAACGCCAACACGATCACGGACGTGCCCGGGCTGCGCAGGAAGGACGAGCGCGACGAGTCGGCGAGCGTGCTGCTGCCCCCGGCGCAGGACCAGCGGGTGCTGACGATCGGCGGCGGCAACAACGAGACCAACCCGGCGGCGAACCGGATCACCGACCTGATCGACCTCAAGGCGGCGAACCCGGCCTACACGGCGGGCCCGGACCTCCCCCAGGGCCTGGTCGACACGGGCGCGGGCAAGCGCCCGCAGACCGGGGCCGAGGGCAAGATGTACGCGTCGGCCGTGCTGCTGCCGGACGGCAAGGTGCTGGAGACCGGCGGCGGGCTGCACGACCGCGCCGACCCGGTCTACGAGGCCTCGTTCTTCGACCCGGTGACCAGCACCTACCAGGCCGGGCTGCCCGCCGACCCGATTCCGCGCACCTACCACTCCGCCGGGTTCCTGCTGCCCGACGGGCGGGTCATGACGGTTGGCGACAACCCGGGCAACGGCACGTACAACAACAACGTGTCGATCTACACCCCGCCGTACCTCTTCAAGGGGGCGCGCCCCCAGCTCACCTCGGTCATCGACACGGACTGGGTGTACGGGGACACGCAGCGGATCACCGTCAACCGGCCGATCGTCAAGGCGGAGCTGATCCGTCCGGCGGCGGTCACCCACTCGTCGGACCCCAACCAGCGCTTCGTGGACCTGCCGATGTCGGTGGTCAACGGGACGACCATCGACCTGAACGTCACCACCAACCCCAACCTGGCGCCGCCCGGCTGGTACATGCTCTTCGGGGTCGACGCGGCCGGTGTCCCGTCCCTGGCGACCTGGGTCCACCTCGGCGGCGCGCCCTCGGTCGCGGCGGCGGCGCAGGCCCCGACGGCGCACGTGCACGATTTCGCGGACGCCCCGCAGGCGGCCCCGAAGCCGAATCAGGCCCCCCGCGACTCGGCGCCGGTGGCCCCGTCCGTGGCCGGCTGCGACCGGCACTACGGCACGGTCAACGTGTGCGTGCCGACCCGCTTCCCGGCGGAGGTGAAGGCGACGGCGAAGGCCCGCTGCGACTGGCTTGCCGCCCACCGCTTCCCGCCCCGCCTGAAGGTCAACGGCAGCGACCCGCTCCGCCTGGACCCGGACGGCGACGGCTACGCCTGCACGTGAGCCTCGCCCCGGACCGGGGCCCCGCCGCTCGGGCGGCGGGGCCCCGCACCGCCTAGTGCGAGTACGCGGCCAGGGAGATGCCGACGTAGTGGGCCACGAAGGCGGCCAGGGTCAGGGAGTGGAAGACCTCGTGGAAGCCGAAGAAGCGGGGGGAGGGGTTCGGGCGCTTCATGCCGTAGATGACGCCGCCGACGCTGTAGAGGAGGCCGCCGACGATGACGAGGACCAGGACGGCGATCCCGCCGGTCCGCATGAAGTCGGGGAGGAAGAAGACCGCCGCCCAGCCCATGGCGATGTAGCACGGGGTGTACAGCCAGCGCGGGGCGCCGACCCAGAAGACCCGGAAGGCGATGCCGGCCGTGGCCGCGATCCAGACCGCCCACAGCAGGGTCCGCCCGGTCGAGTCGGGCAGGAGCAGCACGGTCAGCGGCGTGTACGTGCCCGCGATGATGAGGAAGATGTTGGCGTGGTCGAGCCGCCGCAGTACGGCCTCGCCGCGCGGGCCCCACGTACCGCGGTGGTAGACGGCGCTGACCCCGAAGAGGAGGCAAGCGGTGAGGATGTACACCCCGCAGGCCACCCGGGCCCGCGTCGAGTCGGTGAAGGCCATCAGGACGAGTCCGGCGATCACGACGGCGGGGAACATGCCGGTGTGCAGCCAGCCGCGCATGAGCGGCTTGGCCTCCTGATCGGCGGGTTCGTCCACCTGAGCGGCCACGGCAGCGGCGTCAGAAGTCATACCGGCCATGCTACCTACGGTTCCGTAGGTTTCCGTTAGTGCGCTTTACGGAAGATTGACCGGAGTGGCGATGCTCACGTGAGAGGCCCCCTGGACATATGCACACACGCACCGGATGATCAGATGAGTGCGGTCGACACCGGATGAGCGGAGCGCGAAGCGTCCGGGTCGCGGCCCCCACGGGGCAACACCTGTCAAACCCCTCAACAAGGAGCGATCGTGGCGCGCGACATCGCGGCTGGCACCACTTCCGACGTCCCCACCAAGCACCAGGAGCTCGTTTCCTGGGTCGGTGACATCGCAGCCCTCACCCAGCCTGACCGCATCGTCTGGTGTGACGGCTCGGAGGCCGAGTACGAGGCCCTCTGCGAGGAGCTCGTCTCCAAGGGCACCTTCAAGAAGCTGGACCCGGCCAAGCGCCCGAACTCGTACTACGCGGCCTCCGACCCCTCCGACGTCGCGCGCGTCGAGGACCGGACCTTCATCTGCTCCGAGAAGGAGGAGGACGCGGGCCCGACCAACCACTGGAAGGCCCCGGCCGAGATGAAGGAGCTCTTCGCCGGCAAGGGCGAGGAGGGCGGCATCTTCCGCGGCTCCATGAAGGGCCGCACGATGTACGTCGTCCCCTTCTGCATGGGCCCCCTGGGCTCCGAGCTCTCCGCCATCGGCGTCGAGATCACCGACTCCGCCTACGTCGCGGTCGCCATGCGCACCATGACCCGCATGGGCAAGCCCGTCCTCGACGAGCTCGGCACCGACGGATTCTTCGTCAAGGCCGTCCACACCCTCGGCGCTCCGCTCGCCGAGGGCGAGGCCGACGTGCCGTGGCCCTGCAACACCACCAAGTACATCTCGCACTTCCCCGAGACCCGCGAGATCTGGTCCTACGGATCGGGCTACGGCGGCAACGCCCTGCTCGGCAAGAAGTGCTACGCCCTGCGCATCGCGTCCGTCATGGCCCGCGACGAGGGCTGGCTCGCCGAGCACATGCTGATCCTCAAGCTCACCCCGCCGCAGGGGGAGTCGAAGTACATCGCCGCCGCGTTCCCGAGCGCCTGCGGCAAGACGAACCTGGCCATGCTGGAGCCCACGATCCCCGGCTGGACGGTCGAGACCGTCGGTGACGACATCGCCTGGATGCGCTTCGGCGAGGACGGCCGCCTGTACGCGATCAACCCCGAGGCCGGCTTCTTCGGCGTCGCGCCCGGCACCGGCGAGCACACCAACGCCAACGCCATGAAGACGATGTACGCCAACACCGTCTTCACCAACGTCGCGCTCACCCCCGACGGCTCCGACGTGTGGTGGGAGGGCATGACCGAGGAGGCGCCCGCGCGCCTCATCGACTGGAAGGGCAACGACTGGACCCCGGAGAGCGACACCCCGGCGGCCCACCCCAACGCCCGCTTCGCCGTGCCCGCCTCGCAGTGCCCGACGATCGCCGCCGAGTGGGAGGACCCCAAGGGCGTCCCGATCTCCGCGATCCTCTTCGGCGGCCGCCGCGCCTCCGCCGTGCCGCTGGTCACCGAGTCCTTCGACTGGAACCACGGCGTCTTCATCGGCTCGAACATCGCCTCCGAGAAGACCGCCGCCGCCGAGGGCAAGGTCGGCGAGCTGCGCCGCGACCCCTTCGCCATGCTGCCGTTCTGCGGCTACAACATGGGCGACTACATGGGCCACTGGGTCGACGTGGCCAAGGGCAAGGACCAGTCCAAGCTCCCGAAGATCTACTACGTGAACTGGTTCCGCAAGAACGACGCGGGCAAGTTCGTGTGGCCGGGCTTCGGCGAGAACAGCCGCGTCCTGAAGTGGATCGTCGAGCGCCTCGACGGCTCCGCCGAGGGCGTGGAGACCCCGATCGGCATCCTGCCGACCGTCGCCTCCCTGGACACCGACGGCCTGGACCTGCCCGCCGCCGACCTGGAGTTCCTGCTCACGGTCGACAAGGAGGTCTGGCGCGACGAGGCCTCGCTCGTCCCGGCGCACCTGAACACCTACGGCGAGCACACGCCCAAGGAGCTGTGGGACCAGTACGAGGCGCTCGTCGAGCGCCTGGGCTGAGCCCCGGCACATCCGAACTCCTGCGGCCGGCTGTCCCCGGCCACAGGCTGACGCGGGATTCCCCGACCTAGGATTCCCTGCGACCTTCCAAATAGGTCGTGTGCGTCTGCTGACGGCGGGCCTCCGTTTCACGGAGGTCCGCCGTCCGGCGTTCCGCCTCCTCGCGCAGCAGCGTCAGCTGCCGCTCCAGGTGGCGCTCCGGCGATTCACCGCCCGGCGTGAGCCGGGTCCACCAGCGGGTCCGGTTGTACGTGTCCACGCACTCGGGCACATCCGTGCGGATGGCCCGCGTCAGCGCGTGCACCGCCTCCGGGTCCGTGGCCAGTACGCCGGCCACCCACCCCGGCTCCAGCATCGCCGCGTACAGCTCCAGCAGCCCGGCCAGGACCTCGGCGGGCTCCGCCGGCAGGTCCACCTCGGCCACGTACTCCCGCAGCCGCGCGAAGTCCGCCCGTACGAAGCCCAGTTCCTCGGCAGGCTCCGGGGGCCTGGGGGGTTCGGGCAGGTCGGGCGGGGCGATGAGCGCCCCCGACGCGTACAGCCCGGCGACCACGACGGGCCAGTACGTGCCGGCCACCCCGGTGAGGGTCAGGACCAGCCCGGCCACCCCGCAGGCGCTGCCGGCCAGGTTCTTCTTCGACTCGAGGTACGCGAGGGCCCTACTGGTAGCCACGGATCTCCTCGAAGGCGCCGTCCAGCGAACCGTTGCCGTCAGTGGCGTCGAAGAGCCGCCCGCCGGTCAGTTCGGTGATGTGGCCGAGCTCCTTGCGGTCCGAGTCGCCGAACAGCACCGCGAAGACCGGCGTGTGCTTCTGCGCCTCGGGCAGCCCCGCGTAGAAGGTGTCGAAGTCCTTCACCTTGTCGCCGCTCTGCCCGTCCGTCATCAGCACGATCGAGGTGAACGCCTCCGCGTTGCCCTGCCCCAGGTGCTGGTACGCGGCCTTCAGGCTGCCGTACACCGCCGTGCCGCCCTCCGGCTGCAGCGACTTCACGTCACCGCGGATCGCGTCCAGGGCGGGTCCGGGGTTGCCCGGCTCGACCACGTGCGTCAGTACCTTCTTCACCTTGTCGCCGAAGGGCAGGAGCGTCACCTCCTCGCGGTCGCGGAACCGCTGTCCGGTTCCCGAGGTGCCGGTCCCCGTCAGCTCGGTGAGCGCCGCCTTCAGCCGACCGATCCGGTCCTCCTCGGACATCGAGCCCGAGGTGTCCAGGACGTACACCGTGCGCGAGGGCCGGCGCAGCTCGTTCTCGTAGCTGGCCAGCAGCCCGTCCGCGACCGAGCGGGTGCCCGGGAACGGCAGCTCGCGCCGCTTGTCCGTGTTCAGCCCGGCCGCCGGGGTGACCCCCGCCGCCACGGGCCGCCGGAAGGTCTTCTCGGTGATCGCCTTCTGGGCTTCGGGGCCGCGCAGGTACTCGGTCAGCGCCCGGCCCGACTCGCGGGCCCCGGCCGGGGCCGAGGTCAGCAGGGTCAGCGGGTAGTGGGCGGTGACCACCCCGTCCAGCGGCCGGATCACCGTCAGGTCCGTCTTCGCGTCCCGGTTCATGGACAGCAGCACCGACTCGTAGTTCACCAGCGCGTCCACGTCCCCGCGCTTGGTGTACGCCGCCGCCAGCCAGCCCGAGGAGCCCGAGGTCAGCTTCTGCCCGGTGAAGAACTCCTTCAGCTTCGGCTGCGCCTTCGCCACGTCCGCGTCGGTCAGCGCCGCCTGGGCGCCCGAGAGCCCGGAGGCCACCGAGACCAGCGCCGAGAAACCCGAGTTGGAGCGCACCGGATCGGTCATCCCGTACGTCAGCTTCCCGGCGGCGACGGCCTCGTGGACCGCCGACCAGGTGACCTGCTCGGGCTTCCAGCCGAGCCGGGCCAGCGCCGCGGGCTTCACGCCGATCGCGACCGGCGAGGACATCACCGGGGTCTCGCTCGACAGCTTCCCGGCGGCCTCGGGCCGCAGCCGCAGGTAGTCGTTGGAGGAGAGCCAGACGGCGTCGTACTTCCCGTCCGCCCTGCCGGAGGCGATCTGCTCGACCGCGTCGAGGGTGCCCGACACGGTCAGCTCCACGCCGACCCCGGTGGCGGCCTTCGCCGCCTTCAGCACCTCGTCCATGTCGGACAGCTCGCTGGAGGCCAGCACGCGCAGCCTGCCCTCCTGGTACACCGACCGCTTCGACTCCGGCTCGGGACGGTCCGGATTCTCCATGCACGCACTGGCCCCGAGCAGGGTGGCGGCCAGCGCCACCGCCGCGGCCAGCCGTCTGCGCATCACAGCGCTCCGCAGGCTCATCGGTCGCCGCCTTCCAGGGGGCTCGCGGTACGGGTGCGCGCCAGGTACGCCGAGGCGCTCTGCAGTTCACCGGTCAGGGATTCCACGGTGGCCGCCATGTTCTCGGTGGCCTGCACCTTGAAGGTGTCGATCGCGTCCAGCGTCTTGTAGATCTGGGCGAAGGCGGTGCGCAGCGTCTCCGCGCCCACCGCCGGATCGGCGGCGATCCGCTGGATCTCCCCGCTCTGCGAGGCCAGCATCTGCGCGTTGCCCCGGATCAGGTTCTCGGTGGTGTCGCGCAGGGTGTTGATCTGCTCCGTCACCCTCGTCTGGTTGTCGATCGCCGCGGCCAGCATCACGGCGATCCGCAGCGCGGACACGGTGGTGGTCGCGGCCCGGTCGACTCCCTTGATCAGCTCGTCGTTGTTGCGGCGGACCACGTCCATCGCCAGGTAGCCCTGCGCGCAGACGGCCAGTTGGGTCAGCAGGTCCTGGTGCTTCTGGCGCACCGGGAAGAGCACGTCCACCCGCAGCGCGTCGGCCTGCCGGGGGTCGTCCTGGCCGGCGATGCGCTGCTCGACGGCCGCGTCCAGGGCCTCGGTGAGCACCGCGTACTCCTGGAGCTTGCCCATGGTCTCCCACAGGCGGGCGCGTTCGGTATGCAGGGCGGCGTTGTCGCGGCGCAGTTCGTCCTGGCCGCCGCGCAGGGCGCCGACGATCCGGTTGAGGGTGGTCTGCGAGGAGGCGTACTTGGCCACGTGGTCCTGGAACCTGGTGCCGCCGGGCAGCTTGGAGAGCAGCCTGCGCATCCCCTTGGCCGGGGTGTCGCGCGGATCCAGGTCCTCGACCGTGCGCCGCAGTTCGACCAGCGAGGTCGCGACGCGGGCCTGGGCGTCGCCGCCGCCGTCGGAGCCGAGGGAGCGCACGGCCCGCTCCAGCATCCGGTTGGACTGCTGGGAGGCGCCCCGGATGTCGGCGGCGCCGAGGCCGGAGATCTCCCCGATGCGGTTCGCGAACTCGGGGGAGCGGCTGTCGATGCCGGCCAGCGAGCCGACGTACTCCCCGGCCCGGCGGGCCATCTCCTCACGCACCCCGTCCTGCACCGGTACGAGGCCCGCGGCCTGATCCCGCTTGACGGGGGCGACGGGTTCGGGAGCGGTGAGGACGAGCGGTGCGTCCGTGCTGTCGTCGGGTCGTGTCAGTGACATGGTGTGGGTCCCCCTATCCCTTGGCGCGCGCGGCCAGCGCCATCAGGACCTTGACGGTCGGTGCGCCGACCTGGCGGATGCCGGTCAGCCCCGGGTTGAGGTACGCGGCGTGCGGCGCGGTGGCGGCGGTGAACTCGGCCACCCCCTCCTGCGGCCGGAACCCGTGGCGGATCGCGAGCGCGCGCAGCTTCGGGTCGGTGGCCAGCAGGCTGCCGAGCTCCCTGGCCCGCTCGCTGATCGGTACGAAGGTGTGCGGGGAGTTGACGGTGGTGTCCGGGTAGAGCACCACCATGCTTCCGACGTCGCCCGTCACCTGCTTCTGCAGCAGCAGGCTGGCCACCTGGGACTCGTAGGCGAGGATGAGCGGCTCGCCGCTGCCGCTGATGAAGGAGCGGAAGGGGTCGTCGGTGCTCTGTTCCAGGGCGCCCTGTACGGAGATCAGCTTGCGCATCAGGGGCGCGGTCCGCTCGATACCGGCGTCGTCCGAGACGACGGTGGCGTTGTTGGCGACGTTCGAGGTGGTCGCGAGGAAGAGCGCGCCGGAGTTGGAGGTGGACGGGTCGGTGGTCTTGACGAACACCGTGCCGGCCAGCTCGGGGTAGGCGGTGGTGCCGCCCTGGAGCTGCTGCCACGTCCTGTCCTCGGCGGCGGCCTTCAGGAAGGGGCCGAGGAGGAGCGTGCCGGAGTTCTTGCCGTTCATCTTCACGAGGCCGCGGTCGGCGAGGACCTTGGCGGCGTTCGCCCGGGCGACGACGACGAGCGGGGAGAAGAAGGGCTTGGTGTTCTGGGCGCCCTTCACCCCGGCCGCCGCCTCGATCTCCCCGGCGGGTTCACTGCTGCTGGGGAAGGCGAAGTCGAATTCCTTCAGGGCGAGTTGGTCCATCGCCCAGGAGCCCGAGGTCTCCGTCTTCACGGTGTAGCCCTTGTCCGCAAGGGCCTTGGTCACGTCGGGGTCGCGGAAGAACTCGGACTTCTCCGAACCGATGACGCCACGCACGGTCTTCGTTGCCGTGCCCTCCGGCTTCGTTCCTCCGAGGGCGATGGCGGCTATCACGCCGCCGATCAGGAGGACCGCCAGGGCGATTCCTAGGATGCGTCTCACGGGTGCAGCGTGCTCGCGGAAACCCACATTCCGCGCTGAGTTGAATGAACGTCAGGTGACGAGGCGGTCCCACTTCGAAATGCTGTGTGGGCCCGCGGGTGCTGGTGAGCGGGGCGGAGGGCCGGGAGGATCGTGCCATGGGCGTGAGCGCGTTGAAGTGGCAGGGCTGGCTGGTCGCCCTGGTGTTCGTGGCGGGGCTGCTGGTCTTCGCCCCGCTGGGGCTGTACGTGTGGGCCGGCGGCGTCCCGCCCGCGCGTCCGGCCGGGGCCGCGCGGGACGACGTACGGATCACCGACTGCCGAATCGATCCGGCGAGCCGCCGCGTGACGGCCACGGTCGAGGCGGTGAACCGCTTCCTGATGCCGGGGGCGTACGTGGTCACGGTGGAGTTCCGCGAACAGCCGGCGCCACCGACGGCGACCCCGTCGGCCCCGGTGGCCCGCGGTCCGCAGACCTTGATGAGGATCCCGGGTCTCCCCCCGGCGGCGACCGAGCGCGGCGGGGCCCTCGGCCCCGTCTGGCCCCCGGCGACGATCCCCTGGTGCGGCATCGCGGCGGCGGAGTTCACCCCGACCCCCCGCGCGGGCCCGTGATGCCCAGGTCCCCCGGCGCGGCCCGGGGCGCTCTTCCGGCCCGTCGGGCAGATGGCGGCAGCTGGGCGGGCTGGGGGTTCAGGTCCCGCAGTGCATGGCACCCGGTCCGGAGCCTCCGCGGCCCCGGACCGGGGCCGTCAGTGGGCGCCGGCGAAGTCGAGCGCGGCGGCGTGCGCGTCCATGCGCTCGGCGGCGAGGATCGCGACCGTGGTGTCGGCGCGGGACGCGGCGACGAGCAGGGCGCGGGCGGCGAGGTCGTGGGCCCGGCGGTGCAGCGAGGCGACGTCCTCGGCATCGTGCCCGTCGCCGCGCCCATGGGGCGCGCGGGCGGGCTGCGAGCCGCGCAGCCGGGTCACCTGGGCGGCGATCTCGGCGGCGGCATCGTCGAGGCCGAGCTCGTCGGTGACGGTGAGGAGCGCGGCGAGGTGGCCACCGAGCTGGATGTCCAGGGCTTCCGAGCGGCTGCTGCGGGGGTAGTCGCTGCGGTGGACGCCTATGCGGGGGTCGACCGCCTTGGTGCGAATCGGCTCGTACATGAGGGCCTCCTGCGTGGTCAGGAGACCATCCTACATTGGATTAGTTCTAAAGTTGAGCTGAATCTTGTTCCTGCGCGTCGGCGTGAACCCGTCTTGTCGTACCCGGGCGCAACGATCATCATTTTGTCCTCGGATGATGCTCGAGAACGTGTGGAGTGACTGCGACGGTGGACGTGTCGGGCGTGGAGACGGTGGTACGGGGCGACGCGGCCCTGCTCGAGGAGGACCTGGCGGCCTTCCTCGGCTCGCTGGTCACCGCGGGGGCCGGCCCGGGTGCTCAGGCGTCCGTGTACGACGCGGCGCTGCTGCGCTCCCTGTACGCCCCGGTCGCCGACGCCGTCGGATCCAAGGTGGGCCAGGAGGCGCTGGCGCCCGCCGCCGGGGCGCCCGTAGGCCGGGCCCCGCTGCGCCCCTCGATGGTGTACTGGGCCTACCGCAACTACCGGGGGTTCCCCGGCGGGGCGGGCGAGGAGGCCGACCCGGCGGACCTGGCGGCGGTCCGCCGCGCGGCCGTGGCGGTGCGCGTCCTGCTGAAGGCCGCCGTCGCGATCGACGACATCCAGGACGGCAGCGGCATGCGCTACGGCGAGGCCGCGCTCCACGTCGCCCACGGGGTGCCGCTCGCCCTCAACACCGGGACCCTGCTGATCACGGCGGCCCTGGAGCACGCGGCCGAGCCCGCCGTCGTACGGAGCCTGTTGCGGGCGGTCGGCCAGGGCCTCACCGGCCAGGCCGTCGACATCTCCACCCGCACCTCCCGCACCCGCGCCGAGCTGATGGCCGCGCCCCGCGGCGAGCGGGTGGAGTTCTGGGAGTCGATGGCCGCGCTCAAGACGGGAACCCTGTTCCGGATGCCACTGGACGCGGCGGTGGCGGCCCTGGGCGTCGTGGAGGAGGAGCGGTGCACCCTGGACGGGGCGATGCGCGGACTCGGACTGGCCAGCCAGCTGTTCAACGACCTGGCCGGCTTCGTGCCGGAACTCGGCTTCGCCCGTACCCATGAGGACTTCGACCAGCTGAGCAACCGGGTCTTCCTCGAACTGCTCGACTCCGCCCCCGCCGCTCAGCGGGCGTCGGGCGAGCTGGCGGGCGAGCGGCTGAAGGCGTTCGTGCTCGGCCACCGGGACCTGCGGGAGACGCTCGTGTCGCTCGCGGCGGAAGCGGTCGCGCTCAAGCGCGCGGCGAAGGCGGCGGTGCACTCCGTGTGCCGCTCCGAGCTCAGCGCGAGGTACTTCGACGTGACGATCGAGCGCAAGGGGTACCTCATCGACCGTCTGTACCGGGCGGTCCTGGAGCGGACCGGCGGCTGACGGCCGCGGTCCGCTCCACCGGCCTACGGCTGGCTGTAGCCGTCGAGGAAGTTCCCGATCCGGGTGACCGCGTCGGCCAGGTCCTTCGCGTTCGGCAGGGTCACGATCCGGAAGTGGTCGGGCTCGGGCCAGTTGAAGCCCGTACCGTGCACGACCATGATCTTTTCCTCGCGCAGCAGGTCGAGGACCATCTGCCGGTCGTCCTTGATCTTGTAGACCGACGGGTCCAGCTTCGGGAAGAGGTACAGCGCGCCCTTGGGCTTCACGCAGGTGATGCCCGGGATCCGCGTCAGCAGGTCGTACGCCGTGTCGCGCTGCTCCAGGATCCGCCCGCCGGGCAGGACCAGGTCGTTGATCGACTGGCGTCCGCCGAGCGCGGTGGCGATGGCGTGCTGGGAGGGCATGTTGGCGCAGAGCCGCATGTTCGCCAGGATCGTCAGGCCCTCGATGTACGAGGAGGCGTGCTTCTTGGGCCCGCACACCGCCATCCAGCCGGAGCGGTAACCGGCGACGCGGTAGTTCTTGGAGAGCCCGTTGAAGGTCAGGGTCAGCAGGTCCGGCGCGATGGCGGCGGTGTTCGTGTGCGTGGCGCCGTCGTAGAGGATCCGGTCGTAGATCTCGTCCGAGCACACGATCAGGTTGTGGCGGCGGGCGATGTCCGTCAGCCCGCGCAGCATCTCGTCGTCGTAGACGGCGCCGGTCGGGTTGTTCGGGTTGATGATCACGATCGCGCGGGTGCGGTCGGTGACCTTGCGCTCGATGTCGGCGAGGTCGGGCATCCAGTCGGACTGCTCGTCGCAGCGGTAGTGCACGGCGGTGCCGCCGGCCAGCGAGACGGAGGCGGTCCACAGCGGGTAGTCCGGCGCCGGCACGAGGACCTCGTCGCCGTCGTCGAGCAGCGCCTGCATGGACATCTGGATCAGCTCGGAGACGCCGTTGCCGATGTAGACGTCCTCGACGTCCAGGTCGATGCCCTTGGTCTGGTAGTGCTGCATCACCGCGCGGCGCGCCGAGAGCAGCCCCTTCGCGTCCCCGTAGCCGTGGGCGGTGCCCAGGTTGCGGAGGATGTCCTCAAGGATCTCCGGCGGGCACTCGAAGCCGAAGGCCGCGGGGTTGCCGGTGTTGAGCTTGAGGATGCGATGACCTGCCGCTTCGAGCCGCATCGCCTCTTCGAGGACGGGTCCGCGGATCTCGTAGCAGACATTGGCGAGTTTCGTTGACTGGATCACCTGCATGACGGGAGCTTACGGGTCCGGATGCGGGAGCGCTCCGGTATTCGACCCGGAGGAGAGGGGTGGATCCCGGACCGATATGTCCCCTTTCGCGCGAAGCGCGGGTACGAGCGCCACAGTCCCTTGGAAACCGGGGCCGGTCCGCCGCTCCGGCCTGCGGAACGAGTGGCGTCGGAGGAAGGGGCCGGACCGGTGTTGCGCTCGTCACCCCGCCGTGATCGATGCGGTGTTCTCGACCCCGGGCGACGAGGCCCAGGCGATGGTCCCGGTCCCGGCCGCGGCCGCGGTGACGGTCCTGGCCGCCGCCTGCCCGGTCACGGAGCGCGTGGCGTGCCGGAGGCTGCTCGCGGGGGTCTGAGCTCCTCGGCGACCGCGCGGGAACGCGAATGCGGAAAGGGGCGGGGCGCCACCGTCGGTCGATGGCGCCCCGCCCCTGCTCCCGGGGTGATGCTCGGGGCCGTCAGGCCGTCAGGCCGTCAGGCCGTCGAGGTCGCGCCGGAGCGGATCCGGCGGATCCGGCCCTGGGCGTCCAGGTGCTGGAGGTCCCGGTGGATCGTCATCCGGCTGACGCCCAGCTCCTGTACGAGGTCCGCGACCCGGACGTGGCCCCTGGCCCGTGCCACGCAGGCGATCAGCTCCCGGCGCTCCTCGCGATCCATTCCCCGGCCGGGAGTGCGCTGCGCGGACACGGTTACTTCGCCTCGGCCTTCAGGATCTCGGCGAGCTCCTCGTCGGACTCGCGGCCCGGGGTGGGGAGGTTCCACTTGGTGATCGCGAAGCGGAAGATGAAGTAGTAGAGCGCCGCGAAGCAGAGCCCGATGCCGGCCAGCCCCCACGGGTTGGACGCGATGCCGAGGTTGAGGAAGAAGTCGATCGCGCCGGCCGAGAAGCCGAAGCCGTCCTTCATTCCGAGCGCCCAGGTCAGGGCCATGGAGACACCGGTCAGGACAGCGTGGATCGCGTAGAGGACCGGGGCGATGAACATGAAGGTGAACTCGATCGGCTCGGTGATGCCCGTGACGAAGGCGGTGAGCGCGAGGGAGAACATCATGCCGCCGACGACCTTGCGGCGCTCGGGGCGGGCGCAGTGGACGATCGCGAGGCAGGCCGCCGGGAGGGCGAACATCATGATCGGGAAGAAGCCGGTCATGAACTGTCCGGCGCTCGGGTCACCGGCGAGGAAGCGGGCGATGTCGCCGTGGGCGCCGTTGTACTCACCGGCCTGGTACCACGGGAAGGAGTTGATCAGGTGGTGCATGCCGACGGGGATCAGCCCGCGGTTGACGACACCGAAGATGCCCGCGCCGACGGCGCCGGAGTTCACCAGCCACTCGCCGAGGCCGTGGATGCCCTTGCCGAGCACCGGCCAGATGAGACCGAAGACGATGCCGATGACCAGACCCGCGAAGGAGGACAGGATCGGGACGAGGCGGCGGCCACCGAAGAAGCCCGCCCAGTCGGGCAGCTTGGTCCGGTAGAACTTCTGGTACAGCAGGGCGACGACGATACCCATGACGACGCCGCCGAGTACGCCGGCGTTGACCGGGGCGTCGACCAGGGCGACCTTGTGGTCCACGACCGCCTCCACCTGCGGCACGCTGCCGTCGGTGAACTTGCCCAGCACGTTCGAGAAGACCACGTAGCCCGCGACGGCCGCGAGGCCGGTGGAGCCGTCGGACTTCTTGGCGAAGCCGACCGCGATGCCGACGGCGAAGAGCAGTGCCAGGTTGCTGAAGACCGCGTTGCCGCCGGCCGCCATGTACTTGGCGATCTCGTTCACCCAGCCCGGCAACGACTCGCTGCCCAGCATGTCGCCGTTGCCGAAGCGCATCAGGAGCGCGGCGGCGGGCAGCACGGCGATCGGCAGCATCAGGCTGCGGCCGAGGCGCTGCATGACCGCCATCACCGGGGAGCTCTTCTTGGCAGACGCGGCCGTCTGCTCGGCTGTACTCACGTTGCTTCCTCCAGAGGAAACGGGGTGTGTTGCCAAGCAGGCAGCGCTTGCGTGGGCTGGGGCAACAGCGAAGGGAATTGCGCCATTTGCGGCGCCGTGTTCCAGTTGTAACACGGTTAAAACCGCATAAACCCATGGTCGGACAGACTGTGGACCTTCGACCCGAAGGGTGGGGTCGCAAGCCCCGCGTGACGGGTGTCTTCCGGCGATGCCAGCGGGCCCGGGTACCTCCGCGCGCCCGCGGCGCGGTGCGCACCGGACGCGTACGACTTCGACTAGGCGGACGCGTTAGCGGTGGCGCCGGCCGCTTGCGGCTGCGGCCGCCCGGCCACGGCCGCCGGGTAGCGGCGCCCGGCCTCACGGTCGCGCCGCCACCACCAGAGCGCGCCGAGCACCACCGACGCGGCGCCCGCGCAGACGCCGACGGTCCGCACGTCCGAGACCACGAGCAGGCCGCCGAAGAGGGCGAGGGAGACGCGGGCCATCGCACCGTAGGTGGTCATGTGCAGGCTGGAGACGCGCCCGCGCACGGCCGCGGGGACGGTGGCCAGCAGGATGGTGGTGTCCAGCGCGATGACGACGCCGCTGGCCAGCCGCATCACGCCCAGCAGCGCGACGGCCGCGACCGGGTGCCCCGCGAGGAAGAAGGCGCCCCAGGCCAGCCCCTGGAACACGTAGGCCGCGGTGTACGCGGACAGGTGGCGGCGCACCGCGATCCTGGCGGCCAGCACCGTGCCGAGGATCACGGCGATCCCGTCCGTCACGTACAGCGCGCCCAGCACCGCGCCGCCGCCGCCCAGGCGGCCCGTGGCGTAGGCGGCGAGCAGGATGTCGTAGGCCCCGCCGATGCAGCCCCAGGCGATGCCGATCCAGACGACGGAGCGTGCCAGCGGCAGAACGCGCAGCACCCGCAGCCCCGCCGTCAGTTCCTTGCGCAGCGGTTCGCGGGCCGCCCCGCGCTCCCGGACGGGCTCCGCGGGCTCCGCGTGCGGGAGCGGCCGCCGGGTCTGTGCCAGCAGCGGTACGGCGGCCAGGACCTGCAGCGCGCACGCGACGGCCATGGCACCGGCCGGGTTCCAGCCGGCCAACACGCCCCCGAGCGAGGCGCCGACGACGGTCATCGTTCCGGAGACGGAGCCCAGCCGGGCATTGGCGGCGGGCCGGGACTCAGGCGGCACGATCCCGTACAGCCACTGCTGGCGGGCCGGCGGCCAGAGGGTGTTGCCGAGACCCTGGAGCCCGTAGAGCGCGGCGGTGATCCAGATGCCGTGGTCCAGGAAGAACGCCATGCCCAGGACGCAGGCGGCCTGGGCGACCATGGATCCGACGGCCAGGAGCCGTACGTCGAACCGGTCCGCGAGGGCGCCCGCCACCAGCATGAACGCCAGCGCGGGCAGGGTCCCGACGAGTTCGACGGCCGCCAGTACGGCGGGCGAGGAGTCCCGCAGCACCTGGATGAACAGGCTGATCTGCATGACCCAGGTCGACCCCGAGGACAGGGCGCTCGCCGTCCAAAGCCTGGCCGTGCCGCGGTCGTTGGCGGGGAGCGCGATCATGAAGGAATTTGATCACATCGCGCGGGCCCTGGCCGCCTGATCAGCGGTCGATGATGACCAGGGGGATCTCCCGGGGGGCGACCGCCGCCTGCTGGTCCTCGAAGGCGGGCCACAGGGCGGTCATGACCTCCCAGTACGTCTCCCGCTCCAGCGCGGTCGCGGTGCGGGCGCGGGCCTGCGCGGTCAGCGCGCCGACCTGGAGGCGGACCTCAGGGCAGGCGGTGATGTCGCGGTACCAGGAGGGGATGCCCTCGACGCCTTCGGCGGAGGTCGCCAGGACGATGTGCCGGCCCTCGTCCCTCCCGTAGATCAGCGGGGTGCGGACGGGCCGGCCGGAGAGCCGGTCGAGGGTGGTCAGCAGCAGCGTCGGGACACCGTGCCAGAGGTGCCCGTCGGCGCCGGAGGAGTCCACGTACGCGCGTACGTGCGCGAGGCGCCGGCCGGGCGGCGGGTCGGCCGGGTGGTCCCAGTCGACGGGGGTGCGGGAGGGGGTACCGGTGGTCAGCATCGTGCGTCGTCCTTCGGATCGGCCCCCCGCGCGGCTAACGAGCATCCACCGATTCTGGATGCGCGCTTCCCGTGGCGCACCTGGGGCGGGGCGGGCCGCGCGGCCGCTGTGCGCGGGCCGCCCCGGCCCGCCCGCCCCGTCTTCCGGTCCAGTCTTCCGGTCCCGCCTACGGGAGGTAGCGTTCGAGCGCCTTCGCGCCCTCCTTCTCGATCAGCTTGCGAGCCTTCTCGACCCGCTCCGGAGTCGGGTCCTGGCCGCGTGCCATCACGAGGTCCTCAGGGTCGTACGCGCGCTCGGAACCCGTGTAGAGGTGGGCCGGGCGCTGGGGCTGCTGGTCCGATTCACTGTCCATCGCTACCTCCTGCGGTGTCCCCCTGGCCCCATCCTCCGGCCGTGCCCCCATGAACGCACGTCGGCGCTCAGGCCGACAGCGCCAGCGCCGCCGTCAGGGCGACGATGCCGCCGCAGATGCTGAGGTTGACGGTCCGGTGCTCCCAGAACACCGCCGCGAACTCGCGGATCGTCGCGCTCGGCCAGAAGTACCTCGCGGTCGGCGAGCCCAGTACCTGCCCGTTGACCCCCGCCTTGCGGGCCATCATCGCGGCGCGGAAGGCGTGGAAGTTGTTGGTGACGACCACGCAGCGGTAGGAGGGATCGCCCGTCTCCATGACCGTCCGGCAGAACTGGAGGTTCTCCTCCGTCGTGCGGGAGCGGTCCTCCAGCCGCAGGTGCTCCGCGGGCACCCCCTCGGCGATCAGCCAGTCGGCCATCGCCCGCGCCTCCGCGAGCTTCTCGTCGGTGCCCTTGCCCCCCGAGGTGAGGAGCAGCGGCACCCGCCCGCCCCGGGCGATCTGCGCATCGTGGATCTGCCGGCCCTTGCGCAGCCGCGAGGCCAGCAGCGGCGGGACCCGGTCGCCGCCGACGAGCCCGGAGCCGAGCATCACCACGTAGTCGACGTCACCGCGCACCTTGATCCGGCCGTAGAGGTAGGCGTAGGCGAGGAAGCAGAGGAAGAGGAAGGAGACGTAGGCGACGAGGAGGACCACGCCGACCAGTACGGCGTCCAGGGCCGGCGGTCCGGTGTTGGCCGTCACGAGGACGAACGCCGCGAGGAGGAAGATCCCGACGCCCGCGCCGAAGGACAGCAGGTTGCCCGGGCTGCGGCCCTCCTTGCGGACCATCGTCAGACCGTTGCCGATCAGGAAGACGCCGAGCGCGAGCGTGCCGACCACGGGCACCAGCAGGACCAGCGCGACCAGGGCCGTGGCGAGCGGGTGCGGCAGGAACGTGATCTGGGACAGCAGTCCCACGGAGGTGAATATGAAGGTGAGACCCAGGTAGACCGCGTTGCGAAAACGCCGTCGGTCTTCCCGGACGCTCACCCCGAAGAGGAGGAGGAAGAGGGCGGCGGGGACGAAGGCGAGCATGTCGCCCATCGTAGGCGTCGGGGGTCGGACGGCAAGATCCGGAAGAGCCGGCCCAGGGCGGGCTCAGCGGCCGCCGTGCGGTGTGCGACGGACGGCCCGCCCGGCGAGGACGTCCGTCCTGCGGCCGTCCCGCATGACGAATCGGCCGTCGATCAGGACGTACGGGATCCCGGCCGGCTTCGCGCGCGGGCGCTCGTAGGTGGACCCGGCCGCGACCGTCAGCGGATCGAAGAGGACCAGGTCGGCCCGGTGGCCGACGCGCACCAGCCCCCGGTCCGGCAGCCGCAGGCGGGCGGCGGGGCGGCCGGAGAGGTGGGCGACGCACTCCTCCAGGGAGAGGACACCCAGCTCGCGCACGTAGTGCCCGAGGTAGTGCGGGAAGGTGCCGTAGGCCCGCGGATGCGGTTTCGCGCCCTGCAGGATGCCGTCCGAGCCGCCCGTGTGGACCGGGTGGCGCATGATCGCCCGTACGTTCTCCTCGTGCCCGACGTGCTGCAGGATGCTCGGGCCGAGCCGGTCGGCCAGCAGCAGCCGCCGGGCGCTCTCCCAGTCGCGCAGGCGCGTGCCGACGTACGCCCCGTGGGCCGGGTCCGTGGTCCCGGCGATCTCGATCGTCGACCAGTCGACGGGAACCCCGTGGCAGCCGTCGGCGCCCTCCACCTCCAGCGCGTAGCGGATCCGCTCGGCCTCGGCGTCGTCGCGCAGCCGGGCGAGGACCGCGTCGGGCCCACCCTCGCCCGCCCAACTGGGCAGCAGGGCGACCAGGGTGGTGCAGCCGGGGGTGTACGGGTAGCTGTCGAGGGTGATGTCGGCCCCGCCGGCCAGGGCCTCGTCGAGGAGGGCGAGCAGCTCGGGGGCCCGGCCCTCGTTCTCGCCGAAGTTCATCGTGGCGTGCGCGAGGTGCAGCGCGCAGCCGGCCTCCCGGGTCAGCTCGACCATCTCGGCGTAGGCGGCGAGCGCGCCGCGGCCGTACGAACGGTGGTGCGGGCAGTAGTAGCCCCCGTAGCGCGCGACGACGCGGCACAGCTCGCTCAGCTCGGCGCCGGACGCGTACATGCCCGGGGTGTAGGTGAGGCCGGAGGACATGCCGACGGCGCCCTGCGCGAGCCCTTCGGCGACCAGGGCGCGCATCCGGTCGAGCTCGGCGGGGGTCGCGGGGCGGTCGTCCCAGCCGACGACGTGGGCGCGCACGGTGCCCTGGGGGACGAGGTAGGCGGCGTTGACGGCGATGCCCTGCGCGTCGAGCCGGTCCAGGTACCCGCCGACCGTGCGCCAGTCGAAGTCGATGTCCTCGCCCGTGCCGTTCCAGCCGGCGATGGCGGCCCGCACCTGGGTCAGCGTGCGGTCGTCGGCGGGGGCGTAGGACAGGCCGTCCTGGCCGAGGACTTCGAGGGTCACGCCCTGCGCGGCCTTGGCGCTGTGGTCCGGATCCCGGAGCAGGGCGAGGTCGCTGTGGGCGTGCATGTCGATGAAGCCCGGGGCGAGGACGAGGCCGTGGGCGTCCAGGGTCCGCCGACCGCCGCCGATCCGGGCGCCCCCGCCCTCCCCGGCGATCGCGGCGACGCGACCCTCGTGGATCCCGACGTCTGCGGTGTACGAGGGCCCGCCCGTGCCGTCGACGACGCGGGCCCCGCGGATGACCAGGTCCATGGGTCTAGAAGAACGTCCGGACGTACTCGGTGACCGTGCCGTCGGCCTCCACGACCGGGATCAGCGGCCACTTCTCGAAGATGGTGCACGGGTGGGACATGCCGAGCGCCACCCAGTCGCCGACCTCCAGGTCCCCGGCGGAGTCCGTCTCCAGCCAGGCGTGCTGGTCGGAGAGCTTGACGACGCGGACGCCCGGAGCGGGGCGCTCGGCCCCGCTGAGGGGGTCGCGCACGAGCTCGACCTCGGGCAGGCCCAGGTCGTAGGCGATGTCGCGCTTGCCGGCGTTGACGAACGCCTGGGTGGGGGAGGGACGGGAGACGACCTGCGCCCAGAGCCGGAACGCGGGGCGCAGTCCGCCCTCCTCGGGGATCCGGTTGAAGGGGGTCAGTCGGGTGTACCAGCCGTGGTCGTGGGAGACGTACGCGCCCGAGCGCAGCAGCCGCAGCGTCGGCCGGGACAGCTCCGGGAGCTCGGCGAAGACGTCGGCGACGGCGTCGAACCAGGCGGAGCCGCCGGCGCTGACGACGATCTCGTCCGCGGCGGCGAACCGGCCGGCCTTGTCGAACTCGGCGGCCAGTCCGGTCAGCCGGCGCAGGTACGCGTGCACGGAGTCCGGATCGGCGCCGGGCACCTCGGCCTCGTACCCGGCGATGCCGACCAGGCGCAGGGTGGCCGTGCCCGCCACGGCGTCGGCGACGGCCCGGCAGTCCTCGTCGGTACGGGCCCCGGTGCGGGCGCCCTCGCCGGCGCCGAGCTCGACGACCACGTCGACCCGCTGGGACTGCCCCTGGAGGGCCCGGTCCATCAGCTGGACCCCGCGCACGGAGTCCACGTAGCAGACGAACCGGAAGCCGGGGTCCGCGGCGAGCTCGGCGGCGACCCAGCGCAGGGCGGCGGCGTCGACGAGCTCGTTGGCGAGGAAGATGCGCTGGATGCCGAACGCGCGGTAGACGCGGGCCTGGTGGGGGACGGCGGCGGTGATGCCCCAGGCGCCCCGGTCGAGCTGACGGTGGAACAGCTGGGGGGCCATGCAGGTCTTGCCGTGCGGGGCGAAGGCGAGGCCGTGCCGCTCGGCGTAGCTGCCGAGGGCGGCGAGGTTGTGGCTCAGTGCGTCGGCGTCGAGGGTGAGGACGGGCGTGGTGAACCCGCCGGTGTGCAGGTTGCGCCGCTCGGCGGCGAGCTGCCCGACGGTGAGGCCCGCGTGCCCGGCGTCCGGGGGGAGCCCCTTGAACCGGTGGTCCACCGGCTCGTCGGCGAGGGCCTGGACGGGGTCACTGGGCATGTGTGTGCCTCCCGGGGCATTGCGTCCACCGCAACGGACGTTGCGCGTGTTGCTGCATGCTGTCTAACATCCCGGGTGACGGCGGGTCAACGGGCCCTCGGCACCCGGAGGACGGCACCCGGAGGACGGCGACTCGGAGGTACGTGGCGTGAGCCAGTCGGTGGAGCGGGCGCTCCGGATCCTGCCGGCCCTGGCCAAGGGGCCGGCCGGACTCGGCGAAGTCGCCGAGGAGCTCGGCGTGCACAAGAGCACCGCGCTGCGGCTGCTGCGGACCCTGCACGAACACGGCTTCGTCTACCGGCAGGGCGACGGGCGCTACCGGCTCGGAGCCGCCCTCTTCGCCCTGGCCGCCGAGTCCGTCGAGAACCTCGACGTGCGCGACATCGCGCATCCGCACCTCCTGGAGCTGAACCGGGCGACCGGGCACACCGTGCACCTCGCCCTCCACCAGGACGACGAGGTCGTCTACGTGGACAAGGTCGACAGCCGCTACCCGGTGCGGATGTACTCCCGCATCGGCCGTCCCGTCCCCCTCACGGTCGCCGCCGTGGCGAAGCTGCTCATCGCCGATCTGCCGGAGGAGGAGCGCCGGGCCCTCGCGCGGCGCATCGAGTACCCCGCCTACACCTCCCGCTCGACCCCGGACGCGGACGCCTACCTGCGCGAACTGGAACTCGTACGCGAACAGGGGTGGGCCACCGATCTCGGTGGGCACGAGGAAGCGCTGAACTGCCTCGCCGCCCCCGTCCGCGGCCCCGGTGGACGCGTGGTCGCCGCGATGTCCGTCTCCGCCCCCGGAGTGGTCCTCTCCGCCGAGGGACTGCTCGAACTGCTCCCGCTCGTACGCCGGACCGCCGATGCCATCGGCCGCGAGTATTCAGGCTCGGACCCCGAACAGGAAGACAGGAACCGGTCATGACCGAAAAGATCGCGATCACTCCCGACACCCACACCGCGCCGCCCGCGAAGTTCTCGCACGGCGTGCGCAAGGGCAACATCCTCCAGGTGGCCGGCCAGGTCGGCTTCCTCCCGCACGTGGACGGGCAGCCGCCCACCGCGGCCGGTCCGACCCTGCGCGAGCAGACGCTCCAGACGCTGGAGAACGTCCGCTCCGTCCTGGAGGCGGGCGGCGCGACCTGGGACGACGTGATGATGCTGCGCGTCTACCTCACGGACACCAGCCACTTCGAGGAGATGAACGGCATCTACAACACCTACTTCGAGGAGCAGGGCCTCAAGGAGGCCCCGTCCGCCCGCACCACCGTGTACGTGGGCCTCCCGGGCGACCTGCTGATCGAGATCGACGCCCTCGCGGTCCTCTAGGGCCTGTCGTCGAACTCCCGTCCGCCGCACGACGACAGGCCCTGGTCCCCGGCCCCGACCGCCCGTTGACCGGTGTCCGTCGCCCGGCGCACCCGGTCCCCGGCTCCGTGCCCCGGATCGGAGTGCGCCGGGCAGCCCGGGCATTGGGTACCCTCTCGGGTGACTTCGGGGCGTGTCGGCAGGAGCTGGACCGCCGTTGACAGGGGATGGTTCCGCATGGGCAGCGCACCTTCGGCCGGCTTCTTCCAACCGCTCAAGGCGGACGACCCGGCCGTGGTGGGCGGCTACCGCCTGGCGGCGGTGCTCGGCGCGGGCGGCATGGGCAAGGTGTACCTCTCCTACACGCCGGGCGGCCGGCCCATCGCCATCAAGGTGATCCGGTCTGAGTTCGGCGAGGACCCCGAGTTCCGGCGGCGCTTCCAGCAGGAGGTGCGGTCCGCCGAGCGGGTCCAGGGCCTCTACACCGCGCCGGTCATCGATTCCGACACCGAGGGCTCCCAGCCCTGGCTGGCCACGGCCTACGTGCCCGGCCCCTCGCTCGCGCACGCCGTGGCCGAGCACGGTGCGCTGCCGCCGCGCAGCGTCCTGCTGCTGACCGTCGGGGTCGCGGAGGCGCTGACCGTCATCCACGGCGCGGGCATCGTCCACCGCGACCTGAAGCCCGCCAACGTCCTCCTGGCTTCCGACGGCCCGCGCGTCATCGACTTCGGCATCGCCCGCGCGGCCGACAGCACTGCCCTGACCAGCACCGGCGTCAGCATCGGCACTCCGGCGTTCATGGCGCCCGAACAGGCGTCGGCGGGTACGGTCACCCCGGCCACCGACGTCTTCGCCCTCGGCCAGATCGCCGCCTTCGCGGCGACCGGGTCGTCCGTCTACGGCGACGGGCCCTCGCACGCGGTGCTCTACCGGATCGTGCACGAGGCCCCCGACCTCAGCGGGCTGCCCGAGGAGCTGCGGCCCGTGGTGACCCGCTGCCTCAGCCGCGACCCGGCCGACCGCCCGACGCTGACCGAGATCATCGAGCTGTGCAACGCGGCCTCCGCCGAACCGCTGCGCCAGGGCGAGGACTGGCTGCCGCGGGCGGTCGCCGGTTCCCTCACCGAGCGGCGGCAGCAGTTGCCCGCACCGGCCCCCACTCCGCCGCCGCAGCAGCAGCCGCAGTCGTACACGCCGACCGCCCTGTCCGCCGAGCCCCCGCACGCGGCGCCCACGCAGGCCGCCCCGGCGCAGCCCGCGCCGGGTACGGTGCCGCCCGGCTACCGGACGCCGCCGCCGAACGCACCGCAGCCGCACACGCCGCCTCCGTACCCCCAGCCCGCGTACCCCCAGCCCACCTATCCCCAGCCCTCGTACGCCCAGCCCACGTACGCGCCGGGCCACGCCGCACCGCAGCCCTTCCACGCCCCGGGAACGGGATTCGCGCCGGCTCCGCGGCCCCGGCCCAGGCGGACCGGGCTGATCGTCGCCGGGGCGGTCGTGGCCGCGGTCATCGGGCTCGCGGTCATCGGGTCCCTGCTGCCGGACTCCGGCAAGGGCGGTACGTCCGGGAAGCCCGGCAGCACCTCGGGCGGGAGCAACTCGGCCGGCGGGAGCAAGAAGCCGGCCGACCCGCAGCCGGTCTCGTACCAGGGCATCGACGTGCCCCAGAACTACCAGCTGATGCTCGCCGACAACCCGCCGCGCCCCGCCGAGGACCCGAGCGGAGCCGGTGTGAGCTACGGGCACGCGGACCTCTACTACTACCGGGACACCCTGTTCGGCGACGAGAGGTTCGGCAGCGACAACGGGAAGCTGGTCCTGCTGAACAACTCGGAGAAGGGCTCGCTGGAAACCTGCCGCGCCGTCACCCGCTTCACCGAGAAGCTCGGGCTCGACCAGCTCACGGACGGGTCGCAGGTCTGCGTGCTGAGCAAGGCCGGGCACATCGCGGTGGCGACCTTCCGCGGCAGGAAGGGCGGCAAGGAGGAGACCAGGTACATCACCGTCGACATCACGGTCTGGCGCAACGCCGGGGAAGCGAAGCAGGACTAGGCCCGGGGCCGGACGGCGGAGGGGCGCCCCCCTGGCGGTGGGGCGCCCCGGTGCGGACCGGTTCATGGGCAGCCGGCCGGACGCGGTCCTACCCGGCTAGGCGCAGTACTGCGCCTCCTTGCCGATCGAGCGGTACATGCAGTCCGCGTTCTCCAGCAGCTGGAGCACCGCGTCCTTGTTGCGCGCCGTCTCGCGGTCGATGACCTCGTCGGGCGGGTAGAAGCCGCTGCTCCCGGAGTCGGTCGGGTACATCTCGAAGGTGTAGGCGAAGATCTTCTGGTTGCCCCACAGCCAGTCGTCGATCGTCCCGTCGGTGATGTACAGGTCGCTCGACTGCTCCGGCGTGTAGCCGTTGCTGGCCGCCATGCTGGTGCCGATCTTCTTGTACACGGCCAGGTCGTCGGCGGTCAGCCCGGGCGCCGTGTCGTTGTACGTCCAACCGAACGGCCACAGCACGAGCTCGCTGTACGTGTGGAAGTCGATGGCGGCCTTGATCTGCTGCTTTCCGCCGACCACGCGGGTGCGCACGAAGTCCGAGACCACCTTGACCTCGGGTGCCGAGGCGGCGGCGGGGCCGCGGTAGGTCTCCGAGCTCTTGCTGGAGCTGGAGCCGCCGCAGCAGCCCCACTTGTAGTCCCAGTTGCGGTTCAGGTCGGTGCCCACGTACGAGGAGCCGCTGTTGGGCTGCCGGTTCTTGCGCCAGGACCGGTAGGAGCCGGAGGCGATGTCGTACTCGCCGCCGTCGGGGTTCAGGTCCGGGATGATCCAGATCTCGCGCCCGTTGACCATGTTCGTGATGCGCGAGTCGGTCCCGTACTTGGAGCCGAACTCCTTGAGCAGGTAGAGGGCCATCTCGACCGTGAGGTGCTCGCGGGCGTGCTGGTGGGCCGTGAAGAGGACCTCGGGCTCGGCCTCGTCGGTCGCGACGTTGTCGCTGATCTTGATGGCGACGAGGTCCCGGCCCTGGTACGACTTCCCGATGACCTGCTTGCTCATGATCGAGGGGTACTGGGCGATGCGCTGGTCGATCTCCGCGCTCGCCTCGGCGTAGTTGTGGTAGAGCGCGTCCTTCGACGGGAAGTCGTTGACCCCGGCGGTGACGCCGCGCCCGTCGGACCGGTCCGGCGGGCCGGCCAGGGCGGTGAGCTCGTAGCCGAGCGCGCGCAGGCTTCTGGCCTGCATGGTGTCGGCGCTGACGACGACCGAGCGCGCGTCCACCTCGTCGATCGAGGCGCCGGTACGGAGCAGGGCGGTGCGTTCGGCCGCCGTGGCCGGGCCCTGGATCTCGTACTGGACGATCGCCTCGTCCTGGGTGGCGGTCGAGGGGGCGGGGGGCGGGGTCGCCGACGCGCTCAGGCCGTAGGCGGGTGCGCCGAGGGCGAGCGCGAGAAGGGCCGCCGTGACGGCGGCCCTTCGGCGGTGGTGGAGCCGCATGCGTTCTCCTGGGTGGGAGTGTGGGGTAGCCGTGCGGACGCGCACAGCGTGCTCTTATGGCATGTCCGGGTCAAGAATCTGAAACCGGCCAACCGGCTGCCGGGCAGCCGCCCCCACACACCTACCTGTTACGGCAGGCTGTGGACCTTCGGACCCACCGCGTTGGACCAAGCGCTACCCGCCTTGGCGTCCCAGTTGGTCGACCAGGTCATCGCGCCGCGCAGCCCGGGGTAGGTCTTCGACGGCTTGAAGGTGCCGCAGCCGGCGCCCCTGGCCAGGCAGTCCAGCGCGTTGTTCACGACGGTCGGCGAGACGTAGCCGCTGCCCGCGCCGCTCGGGGAGGCCGGGACGCCGATACCCACCTGCGAGGGGTCGAGGCCGCCCTCCAGCTGGATGCAGGCCAGCGCGGTGAGGAAGTCCACCGAGCCCTGGGAGTAGACCTTGCCGTCGCAGCCGAGCATCGCGCCGCTGTTGTAGTACTGCATGTTGACGACGGTCAGGATGTCCTTCACCGCGAGCGCCGTCTTGAAGTAGCCGCCCTGTGTCGACTGCATGTCGATGGTCTGTGGGGCCATGGTGAGGACGAAGGAGGAGCCGGCCCTGGTCGCCAGGGAGCGCAGCGCCTGGGTCATGTAGGTCGGGTTCAGGCCGTTCTCCAGGTCGATGTCGATTCCGCTGAAGCCGTATTCCTGCATCAGTGCGTACGCGGAGTTCGCGAGGTTGTTCGCGGACGCCGAGTCGGACACCGTGATGGTGCCCTTCTCGCCGCCGATGGAGAGGACGACGGACTTGCCGGCCGCCTTCTTCGCGGCGATATCGGCCTTGAACTGGGCGACCGTGTAGCCGCCGAGGCCGGCCGAGTCCAGGTTGAAGGCGATGGCGCCGGGCGTGCTCGTGGCGTCGGCGAAGGAGACGGCGATGATGTCGTACTGCGCGGAGACGTCGGAGATCTTCTGGACGGTCGCGCCGTTGTTGAAGTTCTGCCAGTACCCGGTCAGCGCGTGCTTGGGCACCGAGGGATTCGGGTTGCCGCCCCCGCCGCTGGTGGTGGTGCCGGTGACGGCCGCGGACTTCGGGCCCTCGCCGGCCGCGTTGTACGCGCTCACCTGGAACGAGTACGAGGTCGCCGCGGCGAGTCCGGTGAGCTGGGCCGAGCCGCCCGTCACGGTCTGGACGCGGACACCGTCCTGATACACGTAATAGCCGGTGGCCCCGCTGACCGCGTTCCACGAAAGCGTGAGCCCGCTCGAGCTCTGGCCGGAAACGGCGGTGCCGGCCGGGGCGCCGGGAACGGTCGGCGCGGGGTCCGTACCGCCTCCCCCGTCGGGGCCGAAGACGCTGAACTCGTCGACGACGTAGCCGGGCTGGCCGTACCAGCCGTGCGTCCAGACGGTGACCTGGGTGGTGTTCGCGCCGGTGGTGAAGGTGGTGGACAGCTTCTGGAAGCCGCCGCCGGTGCCCGGGGTCCAGGTGGAGACGTCCTGGGTGCCGGTCCCGGTCGCGCCGAGGTACACGTACGAGCCGTTGACCTGCTCGCTCAGCGCGTACGTCGAATTCGGCTTGACCTTGACGACCTGGCTGCACTGGGCGTTGTCCTGGCCCGCCGGGGTGGCCTTGAGGGCGGCCGCTCCCGCGAAGACGGGCGAGGTGACGACGGCGCCGCTGCCGGAGGTGCACGTCCAGTTGGCGAGGCCGGACTCGAAGCCGCCGTTGCGGATCACGTTGACGTCGGCGGCCTGGGCGGTGCCGGCCGCGAGGGCGGTGAGGCCACCGGCGGCGAGGGTGACGGCGAGCGGAACGGCGAGGGAGCGTATGCGGTTCACGTGGGCTCCGGTGGGGGGAGTGGGGATGTGAGGGACGCGTTCTGAAGCCGATCGGGGGGATCGCGGGCCGATCGGAGGCAAGTGGGGTGCCTCGCAGCCAAGTTGGTCTAGTCCAATGTTCATGTCAAGAGTGTTTGCAATATGGCTTGAACCGATCGCGCTGCCGGTCGGCTTCCGCTCCTTGTTGTCCGTATTTCCCGCCACCTGTGACACGTGCTGACGGCACGGGAATCCGCAAGGCCCTGCCCTGTCAGGAAGGACGCGGATATGGTGCTGGGGCAAGGGGGAAGGGTGTTGATCGTTTGCGGTCGCGCAGCATGCGCGCACGCACGCCGGTCGGGGGAACGCCCGCGGAGCACCGGGTGAACGGGGGGATGCGCGTGCCGACCGCCATTGCTGTCACCAGCGCCGATCTGGTGCTGCCGGCCCCGGACCGGCACACTCCCGCCGCTGCCGTACTGCCGCCGCCGCACCAGCTCGACCTGGAGGGCGCACTCGCCCGGACGGCCGCACTGCTGGAGGCCCACGGGCACCTCGTGGTCCTCGTACCGGCCTGGCTCCCGGCCTCCGAGGTACGGCGCCTGCACACCGTTCGGGCCATCCTGGAAACCGACCGGATCGCGCTGGTCGACGTGGATCTCCCGCCGCTGGGAGCCGCCCTGCTGGTGCGTCAGCTGCGCCAGCTCAGCGTCTGCGACTTCAGCCCCGGCGTCCTTGCCTCCGCCGCCCGGCTGCTCGCCCACTACATCTACGCGGGCGCGCTGCTCGGCTCGGTCGCCAAACTGGACCGGGTCCCGGTCGGTCTCAAGGCACACGCCAGGTCCTGGGCGCCGAACGCGCAGTTCGCCGTCCTGGCGAACCCGGCTCCGTACCTGTTCAAACTCGGCTCGGGCTCGGGCGGCACCCACGGCGGCGGCGCGACGCTCCCCGCGGGACCGGAGTTCGCCACCCACCTCACCTTCGCCCGCGGCCAGCTCGCCTCCGACTGGGTGGTCTCCGAACTGGCCCCCGCCTGGAAGGTCCAGGGGGTCATGGAGAACCCGCTCCCGGCCGACTCGGCCGCCTGGTGGGCCACGCCGAAGCTCGTCGAGTTCGCCGCCGCCATCCCGGACCTGTCGGTCCTCTACCAGCTGGTCGCCTCGGTCCGCCGCGAGGAGTGCCGCTGGTGCGGCTTCGAACTCATCGGTGACCGCTGCGGCTTCTGCGCGGCGCCGCTCATCGCGCCGCCCCCGCCGGCGGCTCCCGCCGCACAGCTCCGCCCCAGATCCAGATCCAGACTCTGACCGCCCCGAACGATTGAAGAACGGCGAGGTAAGACGGCCATGAACTCACGCCAGCGTCGCGGCGTCATCCTGCTGGTCCTGTCGGTCCTGTGCGCACTCGCCGCCTTCGGCGGAGTCCTCGTGGTGATCGGCGACGTGAACTCCAAGGTCGGAGCAGAGGTCGTCGCGTACCGCGTGAAGAGCGACATAGCCCCGTACAGCACGCTGACGGCCGGCCAGTTCGAGCAGGTCACGGTCCCCAAGCGGTGGCTGTCGGACACCGCCGTCACCGACCTCGGCGCGCTCCGCGACAAGATGGCGCTCACCGCCCTGAAGAAGGGCTCGCTGCTTCAGAGCGACATGTTCGTCGACCGGCCGAAGCTGCAGGCCGGCGAGCAGGAGATCGCCATCATGATCGACGCCTCGACGGGCGTGGCGGGCAAGATCACCCCCGGCTCCAAGGTCAACATCCTGGGCACGTTCAAGAGCAAGAAGCCGACCGACCCCGACCTGTCCGTGGTCATGGTGGCCAACGCCCGCGTCATCAACGTCGGCAAGCTCACCCCCATCGACAAGGACAGCGACAAGAAGGGCACCGTCGAGTCCGTCCCGATCACCTTCGCCCTGAACACCAAGGACACCCAGCGCGTCGCGTACGCCGAGTCCTTCGCGGAGCACGTGCGCCTGGCCCTGGTGGCCCCCGGCACCGACTCGACGCCCAGCCCGAACGACCACTTCTACACCCTCGAAGGGGACAGGTGAGGTGCCGATGACCACCCGAATCCTCCCCGCGGTCGGCGACCCGGAAGCCGCCCGCGTCATCGCCACCCTCCTCAGCCAGCTCCCCGGCGCCGAGCCGGCCGCACCCGTCCCCGACTCCACGTTCCTGCTGGAGATGCTGGGCCGGCTCGCCACCGAGTCGATCGACGAACTGCCCGAGGTGGTCCTCGTACACGAGCGGATCGGTCCGCTCCCCGCCCTGGAACTCATCCGCGAAGTCGCCCTGCGCTTCCCGGCGGTCGGCGTCGTCCTGGTCACCTCCGACGCGAGCCCCGCGCTCTTCTCCGCCGCCATGGACTCGGGCGCGCGCGGCCTGGTGGGCCTCCCCCTCGCCTACGAGGAACTCGCCGCCCGCGTCCAGGCCGCCGCCCAGTGGTCCGTGGGCGTACGCCGCCACCTGGGCCGCAGCCCCGACCTGCCCACCGGCCCGGGCGGCCGGGTGGTCACGGTCAGCGGGGCCAAGGGCGGAGTCGGCGCCACCTTCGCGGCCGTGCAGTTCGCGCTGGCCGCGGCCGCCGCGGGCCGGCGTACGGCCCTGGTCGACATGGACCTCCAGGCCGGCGACATCGGCTCGTACCTCGACGTGCAGTTCCGCCGCTCCATCGCCGACCTCGCCGGCATCCAGGACATCTCGCCGCGCGTCCTGCAGGACGCGGTCTACGACGACCGCACGGGCCTGGCCCTGCTCCTGGCCCCGGCGGACGGCGAACGGGGCGAGGAGGTCGACGACCGCGCCGCCCGGCACGTGATCGCCGCCCTGCGCGCCCGCTACGAGCTCGTCGTCATCGACTGCGGCACCCAGGTGACCGGCGCCAACGCGGCGGCGGTGGAAACGGCGGACGTGGCGGTCCTGGTCACCACCCCGGACGTGGTCGCGGTACGGGCGGCCAAGCGGATGGTCCGGATGTGGGAACGGCTCCAGGTCCGGAAGGCGGAGGACACGGCGATGGTTGTCAACCGCTGGACCAAGCACACCGAGATCCAGCCCTCGCTGATCGAGAAGATCACGAAGGTCCGGGCGGTACGGACCCCCGTGCCGGCCGCCTTCAAGGAACTCCAGGCGGTCGTGGACGCGGGCCGGGTCCAGGACCTGGACAACCGCTCGACGGTGAAGCAGGCACTGTGGGCGGTGGCGGGGGAACTGGGCCTGCTGACACCCCTCGACGCGGAGCCCGCCACCACCGGCGAACCCGGCGCCGCCCTGGCCGTACGCTCCGGGCCGGTGGCCCGCCTGCGCGGCGGCGACCGCGGCGCCCTCGGCCCGTGGCTGCGCCGCGGCCGGGAGGGCTGAGCGGTGCCGGGGCGGAGATCCGTACGGGGTGCGGGCCGGGACCGGGGCCAGGTGGCGATCGAGTTCGTCGGGATGCTGCCGTTCATCCTGCTGATCGTGGCGGCGGTGTGGGAGTGCGTGCTGATCGGGTACGCCTTCTCCCTGGCCGGGAACGCGGCCGACGAGGCGGCTCGGGCCGGGGCGGTACACGGTGACGGGGCCTGCGCGGAGGCGGCGGGGGAGCACATCGGGGATGCCTGGGGCCTGACAGTGGAATGCGGGCTCTCCGGCAATGTCTACAAGGCCAAGGTCCGGCTGACGGTCCCCGTGCTCGTTCCCGGGCTCGACACGGGCCTGAGCATCGAGGGCGACGGCGGCGCGGCGAAGGAGGAGGAGTGACATGAGCCGATACCGCAACCGGAGGTGGCGCTCCGACCGGGGCCAGGTGGCCCTGGAGTACATCGGGTTCCTGCCCATCCTGCTGCTGATCGCGCTGTGCGGCATCCAGTTGGGCTGGTCCGCGTACGTGGTGCAGCAGGCCGAGACGGCCGCCCGTACGGCGGCGCGCGCGGAGGCACGCGAGCGGGGCGCGGGGTCGGCGGCCGGCCTGCAGTCGATCCGGTCGAACCTCGCGGCACGAGCGGTCATCGATGTCGACCCGTCGCCCGACACGGTCGTGGTGACGGTGACCCTCCCGATCAACTCGATCGTTCCCGGAGTCGCCCCCCGCAGTGTCACGCGGACCGCCGTCATGCCCAACGACGACCCGAAGGGACCCTGACCATGAGCCTGCGTTCCCGGGTCAACACACCCGACGACCGCCACAGCCCCCGCGAGGACGGCCGGCTGGTCTCCTCCTACCGCGCCAAGCTGCTCGAGGAGATCGACCTCGCCGAGATGTCCGCGCTGGCGCCCGCCGAGCGCCGGGCGCGCCTGGAGCGCGTCCTCGGGCACATCATCAGCCGCGAGGGCCCGGTCCTGTCCACCGCCGAGCGCTCCCAGCTGATCCGCCGCGTCGTGGACGAGGCACTCGGCCTCGGCGTGCTCGAACCGCTCCTCGAAGACCCCACCATCTCCGAGATCATGGTCAACGGGCCCGACCAGATCTTCGTGGAACGCTCCGGCCGCGTGGAGCAGCTCCCGCTCCGCTTCGCCTCGCACGACCAGCTGATGCAGACCATCGAGCGCATCGTCTCCACCGTCAACCGCCGTGTGGACGAGGCCAATCCGATGGTCGACGCACGCCTGCCCAGCGGCGAGCGCGTCAACGTCATCATCCCGCCGCTGTCCCTGACCGGCGCCACCCTCACGATCCGCCGCTTCCCCCGGGCCTTCACCCTGCACGAGATGGTCGGCCTGGGCTCCCTGGACGAGCAGATGCTCCTCCTGCTGTCCGGTCTGGTGGCGGCCAAGATGAACGTGATCGTGTCCGGCGCCACCGGCACCGGCAAGACCACCCTCCTCAACGCCCTCTCCGGCCTGATCCCGGAGGGCGAGCGGATCATCACCATCGAGGACTCCGCCGAGCTCCAGCTCCAGCAGGCGCACGTCATCCGCCTCGAATCCCGCCCGGCGAACGTGGAGGGCAAGGGCCAGATCACCATCCGCGATCTCGTCCGCAACTCCCTGCGCATGCGCCCCGACCGCATCATCGTCGGCGAGGTCCGCGGCGGTGAGACGCTCGACATGCTCCAGGCGATGTCCACGGGCCACGACGGCTCCCTCGCCACGGTCCACGCGAACAGCTCCGCGGACGCCCTGATGCGCCTGCAGACACTCGCCTCGATGTCCGAGGTGGAGGTCCCCTTCGAGGCCCTCCAGGACCAGATCAACAGCGCCGTCAACATCGTCGTCCAGCTGACCCGCTTCGGCGACGGCTCGCGCCGCATCACCGAGATCTCCATCCTCGACTCACACGGCCGCGAGCCCTTCCGGATCACCACGGTCTGCCGCTTCGCGGCCCAGCCCATGGGACCGGACGGCCGCGTCCACGGCCGCTTCGAGTACTACCCGCTCCCGCGCTGGATCGCCGACCGCCTCTACATGAACAACCAGCCGATCCCCCAG
This sequence comes from Streptomyces sp. NBC_00435, assembly GCF_036014235.1. Taxonomy (GTDB): domain Bacteria; phylum Actinomycetota; class Actinomycetes; order Streptomycetales; family Streptomycetaceae; genus Streptomyces. The sequence goes on from NZ_CP107924.1 coordinate 5,233,795, forward strand.
GCCTTCGGGGTCGCCCTGGCGGACGATCCGCTCACCGCCCGCATCACCCGGACCGCCCTGTGAACCCACTGATCCTCCTCACCCTCGGCGCCACCCTGCTGGCCTGCGTGCTCGTGATCCTGGGCCTCCACGCCTACGCCGCCGGCCGCGCCCAGCGCGCCGCACTCATCGAACGCCTCTCGGCGACCGGCCTCCCGGAACCCCTGGGCCGCAGGCGTCGCTTCCGGGGCGTGGACCGGCGCTTGCGCACGACCGGGCTGGGCCGCGGCATCGAGCGCAAACTCGCGGTGACCGGGCTGGACCTGACCGCCGGGGAGTTCTTCGTCTACATGGTGGCCGCGGTCGCCGGGATCTGGATGGTCTCGGCCTCCTTCCTGGCCCCGTTCTTCGGTCCGGTGGCCGGCCTGATCGGGCTGTGGGCGGCCAACGCCTTCCTCAACTGGCAGCGGGCGCGCCGCACCGAGCGGTTCATCAACCAGCTCCCGGACCTGGCACGGATCCTCGCCAACGCGACCCAGGCCGGCCTGGCGCTGCGCACGGCCATCGGCATGGCGGCCGAGGAACTGGAGGCACCGGCGGGCGAGGAGCTGGCGCGGGTGGCAGACCGGCTCGCCGTGGGGCACTCCATCGAGGAGGCCCTGGGCGAGATCGCGGAGCGCCTGCCGTCCCGGGAACTGGTCGTCCTGGTCTCCACCCTCGTCCTGTCAGCCCGCGCGGGCGGCGCGATCGTGGGCAGCCTGCGCAACCTGACGGTGACGCTGGAGCAGCGCAAGGAGACCCGCCGGGAGATCCGCACCCAGCTGTCCCAGGTGACGGCGACGGCGTACCTGGTGCCGGTGCTGGGGATCGGCTCGCTCCTCCTGGTGGACGCCATGATGCCGGGCGCGCTGGACCGCATGACCGGGTCCGTCATCGGGCAGACGGCCGTCCTGATCGCCCTGGGGCTCTTCGCGCTCGGCTTCCTCTTCATCCGCCGCTTGTCCAAGATCGACGTATGAGGAGGCCGGCATGATCGCCCTGCTCCTGGCCCTGGCCGGGGCCCTGTCGGTCTTCGGCATGTTCCACGGCATCCGGCTCTACCGCGCCGACGCCAAACTCCCGAGCGACCTGGTCCTGGCACTGGAGGTCGGTGCCACCCGCACGACGGCCGTCGGCTCGCTCATCGACCGCGCCGGAATCCGCTACGCGCCGCTGATACTGCGCCTGATGGGGCCGGACCGGGTGGCCCGCAAGCGCCGCCAGATCGACACGGCCGGCAACCCGTCCGGGCTTACCATCGACCGCTACGCCGCGCGCCGCGCCGTCTACGCCTTCCTGGGCGGTCTGGGCGCCTTCGCGATGCTGCTCAACGGTCAGCTGATCCTCGCGCTGGTCATGGTCGCCTTCGGCCTGTTCTGGATCGAGGTCGGCCTCTGGTCGGCCATCCGGATCCGCCGCGACCACATCGAGCGGACCCTGCCGGACTTCCTGGACGTGCTGGCGGTGGTGGTGAGCGCCGGGCTCGGATTCAGGCCGGCGCTGGAGCGGGTGGCGGACAAGTACCAGGGCCCGTGGTCCGACGAGATCCGGATCACGCTGCAGCAGATGACCATGGGCGTGAGCCGCCGTCAGGCCTTCGACGAGCTGCGCAGGCGCAACGACTCCGAACAGGTGGCACAGTTCGTCACCGCCCTGCAGCAGGGCGAGGAGCTGGGATCCCCGATCGTGGACACCCTGATCGCCATTGCGGAGGACATGCGGCGCACGGACGCCCAGAACGCCCGCCGCCGGGCCGCCAAGGCCGTCCCCAAGGCGACCTTCGCCGTCACGATGTTCATGCTGCCCGGCACGATGATCCTGCTGATCGGCGGATTCGTGTACGGCGCGAACGTCGACTTCGGCGCGCTGTTCGGGGGCAGGTGAGCCGTGACGATCATGGACCTCGCCGTGCCGCGGGCACGTTCCGCGGCGGCGCCCCCTCCCGCCCTCCAGGCCAACGCGCTCCAGGCCCTGTGCCGTCACGTCTTCGCGTTCCGGATGGTGATGATCGGCCTGGGCGCACCGCTGGCGCTGGCACGGACGGCGCGCGGGGGCCCGACGTACCTCGTGGGCGGCGCGATCCTGCTCACCTTCACGCTGTCATACGTCCTCATCCGCGGCTGGGAGCGCTTCGGCCCACTGCTGTTGCGGCACCGCCGGTTGCTGGCCGCGGACCTGGGCCTCAGCGTCCTGCTGCTGGTCACGGCTACTGCGGATTCCCCGCTCGGTCTCGTCTGCGTCTTCACCCCGCTGCTGGCCGGACTGGTCCACGGGTGGCGTGGAGCAGCGGTCTACTCCGCCGTGCAGGCGGCCGCGGTCGCGGCGCTGGCGGGCACGCCGGTCCTGACGGCGCTGTGTCTGCTCGCGGGCGGCGCGGGATCCTGCCTGCGCGACCTCCTCTTCCGCTTCGGCTCGGCGAGCCAGGCCCTGACCGAGACCAGGGCCGGCCTGGCCGTGGCGGAGGCCGTCCGAGCCGAACGGGACTACCTGGCCCGGGAGATGCACGACTCCGTGTCGAAGACCCTGCACGGGCTGGCCCTCACGGCCGACGCCCTGACCCGGACGACGGACCCGGATGCGATCCGCCGCCAGGCCGGGCTGCTGTCCGTCGCGGCCCGCCAGGCGGCCGCGGAGTCGCGGTCCCTGCTGACGGAACTGCGCGGGGACCTGGACACTCCCGGGGTCTCACTGCTCCCGGAGCTGCGGGCCCTCACCGCGGGGGCGGAGCTCCGTACCGCCGGAGTCCTGCCGGCAGTCCCGGCCCCCGTGGCCCGGCACCTGCTGGCGGTGACGGCGGAGGCGCTGGAGAACGCCCGCCGGCACGCGGGTGCCTCGCACGTCACGGTCTCCCTGACCGCTGACCCCACGTATCTCACCCTGACCGTCGAGGACGACGGCCGCGGCCTCCCGGGCGGCGTGGACCTTCCCGCGCTCGCACGCCGGGGCCACTTCGGCCTGCTCGGCATGACGGAACGCGCCGCCACCATCGGGGCCCGCCTCTCCCTCGGAGCCGCCTCGAACGGCCCCGGGGCCCAGGTCCGCCTGGACCTGCCCCTCGCGACGCTGGAAGGGGGCGCGTGATGCCGTTGCCCCTTCCACGGCCCCTGCGTGTGCTCATCGCTGATGACAACCCGGTCGTCCGGGCCGGCCTGGCCGCCCTCCTGGCGGCGACCGCGGGCGTCGAGGCGGTGGCCGAGGCCGCGGACGGCCGCGAGGCGTTGAGACTGACCCGGCTGCACGCCCCGGAGGTCGTCCTGCTCGACGTCCGCATGCCGGGCGTGGACGGCATCTCGGCGCTTCCGCACTTGGTGCGGCTGGCGCCGGTGCTGATGCTGACGTACAGCCGGGAGCCCGAAATCATCCGTGAGGCGCTGCTGTTGGGCGCGGGCGGCTACCTGGTCCACGGCGAGTTCACCGCCGATGACCTGATCCGCGCGGTCCGGGACGTCCACGAGGGCCGCCCCCATTTCACGCCATCGGCGGCGAGCGCACTGCTCGCGGAACTCCGGGCCTCTTCGCATCCGCAACGAATTGTGGCACAGTCTTCAGAGCGTCTCCCCAACCACAGTGTGTTCGGGCTCAGTTCGCGCGAGGAGGAGATCATGGATCTCATCGCGTCCGGCATGAACAACCAGCAGATCGCGGCCGCCTGCTTCATCAGTGAGAAGACGGTCAAGAACCACATCAACCGGATCTTCGCGAAGCTTCAGACCGCTACGCGCAGTGAGGCCATAGCGTGCTGGCTGGGAACCGCCCGTCCGGGGGTGGCTGGTCATGGGTAGACAGAGTGCGCAGTGGGTCCGTAATTGGGCCCCGGGGCCCTTTGCAACTGCTGGTGTGTGGCCGTACCGTCCGCGAATCGACTGCGACGCCGGCCCTGGAGAGGACTCCCATGCAGAACCTCAAGCTGCTCAAGGCGATCGTCGAACGGAAGAATCGGATGCGGGGGCGGCAGGGCGGGGACGAGGGGCAGACCGTCTTCGAATATTTGGGGATCATCGTGATCATCGCGCTGATCATCGCGGCGATCATCGGGTCGGGGCTCGCCGCAGCCATCGCGGGCGCGATCACACAGCAATTGGCGAACATCACCAACTGATGCCTGTGGTGGCCTCGCGCGATCGGGGGCAGGTCTTCCCTTTCTACATCGCGATGGTGACCTGCCTGCTCTTCGCCGCGTTGGCCTTCGTCGTCGTCGGGATGGCGGGGGCCACACGCAGCGGTGCGCAGGGTGCCGCCGACGCGGCGGCGCTCGCGGCCGCCCGCGAGGCAAGGGACAACGTGTTCGTGGGCAGGGACCTCCTGACCCTCACACCGGATCTTTGGGAAGAGATCCTCAGGGGCGATCGCTTCGATGGCAGGGGAGCCTGCGCCAAAGCGAGGGACTTCGCCGTGTCGAACGACGCCACTGCTGCGTGCGACTTCGACATCCCGGAGTTCAAGGTCACCGTGACCACCGACGACACAGTCGGCGAGTCGGTCATCCCGGGGAGCGAGACGATGCATGGCCACGCCACGGCGACGGCCTTGATCGAACCGAGTTGTTCCCTGAAGCCCGCGCCCGCTCCTACGCCCAGTCCTACGCCTTCACCCGGAGGCGGCGGCACGGTGCCGGACCCTGTCGGTATTGAGTGCAGGGACGGTGGGGTGATCACGGTGGATCCGTCGAACCCGGGCTCGTTGTCCAAGCTGGCGAGGAAACTCTTCAGTGTGCGACTGGTCGACTGACAGTGAACGAGAGACAAGGAAGCGGAGTACATGAGCATTCGGCAGAAGGTGAAGGTCCGCGGGGGAGCGGCCGTTGCGGTTGCGGCGGTCTTGGCCCTCACGTTGGCCGGATGCGGTGGGGGGGAGGAGAAGCCGAAGGAACCGCAGCAGTCAGCGGCGACCACGCCCAAGGCGCAGGGAAGCGCTCCCCAGAACCCCGCACCCTCCGAGACCAAGAGCGAGGTGATCGCCAAGACACAAGGCCCGGCAGGCATCGTGCTGGAGATCAACTCGGCTGCGCGTGATCAGGACGGGTACGTCACTGTCAGCGGTCAGATAAAGAACACGGGTTCCGTGGCATTCGGGCAGACCGCTCCCTGGCGCGGCGACGAGAAGACTGCCAGCCCCGCATCGGTCGCGGGAGCCACCATCGTCGACAACGCAGGCAAGAAGCGGTACTACGTGCTGCGTGACACCGAAGGTCGGTGCGCGTGCTCGACCGGAATCGTCATCATCAAGGCTGGGGAGACTGTGCCGTTCTTCGCGCAATTCCCGGCCCCGCCTGCCCCCACGACCGAGGTCGTGTTCGGTCTGCCGACCTTCACCGCGGCCACCATCAAAATCTCCGGGTGACCCCATGACCAAACGCCACCGCACCTCCGCTGCCACGGCCGTCGCCGGTCTCGTCATCGCCGGCGCCCATTTCATCGGCGCGACCAGCGCCCACGCCGACGACGTCACGCCGTCCGTACCCCCCGGGACGGAACCCTCGGCCTCGGCTCCCATGCCCGTCAAAGACGGCTCCCCGGGACTCAAGCTCCCCCAGGGTGGCACCCTTGCACCCCCCAAGGTGCTCGACATGGTCGAAGTCGTCGAGGACCTCGGGGGTGAGCAGCGGCGCCAGGAGACGAATCAGACCGTCATGATGGCGCTGCAGTCCGAGGTGATGTTCCCGGAGAACAGTGCCGTCTTCAACGCCCAGGCCGCCGCGCGGATACAAGCCATCGCGCAGGAGATCAACTCGCAGAAGGCCACCCGCGTCCGTGTCTTCGGATTCACGGACGACCAGGGCAGCTACGAACACGGCCTGGAGCTGTCCAAGCAGCGCGCAGCCGCCGTACAGGCGGAGTTGGCGAAGACCGTGACCAACGCCAGCGTGACCTTCGACGTGCGCGGCTACAGCGAGGACTATCCGATCGCCGACAACGGCACCGAGGAAGGCCGCAAGAAGAACCGCCGGGTCGAGATCACCTTCCCGCGCGGCGCCGGCCAGTAGGGCGGAAGGGCCCGTGCCCGTGCCCCGGCCCCGGCACCTGCTGGGGCCGGGGCACGGTGCTGTCACAGCAGGTGGCCGGTCAGGGTACGGAGGCGGAAACGGCTTCGGTGCGCGTCGGGGCTCGGGGGCCTCGACGCGCACCGAAGGTCAGGGGTGGCGCTGCTTCAGCTGAGGGGGATGCGTCAGCAGGTGGGGATGCGGTTCAGGTTCTCGGCGTAGCGGGCGGCGATCCAGCCGTGGCCGTCGGCGAGCTTGTACCAGAGGGAGTTGCCCTCGATCTCCGTGCCGTTGGTCTTGCACATCACCTGGACCTCGGTGCCGTGCTTGATCGTGCCGGCCTTGCCGTACTGCGTGCCGGGGCCGGTGCGGATCTGCAGCTTGTCGCTGACGATGCGGGCCGCCGGCTTCTGGTCCTGGCCATGGTCCTTGCCGTGGTCCTTGCCGTGACCGTGGTCCTTGCCGTGTTCCTTGCCGCACTTGCACTTGCCGGGCTTGCCCTGCTCGCCCTTTTCGCCCTTGGGGCCGACCGGTCCGCGCTCGCCCTTCGGGCCCGCCGGTCCGACCGGTCCGCGCTCGCCCTGCTGGCCCTGGGGGCCCTTGTCGCCCTTCGGGCCGTGGTCGCCCTTGGGTCCGTGGTCGCCCTTCGGGCCGGCCGGGCCGGTGTTGCCCCGGTCGCCCTTGTCGCCCTTGTCGCCCTTGTCTCCCTTGGGTCCGCCGGCCGGTCCGCGGTCGCCCTTCGGGCCCTCGGGTCCGACCGGTCCGCGCGATCCCGTCGCTCCCGACGGTCCGGTGTTGCCCGTGTCACCCTTGTCGCCCTTCGGGCCGCGCTCACCGGTGTCGCCCTTCGGGCCGCCCCCCGGGCCCGTGTCGCCCTTCGGGCCGCGTTCCCCGGTGTCGCCCTTCGGGCCCTGGGGGCCTCCGGACGGTCCCTGGTCGCCCTTCGGGCCGGCCGGGCCGGTGTCGCCCTTCGGTCCCTGCGGGCCCTCGTGGCCCTGCGGACCCGTGGGCCCGTGGTCGCCCTTCTCGCCGCGGTCCCCCTTCTCGCCGCGTTCGCCCTTCTCGCCGCGCTCGCCCTGGTCTCCGCGGTCGCCGTGCTCGCCCTGCTCCCCCTTCTCGCCCTGCTCCCCCTGGTCGCCGTGCTCGCCCTTTTCGCCGCGCTCGCCCTGCTCCCCCTGGTCTCCCTTGTCGCCCTTGGGCCCGGGGCGGCCCGGCTTGCCGTGGTGGCCGGGCTTGCCTTCATGGCCCGGCTGCCCGTCGTGCCCGTCGTGCCCGTCGTGGCCGTCGTCGCCCTTGGGCCCCGTCACCGGGGTGGAAACCGCGTAGAGGCCGGGTGAGGCGTCGCTCCCCGCCGCCCACTCGCCGCCGCCGAGCGTCGTGCCCTCGGGGGCGTCCGCGTCCACCCGTACGAGTACGCCCAGGCGGGTGTCGCTCTCCGCCGGGAAGGCGAAGCCCGCCCGGGTCCCGGCGTCACAGGTCAGCTGGCGGGCGTCGCCCGAGCGCGTGCAGGGTGCTCCGGCGCGGTCACCGTTCCAGTAGAAGCGGGCCTCGGGGAAGGTTGTCCGTTCCGGCGCGACGATCCGGAAGCTGCTGCTGAGCGCCGGATCTCCGCCGGTCTCCGCCACGATCACGACGCGACCGGTCTTGCCCGCGGCGATCGAGGGGACGTACGGCTGGGTGAACCGGATGTGCGGCGAGCCGGCGGCGAAAGCCGGCGCGACCGGCAGCAGGCAGGTCGCGGTGACGGCCGCGACGACCAGGGCGGCCGACGTGCAGCGGGAAGCAGACAAGGGTGTTTCCTCCGCGAGGAAAGGCGACGGAACCGGTACGCGACCGCCGAATGCGGTCCACCGGTGGACAAAAGGCCCAACACCAGTTAAAAGCTGATCATGCGACCCGGGTGTGTACGACGCGTTACCGATCACTCGGCAGCCGCGTGAATCACCTACCGTGTCGCCGCGTCCCCCTCGCGGACCAGGACGTACGCGGCCTCCCGCGCCCGCACCGCCGCGCCCGGGCCCGGCTCCAGGGCCGCCACCACCGTCGCGCCCTCGACCAGCAGCAGCAACTGCTCCGCCAGGCCCTCCCGGCCCGGACCGGCGATCCCGGCAAGCAGCGCCCGTAGCTCCGCCTTGTGACGGCGTACGACGTCCAGCACTCCGGCGGGACCCGCGCCCAGCTCCCCGTACGCGTTCAGGAAGGCGCAGCCGCGGAAGTCCGGCTCGGAGAACCACTGGGCCAGCCAGTCGAAGACGGCCCCGACCGGGTCGGCGCTCCCCGTGACCGCATTGCGCAGGCTCGCCGTCCAGCGCTGGTCGCGGCGCTCCAGGTAGGCGGTGACCAGGGATTCCTTGGCCGGGTAGAGGCGGTAGAGCCGCTTGAGCGGGACGCCCGACTCGGTGCGGATCCGGTCCATGCCGACGGCCTGGATGCCGTCGGCGTAGAAGAGCGCCTCCGCGGCGTCCAGCAGGCGCGTACGGACCTCTTCGTCGTTCATGGCGGAAGCGGGCATGAGGGCAGCGTAGACCAGAACCGCTTGCGGTGAGAACGCTCGTTCTCTACGGTTGGGGGAGTTGAGAACGAGCGTTCTCCATCCCTCCCCTCCCCTCCCCTCCTCCTGCAGTCTCCGCCGTTCAGTCGAGAGGTGTCCTGTCATGACCGCCGCCGGTTCCGTGCGACCGCCACTGCCGCCCTTCACCGAGGAGTCCGCCCGCGCCAAGGTGCAGGCCGCCGAGGACGCCTGGAACAGCCGTGACCCCGAACGCGTCGCCCTCGCCTACACGGAGGACTCCGCCTGGCGCAATCGGGACCGCTTCCTGAGCGGCCGGGAGGAGATCCGCGCCTTCCTCGCCGACAAGTGGGAGCGCGAGCTGGAGTACCGGCTGCGCAAGGAGCTGTGGGCGTACACCGGCAACCGCATCTCGGTGCGCTTCGAGTACGAGTGGCACGACGCGAGCGGCCAGTGGTGGCGCAGCCACGGCAACGAGCAGTGGGAGTTCGACGCCGCGGGCCTCATGCGCCGCCGCGAGGCCAGCATCAACGACATCCCCATCACGGAGGAGGAGCGCCGCCTCCGATAGGGATCGTTACCGAGGGTAATGGGCGCTTCGGGTGGTCGAGTTATGCTGGCGGGGACCCCCGGGGAGGCAATGTGACGGAACGCAAACCGCCTGGCGTCAGCTTCGAGTCCTTCGTGGACCGGCAGATCAGGCAGGCCGCCGAGCGCGGCGAGTTCGAGGAGCTGGCCGGCTTCGGCAAGCCGCTGGCCTCGCTCGACGCCCCGTACGACGAACTGTGGTGGATCAAGGGGAAACTGCACCGCGAGGGCTTCGCGGTCCTCCCGCCGGCGCTCGCGCTGCGCAAGGAGGCGGAGGACGCCCGGGAGGCCGTCGCGGCGGCCCGCACCGAGCGGCAGGTCCGGGACATCCTGACGGAGGTCAACGACAAGATCCGCGCGGCCCTGCGCAGACCACCGCCCGGCCCCCCGCTGAATCTCGCGGAGTTCGACGTCGAAGCCGAGCTGACCCAATGGCGCGCCGGCCGGGCCGGCTGAGCCACCGGGCGCCGGCCGGAAGCGCCGGCGCCGGTCGGACCCGGCCGGGCCCCGCACCGGAGTTCAGCCCCCGCCGGGCCACGCGCCGGAGTTCAGCGCGTGGTCCAGCCGCCGTCGAGGATGAGGTTGGCGCCCGTCATGTTGGAGGACATGTCCGAGGCCAGGAACAGGGCCGCGGCGGCGACCTCGTCCGGCCGGCCGAGGCGGCCGAGCAGGGTGCGTGACTCGAACTCCTCGCGCATGCCCCGCGGGTCCGGACTGGCGAGGAAGACGTCCTCCAGCAGCTGGGTCGAAATCGGGCCCGGGCACAGGGCGTTGGCCCGGATGCCAGCCTTCGCGTGATCGACCGCCGTCGCCTTCGTCAGCTGGATCACCCCGCCCTTGGAGGCGCAGTACGCCGCCACGCCCGCGTCGGCGACCACACCGAGCTCCGAGGCCAGGTTGACGATGACCCCGCCGCCCCGGGCGGCCATGGCCGGGATGCCGTGCTTGGAGCAGAGGAACACCCCGCGCATGTTCACCGACATCAGCCGGTCCCACTCCTCGACGGTGGTGTCGAGGATGGTCTTGGCGAATTCGATCCCGGCGTTGTTGACCAGGATGTCCACCCCGCCGTGTTCCGTCACGGTGCGGGCGATCAGGGCGGCGACCTCGCTCTCCTCGCTCACGTCGGTGCGGACGTAGGACGCTCCGATCTCCGCCGCCTCCTCCGTCGCGTCCAGGACGTCCGCCATGACGACGCTCGCGCCCTCCTTCGCGAAACGCTGCGCGATGGCGAGTCCGAGCCCCTGCTTGGCCCCGGTGACGATGGCGGTTCTTCCGGCGAGCAGCATGTCTTCAGCCTTCTGAGGATTTCGGTCCGGTTCTGATCACGAGTCTCCCTCGGGGCCCGCCTCCACTGCCGGATGCCCGCCCCGCCCGCCCCCGGCCCGTCCGACGGTCAGCTTCTGGTCGCCCCCAGTCCGGTCAGGGCCTGGGTCACGAGGTCCGCCTGGTGGGTGGCGCCGCGGAGGTTCGGATGCAGGACCGTGCACGCCTCGCCCCGCGCCGGGATGGACCGGCAGAGCTCGGAGGGCGGATCGCTCTGGTCGCCCGGTCCGGTCAGGTTGTCCTTGATCCCGTACATCCAGCGCCCCTCACCCGTCGCGCACACCCCGTGGCCGGTGCTGGAGGAGTACGTGTCCACGTACACCGCGCCGCCGCGCCGTGCCTGCTCCCGCAGGAGGGCGTTGACCCGGCGCTCCAGCGTGTCGAGCCAGGGCATGTCGCCCTTGGCGACCGTGCCGAGCTGATGCCAGGAGCCCCAGCCGCAGCCCGCGGACTCGTCCACGACGGCCGGGTACCCGACGACGGCGACCCCTGCGCGTGGCGCGCGCGTGCGGATCTCCTTCAGCAGGACCGCGAAGTCGGCCTCCAGTGCGGTGAACCGGGAATCGAGCCGGGAGGCGGCCTCGCCCCGCGTGTAGTGGTCGGTGCAGGGGGTCCCCGTCCCGAAGGAGGCCAGTCCCCGCTTCGCGCAGGTCTCGACGATCTCGGCGAAGCCCAAGGAATTGCCGCCGGCGCCGACCGTGACGAGGTCGGTGCTCGCGGAAACGGCCCTGACCTGAGCCGGTTTGGCGGCCCAGCCGCCCGAAGGGGCCACGGACGGCGGCCCCTTGAGCTCGGACTGCGGACCCAGCAGCCCGGCCCCGACCTCCGCGGCGGAGCAGGTGACATCGGTGAGGTTCAACTTCAGCCGCCGCGCGGCCTGGTGCGGATAGTCCTGGTCGGAACGGCCGCACCCGTCGGCATTCCACGGGCGCACGAAGGAGCCGGCGCTGTAGGAGTCCCCGAGGGCCACGTAGGAGAGAGGGGCGGCGGACGCCGGCGCCCGCGGCGCGAGAACGGTGGCGAGGACGGCCGCCGCGGCGGCGGTGGTGAGGGCGAGACGCATCATGACGGTGCCTTCGGCTCGGGCGCCGCGGCCCTTCCGCAGCGCACATCACCAAAAGTAGCCGCCATGACTACGGAGAGTAATAACTCCAGGTCCGGTTCGCTCCATCGAGTGAACGGGGCCGCCGCTTCGCGCCTACGCGTGCTGCTGGTGGGCCTGGGTGATCAGGTCCGTGGCGACCTCCAGGGCGGCCAGGCGGGTCTCCTCCGGGTCGCCGTCGATGTGCTGGAGGAACATCATTCCGGCGTGCAGGGTGAACAGGGCGCTCACGCACCGGACCTGGTCGGCCAGTGGGGCGTCCTCCTGGCCCGTCCGCAACAGCTCCACCAGGGCGAAGAGCCGCTTCTTCACCGTGTCGCCGATGCTCAGCTCCCGCAGCGAGGCCTGGTTCTCCTGCATGAAGCGGTACAGCGAGGCCCCGCCGGCCATCGCCTCGCTGTAGCGGCGCAGCACCTCCCGCTTCGTCTCCAGCGTGCGCGGCTGCTGCTCCGCCCACTTGATCAGCTCGTCGATGGGACGGGTCAGGTCCTCGAACAGGCTGATGATGATGTCTTCCTTGGTCTTGAAGTGGTAGTACAGCGCCGCCTTCGTGACCTCCAGCCGCTCCGCGATCTCGCGCAGCGACGTCTTCTCGTATCCCTGCTCGGCGAAGAGCTCCAGTGCGACGTCCTGGATGCGCTGGCGCGTGTTGCCACGGCGCGGCTGCTGCGGACTGCTGCTGGACATGACTCTCCCCACGTTACTTACTTGACGCCCGGCTAGTTGCGGGTCTACCTTCCCCAGTGTAGTCAACTAGCCGGGCGGCAAGTAAGTGCCAGGACCGGTGCGCGTGCGCCAGGGGAGTGGAACATGGTGGAGATGACAAAGGAAGCGGACGCCTCGGAGGAGGTGAAGCCGCGCAGCGTACGGGTCGTCCTGATGGCCCTCATGATCGCGATGCTGCTGGCCATGCTCGACAACATGATCATCGGTACGGCGATGCCCACGATCGTCGGCGAGCTCGGCGGCCTGGAGCACCTTTCCTGGGTGGTCACGGCGTACACGTTGGCCACCGCCGCCTCCACCCCCATCTGGGGCAAGATCGGCGACATGTACGGGCGGAAGGGCTCCTTCCTCACCTCGATCGTCATCTTCCTGATCGGTTCGGCGCTCAGCGGCATGGCCCAGGACATGGGCCAGCTCATCGGCTTCCGCGCGATCCAGGGCCTCGGCGCCGGCGGTCTGATGGTCGGCGTCATGGCGATCATCGGCGACCTGATCCCGCCCCGCGAGCGCGGCAAGTACCAGGGCATGATGGCCGGCGTGATGGCCCTGGCCATGATCGGCGGACCGCTGGTCGGCGGCACCATCACCGACCACATGGGCTGGCGCTGGTCCTTCTACATCAACCTGCCGCTCGGCATCGTGGCCCTCGCCATGGTCTCCGCGGTGCTGCACCTCCCCAAGAAGAGGGCGCAGGGCAAGATCGACTACCTCGGGGCGGCGCTGCTGACCGTGGCGATCACCTCCACCGTCCTCGTCACCACCTGGGGCGGTACGGAGTACGCCTGGGGCTCCGCCGAGATCATCGGCCTGATCGTCACCGGCATCGTCTCGATCGCCGGCTTCATCTACGCCGAGACCAAGGCCGCCGAGCCGGTCATGCCGCTGCACATCTTCCGCAGCCGCAACTTCACCCTCATGTCCGTGATCGGCTTCCTGGTCGGCTTCGCGATGTTCGGTGGCGTGCTCTACCTGCCGCTCTTCCAGCAGTCGGTACAGGGCGCCTCGGCCACCAACTCCGGCCTGCTGCTCCTGCCGATGCTGCTCTCGATGATGGTCATCTCGCTCGTCGCGGGCCGGGTCACCACCAACAGCGGCAAGTACAAGATGTTCCCGATCATCGGCGGCGCGCTCATGGTCGTCGGGCTCTTCCTGCTCGCCACCATGGACACGGACACCAGCCGCTTGATGTCCGGCGTGTACATGGCCGTCCTCGGCGCCGGTCTCGGCTTCCTGATGCAGATCACGATGCTGGTCGCGCAGAACAGCGTCGAGATGAAGGACATGGGCGTCGCGTCCTCCTCGGCGACCCTGTTCCGTACGCTCGGCGGCTCCTTCGGCGTGGCCCTGATGGGCTCCCTCTTCACCAGCCAGGTCACCAGCACCATGACCGACCGGCTCGGCCCCGAGGCCGCGGCCAAGGCCGGCTCGGCCCAGCTGGACGCGGCGAGCCTGGCGAAGCTCCCCGAGGTCGTCCGCGATGCCTACCAGCACGCGGTGGCCGCCGGTACGCACTCGGCGTTCCTCCTCGGTGCGGGTATCGCGGTACTGGGCTTCGTCGCCGCCTGGTTCGTCAAGGAGGTGCCGCTGCGGGGCGCCGGTCCGGCGGGTGCCTCCGGCGGTGGCGCGGAGAAGGAAGCCGCCGCTCCGCAGGCGACCGCGGTCGCGCACTGACCCGGTGCGGGTGAGTCGCCCGCACGCGGACCACGGGCCCGGCCCGGTGGATGAACGCATCCGCCGGGCCGGGCCCGTGCCGTACCCGGGTCCGGCCGGTCGGCCGCGCCGGGCGGCCCGCGCCTCGAACGCCGGCGGGGCCTGGGTGGGTCATTCCGTTCCGACTTCGTCATCCAGTCCTCCCACGACAGGTTCCACTCGCCGAAGCCGTTGCCGGCGGCCACCGTTTCCTTGCCGCCCGTCGCGTCGAACACGTCGCCGACCTGTGCCCGGGCGTAGAACCACGCGGCGTCCGCCGTCTTCATGCCGATGCAGCCGTGGCTCTTGTTCGCCGAGCCGATGTAGCTCTCCGTAGCTCTCCGCCCACTTCGCCTGGTGTGCGTACGTGCCCGAGACGGTCAGCTTCATCGACTTCTGCACCTGCTGGTCGTAGCCGGTCAGGCCCACCGAGCCGGCCTTCATCCGGATGGTTCCCTCCTTGCCCATGAGGGTCATCCGCCCGTTCCAGGTCGGGGTGCTCGCCGGATCGCCCGCCGTGACCGGGACAGACTTCACCACCTGGCCGTCGCGCTCCAGCGTCAGTCTGTGGTTCGCGATGTCGACCCGGGCGATCTGGCTCCTGCCGATGGTGGCGGAGGTCGAGTACGACTTCGCCAGGTACCGGCCGGTGCCCGTGTCCACCCCCGACAGCGCGGCCTCCCACGTCACCTTCGTGCCCGGCTTCCAGTACTCCCTGGGCCGCCAGTCCACGCGGTCCCTGCCGGTCACCGTCTCCGTCCGCTCCTTCGACGGCTTCAGCGTGCGGAAGGAGGACTCGGAGGAGGTCTCCTTCCCGTCCTCGGAGGTGGCCGTCGCCCGCACCTTGTACTCGGTGTCCACCGACAGGCCGTCCTTCGGCGTGAACGCGCCGCCCTTCAGCGCACCCTCCGCCTGCTTCCCGTCAGGGCCGGTCACGGTCACCGCCGTCAGCGTCCCGTTGTTCCCCCGCGCCGTGACCGGCTCGTCCGGCTTGACGTCCTTCGCTCCGTCAGCCGGCAGCAGCCTCACCTCCGCGGCGGGCTTCGCGGCCTCCGTACCTCCTCCACCGGCTCCGCACGCCGTCGCCGACAACGCGAGCAGGGTGAGCAGCGGGATCGCGACCGCGGTGGTGTTCGCCTTGCGCATGGGTGGTCGAACCTCCCATGGGGGCCGGGGTTTTCGGCCCGGGACGCCCGATAGGGGCCGCTGCGACCGCCCCGGGTTTCAGCCGGGACGGAATTCGGGACGATCAAGGACTTAAGTCCTGCAACAAGGAATTTATGGGCCATTCGGCTGGAACCCCCCAGCTGCGACCGACGTCCTGACCAGTGCGAGCTCACAAGGCGGACATCGAATTGGGGAGTTGAGACGGCACATGGGGTTCATGGCGCGTACGCACATGGAGAGCCTGCGGGCACGGATAGCCGTGGCCGGGGCGGCCGCGGCGGTGGCCGCGACGGTGTGGGGAGTGACGACGATCGTCGACCCGGGTCACGACACCCGCCACGAGAACGTCTCCCGGCAGACGGACGACCCCGCGGGTGACGGTGCCACCGACCCCCAGGCGCCCGGGAATCCGGGGCGCAAGGTCCCCGACGGCATAGCCCACGCGTCGGAGGGCGGCGCCAACGCGGTCAACATCACCATCGACGACGGGCCCGACCCCCAGTGGACCCCGAAGGTGCTCGAGGTCCTGCGGAAGTACGACGTGAAGGCGACCTTCTGCATGATCGGTCCGCAGGCCAAGGCCAACCCGGACCTGGTCAAGAAGGTCGTCGCGGAGGGCCACCGGCTCTGCGACCACACCATGGACCACAACACCGGGATGGACAAGAAGTCCTCGGACTACCAGCGCCAGCAGATCCTCGACGCGAAGAAGCTGATCGAGGAGGCCGCGGGCGGCGGGGCCGAGGTGGCGTACTACCGGGCTCCCGGCGGCGCGTTCACCCCCGGGAGCCGGGCCCTTGCCGCGGCCAACGGGATGCGCCCGCTCGGCTGGAACATCGACACGAAGGACTTCAGCAAGCCCGGGGTCGACGCGATAGTCAACACGGTCAAGTCCGAGATCGGCAACGGCCCGACCCTCCTCTTCCACGACGGCGGCGGCGACCGCACCCAGAGCGTGCAGGCTCTCGACAAGGTCCTGGCCTGGCTGAAGGAGCAGGGTCGCCCCACCGGCTTCCCGGTGGTCACCGGCGCCTCGTCCTGACACGCCGTCCGGTGGCGAACGGGTGAGGATCGACGGCCCGCCGCCGCCCGCGGTGTTCCCTGGTCGCCTGCGTGCGCACGTACGCCCCGACCAGGAGGGTCTCCGTGACCATCAGCCCCGGCAAACTGTCCGACCCGGTAGTCGGCGCCCTCGTCAGCGCGGTCAACGCGCACGACAGGGACGCCTTCCTCGCGATCCTGACCGCCGACGCGACCATGTCCGACGACGGAACGGACCGCGACCTCCACGACTGGATCGACCGGGAGATCTTCGACTCCGGCGGCCACATGGACGTCCAGTCCGAGTCGGACGGCGGCCGCACCCTGGTCGTCAGCTACCGCAACGACACCTGGGGCGAGATGCGCACCGCCTGGCGGTTCACCGTCGCCCCCGGCGGCGGTCGCATCAGCCGCTTCGAGACGGGTCAGGCCTGAGGGTCAGGGTGTCCGCCCCGGTGTCCTCGCCCGCCCAAGGTCGACCACGCGCCGGCCGCGGTGGTGCACCGCCAGCTGAGCCTCCGGCGAGATCGGTCCGCTCCGCTCACCGGAAAACGAAGATGATCAGGTGATATTCCGGATCCCGTACGGGTGAAAGCGCCCCCGGCGTCGTTCCGGCCCGCCGGAGGGTCCCGTTGGTCCGGGCATGAAGCCCACCCGCATCGCCGCCCTCGCCCTCGCCACCGCCGCGGCGGCCCTCGCCCCGGTTCTCTGCCAGGGGGCCGCCACCGCCGCGGACGGCACGTCCTTCCTCCAGGACCCGAGCGGAGGGGAGAAGGCGATGAAGTCGATGTGGACCAAGGACGACATGCACAAGGTGGAGGCGCAGTTCCGCTTCCAGCCCGGCATCAAGTACAAGACGGTCACCCGCCCCGGCCCCAAGGGCGCCGAGGACTACGAGCGCAAGGTCCCCGACCCCAAGACCCTCGTGTGGGAGCCCGGGTACGAGTTCGCGTGGTCGGTGGCGGATTCGCAGGGGGTGAAGAAGGTGCTGACCACGAAGGACGGCAGGCATCCGATCGTCGTGCACGCCGTACTGCGCGACGGCCGGCGCGCCAAGGCCGCCGAGGTCCACCAGGAGCTGACGAACCGGCCCGCGACGGGCCGTACGAAGGTGCCGGGCGGCAAGCGCATCGCGTGCGACACCGGGAAGTACACGGTGGAGTGGTCGGTCACGCGCACCGGCTACGGCACCCTCACCGGATCCCTGGTCTGGGACTCCAGCTGCGAGCAGTACCGCACGGCGTTCACCCCGCAGAACCAGGGCGCCAGCTAGCCGGCCCGCCCGCACCGGGGGCGGCCGCGGAGGGGGAGACGGGGCAGAAGGAGGTGGGCCGGCCGCCCCGCGCACCTTGTGGGCGCTCGCGGGCGACTGGGCCGCGGCCCTGGATCAGGGCCGTACCAGCCATGATGCCGCGCGGGGTGCGGCGCGGCAGGGGGCGAAGGTCCCTCATCGACGGGGACGTCCGGGGGTTTCTCGCGTCAGTGCTTCTTGGTCGCCTCGGTCGCCTTCGAGGCGATCTCCTCCAGGACGGCCTTCGGGTCGCCACCGGGATCCACGGCGCGCCCGATGTTGCGCTTGATGGTGTCGCTGATCGTCACCCAGGACGGGTCGTTGACCGGGTAGAGCTGCGCACCGTAGAGGGCGGTCAAGAACTGCTGGTCGTTCTTGTCCATGCCCGTGGTGCCGGCCATGGCGCGGGAGGCGGAGACGGTGGACGGCAGCAGGTGGTAGCGGCCCGCGAAGTCCGTCAGGTTCTTGTCCTGGTAGACGAAGTTCAGGAACTTGCCGATCTCGACGCGGTGGCCGTTCTGCTTGAACGCCATTAGCCAGTCGGCCACGCCCACGGCCGGCGGAGTCTCCCCGGAGCCCAGGTTGTCCGCGACGGGCATGGTGACGGCTCCGACCCCGATGCCCTTGGCGCGCGCCTCGTGGGCGAGCGAGGGGTAGCCGTTGAGCATGCCGACCTCGCCGCGCGAGAACGCGGCGAAGGCGTCGGCACGGTTGAGCTGTGACGGGGGAGTGGGGCCGAGCAGACCCGGGGCGACCAGGTACTCCTTGATCCACTTGAAGGTCTGGATGTTCTGGTCGGAGGCCAGGCTGTAGTTGCCGCTGTTGTCGGCGTAACCGCCGCCGTTGCTGAGCTCCCAGATCATCGCCTCGGCGTGCGCCTCCTCCGGACCCAGCGGCATGGCGTACGGGTACTTCACGCCCTTGTCCTTGAGCGCCTTGGCGGCGGTCCTCAGGTCCGACCAGGTCTTGGGCTGCCAGCCGGTCTTGGAGTCCTTCGAGATGATCCCGGCGTCCGCGAACAGCTTCTCGTTGTAGAACAGGAGGCGGCTGCTCGCCACGAAGGGCAGGCCGTAGAGGGTGTTGCGGACGGACCCGGCATCAGCCAGGGGTTGCAGGAAATTCGCCTCGGCGGTGACCGGGAGGAGCTCGGAGGCGGAATAGAGCTTGCCCTGCGCCGCGAAGTCCGAGTAGCCGCCCATGAGAGCCATGTCCGGGGAGTTTCCGGCCTTGACCATGCGGGAGACTTCACGGTCGATGTCGGTCCACGGCAGCAGCTGCACCTGGACCTTGATGCCTGGGTTGGCGGTGGTGAAATCGGCCGTCACCTTGTCCCAGAACGCCTTGGAACTGTTGGCCGTGTTGTCGCCGTATTCGGCGGCGACGAGGCGGATCGTGCCCTCGTCACCAGCGCTCCCTCCGGAGCCGCCGCATCCGGCCAGCGGTATCAGCAGACCGAGCACGACCGTGGTGGCGGCCGTGCCGAAGATTCTTCGTCGCACGGGTGTGTTCCCCTGATTTTCTTTTGAGTCCCGTTATTACTTATGAGTTGCTCCGGGCGGTGGTGTCCGTCAGTGGCCCGTTGGCCGGAATTCTCTCCTGGGAGAGGGTGGTTGGTTCCATTGGGGCGGCACTTGTGGTCAATGCTCCAAGTGCGGCATTTCCGAATGGTGTTTTCCGATATGTGATCAACAATTCGGACGCGCGTAGACATGCCGAAACGCCCGTTTCCGGTCACGGAACGGGTTGGGGGTGGGAGGTGGGGGCCGACGCAGGTGGGGAAGGGAGAGGGACTCAGTCCGGGAAATCGCCCGCGTACGGGTCGGGCTCGCCCGTTTCGGGGTTGCGGCCCTCCTGCCAGCGTCGCTGGGCCTTGCGCCAGTGCACGAAGCTGAGGTGGCCGCCGTCCCAGAAGGTGATGCTGACCGGGCTCACGTCGAACTCGTCGGAGCACAGCCGGTACAGGAACTCGCCCATGCCGTACGGGTACACGGCGAAGGAGTCGGCGGTGTGCCGGCCGACCACCAGGACGGGCCAGAGATCCGGGTCGGGGTCGCTCGTCAGCCAGCACAGGATGTCGGAGCCGCCGGTGACGCCCCAGGCGAGGATCGACTCCGGGTCCACGTCGAAGGCGGCCCTGCCGCCCTCCGCCTCCCAGACCTGGCGGGCATTGGCGGTCTCCTCCGCCATCTGGGCCGGGTCCCACTGGAGACCGGGCTTGGGCAGCGGCAGCAGCACGCTCGCCTCGCCGTTGATCGAGCCCGCGCCGAAGCGGCCCATGAAGGCGATGAAATCGGCGGGGAAACGGGTGCCCCAGACGGCCTCGGCCGCCTGCCAGTCGATGTCCTCGTCGGCGCCGTGGGTCGCCGGCATGATCTGCTCCAGCGCCTTGATGCGCGCGTTCTCGGTCATGCCGCTCCCCTGCCACCCCAGCTCAACCGCCCCAACCTACCGCCGGGGCGGTGTGGCGCCTAGCGCGAGTTGAGACGGAGCCGGAGCGTGGACCCCACGCGAAGGCCCCAGGCGGCCATGGATCCGGCCTCGGCCTCCAGGACGTGGCGGGCGCGGAGCCGGGGGATCCCGAGCCGGCCGGGGGCCATGGTGGTCAGTGCGATGACTGTGAGCCGGCGGTCCAGGTGCGCCACGTCGATGGCGAAGCGCATCCGGAAGGTGTGCACGCTCGCGGCCGGG
This sequence comes from Streptomyces sp. NBC_00435, assembly GCF_036014235.1. Lineage (GTDB taxonomy): Bacteria > Actinomycetota > Actinomycetes > Streptomycetales > Streptomycetaceae > Streptomyces. The sequence goes on from NZ_CP107924.1 coordinate 5,253,920, forward strand.
GTCAGGAGCATCGCCCCCTCGATCCCGTCCCGCCCGAGCAGCCCCCGCGTCCGGGCCCGGTAGGAGGCGGCCACTTCCACGGCCACGTCCACGGCCCGCTCGGCCGGCGCCCCCCGGTCCGCCCCCGGTTCCGCCTCCGGTTCCGCCCCCGGGTCCGCCCCCGGGCCCACACCGAGCACGGCCCAGCCGTCGCGCCACTGTCCGCTCTTCCCCATGCGGGCCACCCTAGGGCCAGTCGTGCGGCGGACGGGAGTCTGACGACAGGCCCCGGGGGTCGCACCGCCGATCGGTACGGGCTTCGGCGTCAAGCCGGCGCACTGAGCGGGGTCCCCCCTGGGAGGTACGGCCGCAGGAGGGCCTAACGGGCCCGGGGGCCGGTCCCCGCAAGGGCTGTGGGGCCGTTTCGGCTCATCGGAGTGCTGCCGGGCGGCTCCGGAGCGTAATCATGGCGCGGCGGTGCACGCAGCAGGCTTTACGAAGGGTTATGGTGGAACCCCCCCCTCGGGCCGGTCCGTATCCCCCCCACGGACCGGCCCGTTTTTCGTGCCCGCGGCACGCAGGCCAAAGCGGCAGGTCAACCCCGCTGGGCCCAGATGTTGGCGCCGGGGGTGGACACCGCGAAGGAGTCGATCTCCTTCAGCTCCTCCGCCGACAGCGGTGCGCCGGACAGGGAAGCCACGTTCTCCTCGAGCTGCTTCACGCTGGACGCGCCGATCAGCGCCGAGGTCATCCGTTCGTCGCGCAGCACCCAGGTGAGCGCCAGCTGGGCCAGCGACTGCCCGCGCCGGGCCGCGATCTCGTTCAGCCCGTTCAGCCGGCGGACCACCTCGTCCGAGAGCAGGTCCGGGTTGAGGGACTTGCCCTGCGTGGCCCGCGAGCCCTCCGGGATGCCCTTGAGGTACTTGCCCGTCAGCAGCCCCTGCGCGAGCGGCACGAAGGAGATGCAGCCCATGCCGGCCTCCTCCAGGGTGTCCAGCAGGCCGTCGTCCTCCGTCCAGCGGTTGATCATGGAGTAGGAGGGCTGGTGGATGAGGGGACGGATCCCCATCCCCGTCAGCAGCCGGGCCGCTTCCGCCGTCTGCTCCGCGGTGTACGAGGACACGCCCACGTACAGCGCCTTGCCCTGCTGGACCGCGGACGCCAGCGCGCCCATGGTCTCCTCCAGCGGGGTCTGCGGGTCGAAGCGGTGCGAGTAGAAGATGTCGACGTAGTCGACGCCCATCCGCTTCAGGGAGGCGTCCAGCGAGCCGAGGAGGTACTTCCGGCTGCCCCATTCGCCGTACGGGCCCTCGTGCATGAGGTAGCCGGCCTTGGTGGAGAGCACCAGCTCCTCGCGGTGGGGTGCGAAGTCCTGCGCGAAGATCTTGCCGAAGTTCAGCTCGGCCGAGCCGGGGGGCGGCCCGTAGTTGTTCGCCAGGTCGAAGTGGGTGACGCCGAGGTCGAAGGCGCGGCGCAGGATCTCCCGCTGGGACTCCAGGGACTTGTCGTCGCCGAAGTTGTGCCAGAGGCCCAGGGAGATCGCGGGGAGCTTGAGGCCGCTGCGGCCGGTGCGTCGGTACTCCATGGAGTCGTAGCGCGAGGGCTCTGCCCGATAGGGATTGTTTTCAGTCACGTTGTCCTCCCTATCACGGACGTGCGACAGGACCGAGTTGGGTACCCGATCCCGCCGCGCAGTAATGTGGCCGACTCGGGGGGGACCGCATTTGGCACGGGGGCATCGCACGGAGGGGCTGGAAGATCGTGAAGCTGCGCGACCTGGTGTACAGGCTCTACGCACGCCGGGTGGAAGGCCGCCTCGACCATGACGCGGCGCCCAAGCACATCGGCGTCATTCTGGACGGGAACCGCCGCTGGGCGAAGGCGTCCGGAGGTACCACGGAACAGGGCCACCAGGCCGGAGCCGACAAGATCTCCGAGATGCTGGGCTGGTGCACCGAGACGGACGTCGAGGTCGTCACCCTGTGGATGCTCTCCACCGACAACCTGGACCGGCCCGAGGTCGAGCTCCGTCCGCTCCTCAACATCATCGAGAACACGGTGCGCGGCCTCGCCGCCGACGGCCGCTGGCGCGTCCACCACGTGGGCAACCTCGACATCCTGCCCGCCGGTACGCAGAGCGTCCTGAAGGAGGCCGAGGAGGGCACCCGCGGCGTCGACGGAATACTCGTCAACGTCGCCGTCGGCTACGGCGGCCGCCAGGAGATCGCCGACGCGGTCCGCTCGCTCCTGCTGGAGCACGCCTCGAAGGGCACCTCCTTCGAGGAGCTCGCCGAGATCCTCGACATCGACCACATCGCGGAGCACCTCTACACGCGCGGCCAGCCCGACCCGGACCTCGTGATCCGTACCAGCGGCGAACAGCGCCTGTCCGGATTCATGCTGTGGCAGAGCGCGCACTCCGAGTATTACTTCTGCGAAGTCTTCTGGCCCGCTTTCCGGAAAGTCGACTTCCTGCGCGCGCTCCGTGACTACGCCGCGCGACACCGGCGCTACGGAAGCTGACCCGCCCGACAGGCCCCGGTCGACCGCCGTATGGCATCTGACCAGCGAATATCTGAAACCCCCTCGGCATTGCCACGGCGCGCCCGGAGTCTTCCGCGGCGCGCCGTCCTAGTGCTCCAGCACACACTTCCCGCCTCCCGGGACCCTCCGTAGAATGCCTTCACCAGGGATTCACCCCGTGTGCGTCATATGCCGTGGCATGGCTGGACCCAATCGGGGAATATCCCTTCCAGGTCGATGCCCGGTCCACGGGTGTCGAGTCTCAGCGGACGGCATGGGGTCGTCCGCCCGGGAGGCCCTTTGCACCAGGACGCACGTGCGGCTCGCACGGACGGAGTGGAGGGCCGGGAGTCGGCCCGCGCATGGGTGCCGATGACCGGTCCGGTCTTCATGGCCCGACCTCTTCCGAGGGGGTACGTCCTTCCGTGGTGACCAGCACAAAGAGCCGTCTGCCTGACAGGCGGACCTACGTCCTCGACACCAGCGTCCTGCTGGCAGACCCCAACGCGATCACCCGCTTCGAAGAGCACGAGGTAGTGCTCCCGATCGTGGTGATCACCGAGCTGGAGGCCAAGCGGCACCATCCCGAACTCGGCTACTTCGCACGTCAGGCCCTGCGCCTGCTCGACGACTTCCGGGTTCGCTATGGTCGCCTCGACGCACCCATCCCGCTGGGCGATCTGGGTGGCACCCTGCGTGTCGAGCTCAACCACTCCGATCAGAGCGTCCTCCCCGCCGGCTTCCGACTGGGGGACAACGATTCGCGGATCCTCGCGGTCGCCCGCAATCTGCAGGCCGAGGGATACGACGTCACGGTCGTCTCGAAGGATCTCCCCCTGCGCATCAAGGCCTCCTCCGTGGGGCTGATCGCGGAGGAGTACCGCGCGGAGCTCGCCATCACCGATGCCGGCTGGACCGGCATGAGCGAGCTGTCCCTCTCCGGGGAGCAGGTGGACCTCCTCTACTCCGAGGACCGCCTCTACATCCCCGAAGCCGCGGAAATGCCCGTCCACACGGGCCTGGTCATCCAGTCCGAGCGCGGCAAGGCGCTGGGCCGGGTCACTTCCGACGGGAACGTACGGCTCGTCAAGGGCGACCGGGAGGCCTTCGGGCTGCACGGCCGCAGCGCCGAGCAGCGGATCGCGCTCGACCTCCTCCTCGATCCCGAGATCGGGATCATCTCGATGGGCGGCCGGGCCGGCACCGGAAAGTCGGCGCTGGCGCTGTGCGCGGGCCTGGAGGCCGTGCTGGAGCGGAGGCAGCACCAGAAGGTGATGGTCTTCCGGCCGCTGTACGCGGTCGGCGGCCAGGACCTCGGCTACCTCCCCGGGGACGCCTCCGAGAAGATGAGCCCCTGGGCCCAGGCGGTGTTCGACACCCTCTCGGCGGTCGCCGGGCGCGATGTCATCGAGGAGGTGCTGAACCGGGGGATGCTGGAGGTCCTGCCGCTCACGCACATCCGCGGCCGCTCGTTGCACGACGCCTTCGTGATCGTGGACGAGGCCCAGTCGCTCGAGCGCAATGTCCTGTTGACCGTTCTGTCCCGGATCGGGGCCAATTCGCGGGTGGTTCTCACCCACGACGTGGCCCAGCGGGACAACCTGCGGGTCGGCCGGTACGACGGAGTCGTCGCGGTGGTCGAGAAGCTGAAGGGGCATCCGCTCTTCGCGCACGTGACGCTGACCCGTTCCGAGCGCTCCCCGATCGCCGCGCTGGTCACCGAGATGCTGGAGAACCTGTAAGGCCGGTGAAGTGACAAATCGGGTATAACCCCCATAACGGGAAGGCGAGTTGGCGCCGTCCGGCAAAGGCCTGAAAGCCTAGCCGGGCGGCGCCTTCGTGCACAGTGCTTCGACGGAATCAGTGGCTCCATGCCTGGTGTGACCTTTCACACGCAACGAAAAAATTGCCGTGCGGCGTCCAGGTCCGGCAGAGTCTGTTCTCCGTCAGGCCCCGCATACGGCACACCTGTATCTCCCGTGAGATGCGCGCAGCACCACTAACTCCACAACTGATCGCCGTATGCCGCCCGGAGCAACACGCGGCGCTTCCGCAAGGGAGTTGCCCACGGGCCCGCGTCTCCAGTGATCGAACCACCATGGAGGCCAGTGTCGAGGGGCAATCTTGCGCCCGCGCGGTCACTGCGGACGCTGCTGGAAGGACACCGTGTGAGCCGGATCTCGGTTCGGGGATTCGCAGTGGCTTCGGCCACGGCGGTCACCACCGTCGGCGCAGTCGTGGGCGTTGCCACTGGCGACCCCGCCTCGAACGACCTTGAGACGACCGCGTCCGGGACGACTCTCCTCACTGACATCCCGGTCGGCGACCAGGCTCAGGTCCAGAACGCGTCCCTGACGCAGCAGGCCGACACCCTCGCCCAGGCCGCCGACGTCGACGCCAAGCGCTCGGCGGAGGAGGCGGCCCGGATCCAGGCCGCCCAGGACGCCAAGTCCAAGAAGGCCGACGCCCAGAAGGCTGCGGACGAGAAGGCGAAGAAGGAGCGCGACGAGAAGGAGCAGGCCGCCAGCCGTTCGGCCGCCCGCGACGGCTCCGACTTCGCGCCCCAGGCCTCCTACACGGTCGGCCAGGTCAAGGACATCGCCCGGCAGATGGTGCCGGCGGGGCAGTTCCAGTGCTTCTCCAACATCATCAACCAGGAATCCACCTGGAACTACCTGGCCGTGAACAAGTCTTCGGGCGCCTACGGTCTCGTCCAGGCCCTGCCCGGTTCGAAGATGGCCTCGGCCGGTGCCGACTGGCGCACCAACCCCGCCACCCAGATCGAGTGGGGTCTGAACTACATGAACAAGAAGTACGGCGGCCCGTGCGGAGCCTGGAGCTTCCACCAGGCCAACGGCTGGTACTAGCCGCCAGTTCGAGAGCGCGTCCGCGCGCCTCAACCCCGAGGAGCCCCGCACCGTCCTACGGTGCGGGGCTCTCGCGTGTACGGTCTTTCGAGGTGTGCCCCGAGGCTTGTCCGGGCAGGCGGTGCAAGGCGAGGGGAAGGGAACGACATGGCGAAGACGGCAGGCTGGATCGGCCGAATCGGGAACAAGCTGAGCCGCGTGGAGGCCCGGCTCGCGGAGCGGCGCGCGGAAGTCGAGGCCGAGACCTCCGGAGACCTGCCGGTGCGTCCCCCGTACCCGCCCCACCCCGCACACCCACCTCGCCCCACCCATGACGCCGGATCCCGGGCGCCCGGCACCGCGACGACCGACATGGACCCCGCGTCCACGTCCCCGGGCCAGGAACCCCCGCCGCACCCCACCGCCGGGTACGCCGCCCCCACCAAGCCGGACCCGGTGAGCGTCATCCCGTGGGGCGTGCGCGTCGCCGCGGAGGCGAGCTGGCGGCTGCTGCTGCTCGCCGGGATGCTCTGGGTCGTGATGAGGGTGATCAGCGAAGTCCGCCTGGTCGTCCTCGCCTTCGCCGCGGCCCTCCTCGTCACCGCCCTGCTCCAGCCCTTCGTGGTCCGCCTGCGCCGCCTCGGCATGCCGCGCGGCCTGGCCACCGCCCTCACCGCGATCCTCGGGTTCGTGGTCATCGGCCTGGTCGGCTGGTTCGTCGTCTGGCAGGTCATGGACAACCTCGACCAGCTGTCCGACCGCCTCCGCGAAGGCATCAACGACCTCAAACTCTGGGCACTGGACAGTCCGTTCCACGTGACCGAGAAGCAGATCAACGAGATCGCCAAGAACCTCAGCGAGACCATCGGCACCAACACCGAGCAGATCACCAGCGCCGGACTGCAAGGCGTCACGGTCCTCGTCGAAGTGCTGACCGGCATGCTGCTCGCGATGTTCTCCACGCTCTTCCTGCTCTACGACGGCAAGCGCATCTGGACCTGGACGCTGGGCCTGCTCCCGTCGGCCGCCCGCCCGGGCGTCGCCGGCGCCGGTCCGCGCGCCTGGCGCACCCTGACCGCGTACGTGCGCGGCACGGTCCTGGTGGCGCTCATCGACGCCGTGTTCATCGGCCTCGGGCTCTACTTCCTCGACGTGACGATGGCCGTGCCGCTCGCCGTCTTCATCTTCCTGTTCGCCTTCATCCCGCTCGTCGGCGCCGTGATGAGCGGCGCCCTGGCCGTGGTCGTGGCCCTGGTGACCCAGGGGCCGTTCACCGCGCTGATGGTGCTGCTGGTGGTCCTGGCCGTGCAGCAGATCGAGGGCCACGTGCTCCAGCCCTTCATCCTGGGCAGGGCGGTACGGGTGCACCCGCTCGCGGTGGTGCTGTCGGTGGCGGCCGGCGGCATGGTCGCCGGCATCGGGGGAGCGGTGGTCGCCGTTCCGCTGGTAGCGGTCACCAACTCCGTGGTCGGCTACCTGCGGGCCTACTCCCACGAACAGCTCCACCAGGGGCTCTCCCCGGTCGGCCCCGCGCCGCACGGGGCGACGGGCCTGGGGCAGGCGGTTTCCGAGGCTGAGGAGACGCGCGAGGGTGATATCGGAGCCTGAGTTCGACGGCGGGTCCGGCGGCTCGCCGGAGCCGCGCGAGGTGCACGGGCCGCACGCTCCACGGGGCGCACCCGTCCCCCACGAACCCCTCGAACCGCACGACGCGCTCGCCCCACGGGTGCGTGGAGTGCGGCTCCTGCGGCCCGGGCCGGGGCCCTGGCGGTGGGCGCTCGGCGGCGCCCTGCTCGCCTCCGCGCTCTGGGCCGGCGCCTGGTGGGCGGTGAGCCCGCAGGACCACCGCCCGCCGCTGCGGTACGCGCTGACGCCGAGTCTGTGCGACGGGGCGAAGCTGCCCGCGCTGGCCCGGCTGACGCAGACCGCCGGGTGGGACTACACCCCGCGGCGGTGGGAGCACCCGGGCGTGGACCGGGCGCTCTGCGTGGTCCGTAAGCCGCCTCCCGGATCGGACGAGCCCGGGTACTGGCTCTCGTACGAGGCCCAGGTCTCGGTGGCGCTGCACAAACGGACCGATCCCGCCCCGGAGTTCGGCGCGGACCCCGGGGTGGTGGACTGGATCGGCGCGGGCACGCCGGACCTGCGGTCGGTGGCGGGGCTCGGGGACCGGGCGCTGATCTCGGAGGCGGAGTACGGGAGGTGGTGGCGGCTGACCGTGCTCGACGGGGGAGCGGTGTTCACCCTCGACGTGACGGCCTGGACGGGCGGCGACGGCGGCGACGGCGGAACGGGCGAGGCCCCGGTGAGCGCCGGGACCGGCCCCCCGGAAGATCCGCCGAAGCCCGATTCCGACGCGATCCAGGCTGCGATGATCGAGGACATGCACGGCCTGATGAAGGCGCTGCACAGTAGGGCGCGAGGGGCGAGGGCGAGGGGCGGGGCACGGGGATGATCGGCGAACCCGAGATCGACGGGGACTGGGACACGACGGTACGGGCGCAGGAGGCGCTGCCGGACCGGCCGCGGGAGCGCGAGCGGGTACGGATACCGCGTGCGCCGTGGCTGTGGGCGCTGGGCGGGGCGGTGGTGGCCTCGGCGGTGTGGGCGGGCACCCTGGCGGTGCAGGATCGTTTTTCCGCGACACCGCGCATCGACTACCGGCACTCCGGCGACCTGTGCAAAGAGGCCGAGCTCAAGACGGTCGCCCAGGCCGTCGGCCGGCCCGTCGAGGGAGTCGGCGGCAGCAGCCAGGGCGTTGCCCCCGCGCAGGACTGGGCGTACTGCCGCCTGGCCATACCGTGGGACAAGGGAGACACCCTCGCGTACGGCGCCCAGGCGCTGGTCGAGCTGCACAAGGAGATCGACCCGCAGACGGAGTTCGCCACCGGCCCGGGGGCGACCTCGGCGACCCGGCTGGACCTCGAGGAGCGCCGCGAGGTGGCGGGGCTCGGCGACCGGGCGCTGCTCGACCACTACTACGCGGGCGAGGGGGAGCGGCTCATGGTGCTCGACGGCGGCGCGGTCTTCACGCTGACGGTGGAGTGGTACGGGACCGACGGTGACCGGCCCTCCGGCGTCGACGAGGACGCGATCGGCGCGGCGATGATCGAGGACATGCGGATCCTGATGGCGAAGCTGCGGCGGTAGCCGGCGTCAGGCCGTCTGCGCGTGTCGTCGGGGGCGGTGGCCGGGGAACTGCTTCATGAGCCGGTCGGCCGTTTCGAGCGGGGACTCCGGCGGTTCGTCGGCCGAGGGGTGCTCGACCGCTGCGGCAGACATGGCCTCTCCTGGCGGTTGCCGTCGAGGCCGACATCGTAGGGCGGGACCAGCCCTGTGTCCCGGAGGCGGAACATGCCAACCGAACGTGCGGCAGTGCCCCCGCGGCCTGGATCGGCTGCGGGGGCACTGGTACGCGTGCGGGGTGTCACTCGCCCGCGAGGGCGGCCTCGGAGTCGAGGGTGACGGCCACTGCCTGGATCACCGAGGCGATCTTGAAGGCCTCCTGGACCGTCTCGCGGTCCATGCCGGCCTTGCGCAGGACCTGCTCGTGCGAGTCCAGGCACTGGCCGCAGCCGTTGATCGCGGAGACGGCGAGCGACCACAGCTCGAAGTCGACCTTCTCCACGCCCGGGTTGCCGATGACGTTCATCCGCAGGCCCGCGCGCAGGTTGCCGTACTCCGGGTCGGAGAGCAGGTGGCGGGTGCGGTAGAAGACGTTGTTCATCCCCATGATCGCGGCGGCGGACTTGGCGGCGGTGTACGCCTCCGGCGACAGGGCCGCCTTCGCCTCCGGCTCCAGCTCACGCAGGACGCGCGGGGAGCGCGCGGCGATGGCGCAGGACAGGACGGTGCCCCACAGCTGCTGCAGGGTGAGGGTGTCCTGGTTGCCGATGACCGAGCCGAGGTTCAGCTTCAGGTCCTTGGCGTAGTCCGGTATGGCGGACTTGAGGGAGTCGAGGGACATCGCTCACTCACCGGCCAGCAGCGCGCCGGCGTCGAGGGTGCTCTCACCCTTGTTCCAGTTGCAGGGGCACAGCTCGTCGGTCTGCAGGGCGTCGAGGACCCGCAGGACCTCCTTGGGGTTACGGCCCACGGAGCCGGCGGTCACCATGGAGAACTGGATCTCGTTGTTCGGGTCCACGATGAAGACGGCGCGCTTGGCGAAGCCGTCCTCGCCCTGGATTCCGCAGTCCTTCATGAGCTCGTGCTTGGAGTCGGCCAGCATCGGGAAGGGCAGGTCACGCAGGTCGGCGTGGTCCTTGCGCCAGGCGTGGTGGACGTACTCGGAGTCGCCAGAGACGCCGAGGATCTGGGCGTCGCGGTCGGCGAACTCGTCGTTCAGCTTGCCGAATGCGGCGATCTCGGTCGGGCACACGAAGGTGAAGTCCGCAGGCCAGAAGAACACCACGCGCCACTTGCCCTCGTAGGTCTTGTGGTCGATCTGCGCGAACTCGGCTCCGGCCTCCAGCGAAACACAAGCGGTCAGATCGTAGGTGGGGAACTTGTCACCGACAGTGAGCACGTGCTCTCCTTGCGGACAGGAAAGTGACCTTTTTGAGGGCTTTCCGTGGGGGTTGGACGTATCTCACATGCTGGCACAGCTGCATTGATTGCGGAAATAGCTAGTCTTGTGCGCAGTGATCGGAGGTGCCTATCAGTGGCTGTGAGTAGCAGGGGAGTGAAACAGGCGACGCTCGCGCAGCTGCGGGCCTTCGCCGCCGTCGCCGAGCACCTGCACTTCAGGGACGCGGCAGCCGCCATCGGGATGAGCCAGCCCGCGCTCTCGGGCTCCGTGTCCGCGCTGGAGGAGGCGCTCGGGGTGCGGCTGCTGGAGCGGACCACGCGCAAGGTGCTGCTCTCGCCGGCCGGGGAGCGGATCGCGGTCCGGGCGCGGGCCGTGCTCGACGCCATGGGCGGACTGCTGGAGGAAGCCGAGGCGGTGCGGGCCCCCTTCACCGGAGTGCTGCGGTTCGGGGTGATCCCCACCGTGGCCCCGTACCTGCTGCCGACCGTGCTCGGGCTCTTCCACCGGCGCTATCCCCGCCTCGACCTCCAGGTGCACGAGGAGCAGACGTCCTCGCTGCTGGAGGGGCTGGCCGGCGGACGGCTCGACCTGCTGCTCCTCGCCGTACCGCTCGGGGTCCCCGGGGTCACCGAACTGCCGCTCTTCGACGAGGACTTCGTCCTGCTCGTGCCGCGCGAACATCCGCTCGCCGGCCGCCGGGACATCCCGCGCGAGGAACTGCGGTGCCTGCAGCTGCTGCTGCTCGACGAAGGGCACTGCCTGCGCGACCAGGCCCTCGACATCTGCCACGACGCGGGACGCACCGCCGGGGCGGACGTCACCACGACCGCCGCCGGGCTGTCCACCCTCGTACAACTGGTCGCCGGGGGGCTCGGCGTCACACTGTTGCCGCGCACCGCGCTGCGGCTGGAGACAGCCCGCAACGAGCAGCTGGCCACCGGGTACTTCACCGAACCCGCCCCCTCGCGGCGGATCGCGCTGGCGATGCGGACCGGCACGGCCCGCGAGGAGGAGTTCCGGGCCGTCGCCGACGCGCTGCGCGAAGCCGTACGCCCGCTCCCCGTCTGGCTGACCGACTGAGAGCGGGCGTACGGCGTACGGGACTGCGCGCGCGGGCGGTTACTCCGTGCGCAGCCCGTCCGGGCGCATCAGGCGCAACAGCGCCGGCAGGCTGAGCAGGGTGACCAGGACGGCCACGCCCGCGCCGGTGCCGATCATCGCCAGGATCGAGGTCCAGGAGATGTGGAGCGGGACGCTGGCCATCTGCATCAGCACCAGGCCGAGCGCGAGCCCGATCACCGTGGCCAGGGCCAGGCCGAGGCCGATCGGCAGGGCGGTCTGCCACAGCACGGACAGGCTGAGCGTGGACCGTTTGGTGCCGAAGGCGACCAGCGCGGACAGCAGCTTCTTGCGCTCGCGCAGCTGCTCCAGCTGGGAGACCAGCAGGCTGGCGCCGATCAGCATCAGCACCAGGACGGAGCCCACGAACAGGCCGGTCCGGATGGAGGAGTAGCGGTCGCTGACCGCGGTGGCCCGCAAGGTCATCGGCACGGACAGCGGGTCGACCTTGAAGGAGGTGCTCCGGGCCAGTTCCATCGCGTCGGGCACCTTCGGGTCCAGCATCACGAACACCTGGGCGGACTGGAAACCGCCCATGCCCTTCGGGGCGACGGCCGGGGTGGCCAGCACGCCGGTGAGCAGCCCCCCGAGGGGGTCCGTGCGGGCCTTCACGGTCCGGGCGTCGGCGGGCACGGTCCAGGGGACCGGGGCTTCGCCCTCGTTGCCGTGGATGTTGCCCGCGAACAGCTTGTCGCCCGGCCGGGCGGTGTCGCCGCCCATGCTGGGGCGCGCGCCCGCGCCGTCGATGACGAAGGCGTCGCCGTCCTTGCAGGAGGGCAGCTCCGCGACCTCCTTGAGGGCGGCGCAGGTGCCCATCGTCACCGTCGTCGAGGCGTCCTCGTACTCCATGCCCGTGCCGCGCCCGGCGGAGGTGGAGCCCAGCGCGACGGCCCGGGTGACGCCCTTGGTCCCGTTCATGGCCCGGGCGAGGGGCTCGCCCCCGCTCGGGGAGCGCATCAGGACGGAGATCGATGCCCGGGTGGGGTCCTGGCCGGTGTCACGGCTGTACGAGCCCTCGGTGCCGGCGAAGAGCATCTGCAGGGCGATGGCTCCCGCGACCGCGACGGCGATGCCGTTGACCAGCCGGGCGGCGCTGCCGCTGGTGAGCTGGAGCCGGCGGGCGGCGAGCTGCCAGGAGACCGGGCCCGCGCCGCCGATGCGGCCGACCACGCGTTCCAGCACCCAGGGGAGCAGGACGGTGATGCCGACGAGGAGCAGGACCACGCCGCCCGAGACCTGCCACTGGTTGAACTGTCCGCCGTCGTTGCCGCGGCCCATCATCGGGGCCAGCAGGCCGAGTCCGGCCAGCGGGAGCACCAGCCGCCACCAGATCCGGCGCCTGCTCGGGGCCGCCGTACGGACCACGCCGAGCGGCTCGATGACCACACCGCGCAGGGCGAAGAGGGTCACGGCGACGGCCGCGGCGGGTACGGCCAGCGCGATGAGCGCGGCGAGCCAGGGCGCCGGGTCGAGGTCGGCGGGGAAGACGCTGCGCCGGTGGAGGTCCAGGACCGGGGCCAGCTGACGGGCGGCCAGGAAGAAACCGGTGCCCAGGACCAGGCCGATCAGCGATCCGGCGAGGGCCTCGCCCGCGGCGATCCGGTGGACCATCCGGCCGTCGGCGCCGACCAGGCGCAGTGCGGCGAGCCGGCGGTCGCGGCGGTCGCCGCCGAAGCGCACGGCGGCGCCGATGAACACGGCGACCGGCATCAGCAGGGCGACGAAGGTCAGCACCACGAGGAGCGTGAGGACGGGGTCGAGCCCCTCCTCCTGCAGCGTGTTCGCGAAGGCGGTGATCCGCTGGACGTACTGGGGCGTGATCTTCTGGAGTTCGGTGAGTCGGTCGCTGCCCGCGTAGAAGTAGAGGTCGCCGGGGCCCACCAGGCCCGCGTCGCCGATCGTCGAGACGATCTTCCCGTCGAGGCGGTCGCGCAGCAGCTTGCCCTCGTCGGTCTTCATCAGCCGGTCGAGGGCGGGGGAGACGACCAGTTCGCCGGCGCCGGGGAACTTCTTCACACCGGGCGGAAGGGGGGCGTCCGGTCCCTCCGGCTGCACGAGACGCCCGTCGGCCCCGTACGAGTGGTAGGACTGATTGACCTCGGCGATCAGCAGGGTGTCCGGGCCGGGCTGTACAGAGATGGACACGTCGGGCGTCCGGCGGGCGTCGGCGCGCGCGTCGCGGGCGGCCAGGGCGCTCGGGACCGCGCTGGTGACGAGCAGCAGGGCGACACCGAGGCCGACACCCACACCGGTGAGCAGGGTGCGGATCCAGCCCTCGCGGCCGCCGCCGAAGGCGAAGCGGACGCCGAGCGCGAGGTCGCGGCCCCAGACGCGGAGCGCGCCCTGCTCGCCGGGGCGGACGGGGGCGCCGGTGCCGCCGGGCCTCCGGGAATCGCCGGGGCCGCTGTGCTTGGCGTCACTCATATGGCGCGCTCCATGTCGCGGGACTTGCCGTCGCGCACGACGATCTCGCGGTCGGAGTACGCGGCCACGCGGGTCTCGTGCGTGACGAGGACGACGGCGGCGTTCGTGGCGCGGGCGGCGTCGGTGAGCAGTCGCATCACCAGCTCTCCGTTGAGGGAGTCCAGGGCCCCGGTGGGCTCGTCGGCGAATATCAGCCGGGGGCTGCTGACGAGGGCGCGGGCGACGGCCACGCGCTGGCCCTGGCCGCCGGAGACCTCGCCGGGGCGCTTGCCGCGCAGGTCGTCGACCTGGAGCCGCTCCATCCACTGGAGGGCGGTGCGCTCGGCCTCCTTGCGCTTGACGCCGGTCAGGCGCAGCGGCAGGGCGACGTTCTCCACGCAGGTCAGCTCGGGGACGAGCTGGCCGAACTGGAAGACGAAGCCGAACTCCCCGCGGCGCAGCGCGCTGCGCTCGGCGTCGTTCATGGCGGAGAGCTCGCGGCCGGCGTAGGTGATGGTGCCGGAGTCGGGGGTGACGATGCCGGCGAGGCAGTGCAGCAGGGTCGACTTGCCCGAGCCGGAGGGGCCCATCACGGCGACGACCTCGCCGGCGTGGATGGAGAATTCGGCGCCGTCGAGGGCGTTGGTGGTTCCGTACGCCTTGCGCAGGTCCGTGGCGCTGAGCAGAGTGCCGGACGGGGTCATCGGCGTACCTCCTGGGCGAGCTGGTCGAGGCGGGCGGCGGTGAGTTCGAGCCACCTCAGGTCGGCTTCGAGGTGGAACAGGGCGTGGTCGCAGACCAGCTGGTCCGCGAGGTCCCCCTTGCGCTTGCGGTGGGTGAGGACGCGCATCAGGCGCAGGTGCTCGGAGCGCTGGGTGTCCAGGAGCTCCTGGGCGCTGCGGCCGGTGAGCAGTGCGAGCACGATCTTGGTGTAGAGCGTGCTCTGGAGGTACGGCTCGGGCTTCTCGGGCTGGGCGAGCCAGCCCTCGACGTCGGTGACGCCGGCGTCGGTGATCGCGTACCGCTTGCGCTCGGGACCGCCACCGCTCTCCACCCCGTCGACCTCGACGAGGCCGTTCTTCAGCAGCCGGGACATGGTCGAGTAGACCTGTCCGTAGGCGAGCGGCCGGTCGTGGCCGAATCTTTCGTCGAAGGCCCGCTTGAGGTCGTAGCCGTGCCGGGGACCGGCCTCCAGGAGGCCGAGGAGTGCGTGACTGATGGACATGTGGAGCACTATACATGCGGTGTATACCCTCGATGTATACACGCAGTGCAGAGAGGATCTTCGTATCGTTTGCGCCCATTCGTAGGGACTGGCGGCCGTACGGGGCGCGGCTCGGGGCCGGGGCCCGGGGCCGCTGTCACTTTGATGACATGCACGCACCCCCCGCCGGTACCGCCGCCACGCTCCCGCCCCAGCAGTCGGTCCCCGCCGCCCAACCGGCGGCGGAGCCGGCCCGGGAGAGCCCGTACGCGACCCCGTGGTGGATCTGGGCCCTGGCCGGCGGGCTCTTCTTCCTCTACATGACGCTGTCCCTGCGGACCCATCAACGGCTGCTCTCGCACAGCTACGACCTCGGCATCTTCGACCAGGTCGTCCGCTCCTACGCCGCCGGCAGGCTGCCCGTCTCCGAGCTCAAGGCGCCGGACTTCCCCATCCTGGGCGACCACTTCTCCCCGGTGCTCGCCCTGCTCGCGCCCCTGTACCGGCTGTGGCCCTCGGCGCAGACCCTGCTCGTGGCACAGGCGGCACTGGTCGCCGCGAGCGTGCTGCCGCTGACCCGCTGGGCGCACCGGACGCTCGGGGCGCGGGCGGCCGTGGTGACCGGCCTCTGCTACGGACTGTCCTGGGGCATCGCCAGCGGCGTCGGCTTCGACTTCCACGAGGTGGCCTTCGCCGTCCCGCTCCTCGCGTGCTCGCTCGCGGCCCTGGGATCCGGCCGGCTGCGGGCCGCCGCCTGGTGGGCGCTGCCGCTCGTGCTGGTCAAGGAGGACCTCGGGCTGACCGTGGCCGCCATCGGCCTGGTCATCGTCCGGCGGGCCGGGCGCGGTGACCGGGCCGGGCGCCGGACCGGGGCCGCCCTCGCCCTCGCGGGCGCGGCCGGGACGCTCCTGGCGACGGTGGTGGTGCTGCCCGCCTTCAACCCCGGCGGCGCGTACGCCTACCTGTCGTACCTGGGCGGGGGAGACGCGCAGGGCGGAGGCGGGTTCGGGGACCTGCTGCGCAAGGCTACGGTCGGGATGGTCACCCCCGAGACCAAGGTCTCGACCCTGGTGCTGGTGCTGGCACCGAGCCTGTTCCTGGCACTGCGCTCGCCGCTGGTCTGCGTGGCCCTGCCGACGCTGCTGTGGCGCTTCGCCTCGGGCAACTCGGCCCACTGGGGCACCGGGTACCACTACTCGCTCGTGCTCATGCCGATCGTCTTCGCCGCCTTCGTCGACGCCCTCGTGCGGCGGCGGGCCTCCGGCGCGGCCGGCGCGCGCCGGCACCTGATCGGCGCGGCCGCGATGTGCGTGGTGCTGCTGCCCGCGTTCTCACTGTGGCGGCTGGCCGAGCCCGCCACCTGGCGGACCGATCCGCGGATCGCCGTGGCGCACCGGCTGATGGACATGATTCCCGACGGCGCCACGGTCCAGGCCTCGGACGGGCTGGTGCCGCACCTCACGCAGCGCACCAGCACCAGCCTCTACGGGTGGCCGGACAGCCGCCCCGATCCGGAGTGGATCATCGTGGACACGACGGTGGCGCCGGAGCGGCGGTGGCCGCTGTCGGCTCAGCAGGAGCTGATCGCCCTGGACGGGGCACGGGCCCAGGGGTACCGGACCGCGGCCCAGGAGAACGGCTTCGTCCTCCTGAACCGCCGGTCGTGAAGGGCCGGTCGTGAACCGCCGGCCCTGAACGGTTGGTCGTCAACCTCAGCCCCGGTCCGACGGGTGGACCGTCACCGAGCGGATGACCACGGGCTCCTTGGGGCGCCCGTCGGGGGACCCGTCCTCCGTGCCGTTCCCGGCGATCCTCCGCAGTACGTCCAGCCCGCTGACCACCCTCGCGAAGGGGGTCCAGTCGGGCTGCATGCGGAAGTCCGGATCGGCGTAACTGATGAAGAACTGACTGCCGTTGCGGCCGGGTACCGCTTTGGACATCGCGACGGTGCCCGCCGGATAGGAGGCGTCGGCCAGGTTCTCGTCCGGGAAGTAGTACCCGGGGTCGGCCGTGCCCAGGCCGGCCGGGTCGCCGCATTCCAGTACGAAGATCCCGCGCGTGGTGACCCGGTGGCAGGCGCTGCCGTCGAAGTACTTCTTGCCGGCGAGGAAGGCGAACGAGGTGGTGGAGCAGGGCGCGGCCCCGGTGAACGCCTCGATGACGACCTTGCCCCGATCGGTGACCAGCTCGGCCGTGTACGGGCGGGCCCGCGCGGGGTCGTGCACCGGCAGGCCGGGCGCCTTGGTCGTTCCGGTGCCGGTGGCCGTGTAGGAGCAGCCGGTGGGGGAAGCCGGCTTGGAGTCGGACGGGGCGCCCGTCAGGGAGAGGGCCGTCCAGGTCAGTCCGGAGCACGCCGCGGCCACCGCGATCACGGTGGCCGCCTTCCGGGCGGTGCGCCGGCGGCGGGCGCCGCGCGCCGCCCCGGATCCGGCTGCGGAGGCCGCACCGGCTCCCGCAGCGCAGGCTCCGGCTTCCGTCCCGGATCCGGTCGCCGCGTCCGCTCCCGCTTCCGCCGTGGCTTCCGCCTCCGCCTCCGCCTTGGCGTCCGCTCCCGCGTCGGCTTTCCCGCCGGTCGAATTCATCCGAGCCTCGTATTCGGTGAGAGACCCCCCGGGGTGACGCGCAGAGCGTACCGAGGCGGCTTCAGGAATCCGGAGAGGCGCGGGGGCGGCCCCGGGGCGGGATGGGACCCGCTCCACCGGGGAGCCGGCCGGCCTCGGCCAGGGCCCTGCGGAGCAGGAACTCGATCTGCGCGTTGGCGCTGCGCAGCTCCTCGCCCGCCCACCGCGCGAGCGCGTCGTGGACCTGCGGGTCGAGCCGCAGGAGCACCTGCTTGCGGGCCTGGCGTCCGGCCTTCGGCGCCGTCGCCGGCTCCCCGGGCGAGGCCCCCGCGGACGCGCCGGGCCCGGAGGTGTCCGGGCCGCCGCCGGGACCCGTACCGCCGTCGGAACTCACTGGTAGAGCGTGCCCGTGTTGACGACCGGCTGGGCCGCGCGGTCACCGCACAGGACCACCATCAGGTTCGACACCATCGCCGCCTTCCGTTCCGGGTCGAGGTCCACGATGTCCTGCTCCGCGAGGCGGGTCAGGGCGAGCTCGACCATACCGACCGCGCCCTCGACGATCTGCTTGCGAGCCGCGACGATCGCACCGGCCTGCTGGCGCTGGAGCATCGCGGAGGCGATCTCCGGGGCGTACGCGAGGTGGGTGAAGCGGGACTCGATGATCTGGACGCCGGCCGCCTCGACGCGGGTGGACAGTTCGGCGGCGAGCTTCTCGGTGATCTCCTCGGCGTTGCCGCGCAGGGACAGGCCGCCGTCCTCGTGCGCGTCGTAGGGGTACTCGATGGCGATGTGCCGCACGGCCGCCTCGGTCTGGGTCTCGACGAACTCGGTGAAGTCGTCGACCTCGAAGACGGCCCGCGCGGTGTCCTCGACCCGCCACACCACGACGGCCGCCAGCTCGATCGGGTTGCCGTAGGCGTCGTTGACCTTCATGACGGCCGTCTCGTGGTTGCGCACCCGGGTGGACAGGCGCCGACGTGAGGTCAGCGGGTTGACCCAGCGCAGTCCGTCGGTGCGGATCGTGCCGCGGTAGCGGCCGAACAGCTGGACCACGCGGGCCTCGCCCGGCGCGACCGTGTTCAGCCCGCCCATGGCGATCAGCGCGGCGATGATCAGGATGACGCCCGCCGCGACCAGGGACGCCTTGGCGGCGTCGGCCCCGGACACCGCACCGAGCGCGATCAGGCCCGCTCCGGCGGCCACTCCCGCCAGGCCCAGCAGCAGCGCGAGCCCGCCGCGCACGCTGCGCGCGGGGAACTCCCGTACGCCGGCTTCGGTCGTATCCGTGGTGTTCGTCATGGTCTGCCCCGTTCCCCTTCGATGGCGACCGATCGAGCCGCCTAGCAAAGTGATATCACTTTTTTGGGACGCGTGACAGTCCGCCCCGTGGTCCGCGGCAACCCGGCAGGGGTGTTCGTGCGTCGGTTCCGTTGGGGCGGGTGCTGATTCTCACGTCCGAATTGACCGGTATTGGCGCTGATTGGCCAGCGTTTGTCACAGCCTGCGGTGTTAGCTTTCTGAGCTGACGTCGGGGGGTAATCGAGCGGAGCGGGAGCGATGGGCCGAGCAGAAGCGCGAAAGGCGCAGCAGCAGCGCGGTGCGCGAAAGGCACCGCGCGGGCGCGCCAAGGACAAGGGTGGGCGGTCGGACAAACCGGCCGGCATACGTCGCTTCTTCACCTGGAAGAAGATCGTCGGGACCTGCTTCGGGGCGATCCTCCTCGGCATGGCGGCCCTGGTCGGCCTCTACTTCTACGTGGACCCGCCGGACCCCAATGCCGAGGCGCTGACGCAGAACAACGTCTACAAGCTGTCCGACGGCACGGTCATGGCCCGCGTCGGCACCACGAACCGGCAGATCGTGTCGATCGACAAGATCCCCAAGGACGTCCAGACGGCCTTCATCGCGATCGAGAACAAGTCCTTCGAGACCGACGCGGGCGTCGACCTCAAGGGCGTGGCCCGGGGTCTGTTCAACACCGTCACCGGCAAGGGCAAGGCCGGCGGTTCGACGATCACCCAGCAGTACGTCAAGAACTTCTACCTGACGCAGGACCAGACGGCGACCCGCAAGCTGAAGGAGCTGATCATCTCCCTCAAGGTCGATCAGCAGATGAAGAAGCCCGAGATCCTCGCGGGCTACCTGAACACCAACTTCTACGGGCGCAACTCCTACGGCATCCAGGCCGCGGCCCAGGCCTACTACGGCGTCGACGCCGACAGGCTGACCCTGGAACAGGGCGCGTACCTCGCCGCGGTCCTGCAGGCCCCCAGCCAGTACGACTGGGCGACGGCCGGCCCGAACGGCAAGCACCTGGTCATGGTCCGCTTCAACGCCGTCCTCGACAACATGGTCGAGATGGGCAAGCTGGACGCGGCCAAGCGCAAGGAAATGAAGTTCCAGGAGCCGGTCAAGCCCAAGGCGGCCCCCGGCATGGAGGGCCAGAAGGGCTACCTGATCCAGGCCGCCGACGAGGAGCTCAAGCGGCAGACCGGTATGAGCGAGGCCCAGCTCAAGGCCGGTGGCTGGGAGATCACCCTCACCGTCGACCCGAAGAAGCAGGCCGCGCTGGAGGCGGCGGTCCAGGACGAGCTGGAGTCCAAGCTCGACCGCAAGGGCCGTGCCGTCGATGCCGCCGTCCAGGCGGGCGCGACGTCCGTGGACCCGAAGACCGGCGCGATCCTCGCGATGTACGGCGGCACGGGGCAGAGCGAGCAGTGGGCGAGCAACGCCCTGCGCAAGGACTTCCAGCCGGGCTCGACCTTCAAGCCGGTCGTGCTCGCCTCCGCCCTGGAGACCGGGGCGAGCACGCAGGACGGCAAGCCGATCACTCCGAACACCCTCTACGATGGCACCAGCAAGCGCCCCGTGGTCGGCAGCACCGTCCCGTTCAACCCGCAGAACCAGGACGACCGCAACTACGGCACCCCGATGATGACGGTCCAGTCCGCCACCAACTCCTCGGTGAACTCCGTGTACGCCCAGATGATCGTGGACGTGGGGCCGAAGAACGCGAAGAAGACCGCCCTCCAGCTCGGCATGCACGACCGCGACGGCTGGCCCGAGGACAAGCCGGCCATGTCGCTCGGCACGATGAGCGCCGACACCCTGGAGATGGCCGGGGTCTACGCCACCTTCGACAACCACGGCAAGAAGATCACCCCGAGCATCATCAAGTCCGCCGAGCACAAGGACCGCGAGTACAAGCCGGTCCGCGCCGTCGGTGACCAGGCCATCAGCCGCAAGACCGCCGACACCGTCACCAAGGTGCTCACCGGCGTCGTCGAGGACGGCTCCGGCCAGGCCGTGAAGAGCTCGGCCTACGAGGCCGCCGGCAAGACCGGCACCACCGAGAAGAACGTGGCCGCCTGGTTCACCGGGTTCACCCCGGAACTGGTCACCGTCGTCGCGATGTTCGGTGACGAGCCCGGCACGCACACCCAGACCAGCCTGACCGGTACCGCCGGCGGTGGCCGCGCGGGCGGCTCCAGCTTCCCGGCCGCGATCTGGAAGCAGTACACGCTCGCCGCGCTCAAGGGCGTGGAGACCGGCTCCTTCAAGCTGGACGACGCGGAGATGGGCAAGGTTCAGACGCCGAGCAGCACCTCCAGCCCGTCGAGCACACCGAGTCAGACCGCGAGCACCCCGACCCCCTCCGGCAACACGCCTTCGGCGCCGACCCCGAGCCGGACAACCTCGCCGACACCGACGCCGACGCCCACTCCCACGCCCACTCCCACGCCGACTCCGACCCCGAGTCGCACCCCGAACGCGACGAAATCGCCGCCGAAGCCGGACCCGCTGCCGAAGCCGTAGGCCGGGCGGCCGCTCCGCCGTCAGTGTCCATGCCGATGCCGACGCCCCCGCGACCGCGGGGGCGTCGGCATCGGCATGGACGGCCGCGCCGGCGGCGCCGCGGTCAGCGCCCTTCCTGCGAGCCCGGCAGGGCGAGCTCGAACCAGACGACCTTGCCGCTGCTCAGCCGGGTGGCACCCCACCGGCGGGCCATCCGGTTGACCAGGAACAGACCGCGGCCGCCCTCGTCGTCGTCCCGGGCCCGGCGCTGGCGCGGCAGCTGCGGGGAATCGTCGCCGACCTCGCACCGCAGCACGTCCGTCCGCAGCAGACGCAGGGTGACCGGCCGCTCGGCGTACCGCACGGCATTGGTGACGACCTCGCTGACCAGCAGCTCCAGCGAGTCCTGGAGCTCCTCCAGTCCCCACCGGCTCAGCGCCCGGCGGGCGAACCGGCGGGCCCGGCCCGGAGCGGTCTCCTCCGGGTCCAGGAACCAGTACGCCACGTCGCTGGGCGCGATCCCGTCGAACCGGGCCGCGAGCAGTGCGATGTCGTCGTCCCGGTCCCCGGGGCCCAGCATGTCCAGGATGTCGTCGCACAGGGCCTCGAGCGGCGGCGGGTGGTCCAGGCCCGTCAGCTGAGCGGTGGTGGCCAGCCGCTCGCGGAGCTGCTCGATGCCGGTCCACACGTCGCGCAGGCGGGATTCGACGAGGCCGTCGGTGTACAGCACGAGGGTGGCCCCGGCCGGGGCGTCCAGCTCCACGGCCTCGAAGTCCACGCCGCCGACGCCGATGGGGGCGCCGGGGGGTACGCGCAGCACTTCGGCGCGGCCGCCCAGGTGCAGGAGCACCGGTGGTGGATGGCCGGCGTTGGCGATGGTGATCCGGTGCGAGACCGGGTCGTAGACGGCGTAGAGGCAGGTGGCCATCCGGTCGGAGCCCAGGCGCTGCGCCTGCTCGTCGAGGTGGTGCAGGACCTCGGCGGGCGGCAGGTCGAGCTGCGCCAGCGTCTGGGCCGTCGTACGGAGTTGTCCCATGATCGCGGCGGAGGTCATGGAGTGGCCCATGACGTCACCGACGACGAGTGCGACCCGGCTGCCGGGCAGGGGTATGGCGTCGTACCAGTCGCCGCCGACCCGGGCCGTCTCGGCGGCGGGCAGGTAGCGGCTGGCGAGGCGGACCCCGGTGGGCTGGGGGAGGCTGTCGGGCAGCATCGTGCGCTGGAGCTCGTCGGCGATGTACGCCTCGCGCCCGTAGAGCACGGCCTTGTCGATGCCGAGCGCGGTATGGGTGGCCAGCTGGGCGGCGACCAGCAGGTCGTTGGTCTCGAAGGCCGGCCGCTCCGGGGTGCGCAGGAACACCGCCGCGCCGATGACGCGGCGGCGGCCCCGCAGCGGCGCGAGGATGGCCCGCTGGCCGCGCGGTACGGGGTGGTCCGCGCCCAACAGCTCCGGCAGCGCGGCGCTGGCGGCGGCGGAGGACCCGAAGACGGGCCGTACGCCGCGCAGCACCTCGGCGAGCGCCCCGCCGGGGCGGATCTCGCACAGCTCGGCGGCGGGCAGGTCACCCTGCGGGCCGACCAGGGCCAGCTGGCTGAAGTCGAGCTCGCCGTCCGGCGTCGTCACGGGGCCCGAGGCGCCCCCGGCAGAACCGGAACCGGTGCCGGTGCTCGTGCCCGCTCCGGTGAACTCGTCGATCGGCCGGAGCCGGTCGGTGCGGCGGAGTCTCAGGACCACCGGGCCGACGGGCCGTTCGTCGCCGACGGGGAGCGGGTCGCGCAGGTAGACGAGGATGGCGTCGGAGAAGGTCGGCACGGTGGCCCGGCACAGGCCGAGCACGATCTCGTCGAGGTCGATCCCGCGCGCGATCCGCCGGGTGGCGGCTCCGACGAAACGCAGCCGGTCGCCCTCCCGCCGCGCGATGCCCTCCGGACCCTGGACCTGGCCGGGCGCGGCAGCGGGCGTGCCACCGCCCTCGCCGGCCGGCGCAGCGGACCGGCCGGGCTCCCCGGCCGCGCTGCCCGTGGCCGTCGCGATGCCGCGCGCGGCGTCACCGTCGGGGCCCGGGTCCGCGGTCCCCCGGGGGCGGGGGACGTCGGGGCCCTGGGTCTGCGCATGCGTGTGTACGGCCTCGGCGGCAGGGGCCGGGGCCTTGCCGCGGCCCTGCTCCTCCGTACGGCCGCCGGAGGCACTCGGCTCGTCCGTCCGACCGCCGGAGGCGACCGGCTGTGGGCCCTCCTGAGAGGTGGGGTACTCCGTCACGCGTGGCATTCCGTCCGTTTGCGCTCGATGTGCGCTGCACTCAACTCGGTCAGTCGCGGTATACCCGCTCAGCGGCGGGGACACCATCACCCCGCGGTTCCGCGTCCCGCTCGTTACCTCTCGCTTTGCGTGAACCTCCGGCCAAGTACCGCGCACCTGGCGACATTTGCCGAAGGGAGCCCGTACGGCGACGTCGCCGACGCCCCGGCGGAGGACGATCCTACGGTTGCCCCCTGGGGGCGCATCAAGGGTCTCATGAGGTCATATGCGCCGGAGTGCGGTCCCAGTCCTCCGGCAGCGCCGGTACGCCCCAGGCCGGGTCCGGCCGCCAATCCTGCCAGCCTTCGGAGAACGGCGGACCCCAGGCTCTGATCACGTCCACCGCGGCGCGCCCCGCCTCGCGCACCCGCCGGGCCTGTTCCGGGTCCATCAGGCCGGACCGCTGGGCCTGCGCGAACTCGTCCTCGTCCCGCCAGAGCCAGGTGCGGTCCGGGTAGACGGAGATGTCCAGGAAGTGGTCCTCGGAGTCGATGCCGCCGGACCACCGCGTCCGCGGCTCCTCCAGGTTCACGTACCAGCTCTTGAAGCGCCAGCCGTGCTCCCAGAACAGCCACACCGACCACGGCTCCCCGGGCCGCGCCAGTTTCAGGACGCCCGCCCCGAACCAGCGCGACCGTACGGTGGTCCGCGGCGCCGTGTACCGGGTGGCGAGCGGCTCCTCGTGGACCGGGGTCCCGTCGGCGAGCACCGGCTTGACGCACTCGGTACCGGGGGCCATCCACACGGCGAGGAGCTCGTCGGTGTCGGTCACCACGGTCACCGGCCGGCAGATGTGCACGGCGCCCTTCGGGCCGGGCCCGTGGTCGCGGTAGCGCCAGAGGATCTGCTCCCCGGGCGCCCAGTGGGCGTCCTGCGCGCCGCCCCGCCCGGCACCCTGTGCGGCGCCCCGCGCCGCGCCCCGCGTGCTGCCGCCCCCGCGGCCTCCGGTACCTGTCATGCGCAGATCTTAGGGCTGGGGCCCGGACGAGCGCTGCGGTGCAGGTCACCGAGGTGTTCGGGGACGGGAAACGACCGGATCCGGACCCCGGCGCGGGGTGGGGCGGCCACGTCAGGGGCGGGTCATCCGCAGGACGTCCAGTGCCTCGTCGAGCTGCTCCAGGGTGAGGTCGCCGCGCTCCACGTAGCCCGACTCCAGGACGACCTCACGGATCGTCTTGCGCTCCGCGAGGGACTTCTTGACCACCTTGGCGGCCTCCTCGTAGCCGATGTAGCGGTTGAGCGGGGTCACCACGGAGGGCGAGGACTCGGCGTACTCCCTGGCCCGGGCCGTGTTGGCGGTGATCCCGTCCACGGTGCGGTCGGCCAGCAGGCGGCTGACGCTGCTCAGCAGGCGGATGGATTCCAGGAGGTTGCGGGCCATCACCGGGAGCATCACGTTGAGCTCGAAGTTGCCCGCGGCGCCCGCCACCGCGAGCGCCGTGTCGTTCCCCATCACCTGGGCGGCGACCATCAGCGCGGCCTCCGGGACGACCGGATTGACCTTTCCGGGCATGATCGAGGACCCCGGCTGAAGATCCGGGAGATTGATTTCGGCCAATCCGGTGCGCGGACCCGAGGCCATCCAGCGGAGGTCGTTGCAGATCTTGGTGAGGGACACGGCGACCGTACGGAGCATCCCCGAGGTCTCGACCAGGGCATCCCTGGCCCCCTGCGCCTCGAAGTGGTCCCGGGCCTCGGTCAGCGGCAGCCCCGTGGCCGCGGCCACCTCGGCGATCACGGCGGCGGAGAATCCGGGCGGGGTGTTGATCCCGGTGCCCACGGCGGTCCCGCCCAGGGGCAGTTCGGCCAGCCGCGGCAGCGCCGCGCGCAGCCGCTCGACGCCGTAGCGGAGCTGGACCGCGTACCCGCCGAACTCCTGGCCCAGGGTGACCGGGGTGGCGTCCATCAGGTGCGTCCGCCCGGACTTGACCACCTCGGAGTACTCGGCGGCCTTGCGCTCCATCGCGCCGGCCAGGTGCTCCAGGGCGGGGACGAGCCCGCCGGTGACGGCGGCGGTGGCGGCGATGTGGATGGAGGACGGGAAGACGTCGTTGGAGCTCTGCGAGGCGTTGACGTGGTCGTTGGGGTGGACGGCGCGGCCGAGCCGCTCGGTGGCCAGCGTGGCGATCACCTCGTTGGCGTTCATGTTGGACGAGGTGCCGGAACCCGTCTGGAACACGTCGACGGGGAAGTGCTCGTCCCAGCGGCCCTCGGCGACCTCGGCGGCGGCGGAGACGATCGCCGCGGCGATTTCCTCGTCGACCACGCCGAGCCGGGCGTTGACGACGGCCGCGGCGCCCTTGATCCGGGCCAGCGCCTCGATGTGGGCGCGCTCCAGGCGCAGTCCCGAGATGGGGAAGTTCTCGACGGCGCGCTGGGTCTGAGCTCGCCATTTGGCGTGTGCGGGGACGAGTACCTCGCCCATGGAGTCGTGCTCCACGCGGAACCCCTCGGGGGCCGCGCCGTTCTTCTGATCGTCGGTCATCTGTGGTGCCTCCTCAAAAAGTTGAGCAATTGTCTTGTTCGGACTGTTCCCAACGCGCTTACCGGCCAGTAAATACCGGGGGTAACACCGAGATCGGGGAGGCACTCATGGCACGTGTCCGTACACAATCCAGACTCAGATCTACCTTCGCCGCCGTCGCGGCGGTCGCGGCCGCCCTCGGCGGCGTCACCGCCATCACCCCCATGGCCCAGGCGGCTCCCGCCGCCGGGGCCGCCACCGCTGCCACACCCCTCACACCCGAACTGGAGGCCGTCCGGGCCGCCGAGGCCGTCAAGATCTACGGCGACCCGGCCGTCCGTCCGCTCGCCGACCGCAAAACCGGCTTGATCTCGCTCGGCGACAGCGAGATTTCGGGCGAGGGCGTCGGCAACTACGACCCCGCGACCAACACCTCGTCCAACCAGTGCCACCGGTCGCCGGACTCGGCGATCCACCGCACCGGCATCGCGGCCGACTACACCTTCAACGTGGCCTGCTCCGGCGGCTACACCGGAAACATCAGGATCGGTGGCAGCAAGCAGTACGCCGACGAACCGGTGCAGAGCGACAGCCTCGCCGTCAAAGCCCGCAACACCAGGATCAAGATGGTGCTGCTGGTCGCCGGAGCCAACGACGACCTGCAGTTCGGCCCGGTCATGACCGACTGTGTCACACGCTGGGTGCTCAGCCAGGGCACCTGCGAGCCGAAGTACGGTCCGGGCTGGCAGGGGCGCGTCGACGGCCTCAAGCCCAAGGTGGAGTCGACGATCGCCGACCTCAAGACGGTCATGCGCGACGCCGGTTACGCCGACTCCGACTACAAGCTGGTCGTGATGGGCTACCCGAGCCCGATCGGCCCCGACTTCAACGACAACCCGGACTTCCCCGGCAAGCTCCCCGGAGGCTGCGCCGGCTACGACTCCGACGCCGCCTGGGGCCGCAACTACGCGGTGCCCACCTTCGAGAAGGGCATGCGCGCGGCCGCCCTCGCGGCGGGAGCGACCTACCTCGACAACTCGCGGCTCTTCCAGGGCCACGAGGTCTGCATGGAAGACACCTGGGCCCGCGGCCTCTACCTCGACCTCGGGGACCACTTCCCGTGGGACGAGAACACCGCCCGCCAGTCCTTCCACCCCAACTACCGCGGCCACGGCGCCTTCGCGTCCTGTCTGACCCAGCTCTACGCCTCCGGCCTGCGCGAGGCCTCGTGCGCCGACCCGGCGAGCACCGGCACCCCCGTCCTGCAGGCCGGGGCCTGGGACGACCTGTACAAGCCGCTCAGGAACGAGGCCACGGGCAACTGCCTCGACTCCAACGGCGGCTCCAGCGCCAACAACACCAAGGTCATCGGCTGGGACTGCCACGGCGGCCGCAACCAGGGCTGGTGGTACGACTCCGCGAAGAAGTCCGTCCACATCGAGCTCACCCAGGACCGCTGCCTCGACGCCCCCGGCGCCAACTACGGCAACGGCACCGCGATGATCATCTGGAACTGCCACGGTGGCGCCAACCAGCAGTTCGTCCGTGACGGAGCCACCCTGCGCCCCGCCGCCGCCCCGGGCATGTGCCTGACGGTGGCCGCCGCCCACGAGCCGCTGCGCCTGCAGACCTGCAACGGCTCGGCGAACCAGCGCTTCGTGTAGCACCCCGCGCGACCCGAACTCCCGGCCGGACCCGCACCACCCCCGGCAGGTCCGACCTCCCCGCATCCGGCCGGCGCACCCCGGCCGGGCGCGGTCACATGTCCTGGAGCAGCTTGCGCACGTCCCGGGGCCGGTTGGTGATGACCGTGTCCACGCCCAGGCGCACGCAGAGCTCCAGGTCGGCGGGCTCGTCCACGGTCCACACGCGCACCCGGAGCCCCTTCGCCTTCAGTCGGCCCACCAGCCCCGGGTCCCGGCGTACCAGCTCGATGCCCGGGCCCGCGTGGGTGGCGTACGGGGGCCGGACCGGGTGGACCCGGCGCTCGGTCAGGTACACGGCGGGCAGCCCGGGCGCGATCCGGTGCATCCGGTTCAGCGCGGAGCGGGAGAAGCTCATCACCTCGACCCGGCCGGAGGAGCCGTCGGCCAGCCCGTACTCCCTGAGCATGCGGACCAGTTCGGCCTCCAGTCGGCCACCCGCGCGGGTCGGGTGCTTGGTCTCCACGGCGAGGCCGACGGGGTACGGCGCGGCCAGCGCCTCCCGGAGCAGGTCCTCGAAGAGCAGCACCCGCGCCCCGGCGTGCGCGGCCCCCTTCCAGGCGCCGAAGTCGAGCGCGCGCAGCTCCTCGTACGTCATCTCGGAGACGACCCCGCGCCCGTCGGATGTCCGCTCGACCCGCCGGTCGTGCACGCAGACCAGCCGGTGGTCGGCGGTGAGCCGCACATCGCATTCGAGCGCGTCGGCCCCGTCGGCGATGGCCTGCCGGTACGCGGCCATGGTGTGCTCGGGGTGCTCGTGGGAGGCGCCGCGATGGGCGATGACCCGCGTGCGGCGGGCCGTGGGGAGGGATGAGGTGGTCGCTGCCATACGGAAATCCTTGCAAACCGGGGTGAACGCGCAGGTGCGAGGTCGTGTCACCGACGTTAACCGGATGC